>NZ_PVTE01000025.1 GCF_003002825.1 Spirosoma oryzae | reverse complement strand
TGAGATTTGGCAAGGCTATATCAACAAAGGAATCGCAACTAAAGTCTCCGGCTAAAGCCGGGGGTTTCCCTCTCCCTCCCCGAAAAAGACAATGATTCTAATCAATTATATTCACCAAATCAGATTAGCTGAATGTGCATACAGCAGCGGGGTCCACCACAAACCGTCCACTTAAACGCGCTGCTGCATCTGAACATCGTGATGGTCCGCCGCTGCGGTGGATTAGTCGGGTGCAGCAGCGTTATCTACTATGACCAAACAACAGGCGCTCGAAGAACGGGCGAAGAGTTACCAGCGAAAGATTAATGTCGCCAACGGCCGGATCAAAACCGCCCGGCGACTCGTCGAGAAGAACGAGACCAAGCTCAAAGAGATACTGGCCGAACTGGACCAGCCGCAACCGATCAAAGTATCGGATCATGCACTGGTTCGCTACATGGAGCGGGGTCTGGAGATCGACCTCGACACCATACGGCAGCAGATCGTACCGCAGCTACTGACCCAACTGGTTCATCAGGCTGGCGGTAACGGAGAGTTTACAATAGAGGGAGTGAAGTACGTGGTCAGGAACTACTGCCTTGTCACGTACATGATCGCAAACGAATAAGACAATGGCAGATTTTCTAGGAAAGACCACGCAGAAAGCCCGAAAGGAATATGACTGCGACTCTTGTTATTGGATAAAGGAGTCAATCAAAGAAGATGGAATACGACATATATCGTTCGCCGACAAGCGCGTAATTGTTGTACTCATTCGGCTCAACAAAGGTAAGATACGTAAGGGTGACACCTATGATCGGTGCAGCTACAAACAGGATGGCGAACTCTTTTTCTCTACGCTACACCTGCCGGAAGCGCACCGAATCTGTAGAGACTACGATCTATATCCAGACTGAGACTAGCCTATGGAAGAAGAGTTTAAGGTTATCATTGCCGGGACGCGCACCTTCAACGACTACAAGTTGCTGAACGATACCTGCCTAGCCATGCTATCGCAGAAGATGCGAACCCACAACGTTTCAATTCTCTGTGGTGGTGCGAAAGGGGCCGATCTGCTTGGCTATCAGTGGGCACAGGAGAACCGGCTGCCGGTGCATGACTTCCCGGCTGATTGGAGGCGACATGGCCGGTCTGCGGGTCACCTGCGGAATGCGCAGATGGTAGAGGTAGCTGACGCGGCTATCTTTTTCTGGGATGGTGTCAGTACCGGTACAGCAGGGTGTATTGAGTTGGCGAGGTTCAAGGGGATCAGGATCAAAATCGTTTACTACAATGACAAAGAAACAACGCAAGCAGGTGTTCGATAAGTACGGCGGTAAGTGTGCCTACTGCGGATGTGAACTAACCAAGGGTTGGCATGTGGACGAACTATTACCTATACGCCGAAACCATAGATGGGATAGCGTCAGTAACAAATGGGTGCAGGATGGGTGTCTTCATCCTGAACGACTCAACATAGCCAATCAGATGCCAGCCTGTGCTTCGTGTAATATCAGCAAGCACTCGGACTCTCTGGAATCATTCCGCCGTCTTGTTGCTGGTTTCATCGACTCGCTTAATAATTACTCGACACAGTACAAGATAGCCAAGCGGTACGGGTTGGTCACCGAACAACCAAAGGAAGTGGTGTTCTATTTTGAGACCATAGACGGTAAGTGGCCGGAGCATTTAACAGACCCTTACCATCCAGAAAACCTTAGACCAAAATAATGTCATGCCGATACATAAAGCAAAATGGCGCGTAAACACGCCACAGCTTTTAAAAGAAATTGTACCAAATCCGCAGACTGCGATACTAAGAGTTCCACTCAGGATATTCGCAAGTGTACTGGAAGAGGTTGCACAAAGAGCATCACAACTTAATGACCCACAGTTGAATGCGCTAATGTGCAGGCTAGCCTTGTATGAGATAGCTGATCCATACAACGAAAACTACAACAAGGAACTTTGCGAAGATACTATACAGGCTGGCTCTGTTGATACAGTTCCTGCTGACCCGCATTGCGAATAAGATCACGCTGGACGGATACCTGGTTGTTGATGTCGTTTGCGTCTTCCTTGAACGTCAGCTCTTGCTGGGTCCGTCCAGATTTGTATTCCTCCTTTAGCTTTTCGATCTGCAAAGCAAACTCCCCTTGCAGCTTCGCTACCTCCAGCGGTATCTGCACCTTCGCCTGCTGCGCTTCGGCCATCGCCTGACCGATCTGCGCCTGCTGCTGCTGCTGCTCTGCTTGCACTTTCTCAAACGCGGTCAGCCCGTTGCTCAGAATATTCAGCGCGTCGACAGGCCCATCAGCATAAAAGGTCTGGATGTATTCACCCCAGTTGATCTTGCCCGATGACAGTGCCTGCTGGGCAGCCGCCATTATCATCTCCCTGTCCTTCTCGTTCTTGATGGTATTCTCCAGGTAGACGCCGTAGTACGAGAGCGGGATCATGCCCACCGTTTCCAGTGTCGCCCCCTTCGCCCGTGGGATGGGCTGGCGCGGCCAGAGGTATTTTCCCAGGCTCACCATTCCGTTGAGTACATCTTCCACCAACTGACTATGCTCGTAGAAGGTACGCGCCGTGGCGAGTGTACCCTGACCCAGTCCAAGCTGGGTCTGCCCCGCCGTTTCCCGGTTCTGGAACATACCTTTCAGCGCCGGATTGATGCCGCAAAGCCGGTCGTAGATGTCGTGCAGCATCGACGCCGTCGTAATCAGTTTCACCACGTCATCCACGCCACCCATATCAACCGGGGTCATGTGCCGGTAGGAGTCTTTGGTGGGCTGGCCGTTGGTACGCTGGCCGTTGAAGAACAGGATACCCAGTTCGTTCATCTCCCACAGCACCCGCTGGATGTTGTATCCCTTCGGCATCTGGGTCATGTCGTAGGCGATCGACTTGGTACCGAGCTGGGCCAGCTTCTTGCGGGCCAGGATCATAAAGTTAGTGTACAGCTCGTGGATCGGACGACCCTTGGTGACCATACTTGAATCCATTCCGAAGCGGGCTTTGATCGGGAACTGCGGGGTCGAGAGTCGGCCCGGCTCGCGCTCCTGCCACGGCAGCGGGCGACGGTACAGTACTTTCTTATCGCCCAGCCGCACGCTGTCCCATAGTTCATTCACCAGAATCACCCGCAGGCTAGTGGCTCCGGCAGCTTTGGCTTTCTGGAACTGATCGCTACTCAGTCGCATGTACTGAATACGTTCGGCGTATGGGTAGCGGCCCTTCTTGTACGAAGCGTACTCTTCCTTGGTCAGCTCACGCACGGGGCAGGCCGATCCGTCAAGCTCCACGTCGACCAGCAGCATGACGTTAATTTTTTTGAGCAGCCGTACATAGATGCGCTGCTCGATTGCCATCGTACTGAGGCCGGTATCATAGCCGTTTCCGTTACGAATAATCGGTGACGCGTTCCCGTTGAGAAACTCGTTCATCGTGCCGTCACGGTACTGCTGCATGACCATGTCCGCCGACTGGTTCGACACCGAGCCGATGGTTTTCATAATCGAGTCCAGATCGCCGATCTCTTCGAGCATCGCCCCGTACTTCGCTACGAGCTGCGTCAGTGTCAGGTTGCGCCGGATCGCCCAGCCCTGCATATCCTCCGCCGACTGCGCGTCCTTCGGCCCCCAGAAGCTCACCTCGTCCAGTCCCAGCCGTTCGGCGTGAGGCTGTCCGTTCTTGGGATAGACGTGCATGATCTCGGTATTGACGATAAACTTATCGCGGAAGCAGCGCAGCAGTTCGCTCTCCACCTTCCCGTGGGTGATCGCTTCGTCGAGCCGGGTGTATACCTCGGCTTCGAGCTGCATCTGGGCGGGTATCTTCTCGTTCCACTCCGATGGATTCTGCGGTACGTATATACTCTCATCAGTCAGAGCGGGCGACATATCCATCCCCGCCTGCTGGCTGATGCCACTAGCCACCGCCCGCAGTGTGTCTTCTGCCCCTGCCTGCGCGGTCTTCTCCCGACGCTGATCTTCCCATGCTGGACCCTTACTCACCATCGAGAACTTTAGCCCCGCCTGCTGCAACATCCCTTCCAGGATGCCGTGGTTGGCAGAGAAGAATGAGAAGTCTTCCAAGCGTTGTAGGCCACCCGCCCCGTAAGGAGAGAGTATATCGTTATGTGCCTGCTGATCGAGCCGCCCCTCGAAGATATTGTAGTTACCCATCGGGTTGCGGTCGTAGATAACGTGGCCCTGCCCCCGGCTGTAGAACGCTTTGTGTAGCTTGTCGAATAACTCGTCGAGCTTTCGTTCGTATTCGGGCGATCCTTCCTCTTCGTCGGGCACGATCATCGTCGGCAACTGAGCGGTCGCCGAATTTTGTAGTGCCTGCGAGGTGGTGATGATCGGACTGGCGGAGCCTTGTAGCAGCAGGGTATCCATAGGGGTATTCAGGAATAATACTATTGATTAGTCTACGTCAGGCAATTCAGGAAAATACATCCAATGAGTAACTGCGTACTTCATTATGAACCACTCATCTATCGGTCTATTCTGGCAAACCATAATCTTCTTGTTTCTTGTCAGATAAAGGAACGGTTCGCCCTCTTCGGGTACGCCTCTACTTACGCTTATCCACTTGCCTCTTTCAACTGGCGCGAACGGATCGACATTACTCATGGTACATAAAATTGATTAGCGTTGATTACGAAGAACAGTCATGGCCTTGTTGTACACCTGTTTGAAGCTGACCGAGTGCAGGGCCGCGCAGCCAAGACTGTCGCAACTATTGATCCATCCCCGTGAACCCAGCCATGCGCAGGGCGAGCAGCCGGTGTCGGGTGTGACGGCCTGAACGGCAGTGTGAGAAAAGACCAGTGCGGGGGATAGCTGGGCCATCACAGCGATGGTCGGCACAGCGAATAGCCCGCCCAAGTGCGCGATCCCCGAATCGTTGCCGATCACCAGCGCCGCTCCTCGTACTGCGTTCGCTACCCACTCCGGCGACTGGCCGTAGAAGAACTCGCAGGGCACGGTCGAGAAGTGTTCACGCAGCCGGTCCTCTTCCCGGTCGATGACCATCACCCGCCAGCCCGCCAGCGCCAGCTCACGGGCCAGCTTGATCCACTGCACGATCGGCCACGCCCGGTGATGCCATGCACTGTAAGGGGCCAGCACGACGTAGCCCTGCTCCATATAGGCATCCGGTAGCTTACCGGTGAAGGGATGTAGCTGCGGTGCCCTGATCGCAACTGGTGATCGTACCCAGCTCGCTTCCCTGACAACCGCGTCCAGATACCACTGCTTTCGGCTGCGGCTCTCGCGGAGCTGTTTGTCGTAGTCGACGTTCATGTCGACGCCGTCTTCCCGGTACGGCTCGTAATACAGATTTGGTTCGTTGACGTGCTGGTAGAACCAGTCGGACTGATCGGTACACAGTACCAGCTTACTGTCCCGCTCCCGCAGGTAGGTAGACAGGGGGGCTGCCACGTAGAGCGCACTGACCGCGTCACCGAGTCCCTTGGCTGAACAGTGCAGGTAATACGTATCGTCGTAAGTCATGGGACTAAGATACAAAAAATACTGCCGTCCGCCAGCCCAGCGTGGGGCCGGACGAACGGCAGGGTAAGATTAGTCCGTGACCTAGACGAAGTTGAGCGCGGCACCTTTCGCCAGGTAGTCCGAGGTGGGCACCTGCTTGCCTTGCTGGGCCGTATCAAACGTCGCCAGCTTGGCGTCCGCCGCCCCGACCTCGAAGTACAGGGCGACCAGCGTGTGCTGAATCACCTGCGCGTTGTTGCCTACGCTACCACCTTTGAAATCACCGAAGTTGGCGGCAGCAATATGGCTGTCATAGGTGAAGTACACCACCTTGTAGGTACGGCCCGCGTAGAACGCTTTGTCCGATACAGGGATTCTGTTGTCCGACAGGTACTGGCTGGTGCCGAACTCCGGTGCTGATGCCGTAACTACCGTCACCGTGCCCGTACCCTGACCACCCGTGATCTTGATGTCTTCACCCTTGTACTTACTGGTGAAACGAATGCGGCTCAGTGGCGCACCAGCTCCCGTGCCGGACGCGATAGCCTGGGCCGTTACCCGGCTGTTGGGGTCGGCGTTGACCATCCGAACAATCTTTGCGGCCCGCTGGGCAGAAGTCTCACCGGCCGATGGTGCCGAGTTAATGACGTACATCGCCTTGTAGGGTTCGAGCAGCCGACCATCGTGGTAGTCGAGGTACACGCCCGTTAGTCCAGTCGGGTTGGTGTTGAGAAAGTCGATGTCGGTGATGTCGATGTCGACTACCTTCGCCGTTGCTACGGTGCTGTTGCTGGCCTTGAATGTTCCCTGCCGAATCCGGTCCCAAGAAAAGCGGCCATAGCGCGTGCCGGGCGTGGCGTCAGCACCGTCGCGCACCGACAGTACGCCGTTTGCCAGCGTTACGTCGCCTGTCGCGCCGATCACAAACAGAAAGTCAGGGTTGACTACCGGCATCAGGCCGGGCACCGACGACAGGTAGTTGTCGAACAGCAGCGAGGTTGGGTTGGTTGGTGAGTTCTTGAACTCCTGAATGTTTGCCATGTTTGTTTAGCGATTAAAGACGAATCAATTAGTTAGTCGGCATTCCCATTCCGCCCGACGCCTGCGGTTCTTCGCTCTGCACCTGCACCGCATAGTCAGGATTCTGAGCAGCCAGCAACATTCGCTTGGCCGTCTGAATCAGTTCCTGCTGCACGGCTTCAGAGAAGTCGCTCCACTCCGTGTCAGGCTTCGTTACGTCGAGCACCACTGGTGCTTTCAGGTAGTAGAGCCGCAGCCTATCGGGAGCACTGGTAGAATACACCGTCAGCGTCAGGCCGTCGAGCGGGTCGCGGGCCGTGGTGTAGATCGGGTAGGCATTGGTCGGTCGGTGGAAGACCGAACCCAGCGTCACCGCCAGCTTGTCCACTTCGACGGGCTTCACCGGAACCGGAGGGTTGGGGTAGTCACTACCCACGCGCCACTCCGCCGTCAATGCCAGCACGTATAGCATCCGAAGGTCGGGGCTAACCACCAGCTTACGACCCGATCCTTCGGCGGGCGGTGGCAGTAGACCCGACAGGTCGGATCGCTGACGCTCGGTGGTCAGCCCCATCTGGTAGCGTGTCGTGACCCACTCCAGCGCCGCCCGATTCAGCGCCGTCACGATCTCGCTGTCACTGAACCAGTCGGCGAACTGATCGGTCCAGAAGCGAACGGCAGCGATGGCGGCGGATGTTTTCATCAGATAGCTTCGACAGTGGTTTTCTGACCAATTGCCTTACGCATCGCTTTAGCAATCCCTTTGTTGGCCGGATGGGACAGGAAGTTTATCGCCTGCGTCTCGGCATCAGCGCCCGTCCCGTCGAGCATCGAGGCCACGCCGAACTGATAGAAGTCGCCGTAGTCGTCGCTCTGCTCGAAGACCAGCACCCCCGCTGCCTTCGCATCCTCAAATAGCTTCACTGCTTCGGGGTCAGCCTGCGTCTCTTCGCCCTTCGCTGGCGTCTCTGTCTTAGCGGCCGAGTTTTTCTGCACGTCTGTAGCGATCAGTGGCTGCGCAGATCCCTGTTCGTTATGCCAAGCAGATGCTGCCTGGCTGCGTAATGAATCAGCGAGCCGAACGGCTGACGGGCCGTAGCTCGACTGGTTACGCCGAACGATCTCACTGTAGAGGTTCTGGTCTTTAAGGAAATAGGCGACCACCTCTGCTTCTGATAGACCAAGCTGAATCTCGCCGTAGTAGTAGAAGCCATTCTTGTTGCGAATCAGCCCAGACTCTTTGGCTTTGTCAAACTCGAACAGCTCCGGCTGGTACGCATTCTGCATGATACTAATCACGGTTTGCGGTTCCGCTTCGGCCCGTTCTTCGACCCGGTTCAGTAGTTCGCCCGCCGACAATGAGCCGACATTGTTGATGCCGAGGCGACGGGCAATCGAGCCGATCAGGCCACCGTTGTCTTTGCTGGACTCGATCATATTGAGCGCCTTCATCCGCAGCGCCCGGTTGGCTTTCTGTGCCTCAGCTTCCGACTCCAGGTTCACCAGCCGAAATTCTGATCCGGGCGGAATCATGCGCGGGTTAGCGACCAGCGCCCGCAGCGACTGGTAGTTGTGTTCGTTGTAGTCCTTCTCGGTGTCGATGACTTCCGTCCCGCCATTGGCGATGGTGAAGCCCTGCACAGCACCGTAAGCGTTTTTAAATGTGAACTCCCGCACCAGTCCCGTGTCGGGGTCTTTGGCGGTGAAGCGTTCGGGCAGATGCGTGTCGCCGAACGACTTGATCTGCGGGTTGTTGGAAAATCGAATTACGTGGACAATAGCCATGCCTGATACCCTGCGAGGTGGTTAGCGTGAAAAAATTACAGGAGCGAATGAGGCCACTCGCCCCTGTAATGATACAGAAAATTGCGTAGACTTACGAACGGAACACCTGCAAGCGGGCGCACTCGGAGGGGTTGGTCAGAATCAGCCCCTTCTGCGAGAGCACCTCGAACTGCTCGGAGTCCTGCCCTGTGGCGATCAGGTTGCTGTAGATCGCCGTCTCGGCCCGGTTGCGATCCGACTGCGGCAGACCGAAGCCCGTCATGCCCTGGATGTGACCCACGACCAGCGAGCGGTTGACCATCTGCCCGTTCACCGACTTGGCTTTGGCGAAGGTGCGGATGTTGTTCTTACCGTTGCTCTCGCGCTTGACCGGGAAGAAGTACATATCGAAGGACTCTGCGGGCAGCTTGACGCCCATGATCGTCACCTCCGTTGTCTTCTGCATCGGGTTGTTGAACGCCTGCGAGAGCACGAACTTGATCGACCCGAAGCTCGTGGTGAACTCGGTCACGTCGAGGTTTGCTACCTTCACGACCGCCTTCTCGGGGGTCATGTTGATGCGGCCCCCGCCGCTGACGATGTAGTCGCGCATCGCTTCGACGAACACTGCCTTCGCCCCCGACCCACCGGTCACGATGTAGTCGATGGTGTCCTGCCCCTGGTTGTAGGACATATGGACAAGAATGCGTTGCAGCATCTGCCGGATCGAGCTGGCCGAGTCAGTCGGGAAGTAGTTCCATACCGGTGACTGGTCCATCTGGCGCACCAGGCCATCCGACATCAGAACAGGCTTGCCGCCCGCCGTGGTGTTGAAAATCTGACCCGTCTCAAAGTTGAAGTTGGCCTTGCCCCACACCAGGTCGCGCTCGCCCGCCAGCATGTGGTAGTCGATCAGCGACTTGCCGCCCGTCTTGATGTTGGGGAACCAGCCCTGATACATCTCGCCCTTGGCGTTCATCACTTCCATGATGATGGCTTCGGTGATAGCGTCGCCCGTGATCTCGAACTTGTGGCGCTGGATGTTGAGCGCCCCCATGTAGTGGTCACTCGTGCCCCAGTGAATCGGGTGACCCGTTGCCGAGCCTTCCTCGTAGTGGGCGGTGACGTAGTTCAGCGCCCGGCCCCGCTCCAGCAGCGACATATCGACGGTGTCCGCTTCGTTGTTGCCGACTACCTGAACCGAGTGAGCGAACGAGTTACCGTTGCCCGCTTTTCGGTCGGTGACGTAAAGCAGCGTCTGTCCATCTTCGAGTCGCAGCGTAGCGCCCGCCCAAAGCTGGGAGTCGGTGACGGTGATCTCGGCGTTCTTGCTACCCACGCGGAAGTCACCCGAGGTAGACAGGACGTAGAAGGGTTTCTGGGGAATACCACCTACCTGCCAGCGGATCATGTTCGAGGGCGTCAGTTCTTCGGCAGGCGAATCGCCGTAGATACCCGAGAGCAGACTCGTCATCGGTAAGTAGCCGAACTTGCTCACGATGAACTCCTGGAGCATCTGCGGCTGGCGTTGCAGGGCCAGTCCGAGAAATTCCATGTTCATCGTACCGGAGCCAAATTGGGCAGTTCTAATACGGGCCATTGTCGTTAATTCGGTTTATTGGTTTAAAATGTGAAGGCGTCCGAGCCAACCACTTTTGGCCCCGTCGATGCGGCACCGCCAGCGCCGTTGTCGGGCGTCGAGTGTTCGAGTTCTTTTAGCAGGTTGCTCTGCCCCGCCATCTGCTGGCGCTGGGCCATCTGCTGGGTGAGTACCGGGCCGATCTTTGGGTGAAGCTGGGCAGCCATCTGCGCGTGCCATTCGGGTGGCATAGCCATGAAAGCGGCCATGTAACCGGAGATGCCATCTTCGCCGGGTTGCAGGATGTAGTTGGTGATCGCGTTCTGGATGCGTTCGGGATACGCCCGGCCCATCGGGTCTTTCAGTCCGACGATAGCTTCGGTGACTTTCTGCTGCCCCTCGCGCCGTGACGCTTCGTACTGACGCTGGGCTTCCTGCTGCTGCTGCTGCTGCTGGGCAACCTGCCCGCTGATCTCGACCTCCTTTACGCCCCGATTCGTGGTGAGTTGCTGGCGAATCTGAGCCGCCATCGTCTCGATCTGTCCACTGGTAATCATGTCGTCTACCAGCGCATTGACCATCTCGTCAGTTTGGTAGGGACTCTTGGTTTGCAGCATCGCCCCGCGCACCAGCGACTCGTTGTCGAGAGCGAGCATGGCATCAATCTGCCGGATGGGATCGCTACCCGCCACAGCCATACGTCGGTTCACTTCGGCGTCGAGCGCAGCACGGGCCTCATCGGCACTGGTCGGCGCTTTTTCCAGACCCAGCGTCTGTGCGATCAGATCGTACTGCGTCTGCTCGGCAGTGGCGGCGGGTGTAGCGGCAGGCGCTACAGTTTCCATCTCGTCAAAGTCAATCGAATCGAAGGGATTCTCGCCCGTGGCAATCGTTACCGGATCGGGCGTAGCTTCCGTAGCGGCAGGGGCTGCATCAGCGGTTGGCTCGGCGGTGGTGGCGATGATCGCCCCGGCAGACGGCTCTTCGGCGGGAGCCGAGGTAATGAGCGGAGCCGCGTCATTAGCCGGGGCGGCTGGCTCGGCGGCAGGCGTTGCTGCTATGGGCGCTGCGGGTGCAGTGGTTACCGGAGCCGCGACAGGTGCCGACGCCGGGGCTGCGACTACCGGGTCGGTAGTCTCGAAAGACGTTTGGGGAATGAGCGGTTGAAGGTCGTCGTTCATTGGGCTACCCAGCCCGCTGATTACCCTGCGAGGTTTGCCGACTGGATGACCTCAAATCTCCTTACCGCACTCTCCGTGAGTGTCACCACCCCCCCGGTGCGAATAATAAAATTGATTAGCTATATTGCAGTGTATATGAAACTTCACACTAACTATGAATGCAGAAGCAATTATAAGAAAGACTTTTGCCGATAAAGGATATAGAGTCGATCAGTATGACTACGTCCGACCACGCAGATCGGCCCGCGAAAAAGCATTCTGGTGCTCTATTACACCGATACCGTATAACGGAAATTACAAATCAACCCCCGACAAAGAAGCAGACATAGCAGATGGAATGGCAATGTCTTATACGTTGAAGTCAATGATTGATCTTATCAAGTCTTTGCCGAGCGTTACGCAGCCATCCGGTTGCGACTAGCGAAGGGGTTGTTCCAAGCGGGGTTGTCCATGCCGAAGGGGGCGAGTCCTTCGCCGTTCCAGTTCATGGCTTCCATCAGACCCATGCCGCCCGACATCACGGCGACAGTCCCGATGGTATTATTGCCGAACTGGTACGGCTGGGGGGCAGTCTGCGCTTCGACTTCGCCGTCGACGGTGGTTTCGCGCAGCGTGTCCACGCCCATCAGACACAGGTGCAGGGCGCTGGCTATGTCGTCGTTTTTCTGCCGCCAGTTTTTCAGCGCGTCGACAATCGACTGGAACACCACCCGCATCAACCCACCGTCGTTGATCCATTTGAGCGCCAGCTTGGTCTGGGTCAGAATGGTCGTGTCCGAGTTACGAAGCCCCGGCTCTTCGTTGTAGTACATGAGTTGCTCGCCCAGCAGCACGGGACCGTTGGGTGAGGGTATCTTTTCTTTGAGGATGTCGTCGGCCAGCCATTTATCGTTGTGCTCCAGAATCACCCGGCAGCCCGTCCAGACCATCAGCTTTTTGACCTCATCGGAAAAGATGTCAAGCAGCGGGCGGTCGAAGTAGACCAGCATGGGCCGGTCGCTCCGCTCCAGCCGGTGATGCTCGCGCCGGTACAGGACGACAGCGCACTTGGATTCCGAGTGTGGCGCGTTGTCTTTATAGACCGAGTCAATCCCCGCCACATCGAGATCGGAGAGTTCCTTATGGGGGCTGTAGTCGACATGCATCAGCCACGGCCCGTTGGGGTCGTCGTAGGTCAGTACCGTACCGGTCTTTTTGCCGAATGTATTCAGTTCCCACTCCAGGCGAATACGTTTGACGGGCAGGTTCTCGCCGAAGCCCGCGATGTTTACCGTTGCTTCGAGCAGTTTGTGAGAGGGATAGTTGGAGAGCGTCGGCAGCATGAACAGCTCGAACTCGTCGAGCGGGTTTTCCTGCACGGTCAGGTAGTACCCTTCCATATCCCCCGCGTCGATGAACTGCTGCCGCTCGGCCATGTAGGCCGCCCGTGCTGCTACCTCGTCGGAGATACCCGTGAACCAGTTTACGTTCGGCGGGGCCATCCGGCAGGCGGGGATGAAGATTTTATTCCAGCCCTTGCGTACCGCCTGCTCCCACAGTTTCTGGTAACTATCCGACTTGTTGGTAATCGGATCGCACGTACCCCCGATGAGCATCGTGCCGAACTTGAACGTACCCACCCGCAGACAGTCGCGGGTAGCGCCGATGACTTTGTTCAGGTTCAGGTATTTTCCGGCCTCGTCGAAGAGCACGATCCGGTAGATACGTCCTCGAAAAGCACCGGGCCGCTTGTCGAGTTCCTTAAAGTGGATGACGTTGCCTTCCCGCTTTTCCAGATTACCATCCTGATCGTAGCGGTAGACGCAGGCAGACAGCTCCCCCTCCTTGTCGGTGTACAGCTCGGGGTGTTTCCAGAACGGGTGCAGCCGATCGTACGCCCCACGGAAGACGCGCTGCCCTTCCTCGCGGGAATCCTTGCTGTCGAAGCCGCATCCTAGATCGCCGTTTATATGCACGCAGAAAGCCCACACCATCACCCCGCAGAGGATGTTGTAGGACCAGTGTTTGCGTCGACCCTTGGTGGCGATAACATCGGTGGCGGGCATTTTCAGTACACCCGACATGGTCTTCTCCAGCGATCGGTAGAGCGCCCACCGCCGTTTGTTCTCGGCCTTCTTCTCTTTGCGTGTTAGCCTCTTTCCTTCTTCGCCCGGCAGTGAGGGGATAGCGCCCAGCGGTAGGTTGTGGGCCAGCGACCAGTATATCTCGTCGAAGACCGCTTTGTCCGAATCGTTGTAGAGCGGGGCTTCTTCGACCGGAAGCTGGGTCTGCTCGTCGACGAAGCTGATACGAACGTGGTTGAGGTAGAAATAATAGATGGGGTTGAACCACACGCCATCGGGGGCTGACCACCCCTGGGTCGTGCAGCGCAGCAGCTCACGGCTCCACCATCTGGCCGAGTCCGAGGTTACGTCGCCCGGCTCGCCGACTTCGGGGATTTCCTCGTGCAGCACGGGGCGGTAGCGCACCTGTGCCGAGTCTGGGTGATTCAGAAAGTCGACGATCTCGCCGAGGCCACCACCGCCGTTATCAGAATGAAACCGCAGGGGCTTAATCATGGCTATCGAGCAGCGAGCGCCGGTAGGCTATGCCCCGGTTCAGACAGTACTGCTTTAGATCGTTGATGGGCTTGGTAAGCTGGGGGTCGTAGTCGGTTAGCGGCTCATTGAACAGGCCGAGCTGATCGAGGTAGTCGCGCTCGACACGGAGCCGGATAGCCCTGTGGCCGGGTGTTACGTCTAGCCGCGACATGATCTCGTGGAAGCGGAAGCGAGAGTAACCATAGAGACTTTCCAGGTTTCGCATACTGGCGTGAACGCAGTGCTGGTTCAAGAGGTAGTAGAGCGTGACCTGCGCGGTGCGGTGGGGTCGGCGGCGATCGGTACCAAAGCCGATGCGGTCGCCCGCACCGGCTGGTCCCAACTCCAGCTTCACCCCTGCCCCGCCGATGGTCGGTGGCTCTACCCAGTACATGTCCTGCGCTGAGGTCAGTTCGTAGGCGTCGACCAGCAGGTGTTCGACGATACGGCGGTGCTTTTTGTACTCCTTGCGATGGCCCACCTTACTACCCATCTCGTCGGCCAACTCGTCGAGCATCAACTCCAGTTCGGTGATGCGTTCGTCCTGCTCCCGCCTGTCCCGCTGTAAATTGCTAACATGGCGGCAAAGTGATTCGACGGATTCAGATTCAGAATGAAGGACGATTTCGTTCACGATATATAGTATTGAGTAGGTTTGGGTGAATATACAAAGTACCGTTAATATTTCCACGGACAGCAACATGAACGACACCATTCATGTTGCCCTAGTTACCGATAAGCATAGATCGGTTGACGTAGAAGTCGCTCTGCACCTCTGTTCGGAAGTCTAGCTTTACTGGTTCGCCATTGCCAAATCCAGTGACAGTTGGTAGCAGCTTTATCTTCTTGACGTTCGGATTCGACTCGTCGATGGTGGCGGTCAGCCCATCAATTGATAAACAGGACGGAGCATAGCTGGTTTTGTCCACTAGCGTAACCGTAGTTACCCAGCTATTATTGGCTGCTCCGTCTGCCTTCTGTACATAGCTTGCCGTCACAACATAACGTGCCACTGCCCGGCAGCCCGCTCCGTAGCCACCCGCCGTAACTGTACCTGTCAGCCGTACCGTGTAACTGCCCGCATTCTGCGAAGACCTGACAGTGCGGTCGGCGACGGTAAATGTCGACACGGTTACCGCGCTCAGGCTTCCCACGCCACCGCTGATGACCGGGCGGGAGACGAGTTGTTTAACGACGCCGCCATCGACAGAAACGGATAGTGCCCCCCTGAATGTTACATCGTCGCAATTTTTGAGCAGGTGTGGGCTGCATAGGTAGGCATTGTTGAAAATGTCGTGGCAGATAATGTCCGTATCGACGATACTGGCTGCCACGGGTTCGTTTCCGTCCGTCTTGGCTTTTGTGAAAAATAGATAGCGACCATCCCTTTCCGATACATTGGGTATGGCAATACGAAATACACTCCCTCTGATGCGTCCGTAAGCCGAGTCCAGTTGGACGACTGGCGTAGATGGATTACTCTGATTGGCGATGGCTACGTTAAACTCACCATTCTGAAAGTCATTCTGAACCGACAGGAGCTGACTGAATGATTCCACCGTACCGTTTACCCGTAGACCAATCGTTGTCTGCGTGCATCGAATGGCCGTCTCATAGGTATCCTGCGGGCGGCCAGGCGTCACAAAGGCTCGGCTGATAAAACCCTGAAAGTCGACCGAGTTAGTCCCGTTAAGCAACATCGCCGGATTCGTCTTTTCGTAGTTCTGGAACGAAACTCCGCGAATATTGACTACGCCCATGCTCCCGGTTCCCTGTAATAAATTGGCGTAGTCGCTGGTGGCGGTAAAGGCATACCCGGTAGCGGGCTGGAGCGAAGCGGTATTGGTGAATACAGTCGATAGGTTAGCTCGAATAAAGACTTCTTCCATCGTAAACTCTTCGCTGCGCACATTGATAAGGCCGACCGAACCCATGCCACCATTGGCCCCGATAATGTCAGCGAGAATGATCGACACGTTCCGCATCATGGAGTTTAGACCACCAAGCTGGTTGTTATTGCTATCGCCGGATAGTGCAAAAGTAACCCCAATGGTCGATGCATTCGCATCGGCATTGAACGAGCCAAGGTTGATGTCGACCAGACCGGACAGCGTAGCGCCCGTAAAATCAACGATAGGCTTATTGCCCGTTCTGCCTTGCAGGAACGTGTTCTGGTAGCGCCCCTTTGTACCCATCAGTATCATACCATTCCCATTGGTAAAGTTTAGCGTGGTTCCAATGATGTAGACGCCGGGCCGCAGCTTCACCGGAAGGCGGCGATAGTTATCCACACCACCAACCATGAATGCCTGCCGTTCAGCGGCTTGGATAGCGGGGGCATCGTCAATAGTGTCATTGGGTACAGCGCCAAACCAGCCAGGGTCCATAACATCTACCCCCTGTCGTTTGTAGCGTAGCCCATTACTGGTGACCAGTACCGTTCCAGTATTGTCGGGGGATGATCTATCGGTGACATCCAGATACCAAGACCCGCCTGCATAGGTGCCTGGCGTAGTGATAACCTGCGGAGCCTGCTGACGGGTGATGCTGTTCATAGACCTAATCTCGGCGACACTTTTACTAGCCGTTTGAAACAAAAGTGACACTGGACCCTGACCAGCCGGTGGCACACTGTAAATGTCGACTCCATTGGGCGCTGCCAGCCTGGGTTGCGTGCCGCGAACGGTCGTGTCTTTGGGTAGCGTCTGGGCTACCGACGCCAGTGTAATGAGTGCAGCGGTGAGCGTGAGCAGGAGTTGTTTCATTGTTTTGGTTATTATTTTTGATTAGACAGCAAGATAAGCAGTACTGCTCAGATGATAACTACCGGGCCAGCCAGAGTCCTTTAAAGGTAGTACCCAGTGTAAGCTGACTCGGTATAGTTAAGATCAGGTAGGTCGCCGTCTTGGTTGCCGTGTAGGCGTAGCCGGACGGACTGAGTACGTTGACCATGTAGAACTTCGGCTCGTAGCCCAGCCCGTGAGGAATAGCGATCACCTGCCCGGCAGCAGCAACGGTGATACTAAACTCACCACCCCGCATGGTCAGTAACTGGTTGCCATCGGGCGTGCCTGCCCATATCTCGTGGGCGTTACCGATGGATGTGTTACGAACCTGCTGACGGGTTCCGGTGCCGAGCAGCGTGGTCAGGTTGCCGGGCAGGGTGATGTAGCCATCGGTAGTCAGGTTAGTCAGCATGTTGTTCTGCTGACTGAGCATTGTGTTTTGCTGGTCCAGCATTGGCCCCCAGCTCTGGCCCATCGCCACGTTGGCGAACAGAAAAAGACAGGCAATGAAACGTTTCATGGACAAGTTAATTGATTAGTTGATGCGTCGATAACGGCTTATCGTCGAATCCCATCGGTAGGTGAATACCTGCCCGGCAGATGCTGCGCCGGGCGTGTTGCTCTGTACGGGCGTCGTGCCGCCAGGTCCGTTGATAGTCAGCGTAGTCACTACCGTACCCGAGTTGATTGAGCCACCGAAGTTTACCTCCACGTCTTTTCGGTCGAGCGAAGTCGTCGGCAGTACCAACGTGAGCGAGGCTATTGCCGACGTGGGATTGATGTTGATGCGGGCGATGTGCGTCAGCGCCGTGTACGATCCCGCTGCTGTAATAGCCAGCGTCGGAATATTCTCGATGACGTAATCGGGTTGCTTAATGCCGTTCAGAAATATATCGCGAATCGAGTTATTGGTTCCGGCCTCGTTGATGTAGCGGAGCCGAAACGGCTGCTGATCGTTGTAATAGTTGTCGGGGTTGCCGCCGTTGTAGGCTGTGTTGGTAATAATGCTGATATTGGAGAATACGTTACCTGCGGTATTGCCATCCAGATTGATCGGCTGGTAGATGGGCGTGACCGTGTTGTTTTCCCGACTGAACCGAACGTTTCTGATCTGACTGTTCTTGACATCCTCGAACGAAGCGATAAAGTTTCGGCCCGTCATCTCGTAGTCGAAGCTGTTGAAGTTTAGCCGCGTGGCGTGCTGCACTTCCATGTAGGCTCCGGCCAGAAACTTGGTGCCCGTGATGGTCACCCGGTCGGCGTAGTAAGTACCCAGTCCTTTGCCGACCACGTTCACCTCACCACCCGTGATGGTCACGTTGCTTGTCGACCGACCCGGCAATCCTCCGTCCGTACTCCCGCCATCGGTCAACGAGAATCCTGTCGCGCCGATGATCGTCGTCACACCGCCATCCAGGTATGTCATCGACCGGGTGCCGGTAATGAACGGATCGGTGATCGACACGTTTTTTGCCGATACTGACTCAATACCGATCAGGCAATTGAGCGACTTGAACGCTTTGAGTTGCACGCCATCCAGATCACCCGACAGCGAGACACCCATGCCGTTAATGGTCGCGCTGGCCTTGCTTACGTTGGCGGGGTTGTAGAGTCCGACGTTGTTTGCCTGGCAGTTATTCATAGTCAGGTTGCGAATGCGGATAACCCCGTCGTTCTTGTGCGCCAGAAATTCGTAGCCCATCCGACCAACGGAGTCGACGACGCAGTTGTCCAGCAGCCAGTTGTCATAGAAGCAGCCCGACGAGCCGTTCCAGGTATTCGCCCCGAAGGCATTGTAGTTGCCCATCGGTGCCGAGAAGCGGCAGTTGCGAAAGGTGACGTTGCGCGAGTCACCCTGCTCATTGGCGTACACCAGCGCGTATGGACTCGTCGTGGCGCGGGAACGAAAGGTAATGTTCTCGACCAGCAGCCGGGTGTTGATGTTGTTGAACAGCATAAGAAATCCGTTCGTCGTGCCGCCGTCGAATGTCGCTCCGTTTGCGCCGATCAGTTCCATGTTCTTGCTTATCGTCAGGGGCGTATTGGCCTGCGCAGAGAAGTCGTAACTACCGTACAGGTACAGCCGGGGAATGCTTGTGGTGACGTTTGCTAGCCCGTTGATGTAGGTTTGCAGAGTGGCCTGTGTTCGGTTGAAGATCGGCAGGCCAAGGCCGCTGGTCAGCAGATCGCCAATCGTTGCCGAACTAGCCCCGGTCGTTACCGGTATCCAGGGTGAAGCCGACGATAGCGCAAAATTACTGGCACCGCTGCTCGATGAGCTGGGCAGCGTAACCGTCGTGCCCGTTGGTCCGGTGATATAAAGCTGCGTACCGTTGAGTACGATCTGCTGATCCCCCGTGTTAGTTCCACTCGTGTTCGCTAACCGGCCAGACGTTACTACTGACCCCGTGTTGGCCGCAGTATTCGACACACTAGCAATCGAACTGGTATTGGTCTGTCCCAGCGTGAGTGCATTTGTAGCTGTCGACTGGGCATTCGTCGTTGCCTGCTGGTCGGTTGTCCGATTATTATTGTAGGTCGTTGTCAGCAACCGGTTGGCTATGTCCGTATTCTGATTCTGATCGGTCGTTGCCTGTGCTGTTGTCCATGAAGCAAAGTCAGTAGTCAATAGCCGGGCCTGCGCGGCAGTCAATGCGTTGGCCGCCGTAAGCGTCGCCGAGTTAGCTGCCGACAGTGCCAGTGCTGCCGTATTCGATAGTGATACGATCTTGGTGTCCGTTGCCATTGTGTAGGACCGAAACGTGCTGATTGTAACCGGTCTGGTTTGGGCGACAGCCGATAGTGAGACAACCAGAAAGCCGAAAAGAAAGGTGGATCGTAGGTTCACAACTGTTTATTTGATTGTTACCATTTCGTGCAGGCAAGCAGGACGAACGGGAGGAGTGGACGGGTGTACATGGTTACAGAACGGAGTGCGGATAAGATGGTGAGCATGGCAGGGGTGGCTATAGGGTTAGTAGAAAGGCTTCGATTCGATCTGCCAATATCGCGTGACCAACAGCGCCGGGGTGCTGCACATCGTCGCCTATTCCGTCGTTATTGCTGTCATACATTACGGACCCCCGTTGAGTGGCATTGATTGGCAGAATACCACCACGACGATACAAGTCCAGCACAGGGATTGCCCACAGCGCGCATATTTCGATCGTTGCGTCTACGTAGTTCAGCACGGATAGCCCCCCTGAATTGGTAGCCGTGCGGTGATTCAGGGGCGTAATGAACCCGATTTTCTTGGTGGGATATTTCTCAATCAGCCCCTTGCACAGCACGTTTAACGCCCCCTTAAACGTGTCGACTACCGTGTCTGCGTTGGTGCCAATCGCAATCGCTGCCGACCAATCGTTTGTGCCGCCAAACACTGTAATGTAGTCCGCATCTGCGTCCATATCGCCGTATCGAGTCGCCATGCTCGCACCGAAACTGTTACTGGTGCCCGCCAGACAAGTACCCGAAATGCCGTAATTTCGAGCCGTCATACCCCACCGGGTTGCCAGTATTGCCCGGTAGGTCCCGTTCACACCGACGCCATGCCCGTAGGTTATACTATCACCCAACGCGTTCCATTTTTTTCCTTTCAGCTTGTTAGTGGTCAGGCTATCAGCATAGGCTTTTGCGGCATCTCGCTGTGTATTGACGTAGCCAACGTTGGCTAACTGATCATCGAAGTAAGAAAACGAAGTAACAGTATCGTTTGCGTTAGCCATGTAGAGGGCCGACCCGGTTACCCGCACGGTTGGAACACCCTTCACCGTCAGGGTTGCATCGTAGATGTCGAACGTAGTTGGAGTCGTCGGAGCGGTTAGTGTCACGTCGATATAGACGTGGATATAACGAGCCTTCACCGCTGCTGCCCTGGTTGCCGTGTAGACTAATGCTGTACCCGTCACCGGACTGGCCGAAGCCGATCCCATGTTGCCAGAGCTTCCACTCGTGCTGTCAAGTGCGGACACATCGTTGATGAACACGCGGGTTGTGGCAATATTAGTGATGTTGCCACTGCGGGAGATTAGCTTACAGGTGAAAGCTACCGTGTCATTAACAGCCCAGTCAATGCCGTTCGTGTCGAACACAACAATCGGCTGCATTAAGGTAGGATTGACCGTGTTCGCCACCCCTATATACCGATTCGCGACAACCGGAGTAGACTTCAAGGGTCCAACCACTGCATCGGTATAGGCCAGTGCCTCTACCTTTTTCTGGTCCACGTACGTTTTCGTAGCTGCCGCTTCGGTCAGGGCCGTAACAGCCGTAATCGTGTCCGTACCGTTCGCTCGGTAGATGTCCGATCCCGGCAGTTTTACGCCCGTACCACCGGCAATCGTGAATGCTGCGTCGTAGATCAGCAGCTCACTAGCCAGCGTCCCATCGCTCAACATTACGTCCAGAAACACATGTACGTAGCTTGTTTTCGCGAAATTGGTAGTGCCGATTACCGTATAGCTAATGGTTTGATTAGCTGGTAATGTCGTGGACTTCGATATGTTAAGTGACGGCCCAGTAATATCGTTGATTGTAGTAACACTATTCCAGAACGTGCGAATCTGAGGAGTCGAAACGATGTTGCCCGACTTGGAAACAATTTTGCAGGAAAACGTGAAACTGGCCCCTGATGACCAGGCGATTGCCGACAGGTCGAAAGCGAAGCAGGGTTGTACTAGGTTCAGGTTGTTGTTCTTCGCTCGGTAGAGATAGCCGTCAACCGTAGGTGGAGAAAACACCCCCGATATAGCTGAGTCAAGAGCAGCTTTCGTAATTTCACCCGTATCCCCCTTGGCGGCCAGCACTTCCCACATCGCCGGGTCGAAACTAGCCCCCGATGTGCCCGCCGATAGTCGCCGGTAGGTGTTGCCCCCGTTGGTGACGATGTCGTTGGCTGCGTAGGCAGTATTGGCTACCCAAGCTCCGCGCGGTGTGAGTCCGGCGGGCGCAAGACCGTTGAGCCGTTTCCAGCGACCCGTGGCGACGCCCGTCACTTGAACGATCTGATTGTCGTCAGGGGCATCCGTCGCCGTATCGTCCCAGTACCAGCCACCCGCAAGACCGTCCGTTGCATTGTTTCGCCCGATTAGGTCTATTGTCGCGTTTGCCGTGCCACGCCGGGTTTTCAGTTCGGCTAATGTCTTGATTATTGTTGCCATAGTCGTGTGTTGTGGTGGGGATTATAGCCGGGCGATCCAGTTCCAGCGCAAATTGTTGTTGCCCGGTGGCGGGGCGACCTTATAGAATACCGTCAGGGTCGTTGACGACTTGGTGACTTTCAGGATATTGGTATTGTCGGCGTCGTCCGATTCGGCCTGCACTTGGGCAAAAACAGGCGTCGTCGGCAATCCGTGGGCAATCGAAAAGCTCGTCGTGATGCCGTCTGCTGACTGAACCGCCGTACCCGACACAGTTGCCGCCAGCGCCGTCTTATTCGCGTTGATGTCGAATCTCTGTTTTGTTAATGAGTCGGACATCGCGTTCAGGCGGGTGCCCGTTGCTATGCTATAGGAGCGAAACGCTGTCGTCGTCACCGGCTTGGTCTGCGCCGTAGCGGCAAACGAGAGCACTATCTGTAGCGTAAGGATAAGGATCGGCTTCATTTTACGGATTGGTGGTTATGTAGAACTGGATGTCGCCCGTGAATGGACTAGACCCATCATCGAAGTACACCTTGGCATTGTTGCCGTCAGTTGGCGTCGCCCTGATGCCTGCTATCTGGTAGCCGTCCGTGTCCCAAGCCGTCACCCGCAGCCGGTAGCTGTTCGGTAGCTGTCCAAAGTCAGTCTGAAAATTGTGTTGATACGACTGGCCGGAACTAATGTTACTCTGATCGTAGAAGTTCTTGACGCGTGAGGTATTGCCGGACGGACGCGAAAGGATTGCCGCCGTTAGCCGACCGACCGCATCCAGTATCTTGACCAGTAGGGCGTTGTTGTAGAGCATAGCGAGTGTGAGTTAAGGGGTTGCCTGCGCAGCAACAATAGCCGACTCCAGAGCGTCGAGAATTTTTTTAAGCAGGGCTTCGGTTTGTTCGTCCATGTCGTAACGGGTAATACTGTTCTAGTCGTAAAGAATAAAGCCCAGTAGTGACTTATCGTCGATCCGTCTGCGATTGATAGCGAACTGCCCGTCACCCTCCCTCACCAGATCATTGTTCGTATTGCCTTCCACCGTTGATAATCGAAGGCCGCTACGCCCACTCACAAGTCCCGTGTGCCCCGCCGTATCGCCCAGTTTGAGGATGAACTGCGCCCCGATGGTTACCAGTGATGGATTGGTAATGGCTTCGGCTTTGGTGATACGGCGCATACCCGGTACATTGTAACCAGCCAGCTCCCAAAGGTTGAGCACGCCCGCATTCTTGGGGTGCGGGTTTTTTATGCAAAGCTGCATGGCTGCCTGCTGGTAGGAGAAGAAGCTGCTCGCGGCACACCAGGGGTAGCCACCGCTCAATCCTACCCAGTTCAGGATCATGCTTACCTGCGGACCTTTATTGCTACCCAGTGGTACTTCACGAACGCCGACCAGCGCCGTGGCTACCTTAACGGCCAGCACTGGCAGGCTGATCCCGGTAGGGATGTAACTACCGAACAGGGCCGCCTCCGTTTGATCTCCGTAGCCGCCATCAATAGACAGGGGTTCGCCGTTGGGCAATACCCGCGACGCCTGAAACCGGCGCAGGCTATCTTTCACCGTGTAACCAGGACTACCATCGGTAGCCCAGCCTTTTTTATTGAGCTGATCGGCGATCTCTTTACTGGTTCGCATCGCTGTAGTCGTCTACGTTGTAGCGGGCCATCTGTATCCGTTCCAGTGAATCGGCATCCAGTACCATGCCTGTCTTTCGGCCCCGTAGTTTTGGTGGTACGTCCAGCCGTTCATTCGCATTTCCGTTCGGCACTCGTGGGTGCATGGGGTAGACATAGAGCGAGGGCGACTGCATGGCCCGGTCGGCTTTGGCGTCCGCCCGCTTTGACCTGCGAGTAGCTTCGTCGCTTTTCTTTTCGGTACCAGCCACCCGCCCTTTCAGTGTGTCGACCTGCTGCTGGGCGATAGCTACGTCTTCGGCGATGCCGGTCTGGATAGCCGTAACCGATGCCGTCGAAGTAGCTATGTCTTTTTTGATGTCCTGTTTAGCCTGCCCTAATTCGGTTTTTACCACTGCCTTCACTTCTTGCTTGGTCTGCTGGCTCGCCGAAGCCACCCCCGCCGTAAAGTTTTCCACGCTCCGGTAGAAGCCGAAGAATAGTGTGGCTACGAAAGCTACGGCACCTAACAGTGGCCTGTAGTGGCGCACTAGCCAGGATGTGTTCTCCGCCTGCGTCTGGAGGGCGTAACGGCCCAAGCGCGAGTTCGTCCAGTAGCCAACCGGTGGTCGGTCGGCTACCTTACCATCCTCCTTGTCGTCCAGCCACTGTTCGTATAGCGGCCAGTTGTAGAGGTAGATAGCACTGTAGCCCAGCAGGGCGGATAGGCCGATCATCGGCAGAAACGACAGTGTAACCAGCCAGTGCCCGTTGGCGGTAAAGATCACCGGCAGGTACATCCAGGTCAGCGTGGTTGCTGTCATGCCCGAAATATTGTGCCCCTTGCTGATGCGGTACGTTTGCATCCAGTAGATAAGCACTCCGCCGCAAATGCAGCCGTACCAGAAAAAAAGAAAGAAGTCCCAGAGGTTACTGGAAAAGAGCCGCATGTATTCGGCGATGGACTGGTAGGCGGGGTTAAGGAGTAGCATCGTTCGCGTTGTTTTGCGGTGGCTGTCTGTCGATAATCTCTTTGAGTTTTTTCTTTCGGTACTCGGTAAAGCCCCAGTATCCGACACCGCCCGTCACAAAGCCGAGCGTGTAGTCAGGCAGCTTTAGGTAGGGTGACAGCAGTGGACCGCAGAAGCCCCCCGCCAGCCAGCCCACCACGAACTGCCCGGCGATCTGCTTGGGCGTAGCGACCACATCGGTGGCAATCGCCAGCACAATGGCCGAGCACAGACTGCCCGCCATCGGGCAGAGAATCTTTAGGACGGTCGGCGGAAAGGTCGACAGGAGCAGTTCGAGTTGCGCCAGAAACGCTTGCATGGTGCATTGTTGAAAAAGAGTTGATAGTTGGGATGGTATTCATGGTGTGTAGGGCTGCGAAATGGGGTAGTATACCGACTGGTAGAGCTGGTCGATCTGCCGCCAATGCTTCCAGTAGGTCCAAGGCCAGCTCCAGCGGGTAGTCGGCCTGACCGACTGGATCAGCTCGCCGAGCCGGTGGTAGGCAGTGTCCCGCTTCTGATAGCCGTCGATCATCTGCGCCATCGCCAGCGAGTCGGTCTTTGCCAGCAGCAGTAGTCCCGCTGCCCGTCGAAAGCCAGGCACGGGTAGTCTGATCTGCACCAAGCTGTCCGGCCCGTGAATGTTACGCTCAATCGAAACAAGTTGCACCGGACTATCCAGCACTTTGCTCACCGAGTCGATCAGTACCGGTACGGGGGCCGACTGAACGAGTATCCGCTGGCGCTTGATAATCGTGTCACGACGAACGATGATCCGCACCGTCTGCTGATCGGCGACGCGCAGTTCAGCGTTGCGGGCTGCCGTGTCGGCTTTCAGCCCGCGAATCGTTTTCTGCTGCCAAGCGATTATGGTCCTGTCCGACGACTTATCGCGCAGGACGTAGAGCAGCGCAAAGAGCAGCAGTCCAGAGAGCAGCAACAGGAACACCCGGCTCGAAAAGAGTAGTTTCACTACGTTGAAAATGGCGCTGGCCGCGCCGGAAAGAAAGGCGATCATGGCTAGGCAGTTAGTGTCAGTAGCGATTCGGTTGCCAGCTTGGCGGTTACGGCACCGGGTAGGCCCGCTGCCGGAAAGGTGGGGCAGCTAATCAACAGCCGCCCCGAAGAGTCGCTGTCGAAGGTGACCTGGTAGTTACTGGTGTTACTGAAAATAGACGACTCGTCGAGCGACAGTTCCGCCTTGCCCCCACCGGCTGGCCGGGTGATCGTTAGCGAAAACGAAGCCTGCAAACTTGTGCCCGCTAGGTTCAGGTAGGCTTTCCATTTACCCGGTACGGTAGCCGCCGCCAGTGCCGTGGTGCCAGGACCAAGCGTCTGGGTGATCGTTATCAGGCCACTACCACCACTGCCGGGCTGCTTGCTCTGGGCAATCAGGTTGTCGATGACCAGCATCAGGTTATTGGTATTTTCGCTGGGATAAGCGCGTTGTCCGTTGCAGCACATGGGACTTAGATTTGCAGGTGGAATTGATTGTCGACGCCGGGCCAGTAGTCCAGCGTCACGTTACCGAAGCTACCGCCGAGCTGGACGGTGACGTGCCCACCATTGCCTTCCGGCTGGTAGATGTCGACGATCGCCCGGTTGCCATCTACTGCCGCTTCGACGTGCGGCAGGTGTCCGTCGATACAGGCCGGGATATAACCCAGGTTCGGGGCTGGCCCCGCCACCCCGTCGACATTCCACTGCACGGCTTGGGGCCGCTTATTGAGGAAGTCCGTTTGCAGACAGTGCATCTTGCCCGAGATCAGGGCGATGTCATTGTAGCCGTAGGGAATCTGCGGGTGCGGGTAGGGAGCGCGGGTCGGACTGTAGGGGGCAGCGTTGTAGATCGAGATGATATTCCGGCCGCCCGTCGAGGCCAGGTACTGTATCCGGTCGCTCGGCTCGCCGATGTAGTTGGTATCCGTACCGAACAGGTACGGGTTCTCCCAGCAGTAAACATACTTACCCTGTCGCAGACCGCGCCTAACCTGCACCATCTGAATGTTAGGGTCAGCTGTAACGAAGTCCCGACCGATCGCGGGTAGTCCGCCTATATTCATCTGGTAGGCTTCGGTGTAGGGGTCCAGGCCCGCCTGCGAGCGCAGCCAGGTAAAGACCGTCATCGTGCGCGGATCGGGGAACGCCCCTACGTTAGCCACCGAAATCAGCTCCATCTGTAGGCGCAACATCCAGTACTGGAGCCACGTATCGTTCTGGGTGATGTAGGCGTTCGTCAGCGGCACCGTCCCTGTCTCGTAGAGTTTGCCCGTGTAGTACCGGTTGAAGTACCACTCGAAGGCAGCCATCAGGTTGCGGGCTTTGTCGGGCGACGATAGCCCATCGACAATCGTATTGTAGTCAGCCACAACGCCGTTGCCGTTACTCTTGCCCGGCCAGATGGTTGTCACCGATGCGTAGTTCAGTCCGCCGTTGACCATTCCCGGCTGCTGCGATGCCAGCACTGCCAGCCCTTCGTACACCCACCGGTATTGCTGGGGGGCGTAGTCATACTGGAATTTCCACTGACTCTCGTTCTCGCCTGCCTCTCCGCAGACAAAGCTGAACGGACCCTTTGTCGCCCAGAGATTTTGGGCAACCTGATAGCATTCTTCTTTGGTGAACTCGTAGAGGTGTTTGCCTGGGTTGATGTCGCGGATGGCGGCAAAATTGGCGAACATCGACCGCCTGCCCGCGTTGAGTTCGGGAGGCGTCGGCTGGCCAATATTCAGACTGATAGCTACCCCCTTGTCGGTGTAGTTGCTGCTCGGCGTGGCCCGCGTGGGCGAGACGATCAGCCGCTCCCCGTTCTTGAAGTTCAGGTTCAGCGAACCGTCCGTTACGTCGGGCGCTGTTTCGTGATAGCCCATATTTCCCGGCACGCGGGGTGGCAGTATCCGATTGATGGTTGGCGTTGCCATGCTATAGACTATTGATTAGCGCGTGAAAATCTTTTGTACGCAGTGGGCCTTACTGTCCATGCCCACCAGCTTGTCGTCAGTATATGGAGCCGACATCTCCGTGCAGGTGGGGGCGAACGGAAATCCGAAGGGCCACTCACCCGCTTCGAGCTGGGCCTGGTTGACATAGTGTCTACCCATGTTCCGGTAAGATTTCTGGAAGTTGCCGGTGGCAATGTCCTTCACTCTGAACCACCAGCTACCGTCCGCCTTCTGGAAAGGTGTCGCTTGCAGGTTCATCAGGTCGGGGCGCTGCGACTCGTCGACGGTGACGATCCCTTGGAAGACAATCGTTGGTTGCGAACCGTCACCACTACCGCTACCTGTTCCCGATCCACTACCGCTGCCCGATCCACTACCCGATCCCGAACCGCTGCCCGACCCGGTCGGTGGTGGAGGTGGGGTTGGCGTTCCCTTCAACTGGGTGAATACACCCTGCGAGGTGATGGTGATCGTGTATAGGTCGATGCCGCCCGTCTCGTCGATGACCTGCACCTGGTAGACGCCACTGGGCATCTCCCCTGCCGGGAAGTAGCCACCGTAGGGCATGTAGCCGTAGAACAGACCGGGACGATCGTAACCACGGCTGTCTTTTACCATCGCCCGCTTGGACGGGTTGGGTGTCGGCGAGCCGTTGATGCCGTAGACCTGTACGTAGATGACACCCGACCCTTCGGCGTAAAACGAGAAGGAGTTATCGGGGTTCGTGGCTGCGTAGAAGCGCGTTACCAGATTAGCTGGACCCGCTGCGCTGCCCGATCCGGTACCCGTGCCCGTTCCCGTACCTGTGCCGGACCCGCTGCCCGATCCTGACCCTGTACCAGACCCTGATCCACTACCCGTACCCGTGCCGGTTACAGTCAGGCCCAGTTCGTTGACGCGGGTGATCGACAGGCCGGTGCGCTGTACACTCAGCGCGTAGGTGAGCGACGTATCGGGCAGTACGACGGCGAAGGATTTTGGTCCACCTGTCTCGACAAAGGAAGCGACGACGGCCCCAGCCAGTCCGTCCGTGCCCGCCTGCAAGCGCAGCGAATAGGTCAGGTTGTCACTGGCACTACCGTAGTTGGTATTCAGCAGGATGATGGAGCTGCCGGGTTGACGGGCTACCGTCGATGGCGTGTAGCGAACTACCGGTGTAGTGCCCTGATCGCCCTGTCCGCCCGTACCAGAACCCGTTCCGGTGCCGGACCCACTACCGCTGCCCGATCCTGACCCTGTTCCCGTGCCAGACCCCGAGCCGCTGCCCGTACCGGGCGGGATGCTGGGATCGACGGGCGTTGGCTGGGTGACGGGCGTACCACCACCCAGGGTACGGATGATGCGCAGCAGCAGATCAATTGTGCCCGGATCGTCGGGCTTACCGACCGCCGAGAATACGTGACTGATTGGCGCAGCGGGCGTAAGGTTGAAACCCACGGGGCGCATCGGCGCAGGTAGCGACCGGCAGCCGTCACCGAATGGACAGTCCGTGCCGCAGTAGATCGAGTTGCAGTTGCATTTCATCGGCGCTGTCCGGTTAGGTTGAGTTGCACCTGTAGGCGCATGGAGTCATTGAGTAGCGGCCAGGCCAGTTTGAGCATCACCAGTATGTCACGCTGATAATCGCGCGGCGAGTCAGCCAGTAGTACGTCGATCAGTTCAGTGGACATGGCACAGTCGATAAGAGCCGGTCGGCCTGACGATGCAGGCGGGCCAGCGTGGCTTCGATTACCTGGGGGCTTTCGCAGTCCGCACGTAGCACGAGCGCCTGCCAGGCGTAGTAGAGTCTGGCCCACGATGCCTGCCGCGCCTGATTGTGCGTCGAGTCGGGCTGGGTGTATTCGCGGGAGAGTCCCGTAGCTGCCGTGGCGATTTTATAGCGCAGGCGTCCGTCGAGAAGCAGCGGGTAGACCATCCGACTAATGAGTCGTTCGTCACCCGACGAGGTAGTCAGTACAGGCGAGGGTACTGGGTTAACCGGTACGATCACCCCGCTGGTAGCAGTCGACCCATCGGCGTTCAGCAGTCGCCAGAGCGTCCAGCTACTCGCCGATGAAGGGGCTGACCAGCGGATCGCTCCGTTCTGAATGAGCGACACATTCGTTACGTCGACCCACACCTGATCGCGCATGACCTCCAGCCGCCCCCCTTCGGGATAGGCAATCGCGGAAATCACGTAGTCATAGAGCATCACCGGAATGCCTGACGTACCATAGGCGCTGACGACGAGCTGATACGAACCATCGGCGAACTGGTAGGCCAGATCGTAGCTTTTGTCGCCCGTGAAGATGTCGCCCGGCAGTGTCGTCTCGGCGAGTCGGGGCTGATTGTCAAGAGCGGAAAGGATGCTGATCGCTACTCGCACCGCATCACGGGCCGGGTTTGCCCCGCCAAAGCCGGAGCGAAACCGGAGCGCGTCGTAGTTCGGCGTCGTGTCGGTTATCCGCAGGGCGGGGGTGGCGTCAGATGTCGGCTGTAAACAGAGCGTTGGCTGGAGCATCGGGGCTGGCTGACCGCCCAGCAGGGGCGGCAGCTACAGCTACCGAAAGTAGAAGGGACTGGCTCCGTGAACGTCACCACCCCCCCGGTGCGAATAATAAAATTGATTAGCTATATTTACAACGAACAGAAACTATCTTCCACTAAAATTAAATAGCGCCATGACTGTAGCAAGAGCAAAGGAAATCGTAGACGAAATCTACAGTGATGTAATTTGTCTCGAAATTACCAATGATAGGAAGCAGCGTCTGCGAATCGCAATGTTAGTGGCGAAGAGCCATAAAAAGCGCAGCAATGATGCGATCTGGCAATACGTAATCAACGAAATAAACGAGCGCCTTTCAAAGTGAAAATACAGGCGACATTTATTGGACAAGATTCGCTTGGTTATCGATACGGCGAACGATACATTCTGTCCCTACGTAATTGGTCTATTTGCCGAGAGGACGGTAGCGGATTTTGCCCTTATGAATCATTTGTGGCATTCTTTTTAAACTGGTCTGACGTTGCCACTCAAACCAATGACACCGACTTTTTTACTGATTTTTTTCTCGCGCAGCCTTCATGTACCCATAGGTTAGTAACGAATAGGCGATGGCGCAAAGGATTGGATAAAAACTAAAGGACTTTAACCTGACGCTTGTGTTGATTAAGAGGAATAGTATCAATAGCAGGTTTATGACTGAAAAAATTGGAACCAAAATTTTCGTTACTCTGATAGATGGACACAGGCTAAGTATCCAATCAATGCCCAATAGAAATGCCGCACCCAGTCCAACTAACACGATGCCACTCCCAACTAACAGAGATATTATGGCCGCCAGAAATCCGAGGTTGTAAATGTACCACATGAGCACAAGGACAATTATGTCTATTGCGAACATGAATAAGAAAATCGTGGCAATGAATAAAAGGTAGCGACCGAGTGTCGTTAACGGGTCGATAGAGGTTGGCATGGCGAGTGTGGGGTGATAGTAGCCCCCAAACAGGAAGGGTGCTTTTTTTAAAAAGCACCCTTCCTTGTCTAGTTACCTGCCTGTCCGGTCAGATACTCGATGGCGTAGTCGTTGTCGCGCTGCCGTCCCTGACGACGGGGCCTCTCTTCTGGTAACCATAGCTGGCCGATGCCGTTGTTGATCTGCCGCACCGCTTCCATCGGCATACCGGTGAAGACCGCCCCCGCCCGCAGTGCCTGCTGAAACGACTTGGTCATTTCTTTCTGCCAGCGTTCTTCGGTCGAGAACCGGCGAATCGTAGCCCCAACCCCCAGTGATGCCAGCGACGTGTACAGATCGGCGTAGCTACCCAGTGGGTTGGAGTCCAGATACTCCCGGCGCGACACGGGATTGGATGCCATGTAAGCGACACCCGACGCCATCTCACCCAGCTCGGCGGGTAGTACCTGTGAGAGTACCGACGAGAGGTAGGCGAACCCGCCGTCGACGAACGCCTGCTGCTGCTTTTCTTCCTCCGACAGCCCCTCGTCTTTATCGTCGCCAGGAGCCGTCAGATTCCGAAGGGCCGCCACGCTCATGTCGACCGCCGTAGTAATCAGTGGAGCCATCAGGGCATTGATCGTCAGGGCCGCGTACAGCCGATTCTTTGCTTTGGCTTTTTCGGCGGGACTCTTCGCCTGGGTGACTTCGATCTGACGACGGGCGAGCGTATTGAATATTTTTACTCCCTGCCCCTTATAGAGCAGCAGGTACTGCTCGACCGGTGTTTGCGTGAACTGCACCGCTGCCTTGTCGGTCTTATCGAAGGTCTGGTTGGAATAATACAGGGCTTCCTTGGCGCGGGTGGCGGCTTCGGCGAGCTGCTGCTGAGGTGGCATCTCCGGTGACTCGGCAGCGACCTGCGCTTTGGCTGCGTTGAACAGCGCGTACACCACGGCGGAGTCGGCTCGCTGGGAGATCGACAATCCGTACTCTTCCAGGAACGAGCGCAGCTTGGCAGTCAGTTGTGATCTGGCTCCGGCGTTGTCTTTCAGCCGACTCCACTCGTCGAAGTGAATGTCGGGATGGGTCTGCCCCTGTGAGCGCCACAGCAGTACGGCAGCGTCCGGCGTGCCGATACTGCGCAGTTCCGCCTGTCCGGTGTCGAAGGCAGTGTCGCCGCCGCCCAGCCATCCGTAGTTACCCTCGGCCCCGCCCCTGCCGACCAGCGCGTAGGACTGACCGATCAGCTTCATGTAGTTGAACCACTCCCGGTTCAGATACTCCTGCTTGATGGCTCCCGATCCGTAGGCCGACAGAAATCCTGTCGTTTGTTTTAAGGGAATCGCCACGTTGAAGGCAAATCGGGAGAGTGTTGCCAGTTTGAGCAGCTTGCGCAGATCGTAGCTGAACCACGAGTCGACCTTCATAGACCCGGCGTTGGGGGCTGCGTAGGAGTCAGCCAGTTTGTTGATGGCTCCCTGCAATCGGTCGTAGCCGAGCTGGTTCAAGAGTGGCTGCTGACGCTGGGCGAGTCCCTTCAGGTTCTGCCACAGCGGCGAGAGCTGCACGTAATCCTCGGCGGCATTCTGGTAGCGATTCACTGATGCCAGAAACCCATCGGCACGGATGCGGGCTGGAGCGCCGGAGTTTCGGTCTTTCAGGTAGCCCGCATCGTCGATGAACCGTTCGATGCTGCGACCCATGATCGACTGCTCGGTCGACGCCGTGGTAATCGGGTAATAGTCAGCGATGTTATCGAGCGTCTGGCCGGTCATCAGCAGGCGGATGCGGGCCAGCGGGCCATACATCGCTTTGGTATGATCGTTCCATTTCTGCACGAGCGCCATCGTGGACGCGTCCTGGTTGAAGACCCGGTCTTCGAGCGCCCGTAGCTGCTGCTTGTCCAGATCGACGATGATCGGGTTCTTGGGGTCTTCGGGGTTGGGGAGCTGCACCTGCATCGTCGGCGCGATACCGGCCCGCGTCTTCTCCCGGTGCTTGGGATCGAAGTGCCCCTTGGTGGTGATGATCGTGCGGTACTGCATGGCGATGTCGACGGCGATGTCGACAGGAATTTTCAGGTTCGCTGCCTGCCCCGCCACACTACCGGTCACATCCCAGCGTTCGACACTCTCGGCACTGGCCGCCCCCCGGTAGGTCGTCTTCCCGTCGAGCAGCGCGTAGAACGTTTTGAACGCTTCGTGTCCCGCCACTTTCATGGGAGCCACCATCGCCAGTTGCCCTTCGATCAGCGCCTTCCACTGCTTACCCCGCTCGCTCTCGCCGAACAGCACCCGGCCCATATTCTGCGGGTCGAGAAAGTTGGCGTGGTCGACCAGCCAGTTCGTCCAGCCACCCTCCTTTTTTATGGCACCAAGACTACTACGGATGTCGTTCGTTTCGGTAGTCAGGTCGACTTCCACTTTGCTGTACGTATCCGTCACCGGGTCGTAGATTACCTGACGACTCTCGACCAGTTCCTTGCCGCCTGCGCTGTCGAGATTTGACCCGTTGGCAACCAGCCAGTTCTCGTCGACGACAGATGGCAGCGGAACGCCCGCCTTGTGGCTGGCGTCGATCCCCTCCCCTGCCGAGTCGGAGAGTTTATAGCCAGACAGCAGTTCACTGGCGCGGGCGGTAGCGAAACTGTCCAGTGTGGTTTCCAGCGAGACAGGGATACCCAGGCGACTGCCGATCTTGGTTAGCATCGCTTTGGCCCATGTTAGAAAATTTCTCAGCTTCGAGGGTTGCTGCATCCCTGCCCCCTTTTCGCCGATGGCCGTGACCAGCGCCTCGTCGAGCACCGTTTCCCGGCTCGTCAGTTCGGGGTACTGCTGTCTGACGCGGGCTTCGTACTCGGTTCCCTCAACGAGTGACAGGCCGCGTTCATAGACCGATGGCATATCCCGCTTGATGACCCCCATGTAGGCGTGGGCAAACTCGTGGATCGGCGTATCGGCAGTGGCTCCGTCCGTGTTCAGGTATACCGTACCGGTCTGAATCCGGCCCCGGTCGTTGGTGCCGAACTGCTCCTGCATGGCAGCGCCCGACAGCAACACCACCCGTAGGCGGGGGAACGCTTTGCGCAGTTGTTTACTCAGTTCAGACAGTGCCTGCTCGCCAACTGGCGTGGCGGCCTGGTCCGCGACCTGCCGACGAATACCCTGTCGTCGTTCGGTGTCGGCCCGCTCGGCGAGTTTATTTTTGAGCTGCGTCAGTTCAGTCGCGGTCGGCTCACTCATCTGACTGGCCGGAACCGTGCGCGTAGCGCCCGACAGTACGACACGCACGTCGGCGCTGCCGTCAGGATTTACCGATACTATGTCGGCTACTACCCGTGGCGTAGTAGCGCCCGGCACGATGACGCGCTGACCAGCGGCCAGTTTTTTTGCGTCGAGTCCACTCGCGGTCGGTGGGTTGTAGGCGGGAAGGCTTGGGTCGATGCTGATCGCTTTACCCGATGGCGAGAGTAGGCTCGACGGTGGGTGGGGAAAGTCCTCTTCCATCGTACCCTGCCGGTTCATCCGGCGCACCATGACATCGCCATCTTTCCCTTTACCGACAATTACTCCCTGCGTCGCCTTACCCCCTGACAGCAGCACCTTCACCGTCGTGCCGATCGTACCGACACTCACCTCGTCGGCGGGCGTAGCCGTAGCCGCTTCACTAGTGATCTCTTCGGGTGACAGGTCGCCATCGATGTCAATCTCTTCGCCATCAGCGATGGGTTCGCTGATGGCCTGGACTGCCGCCTGCCTGCGGGCTTTCTTGTCGCCAGCGGCCAGCTTCCGTAGCTGCTCGTCGATCTGCTGATCGGACGGGGCGCTGTCTTCTGCCGCCCGCCGCTGGCGCTCCTGTTCGTATCGGTCGATGGTTTCTCCCAGCTCGTCGCTATCCTCGTCGAGCGTTGCCTCGGCCTGGTCGATCGCCTTTCCCTGCGCCGTGGTTGCGGGCAGCGTGGCCTTAATGTTGTCGATCTCGGTACGGCGGTTCTGGTAGACGGCCATGTCTCGGTTGGTCACCGAGCCATCGAGAATGCGCGTGGCGATCCCCTCCAGTACACCAGCGGGGAAGGCATAGTCGGCGGGCGACTGTCTGAACTCGCGGTACACCGTGTCGGTCAGCGGCGCTGTAGTGGCAGCGGCTTTCTTTTCTACAGGACGGGCGGCACGCCGCTTATTCGGGCGAACCGGGTCACGCCAGACCGGCTCCGCTGCTGGCGCTGGCTCTGGAGGGCTACTTTGGCCGGATACATCAGCAGACTGCTGTTCTTCCAGCCCGGTACGTACTGGCTGAGGATCGACCGGTAGGCTTTCGCTGACTCCCACAGGCGCTCCTTCGGCGGCAGGCCCGACAGCGACTGGCGCAGTTTCGCCAGGGCTTCCGATGGGGTCTGGGGTACGGTCTGGATTTTCTGAAATCGGGATGTCTTGGTTTCCATTGTCGGTAGTAGGTTCGGTTGCAAGTTTATCCGTCAGCGAATCGAGTGCCGCCTGCAAACGCAGCAGTTCGGTGTCGTTCATCTGCTCGAAGACCATCTGTTGCCGCTCGGAGAAGTTTACCTCATCGAGCAGCCGCACAGCCATATCGTTAACCACGGCGTCGGGTATCTCGTCGGTTTCGGCGAGCTGATTCCACTGCTCATCGCTGATGTCTTCGGCGGTCGTATTGTAGGGGTCTACCGTAGGCGTGTCGGCTTCGAGTGGGTCGGGGGCTGCCGACGCCTGGGTTGCTGTTACTGATTTTAAATTGACTGTACCGAATCGCTGTTCGGCCAGCAGTTCGATATACTGCTTTTCGCTCGCATCGGTAGCCTGATTATAGCGGGCGATCAGATCGGAGTCCGTCATCGCATCGAGCGCGGTGCGTACGGCAGCGGGCACTTTCTTGTTGAGCGAGTCGATCTTCTTCTGCCGCTCCGCTGCCTGCTTGCGGCCATCCTCGGCGGCCAGCGCCTGCGTAGGCGAGTAGCTACCAACGAGACGGTTCGGGTTGGCCTTGTCGGTCAGTTCGGCCATCGTGCCGGACAGTTCACCCTGCGGCCCCTGGATGGTCAGCACCGGGTCGCCCTGCTCGTTGGGCGTTACGTCCGTTACCGGAAACGACGCATCGGGATTCGATGCCAGCACCACCCGCTCGCCGGGCTGGTAGACCCGGTCGTCCTGCTGGTAGTTCTGAAATCCGTCACGGATACTGTCACCCACCGCAATGTCACCCATCGCGGTATCCTGCACGGGCGTAGTGGCCGGGCCGATCTGCCCGTCGCGCACCTCGGTAGCGCGAACGTCGACAGACCTGGTTGTACCATCGGGGTTTGTTACGTCCAGGGTTACCGTCTGTCCATCGGGTGATACCTGCGCCACCGTTCCGTCGACATCGTCGCGGGTATCGGCGTCGGTACCCCGCACCCGGTCGCCGGGCTGGAACTTACCGATCAGATCGAATCCTTTGCCCCAGTCCTGATAGGTGCCGGTCTGGGCCAGCCGGTCGCGCACCCCTTCCAGATACGACACCCGCCGTCCTTGGTCTTCGATTTGCGGCATGAGCAATGCTAGCTCGCGCTGGGCAACGACCGGATCGACGGCGTAGGGGTTTCCTTGCTCGTCGATGTCGGTAGGTTGGTCACCTATTAGTCCATCGCGTCGAACCCTCAGTTCATCGAGCTGCTGCTGCTGATCGGGAAGCTGGTTGTAGTTGAGGTCGTAGTACTGAAACTGGGTCTTCGGCGCTACGGTATAGGGGTTTTTGAAACTCTGAATGACCGACGCCATCTTACCGAGCTGCTGCTTCATGCCCTCTCCGTCGCCCCCCTCCCGACTGATGCGGTCGGCCCCATCGGCCAGATCATCGAGCGCCGATTGCAGGCCGACTTTGCCCTCCTGCCGGTAGGCGTCCTGGAGCATAGCAAATGCTGCCGGGTGGTGAGCGCCGATATTCTGCGCCATCCGCCCCGCCCCGCCCGCCGCGAAACCGAACGCCCCGCCCATTGCCAGTGAGTTGAGCATCCGTAGCGTGGTGTCACCCGTCTGCTCGGCGAACTTACTCTGCTTGTCGGTAGCGTCGAAAATGTTCTCGACGAGTTTGGTGTAGGCTTCCTGACCCGTCTCGGTGATGCCCTCGATTGCCATCTCTCTGGCTCCGGTAACCAGTGGGTCTTTGACGAACTTATCAATGAAGCTGCGGGCGGCAGGGATCATGGCATCCTCAGTTACTTCCGTACCCATCCGGCCCAGCGCCTCGCGGATCATACCCTTACGGGCGGCAGCCAGCTCGCTCTTGCCCAGCATCGACTCTACGCCGGTAAACGCATCGACGGCGGCCACGACGGGCGCAACCAGTCCAGCGAAACGGGCCGCCTGCTGCGGGTTGCCCGTGGCATCGAGCGCATCCTGATACAGCGGCTGGAGCTGCGAGACGACCCCACCGAGGAAGCGGGTAGCCTTGTCGGTACCGATCGCCTGCCGGGTTAGTTCGGCAACCCGCTCGACGTTACCTTCGGCCTGCGCCGCTTTCAGGGCTTTACCAACGATACCAAGTTTGGTGCCGACCTTTCCCGCAAGGCCAGGCCCCAGCATACTCGCCATGAATGCCGCCGATGAACCGATACTGTGGGCTGCCCCTTCGAGCGAACCCAGCTTATACCCTCCCTCGCCATCCGAGACGATAAGCCCCTGATCGTATTTGCCCGACGTATCGAGATCAACTTTGGCGTGATCGAGCATGGCGGTCGCAAAGTCCCCCACCGCCTGTAATCCTCCCGATACAACCTTTGTCGCTGGACGATTATCGGCGATCTGCATTGCCAGTGTTGGTACCGGGCTGCGCAGCGCATCAGCCATCACAAACGTATCGACAGCCGCCTGCGGCAAGCGTGAAATACCCGATGCTGCATCGACAAGTCCATTCCAGAATGCCTTGCCGGTTTCTATTGCTGTACTCGACTTCGCTTCCTGCTCTGGAGTTGGTGCGGGCCTTACTGGCTTTGGTGCCTGGTACACCCCGTAGCGAATGTCCGCGTCGTAGCCGATGGTGTCGGCTACCTGCTGGAGTTTACCCAAGGCGATCTCGGTCTGCTGTGGCCCCTGCCGGACGGCATCGTTGTAACGACGCAGGGCGGTCGCCCCGTCCATCCCGGCATTCTGGAGTGCCTGACTAAGCTGACGAATACCGACCGCGTTGATCTGCGCCTGCTGCGGGGTCGCAGGCAGTGCGCCACCGGGCGAGGGTTTAGACGAAACAGTTTGGGTTGTAGGGGAAGGCATCATATACTACCAGGTGGAATTTAGAATATCATTTACCGTAGCCACGTTGCCGGTGCGTTGCTGCTGACGGGCAGCTTCCCGGTTCAGTGAGCTGGCATTCTGGGCAGCTTCGGCCTTGGAGTCGTTGACCGGTGACTGGGCATTGGCAGAAGCGTAGGCAGCCACGGATTTGGCGAGTGGGATCAGCACCTCTCGCTCCTGACCCTCACCACCAGCTACCTTGTAGCTACCCTTGATGAAAGGCTGGCCGCTGACGGGATCGTGAATGATCTCACTGGCGTCGACGCGCTGAAAGATGATCGGCTTCTCCGATCGAATGCGCTGTTTTCCGTCGAGGGTGTAGACCTCTTTTACGTTCGACTGATACACCTGCCGGCCGTTGAGTTCGGGCTGGCCGGTTCGGTCGAGTGCCGCCACCCGGTTGCGCGGGTCGATGCCTGCTGAACGCATTGCCTGGTCGGCCACCTCACCCGACACGCCTTTGGTGACCAGCAGTGCCCGCCCGTAGCGGTTGTCCTGCACAGCACCGCCCGCCCGAGGATTGAAGAGAATGTCTGCCGTAGTCAAGTTACCGATGCCGGTGCCACCACTCGACTCGTTCTGCTTTTCGGTGCGACGGGCGTGGGCTTCCATTGCCCGGTTGTGGCGGGCCGTCTCCGCCTGACTAGCTCCCGTCTGCTTGAACTTGGCAATGTCCATATTCTGATCAAAGGCGGTCTTCTGCGCATCCCACGGTTTCTGCGATTCCATCTTCCAGAAGCGACCACCCCGGTAACCGAGCTTACCCACGTAGTCGGTTGCCTGCTGCGGGGTCATACCCTGCGAGAGCAAGTGATTCAGCAAATCCTGCTGGCTTACCTCGATAGCTTTGCCGTCACGCGTACCGTATGGGGCGGTGGGGTGAACGTTCTTATCGAAGTAATCGAATCCTTCCTTGGGCGCATCATACGCCCCACGGAAGGGAAGCCGGGTCAGGCGACCCTCCTGATAGTCGCGCCAGTCCTGATCGGTATTACCAATCAACAGCTTACCCTTCGCCTGCGCATCTTTGATTTGCGCATATGCAACTTTGTTCTCCAGCGCATCGGCAAACTCCGGTGCATTCTGGAGCTGAGATAGAAAACTCTTGACCAGATACGGCTGCCGCTCCCGCTGGAAGCGGACGATGTCACCCCCGTAGTTGTTCTTGATCTCGTCTTCAATCTGCTTGCGCCACCGCTCGGTGTACATCGCGTTCAACCGGCGCGTGTCGGTCTGCAACAGCCCCTGCTTGTCGATGGCGTCGAGCGTGGCCTGCGTATCGGCCAGTGCCTTGTCCTTCTGGGCGGCATCCTGCTCGGCGAGCTGGTTGGCGTACTGAGCATACTGGAACGTAGCCGCCGCGTCCGCCCGTTTCTGGGCGAAGTTATCGGTCGGCATCAGCGCCAGCGCCAGCGATGACTGCATCCCCGGTCGGTACTGCTGGGCTGCATTGTAGGGGTTAAAGTACGGGTTAGTTATCATTTTAAAATGCCCAGTAAGTGAATGAAAACAATCGCCCAGAAAAAATTCCACCAATACAGCCCCGTATAGATGGCCATTACTTTTGTGAAGCGGATCATTCCGTCACCCCATCCTCGGTTTCTCACGGCAGTTTGGGGGTTAGGCTGGTGACAGGTGCGTCGGCGTAGTCGCGCCGGGAGCCGGTACGTTTCAGGAGCTGGGTCATCAGGTCGTGGTAGGTCGAGCCTTCACCGTAGGCTTTGTCGTACTGGCTGCGATCGGCCATGCTTTGCAGGTTGGCAGCCATCGCCTGGGCGAACGCTCCTTTCTGCTGCACGGCCTGCGCGTACTGCTGGGCGAAGATGGCGTCGCTGCCCGCCTGCGAGCCGATCAGGTCGCGGTAGTAGTTCTCCCGGTTCTGCTGGCGCTGGCTGCGATCCACCCCCTCGATCTGCTGGGTCATCGCATTACTTCGATCACTGGCGGCTCCAACGGCAGCGAGTACTGCGTTTGCATTGCCACCACCACCGATGGTATCGCGGATCATCTGCACGTCACGCCCCTGCTGGTCGGCCTGCTGGCGCAGCAGGTTGGTACGCTCCAGGCCCGACAGTCCTTCGTTCTGGCGGTCGGCCAGCTCCCGGCTCATCTGCTGTAGATTTGGGTTGACGGGTCGGGTCGGCAGGGGCTGGCCTGCACCTATTGCCGCTGTCACCGCTCGCAGCGCGTCACTGCCCATACCCCACCAATCGACTCCACCACCTGCTTTCTTGACCTTTTCCGAGGTGGCAGTAGTAGCGGGAGTAGCGGGAGAAGGATGAGAAGGGACAGCAGGTGTAGCCAGTACGGGGGGCGCAACAACGCGGTCAGCCATACCCGTCAGACTGGCAGCGGAAGCCGCCCCTTCGGGTAGCATCGTGTAGGGTCGCTGCGTAGCCGTCGTCCGTTTGCCGCTGACGGTTACCTCGGGTATATCATTACCCGTTGGGTCTGGCAGGATTGGGGCGGGTCGATCAACCGGGACCGGTACGGGCTGACTGCCCGCCTGAATACCGGTATACGAACTGAGTGGCGCGTAGCCATTGATCGCATTGAACATTTGCTCGTCAATGCGCCGGTTGAATGCCGACTGTTCCGCGTATCGTTGTGCTTTGTCTTTCTCCGGCAAACGACCAACGGGCCTGCCGGTCAGTTTCCCACCACCCGCAAACGCAACCGCCACTGCATTCCGATCCTGGTAGTCGGGATGGGTCAGCATTTCGGCCAGCACGAAACGGCCCAGCGATGCGTGGTCACCCCTGTCGACGAGGGCTTCCATTGTGCGGGTAGCGTCCTGGTCGAAGACGCGCTCCCCATGCCGCATCTCGCCGAGTTTCTGGCCGGTGGCCTTGTCGATAATCACCGCATCCTCCGATACTTTGTCGCTCGCCGGGTACCGATTCTCCCCCGGCAGTTTCCCGCCCGATGCGGCATAGAGCTGCCCGTCGTTTCGTTCCCGTTGTGTGCTCACCACTTTCTTCGGGTCCAGCAGTTGGTAGATGTCATCCTCGCTGAGTATAGCCCGCAGGTCATTGGCTGCCTGACTGGGCTTTCCCTTGAAGTATTTTGACAATGTCTCTCTGTCGATATTGGCATCGGGGGCCATATTAAGCTCACGGCGCAATTGCATGATACGGGCGTGCGCCTCTTCTGGTTTCGACAGATAACTGTTGTAGTTCTGGGCGCGCTTGGAGGTGAGCATTTTAGCGAGACCAGTTGGATGTTGGATTCGGGCGCTAATTTCTTGGTACGTTTTATGCAGTGCGCCACTGTCCTTTCCGTCCTTACGATACGTCAGTAGGTCCTGTGCGTTATGGGTTGCTTCGTGGGTTGCTGCCGTCGACGCATAGGCGGGGTCGTTAGCAGAAGAAATGTGTGACTTCCCCGTGTTCGGATTGTAATAACCAGCCGCGTCACCGATGGTTGTACCCATCGCGTTCATGTCGGAAGGTGCCGTTATCTCTGTTTTGCCAATACGTGTACTGGCCTGCATGTCATCTCGTTGCAGTGCGGCGTTGCCCAGTGCGGCTTGGCGGGCCATCCAAGTACGGGTCCAGTCAGTGCCGGTGTCTATAGCACCACGCAGGTCGTTGGGTACGGCGGATTTGCCTGGCGCAACAACGCCCGTCACCGATGATACCGGCTGCCCGTTGGCAACGCCAAACGTTTCGTCATCGACACGAATAAAGTTACGCGCATTCGACCGGGTTGGCAGCGTGCCGACAGCGGGTGTGGGTAGTGACCCATCTGCGGGAGCCGACACGGGATTCTTCACCGGCACGGGCGGCGCGGTCATATTCACTGGCTGGTAGTCGCTGCTGTAGGACTCATCGGCGTTAATGCCGGTCAGACTACTGGCCGGACGAAAGCCATTGGCGACCATGAACATATCCGCTTTGTCCTGTGCCTGACGGGTAACCTGATCGACATTCTTCTGGGCTGCTGATTTTTCCGGCATCCGCCCCACAGGCTTGACAGAAAGTTTGCCGCCATCGAAGAACCGCTGGTAGGCAGTTGTACCTCTGGTGTACTGGGTCGGGTCGTCCTGCGCGTTGGCAAGGCCGGAGATCGACTGGGTCAACCCCTGCACGCCCGATTGAATCAGGGCTGGGTTGGCGGTCGCTACACCGACAGCCCCCTTGACTACGTTGACGCCCGCCTGTAACTTCTGCATCCGGTTGTCCATGTCCGAGCCGATGGCGTTGGCTACGTCACCCAGGCCCGCCTGCCGGGCGGTGATCTGCGCCGAGTTGTTAGCGGCCACGTTCAGGCCGGGTATCCACGAGCTGATCTTACCCCAGCCGTTCTGGCTGCCGTCCGCCCCGTAGCCCATCAGCGAGAGCAGGAATTTATCTTTGCCCGTCGCCAGCTTGGGTGGCGTCCAGAAGCTACTGGAGGGGGCGGTGGTATCGAATAGCATAGTCGTATGTTAAGCGCGAAAAGGAATGCGAAAGTCGGTTTCCCATTTGAGCAGCCAGTAGCCCGGCTGCCCGCCGACATTGGAAAAGTTAATGGTCACGTTCATCGTGCTGCCCCGCAGCGGCTCTCCGCCGTCGATAGCCCGCAGCGGCAACCACACCCGGCCTTCGCGCCAGCGCATCCGGTTTTTTTCGATGATGGCCGGTGGCTGCTGGTCAGTCGACACGGAAATGTTTGTCAGACTATCGAACAGTGCCCGCGAGCAGGTAAGTATGCCGGTGCCAAACGTTTTGGGTTGGCCCGGCACCGGGTTGACTACAAACGACAGACTCAGGTTCCGACTCAGCCTGCCGGGCACCACGACATTGTATTCGCCCGCTGGCTGGGTCATGGGCACTCCGCCGATGTCGAGCCAGGCCGAGGGGTTATTCTCGTGGGTGGACACAAAGCAGTTGAGTACTTCGTTGTAGGCCACCCGGCCAAGTGGACCCAGCAGGTGTACCGTGTCGTCACGGCTGTCGAAGCAGCCGGTGTAGCCGTTCAGATCGTCGCTCAACAGTTGGTTATGATAGCCATCCCGGTCACTGATCGGCTCCAGGCCCGCCTGCGAGAAACGAAAGAACTTATGCTGGCGGGCATCGACGAAATAAAAACTGCGGGGCGATGACCAGGCGTGCTGCCGACGTTGCCATCCCGTCTGCCGACTCAGGTACTCGGCGGGGCCAACCTCACGGCCCGTCGCCACCGATAGTGGCTGACCAGACTGGGTAGGAATCACCTCGCGCAGATCGACACTCACCTGCGAGACGGCCCGCTGCTGACCCACGTACAGATTATCGAACAGCGTTATCAGCCCGTTGATAGCGCCGTACTCCCCTTCCAGCAGAAACAGGTTCTGGGCCGGGATGCGCCGGTAGTTATCGAGCAGTTCGGTATCGGTTTTCAGCTTCGACCAAGCGATACCCTGCGACCAGCTTGTCTCGATCCGCGTATCGGGCGGCAGTACAGGAAAAGTATGTACTGACTCTTTGATGACCACGCCCCGGTTGATGAACCACTCTTCGGGCTGAAACTCGTTGATACCACGGGCGAACTCGGGTAGTGAGCCGTCGCGGGCCGTGAGCTGCGGCATCGTCGCTACCTTCTCGTAGCGCCTGCCGTAGCGCAGGTACAGATTGTATTTGCTTTCGATGGGCAGAAACAAGCCCAGCGCGTAGTCGTTCTCGCTGGCGTAGGCCGTGTCGTACTGCGGCAGCACGCGGGCCATATCCGCCCGGCACAGGTAGGTATCCCCACCCCATACATCGACGTTGCTGACCGTCCAGGTACGCCTGCCGACGCTGTCCTGCGTCACCGGCAGGTCGTCGAGTACGGCCTGGGTGATCGGCTGGTAGTGTCCCGTCCAGGCGTAGTTAGCCGCCAGCGGGTTCAGGTCGGGCGTCGCCACTTCGTAGTTGACGATACCTACGCCCGCTGGCTGACTCTCACTGACACCCCTGTCGGCCAGCGAGCTACCCCGCAGCCGCAGCAGCCATGCGCCGAGCTGACCGATTCCCTTGGCCTGCTTGAACCCGCCACCCGTAGGGTAGCCCATGTTAGGGGCCAGTTGATTGCGAAACTTGATATTGGCATTTTCAGCGTAGAACTTCTCCAGGTCGGTCGGCGTCGACAGCCGGTAGCCGTAGGCGACGGGCGACGTTTCGCTCACCTTCCAGCGTCCCGGCGCGTCGGGCCGGAAGTTGTCGGGCCGGAACGTGTACGCCTTGACGTAGTAGTGATCCTTTCCGCCAGCCAGCATGACCGTGCCCTGCCGCCCGTTGTCGGGGCCGTGGGCTGAACCGACAAGCCGCAGGTTGGCCCCCACTGGCTGGGTTTCGATTAGGCCGTCGAGCAGCAGGTCGGGACTGTGGTAGGTCACCCAGCCGGGCTGGTGGACATAGGCTTTGCCGTCCTGGGCTGAACTGCCCAGCAGCCGAAAGCGTCCGTTCTCGGGTTGGGCCGTAAAGGTGTTGTGCCAGTCGGGCAGCATACTGATCTCGTCGGGATTATCAACCCCGCTGATCGCTGGCAGCACGACGCCCTGATGACGGATCAGACCCGACGCATCACCCCGCACGATAGCGAAGCCCGACACGATCAGTCTGCCCGTCGAATCGAACAGGATCGACTCGGGTAGTTGCAGCCCATCGACTCGGCAGCCCATGATCCGCAGCCGATAGGCCGGGCCGGTGGGCGTAGTGATCTGAATCAGCGGTGTGTTGGGGGCATCGGTGCCGCTACTGCCGTCGTAATACTGTGGCACCTCGAAGGTGCCGATCGGCCAGGCGAAGCTGGGTTGTCCCAGCAAATCGAACAGCACGACCGCGTAGGGATACCGCTCTCCCCGGCGAAGCCCCACCCGACGATTGCCGTACTGGATCGACCGGTAGTCGCGCAGGCCACCATCCACGGCGAAGCTGCGCGTACGCACCACCGAGCCACTGCGGGGCTGGTACTGCCGCTCCAGAATCGACGTGTAGTCAGCGATGGTGTAGGCCAGTGGTGGACGAATCAGGTCGGGCACGTCGTCGCAGCTCATGCTCTCGATGGCGGGCGACAGCGTCACCCCCGTGACCGGTGGCTGGCCGGGCACCGAAAGCTGTATATTTCCGAATAACAATTTGTGCTTGACGGCAACCATGTCGGCGGCCCGCGTGACGATCTGCTGGTAGGTCTGGGCCGACAATTCGGAGAGGGGTACCGACAGACCCGTACCCGATGGGCGGGTCAGGTTCAGCGTCACCGAACCGTTGTCTGGAATTGCCTTGCGTTCGCCGACTACCAGGTTGCTCCATGCCGTCCCATCGGGCGAGTAGCTGACCAGCAGCTCGACCATCGGCCAGCGCCGGTCGGGGCTGTCCACCCGAAACGAAAGGCCCATACCGGTGGTGATACCCGACGCGCCGAGCTGCACGTCGACGGTGCCCGACTTCTCGGCCAGCGTCAGCGGCGTTGACAGCGGAAACGGCGTCGAGACAACACCGGGGCGGCTGTAGCGGTACGTGTACCGGTAGAAGCCAGTCTGGCAACTGCCCGCCACCGTACCCAGAAAGTAGATAAGATCATACTGAACGGGCGGCTGGTTGGTAAAGCTGTGAACGCTCCACGAGCGGGGGTAGGTAGTACCCGGGCCGGGGTATTCGCCGAGCGTGATGCACCGGGGCGGGTTGACGGTATCGTTCAGATACAGCCGCGTAATCGAGGCCGATTCTTTCTCGACGATGACGCGCACCAGTTCCTCGTCGGGAAAGGCCAGCCGGTCACCGTTGGGATCATACTGGTCGTCGAAGAGTATCGACACCTGATCGCCCGCCAGTACAGCGACCATACCCCGGCGCGGGCCGGGTGATGCCGTCGAGCCGCCGATGTTCAAAAGCAACAATATCCGCTCGTCGGGCAGCAGCGCCCCACCCCGCACGACCGACCCGTAGGGAAGGATAGCCTGTAGCTGCGGGGGCGCTTCGGCGGTGAGCACCATTCCGCCCGTCTCGGCAAAGCGCAGCGTGAAGCCATTGGCATGAACGTACGTCCCTGCTGGCTGAACCGAGGGGTGTAAGTCCTGCCGCATTCCCGACGTGAAGATATTGGTAGCTCGCTGGATCGGTGCCATTAGGGGTAGTTGCGATAAGTCATTACATTGCTGCGGAACTGACGCAGCCGATTCGCTTCGGAGAGCGAAAGCATATTTACCTCGCCACGGGCCGAGGCCAGCAGTGATTCAGCTTCGGCTTTATTCTGGGCGTCCAGCCCCCGGTCGATCCTGTAGCTACGGTCGGCGCGGAAGTTACTACCCTGCCCGAAGGTCATCTTCTGCTGCATGAGTGCCATGTGTTTGTATTTCACCCATGCCAGTACAGCTTCTTCGGCGATGTCGAGAATCAGCGGATACCCCTGCTCGTCGAGGGGCAGGGCGTAGTAGTGTAGATGCACACTGCCGTCGTGGCAACCCCTGATCTGCCGCTGGCCGGGGCGGATGTCGTAGCCCGGCATCTCACTGGTCATACCCACCAGCCCCAGAAAATCATTGGGCAGTATCCCTGACCCGCCGATCACCTCGACGAAGGTGTCTTTAATCTCGCCGATGCGGTCAGAGTCGATCTTGCGCAGCGCATCCCACACCCACGTTCTCAGGAGCTGATCGTCACGCACCGGCTCGAAGCCGACGAGTTCGGCGGCACAGCGTTGACGAAGCTGATCCAGTGTCTGGTAGTTCATGGTTTAGATGAAAAATGATTTGTTGCAGCTTGGGCACTGATGCGAGAAAAAATGATCTGGGTAGCCCGACCCACCCTTGTCGAGTGGGTAGTCATGTACGTCGAAAAACGTGCGCGAGAACCAGCAGATACTGCCGTCGCGGATACTACCCAGGCCGAGCAGGCACTTGATAGTCCACCAGATAGCTTGTCTAACGTTTGTCGGCTTGTTGATCGGCTCCATTGTTGATCTGGTCGGGGGCTTGTGAAAGGGTTGGTTGCAGGAGCGTCAGACACTGCTGGCGCAGTCCGGCTGTCCATTCCGACAGCCACGGGATTTGTATGTCAGGATTGTCAATCATGCCGCTTGCTTCCGGCAGTACGACGGCCTGTCCGCGCAGAAATCCGACGCCCTCTGCCGTCAGCGGCAGGTTGGCGTAAAGCCGCTTACCTTCGACGGCCCAGCCGTACTGCTCTTTTCCAAACCGGCCCCAGGCAATCGACCCCTGCCGCACTACGTCGAGTGGCAGTTCGGTAAGCTGGTAGGTTCCCCAGAACAGATTGTTGAGCATGAGCTTGCCGCCGCTGGAAAGAATGCCCGCTGGCAGATCGGCGACCACCAGCGTCTTGGGATAGTTGTTGAGCGGGCCACTGGTCTGCGGAGCCTCGTTGATTGCAAGTCGAAGCGGTGACCACAGCCGGTAGTCGATGGCGCTGGCGATACCACCAGCTTGTTCGACCAGCACGGCGTAGCGTTCGGCGGCAAACGTGCTGATCCAGTAGAGCACCTGCCGCATCCCCAGGTTCTGATCGTCCGAGCGCATACCGCCACCAACTGCCATTTCCAGAATGTCCTCGGCGAGCGCACGCGGGGTTGTGTAGGGGTTCGTCTCAGCCATTTGGGTTCAGGTTTCGGCGGAAGTCAGCAGCTCGTTGAGCCGACCCTCCTTTGCTTGATTTGGTGCGCAACAGTTTCTCCCGCTGTTCTTCGTAGCGTTTCTCAACATCACTTGATGCCCGAACCATCCGCTGAATAATCTCTGTGTTATCGACTCGCTTTGTGATCTTTTCTGGCTCTTCTTCTGTCGCCAGTTCAGTGAACACCTGTTCGACGATAGACTTTTTTCCTCTGCCGACCAGTTTTTGTTTTTGTCCACGCTTAGGACTTTCAACTTCAACCATTTCAGAAACTGGCGTGGCGGCAATGGCCTGATTGAACTCGTCGATTTTCTGTTCTAACCCAATAAATGAATCGAAGATCGGGTCGTACTTTTCCAGGTTGAAGCGGTCGACGGCCTTACGCCACAGACCCGACTTGAAGACCACTGAATGAACCTTGGCGTCTTTGTTGAAGCGGTTGGTATCCTCGATGGCTCTGGCTTCCCGTTCGGCAGCGGGGGCGTAGGGATTGATCGGCGTGCGGTACATATAGAGCCGCACCAGCACTTCGACGTAGTGGCGGTTGCCAAAGTCCTTGATGAGTTCCTGTATTTCGGGCAGGGCATAGACGGCCCGGTCGATGTCGACCTTTCCATCATCCCGAAAGTCAACCAGCATGGGTCGCATCGTCGTTTCCTGTTTTCGCCTGTCGGCGAAAGTAGTCAGCCCCGAAATGCAGTTGGTCACCAAGGGGTGGTGACAGATGGGAAATTTATACGATATACAAAATTGATTAGAAAAAAGAACGCCATCCCCAGCGGAGATGGCGTTTCCAGAATACCTTATAGTTGCAATCAATCAATTCAACGTAGCAACTGCGAACTTATTTGACCCTGCCGCCCGTTGTCCGGTTTGATACGTGAAATTGATTAGATTGGTTACAGGGTAGTCGAGTCGGCTACCCTGTTTTGTTTATTCCATTCCTGCTGCGCGGCCCGTGCCGTCCGCCACTTGTCGACCAGATCAATCACCAGGATAAGCAGCATTATCAGCGCCACGATCAGGTTGACGAAAGGCACGACGGTCAGCAGCAGAATCAGTAGCCACGCCGGAATGCGGCGCAGTAGGCCCGAATGATCCAGCATGTCTTCCTGGATCGTGCGATACTTCATCTTCCGGTCGGGCAGCGCGAAGTACGACAGCACCCGCAGGCCGATCAGGATCAGTGGGGGCAGATAGAGCCAGAGAAATAGTAGCTTGCTCATGTTGTTTATTTGAAAATTCTAGTTGCTTCCATCCTACGAAGAGCCTCTTCTGGAGTTTCGTTTGGCTCCATATCAAAGCTACAGCCAACAGTGCCACCTTTCCATGAACCAGTTCGTTCGCCAACCTCTCCGTCGAAACGAATGGAAATCCATGTTCTAACAAAGTTGAAGCGATCTGTCCACATTAACCAAGATGGTCGCCATTCCCATTGCTCCTGATGTAATGTGGCCATACGATTTTGCACGGTGCCGTTTCTCAGGGTATATGTGTATGGATATACCTGACTCCAGTAGTGCCCGCCATTTTTCTTTAAGTCCCAATTCTTCTGCCACTGGCCTGGGTCTGCACGTTCGTCGTAGAACTCATGCTCCCATGTTTGTCCGTCGACAAGCAGTCGGCTTGTGCGATACCACTTTAGATTCCACGGCATGAAAAGATGATAGGTCTTTCTACTCCAAGCGAAAACCAGCGAGTGGTGGCCGGACTCCCCGTACCAGTACACCCCGTACTGCGGAGCATCGAAACTATCCCACCGATACTTACTAACGAAGAGTGGGATGTACAACCAGATCGACCCCCAGAATAACTGGATATTGAAGCAGGGTCGTCCATCGTCGCCGTATTCGCAGGAGTGAAACATCAACCGGAATCCCCATCGACCGTTGAACTCAACCCACTTTTTAGTCCGAACATATTGCCGCCGAAGTTTCCACCACTCAAATAGGTTACGACCTGACTTGATGGCCATCCACAGGCTCATGGTGGCGTAGGCGTACTCGTCATTTTTGCGAGCGACAAGCTGGTCAATTTTCTCCTGTTCCTTCATTTGGTTTTTTGATGTAAGGGAAGATGTCGAGAATCTTGGTCACGTTTACGTCGGTGATCTCGAAGGGATCGAGCGATGATTTGAGAGACGCCTCCACCAGTTCGTATGCCTGCTTGGGCGTGAGTGCGTTGATGAGGATTGCCGTGGCGTGGCGCTTCTGTTTGCCGGTCTTCTCGCTTTCTGTGATAAAGACCGCCTTCACTTTGTACCACACATCCCCGCCATCTTCGACCTGTAACACGTCGGCGAGCTTCATACGGGTGATACCGACGATCTCGAACTCCGGCGTGTTGGCAGCCACCTCTTCGTAGAGCCGCGTCTCGGCGTCGGTGTAGCTGACAGCGTCGATCAGATACGCCTCGGTGACGTTCTTCTGCTTGGCGAACTCTTCGTTTCGCGTGCCTACCGTAGCGTCATCAACGGGCTGTTGGTAGCGGATTTTTCCAAGGAACCAGTTTGGCATTGTGTTATTGGTTTGATTGTTTATTTGATCGGTGCCATGTGTTGATTATTCGGCACCCCTTAATTTGAATACTGCTAGAGTCCATCATGTGCTCGCTATTGAGTCGATGGATAATTCTTTCAATCCAGATTTCAGCAACGTCGTTATGCCCACTGAGTTTGCTACTATGATCGACTACATCGCAATAGCCCTTTGTAAAGAAGTCCTGAACCCAGCCGTCGATCTGACGAGTAGACCGACCAGTGCGACGCATATTAAATTCTTCGTTCAGCATTTCGGCAATGATGCTCCGGTCCTCCTGCGGCAACACCGCAAGCTCATGGAAGTATTTATTGACGAGTTGCTTTTGATTGTCATTCATGTCGATTCCTTTTTTGATTAAGAATATTGATTAACTGATGAACCGCCGAAAGTACGTCAGACAAGACCAGACAGATCAGGAGCACAAGAAAGCACATGACCCCAGCAATTGAGGCCGCCCACGCCGGAGCCTCCTGACCAAGCAGGATAAAGACAAACATGGCACTGATAGAAACACAGGAGAATAGACGTAGTGTCATGGCGCAGTGATAAAGTTTGTGTTGACCCAGAAGACATCCTTCCGGCGTGTGGGGTACAGCAGCTTGTGATAGAGTAGCAGGTCACGGGCTTTCTTGTAGGTGTTCGGCGACTGGTAGCCCGTTTCACGCAGGAACGTTTTGCGGTTGATCTCGATGTAGTTCTGCCCCGGCTTTAGCTGCTGCTGCACCCATGTCCACAGTAGTGGGGCGGGGCCGGAAAGTCGGGACAGCAGCAGGCGACGGCTCTCCGAGACGAGCACCTGCACGGTGTACCCTTCTTCCCGGCCCGGCATCGAGGTGGGCCTTTTGCCGAGTACAGCTTCGTTCAGCACTAGATTGTCGCTGCTTTAACCGCCCACATGGCCCCCTCCTCGATTGAGGTCAACGCCAATGCTTTCAATCTGCCGAACTCTCCGCCTATGCCCGGCTTTTCGGTACGCATTCCATCAATCAGATTGATAAGCTCGGCGGCTTTCTGTTTGATCTGATCTACCTCTCCGTTTGCCGAGGGGTTGAACGCTGTACGTACACGGGTTTCTCCGATTGTCTTTTCCATGATTAATTGAATTGATTAGAATTTAATAAGTTGTGTAGACGCTGCGATATAAAGCGGATGCTTAGGTTGCCCGTCTTTAGTCTTGCTAAAGCAGTACGGCGTGACATTACAGTGCTCGGCTATAGCTATCACCTGTTTATCTCTGTCATTCAGCTTGCCGTGAGCACCCCACGCAAACACGACCGTATCGGTGTTGTAGAAAAAGAACTTGATCCAGTCCTCGTTCTCTTCGCCAATTGGGTTGTCGTGCTTTTTCAATTGGCCCGGATCGGTAGATCGTAGCGCAAATAGATTTACTACGCTCATTGAATCATAGCCCCAGTCCTGCGCAAATCGAATACACCGACGAATGGTCGGATCGTCGATACTGGCATCGGCTGTCGATGGGTTGAGCATCACGAAGAGGACACTCCTACCGCTATTGTTTCCCCAGCTACGGGAAAGGTGATAGCGGTAGGTTCCACACTCTGACACCAGCGCCTGCTTCTGGATAATCATTTGAGTGCGTCGACGATAGCTTGGAACAGCCGGTCCTTCTTTTGCTGAAATACCGGTAGTTCGTTGAAGGGAATCAAGCAGGGGTGAGTCTTGGCGGCAGCATCTTTTACTTCGCCGTACACCCATCCATCGGCTTTCTTATCAGCGGACCAAGCGTCGTGCTGGGCAGATGCCGGAGCGTCTGGGTTTTTCAAACGAAACTCGACCCCCTTGATGGCGGAGTCGCGCTGCCACTGTTCGGCATAATCCCAGTGCATTTGCGAGTTGTCGCCTTCTGACTGGCACCATACCCGGTTGGCTTCGTGACAAGCCTTTGCGATAAACAGTACGTGTTGTTGATCCATGATTAATTGAATTGATTAGTTACTCTCAATAAAATCACCGTTTTCCATGTTGCGAACCTCCCGACGACTATGCAATGTCCAGTCGTAGTCGAAGAGGTAGTTGTGACTGTTGCCTTCCAGATTATAGCGGTGACGCGAGATGGAAATCTTCACGAACGTCCGCATACCTGACTCGTTAATCGTTGGTGTCCGATGTGGTGTCAGGCTGTCGATACGCACCAGCGAGTTCACCGGGAGGGTGTAGTCATTCGACGGCATAGCCTGCGACTCCAGATCGGCCAGTGCATCGACATCGTTCTTTCGCACAAAGAAGCTGCTGCGGTTGTAGACCGTTGGGTGTGTGTCGGTCCAGATGTAGTTAATGTCATCAGTACCCCATCCATCGCAGTGCCAGCCTGGCCGGTTGCCGATATTGTCCGGCGTTACGAACAGCCGCTTGGCAGTGACGTAGATGTAGCGTTCGTACACCTCACCGTAGTTGGCCGTGTAATCATCAATAGCCGCATCCAGCAGTGGATAGAGAACTTCCAGTCGTGGCTCCATATCGACCAAACGACTGTCGATCATCTTTACTGGCAGGTAGAGATAGCACATCATCTCTTTAATGCCAAGATCAAACACGCCCAGCGATACAGCTTCCGACCCAACAAACTTCACCCGATCCCGGTGTTCAGCAATTCCTTGTTCAAGTGTAACCATGATATGTAAAATTGATTAGACATTACTTCGCTAACGAATACGTGCGTGGGCCAGATCACCCTTCTGAACCGCCAGCAGTATATCCAGCTTGTCCTGATTCCAGAACCGGTGGTGCATATGGCCGGGGTTGCCCATTGCGCGGATGCAGTTTCGGATCGCCTGATCCAGTGTGTGCGGGGTGCTGACGCCGGGCATGTTACCTGTAAACAAGCGCGTGTCGCGGCGAACAGTCATGGTCTTGACGCGTGGCTTACCCTTTCTTTCTTTGAATTTTGTGGGCGGGGTGTAGTTCGATTGGCCGTTTCGCATTGAAATCATAATCGTCATTTTTTTGACGAAGCTACGACTATCAATCAGAATATCAACTTATAAACAGAAAATTATCTACACAAATATTGATAATACTACAACATTGGCGTAACTTTAATACGGGTTCGAGCAATGTAGCCACCCATAAACTAAACTGTTATGCTAAGTAAAATTCTATCCACGGTGATCGACCGTGGCAAAGGACATGGCTTGGAGCCAGCCCTTCGGATGGTAGTGAAGAACAGCGACGATGTTCGTGACTCACTACTCAAATCACTCTTTCAGTCCGCATCCCTGCACAGTCAAGGCAATAACATGGGGCTGATATTTGAGTATCTGGATCAGAAGCGGATAGCAACAGATCAGGGAGAGCCTGATTTGGAGTATCATCTAATCGTTCGGGCACCACGAGAAGGTGAACGCATGGTAGCCGGTGGCGTAGTTTACGACCAAGAAATCAAGGAGATTGATGAGTTACTGCTCTTGATAGATCACCACCAAGGTATATCACACAAGCTGACTAGGCAGAAAGAAAAGGTTCGTGAGCTACTGACAATTGTAATTTCTCGATCAAGTAGCTAGAAAATAACAATTGGTTTGTGCAGCCCACCGGTATTACCAGTGGGCTGTTTTTTTATAGCTTCGTCCTGTCTCCGTTGAAGAAGCGATTGGTGTTGATAAAGAACGTGTGCTCGGCTCCCAGGCAGCGGGCCAAGTACTGCCGATCCAGCAGTTCAGCGATAGCCCGGTAGTAGTGGACCGTACTGCGCCGACCCGGCCCATCATCGGTGGCGACAGGCGGGGTGTATCGGGCGAAGTCGAGGAACTCGCCGATGTCGAGGGTGACCCGGTCCCGGCCCGGTTGCAGCATACCCAGCACGTACCAGTACAGGTTGGTGGCGGGCACCGACAGTTCCGACGTTTGGCGCAGGCTACCCATGTACACCTTGACGAAGGGCAGCGTGTCGACGCGGTAGCTGACAGTCTGGGCAAGGCCGGTGAGCTGCATCACCTCACCTACCCCGTCGATTACTTCGCGTGTCGTGCCTTTCTTGTAGCTGGTACGATGCTCCACTCCTTCGGGTGGAAAGGGGTTTTCGTCGGTAGCCTCGAAGTCCTGTAGACGTTTAGGCTTACTCATCGTCGAACGTCCCTGTCTTGATAAATCGAATCAGTCCGAAGAGGATAAATCCGCTGGGTATAACGATAGCGATAAATCCATCTTTGGCTTCGGATAGATATTCTTTCTTTCCTGTTGCCCAGTATTTGATCATATTCTCAATACCAGCAATAAAGCCCAATGGCATTGATATAGCGCCAAGAATACATTGCATACCGACCATCAAAGAGAGCCATAGTGGCGTACCTGCAATGACGACCGCCCACCGAAAGGCGATCCGCCACTTACTGACTGTAGTTTCTTTTTCCATAGCTATAGTCCCTCTCCTTTCAGGAATAATTGGTTGAATTGAAATCCATCTGGCACGCCATACAGCATTCGCTGTCCATCCCGCTTACGATGAAAGCCTTTGTTCTTTGTCCACGCACTGACGTAGGCTTTGACGATACCTGCCCTGTCAACGACCTGCTCCGTTGTCAGCCACTCTCTGGCATCATCCGCCAGCTTTGATTTGGCAAGGTCCACTATGTCACCATTGTTGATTGAGTCCAGTTTCTGGTTCATTCCCTTTAGTGTTATCGCCTGTTTGCCTTTTGGCTTAACGCTTATATCACCGATGACTTCGGATATAACTTTGGTGCGGTGTTGATCGAAGATAGCGATGCGCTCTTTGACCAAGCTCCCGGCGCACTCCTGCACGATCCGCTCGAATAGTTCGGAGGGACCAGTGGTGCGGTGTTTGAAGTAGGCGATGCCATGCCGGTCGATGAGCAATACCGCCACCGGCTCCCCAGCTTCGTACTCGCTGTTGAGGTGATCGAGTTCATCCCGCCGCCTGTCGAGTTTGTCAAGTTCCTCCCTGACGGCAACGATCTCCGGCCAGCTCTTGCCGATCAGCAGGTCAACTTCATGTTGGGTCAGATTCATACAGAGAAGTCAATCTTCGTTGAGGATGGGAGCTGTTCACCGACTAGTCTTTCTAGGATGAAGTTGGCTTTCACGCGCTGGCGAAGTTCATTCTGTACCGTAATGGTAACCATCGCCCAGTAGTCGACATCGTCACGCGCCCGCTGATACGCCTGCGGGTCGACCTTCTCTTTGATTTTCATCTGCGCGAGCCGTTCATGCCTGCGAACAATTTTATTGGCAATGCTCACTTCCCGGTCGACGAACAACAGTAGAGCCGATAGTTCACCCATACTCATTCGCATTATCACTTCTGGCCGGTTCATTTCCAGCCGCTGATTCATCTCTCCAAGTAGCATAAGAAAATTGATTAGTTAGTTTACAAAAATCCGTTATCGAGCAGGCACTGGTAGCAGGCGTTGATCTGCTCGTCAGTCTTGTTTAATGTCTGGCTGTGTTAGCTGATTGACAATCTGTTGTACTGTCCATCGAATAGCTTTAGCGAAGTTCGCATTAGGTGTTGGCGTGAATGGTACGTTCGTTTCCACCCAAGCTCGACCATCCCGTTCAACCCAAAAATCTACACAGACACTCATTGGCCGTATTCCAATTACACCAAGCGGGCATAGTATCCTCACATAATATTGATCCTGCTCCATAGGCATACCGAACTGACCGATTTCCACTAAATGCCGTAGCTTATCGAGTGTGTAATATTCTTCGCTCTTCATTTCACCAGTTCTGTCTGAGTTTCGTATATCCCTCCCGAACGTATGGAAACTGCACCCCGCCACTTTCCAGGGTAGCCGAATCCGATCCACCCCAAAGCAAATCTCCCATCCTAGGAACAACAGTATGGTTTAGTATCTCCATCCTACTCTGCCCCCGTTCATTACTCCCACTCTCTCTATCTTCCAGTGTAATCGTTATACCTCCCATATACTCGACTACATCGACTACTCGCGCATCTAAAGCCATGCTGGTAAATAGTATTGATTAAAACTCCAAATACAAAGCCCCCTTCGGAATCTCGACACTCATCCGATCAATATCCTCCTTATCGTAACCTTCGTCACGAAGCTGACTCCGAGTCTTCAATATTGATGGATCGTCCTCCCCATCGTAAAGCAAGTCAGCCTTTGCTTTACGAATTTTGGTGACGACACCAGAGATGCCCATATCGTCACGGTTCACAGCTATAGGCTGATTCAACCGTTCTGGCGTCATCTTGCTCAATGCTGCCAAGAGATGTTTTGCTAGTACTGCCATGTTTGTAGGATAAAATTGATTAGCTCATACACTCACCATGAGTGTACACACCAAAGATAGCAACTCTTCCGATCTAATCAATACTACTACCCATACACTCACCAAGAGTATTTTGTACACTCACCATGAGTGCAACCCCCTATTGACTATCAACCAGTTGCGACGACCTGTTTCTTAGTATTCTTAGGATACTATTTCATCCATCAACCTGCACAAACCACCACGGCGAAAAAAGACGACGACAACACCAGCGAAGAGCAGAATGATCTGTTCAGAAAATGCTGGGTTAGCCCGTGTTTTTCGCCCCCCTCCCCCTGCCTGGGTCAACACCCCCCGCCACTTCCCGTTTTTCTGCCCGTTTTGCTGCACCCCGTACCCCGTATACATACGTACCGATCTGCCGTTGTGTGGTCATTGTGTACGCTTTACAGCTACAATTGGCTACGGTATTATATCTGATAATCAGTCATTTATCTTGACTATCTGTGTACGATATGATATGGATAGGTTGTAAGTAATCGTAAGTGATCGTAAGTGACGGCTTATCCCTTTTCTATCTTTTCTTCCCCTTTGTTCCTCCTGCTGCTTTTATTGGTTCGTTCTGCCTAGTTCGCCCCATCCTGATCGTTCGTGTTGATCTACGTCACCTACCCGCGCCCACGGGTACTATATATGCGCGTATAGACTTCTGCTTATTCAATGAAATTATTCTACTTATCTATAGATTACTGCTTGGATTCCGGACTTTTTCTCCTACCTTTGTATTGTCCTCACCGGGAAGGCAGTCGAAAGACAGCTAGCCCTCTGGTCGTCGAACTGCTACGGCAGGGAGTCAAACCAGGATAGAAAGTGCTACGGCACGGACTATGAGAATGCTCAACTATCGGGGCGTACAGTGATAGGCGAACGGTTTAGCGATTCCGTTCTAAGTTCTTTGACATACAAAACGGTCTGTTTTGCGTACTACGACGCAAGCGGGAATGATCTAGCTGACTGCTAGTTAACCGGGTGACTTTCGTTCTATCTACTGCCTGATTCGTTCAGTGCGACCGACGAGCGACGACGAACCAAGAACGGCAAAACCCTTACACAATCCTACGACAGCAATACAGATAGCACCTACCTAAACCGCACTAACTTATCCGGTTGACAGTGATCCCCGCAACGTACTTACACTACTAGAAACGGGCAAGATATGGCAATCGGCGGGACATCGGAAGTAGGTTAGAACAGGATTCTAACGAGTATAGTCAGTAGTGTTGCTCTACGATACTACGGTCGAACCGGCTACTGACTACTATGACTTTTGCGTCATATCACCTAATCAATTTCACTTATCAAATCAGTTACGACAATGGAAAACCAAACCACCTTCGCATTACCTACGGCTGTTTCGTTCTTTATCGGCACCAAAAAAGACGGTAGCAAAGTATCTATCCGCTTTGACAAGAAAGGCGAAATTCAACAGTATGGCGCTACGGCTACCGGCGCACCCATCGAATCTGTACGCCCTTTGAAGGCTGGTAGGTGGGAGTTTTTTAAGGGAGGTATTAAGAAATACCTGGCCGATCAATGTAACCTGACGGCTATCACTTCCGCCGACCTTGTATCGACCAAAGAGTACCGCACGGCCTTTGAAAAAGCCGCCTACGGCGGGATGCTATCCGACTATCGCAAACAGGCTATCGACAACGCCGATACGATTGTAGACGAAATAGCTACGCTGCGCCAGTCCAACACGATCCAGAACCGTCTGCTCGGTGGCTTACAGCGCGAACTGAGCAAACCAGCCAAACCCAAAAAGGAGAAAGCTGCAAAGCCGGAAGTCGTAGGCAAAGACGGCCTGACATCGACCCAACGTAAGGCGGCTACGGCTGCTGCTGCTGCTGCAAAAGCCGCCTACTTCGCTTCTCAAAACATCGGCTTTGAGAACGGCAAGCCAATCCTAACAACTGCTGCAAAATAGTTGACATCTGTAAACTGTCGAAACAGGCCACGTACTACCCTAGTGCGTGGCCTGTCCGTATGAGCCGGTAACTCATGCGCTGATGAGACAAACCACTATCGCAATGAATGGACTTAAAATGATGTGGCCTATTCTGGCCGTGTGCCTTATCGGCGCAATTATTTTCACCGTAATGGCTATTCAAGCCGTTGCATAAACCACTACGGCAATGTCATTTATCTGCAAAGAAATACCTCACACATACGCTCATGCTGCCGCAATTATTAGCGGCTCTTTACTTCGTCCAATATTCACCTATACAAAAGGAGAACAGATACTCTACGAAGAGATTCTACAAAAAATATGGTAATGGGCAACGGAATGGGTTGATTCGGGCGAATACATGAACTGTTCAGATGTATTCGATGATACCATAAACTTCGGCAAAAAGAAAGCCTTAGCAGATTTCAATATGCCAATTGAACCTCAACAATGGGTAGGATAATACCGCCGAAACAGTGCCCGATACTCACCGTGTCGGGCACTGTCCGTATAGGATGACACCCTATGCGCTGACGAGGCAAGTCAGTAAACCACTATCGCAATGTCAGCATATTCAGAAGAAAACGCAGACTTACTACCGATCGACGACGACGGCAATTTTCTGGCCCATTCGATGCTTATGATCGACAGTCATCACGGCCAGTACATCCCTCAACTATTCGCCAAAACCTACGCTACATTCATCGACGAAGACAGTAAAGACACTCATTTCGATGAAAACATGGCGTCACTACTAGCTGGGCCAGACGACGAATGGTATTGGGATGCGTGGGATTCTTTCCTCAATCAGCTACGACTCACGATGCCGAAGGGCAAGGATGAAGTCAAGATAACACTCCACCACGACGAAGACCTTTGGGGTGTACCAATGACTGTCGAGTAACTACCGAAACAGCCGCAAGGCTGTCCGTGATCCGCTTGCTACGGTCACGCTGATGAGCGGACGCCGCGCGGGTAAGCTATCTAATCAATTTTATAAACCACTATCGCAATGGACCCCTCATTCAACACCTGCCTGCCGTCAAGCCCCTGCCCCGGCAGACGTATCTGGTCAGTCGATGACATACGCCGCGCCGACAGAGACGCTGGCCGCTATTACTTCTCCCGGAACACAATGCGCGCTTTTCGGTCTCGCGTTGGCGATAAAATTCACATTGGACCCGGTGGTATCTACTTCGTTACCAGTGAACAGCGCGAATGGAACACAGAGCGACGCTACACCGTCCGTCAGTTCAATATGGCAACGTGTGGCGTCGATACAGTCGGCGAGTTCATGCAGTACGACACCAACCCACAAGCGCACCGAGCCGCCGCCAGATTTGCCCGTTTCTAATCAATTTTCTTAGCCAGCAACGCAGTGAAACACGCTGCTACGGTCGAACCGATTGCTGGCCCTATCGCAACTCCGCGACTCTAAATGACTATTTAAATGGATCATGCATCTGAACAGGACATGTTTTTTCACGTCCTAAAACGAGTCAACTACGACCAATCTTTAGAGCAGATTGAATATGACTTAGGATACGACTTAGGCGATTATTTTTTTAAGGATAAATCCTGGTACGACAAAGTGAGAGCCGCCGCAAAACAGATGTGGTTAATTATTAATCACTCGCCCAAAAAGTAGAAATATGAAGCAGTTTAAATTACCTATTCTGTGCCTTGTCGCACTCCTATTTTGCGTCGCTTTCGGCTCAACAATCGGGCGAATAATAGCCGGTTCTGGTGGCAAACTTTTCACGCTGGCACTATCAATTGCCAGTGTTTTTTATGCACTAGTATTCTGTCATATTATACGCACAAAAACCTGTTAAAAACATGAAAAATAAACCCGTAAAATGGCAAGACGTGTATCACACATTCACCGATATAATCGAGGATGTGCTTTATAAAAATCGTAAATTAACTTTCACAGACGATGAGTTTCTTTACAATTATTGCCGAATAGATGGCGTCGAAAGAAGGGTAGATTACAACGCAGATAGCAGCCACGCAGAAGTCTCATACCTGATTCGCTCTGGCAACGTAACGATGACCGCCGATCAAGCGCCCGCAGACATGCTACTGCTGGTTATCGGATGGATAGCCGGTGGCTGGATCAATATACACGATTAACAATTATTTCTCGCTGGATCAGCCCGTGCCACGTCGGCACCAGACTGCATCGGGATCGCGCCCCGGCCAGCGACTACGGCAACGACGCCGTGCTCAACCCCATAAACAATACCCCTATGCGAGTTTACATCCACCCCTCCAGTCTGTCAACTGATTCCGGCATGTACGCCATTGTATCACTTCGCATCGACAACACCGCCCGCTACGCCAAACGCAACAGCACTCCGGCGCGGCTACCACGGCTGAATATCACTCACATTAGAAAGCGCCAGCAACAACAGCGCAACCGAGCCTTTATCTGGTAGTTAATCAATTTTATTAAACATGAAAGCACTCATCGGTTGCGAAACGTCGGGCAAAGTGCGCGACGCGCTGATCCGGCTTGGCTGGGATGCCATGAGCTGCGACCTGCTTCCATCTGACGTAGCAGGTCCACATTATCAGGGCGATATACTGGATATAATTAATGACCACAGTTTTGCCCGGTTTGATCTATTTATCTGCCACCCACCATGCACCTACCTGACAGTAGCGGCTGAATGGGCTTACAGAGACCATCAGACAAAGAACATCAAACCCGGAACGCTGATTGGCGCAGCCCGTCGCAAGGCCAGAGAAGAAGCCGTCGATTTTGCAAAGAAACTATGGAAAGCAAAGGTAGACAGCATCTGCATGGAAAATCCGGTGGGCTGTCTGTCTACGCACATCGGCAAGCCTAATCAGATTATCCAGCCGTACCAGTTCGGCCACGACGCCAGTAAAAAGACCTGCCTTTGGGTAAAGAATCTGCCCCTGCTTGCCGGAACAGCCTACGTAGAACCGCGCTGGGTAGACGGCAAGCCACGCTGGGCTAATCAGACCGATTCGGGACAGAACAGACTTCCCCCGTCTGAAGACCGCTGGAAAGTTCGCTCTGAAACCTACCAAGGCGTAGCCGATGCAATGGCAGACCAGTACACCGCGTACCTGTCATCTATCAATCAGCAGTCACTTTTTTCGTCAATCGCAGCCTAATCAATTATACCTATCATGGCAAAGACACAAGAAATAGTCAATCATAGCGGAAACCTTTATGCCTACGACGGTGAACAGGAGCACGAGTACGTCCTCTTTGATGGTAAAACATATCGCTCTGACACAGGAAAACTGAACTTCGCAGCCGTGTCTATTGATGATATACCTGTTGATCTGGAGTGGGAGACACTCAACCCAAACTGGGAGGATGATGTAACATCAGCAATCAATAAGCTAAACGGGTAAACATCAGTAAATCCAATCAATTTTATCTGTCATGTCAACAGCAACTGCACCCTGCGCTACCCGTACAGAGGACCTGTACGCCAACGACGGCACGTTCGAGTACGTCCGCATCAATGGTCGATTCTACTACGCCCCAGCTGGTAAGCCCACCTACCTGCCCGTGGGAGAAAGCCTGCCCGAATTTATTCTGCTCGACTGGTCAGACCTGCACGAAGAAACCGCCAACCGCATCCTGCCAGCCATTCAAAGCCTGAACGAAGCATGAACCTGAAACGAATCGTCCCCGGCCCCTGGACGCTGATCTACCTGCTGTCTTTTCTGGGTGTAATTTTCATGGTGCTCTTCTTCTGGTGGTTCTTCAAGAACCCCATCCCAGTCAACAACCCCTACAAAGTGTATCCATAATAACCCACCATCGCCATGAACGATGACACGTTTGACCTGCTATGCCGGGCCGTTATGATCTGCGTGATTGTAGCGGCCCTTTTCTTTATGTGAGTACATACTGTCCGGCTGGCTATCCAGACCACGTTGGGTTCGTGACCGCTGCGGCGGACCGTCCACCGGACAGCCAATCAATTTTCTTAATCAACTATCGCAATGAAAACCACCCCACAAAACCAGCTACTACTGGACAAAATCCACCGCACCTGCTGCGAGATCAACAACGACACCGATATGTGTGCTTTTTACTGGTTGAGCGGCCATGTCGGACAGGTTCACGTTCGGATATGTCGAAGTAAGACCAGTTTCATAGAGCCACTATTCAGCCGCGATGTCTACTATGCCGAACGTGACTGGCTGACAGAAAATGACATTACCGATAATCTGGAATCGACACTCAACGCGATACAGTCTACAGTAAGAACCTTCCAAATGCCAACCCGTACCGTAGCAGCATGAAAATCAAGCGTAAACACCCTGTCATTCACGGCATCCCCCTGCGCAGACCCGCCGACCGGTTCCGGCTGACGGGTCGCAAGCACCTGCCGTCTGCCGCGTGGCTGCTCGGCCAGCACAACGTCGAAGCGGCTACCAAATCAGGGCTACTCTCCGCCGAACACCCACGCCTGGCCTACGCCCTGCTGCCGCTAAAAAAGAACGTTCGCCTGTACGTGGTCGAGTGGGACGGCATTACCGCCAAACCGCGCACTGATCTGTCGGTGATCCTGCGACCCGACGCAGCAGACGAGTGGATCAAGTCACTCTCCGAGTCTTTCAAAGCAAAACCAACAGTAACTGTCACTTTCTAATCAATTTTCTTGCTCGTACCATTATGGAAAACCGTATTGATTATCACTCAATAGAAAACCAAAACATCTGCGAAAAACTTGTCAACCGCTACATCATCGGCGGTCCACAGACCAGCCTGATCGAAGCCCTATTCCGCCTGAAAGACGAGGGCAACGATGTCGACGTACCCTCGTTCGAGGATCGTTACCCGGAGGGGTTCACAGCAGACTTATCTACCGGAGAATGGACTGGTAGTTATTCGGAAAAGGAAGATAAGATAATAGGACTCAGACTACTCTTGTCTGACAAAGAAGATGAGCTTTCCGATGTGCAGGATTCAGAAGATGGCTATCCAGATCAACTTGTCGTCGACCAACTACAAAAAGAGATTGACGAGTTAGAGTCTGACATCTACGATCTGGAAAAGGCAGACCCAAAGTATCCCGAAGTGTATGAGTGGTGGATGGTCGATAGCTGGTTCGCTGAGAAGCTGAAAGCCAAAGACGAAGTTATCATCGAAGCCTACAACAATACGTATTGGGGCCGACAGGCGACGGGTCAGGCGATTCTACTCGACAACGTGATCGGCGAGATCGCTTCGGACATGCAAATACTGGCAGGCCAAGCTAATTCATGGTCCTAGTTTCTGTATTTAAGTTGTTAATTATCAGCTTATTAGCAGATTGACAAGTGAAATCATGGCGAGTATCTTTACCGCCATGATTTACTCAGAAGAATTAGCCGAAACAATCGTCAGACGGCTCGGCCTCTCGCGCTCCGCCCCCTATAACTGGCGACGATCAGGCGTCATACCGGACTACTACGCCGACCCCAGCTACAGCCTGCCCGAAAAGATTACCGACCAGCAGAAACGGCAACAGGAAAATATACTGGTACTGCTGGAGTCTACGCTGCTGGTTTCCAATCGGTTCGCTTCCGAGGTAAAGCTGATGAAGAAAATCAATCAGATGCTGGTGTTTCGCCGGGCCGAGCGGGAAGAACGCAAGCTGGTCCGTAACCGACCCAACAACCCAATGATTAATTTCTCACCGATCGAACTACGCACGGTTATCAACCGTTTGTCCCAGCTATCTGACGCCATGCACCAGGCACTCGATAAGGTCATGCCATACGACGCCAAGCAGGAAGCCATCAGGAATCTGCTGCGTTCGCAGGAAGTACTATCCACCAGGGGGCTGGTAATCGACGAGATGAAAGACGAAGACACCCGACCCGCCGCCTGGCGCTGGCGTAACTTCGTCAGTGGTTCACGCATCCACCCGCTGGATGAGGATGACAAGTGGCTGTTCCTGTTGATACGGCAGCGACTCGAATCCCTGTTACTGGATATTGATACAATCATTGCAACGCAATAGCCAATCGGAACGTGACACTAGCTGTCACACCATCAACTTATCTTACAAACCCAGCCGGTCAGCAACACAGCAGACGACGAAAACTTCTAACACGATGAAAGCCGCAATTGTAAACATCGCAACAAAAACCGTAGAAATGAATGGCAACACCTGCAACTTTTACGAAGCTGGACTAACCAACAATGCTGACCCCGTCACGCCATTAACCGACGAGACAGAAATACAAGAAGTGCTGGAAGATCGGTACGGTGAAATCGAAGTAACGTTTGCATAATAAAAAACGCCCGGCACTGTCTAGTACACAGGTCGGACGCAAAACTTCTAACCCTGCCTCAAACCCTTGCTGCTTAACATTGCACGATCATTAGTATGTAAACAAACCATTCCAATGGAACCAATACCATTCAATCTCAACGATTACCTGCTTGTCAAGCTGACCCGTGAAGGGTATAAACTATTAGCAGAAGATCACAACAGATACAGTGATCTATCTTTTTTTCGTGACCCTGATTCATTTGCTGCCGAAGCTGACGAGAATGGCTACACCAAAATGCAGACGTGGAAATTTATGAACCTGTTCGGATCAAAGAGTTATATAGGCGGACCACACATATACGACACGAACATACTGCTGCTACCGGCCAGCACGTCTGTACCCGCGTAAGTAAACAACATACACTATTACGTAGCCCGGCCAAATTGGCCGGGCTTTTTTTATTCCCAAAAATCATGGCAGCACACAAAAATCCGAACTGTTTCAGTTCGCCGGGTATCTATTGCCTATACTCAAAGGCTATGAATCGCGCTATGTACGTAGGCGCAACGAAGAATCTGAATCGAAGAAAGATTCAACACAAGCATTCTCTCGTTACCGGAGTCCATACGTCAACTCTACTCAACGTTCACAGCAAACAGTATGGAAGCGATGATCTGACATTCTCCATTCTTTGCCATTGCACCGCTAATGAGTTGACCGACAAAGAGACTTTGTTTATCGAACAATTAGAAACACACGTATCCAAAGGCGGACTTAATCGTCGCATTCTAGCCGGAACAAACAAGGGTATGAAGTCGCTGCACGAACCTTGGAATAAAGGCAAAAAGATGACAGATGAATATCGTCGAGTCGTATCTGAATCCACTAAGAGAGGCATGGCAAACCCAGAGGTACGCGCCAAGCTATCAGCAGCCAAGAAAGGTAAGCCTAGCGGCAGGCTAGGACACAAGACCAATAAGCCAGCCGGTAATACTAAGCCGATCATTGCCACCAACATAGCGACAAATGAATCAACTCAATTCAGTTCAATCCAAGTCGCAGCACAGGCGCTTGGCTTTCTTCATGGGTCTGTATCAGCCGTATGTAGAGGACAAATCAGTTCACTCAAAGGTTACTATTTCAAATATGCGTAAGATAATTGACGCCATGAAGCGATGTGCCGTGCAGTTCGGCCTGGGTCGTGGGCTGTACGATTTCCCCAAAGTCTTTATCGAAACCACCGACAAATACATACCGTCGTGGGCCGTACCCTTACTCGATGCAATGGTTGCCAAGATCAACGCAGGTGGGGCAGTGCGCGACGTAGTCGTACTCAAACCGGAGCACGCCAAGCCTGCCAGAACCAACGGATAACCCTATACGCCTATGTTGCGTGACTTTGTAAAAAACGCTCTGCTCAGTGATACTATGGGCGATATACTAATGGTGCTTTTATTCGGAACACTCGCACTAGCAATACTATCTGGGTTTGCTAAATTCATTGACGAGGTATTCATCAAACAAGACAACGACACCGATCTATAATGCAGTACACCGCACTAGCCGCCCATATTACCGCTCGTGAGTGGGGTAAATCAGAAGAAGACATCGAACAGTGGCGCGAAAAGGGTATTATCCCAGACGAGCTGGCGCTACACAAAAACAACACCACACCCAACCGCGTGCTGGTGCTGTCGCAGCTACTGGCCCTGTGCGGAGCCGGGTATCTGAAAGCCGAGATCATCTGTCAACAGATGGGCTGGTACAAGACCCGTATCTCGGACGTACTTACCCATCTTCGCAACCAGGAAACAACCACCCACCGCACCCTGTACGGCGAAGAGATAGACCGGGTCGCCAAGGAAGTACTGCGCCCCCTGCGCACCGACCTGCAAGCCCTACTGGTTCTGTACAATCCGGCAGCCGTCGATACTTACCCGGCCAACCTACAGGAACTGCTACGCAACACCGTCGCCACCCATGCGGTACTCAACCCAGCCCGGCTTACGGTCGGCAGGCCCGACAACGAACGACGGATGGCGAGAAAGTTTTTCTCGGGAGATCAGGAAATCATCACGGCGAAGTTTCGGCACCTGTTATCGGGTATTTTTACCGGGCTGGAGAAGGTGGTGTCGGTGCTGGATGGCGACCTCGACGCCCTGTCCGATAATGCCACTACATCTGCCCCTACTGGCAATAATGCCCCCTAAACGTATCACAAATAAAGGTGTGTTATTGTTAACACAATTATTAGTCATATCCACCCGTACTCCCTATGAGAACAAGACAATTTCTAATCATTGACGACAACAGAGCCGATGCTGACCATCTAATTAACATGCTTAATAGACTATTCTTTTTCAGATCCGTTGGTGTTGCATCTACGTTGGATGAAGCTACGCATATGTTAAAGACAGAAGCTATTGATTTAGTGTTCCTTGACATTCGGCTTATGGATCAATCCGGACTAGCCTTTCTCAAAGTAGATATGCGTTTACCGCCCGTCATAATTACCAGTGCTTATCCGGAATACGCAGTAGAGAGCTATCGAATTGGTAAAGCGTCTGATTATTTGTTAAAACCGTTTACCGATGAGCGATTGCAAATAGCCCTTTCCCGCACGATTAAAATCAATGCACCTCATACTGTTGTTTCTGAAAGTCCGTCTGTGTTTTTAAAGACAGGGCGAAAGGTACAACGCTTTAATTATGAGTCTATAGATTATATAGAGGCTTTCGGTATATACACCAAACTGTATGTAGACAATCAATATACGTTGACGAATGAGCGGCTCTCATCGATAAAAAAGCTGCTCCCGGAACATGCTTTTATTCAGGTTCATAAGTCGTACATTATCAACATTAACAAGATAACCACGTACGATAGAAATACGTTTTGGATAGGCAAGTCGAAAATTCCGATCGGTCCTTCGTATCGACCTTACCTAGAAAATTTATTGCCACTCTTTGGCCGCGACGATTAGACGTACACGTTGATTTGTCCAATCGTTCAGCGTAGCGATGTCGCTATTAGTTAATTAGCTCATTTTGACACCAGTTCTACTCCAAACGATTGGACACATGAAACTAGTTATGATCGGTCTGTTCGCTTTGTTCGCCAGTTGTTCAACAACAACTGTATACGTAGCACGTCATGCCGAAAAAGTTGATGAATCTGATTCGACAGACTTGTCAGTCACGGGCAAAATGCGGGCCGTTGCCCTTGCCGACACGCTGGCGAACCGCCATGTCGACCTGATCCTGACTACGCCGTACCGCCGAACCCGCCAGACGGCTGAGCCACTTGCCCAACGCCTGCACCTTCCCATTGGAAGCTACCCGGCAGCGCCCGTCCGCGCGGGCGTTGACCAGATCAACCTCATTCGCAACAGAACCGTACTGGTCGTTGGGCACAGCAATACCATACTCGAACTGGCACGCGGATTAGGAGCTACACCAACGCTGACAATAATTAAGGGAACCGACTTCGACAACCTGCTTCAGTTACGTATTCGCCGGACACCATTTGGGCGGTCAGTTCAGCTGCACGAGACTACCTTCGGGCAACCGACGCCGTAAGCCCGACTATTTCGTTGTGACCTTGATCGTGCTATTCGCCTTATCGACGTCGACGCTTTTTATGGCATCCGTCGATACGTTCTTAAACTCATCCTTGGTTACTTCTTTACCATTCAGCACGATGGTTTTGATATCCTTGAGGTAGCCATCCGGCTCGCTGACCGAGTCAAGCTCAAAATCGATTGGTAAAACATACTGCACATTTAATGACTCTTCCCCCTGCCGCCCAGGTTTCCAACGGGGCATTTTGTTAACAACTCGAACGGCTTCTTCATCGGCTCCAAAGCCAATACCCTTCACGAGTTGAACATCCGCAATTTCTCCTGTTTTGGTTACGATGAAGCTGACGAACACTTTACCTGCTGCATTGGCTTTCACAGCGGTAGATGGATACTTTAAGTTTTCCGAGAGGTATTTACTTAATGCTTTCATACCACCTGGGAATTCGGGCTGATGCTCAACGACAGTGTACACTTCACCGTCAATACGCGCTGGTTTGCGAACGGATACATTGTTCGTTGATTCGTCCTGCGTCAGTGGCTGATCGCGTTCCGATTGCGTACACATCACAAGGGTAGCGGCCAAAGGTAATACCAGTGCGTAGCCGAGTAGGAACCGACGGGGGGAAGCGGGTTTTTGTAACATGGTTATGCGTTGTTTGAGGGTTGAGAATAGATAAAAAGGAGTGGTGAGTGCAGCAACCGGCGTATCGAGTGCGTAAGACACAAGCTGATGCGCATAACCCGTACGGAGCTGTATGGCGGCAACCCGGTCAGCCAGAAATTCATGGACTTCCTGCACGGCTTGCTTATAATACCAAAGCGTCGGATTGAACCAGAACAGCGCCTGCGCAAATTCTACAATCAGTACATCGATGGTGTGACGCTGCCGAATATGCGCTTCCTCGTGCCGGAGTAAAGCGTCGGGTGGGTTGTGCGCGTCGGTGCGGTTCAGGACGAGATACTGCCCGAAGGAGAACGACGCGATCTGATTATGGGCTAACCGGATTAGTGTATACCCATTTTGTGGCTGTGCTGCCCCCTGCCGGATCAGTTGATGCACCGATCCCAGTCGCCAGGCTAGTCGCAGCAGCATCAGGAGTACCCCTGCGCCATAGATAGCCCACAGCACCGTAAGCACAGACCAGTTGGTATCGGCTAACTGCGGCTCGCGACCAACGGTGATTGCCGGTAGCGTAATAACGCCCGTCGATAACGTCTCCCCCGCCGACTCAGGAACAGTGGCGAATGGCAACAGGCCCGACGCCAGCAGGGTCAGCAACAGATACGCCCGATTCAATCCAAAGTAGGTAGTTCGGCGTAGCAATAACTGGTAGCAGCCCGCGAACAGTAGCAGATACAATGTCGAGCGAAATAGATAGTCGAGTATGGTCATGGCTTTTTCGTCGTTATTTCAATCACTCCATTCTTTCCTTTTTCACCATACGTAGCCGTTGCTGCATCGCCTTTCAATACGCTGACGTTGTCAATCAATTCAGGCTTGAATACATCACGTATGTTTCCCTTCTCTAGAATGACACCGTCAATCACATACAGCGGCTCGGGTTGTGAAAGGTTACTGAAATGTGCAGTTGCTTTCGAATGGGGAAATAGCCGCAGCGAGTCCGGCAGTGGCAGGCTGTGCCGCTCTTTACTGGCTGAATAGCTGGGATAATCACCGCTGGGTGCCCACAACTTACCGCTCCTGGGTACTGAGTCAGTCGGCACAGCCTGCGGAGTTTTCGGCATCTTCGCTGTATGGTCGAGCGCGAACCGAATCGGCAGTTGGTAGCGGGCTGCTACGGGGCGTCCCTGTTGTTTGGCCGGTCTCCAGTCGGGCATCTCTCTGACGATGCGTACGGCTTCCTCCCGGCAACCGCCACCGGGTGAAGCGATCGCTTTATTGACTCTGGCATCGACTACCTTGCCCGATGGTGAAACCGTGAATAAAACATACACATCGCCCTCGACCCCAGCCGCTTTGGCCTTCGCTGGGTAGCGCAGGTTGTGCGCTACGTAGTTCATCAACCCTGGAATGCCCGTTGGAAAGGTAGCCTGCTCCGAAGTTGCCGTGTATGTCTCGCCATTCTTCACAATACTACGTGGCACAGTAGAAAGCGGCATGGCTGGATTGGGCTTTACGGCTTTATAATCGGCTGTAGCACCCATCGCGGGCAGTTCGTCTTCAGGCGTCGGCCGTAAACGGGGGCTTAACACCAGTACACCATTTTTTATGGTCTTGGCCAAACTACCGAGTGCCACTATATCGGTCTGGAAGCCCTCGTAGCTGAACACCAGCGATTCGTCAGCGGCTACGTTAATGGCGTACATTCCGTTTACCTTGGTCGACGTGCCGCTTTGTTTCCCCTTCACATAGATGTCCGCACCGGGCAGGGCCTTTCCGTCGATTGCACTCGTTACCCGGCCTTTGACAACGATCCGTTGATCAGTAACCTGCTGCACCAGCGCTTTCAGTTCGTGCGGTACAGACGTCATCGCCACCAGCAACAATGAAAGGGGTACTAACACCAGGTACTTGCCCAGTGCCCAACGCGTTGTGGCCTGCCGTTGCAGCATCTGAATCCGCTGCTTGAGCAAGGTTGGATTGAAGAACCCATTCGTCAATGGTTCGGGGCGTAGTCCGAACGCGTAATCGACCAGAAACCGGGCGTATTCAGTCGGCTGTGTAACCTGTTCGATCGCGTATCTATCGGCCAGAAATTCATGGACTTGTCGTAACGCCCGGTTAAACAGCCACAATACCGGACAGCCCCAGGCCAGCGCCCGTACAATAGCCAGGCCTATCACGTCGGCACTGTGCCACTGCCGCGCATGCACCTGCTCATGCCGAAGCACCAGCGAATTACCGGCGTCGGCAGGACTGAGAACGATGTACCGAAAAAAGGAAAAGGTTATGCTGTTGGCATCAGTCGGAAGCACCAGTGTATAGCGACCGTACGACTGACGTACCGATCGACGAATCAACTGGTGTATCCGGTAAACACGCCTGCCTAAACGCATGAGTAAGCCAAGCGCGGTCAGCCCGTAGGCTATGACCACTAGTTGTGTCCAGTCAGGACTACTTGGTTTGTCAGGAACGGGCAGCGCTACTGCCGTGTATGCCGACGCAACGGGCAGCGTTAACACGCCAACTGGTACGGCCACTGGCAGTTGCGCTGTTTCTTCGGGCGTCAGGCTGAGCAAGGGCAAGGTCAGCGTCAGTATGACGGCCAACAACAGATACGCCCGATTCAGCAGCAAGAACGTATGCCGACGTAGCAGCAGGAAGTAGCAGCCGGCGAAGAGCAGCCCGTAGATATTGGCTTTGAGCAGGTAGTCGAGCGCGTTCATGGCTTTTTTTCCTGGTTCAGTAGTTTGATGATGTCGTCAGCTTCCGACAGGCTGACATTTTTCTGTTGTACGAAGAACGAGACCAACTTTTTCAACGAGTTGTCGAAATAGTTCTCCATGAGCTGCTCCGTCTGAAAACGGCGATATTCCTCCTCCGAAATGAGCGGAAAGTATTCATGCGTTTTGCCGTAAGCCGTGTAGCCAACCAGTTCCTTTTTCTCCAGAATTCGAACGATTGTCGACACCGTGTTATAGGCAGGCTTTGGCTCGGGTAACTCCGCCAACACGTCTTTAACAAATCCTTTTTTGAGGTGCCACAACACCCGCATGATCTCTTCTTCCGCTTTAGTTAGTTCGCGCATTGGCTTGGGTATGGCTGGTAAATGTCTTTGTGTCGAAAGGTATGACTAATGAGTTAGTTTCACAACTAATATATTAGTTTTAGTGTTCAAAACAAAAGCAGTCTGTAGTATAGACCGCTTTTATCCTACTCATTTCAAATTGATTAGCTACCTAAAATAAACGTCACGGTCATCTGCGTACCGTCGATAGAGCGATCATGTATCTTCATCCCGGTGTCTTCATCGAATAGCCGGTCGCCAATAATCGGTAGACAACCAAAGGTTTTATGAAACTTATAAACGCTGTTGAAGCAAACCGCCAGCTTGTTCATACAGTCGGCAGCGATTGTCTGATCCTCGTACCAGTTGCTGACCGGTGCTAGTTTACGGATTTCGTGCAGATGGCCTTCTGACAGTAGAAACTGAATTTGCCAATCGTCGATGTACCAGCTCTCGTGTTTAAATACATCGACTATGGATTGAACGGGCTGTTCCATATTGCCGTCGTTTTAGTAGGTATAGATGAGGTTACTAGCTTGACGTAGGTTATGTATGGATAGTCTATAACGGGAGCGCTTCGGCTGGTAGTAGGGGGCGGTGCGTGTGATGAGTGGCCACCACGGAAAGATGAGTCGTTCATAAGGGCAGTAAGTTTACGTAACGTCATAAATGGCTTTAATCGATTCTTAAAAAACAAACTGTGACAAAGGAAGTCTCACACACTACTAAACCACGTGTAAACCCTCCTTTGTTATGGTTACGCAATTTCTGTTTGCTACCGGTATCGAGAACAGTAACCCCACCATCAGAAACGGGACTGTTCGTGTGGACGAACTGGCAAAATGTGGCCACTATACCCACTGGAAAACCGATTTTGACCTGGTTCAGGAGTTAGGCATCGACTTTCTTCGTTACGGCCCGCCAATCTTTTCTACATTTCTGGGTGACGGCCGCTACGACTGGGAATTCTGTGATCAGACCTTTGGCGACTTACTACGCCGGGACATCATCCCCATCGTTGACCTGTGTCATTTTGGGCTACCCGACTGGTTGGGCAATTTCCAGAACCCCGACTTCCCCCACCTGTTTGCCGGCTACGCCAAAGCGTTCGCCCAACGGTATCCGTGGGTACAACTGTACACGCCCATCAACGAAATGTATATCTGCGCTACCTTCTCCGCGCTGTATGGCTGGTGGAACGAGCAACTGGCGACCGACCGGGCTTTCGTGACGGCGTTGAAACACATTGTAAAAGCGAACGTATTGGCTATGCAGGCCATTCTGGACGTACGCCCGGATGCCATTTTTATTCAGAGTGAATCGTCGGAGTATTTCCACGCGGAAAATCCGGCCGCGATAAAACCAGCGGAGTTGATGAACGCCCGACGCTTTCTGTCGCTCGACTTAAACTACGGCCGTCGGGTCGATTCGGAGATGTATGAGTACCTGATGGACAACGGCATGACCCGCGAGGAATATAGCTTTTTTTTCGGGCAGAGCATGAAGCAGTATTGCATTATGGGCAACGACTACTACAAAACCAACGAGCACCGCGTGTCGGCCGATGGGACTACGGTAGCATCCGGGGAAGTATTTGGCTACCACGTCATTACAACGCAGTACCATGACCGATACCGGCTGCCAGTGATGCATACCGAAACAAATCTGTGGCAGGGGCCGAACGGGAACGAAGCCGTAAACTGGCTCTGGAAGGAATGGGCTAACGTACTACGCGTACGCAACGACGGGGTGCCAATCGTGGGATTTACCTGGTACTCACTCACCGATCAGGTCGATTGGGACACGGCACTGCGCGAACCCAACGGAAACGTTAATCCGCTGGGTCTTTATGACCTGAACCGAACGATCAGGCCGGTCGGACAGGCGTATAAACAGCTCATTGCCGACTGGCGGCAGGTACTACCGGCACATAGCATCTGCTTACAGGTACCGATTGTACGGCCTGGTGAAAGCGACCAACAGTGGGCACGGCAGAAACAGAACGACGCACGCAGCGCACGAAAGGGCGTGTAATAAGTCAGCCGGGCTACTAACTATATGGCCTGTAGCTACCGATCAAGTGGTAACTACAGGCCATATAATGTTCGCGTTTGTATTGTCTATTTTAGTAGCGATCAGTGGGTAAATACAGTCAATACCTACGACGTTAGTACAGGCTACTTTTTGCAGATTCGCTCAGTAGCTCGTGTACTTCTTCGTTTGATCGTATTTGGCTGCGCTTCTCAGGAACAAGCGCGGAAAAAAGCTTATCGCTGTTATGAATCAGCATGATAAGAACAACAGTCAACAAGAAGACCAGCCCAATTAACGATAGGGAGGCAGTCCAGAGCCACCAGGATTTTGTGTACGGAGTAATGCTATTGGTGGTCGCCGGGTCAGTAAGTGACCATATGACTAGAAAACTATTCATGGTATGGGTAGCGGTTGGTTGAGGAGGTTAGAAACGATTATTTGTAGGCAGCAGGTTTTCCGCTACGTAGTGGTCGTCGGTACGTATTTGTTCAGAAAATTGCTTACCTGGTAGAGTTCCGCATGCTGCCATATACAGTAGTCATTCATTAGCGACTGTATTCGCTGCTGACCGATGTGCGTTTCCCGCACAAGTTGTTTCCAGTCGTTCTCCGGTAAAGTCTGCAATCGCTCGTTGAGCAGCTTGAGGTATATTTCCAGCTCGACAGAGATACCTGTAATCTTGGCAAGCTGAGTCAGCTCGTCGGCCCGCCAGTCTGATGTTTTCAGCTTTCGTCTCAGCACGTTACAGGACAGCTGCAAATCCTTCGACAGGCCGGAAGCCTTCAGTTTTTTATCTTCGACAATCCGCAATACGGCAGCACGCGCGTTTAAGTAGGATGCAATGAGTTGATTGACCTCGTTCATACAGGGATTGATTGGTAAGTGGTTACGGATTATGTTAACGGATTATCTGTATACTACCCGAGTAGGATATGTAGGGGGTAGTCAATACATACTGATACAATCCCGATTCTACGGGTTCGCCATTGGGGGCAGCATTCCAGGGTTCCTGGTAAGGCGACGCTTCGTAGACGGTATTACCCCACCGATTGACAACCTGTAGCCGACACGGTTGATGATAGCGGATATTCTGTATGAGCCATGTATCATTCACCCCGTCGTTGTTGGGTGTGAACACACCCGGAATAAAAAGCGCTGGTACAACCGTCAGCGTAACCGTATCGCTCGCCATGCACCCCAGATCACTTCGTACGGTCAGCGTATAACTCGTCGTTGTCTGCGGGGTCGCGACCGGATCAGCCACCTCAGCCGAACTCAGCTCATCAGCCGGAGACCAGGTAAAGGAGCTTGCGTTCGTAATTTGCGGATTCAGCTTTACCGGCTGCCCGGCAACCAACGGGGGCACTCGCCCAATACTGACCAGAGTACGTTCCGCTTTACTGACATCCATCAGACGGACTGTACTGGAGGGAGCCGTACACCCATTGACCGTCACGTTTACCGAATAAACCCCGTTTGCCGTAGCCGTAAACGATTGCAGATTAGCCGTGGGTACGGCTTGATTGTCCCGTACCCACTGATACGACGCCTTCGACACTGACTGAGCCCTTAGCGTGACAGGCAACGGTGTGCAATTCTCACCCGTATACAGTAGCTGAGCGTTGGGACTGGCCTTGACGTACACGAACCGAGTATTGGTAATCAGCTGATTGTCACACGCTGCGGTTCCCGTGGCCGTTACCTTCACCCGGATTCGCGCCTGGTACCCTTTTACTTGATTCGGGAAAACGTACGAGAACGTCGGCACGTCTAGCTGTACGCTGATTGGCTGATCGTCGGCAAACCACTGGTACTTGTAGACAACAGCAGGTGTCGCTGGTGGCAAGTCAGCATACAGATCGAGCGGCTGATTGCCGCAAGCCGAATCGGCGGACGTACGAATCTGGACCGTCGGTAACCCGCCGACATTTCCTGAATAGACATTTCCGCCAGCCCCCAGAATGGATACACTGTTTCCGGTGTTTATTCCTTTCGAATTGGGCGTCCTGAACTCGTCCAGCTTGTTATTGATCAGCTGCGCTGGCGTTGAACACGGACCGGTTCGTTTGAATCGAAACAACAGGATGTCCTGCCCTGCTTTTATGTCGAATAAAACGGTTGGCGAACTGTTGTTGATAAAACTGAAAAAGAGGTAATCCCGCTCCGGATTTTCGGCCGGGGCGTCGACCCGATCTCCCTGACGCCAGATCATACCCGGAATCGGTGATGTCAGATCGGCCACACCAAACCGCTCCGCACCTAACCCGTGAGGAACGACCAGCGTTACCTGCGCCGTACTCATCAACGCTGACCGACCGGAGTAGCTGACCGCCGAGCGCATATACACGTTGTAGGTTTGCCCATCTGCGTCCAGCGCCAGTCGCAAACTTACCTGTGCCTTGGCCAGCAACCCGGCCAGCACGAACACCAGCGTGAGGCCCAGCCGGCCCCACCTGGTAGTCGCGCTGACGAGGTGCCTGCAGACGTGTAGTCCACCCAAACCGGCCATACCACTCAACGGGTTCGCTTGGTGATAACGATTGGTACACAACGGGCGGGCTGGCAGCAGCTACCGGCAGGTCGCAGCCGAACGATCAGTGGGCAGCAGCCACCGCTTGGACAGTTCACGTTTGTACTGACCGTATACGTCCCTTCCTGATTGATTACCAGACTAGTCGTCGTTGCCTGAGCGATTGGCTGCCCGTTTCTGTACCACTGGATCGATGTAAACGAGCCGCTAATGGAGAAGGTAAACGTTTCGCCCTGGCATAGATCGACAGGAACCGAAAAGCAGGCCACCGCCAGATCGTCTTCGCCATACTGCTGATTGTTGGGCGTCGAGTCCGGGTCATACTGACCGGATGCGACAATTTCCGACTGTATCGTGGACACGCCACCCGTAGCCGCCGACAGACCGATCGTCAGCGTCACGCTCTGACCAGCGGCAAGCGTGCCGATGTTCCACAAGCCCGTTGTCTGATTGAACGTACCAGCCAAGGTCGATAGTGACGTAAGGGGTTGCCCGGTGGGTAAGGTAATCCTGTCGACAACACCGGTTGCCGAGTTGGGGCCGCTGTTAGTTACCACGATAGTTGCCGTTAGCGCGTCGAACTGGTTGGGCGCTTTGGTAGACAGACTGATTGTCGTTGAGAGGTCAGCCGTTCCGCTAGTCGGTACCGTAGCGATTGCCGTCACGTTCACCGGCTGGGTGGCGCAGCCTCCGCTGGTGCAGGCCGTCACCGTGACCGGCGTTACCCCCGGACTTACCGTCACGTTGCACGAGAAGGTACCCGATGTACTGGCCGTGGTCGTGCACAGGGTGGCGTTACCCGGACCGGTGATGGTCACCGTGCTGCCCGGCGTGGCCGTGCCCGAGATGGGCTGCGTGGTCGGACCCGGCTGGGGCTGGGCCACCGTCAGGCTGGCCGGCCCAACGACGGTGAAGCTGCTCACGGCCGGGGTAGACGTCCCCCCCGCGTTGCTGGCGACCGCCGTGATGCTGGCAGGGCCAGCCGGCAAGGTCACGTTACACGAGTAAGCCCCCGACGCGCTGGCTGTGGTTGTACACAGGGTGGTGTTGTTAGGCCCCGTCAGCGTGACGGTGCTGTTGGGCGTGGCCGTGCCCGAGACCGTCGGGCTGGTCGTGGCCGTACCGTTGTTAGCCGGACTGCTGATGCCAACCGTCGGTGGACTGACCGCCGTCACGCTCACCGACTGGGTGGCGCAACCGCCACTGGTGCAGGCCGTCACCGTCACCGGTGTTACGCCTGGGCTTACCGTCACATTGCACGAGAAGGTGCCCGATGCGCTGGCCGTGGTCGTGCACAGGGTGGCGTTACCCGGACCGGTGATGGTCACCGTGCTGCCCGGGGTGGCCGTGCCCGAGATGGGCTGCGTGGTCGGACCCGGCTGAGGCTGGGCCACCGTCAGACTGGCAGGGCCAACGACGGTAAAGCTGCTCACCGCTGGCGTAGACGTCCCCCCCGCGTTGCTGGCGACCGCCGTGATACTGACAGGGCCTGGTGAAAGCGTTACCATGCAACTGTAGTTACCTGATGCGTTGGCTGCGGTGGTGCATAATATGTTGTTACCTGGTCCCGTGATAGTCACCTGGCTCCCTGGCGTGGCCGTGCCCGACACGGTTGGCGTAGTCGTCGCCGTACCGTTGTTAGCGGGTGTGATGATAGCTACTGTCGGCGTACCGACTGCCGTCACGTTCACCGGCTGCGTGGCACAGCCACCCGCATTACAGGCCGTTACCGTTACCGACGTTACGCCGGGGTTTACTGTAATGGAACACGTGAAGGTACCCGATGTACTGGCCGTAGTGGCACACAAAGTCATGTTACCCGGACCGGTGATAACGACTGCGCTACCCGGCGTAGCCGTACCCGAGATCGGCTGGACAGTGGAACCTGGCTGGGGCTGAGCCACCGTCAGACTGGGCGGACCGACCGGTGTAATGGCGGTAAAGCTGCTTGTTACCGGTGACGAACAAACGCCCCCATTGCAGGCAATTGCCGTAATAGTATTAGGTCCCGACGACACCGTTACCACACAGCTATAGCTACCGGATGCACTGGCTACGGTGGTGCACAATATATTGTTACCTGGTCCCGTGATGGTTACCTGGCTACCCGGCGTAGCCGTGCCCGACACGGTTAGTGTAGTCGTCGCCGTACCATTGTTGGCAGGTGTGATGATACCCACTGTCGGCGTACCCGATACACTGATGGAGAGTCCATACGTATTATTAGCCGCGTTGTCGTTAGGACCGCCCGTCACGGTTCCGCTTACAGGCACCTGAACTGTAGTGGTCTGACTGGTACCGCCCGAAACAGCTATGTAAATTGGTGGCAACGAACTACCGGCTGGGATTGGCTGCACCGACGTACAGGTAACCATAGTACCGCCCGTCTGACTCACCCCTCCGCATGTCCAGCCCGTTCCCGTAGCCCCCGTGTAGGTAAGCCCCGCAGGCACTAGTGTCTGAGTCGTCGTTGTCCCGCTGTATAGACTGTTCCCTATGTTACTAACCGTCAGCGTCAGCGTACCGGGTGCTGCCGGAGCAAGCGTTGCAGGACCGGCAATGGTTGCCGTTACGTCAGCAGTACCCGCTGGCGGAGTAGCCTGAACAGACACCGTCTGGCTGAAGGCATTGTTACTCGTATTACTTTCGTTACCACCGTTGACCGCGCCTGCGATAGTCAGTGTCTGCGCTGTCGTCAGTGAAGTCGTCAGTGACAGATTCACGCTACTGCTGGCAGACGCCGACAGAACAGCCGTCGTGGTGCAGCTAACGGGGGTTGTTCCGCCCGACGGTGTACCAACGCTACAACCCCAGCCCGCTCCCGACGCACCGGCGTACGCCAGACCATTGGGCAGATTGGTCGTTACCGTACTGATACCGCTCGTGCTTGCCGTGCCTACATTCGTTACCTGGATCGTATAATTCCCAGACGTGCCGGCGGTCAGTGTTGACGGGCCTGTTATGCTGGCCGTCAAGTCCGGAACGTCGACGGTACAGGTAGCCCCTGCCCCGTAGTTACCGGTGTAGGCATTACCAGGGCCACGGCCCAGAATGGTCATTTGATTACCTGGGTTCGTATTCTGCGAATTAGGTGTGCGGAACGGATCGGTCTGGTTCTCAAACAGGGTTACCGTTCCTAAACATCCCCCTGTGTTCTTGAACGAGAACAGCTCGATTTCCTGGTTAGCGAGGATATCGAACAAAACGGGGCTGGCACTACCGCTGAACCCGAATGATATATAATCGACGCTGGGGTTCTCGGTCGGCGCGTTGACACGGGCATTCTGGCTCCAGATCATCGACTGGTTCCCAACGACCTTACCCTGTAGGTTCGTAATCGTGAACTGCGCGTTGCCTGTCCTGTGTGGGGCCAGTAGCGTAACCTGAGCCGTACTAATCCGCCCTGCATTCCCCGTATACGAGTCCGTAGATGTCATATAAACCCGGTACGTCTGTTTGTCAGCGTCCAGACCGACACGATATTTTACCTGCGCGAGTGCAGATCTGCTGCTTATCGAAACGAGCAGCAATACCCACAAAAGCATCCCTAATTTCTTCATAATAGCCCCGTAGTTATCGTAGAATTTGTGCGTTAGCTTGCCGGATCATATAGCACTTACCGGGCTATCAGCATTTTCTGGCCTACGCCCAGCCGAACTCCGCCCCGCTCCAGGTAGACCATATAGTGCCCTACAGGAAGCTGTTCGACAGTAATCTCCTTCGCGCTGGAACCACTCCGCATGTACGCTGTTTCCTGACTTACTACTTTCCCGGTGGCATCGGCAATCAATAGTGTAACCTGCCCCTCGAAGCCATCGAGATAATTGACCCAGGTAACCGTAGCACGATCCTTTGCCGGGTTCGGGTAAATCTGCCGCAGCCCTACTTTCTGACTACCGGGGTTTTCATCGGCCAGATTGCCGACGTAGGCATTTTTCTGACCGTACCCCAACACGCTGATGTGATTTTGTACGTTGAAGCGGTTCGTTGCCGCTTTGAGCAGCGGGTCCGTACTGTTGTCAAGCAACTGAATGGACGATATGGGTTGCCCAACGTTGCGGAACGAGAACAGGGGCACTTCTTTTCCTTTCTCATAAGCAAGCCCCCGGGTTGCCATCGTCTGTAGTGCCACAGACAAATAATCGTAGTCCCGAGCACCATCCGGGCTTTTTATCAATGTTCCTTTATCCCAGGCTACATCTGGTTGAAGAGACGTGATAGCACCCAGTTCAAAGCCCTCAGCGGCTCTAATTTTCATGCTGACCTGCATGGTACCCGTGATTGACCCACGGTCGGCAACGGTCTGCTGAGGAACCATACTGACAATGTATGTTTCCTCATCGGCACGGGTTAGTTTGAACTTTACCTGCGCCTGGGCTGTGAAATACGTATTGGCTATTGCAAGCCCGAGTACGAGCCGTCCGAGAAATACCTTTTTCATGATGATCTAGTTTATTTTGGTTGGTTAGGAATGGGGGTTGGTCATCGGCCGATAACCAACCCCCATAGCGCTACGGCAATTGTTGCTGAATAATGTAGTTAGCCAGCAGGCCGGTATTTTCCGGATGCCCCACAACGTTGAAGAAGATTACGTCAACTTCGTTGTTAGGCCCCTGGAAAATCGTCGTACCGTCCATGTTCACGTCCGTTACGTCGTAGCCGGTCGTGATATAGTTGGCGATGTAGCCCGTATTCCCGGTCGCACTCATGACACGGTAGAAGATCGGATCGACATCCGTGTTCGGCCCCTGGAAGATCACCTGTGCATCGCCATCGGTATTACCTGCCCACAACATGGCCTTGCCATTCTGAACATACTCTGGGTAATTACCGTAGCCAGGCTTTTTGTAGACGTTGGCGATGTTCGTCATATCCACGGTGGTCGGGTTAGGGGTCAGCGTAATTGCCTGTGCCGACATAGCACCCAGGTGATTCCGATGGCGAACTGTTACGTAGTACGAGCCGCTGGTCAGGTTAGCGAATTGAACGGGCGATACACCATCCGTCGAGCTGACGACGTCGCCATCCCGCTGAATCAGCGCGGGCTTCGTCGCTACCACCGTTTGCGAATTGGTTGCGCTGCGTAGTTCAACCATTACCCAATCCACAATGGCGTTGGCACCAGTTATGGCCAACACACTGGCCGTCGTCGTCTCCAAGCCACTACCGATAAAGGTATAGACAGCATTACCGCCAGCAACCGTACCATACGGTTGCGTTAAGGGAACGAGACTCTGTTGACGCAGTTTATCCTGCATCAAGCCCGTAGACAATTCGTAGGCTCCCTGCAACAGTGCTTTGACAGCCAGTACAACACCACCTGGCAATACACTACCAGCATACGTTAGATTGGCGACGTTGTTAGCCAGGTTGGTTTCACCCGCCACAGGCGCAACAGCAGCGCCGAAGATCAGATTCGATGATCCGGCGGCAGCAGCCAGCGGTACCACCGGCATTGTCAGCGTCGTAGACGCCCCCGGCGCTAACCCATTAGGCGTTGTACAGCCCACCGTAGTACCACTCAGCGAGCAGGTCCAGCCATTCGTCATAAACGTACTGGCGGCTATCGAGAAGTTCACCGGCATGGTAAACGTTGCTGAAAGCGGACCGGTTGCCGGTGCCAGCAGGCTGGTATTGGTCACCTGCACAAGCACGTTGGCCGTCTGACCAGCTGTCAGCGTAAACGACTGATTAGGGAAGCCAATTGCCAGATCGGCACCCTGCACCGTACCCTGGTAGTTGATCGCACCGACGTTGTTAGGCAGTACCGTTTCGCCCGTTGCCGGAGTCACGTTGATGGCGAATGAAGGATTGGTCATCCCGGCAGTCGTACCCGTTGGTAGGACAGGAATCGACAGCGCCGTCGACGCGCCCACTGCCAGACCGGTCGTGTTTGTACAGGACACCACATTGCCCGTGGTTGAACAACCCCAGCCCCCCGTCGAGAACGTCGCAGGCTGCGTGCTGAACCCGATCGGCATCGTGAACTGAAGCGTAAGCGGACCAGTTGCCGTTGCATTCCCAATATTCGCTACGTTGAACGCGACCGAAGACACTTGCCCGGCTATCAGCGTAAATGACTGATTCGGAACCGTTACAGCCAGGTCCGGTGCGGGGGCCACCTGTACGGGTACAGTGGTCGTTACGGTAGCCGCGTTGTTGCTCAGATTCGTTTCACCCGTGGTTGGGTTTACATACAGCCCGATGGTCAGGGTAGCACCGGTCAGGTTGGCAGCAGGCGTTACAGGCACATTTACCGTTGTACTTTGACCAGCCGCCAGACTCTGGCTTGTATTGACCAGCGTCACGACCGTTGACCCATTCAACTGCGTCGACTGCGACTGGATACTCCAACCTACCGGCAACTGCGCCGTGTTGATCGTTGCCCCCGCTGGCAAACTCATCGAGAAGGAGAGCGGAGCCGTCGACGCTGCATTACCTACGTTCTGAATAGTGATGGGCAACGTCGATGTTTGACCAACGACCAGATTCGGCTGGGGCTGTCCACCACTAATTGTCAGGTCAGCTGCCGGAGCTTGTTGTACGGTTCCGTAGCTGGTTTGGCTGGAACCAGTCGTCTGTCCCTGAACGGGTGCGATCGTGCCGCTGAATGGAACCGTCGTTCCGGCGGTCGGTCCGGTCGGTGTAACCGGAATATTCAGCGCCGTCGAACTACCAGGCGCAAACCCAGTTGAATTCTGATTGCTGAAGACCAGGTTGGTCGTTCCGTTTGGACCAGGCGTATTGCTAACCAGCGTCCAGCCGGCTGGCAAATTGAGTTGCGACTGATTAAACGTAACTCCGGCGGGTAGTGTCACCTGCGCCGTCAGCGGACCGTAAGCCGATCCGTTCCCGGTGTTCTGAATTGTGACCGGGATCACAGATGTCTGCCCGACAACGAGCGACGGCGTCGGCGGCCCTACCGTGAGTATTACGTTCGGTGCCGTTACCACCACATTGGTCGTCGTCGTACCTGGCGTAGTTTGGCCAGTCGGCTGAATAGTGGCAGTCGTCGGATTGTTCGAGCCAGCCGCTGCCTGACTAACCGTTACCGGCAGGTTAAGTAGCAGTTGCCCACCACTGGCCGGAATTGACGTTGTCGGATTCGTCAACGTGTAGATCGTACTACCGTTCGGTCCTGGCATGGTACCACTGATGACCCAGCCGGCAGGCAGTTGTCCAGCCAGTACGGATACGCCGGCAGGCAAGCTAATTGTCGTGCTGATGGGTCCATTGGCGTTACCACTACCAATGTTCGTGAAGCTAATGGGTATGGTCGACACCTGCCCGACCGACAGCCCTGGATTCGGTACACCGATGGATACAATCACGTTTGGTGCCGGCTGCGCGACTACCGGACTACTCTGCGTCGTACTCGTCGTATTGGATGGCATCGACGGATTCGGTGCCGTCACTACCGTTACAGGAAGCTGCTGACCCACCAGACTAGTTGGCGCGGTCAACGGTACCAGGACAGTTGTACTACCCCCGATCGGTAGACTGACGTTTGGATTGGTAATCGTATAGGTCGTTGTCCCGTTACTGTTCACAACCTGTCCGGCGTACGACCAGCCCGTTGGCAGCGCTCCAGCCGTGACACCACTGGGTATTGTCATCTGCGCCGTTACCGGACCCGTGTAGCCCGCCGTACCTGCGTTACTAAACGCGATGGTTGCGCTGGTAGGCTGACCCGCCGTAAACTGCGCAGGCAGCGTCAGGTTCGTGACGATACGCGGAGCAATCGGTGTCACCGTAACACTGGCTACGTTGTTGGGCAGATTGGTTTCACCATTGACAGAAACAGCCGTTGTCGACAGCGTTCCGGTGACGTTTGCTACGCTGGTACCGGGTGTAATTCCCAGTTCGAAGCTAACGCTTTGCGTCGGTGTCAGGCTAGCTGCATTGCTAACCAGCGCAAGTGTGGTACTACCATCACTGTTTGTAGTCGCTGACTGGACAGACCAACCGGCCGGAATTGTCGACTGATTGATCGAATACCCGGCCGGAATATTGGTTTTAACCGTTATCGGCCCATTGGCGACGGCATTCCCTACGTTTTGAACGGTTACAGTCACGGTAGAAGGCTGCCCAACAACCAGTGCGGGTACGGGGCCACTGAGGGTAACCTGCAAATCAGGCGATCCCAACGTAGCCGACGTCGTGGCCGTATTATTAGCCGTGTTGCTTTCCGATGCAACTGGCGTCAGTGTAGCTACAAAATTAGCCGTACCCGACGTACCGGCGGCAATCGTTACCGGCAGGTTGGCGGACAAACTGCTGCCAGAGGTCAATCCTGTGCTGCCTGTATACTGCAACGAAACGACAGTAGTGCCGTTCGCGCCAGCCGTGCTGCTGAGTAACGACCAACCCGCTGGCAACGAGCCAGCACTGAGCGAAAAGCCAGCAGGCAAGGTTACCGCTACCGTCAGGGTAGTGGGCGCGGTGGCCTGTCCTACATTGGTGATTGTAATCGGCAGATAACCCGCCTGACCGGGAATCAGCGTAGGCAACTGACCAAACGCTATCGCCAGATCGCTGCCAACCACGGGTGCCGACGTAGTGATCGTCGTGGTGTTGTTGGCCAGATTGGTTTCCGTGCTGGATGCTGCGGCCGTCACACTGAACACCAGCGTATTACCGATGAGCGTACTAGACGGTATAACAGGCACCACCAGCGGCAGGGTTTGGTTAGCACTCAGGCTGGCCGGATTGCTACACACGACCTGTTGACCAGCCGTCGAACAACCCCAACCGCCTGCCGACGTGAATGTCGCCGGAGCACTTACGCCCGCTGGCATTGTCAGCGTAATCGTTTGTGGACCCGATGCGACACCTGGTCCCAGATTTGTCAACGGAATCGTTAGCGCGTTCGCCTGTCCAGCGACCAGCGCACCGGGCTGAGTAATTGAAATCGACAGATCCGAAGGCTGCGCACCAACGGTCGATGTGGTCGAACCGGGTGGACAAATAGCGCAGGGCTGCGACGGCGTAACCGTCGTAGAGCCTCCGCCCGTTACCGTAGCATTGTTCGAGATAGTGCCCAGCTGCGTGGGATTCACCGTCATGATAAAACTGCTGCTGGCACTGATGGCAATTGGATTCGACGTCGTACAACTAACGGTCTGTCCCAATGCCGAACAGGTCCAGCCGTTCCCGCTACCTGATACGAATTGCAAACCGGCAGGCAGTACGTCTGTCACCGTAATGGCACCACTGGTAGCCAGATTACCGCTGTTGGTTACGGTAAAGTTGTAATCAAACGGTGTATTCTGGGTAATGCTGGCTGGAGCCTGCTTCACCAGACTGAGCACGGGGGCCGGACATACAACCGGGCATGTGTAGTTACACATCCACGCGTTACTTACCCCATTGCCCAGGATAGTCATCTGGTTACCGGGGTTCGTCGACGTTGATTGTCCCTGGAATGGATCGGTTGTATTCCATAACTGGACGTCGCCGGAACAAGCACCAACCCGCTGGAAGCTAAACAACGGTATCTCCGCGTTCGACGCAATCGTGAATAGGCTGGGACTGGCGCTTTGACTGTAGCCAAAGGACATGTATTCCCGACTGGGGGCTTCCGTCGGCGTGTTAACCTGTGCGTTCATCACCCAGCTCATACCAGTCTGTAAGTTTTGCAGGTTGGTGATCTGCGTGCTAGCAGGGAAGTTGACTGTCACCTGCGCCGTAGCGATACGGGCCTGACTACCGCTATATGCCGTAGCCGACTTCATGTAGACCGTATAGGTGATCCCATCAGCCGCCAGTTTCAGACCGTAACGGACACCGGTATTACAATCCAGGGCTGTACAACCGGCTCCGGCCGCCTGAACGGGGGCACTTGCAGCAACCGGTGTAGCTGCGTTGTTAGCCGTGTTGCTCTCGGGCGACGTACCCGTGGCCGTACCCGAGAAAACAGGCGTGGTGCCTACCGTCGACGCGGCTGGCGTGATGGGAATGGCAAACGCAGTGTTGCCGCCAGCTGGCAGTGAACTGGGGCTGCTACAACTGACGCTCTGACCCGTGGTCGTACAACCGAAGCCATTGCTGGTGAAGGTAGCGGGCGCACTCACCCCCGTAGGCAGCGTCGTGGCAAAGCCAATTGGACCAGGTGCCGCAGCTGTGCCTACGTTGCTCAAACTCACCGGCAGACTTGAGGTCTGACCCGCTGTCAGTGCTGGTACGGGACCCACGCTGCTAATCAAATCGGGGCTACCGCAACTGGTTGCATCAATCAGATTACCACCGTAGGCGTCCCCCCCGTTCCCCAGGATCGTGATCTGATTACCAGGATTCGTTGTGGTCGAGAAACCCTGAAAAGGGTCCCTCGGCGACCAAAGTTTGATTACGCCCGGACAGATGCCATTATCAGAAAAGGAGAAGAGCAGGACATCCGTATTGGCGGGTATGTTAAACAGCGTAGGCGTAGCGCTCTGGCTAAACCCAAAGGAAATATAGTCAGCGCCAGGGTTTTCAGACGGTGCGTTCACCCGGGTCGACGCTGTCCATCCCATGCCATTGTTTCCCGTAATGGTCGGCGTACCCGTTCCCTGCGGAATAGCAGTGAAACTTCCGGTAGGTACCTGAATCGTAACCTGCGCTGACGCAACCCGAGCCGGATTCCCCGTGTAGGCTGTCGTCGAGTTCATATAGACCCGGTACGTGCCCGTCGCGTCCCGGTCGATCTTAAACCTGACCGGTGTGGCAGCAGACACTGCCAATGGACACAGCAGTATCCAAAGCAGTATCCGGCCAAAATGAGACAAATAAGTATATTTCATGGGAGCGATGTGAATACAAGATTAGTAGTGGCTCTCCGGGATCGCCGGAGAGCCACCCCGACTAGGGAAGTTGCTGGCGGATAATGAAGTTGACGTACTGGTTCGCCTGATTATCCGGATGGCTCATCACCTCGAAGAAGATAATATCGACTTCGTTGTTGGGGCCCTGGAAAATCACCCGACCATTCAGGTCAACGTCACTCAGCGAATACACGTTGTTACGCACGTAGTTGCTGAATCCACTGGTGTTGTTCGGATCATTTATCACATCGAAGAAAATTGGATCGGGATCGTTACCAGGTCCTTGCATAATCACTCGGCTATCACCTGATGTATTACCGGCCCATAGCGCAGGTACACCGCTCTGCATTGCCATTGGTGCCGACGTACGAAGCGGGTTACCGACCGGATACTGGTAGACGGGCGTCGACGTACTGGTGAAGTCAACGACAATCGTTGAATTAGCACTGGTCGATAGCGCGGAGGCCGTCATTGCGCCCAGGTGGTTACGATGGCGCACAGCCACGTAATACGAAGGGCCAGATACGACACCACTACCAAACGTAACCGGCGACACACCATCCGTAGCCACGACGTCTCCGTCTGACTGCACCAGGGCAGACCGGGTCGCAATGACCGTCGACGGAGTGTTCGCATCGCGAAGCTCGACAACGACCCAATCGACAATGGCATTGGCTCCCGTTACGGACAATACCGATGGGCTGGTGATCGATTCGCCCCCGCCACCGATGTGCGTATAGTTCATAGCACTATACGGCTCGATGGTTGGAATCAACCCTTTCGATCGCAGATCATCCCGCATGCGGCCTGTAGTCGTACTGTTGATCAGCGCCCCCTGAAGGAATACGCGTACCGCCAGTTGCACTGAACCCGTTACCGTGAAGCTGGTTACTGCTGGTGACGAGCAGCCACCCGCGTTACAAGCCACAGCCGTGACGCTGTTCGGACCAGGCGAGAATGTTAGCGAACAGTTGTAGTTACCAGCCGCCGTAGCCATCGTTGAGCACAGAACCGTGTTGTTAGGCCCTGTCAGCGTGACCACGCTACCCGGCGTGGCTGTACCCGATACCGTGGGCGAGGTCGTGGCCGTGCCGTTGTTAGCCGGACTGGTGATGCCCACCGTCGGCGGACTAACCGCCGTCACGCTCACCGACTGGGTGGCGCAGCCTCCGCTGGTGCAGGCCGTCACCGTCACCGGTGTTACGCCTGGGCTTACCGTCACATTGCACGAGAAGGTGCCCGATGCGCTGGCCGTGGTCGTACACAGGGTGGCGTTGTTGGGGTCGGTGATGGTCACCGTGCTGCCCGGCGTGGCCGTGCCCGAGATGGGCTGCGTGGTCGGACCCGGCTGGGGCTGGGCCACCGTCAGGCTGGCCGGCCCAACGACCGTAAAGCTGCTCACGGCTGGTACAGACGTACCGCCCGCGTTGCTGGCGACCGCCGTGATGCTGGCAGGGCCAGCCGGCAAGGTCACGTTGCACGAGTAAGTACCCGACGCGCTGGCTGTGGTCGTACACAGGGTGGTGTTGTTAGGCCCCGTCAGCGTGACGGTGCTGTTGGGCGTAGCCGTGCCCGAGACAGTCGGACTGGTCGTGGCCGTGCCGTTGTTGGCCGGGCTGGTGATACCCACCGTCGGTGGACTGACCGCCGTCACGCTCACCGACTGGGTGGCACAACCGCCACTGGTGCAGGCCGTTACCGTCACCGGTGTTACCCCCGGACTCACCGTCACATTGCACGAGAAGGTGCCCGATGCGCTGGCCGTGGTCGTGCACAGGGTCGCATTGTTGGGGTCGGTGATGGTCACCGTGCTGCCCGGCGTGGCCGTGCCCGAGATGGGCTGCGTGGTCGGACCCGGCTGGGGCTGGGCCACCGTCAGGCTGGCCGGGCCAACGACCGTAAAGCTGCTCACGGCTGGTACAGACGTACCGCCCGCGTTGCTGGCGACCGCCGTGATGCTGGCAGGGCCAGCCGGCAAGGTCACGTTGCACGAGTAAGTACCTGACGCGCTGGCTGTGGTCGTACACAGGGTGGTGTTGTTAGGCCCCGTCAGCGTGACGGT
>NZ_PVTE01000024.1 GCF_003002825.1 Spirosoma oryzae | reverse complement strand
TCTGCTGAAAAGGTTGATTCCGCTGCATATTCACCGTTTTGTCGAAGTCGTCAGCCCCCCGGCCTTTTAGCAGTACGGTAGGCTGACGACTTTTGGCCTTTGTTTTGTGTCTTAAAAGCGGTCGTTACGCGTTTAAAACAGCTTTTTTGTACCTTGGTATCAATCGGACCTTCGGGTATTGAAAGGTGGAATGAAAAGTATGGACAACGACGAAAGAACCAGTATCAATCGGACCTTCGGGTATTGAAAGCAGAAACGGCGACCATAGGCATGGCATCGGTGATTGGGTATCAATCGGACCTTCGGGTATTGAAAGATGACCGACATGCAGTCGAGCATATCCCCCGAGTTCGCGTATCAATCGGACCTTCGGGTATTGAAAGCTGGTAACTGGCACGTAGGGGCTGGTCGATTGGAGGGTATCAATCGGACCTTCGGGTATTGAAAGTGGTTTGTCTGGGTATCCGACGGCGATCCGGGGCAGTATCAATCGGACCTTCGGGTATTGAAAGTAAATAGCGTCGCGTACCAAGCTTCTTCGATAGCCTGTTGTATCAATCGGACCTTCGGGTATTGAAAGCTGTTCCATCTGAAGGTGTCACGTTCACCCATATTGGCGTATCAATCGGACCTTCGGGTATTGAAAGGTTGACCTCTTCCCCCACTCGCTTACGTAGCCGGGTATCAATCGGACCTTCGGGTATTGAAAGCAAGCTGCAACGCTACGAAACCGGGCACCTGCTGGCCGAAACGTATCAATCGGACCTTCGGGTATTGAAAGGAGAACAGCTCATTGTCGAGCACCTATCCAACTGGTACGTATCAATCGGACCTTCGGGTATTGAAAGAGTTCAACCTGAAGGCCGAAGACGGGAAGGTGTCGGGTATCAATCGGACCTTCGGGTATTGAAAGTCCTCAAACACCGGCCATCCTGGAAGGAAACGTCACCAGTATCAATCGGACCTTCGGGTATTGAAAGATGACCAGCAGTACCAGGTAGCTTTTTCCGATGGTCACGTATCAATCGGACCTTCGGGTATTGAAAGCTAGTGGTCAGTGAGCTACTTAAATCCTGTTCGATGGTATCAATCGGACCTTCGGGTATTGAAAGGGAGTAGGCTCGGCTTGCTGAATTGCGTCGGTTATAGGTATCAATCGGACCTTCGGGTATTGAAAGGCGTAGGTGGGTTTGATCGGCTCATGTCAGTTCGCGGTATCAATCGGACCTTCGGGTATTGAAAGCAGTCGATAAACGGGCATGGCCCCATACTTACGTAGTATCAATCGGACCTTCGGGTATTGAAAGTTCGCGCTTGTTGGCAAGTCGTATGTCGCCCGCTGGGTATCAATCGGACCTTCGGGTATTGAAAGCGCTGAACTACTCGCCTACGAGTCAGGACCTGACTGAGTATCAATCGGACCTTCGGGTATTGAAAGCAGGTTGCCCTACGCATCACAACTGGTAACGATGGGGGTATCAATCGGACCTTCGGGTATTGAAAGCGAGACCAATGCCACGACGTTCGTGCATAAGCGGTTCGGTATCAATCGGACCTTCGGGTATTGAAAGCAGCACCTGTTGTGGTACAGCCTACAGACGCCACAACGTATCAATCGGACCTTCGGGTATTGAAAGGTAATTGTCGAGCGGACGTTGTTGACCGTTGCTCCTGCGTATCAATCGGACCTTCGGGTATTGAAAGCGTGAACTACCAGCTGACCATTGACGAGCGGTGGATGTATCAATCGGACCTTCGGGTATTGAAAGGCGCTAAAATGCCAGTAGGGCCGCTGCACAAGTCGCGTATCAATCGGACCTTCGGGTATTGAAAGCACTGTTCCCAGAGCCTGATGAGGGGCAGGTTCCAATGTATCAATCGGACCTTCGGGTATTGAAAGAGATCGTTTCGGTGTAGGTGCCGAAACGGTACCGGTGGGTATCAATCGGACCTTCGGGTATTGAAAGGGGGCATTTCCAATTGATTTTGTTATCGCGGCTAGGTATCAATCGGACCTTCGGGTATTGAAAGCTATTTGTCGCCCCCCTACCGTCATTTACGTTTCCGGGTATCAATCGGACCTTCGGGTATTGAAAGCCCGTTTGCTGACTACTTATTCTGGCGCGTGACGCCCGTATCAATCGGACCTTCGGGTATTGAAAGGTAGAGCTGATACACTTTCAACTGGAACGGATCTAGTATCAATCGGACCTTCGGGTATTGAAAGACACGAGTATGCGGGTACGGGTGCAGGCCAGCCAGAGTATCAATCGGACCTTCGGGTATTGAAAGGTAAAACTCTTGGTTTTATACCTAATCGTTCCCATGGTATTAATCGGACCTTCGGGTATTGAAAGTTGGACAAGGCATTGTTGCGCCGCTACTCATATCGAAGTATCAATCGGACCTTCGGGTATTGAAAGACGCATTGACACGGGTAGCGCCTGTCGAATTGCGCGTGGTATCAATCGGACCTTCGGGTATTGAAAGGAGGATTATGCGGCCATGCGTCTGACGAAGACCACGGTATCAATCGGACCTTCGGGTATTGAAAGCGAACGGGTAAGTCAGGTAGCGACTTTCCAGATCCGAGTATCAATCGGACCTTCGGGTATTGAAAGCTGTTCCCGGCTGAGGGGGGCCGTGTTGGTGTGGTGAGTATCAATCGGACCTTCGGGTATTGAAAGTTGTTGAGAATCGATACCAGTGACGCCCCGGCCGCGAGTATCAATCGGACCTTCGGGTATTGAAAGGAAGTGGGCAAACGTACGGGTTAAACGCCATTACGATGGGTATCAATCGGACCTTCGGGTATTGAAAGCTCACTGATATGCGGACCATCACGGGGTCGATTCGTGGGTATCAATCGGACCTTCGGGTATTGAAAGCGAATGATGCTGACGATCTTGGCGAACTTGCCGGCCATGTATCAATCGGACCTTCGGGTATTGAAAGATGAGCACCGTAAGAATAAGGGGCAACCCATGCGGCGTATCAATCGGACCTTCGGGTATTGAAAGATCTACTACGCGCCCACCCTGAAGCAGCAGGCGACCGTATCAATCGGACCTTCGGGTATTGAAAGAAGGTACACTATCACAACTCTTCGCGCTCGCCCCCTTGTATCAATCGGACCTTCGGGTATTGAAAGGTTGTTGAGCCGGGCTAGGCGGGTTAGGGGGGATTATGTATCAATCGGACCTTCGGGTATTGAAAGCTATCAACGTGTCTTTTGCCAGTAGCTGTCGGTCACGGGTATCAATCGGACCTTCGGGTATTGAAAGCAGTTCATGCTGGGACTGTCCGTTTCGGTGTGGAGTATCAATCGGACCTTCGGGTATTGAAAGCCACCAACCGGCGCAAGGAAGCCGCCCAGGCCTACGTGTATCAATCGGACCTTCGGGTATTGAAAGCGTGCGGGCGTTAGCCAGAAAGTCCACGATGGGCGTCGTATCAATCGGACCTTCGGGTATTGAAAGCTGCCTTCCAGACCCATGCGCCAGAGCGACTGTCCGTATCAATCGGACCTTCGGGTATTGAAAGGTATTACCTCGATGGCGGCAACCAGGCCTCCTATTTGCGTATCAATCGGACCTTCGGGTATTGAAAGGCGACGCCAGTGATGCCTACGGCGACCGGCCCAACGGTATCAATCGGACCTTCGGGTATTGAAAGAAAATCAGGGCACCGGCCGGGACGGCCAGCAGACTCGTATCAATCGGACCTTCGGGTATTGAAAGGCGGAAAAACGCCCTGAGTGGCTTTTCTGGCTTTGAGTCAGTATCAATCGGACCTTCGGGTATTGAAAGTTGGGCGCACCCACGTTGTTGGTCACCAGTAGGGCCGTATCAATCGCACCTCCGGGTATTGAAAGTATAAGTGCTGGAAACCGGTGTATTTTTGAGTTTAGCTGATGTTCGCACCGAGATCGGCAACTATATCGATAACTATTATAATCCGGTGCGGAAGCACTCCAGCTCACAGTGCTACTGTCCGGTTCAATTTGAATCTAAACATATCTCTCAAAATTAACAAGAGACCGTTCGCTCAAACCCGACCACCCCAAATTGAGGTAGCTAACACATTTAGGGTTAAATCCGCCACGTAAGACCAGTAAAGAACTGGTAAACGATTATGCGATATTTCTTGCGATTTTTCGCCCAGTACGACCGCAGCAATATGAAAGATTGTTTTTAGTTGGTCCGCTCAGGCATGGGGGGGCACATTCGTACGAAACGTTCCATTAAGTAGCGAACATATATCAGGGCCTTGGGTCCAAAACGGGGCCACCGTGGCGCGGCCGTCCAGTCGGACAGCCGAAGCAACCGGAAAATAGCCCTTCTTTATTCCTAGTTCATCGATGATAGTAATCAACGATCTCAAGCATATAGGTCAGATCACTGGTCTTGGTACGGGGCACCTTAAAGATGTCGATGTGAAAACTTCCGATCTGTAGATTAAGTAGACCCGTAATGATTTTGTACGTACAAAAATACAGGCGCTCAGATGACTTCGTAAAGCCAAGTTGCAACAGACCTTCGTAATGTTCAGCGGCGTATGGGGTTACCACAAAAAAGTATCGATAGGCTCGTCAGCAGAAGTTCAACTAGTCTTTCAACTGGCTACTTCGTACATAGACGTATAGCATCGGCTTGCTAATAGCCAGCAATTCACAGATTCTCTTGACACTTGTCTTCTAAGGGTTCACTACATTTATGAGCAAGCCACGACTGTCCGATCTAGTAGGTAGCGGTCATCAATAATCAAGTCGATTCCGTAGTGATGATTCACGAATGATAAGCTGGGTATCAAATACTTTGGTCTCGAAAGGCAGTACTTCCGGCGCTTCGATCTGACGTAATAGCAAACGAACCGTTTCCGTTGCCATTTCCGTGATGGGTTGGTTGATACTACTCAACGTAGGCGAAACGTACGCAGAAACAGGTTCATTATTGAAGCTAACGACCGCAACGTCTTTGGGAATAGACAAGCCTTTTTGTTGAATAGCATACAGGGCTGGATAAGCAATCCGGTCACTTATGGCAACAATGCCGTCAGGTGGATACGGTAAACTCATCAGCGCCAGGGTCTGTAGAATCGTGTTTTCGTTCGTATAATCGCAATGACGAATATATTGATTACCCGCCACGGCGTTGTACTGAGCAGCGGCTGCTAAGTATCCATCCACCCGTTCCTGGCTTAGCGACAGCTGGGGCGGCCCTGCCAGAAAGCCAATTCGCTGGCAACCCTGCCCAATTAAATGCTCCGTCGCCTTGAAAGCCGCCGCCCGATTGTCGACCGTAACTTTGGAGACCGACGCTATATCAGCTGTGCGGTCGACCAATACAATTGGTACCCCCTTTCTAACCAGCCGTTCGACATGTTCAAAATCGGCTGTATCTCGGGAAAGCGAAAGGACAAGCCCCTCAACTTGGCTGCGTAGCAGGTTCTGAATACTAATAGTTTCGCGCACATACGACTCATTTGTTTGAGCCACTAAAACGCTGTAACCCGCTTGCATAACCGCTTCTTCCAAGTTATTAAGCATAGCTGAGAAGTAATGGTAGGAGAGGTTGGGGAAGATAACTCCAATTGTCTTCGTGCGGCTTTTTACTAAATTCTTAGCTAGTTGATTTGGCTGATAATCCAGCTCTTCCGCCAATCGGATCACAGCTTTACGCGTATCGGGATGAATTTCCGGCATATCACGTAAAGCCCGTGAAACAGTAGAAATGGATATTCCTAATTGCCGCGCAATGTCTTTAATGGTAACCGGTACACGTTTCATTTTTAGCCAGCAGTTAGAAATATAATTTTTTGCAGAATAAACGCTGCAGACTCCATAACCGAAGGAGCACTTGACGAAGCAATCTACCTAAAAAAATTTAACAATTTTTCAGGCATAATGACATTATGCAAACGTTCCCGGAAACGTTTGCATAACCTGTTTCTGTTTTTAAGCTGAATGATCCTTTGTTTTTACTTGACATCTTGCATTTATGCTATATTTTAGTAGAATATATTCAGTTAAGGCACAAAATGCATACTGATCGTCTGGACCCAACCCGCGAAAATGCCTCTAATTAAATTGAATTTTACCGTGAAAGCCATGTAGCCAGCAGCGGTCATCAAGAGCGGTAATGTAACGCTGAGCAATCTACATTGAGTGAGAAGTACCCGAGTACTCATTACTATTTCAGACCTACTACCTATGACGAGTGCACAGCCAGTTCCTGTAGATGAACAACGAATGGCCCAGCTTTGGATTCGATTCAAAGCGGATGATGAGAAGGCTTTCGACCAATTAGTTCAGGCTAGGTACAGAGTGTTGTTTAACTATGCGACTCGGTTTACCAAAGACCGTGACTTAATAAAGGACTGCATCCAGGATCTGTTTCTTGAACTCTGGAACCGGCGGGCCGCCATTGTTGAAACACCTTATGTAACGATCTACCTGATCAAGGCGTTTCGCAACAATTTATTCCGTCGAATGCGCCGTGAAGCAGCTCGTCCAGTCGTCACCGCCGAAATGCTGGAGTGGGAAACCGTCGCCACCGATGAGTTAACAGTCGATCACAAATGGATTGCTGATGAAATGCTGATGTCGACCGAGCAGAGTCTCCGGCAGGCGGTCGATCAGTTGCCGAAGCGGCAGCAGGAAGTAGTCTTTCTTAAATTTTATGAAGGACTGAACAACGACGATATCGCCCAAGTGATGGCTGTTGAAAAACAAACCGTTGCCAATTTTCTATACCGGGCTATGACGCAATTGCGCGCCGCTCTACCTGTTCGTCTGTTTGCTTGATAGAATAGCTTCCAACGAATAAATCCCGGCTACTCCCGCTTTACAAAGAAGGAGTAGCCGGGATTTATTCGTTGGCGATGTGTATAGAAATCGAGATTTGCTCCAAAAAAATCCAAAAAAAATTTACAAAAACAGGGTATGTTGGGGGAGGAGGGGTCTACTTCCTTGTGAAGAGGGAAATCGCCGACTGCATATATGCCCGATTATAAAACCTACACCTTTGACGAATTTATACTCGACGACCGGTTCCTTCGATGGGTTCTGAAAAACGAGCCTGCCGATCAAACCTTCTGGAATGAGTGGCTTCAAGCAAATCCTGATAAAGTGGATCTGGTGCTGGCCGCCCGCCAGTTTGTGAGTCAGATGCAGCAGGCGCAGGAGGAACTGTCGGATGAGGAGCTAACCAACGAGGTTGCTCGTATTCAAATGAATCGGCAGAAAGTGCAGGATCTGGACGAATTACAACCTTTGTATCCGCAACAGACACCAACCCGTTTTATGAACTGGGCGCGGATTGCAGCGGCCATTACCTTGATTGGGCTAGGCGTACTGGCCTTTTTTTACTGGCAAACCCCCAATACGCCCCTTGCCATTTATCAGCATACGGTTGAGCAGCACGCCGGCACATTACAGGAAATACACAATACGACTAATGCCAGTCAGTTGGTTCGTCTGCCTGACGGGAGTAAGGTTACACTTTATAAGGGAAGTCGCGTTAGCTTTCCGCGTACGTTCACGGCTTCCAAACGCGAAGTTTTTCTGATTGGTGAAGCCTTCTTTGATGTAGTCCGCCGTCCCAAACAGCCGTTTATGGTGTTCACTAATCAATTGACCACCCAGGTTCTGGGCACCAGCTTTACCGTCCGTGCCTATCCTGACGACAAAGAAGCGAAGGTCATAGTTCGGACGGGAAAGGTATCGGTTTTTAAGACCCCGCCCAGCGGAAAACTTGGGGAACTGGGTGGTAACGAACCTGCCCTTATTCTGACGCCTAATCAGCAGGTAACGTTTCAGACTCATGATCGTCAATTGGAACGTTCGTTGGTCGCTTTACCCGAACCGGTAGTCAATCCGATGGGTCAGCCGCAGACACTTATCTACGAGCACACCCCGGTCGTTTCGGTTTTTAAGAAACTGGAAGTCGCCTACGGCATTATGATCAACTACGATGCCGACCTGCTGACCGGTTGTGAACTGACGGCAGAGTTTGGTCCGGAATCGTTGTTTGAGAAACTTGATCTGATTTGTCGGGCAACCAATTCAACGTACGAGGTGCTGGACGCCCAGATCGTTATTCACAGCAAAGGGTGTCGATGAGGGTACTTCAGCCCGATACACTAACCATGTCTACGCAGCTACCAATGACTCGACCTGACACCGTACGCCGATAGCAGGCTGTCTATTTGCCCGAGGCCGTCGCCCTGAAAATTACGCTCCATTCTTTCTTTTCAGTACTAGTAGCTCGATCCAGGCATGTCAGTGCATGGGTAGGAGACTCTTTGTGTCAACCCTAAACAAGTATTTCATTTATAATCATGCGAACCACTACAAAACTATGGGTGATTTTCTCCAAAGTCATGCGAATAACCTGCTATCAGCTCTTTCTGATGGTCTGGTTTTCCAGTATGGTGCTGGCTCTGGACAGTAAAGGCCAAGAGTTACTGAATCGCCCCATCTCCGTTACGATTGACAATCAACGCATTGAGCAGGCCATCAAGCAGATTGGTAAACTAGCCTCGGTTCGCTTTGTCTACAGCCCACAGGTTATCCGTTCGGAACGGAAGGTAAATCTATCGGTTCAGAACCAGCCGCTGTCGGCTGTTCTGAATTCGCTGCTGACTCCGCTTCAGGTTAGTTACGAAGTGGTTGGTTCGCAAATTATTCTGCGGAACAACAGCACCAGTCAAACTATGACAATTGTACCGGAGAAAGCGACGGTAGCCGCGTCTGCCGACCAAACGCTTTCCGGGATCGTGACGGACGAAAAAAACCAGCCGCTGCCCGGTGTTACTGTCGCTATCAAAGGCACCACACGTGGTACCACAACCGATGCTGCCGGGAAATATTCGATTTCGGTGCCGGGCGATAACTCTGTACTGGTATTCTCGTTTGTCGGCTACGAACGGCAGGAAGTTACAGTTGGTAAGCAGAGCACACTGGATGTGCAGTTAAAAGGAGAGGCCCGCGGTCTTGATGAGGTCATTGTGGTTGGTTACGGTACGCAGAAGCGCGCCACCTTGACCGGCTCGATTGCGACTGTCGACAATAAAGTATTCCAGGATAGAGGGGTCGTTGATAACCCACTGTCAGCCTTACAGGGCCAGGTGCCGGGTGTCATCGTGACCCGAACATCTGCCGCGCCGGGCCGGGGCAACTGGAACTTTGCCATTCGGGGGGCTACGTCGACCAATGGCACTGAACCACTGATTGTAATCGATGGTGTCCCCGTTAGTAATCAGTCGGCTTTGAATTCGATTAATCCCAACGATATCGAGAACATGTCGTTTTTGAAAGATGCTGCTGCCGCTATCTATGGGGCGCGGGCTGCCGGGGGGGTTGTGTTGGTGACAACCAAACGGGCTAAGGCGGGAAAAGTAATTATCCAATATGATGGGTCAGTATCGCAGAAAGTAATCGGTCTGCAACCCCACTTGATCGATGCGAAAACCTTTGGCCAGGGTCTGGTCGACGCCACTACCAATGACTGGTATGGTATAGCGCCGACAACAAACTTGTGGTATAGAATGGGTCAATTGATGTTAAATCCACCGGCCAGCGGTTACATTGATCTGACGACATATAATGGACAGACAGTTGCCCCCTCGTCCAACCCACTAAATCCGGGCTTTGGTGACGTAAAAGACCTAACTTTTTTCGGCGGGAACTGGACTGATGTGCTATGGGGAACGGCTACCTCTACGCAACATAACCTGAGTATAGCGGGCCGAAGCGAACGAGCCGGCTACCGGGTATCCGCTGGATATCTACGCGATGGTAGCCTGTTGCAGTGGGGAAATAACTCGAACAATCGTTACAACCTTCGCTTCACGCACGATTACCAGTTCTCGGATCGGTTCAAACTCGAATCCAATGTGTCGCTCGAAAAAAACGATATTATCCAGCCCACCTTACTAGGAAACGTACTGGGCCAGTACCAGCAACCTGGTTTTCCGGTATCAACTATCGATGGTAAACCCTATGCTTGGGGTACGCAGTACAGCCCGAACTGGCAGGCTGAACTGGGTGGTGATAACAAGGAGTACAATACCCGCGTTTACACCAACTTTCGGCTAACCTACAACCTAACCAATAACCTGCGTCTAATTGGAACGGCGGGCTATAACTGGCTGTCGCAGGATACCAAAATTCAAACGAAAGCAATTAGTTGGTATAACTATCTGGGTACGATCCAGGCTCCCGATAATCCGACTCGGGCGAATTCCGCCTATCAGCGCCAGCTTTATAAAGACGCCTACTATAACTTAAATGCCTACTTAGAATACCAGAAAACCGTCCGTCAAGATCATGACATAGCGGCTACGCTGGGTGTCAACTATGAGCGTGATGAAGCCAACACGTACTGGGCCAGAACGACAAATATTGCCAATGACAACGTACCTTCCCTAAATCTGGGTATCGGTGATAATACGACTAAATCGGTTTCCGAATCGCAGAACCACTACGCGATTGGGTCCTATTTTGGGCGGCTCAATTATGCCTATAAGCAGAAATACCTGCTGGAAGCCCAAGCTCGCTACGATGGTTCGTCCAAGTTTAGCGCGGCTAATCGCTGGAAATTGTTCTACGGCTTCTCGGGCGGCTGGCGGTTATCTCAGGAATCGTTTATGCAGAATCTTACATTCTTCAACGATTTGAAACTTCGTGCATCGTGGGGCAGTGTGGGTAACCAGAGCGGTATCGGTTTATATGACTACGTGCAGCTTCTCAATGTAGCTGCTACGGGGGGAGCTACCAATTCCGGCTTTCCGATCATTGGGGCAAGTCCAGTTGTTATTGTTTCTCCTACGTCCAGTCTAGTCAGTTTGAATCGAACCTGGGAACAGGTTGAAACATCGAATGCAGGCCTCGATTTCAGTGTGCTGAACCGCAAGTTATCGGGAAGTTTCGATTATTTTATTAAACATAACAGGAACATGCTGCTGGGGCAGACTTACTCGGCTGTGTTAGGCGCAACCGCGCCAGCGAGTAATATTGGCCATCTGAAAACTTGGGGTTGGGAAATGGCCTTGAATTGGAAAGATCAGATTGGTCAGTTCGGTTACCGTATCGGCGGTAGCCTGACCGATAACCAGAACCGGTTACTGAGTTACGGGGGGGCTAATATTATCAATCAGGGCTTCAACGGGGCTGTAGAAGGCTATTCGCTGGGTTCCTACTTTGGTCTGGAATACGCCGGTCGAATCCAAACCGCTGAACAGCTGGCCGCTTATCGGCCTCTGGCTACGGGCAACAACATCAACATGCCCATCGGGTCTTTTAATGCTGACGGATCGGTACGCGTACCCGGTGTGCGTCTGGGCGATAATATGTTCAGCGACCTGAACGGGGACGGTAAACTAACCGTGCCAGGTGATTTGAAGTACCTGGGTCGGGACGACCCGCGTTACAGCTTTGCCCTTAACCTGGGGGCCGACTGGAAAGGGTTCGATTTTCAGGCTGTTTTTCAGGGTGTGGGCCAGCGTACCATTTTCCGGGAAGGGAACTGGCGCGTCCCCTTCGGCTCGATCTTCCAGGGGCAGACCGACTTCTGGGTAGGCGACACCTGGACCCCGACCAACACCGGGGCCACGTACCCTGTGTTGTCGGCTGGTCAGAACGGCACAACGTACAATACCTATAATTACCAGATTTCGGACTGGTCGGTACAAAACGGAGCATACGTTCGCCTGAAGAACTTGGTCGTTGGCTACTCATTACCACAGATGATCACGAAAAAGATTCGGGTGGATCGGTTACGGATTTACTACTCAGGTAATGATTTGTGGGAAGTCTCAAAAATCAAAGACGGTTGGGACCCCGAAGTAACGCGTAGCGTAGGACGGGCTAACAGCGATGCCATTACCAGTCGCTACCCTTTCTTCCGGTTGCATACGATCGGCGTAAACCTGACATTCTAATCTAACAAGTACTTCACGAATGAAACCGATACGATTTCTTTACACAGTGGCGCTAGTTGGTGCACTAACTCTGACCCAATCCAGCTGTAACAAAGTATTGGATCTGGACCCACTGGATCAGCTTTCAGACGCTTCTTACTGGAAGACGCCCAATGATTTCATGCTGGCTGCCAATCAGTACTACACATACTTGCGTTCCTTCAATGACGTCCTTTTCGATAACCCCCATTTTGATGGTCGTTCGGACATCGTTGGTGGGCAAAACGCCTTCAGCCGGGGCACTAACACGGTTCCCACGACCGATGGAAACTGGAACAATAATTACACGCGTATTCGGATTATCAATTACCTGCTGGACAAGGCGGCTACCTACCAAACTCCGGCTGATATTACCAAGTACGTAGGCGAAGCTAAATTTTTTCGGGCATATGTGTACTTCGAGCTGTTGCAACTCTACGGTGGCGTACCCATCATTAATAAACTACTGGCACTGGATTCGCCTGAGTTACAAGCACCCCGCAACACTCGGGACGAAGTAGCGGATTTCATTATTCAGGATTTGAACGACGCTATTACGGGCCTGCCGGCTAAAGCATCTCAACCATCAGCCGAGCTGGGTCGGATCAACAAAGAGACGGCGCGGGCCTTTTTATCTCGTGTAGCGTTGTACGAAGGAACCTGGCAGAAGTTCCGCAATAATGGAGCGCGTGCCAACACGTTACTGGACATTGCCATTGCCTCCAGCGGAGCCGTTATTACCGGCGCTCAGTATAGCCTGTTTGCGCCAGCTGCCCTGGGTGATTCGGCCCAGAAATATATGTTTATTCTGGAAAACCAGAAATCGAATCCAGCCAGCATTCAGAAGTCGGCCAACAACGAATACATTCTGGCGAACCGTTATGATCAGACGTTGCGCCAAACTCGGGTAAATATATCGCGCACGGGTCCTGGTGGTCCGACCCGCACGTTGGCGAATTTGTATCTGGCTAAAGACGGCCTACCTATCGAGAAGTCCCCCCTCTTTCAGGGATATACGAAAGTGAACTCCGAATTTCAGAACCGCGAAAATCGGATGCGATATACGATGGGCTTGCCGGGGGCACCATACTGGCAGGGAAACGCCAACTATCGGGTTGACTGGGTAGGTGGGCCGGCTGACCTAGCTAACGCCCTGAAGCCTGTTTACGGAGCAAATTTTACATATGGTGCGCTCAAATGGGTGGCGGAGCGGCAGGTACTCGATTATGAAGAGAGCTACGATTACCCGGTTATTCGCTATGCCGAGGTATTACTTACCTACGCCGAGGCTGTTTTCGAGCGAAACGGAACCATCAGCGATGCCGACCTCGACAAGTCGCTGAATCTGACCCGCCTGCGGATTAATAAGACAATGCCAAAGCTGAGCAACCAGTTTGTGCAGGCGAATGGGCTAGATATGCGGACGGAGATTCGCCGGGAACGTACAATTGAGTTTTTTGCGGAAGGTTTCCGGACTGACGACCTGAAGCGGTGGTACAACGCGGTGGAACTGCTGGGCAAACCGTTGCTGGGCGTAAAATGGACCGGCACGGAGTACGTAACTACGTATCCGCAGGGAGCATCGACACCCAAAGATGCTGATGGAGTCATCATTCTGGACGCTGTTCGCAGCTTTAGCGAAAAAAATTACCTGCTGCCCATTCCGTCACAGCAGATTCAGCTGAATCCGCAGCTTATCCAGAATCCAGGCTGGTAACGATAATTCCCATCGTATCTATTTTACTCTGCCAAGGCCACCCGAATCTATTTAGTAGCTGAATCGGGTGGCCTTTTCCTGAATAACCAATAGCTCATTTCCTAAATCTACTATGAAACTACATGTCTCCTGCATTGACTGGGGTAGGGGTAGTATTGCCCTGAGACAGCTTTCCTGGCTTATTTTACTACTACTGTCCGTAGCACAGTTCGCTCACGCACAATCGTTCATTCATCCGGGGTTACTGCACAGACAGGCCGACTTCGACCGGATGAAAGCCAAGGTAGACGCCGGTGCTCAACCCTGGAAAGCGGGCTGGGACGTATTAATCGCCAATGGAAACTCATCGCTGACCCGCAACTTTACCAACCCGGTTCCGGCCACTGTTTATCGGGGCTTCGATGGCACAAATACGGAAAACTACGCATCGCTCTTTCGGGATGCCGCTGCCGCTTACCAAACCGCACTCCGATGGAAAATCTCGGGCGATGACGCTTACGCTGCCAAATCCATTGCCATTCTGAATGCCTGGGCTGCCGGAACGACAGCCCTTAGCGGTACGGCCGACCGGTTTCTGCTGGCGGGTATTCAAGGGTATCAACTAGCCAATGCGGCTGAGATCATGCGCTCCTACAGTGGTTGGACAGCGGTTGATTTTGCCAAATTTCAAAACTGGATGCTGACGGTCTGGTACCCGATGAATCACGATTTTCTGGTCAATCATAACGGAGCATGCATCAGCAATTACTACGCCAACTGGGATCTATGCAATATGGCCTCCATACTAAGTATCGGCGTGCTCTGTGACCGGCGCGACATCTATAACGAAGCCGTTGAGTATTTCAAGAACGGCGCTGGGACGGGATCGATCAAAAACGTTGTTCCTTACCTGTATGGCGAGCTGGGCCAATGGCAGGAAAGCGGGCGTGATCAGGGGCATACGTTATTAGGTGTAGCCTTGGCCGGCTCTTTTGCCGAAATGGCCTGGAATCAGGGCGATGATCTGTATGGTTACGACGACAATCGACTGCTGAAAGGATTCGAATACATCGCCAAGTATAACCTGGGCTATGAGGTGCCTTTTACAACCTATCGAAATTGCACGGGTGTTGTTCAGACGATTGTTTCAGAAGACCAACGGGGTAACCTTCGCCCAGTTTGGGAGATGGTTTACAACCACTACGCCAACCGGAAAGGATTGAGCGCGCCTTACTCGGCTCGTTTTGCCCAGCTTGTCCGGCCCGAAGGTGGTGGCGGTAATTTTGGCCCCAATAGTGGCGGATACGATCAGTTAGGCTTCGGTACGCTGACCGCGTCGCTGGAGGAAACCGTGAAACCGAACAATCAGACAATCAGCTTTCCCGCAATTCCGACCAAAGAGGTTGGCTCGGCTGATTTTGCACCGGGTGCCACGGCCAGTTCGGGGCTGCCGGTGGTTTATTCCAGTTTGACCCCAGCCATTGCTTCGGTCAACGCGGATGGAACCATCCACGTATCGAAGCCCGGAACGGCAACCCTCGTTGCGCAACAGATGGGGGATAGCCAGTACAATCTGGCACCTGTTGTCTACCAGGTCTTTACGGTAAATCAGGTACCGGGCGTCACGGATGGCACCTGGTCGAATACGGCGGGTATCCTGGCAACAGCCATCGTCTCTACGGCGAACAGCGCCGATCTGACCTGGCCGGGTCAGACGTTTGCCGTTGGCGATCACGTACGGCTAACGGGAACCGTTCCCGGTGGATTTACCGCTAATACAAACTATGCGGTTGTGACCGCGAATGGATCGACGATACAGCTTGCGCTACGGCCGGGCGGTATACCTATTGTGGCTACTACGTCAATCACCAATGGAACCGGTAACCGATTTTTAAAATGGCCGGTTGCCGCTAACTGGAGCGGCTCAATCATTCCGGCAGGCGTTGGTTCTAATGCTACGTTCGGCGGTAGCAGCTTTGCCAATATGGGTGGTGTTCAGCTGGATGGGACCATTACGGTTGGTACCCTGACCTATGCGGCCAACGGATCGGGAGAATTGACCTTGGCCAGCGGGCTGAACGGCGGTACGTTGAACTTCCAGGCGTTGTCGGGAATGCCTTCACTGACGATGATTAACAGCGGAGCCCGGAAGCTGTTTATGGGTAACGCCAATAACAATTCGCGTATACCGCTGAAAATTGCCGGTACGCAAGGACTAAAAATTACGACACCCATCTACGGAAGCAGCGGCTCGTTCGCCGGTCTTCGTATTCAGAGTGCTATGGACTGGAGTGGTTTGCAAGGTAGTCTGAGCCTGGCGCAGGGTACTATCGAGATACATAATCCAAATAGTATCGCTAGCAGCGTCACTGATGCAGACAATGTGATATTGCCCCCAATCCGGCTGACGATGGGTACGGACGCGACGGCATTGCTCCTCTTCAACGGGGCTTCGTACGCTAGTAAACAGACGGTTGGGGCGCTGGATGGCACATCAGATGCCTACATCGCATCGCGAACAAACATCGTAAACGGCATACCGACGCTAGTTGTGGGTGTTGATAATCAGGATGGAACGTTCGAAGGGACTGTTGGAGCAGGACCAACGACTGCCGCAGTCGATAAAGGACGGGTAAATCTGGAAAAAACGGGTACTGGTACGCAGACCATCACGGGATCGGTCAAAAACGGAACGACGATGGTCAGTAATGTTCCGTACTATTCGACGGTTACCGTAAATAATGGAAAGCTGGTGCTAAATGGAACCAACGAATACCAGGGTGCAACAACGGTTAATGGCGGTACACTCGTCGTCAATGGTTCACTAACCAGCCCTGTTTCGGTAACCGGCGGTACACTAGCTGGAACGGGTAGCACCAGTGGCCTGGTAACGATCGGTACAAATGGACTGGTCGCTCCCGGTAACTCGGTAGGTACGTTCACGACCACGTCGGCCTTGAGCCTGACCGATGGCGCAACCTACCAGTTGGAGTTAAACAGTAGCGCCAGCACCGCCGACAAAATTGTGGCCAATGGCGTGTCGCTCACTAATGCGAACCTGGTTGTCACGGATCTCGGAAATGCAACCAGCCTACCCGCCGGAACCAGCTACGTTATTATCGATAATACGTCGAGTAACGCTGTGACGGGAACCTTTGCCGGACTAGCTGAAGGTAGTGCTGTAACCGTAGGTGCGCTCCGTTTTCGGATCACCTATCTGGGCGGAACAGGTAACGACGTCGCGCTGGTAGCCTCGACACAGTCGCAGACGATCACCTTCAACGCGCTGCCCGCCAAGACGGTGGGCGATGCTGACTTTAATCCGGGTGCTACAACCAGTTCAGGTCTGTCGGTAAGCTATACCAGCTCGAACGCGGCAGTCGCTACGATTGTCAGCGGCAACATCCATATTGTGGGACCGGGCTCAACAATCATCACGGCATCGCAGGCTGGTGACGCTACATACGATGCCGCTACGTCGGTTGCCCAATCGCTTACCGTGGGATCTGTACCAAATTCACCGGTGTTTATTTATGCCAGCAATGCAACTCCGGCCGACGGATCGACAATCATTGCTACGGTAGGAGTGCCGGTTTCTATTTCAGTCAAGGCGATCGATAGCGATCCTGAAACGCTTACACTTGCTGCGACGGGTGTGCCCAGTGGCGCTACTACGACGCCCGCACTGCCAGCAACGGGTAACCCTGTATCGACAGTCTTATCCTGGACGCCCACATTGACAGGAACAACGGTTTTACTATTCACCGCTAAAGACCCGACGGGCAAACAGGTATCGACGTCTGTAACGATTGATGCCCGTGCTCAGGCGGTTAACCGGCAACCAATCTATAATGGGCTGCTGACCGGCCAGAGCGCAACTGTTGGTTCGGCCTTTACGTATACGCTTCCTGCCGGAACGTTTACGGACCCCGATGGCGATCTGCTAACCTATTCGGCTTCGGGCTTACCAGCTGGCTTGTCAATGAACGGCTCCACCATTTCTGGGACGCCAGTTAGCACAACGGACTCTCCTTATACGGTTACCATCAAGGCGACAGATCCTGGCTCACTCTTCGTGACCGGTAGCTTTACGCTAACGGTCAGTCAGGTATCGGGTGGCAGTTTTGCCATCGTGGGCGTGGCCAATGCCAGCTGCCAGGTTGTTAATGCCACTGAGCGTCGGCTGACTTTCACCCCTCAGTACAGCGGTGTCAATGGCCAGCCCATCACCTTCCAGGTTGTCAACGAGATCCTGCCCACGACCAGCGTTTCCGCGCAGCCCGTCAGCCTGCTACTCTACACGGATAACCCGGTCATCAACCTGAAGGCCATCCAGTCGGACGTCAGTGCCACCTACGCCTACAACTGGCTGTCTGTGTGTCAGCCGACGAGCGTGCCGGCCAATCTGTCCCCGAGCCTGGTTACGCCCATCCCGAGCCTGTTGGCTACGCTGGGTAGTTCGTTCAGCTTTAGCATCCCGGCCAGCACCTTCACCGACCCCGACGGCGACCCGCTTACGTTGACCGCTACGGGCCTGCCGGCAACCTTGTCGTTGACCACAAACGTGATCAGCGGTACGCCAACGGCACCCGGCGTTTACTCGGTAACCGTAACGGCGGGTGATGGTAAAGGATTGAGTGCGTCAAGTATCTTCACGCTGACGGTCGAACCCGCATCGAGTGGTATATTCGCCATTGCGGGCGTTACGGGGGCGAGTTGCCAGTTTGTTGGTGCCGCCGAGCGCCGACTCACCTTTACCCCCCAGTACAACGGTAGTAACGGTCAGCCGATCACCTTCCAGGTTGTCAACGAAATCCTGCCCGCAACCAGTGTATCGGCGCAGCCGGTTAGCTTACGGCTTTACACGGACAACCCGGTCATTACGCTGAAGGCCATCCAGTCGGGCGTTACTGCAACCTACACCTACAATTGGCTGTCTGTGTGTCAGCCGACGAGCGTGCCGGCCAATCTGTCCCCGAGCCTGGTTACGCCCATCCCGAGCCTGTTGGCTACGCTGGGTAGTTCGTTCAGCTATAGCATCCCGGCCAACACCTTCACCGACCCCGATGGCGATCCGCTTACGTTGACCGCTACGGGCCTGCCGGTAACCTTGTCGTTGAGTGCAAACGTGATCAGTGGTACGCCAACGGTGCAAGGCGTTTATTCAGTGACCGTAACGGCAAGTGACGGCAAAGGGTTGAGTACCTCGAGTGTCTTTACACTGACGGTCAGTCAGGTGTCGGGTGGCAGTTTTGCCATCGTGGGCGTGACCAATGCCAGCTGCCAGGTTGTTAATACCACTGAGCGTCGGCTGACTTTCACCCCTCAGTACAGCGGTGTCAATGGCCAGCCCATCACCTTCCAGGTTGTCAACGAAATCCTGCCCACGACCAGCGTTTCCGCGCAGCCCGTCAGCCTGCGACTCTACACGGATAACCCGGTCATCAACCTGAAAGCCATCCAGTCGGACGTCAGTGCCACCTACGCCTATAGCTGGCAGTCGGTCTGCTCCGGTGCAGGCCGGGTAGCAACTCATACCGACAACCCGCTTACACTGACCGCGCTGGGTAATCCAGTCACGGGCGATCAGGTTACGGTTGAAATTCGGGGAGCTTATGGCCAACCCATCAGATTGACGCTGACGGACCTGAGTGGCAAACCGCTTTTTGAGCAGCAGATCGAGTCAGTTACCTCGGGGCAGCAACAGATTATTCCGATGAGCCGTCAGGCGGGTGTATACTTGCTTCGGGCAACCGCTGATACCGAACGTACAACGATCAAGTTGATTAAGCCTTAATGCGAATTGTGCTATAACCTGATTTCTGGTTATCTGAAAAAACGTAGAGGAAGCCTTTGGGCTTCCTCTACGTTTTTAAACGTGTATCGACCAGGCCCCATTCTTCTACATAGATCAAAAAGGGTATGCGTGCCCTAGCATCGTCTATTTCAAAGTAGATACCATTAACTAGGTTGCTTACCTCAATGACACGCAGCAAGCTCAACATAATTTCAACATCCGGCCTATCACGAGGTATTCTTACGTTCAGTCTGGTTAGCCAATCGGTGCTGGGGCTGGCGCAATACCCTGGTCTGGCGGCCAATAAAATGAAGGTGCCTGTTAGCGTACCCGTAAAAGCAAAAAGCTTCGATCTTCAGGCTGTTCGGATCACTCACGGCTTGTTTCGGGATAATATGGAACGTGAAGGCAAGTGGCTGCTTTCGCTACCTGTTGAGCGCCTGATGCACAGCTTTCGAGTCAATGCGGGTATGAATACGCCTAAACCAGGAAGTCCGACCAAAATGCCCAAACCTCTGGGCGGCTGGGAAGGGCTGGACATGGAACTGCGCGGCCACAGCATCGGGCATTTATTGTCGGGCCTGGCCCTGCAATACGCATCTACGAACAACGAAGCATTTCGAGAAAAAGGCGACAGTCTGATAACAGCGTTGGCTGATGTGCAGCGCGAACTGAACCAGGATGGCTACCTAAGTGCGTATCCACAGCACTATATCGACCGAAACATTGCCGGAACGGCCGTTTGGGCACCCTGGTATACCCTTCATAAACTCTTCGCCGGTTTGACTGATCAGTATACCTACGCCGGTAATCAGCAGGCACTGGACATTGCTACTAAAATGGCCGCGTGGGCGAGCCATAAATTGTCTCCGCTGACAACCGAGCAACGTCAGAAAATGCTACGAAACGAATTTGGTGGCATGAACGACGCTTTTTTCAACCTGTATGCCTTAACGGGAAATCCTGATCACCTGAAACTGGCCCAATTCTTCTACCACAAAGCAGCGCTGGAACCGCTGGAGAATGGGCAGGATAACCTCAACAAGGCCCACGCCAATACGTTTATTCCGAAACTAGTGGGCGAAGCGCGGGATTATGAGCTGACGGGTAACGAAAAAGCCAAAACAGCCGCCCTGTTTTTCTGGAATACGGTCGTGCAGCATCACACCTACGCGCACGGGGGCAACAGCGATAAGGAGCATTTTTTTGAACCGGACAAAATCGCCAAACACCTGACGGGTAATACGGGCGAAACCTGTAATACCTACAATATGCTCAAACTGACCCGGCACCTGTTTACCTGGTCGGCCGATGAGACGTACGCCGATTATTACGAACAGGCCTTGTATAATCATATTCTGGGACAGCAGGACCCGGAATCGGGTATGGTCTGCTACTTTACACCCATGAAAGCGGGGGCGTATCGACTCTATAGCACGCCCGATCAATCGTTCTGGTGCTGCGTGGGGTCGGGGTTTGAAAGCCAGTCAAAATACGGCGAAGCGATCTACTACCACGACGACAAAGGTATTTACGTCAATCTGTTTATCCCCTCGGAGCTGAACTGGCGGGAGAAAGGCCTTACCCTCGTGCAGGAAACGGCCTACCCCGAAGAGACAACCACTCGCTTTACCGTCCAAACCAAAGCACCGATACTGATGCCGATGTATTTACGGTATCCGGGCTGGGCTAAGGCTGGCGTCACGCTGAAAGTGAACGGAAAAGTAATTGCCGTTAAGCAATCGCCCGGTAGCTACATCACTGTTGATCGCACCTGGAAGACTGGCGACAAGATCGAGCTTACCTATCCTATGACACTTCGGTTGGTACCTGCCAACGACGACCCTAACGTGGCGGCTGTGGCCTATGGGCCGGTTGTGCTGGCGGGAGAACTGGGAACGGCAAACCTGAAAGGAACAGCCCCCTTTCATGATCCTGCCGACCCCTACCAGTACTACGGATACGATTACACCATTCCTGATTCAATCGGCCACACCATCGATACGGGTGGTAAGCCGGTGACGGATTGGGTGAAACCCGTTGCCGGCTTACCACTGACGTTCCGAACCACAGCCGGGCTGAGTAAACAACCTGTTGAGTTGAGACCGTACTATAACCTACACCGGCAGCGCTATGTAGTGTACTGGGATCTGAAATAAGCTGTTCTGACTGCCCCGAAAATTGCGCATCACAGGTCCGTATTCCATTGCTGCCTGATTGGTCTATCGTTCATCTCGTTGGCCGAACTTGCCGCTTCAAGACCCCAAACGCATCCGGTTTCTGCGCCCAACCAGCGTGCACGTTTGCGGTATTATCAATGACCCAAAAGTAGTGCCCTCAGCTCCGTTTTCCTAAAAAGGCGAACTTATTCATTTGCTTGGTGAAAGCCAGTAAATGAATAAGTTCGCCAAGCAGAACCCAACTACCGAAAGAGGATACGGCAGTAAATATCGATGAGCTTGTCGGCCGCGTAATCAGGATACACCGTGAGCAATGCTTGTTTATAGGCTACCGGACCATCGGCCTGAGCCAGCAGTTCAGTGGCTTTATCCAGGTAATCCATGGCCCTGTCTATATCTGATTTCCCGGCGGGTTTACCATGACCGGGCAGAATGAGATCATAATCATCGTCGTCGCGTAGGGCCTGCAACGCTTTTTTCCAGCCAGTTACCGGGCCCGTGATAAAAGCGTGTGCGTCGTGGTAAAGAATATCCTGGGCAATTACGATACCCAATTCAGGCAGTTTGATAACCAGCGCTACCGGCGATTCGGTATCTAGTACGCGCTCAAACAGAAAGCGTGCCCCACCGATTGTTTCCTCACCCGGCTCCACAACTTCGGTTGGCAGGGAAAGGCGGTTGGCAATCAGGCTACCCATTTGGTGCTGTTTTTCTTCCAGTTCGTGTGGACCAACGGTGGCGAGGGATTCTTTGATTTCGGGCAGTGCATAGACCGGCACGTCAGCGAAGGCATCGCCCATGCCCAGGAAATGGTCCGGATGGTCATGCGTAACATAAAAGCGGCTGATGGGTTTTTGCAGACTGTCGGCCAGATCCCGAAATTCCTGGCCGTACTGAGCAAAAAACTGGCCGTCCACCAGAATCAACTCATTGGGAAGCTCGATGATATGCGTGGCATTAGCAAACATAGGGGCTGGCGATACCAATGTATGTACTTTTACCCGCCCCGTGTCTTTGACCAGGTACGAGGTCGCATGGGGCAATTGCGTGTTCGTTGTCATACTGATTGCAGTTGAATTTGTACGATGCAAAAGTACCCACACGCCTACCGCTGGAATTATCAATCGGCTTCAGGTATTATCAATCTGCATAGGTTGCCCGGTAAACCGCTGGAGATATGCCGGTCAGCGATTTAAAGAAGCGGATAAAGTTAGACGGGGCCGAAAAATTATGGGCGTGGCTGATCTCTGCAATCGTTTGCGAACTGCCCAACAAGTCATTCTTGCAGGATTGCACCAGCTCCTGACGAATGATCGTTTGCGCATCTTTGCCGAAAGCTTCCTGGCAGAGTTGATTCAGTCGGTTCCGGTTGAGTTGAAGCAATTGAGCGTATTCTTTTACCGTATTCTTTTCCCGGATGTACTGGCTCAATAAACGCTTGAATTGCAGAATACCGGTATTTCGGTACAGATTTCCGGTAAGCTGGTAATGCTTTGCGTACGCCCGGTTCAACAGAATAAGCAATTGATACAGATAGGCCCTGAGCAACTGCTGGCTGTCGAAAGACGGGAGCGTGATTTCAGCCTTCAAATTATGCCATAGCGTATTGAAGTCGGGCATGACTTCTGAGGGCAGTGGCAGCAGCGGAGACGCATCGTGCTGACCGAAGTAATAAAGCCGGTGCAGGAAAAGGCTGTCGCTCAGAAAAGTCTCGATAAACGCTCCCTCAAAAATGACGACCAGACAATCCGGCGTTGTAGTCATGCGCCATTGTCTAGGCTGGGCCGGTGGCAGCAGCAGTACAACTGGTGCCTCGAAGGTTAGCAGCTGACCTTCGAGAAGTACCGAACCATTCCCTTCCAGAAACAGGAAAATCTCGTAGAACGTAGTGATGTGCATCTCGTTGAGCGCTAGACTACGTCCCTCGATTTCGGACAGTCGAAAGCAGTCTATGAGCAACTCTTTCCCGTATTTATTTTTGAGAAAATTGAAGGCAATCATTGGTATTAATCGTAGCTAAGAACCGGATCAGGTGGCTATAGATAACTAAAGATAAGGCATTGTATAAGCCACATACCGGGTCTCTACCTGCTGAACGATTCATGGTTTCGAATCACTGACTGTTTGGTGATTGGTCTGTTGAATCAATCGTTCTGGAAATGGCAACAGGTATATATGCTGTGTTCTGTACGGATAGAGGGTATACCTTGATCAATTACATCTATTTCATGGTAAAGATCGTCTTATTCGGTTTCGGATGATCCCGGATAAGACAATCGTCAACAACTGGAAAAAGTATGCTCAACCATTTTTTCGTATTTCGCGTGTTGATTAGTCTGTGGTTTATGTCGTTGCCTAGTATAGCTACTTCCAAATCAGCGATCTATCAGGCTGTCTCTCCAAATAAGAATACGCGTATAGAGATTACCGTTAACGAACATAAAGCCCTGGCTTACCGAGTGTGGCTCGCGAACGAACCAGTGCTGAACTGGTCAGCGCTTGGATTTGAACTAAATGGGGTGGCTGTCGGGCAAACTACCGTGGTCAAGAAGCAGCGTACCAGCCAACATACCGAATCGTTTGCGTGGCGGCTGGGTGAAACCGATGTCATCCACAACCATTACAATGAACTGACGCTCGATTGTGTATCCGGGTCGGTGACGTACCAACTTGTTGCCCGGGTATTCGATGGTAGCGTGGCGTTTCGTTACGTGTTGCCGAAACAGACAAGCACCAATACGGGGTTGATTCGGCAGGAGCATACGACGTTCTCCCTGCCCGGCGCGTTCACGATTTACCAGTACAACGAAGAATCCGTCTTCACCCCGACCACCGTCTCGGACCTGCAAAAAACTTGCGACTTCCCGGCTACGCTTACCAACGGTACGCTTTTTCTCTCGATTGGTGAAGCCGATAACACCAGCTACACCAAAGCCGTACTGGCCAAAGGCACGACACCGACCACGCTGGCGGTTGCTTTTCGTAAAGACTCCGTTCGAGTGGAAGGTGCTTGTCAAACCCCCTGGCGAACCGTCAGCGTCGCTACGTCGGCCATCGGGTTGCACGCGTTCAGTGACCTGTTCTTGCGGCTTTGCTCACCGTCTGCCGAGCCAATACCAGACTGGATCAAGCCGGGCAAACTGATTCGCTCATCGCTGACGACGCAGGGCGGGCTCAACTGCATCGACTTTGCGGCCAGTCATGGGCTTCAATACGTTCTGTTCGACGCAGGCTGGTACGGGGCAGAGTTTAAGACTATCTCCGACCCTACGCAGGTGATTCCGGCCATCGATATGCCGAAAGTAATTGCCTACGGAAAGTCAAAAAATGTGGGCGTGATTCTGTACGTCAACCGGGTGGCCCTACGAACCCGGCTGGATGAGATACTGCCCCTGTACAAAAAGTGGGGCGTCGCGGGACTAAAGTTTGGCTTTGTGGATGGGCTAACGCAGGAAGGGATAAGCTGGCTACCTAGCGCTATCAAAAAGGCCTACGACTACGGCTTTATCCTGGATATTCACGACAATTACAAACCGACGGGCCTGAGCCGGACATACCCCAACCTGCTGACGCAGGAAGGGATTCGGGGCAACGAAAACAACCCCGACGCCTTTCACAATACGGTGTTGCCCTTTACCCGTTTTCTGGCGGGTGCGGCTGATTATACCTTCTGCTATCCCAACACGAACCGGTACTTCACGGACAACCTTTACAAAAGCAAATTGCAGGTGAGCAAAGGGCAGCAACTGGCCCTGTCGGTGGTGTATTTCAGCCCCTTACAGGCTATTTTCTGGTACGGCAACCCAACCGATTACAATGACGAAGGGGAGATTGAATTCTTCAAACGGGTGCCAACGGTCTGGAATGAAAGCCATTACCTGGCGGGCGAACCCGGCCAATTTATCAGCGTGGCGCGTCGGCAGGGCAACGTCTGGTACGTTGGTTCGGCAGCGGGCCTGGCCGACTGGTCTGGTAACCTACCGCTTTCGTTTCTGGCATCCGGTAAGCGCTATCAGGCAACGATTTATGAAGACGACGGGGCGGGTAGCATTCAGAAGCGGATGGCCGATATTGGGGCTGGCGATTCGTTTCCGGTCAGTCTGAAAGCAAAAGGTGGGCAGGCCCTGATTATTGAAGAGAAACGATAAATCATTACTAATGAATCGAATAAAATTAGTGCTAGTACTCATATTCTGGATCGTATCGGTGCCGCTCTACGCCCAGAATCTGGTTATTTACCCCGTACCGACGGGCGTATTGTACAGCCAGCATAACGACGATTACACCGTGCGGGTACGCAAACCCGGCGGGCCATGGCAGGATCTGTTCGAATACAACGTGCAGGTCGATCTGGACAAAGTACGGGATGCGTCGATGGTATTCTTCGACTTTTCGGGTACGGTGGAAGTAGCCGTTCGGAAAAACAACGGCCTGGTTCAGAACGCCCGAATCCGGCCATTGTCGTACCAAATTCAACCGAAGCAGGAAGGCAATACGCTGTATTTTACCCTTACGCAGCCCCGCAAGCTGTCGATCGAATTCAACGGCGATAAACTCCAGAACCTACACCTGTTTGCCAACGCCCTCGAAACGGGCAAACCCGATCCGAAAGATCCCAACGTAATCTACTTCGGACCAGGCATTCATTCGCCGGATGATAAGCCCGGTGATGTGTTCAAGATCCCCAGTAACAAAACAGTATACATCGACGGTGGGGCGGTGATCCGGGGTAAGCTCGTCTGCGACAACGTTAACAATGTGCGCATTGTCGGCCGGGGCATTATTGACCAGCCGCAACGGGGCATCGAAATTACCCATTCGGAAAACGTACTGGTCGACGGAATTATCGTCAAAAATCCGCAGCATTACACCGTATACGGCGGTCAGTCGAAAGGAGTTACGATTCGAAATCTGAAATCGTTTAGTTGTAAAGGCTGGAGCGACGGTATCGATCTGATGAGTTGCTCGGACGTGCTGGTCGACGACGTGTTCATGCGCAATTCTGACGACTGCATCGCCCTCTACGGGCATCGCTGGGATTATTACGGTGGGTCGCGCAACGTGGTGGTCAAAAACTCGACGCTCTGGGCCGACGTCGCGCACCCAACCAATATTGGCCTGCACGGCGATACCCGCTCCATAGGCGACACGCTGGAAAACATTACTTTCAGTAACCTGGATATTCTGGAACACGACGAGGATGACCCCGACTATCAGGGTTGTCTGGCCATTAGCTGCGGAGACCTGAATCTGATTCGTAACGTGACCTACGAGAACATTCGGATCGAGGACTTCGAGGAGGGCAAACTGCTGAGTCTCCGGGTGCTTTACAATAAAAAGTATAACACCGGCCCCGGACGGACTATCGAAAACATCACCTTTCGCAACATAACGTATTCGGGATTCGGGGCTAATCCGTCGATTATCGAAGGGCTCAGCGAGCAGGGTATGGTACGCGGAGTGACACTGCAAAACGTTCGCATCAACGGCAAACTGCTACGGGTCAGCCAATCCGACAACATCCGTATCGGTGCGTTTACGCAGTCCATTCAGTTCAAACCAGACTAATTCGAGCACTGTCTTCTTAGCCGAGCAGATTTGCCATGCCATATGCTATTCAATCGAATACGCCACGCGTATGAATACCACTTGAGTTATAGAACGTAAGTCTATAACTCATGAGATGGATTTGGCAATTACCGAACTGGCCGGAGTTCACAGTTGATTTAACCCGGTTTAGCCACGTTGAGCGAGAATTTCACCGAAATGGGGGCGTGATTATTGGCTCGCTGACTTCCGTTTCTGCCGATTAGGTCAGCGAGTTGCGGGTTACGTTGCTCAGCAATGAAGCGTTAGACACCTCAAAAATTGAAGGCGAGGTCTTAGATCGTGATTCCGTTCAGTCATCGATTCGTAAGCAGTTGGGCCTGCAAACGGATGGCAGAAGGGCTAGGCCAAAAGAAGCAGGTGCTGCGCAGATGATGGTCGACGTAGTCAGAAGCTACAAAGAGCCACTTACCCGCCAACAGCTGTTTTCGTGGCATAAAATGATCATGAATGGCCGAATGGACCTGGACATGATTGGTGGCTATCGCACCCATCCCGATCCGATGCAAATCGTATCCGGGCGGCTGGATAGGCCCCGAGTGTTCTACGAAGCGCCACCGTCTGAGCGGATGGAAGAGGAGATGAATCAATATATATCACCTGGTTCAATCGAGCGACCGATGAGCAGATGCCAACGGTCGTTCATGCAGGGATAGCTCACTTGTATTTTGAATTGATTCACCCTTTTGAAGATGGTAATGGGCGCATAGGCCGGACCAATGCCGAAAAGGCGCTGGCTGTCGGGGCCAGACAGTCATTGACTACCGCTTTGTCCAGTACGATTGAGCGCGACAAAAAAGCGTATTACCAGGCTTCGGAACGGGTCAATTCCTCGTTGGACATTACCGAATGGCTTCTTTATTTTTCTCAAAAGATTCTCGAAGCGCAGGGCTATGTGCAGCAGATGATCACCTTCGTGGTCTACAAAGCCCGGTATTTCGGTACGTATCGAGTCCGGCTGAATGACCGACAGACCAAAGTAGCGTTGCGGTTATTTCGGGAAGGACTGACGGGGTTCAGCGGAGGGTTGAGTGCTGAAAACTACATTCGGATCGCCAAAACCTCCCGAGCTACTGCCACCCGGGATTTGGCCGAGATGGTCGAACTGGGTGCCCTGATGAAGCAAGGGAAGCTGCGCCACACGCGCTATTACCTTCCGGCAGATGCCAGGCTATCGGCTGAGAAACCGCATGAATAGTTACCCGGTAATGAAAGGCCGAAGACTTAATCAAGGCCCTTTCATCTTTCTGCGCCACGGCAGGGGTATGACGCTGGGCTTACCGTCTATTTCCTGACAGAAGATCGTATCAGATTCGTCGGGAAGGTTTCGTATGTATAGCCGTGCGCTCAGAATAGGTTGGTTGCTCGTGGGGTTTTGTGTGGTGTTTCCGGCTTATTCGCAGGTCTGGCAGTGGTCAGCGTCCGTTCCGACCGTTGTTTCGCCCGAAACCAACGATCATCCGCAGGCTTTTTTGTGGATTCCCGATAACTGCCGCTACGTGCGGGGCGTAGTGGTTGGCCAGCATAATATGCTCGAAGAAGGCATATTCGAGCACCCTGACTTCCGCAAAACCATGAGTCGATTGGGGTTTGCCATCGTTTGGGTGACGCCCATGATCAACCAGATATTCAACTGGAACCCAACGGCCACGACCAAAGGCGCGGGGGTTGAGTTTCAGGACATGATGAAACGACTGGCTGACGTGTCGGGCTACTTGGAACTGGCGAATGCCCCCGTCGTTCCGCTGGGGCATTCGGCGCTGGCGAGCTATCCGTGGAATTTTGCCGCCTGGAATCCCGGTCGTACGCTGGCCGTAGTATCGGTACATGGCGATGCCCCGCAAACGAATCTTACCGGCAGCGGTCGCCCGAACCCGGACTGGCAAAGCCGCACCATCGACGGGGTGCCGGGCCTGATGGTGATGGGTGAATACGAATGGTGGGAAGACCGGCTGAAACCGGCGTTTGCCTACGTGGCCAACCATCCCAACACACCATTTAGCCTGCTGGCGGATGCCGGTCGGGGGCATTTCGATTATTCCGACGCGATGGTTCGCTACCTGGCGTTGTACATCCAAAAAGCCGCTCAGTATCGACTGCCGAAGCAATCGAACCAGGCCGACACGGTTGTTCTAACGCCTATCGACCCGCAAAAGGGTTGGCTGATGGATCGCTGGCGTAAAGATAGTTTACCCATGGCGGCACCGGTGCCGTACCAGCGCTACAAAGGCGACAAGCGGGTAGCCAGCTGGTGTTTCGATGGGGAAATGGCCCAGGCTACCGAGACTATTTACCAACAGGCGCGGGCCAAAAAGCCGCAACAGCTGGGTTTCCGGCAGCAGGGGCAATTCCTCAAACCCACCAAAGGCCACGCCAACTACCAACTGCCATTTTTACCCGAGGCTGATGGGATCACGTTCCATCTGAGCAGCGTCTTTACCGATACGTCCCGGGTTCGGGCTACTGCCGCACACGCCCGCACGCCCATCCGCATCGACCGCATCTGTGGCCCGGTTCGCAAACTCAACGATACGACCTTTCAGCTGAGCTTTTACCGGATGGGGTTTACCAATCCTAAACGCTCGAACGACATCTGGCTACTGGCGTCTAATGATGGCGATGGTACGTATAAAAGCATCGTGCAACAGGCCGATCTACGGTTTCCGATAATCAACAAAGAAGGCAAGCCACAGACCATTACGTTTCCCAACGTACCTGATCAAAAAGTAGGCACTAAAACGCTTACACTGACTGCCAGTTCCAATGTGGGGTTACCGGTTTATTATTATGTCAAGGCGGGCCCGGCCATTGTGGAGGGCAACCGGCTTGTGTTTACGGCCATCCCTCCGCGCAGCCGCCTGCCGATAGCCGTTACGGTGGTGGCCTGGCAGTACGGCACCAGCGTGGGTGAGAAAGTGCAGTCGGCTGCGCCCGTTGAGCAAACGGTTCTGATCAAATCGCGCTGATGATCCGACAGGCGCTTCTTTACTCGTTTTAAAACCCCGATCTATGCTCATGAAATGCCTGATTAACCGGTTAGTTACCGCTCTTTCGCCGATACCGCTCATCATCGGTATTGTTGGTTTAACCAGTCCGGGTGTAGCCCAGACGCGGCCCGGCGGAAACATAATGACGGTCTGTAATCCGATGAATCTGGATTACCGCTTCACGCTCGAAGGTCCGTCCCGGCGGGAAGCGGCTGACCCCACGGCCATCACGTTCAAAAACGAGTATTATCTGTTTGCGTCCCGGTCGGGGGGCTACTGGCACTCGAAAGACCTGAGCCACTGGGATCTGATTAAAACCGATGACCTGCCCCTAGAAGATTACGCGCCAACGGCGGTCACCGTCGGCGATACGGTTTACTTCATGGCCTCGACCACGAAGCCGGGCGGGAAAATTTACAAAAGTGCCGACCCTAAAAGCGGCAAATGGACCGTAGCCAATTCGGATTTCCCGTTCGCCCTGACCGACCCGGATTTGTTTCTGGACGATGATGGCCGGTTATATCTCTATTACGGTTGCTCCAATGTGCAGCCGATTTACGTGGTCGAACTGGATCGGAAAACGCTCATGCCAATGGGCAAATCGACGGGTTTGTTCGCGGGAAATCCCAAAACGTACGGCTGGGAACGGTTTGGTGATTACAACGAACGGCCCGAAAAACCCTGGCTGGAAGGGGCCTGGATGACCAAATACAAGGGTACGTATTACCTGCAATACGCCAGCCCCGGAACCGAGTTTAAGAGCTATTCGGACGGGCTGTATACATCGGACAAACCGCTGGGGCCGTTCAAACTCGCGGCCAACAACCCCTTCTCGGCCCGGCCCGAAGGTTTCATTGCGGGGGCTGGCCACAGTAGTACGTTTCAGGATCGGTACGGTAATTTCTGGCGTATCTCGACCATGTCCATCTCGGTAAAACACCGCTGGGAACGGCGATTGGGGCTTTTCCCCGCCTTTTTTGGTCCAGACGGGCGTTCCTACACCAACACCGCGTTCGGGGATTTTCCGTTTATCATTCCGAACAATAAAATTACCTCCCTCGCCGAACTCTTTCCGGACTGGATGCTGCTTTCGTACGGCAAACCCGTACAGGTTTCGTCGGAACTGCCGAACCACCCCGCCCGTCAGGGAGTTGATGAGGATATTCGGACCTACTGGAGCGCGGCCACCGGTGGCCCGACAGAATGGATGCAGATTGACCTTCAGCAGCCGTGCCAGATCAATGCTGTACAGCTCAATTTTGCTGAAGAAGGGGCCACCTTGCTGGGCCGTTCGGCCGACATCGCCTACCGCTACAAGCTGGCGTATTCGGACGATAACCGCACCTGGAAATCCCTGGCCGACAAATCGGCAAACCGGCAGGATGCACCCCACGACTACCTGGCGTTTGCCGCGCCGGTTCGGGCCCGTTACCTGCGCGTGACGAATGGGCACACACCGAGCGGTCAGTTTGCCCTTTCCGACTTCCGGGTTTTTGGTAAAAGCCCGGACAAGTTACCCGCGCCAGTGACTAACCTGTCGGTGGTGCGCGACAAAGCGGACCCCTGCATTGTTACGCTGACTTGGCCCAAAAGTGAGGGCAGTGTCGGCTACACCATCCGCTACGGCACCGCACCGAATCAGTTGCAGCATACCTATCAGGTTTTTGGTGTCAATTCGCTGGTTATAAGAAGTCTGAACAGAGACGAAAGCTATTACTTTACCGTCGATAGCTTCAACGGTCGGGGCATAACCGCGGGTGCCAAACCGCTCCGTATTCCCTAGAAACCAATTGTCTCGTTTCGCTACTAAATCTTCCATTTATTGTATGTTTTCATTGCCCGGTAAATACGCCTTATCCCTGTGTATGTCCATGCTGTTTTCTGGCTGGGTAAGCCTTAATACGCCCGCCATCAACGACGTGCCTAAACGCCCGGCTGTAAAAAGCAGCAAGGCCAGACCAGCGAGTGGTGCCCAGGCCGTACCGTCGGAGAAGGACATGGCCGCTTATCTGCTGGTGTATTTCAGGGACGAAGATCACAGCCTGCACATGGCGCTGAGCAACGACGGTTACTCGTTTACCGATGTGAATCAGGGTAAGCCGGTGCTGGCGGGCGATACGCTGGCCGAGCAGAAGGGCATCCGCGATCCGCACATCATGCGGGGAAACGACGGGTATTTTTACATGGCCATGACCGACCTGCACATTTACGCGAAAGAGGCCGGGTTTCGGACAACCCAATGGGAGCGGGATGGTAAGGAATACGGCTGGGGCAACAACCGGAGTATCGTGTTAATGAAGTCGAAAGACCTCATCAACTGGTCGCACACGATTCTGCGCGTGGATAAAGCCTTTCCGGAATGGGACAAAATTGGCTGTGCCTGGGCGCCCGAGCTGATCTACGACCCGACCAATGGGAAAATGATGATGTATTTTACGCTGCGTTTTGGTAACGGCATGAGTCAGTTGTATTACGCCTACCTCAATCCGGCGTTTACGGCGCTGGCTACCGAACCGAAGCTCCTGTTTCAATACCCGAAATATAACAAATCATACATCGACGGCGACATTACGAAAGTGGGCGACAAATACCGCCTGTTCTACGTTTCCCACGACGGCAAAGCGGGTATCAAACAGGCCGTTTCCGAAAAACTGACCACTGGGTACGTCTACGACGAGAAGTTTTATGACCCGGAGCCGAAAGCCTGCGAAGCACCCAACGTCTGGAAGCGCATCGGGCAGAAAAAATGGGTGCTGATGTACGATTGTTACGGCATCAGTCCGCACAATTTTGGTTTTAGCGAAACCACCGACTTTGTCCATTTCACCAACCTGGGCCACTTTAACGAAGGCGTGATGAAAACGACCAATTTCACCTCGCCCAAACACGGAGTCGTTATTCACCTCACCCGGCACGAAGCCCAGACACTGGCCAGTCGGTACGGCCTGACCATGAACTTTTAAGCACTCCTATTTGATGGCCCGGTACGTAGTTGGCCACGCTGTAGAGCAGGCAACGCTACGCCATTAAACCAACCGATAACTACGTTTCGATTATGCGACTTTTAACCTTGTTGCTGTTTGGTCTTTTCGGTACAGTAGCCGCCCTAAAAGCGCAACCGACGAAACCTCACCCGTACCTGTTCTACACCCCTGAGCGGACCGGGCGGCTGAAAGAGCGGATCAAAACCGATACGTTGCTGGCCAATCGCTGGAATGCCATTCAGCAACGCTGTGATAAATGGGTAGCGGAACCGAAGGGCGGAAACATGGAACAACTCGCGCTGGCCTATACCATGACCGGCGACAAACGCTACGCCGACCGCGCCAAAACGCTGCTCAATGACCTGACGGGCCGCGCTTTCTGGGATGGGATGGACGACCGGACCCCCCGCTGGAATGCGGGCCTGGGCACCAGCCACAACAACTGGACGGCGTCGGTTACGTTCGATGCCATCTACAACGCCCTGACCAACGACGAGCGCCGGGCCATTGCCGACCGCATTGTGAAGCTGGGTATCGAACCGTCGATTGCCGACTGGGTATCGAAAGACAAACGCATTCAGTCGCTCGACAACATGGGCCACAACTGGTGGGCGGCCATCGTGTTCGAAGCGGGCATTGCCTCGCTGGCGGTGATGAACGAGCAGCCCCAGGCTCGTCAGTGGGCCACCGATATTATGCAGAATAGTCGCCAGTGGTTTGCTTTTTCGGGGAGTATTCTGGAAAACAAACCGGCCAACTTCGACCTGGCGGGCGGTTTTTACGAAAGTATCAGCTATGCCAATTATGGCGTGAGTGAATACCTCCAGTTTCGGCTGGCGTATACCAACGCGCTGGGCAAACGGACGATGCCCTACGATAACCTGCTGCAAAAAACGGTCGACTGGTTTATGCACGCGGCTTACCCACGAAGTGGCGACAAGCCGTCAATGTCGCTGAATTTCGGCGACAGCAACGACTTTGCCAACGGTGAACGGCCAGCCAAGCTGATGCTGGCGCTGGGTCTGGGCACCGACGATTACTACTGGTACATTCAGCAGACCGGGAAGACCCCGTTTCGGGAAGATCTGAACGTTGGCACACCGATGGGTCTCTTGTACCAGCCCGAAAACAAACCCGTCCCGGCAACACCGGGATTGCCCCCGTCGGCGATGTATGGCTCGATGGGCTGGGGTACGCTCCGGTCGTCGTGGAAACCCGATGCGACGCTGCTGGGCGTAAAAAGCGGCTATACCTGGAACCACGCCCACGCCGATGCCGGGTCGTTTGTGCTGTACCACAAGGGCGAAAACCTGCTCATCGACGGGGGCGACGTGGGGTACGGTAATCCAGAGTACAGCAGCTACTTCGTGAAGAGTCAGGCCCATAATGTGGTGATGTTCAACGGCGAAGCGCAGGACGCCCGCGATCAGTACAACGCCGTAAAAAATCCGGGGCACCTCTACAACCTGCTCGACGGCGGTTCGCTGAAATACATGCTGGCCGATGCTACCGGCCCCACGGCGCGGAACTTCCTGCGGAACTACCGAAATTTTCTTTGGATCGGCAACGTGATTCTGATCATCGACGATTTGAAAACGTACGACAGCGGTCAGTTCGATTTCCTGCTGCACTACGCCGATAAAGCCGTCAAGCGCGGTCCTGATCTGGAAATCACGAAGGACAAGGCGGGTATTCTGTTTCGGCCCCTGTACCCCGAGACCCTGCCGCTGGGTTACCCGCACGATTTTCCCGAAAAACTAAAATACCGCACCGAATACGGCTTGCAGGACCGCACCACGAACGTCAAGATTCCGTACTACGTGCTGTCTCTCCCCGAAAAAACGGATCGTACCAAGCTGGTCAACGCGATTCTGCTGCTCGATGAAACCAACCAGTCGATTCAGACGGCCACGGGTTCGTCGGGCGCTTCGGGCGCGGCCGGGCGGAGCAACCTGCCGACCATCGAGAAGTTTGAAGGTACCAACTACCTGGGCCTGCGCATCACCCAAAACGGGCAGGTAACGGAAGTATACATCAACCTGCTGGCCGACGGTCGATTGATGCACCGCAACGCCAACCTGACCATCGGCGACTGGCAAACCGACGCGTATCTGTCGGCTATCACATTTCCCGAAGGGGCTAACCGGCAGGATCTGACTCAGCTATCTTCCTTCTTTGTTGGCAACGGCAGCTACCTCCGCAAAAGCGGTAAGCCGCTGCTGAGTTCGCTGTCTAAAGTGTTCCTGCACGCGGCCCGGACGTCGGACCCGCTCCGGCGTACCGGTCACACGGGTTCTCAACTGAATGTTCAACTTCAGGGGCAGCCGCTGATCGAGGCCTCGCTGGGATTCGAAAACGTAACTAAACTTAATGTGAACAATAAGGACGTTTCGCCCGCCTACGATTCGGGTAAGTTGTTGCGAATTGACGTCGATCAAACGAAATGACTTTTATTGACAGGATTAACTGGATTGGCAGGATATGCCCGGGTTAATCCTGTCAACCCTGTTAATCCTGTCAAAACCTTTTACCTATGCTTCGTTTTAGTTTATTGCTTGCCTGCGTTTTATCGATACAGACAGCGTTCGCCCAAACGCCCGAAACCCGCCTGCAATCACCCGATGGGAAGCTGGAAGTTGTTTTTGAGCAGAAAGAAACGGGCCCCGGTCGGAAGCAGATGACCTACCACGTCAACTACGACGGCAAACCCGTTATTCTGGAGTCGGGGCTGGGCGTGCAGATCGACAATCATGTGTTCGAGCACGCTATGGCCCACAAAGTGACCACGCCACCCGGTACGCAGGGGGTCAACTGGTGCGACAATCTGGTGATTAAAAACGTCGTCAGAACGGCGAAGGACACGACCTGGAAGCCGGTGTATGGCGAGCGCAGCCTGATTCGGGATCACTACAACCAGTTGGAGGTTCAGCTTCAGAAACCCGATGCACCGGATTATTCGTTGCACGTCATTTTTCGGGCGTATGATTCGGGTATCGCGTTTCGGTATTTCTTCCCCGAGCAACCCAACGGCCTGTATTACCGCGTGATGGCCGAAAACTCGGAGTTTACCTTGCCCGCCGACACCAAAGCCTGGTACACGGCCTGGGCGCAGGGAGCCTATCAGGCATTGCCCTTATCTGGCCGTGCGACGGACCGCTGGCCCGAGAATTCGGAACGTCCGCTGACCCTGTCGTTGCCCAACGGTTTGTATGCTTCGCTGGCCGAAGCACAACTGACCGACTACGCCATGACCAAGTTCAAGCTCTCCGCCACTAAAGCCAACACGGTCGTTACGTCGCTGTACGAAAGCGTCGATCTGATGTCGGACGTGGGCACGCCCTGGCGGGTAGTGATGGTAGCGAACCGGCTGGGTAAGCTACTGGAAAACAACGACATCATGCTCAATCTGAACCCGCCCGCTGCGGTGACTAACACCGACTGGATCAAGCCGGGTAAGATGATGCGGGAGGTGACGCTGACCACGCAGGGTGCCCTGTCGTGCATCGATTTTGCGGCTGCCCACAACCTGCAATACATCCTTTTCGACTGGAAATGGTACGGCCCGGCGTTTACCTTCAATTCGGACGCCCGGCAGGTGGTGGCCCCCATCGATATGCCGCAGGTGATTGCCTACGGGAAATCGAAAAACGTGGGCGTGATTCTGTACGTGAACCTGCAGGCGCTGTACAAGCAGATGGACGAGATTTTTCCGCTCTATAAAAAATGGGGTGTCAAAGGCGTTAAGTTCGGGTTTGTCGAAGTAGGATCGCACCGCTGGATGACCTGGCTCACCGAAGCCAAACGCAAAGCCCTGGAAAACGACCTGATGGTGAATATCCACGACGAATACCGCCCGACGGGTACCAGCCGAACGTACCCCAACGTGATGACGCAGGAAGGCATCCGGGGCAACGAGGAGTTTCCCGACGCTACTCATAACACGGTACTACCCTTCACGCGCTATTTGGCCGGAGCGGGGGACTATACGATCTGCTACTACGACAAGCGGCTAAAAAACACCCACGCGCACCAGCTGGCGATGAACGTTATTTCGTACAGTCCGCTGCAATCGGTGTTCTGGTACGACAAACCGGCGCAGTACGGTGGCGAGCCAGAAATCGAGTTTTTCGACAAGGTGCCCACCGTCTGGGACGACACGAAAGTGATTCACGACGCCATCGGGGAGTACGTGACCATTGCCCGGCGGAGTGGAGACGACTGGTTTGTGGGTACGATTACCAACAACGATAGCCGCACCCTGTCGCTGCCGCTCGATTTTCTGCCGCCGGGCAAACTTTACGTAGCGCACCTTTACACCGACGACCCGACCGTGCCGACCAAAACGCAGGTCCGTGTGTCGACCCAGTCCATAAAAGGTGGTCAGTCGCTGGAGATGAAGCTGTTACCGCGTGGCGGGCAGGCCCTCTGGCTGACACCGGCGAAGTAAGCGCTCAATTTTCTGTCGGCCCGGTCCTTTGCCAGGATGACAAAACCATGGTAAAAGGCTGGGCAAATAGTCTTTAAATTTCTCCTAAACGATATGTCGATCGGGCGCTTTTCTTGGGTTAGTGGGCTTTACTTCGTCGGGTTGGCGGGGCAGGTGCTGGCGCAGTCGAAGCCGGGACTGCCGGACCCATTGGTACGTAGCAACGGGCAGCGCGTGACCACCGCCCGCGAGTGGCAACGGGTACGCCGACCCGAGCTGATCGAGTTGTTTACGAGTCAGGTGTATGGTCGCTCGCCTGGAAAGCCAGTTGGCATGACCTTCCAGGTGTTCGATACGGATGCCACGGCGCTGGGCGGCAAAGCAACCCGCAAACAGGTCGCCATCTATATCAACGGAAAACCCGACGGCCCTCGCATCGACGTGTTGCTGTACCTCCCGAATCGAGTGCGTAGGCCCGTTCCCGCTATCGTGGGTCTGAACTTCTGGGGAAATCACAGCATCAGTACCGACCCCGGTATTCGTCTCGCTACCAGTTACCTGGAAGCGGGCAAAAACAATCCGTATGTTGATTTGGATTGCGTGACCGACAACCGGGCCACGGAAGCCTGCCGGGGTATCAACGCCCGCCAATGGCCGCTGGACAGTATCCTGGATCGCGGCTACGCGCTGGTGACGGCCTACCGGGAAGATATGGCGTCCGACGTACCGGCCACCCGCTTCTCCACGGGCGTACACAGAGCCTACCCCGACTGGCAAAACCGCCCCGACAACTTCGGAACGATTACCGCCTGGGCGTGGGGACTAAGCCGAATTATGGACTACATGCAAATCGACCGCGCCATCGATGGGAAACGGGTGGCGGTATTTGGCTGGTCGCGGCTGGGTAAGGCGGCCCTTTGGGCGGGCGTAACCGACGAGCGGTTTGCGGCTGTGCTCAGCAACGAATCGGGTTCGGGGGGCGCTAAGCTATTCCGGCGGGGTCAGGGCGAATCCATCCGGCGGCTCTGCACCGTTTTTCCGCACTGGTACAGCACCAACCTCCGGCAGTATATGGATAAGGACACGCTGCTGCCGTTCGATCAGCACGAAGTTATTGCCCTGTTAGCGCCCCGTCCCGTCTACATCGCCAGTGCCGAGGAGGACAAGGGAGCCGACCCGATTGGCGAGTTCGAGTCGGCTAAAGCGGCCAGTGTTGTCTATAAACTGTTCGGGCGAGACGGGCTACCCACCCCGACGATACCACCCCTCAACACCTCCGTGCAGGGTACCATCGGCTACCACCTCCGAACGGGAGGCCACGACGTTACGAACCTGGACTGGCGCTATTTTCTGCAATTTTTGGACACGCATTTTAAAAAGAAGTAACCTTTCTTTTTGCTTAGGCTGGCTGGCAGAGGGAACGTGTACTGCCTCAATGCTAGCGTGCGCTATGGTCCGAACAGAGCATAAGTTCCGGTCCGCCGGGCTGTGAAATATATACAGAAGTGCGAGATGACTCGTGCGGGAAGGATGCTTGGTAGACAGGTCGTCATTCTTACAATGATGAGCCTGGACCTATCAGTAAATTGAACTACAAGATAACCTATAACGGCTGATTGCCAGTTAAGATTTGCTTTGTGAGCCGCATAGGGTAAAGGTGCTGATGCAATCCGGCAACAAAGAGTATAGTCCATAAAATAGTCGCCTTTTGTGAACCTGTGAAAGTTAGTTTTTTACTCTACTTTTCACTGGCTCACTTTATTGGGTTCAAGATAGCCGGGCCTTCAATGCAGCAAAATACTACTATAAAATCAGTTTTCGACAATCTTCCTGCTAGTTGGTTCTGTTCAAATGAGGAGAAATCAGTACGACAAAAGATAGATTGTTAATGAGCCTGACAACAAAGCGAGTTTGAGCCCCACACCAAACAAACCCCTTTGTTTCGGCCTGACCTTTGTCAAAACTTAAATCAACATGACAATGGAATCGGTAACCGAGACAACTAAAGACGCAAACAAAACGAAAAAAGTGGCTTTAATCACCGGAGGCACCACCGGCATTGGTAAAGAAACGGCTCTTATTTTGGCTAGCAGAGGTGTACAAGTGGTTGTTAGCGGCCGACGTGAAGAAGCGGGTAAAGAACTCGTTAACGCTATTAACGCACAAGGTGGAGAAGCTTCATTTGTGTTTGGTGATGTGAACCAAGAGGACAGCATCAAGCAAATGATTGAGTTTACCGTGCAGCGGTATGGCCGTTTAGATATGGCTGTCAACAATGCTGGTATTACCCTGGAAACAAAACGGATTGGTGATTCTGATCCCGATTTGTTTGAGAAGATGTTACATACCAACGTAATGGGCGTCTTTTTGTGCATGAAGTATCAAATCAACCAAATGCTCGAAAACGGCGGTGGCTCGATTGTCAACCTGGCGTCGATTGCGGGTCTGAATGGTATGCCTTACTCAGGGGCCTATGCGGCCACCAAACATGCGGTCGTGGGGCTGACCAAATCCGGCGCACTGGATTATGCCACCGACAATATCCGTATTAATGCAATTGCTCCGGGAACTACCAATACCGAAATTATTGCCGGAGCCATTTCGCTGGGTCAATACGACTATCCAACGGTATCGGCTATGCAACCCATGAATCGAATGGGTAATCCAAGTGAAATGGCAGAAGGCATTGCCTGGCTGCTGTCTGATTCAGCGTCGTTCGTAACGGGACACATATTAAGCATTGATGGCGGCTTTCAAGCTAAATAATCAACTAATCGCTAAGTTTTGCTCCTGTAAGAAACTTGCCCAACTCTGTATAGCCTAGTTGGGCAAGCTTAACCAAACCTACAAGCCTTATGAATAAACGGTTCATTAGATACACCATTGACTGGTGCCAGGGGGAAATACTGGAAGGCCGAATTGTGCTTCTTTTCGGTTGCTTGTGTACGCTGGTCACCCTGATTCTCTGGCGGACGGGCACAACGCCAAATGCAAAAGCCTTAGTAATTCCTTTGCTGGTTGTCAGCTTATTACATGTTGGGACCGGCTTAAGCATGATGCGAAGTAACCGGGCTCGAATCAACGCTTTTTCGATGGCTTACCAAGCAAATCCGGCGCAGTTTGTTCAGCAGGAAAAAATACGTACTGAATCGTTCATGAAGTGGTATCCGCTGACCCGCTATGTCGTGGGTGGATTATTCCTGATTGGTATGCTGGTATTTCTGTTCACGACAGCTCCGCTCTGGAAAAGTGTAGCCATATGTTTGCTGATCACGGGTTTCTCCATCCTCCTGATTGATTATTTTTCCGAAGAGCGAGCTACCCAGTATCATCAGCACATCATTGAAACTCTTTCGTGATCGTGACGCAACAAGCCGAGACAAACTACCGATGAAAGCCCAGTCAGACACGTCCAGCAGTCCTATTCTCTATTCGTGTACTAGTCGAGAGCAACGGGCGGTAGAACAGTTTGTCGAATTTCACTCCTTGATCTATGTAGAATCCGGTGATATTCAGTTCAAGTCGGTTGAGGGTGTACAAACGTTTGGGGCGGGTAGTTTTGTATTGATCAAACGCAATCAGCTTGTAAAGACAATCAAAACTCCGCCTTCTGGTGGATCATTCGAATCGGTTTCAATCTTCTTTGAGCAGGAGTTGCTCCGGCGGTATAGCATTCAGCGGGGTATATTCTCAACGAAACCTTACCAGGGCCCTAACCGGATTGAACTGCCAACCAATATCTTTTTAACCAGTTTCTTTGAGTCAATAAAGCCTTATCTCCATCATCCAGCGCCAACTAATTCGATCTTAACCAACCTCAAGTGCCAAGAAGCGCTTGAACTTATCTTAAGTATCCAGCTCGATCTAACTGGCTTGCTACTTGACTTTAGCGATCCTTATAAAGTTGATCTGGAAGCGTTTATGGTGCAGCACTTTATGTTTAATGTATCCATTGACGCATTTGCACGGATGACAGGACGCAGTCGGGCGGGCTTCAAACGAGATTTTGAAAAGGTATTTCGGTCTACACCAGGCCAGTGGTTAAAACAGAAACGTCTGGAAGAAGCGCACCACCTGATCCAGAATAAAAAAATGAATCCATCAATGGTCTACCTGGAGGTAGGTTTTGAGAACCTATCTCACTTTTCGTACGCCTTCAAGCAGCAGTTTGGTGTTGCGCCGTCAACCTTATTAACTGGTCAATAAGAAATAAATTGTTAGTAATCAATTCGTTAAAGCAACTCAGCTTATGAAAAATAAAACCGTGTTTATTAGTGGTACTAACTCAGGATTTGGTAAGGTTGCTGTCGAGCGTTTTACCCAGGAAGGTTGGCAGGTTGCTGCTACGGTCCGCAATAAAGCCGATCACCCCGGTCTGTTTGACGAATTTCCAACGGTTAAACTCTACAGCTTAGATACGTCTAATAACGCGCAGGTGGAAGAAGTAGCCAAAGCGGTCATTGCTGATTTTAAGCGGATTGACGTAGTCATTAATAACGCCGGTTATTGCCTGATGGGACCCACTGAGACGACTAGTATGGAACAGATCGTTCATCAGTACGAAACGAATATCTTCGGGGTCTTTGCGGTTACCAAATCATTTATCAGTCACTTTCGGCAGCACGGTGGCGGCACGTTTATTAACCTGTCTTCATCGAGTGGTTTATTCAATTATCCATTCATTGCCGCTTATGGCAGCAGTAAATGGGCAGTTCGGGGTCTGAGCGAAGCGCTGGGCATCGAGTTGGCACCCTTCAACATCCAGGTTAAAGTCATTTACCCTGGCACGCATGCCACCAAGATATTCACCAAACTGGAGCAGGGAGCCGCGGCTGACAATCCAGCCTACCAACCTTACAGGCAATACTATAAAACGTTCCTGCTAGCTCAGACAAAGCTTCCGGCGACCGTTCCTGTCAATGTGGTGGAGGAAATGATCAAAGCCGCCAATAACCCCAGGGGTCCAATCAACATCATTGCGGGTGGTGACGCTAAGTTCCTAGACCGAATGAAGAAGCTATTACCAGAACGGGTATTCCAGAAGTTACAATTGCGGATCATGAAAAGCCCCATGACGAAGCCTGAGATTGGTTTCTTTACACGACTTTTTGGTCGGCGGGTCGCAAAAATGGAAATGAACATAGAGCCAGATTTAATTAAATAACGAATCGAGTTTGTCGGGTCAGTTCTAATACTATTCAGAGAAGCAAACAAACTCAATTACTTATGTATGTCAATAAAAAGTATCCGATCCGAAGCTTATTTAGCTATGCATCAAACTATATTGTCCTGTTTACGCTCTGGAGTGTAGTCGTTGTCCTTTTATACGAATATGTTGGTTGGAAATATATAGCCGTTCCTTTCCTTCCCGTATCGCTGATTGGAACAGCCTTATCATTTTACCTCGGGTTCAAAAATAATGCCTCCTACGACCGGCTCTGGGAGGCCCGGAAAAATTGGGGCGCTATCGTCAATGATAGCCGGGCCTGGGCCTTTATGCTCAATACCTACCTGAAGAAGCCGCTGAACGCTACTTTTGGTTCTGAAGAAATTCAGGCGATTAAGGCAGATTTGGTTCATCGACATATTGCTTGGCTTTATGCGCACAAGTTTTATTTGCGGCACAAGCGACAAGACTGGGAGCACACCAAAGAGTTGAACGAACGCTTCCGGCAACAGTATCAGGCTGAGTTTGGCATCAGCACGGACCTAAGTCAGGACTTGGCTAAGTATTTACAAGCCGACGAGATACAGGCCGTATTAAAAAAAGCAAATCCGGCAGCCGGGTTGCTCAATAACCAAGGTCAGCAACTGGCGATCATTCGGGAGCTTGCCATCATTGACGATTTCCGACTGTTCGAATTACAGAACCACCTTAACAAATTGCTGGAGCACCAAGGGAAAAATGAACGGTTGAAAAACTTTCCTTATCCGCTCCAGTACTCGATGATGTTGCATCTCTCGCTTCGTATCTTCTGCTTCTTACTGCCTTTAGGAATGCTTGGCGAATTAAGCAAATCGAGTGAGTTACTGGTTTGGCTAACGGTCCCGTTTTCGGTGATCATCTCCCTAATTTTCTACTTCATGGAAATTAACAGTGATTACTCCGAGATTCCTTTTGAGGGCTTAGTCTACGATGTGCCTATAACCAGTATCACCCGGTCAATCGAAATCGATATGTTGCAAGCCATCGGAATTACCAATACACCTTCGCCTATTACAGCAAAAGACGGTGTGTTGATGTAACTTCGTAAGCATGTAGTAAACTTCTACAGTCATTTGTGTGGCTTACAGGTCCAAATGTTCACGGGTGGCAAGGAAGCTAGTACGTGACGATTACGAGCCAACTAAATTCCTACTTCAGTTCGAGCGTTAATTTTCCTAAAATCAAATCAGCACGGAAATTTCATTTCACGGCAAGGTCGCTTTAATTGCCGGTGCATCGGTCGGTATTGGAGCGGCTATCGCCAAAATGCTGGCCGCCAATGGGCCAGTGTCGGATTAATGGCTAGACGGCCAACACCGCTTTATGAGTTGGAAGCCGAAATCGTTGAAGCGGGTGGCCAGGCCATCGCTATACCTGATGACGTGTCAAACCTCGCCGACGTGAAAAAAGCCATTGAGCTGATGGTCAACCGATTTGATGGACTTCATCTGGCTGTAAACAACGCCGGTATATCAGGCGAGTTTGGTCTTTTGCATGAAATATCCATTGAAAAATGCAAAAAAGTATGTATTCCGGCCAAAGTGTTTCTTCGTCACTTTTGGTGAACGGCATAGCTTTGCGGGGTGTTCGCTGACTTCATTTCCCGCATCTGCTCATCCTGACGTCATCACCACCCGACGGCGTAGAAGCTCGAAGCCTGCCCGGCCGGCGGCCCGGACCTCAACAGAAATGGGATGAGGCACAGATTGTTTACGAAACAACCACGCGGTGGTCCGCCTTTTCAGAAAACCTGTCCAGTTGATAGGGGGCTAAGACAGTGCTCAAAAGGACTATGGAAAAGGAGCCTAAATACTACGTAAGTAACGACGATGAATGCGTCAAAGCCAGGTGGACCATTCAGGATACGCTGGATGGCAAATGAAAACTGACACTGATCTCCATCCTGCGGGAAGGCAAACGACGATTTCCTGAATTAGCCCGCGAGGCTGACATTTCTCCCCGAATCTTATCCAAGGAATTACAGGAACTGGAAATGAATGGGCTGGTCACCCGAACGGTTTGCAATAGCAAGCCAGTCACGGGTGAATACGCCCTGACGCCCTATAGCGAACCGCTGGATGAGGTCATTATTGCCATGCATAGATACACCAACTTTTTTCTTTTCATAACAGCCCAAAAATGAATTAGATTAAAAAGAGTACGCTTCGGGTCTGGGTGTCTATTTACCAGTAACCGAATCGTATTCCTACCATGTCATCCTCCAGATTCAGTGTTGTCCTTATTTTGCTTGTTGCCCTTTGCGGGTTTACGCTTAGCCGGGACCGCTTTCCCGTCGACCCGGCTCTGACGTACTGCGTGCAACAGGCAACCAAAACCGCTGCGTCACTCCCCGCCACCGAGCCGAATTTACCCCGTAACATCCTGAACGGCAAAAAGAACTGGAATTACATCAGCTATAAAGACTGGACCAGCGGCTTCTGGCCGGGTACGCTCTGGTACATCTACGAATACACCAAAGACCCCGCCTGGAAGGCCAAAGCCGATTCCTTTACGCGGGAGCTGACACCACTCGCTTTTCAGAAAGCCGTCGACCATGATCTGGGCTTTCAGATGTATTGCAGTTTCGGCAACGGTCTGCGGCTGACGGGTAATGCTGACTACAAAAAAAAACTGCTAGCTACCGCCGATACGCTGGCTACGCTGTTCAATCCAAAGGTCGGCACCATTCTGTCGTGGCCACGCTCGGTACCGAACATGGAGTGGCCCCAGCACAACACCATCATGGACAACATGATCAACCTGGAACTGCTGTTCTGGGCGTCGAAAAACGGGGGAGGCAAGCACCTGTACGACATAGCCGTATCGCATGCGACAACGACCATGAAAAACCATTTCCGGCCCGATTATACCTCTTACCACGTGGTGGTGTATGACCGCGAAACGGGAAAGAAGATCAAGGGGGTTACGCACCAGGGTTACGCCGACAATTCGATGTGGGCGCGGGGGCAAAGCTGGGCAATCTACGGCTACACGATGACCTACCGGGAAACGAAAGATCCCAAGTTTCTGGATTTTGCCCAAAACGTATCGGACGTGTACCTAAAACGCCTGCCCAAGGATCTGATTCCGTACTGGGATTTCAGTGCCCCGGACATTCCAAGTGCCCCCAGGGATGCATCGGCGGCTGCGGTTACGGCCTCGGCTCTGCTGGAGCTCTCAACCTTTGTGAAAGACAAAGCCAAAGCGGCCACTTACCGCGCCAAAGCGGAGCAGATGCTGGAAAGTCTGTCGTCGGCAAATTACCAGAGCCGTCAGGTCAATGATGCCTTTTTGCTGCACAGCACGGGGCACAAACCTAACAACAGCGAGGTCGATGCGTCAATCAATTACGCTGATTATTACTACATCGAAGCGCTGATACGCCTGAAAAAGCTACAAACGGGTAAACCGATTCTGGCAAATCTGTAAACCTGATCCAGACTCCGATACTGTCTGAGCGAAATGAAAAAACGGGCCGTTATTACGTGTTTGATGACCCTTCTGTGTGGTTGGGTATGCGCTCAACCCGCTTACGATTTTACCCCCCTTACCCGGCAGATCCGGCAGTGGGTGGATAAAGGCTATTATTCTGGTGCGTCAATGCTGATTATCAAGAACGATAAACAAGTTTACGAACAGTATTTTGGCTCATACTCCCCGCAAACGCAGGTGTACATCGCGTCGGCGGGGAAGTGGCTGGCGGCAGCTACCTTTGCCGCCGTGGTCGATGAGGGAAAACTGTCATGGGACGATAAAGTCGTTAAATGGCTACCCGACTGGACCGACGCGAAGGGGCAGGCCACGCTCCGGCAGTTGCTTTCTCATACCGCCGGTTACCCGGATTATCAGCCCGTCGGACATCTGGTCGACCGGTACCAGACGCTGACCGAATCCGTCGCGCACATCAAACCGCTGCCCCTCGATGCGCTACCCGGCACCCGATTTTTGTACGGAGGGCTGGCGATGCAGGTGGCGGGGCGGATGGCCGAACTGGCTACGGGTAACGACTGGGAGACCTTGTTTCAGACAAAAATTGCCCGACCGCTGGGCATGACGGCAACCCGGTTTACACCTGTCGATTCGGCGGATGGACACAGCCCGATGCTGGGTGGGGGAGCCCGAAGCACACTCCACGATTATATCCGTTTTCTGGATATGATTTACCACGGTGGGCTCTACAAGGGCAACCGTATTCTCTCGACAACTGCGCTGGCCGCCATGCAGGCCGATCAGGTTGGAAAAGCCGATATACGTGCCGATTCCTATATCCGAACGGCGTACCGCCCGCATACCGATCTGTACGGTCTGGGCGAGTGGCGGGCCGAAGTCGACGCTCGTGGGAGGTCGACTTTGCTCACCAGCCCAAGCTGGGCGGGTGCCTACCCGTGGATCGACCGAACGGCGAATCTGTACGGCTTTTTTCTGACTCACCTCGACGTGAACGGCCCCGCCCGAGTCGATTCGTTCAACGCCTTTTACGCCAGCCCTGCTCTGCCCGGACTGGTACGGCAAGTGACGAGTAAATCGCGCAAGCCCTGAGTTTGAAACGTTGTTTCAACAATTTAGATTGTAGACGCAAACCTATCATAGGTTGGTTTGGTAAACCTCTCCGGCAATGCCGGAGAGGTTTCTTGTTGGTGCAGCCCCGTCGTTAAGCGGGCTAAATTGGCTTTTGGCAAGTCCTCAATTGGGCAGAGGCCCGGACGAATTCAAATGAGCCCAAAGTTCTTTACGGCCCAGATATCGCGCAATCAATAGTATCAGGATGCGCCCGCAGCTATTTACCGGACCTAAGCATTGTACAGCTAATTCGGGATGTGCCGTAAAAGTAGTGAACAGGTCACGTTTACCGCGTATTTACCTTCGTTACGACACTCGATACCGTGAAGCTAGTGTATTGGGTTCCCGCTGTATACGTACCGTCGGTGAATAGCCCGTCAGTATTGGTACCTGTTGCACTGCCCCCCGTAAAGACCTTGTACGTACTACCCTGCACCAAACCTGCCGATGAAAACGCCAGCGATTGGTACTGCTTGGCAGCTTTGAACGTCAAAATACTTTTCCCATCGGCCGACTGAATGTTAACCAGGCTATTGGCCGCCTGACTACTGGTAAAGGTCATAAGAACGCTGTTCTGAGTCGAGGTTGTGCCGGGAGCCTGTGCCATGCCCGAACTGCCAACGGCAATCAGAAGACCGCCACTGATCTTAAACGTTCCATCGTAGTCGAGAGATCCGTTTCCGTTGCCGCTGGGTCCATTAACGAGAACCGTGCCGCCGGTCATAACGATGGACCCGTTGGCGTCGAGTCCGTCGCCACTGGCATTCACTAGTAAATAGCCACCATTGATCGTGAGCAGATTACTGCTACCGGTAGCCGTACCCATTCCGCCCCCCGAACCATCGGATACATTGACGCCGTCGTCGCTGGAGACCAAGCGAATGGTACCCTGATTGAGTGTGATGGTTTTGCCTTCCAGCCCCTCGTAGGATTTGGAAATGGTAATGGTTCCGTTATTGACAACCAGGTTCGACTCGGCGTGGATACCATCATCACCGGCGGCAACAGCGATGGTGCCATCGTTGATGGTTACGTAGTCTAGCGTGGCGTCTTCGTCGTTACTGGATTTAAGGCCATCCGCTTTGGCCGTTACGTTTAGCTGGCCACCATCGATAATCAGGTAGTCTTTGCCCCGAATACCGTCATCAGCTGCGCTGACTGTAATGGTACCGCTTTTTATGATCAGGCCATCTTTACTGGCAATTGCATCGCCAAACCGACCGTTGACAGTCAGTGCACCGTTACCGAAAATAGTCAGATCTGATTTACTGAACACAGCGGCATTTGGCTCTTCGTCGGCGACCACGTCATACACATACGCCGTTCCGTCAGTAAGTGTATTGGTGCTGTTGTCGGCCAATGCAATCACCGTTTTGCCCGAGTCCTTAATGTATATCGGGGCACTGTTGGCACTGGTAATGGACACTCCGTTCAGAATAAGCCGGACAACCGCCTTGTCCGTCGTATTGACGATGATCTGGCCATCGGAGAGAGAGCCGCTGAAACTGTAGGTGCCTGCCGAAGTAATGGTGACCTTGCTGCCGGAAGCCGTAGCGCCACTTCCACCAACCGTGATAGAGGTGCCGTTGAGTGTTACCGGGATAACGTCGGTACTGTTCCAGACATAATCAGATGCTTCGTCATGCACAGACGTACCGTCGGTGCTGCTTTCCGACGGATTGACCTCGTCGGGGGTTTTGCATCCCGAAAAAAAAGCGGTACCCACCCAGAAAAGGGCCAGTATGAGACAGTTATTCGTTTTCATCGCTGTTTAAAATTAGATTGGGTCCAATGTTTTTCTAACAGGATTGACCGGATTATCAGGATTTTTTCAGACTGGCCAATCCTGTTGACCCTGTTTTTTTGCTACAGGTTTTTCTTCGATTTGCCTTTGCCGAAGCCAACATTCACTTTGTAAGTGGCTCCCAGAATAGGAACGGCCTTGTCGGTACTGGACCCGATCGGGGCGTCGGTGAACAGGAACAGATCGAGACTGTGTATTTTATTGAACTCGATGTTTGTTCCGGTTTTATATCGAATCTGATCGAACCCATTATCGCCATCGATCCGGTCGATCCGGTAAAACAGATCGGCAGATACGAAGGGCGTAAATCGGGACGGGTTGCCGTAGGAAATTTCTACTTTGTTGCGCAGGTAACTCTTGTCGGATACGGTGGCATCGTTATCATCTTTGAACTGGTTCTGATAACGTAGCCGATAGGCGAGTTTAATACCGTTTCCCAGTTTGGTTCCGTAGTTGACTTCGCCGTAGAACCGATGATAGGGACGGTAGTAATAGCCGGTTTTCTCATCGTTCCGTTTGAGACGGCCCGTGTAGCGGTAGTAGGCGGAAATATCCCAGTGCTTGGTGAGTTTGTAGGTAAAACCCAGCTCACCGAGGTAAGCTCTGGTTACCTGAATGTTATCGCTGAACCGAACCTGCGCTTTTGCGTTCAGCACAAACTTTTTGGTCAGTCTAAGGTCGGCATCAGCGCCGGTCCACAGCCCCAGACCACTGGTTTGCGCTGAGCTGTAAAACGGAATGGCGAGGCACCCGAGCAGCAGGCCACTAGCGAGCCAGCGAGTCGGCAGGTGTACGTGTTTTAGTCGATTGAGCATCGGTGTAGTAGTAAAGAATGATTCGGACGGCATCTTTCAGTAAATCAAGTTCCTGAATTTCAATTCGGTGGGCCGGTAGTCCCGTCCGCATCCGCAGGTCGTGAAGCAGTTGTTCGCGCAGTGCGGGGGCCAGTAAATCAAGGCGATCATACAGAACCGCTTTGCTCCATTCGCGCCGAAACAGCCAGTTACTCTCCAGCAGAAAAACGCACAGCAGAATTGCCCCGTGAATAGCCAGTAATTGCGCATCGTTGCCCCGATGAACAGCCGCGATCAGGCCAATCGCGATAACCACGAATAAGTAGGTCATATCCTTGGCCGACAGCCCCTCTGTACGGTAGCGCAGCATCGAGAAGACAGCAAACAACCCAAACGCGGCCCCAATGGACAACTGCACCTGGTTGAGCAGGTAGGTAATCAGGAAAATGACGAAGTTGAAGGCGAAAAACGTCAGGAACAGGTCGGTTTTTCGGTAAATACGGTAGTAGATAAGCCGGACCAGTACCACGATGGTTAGCAGGTCGATACCCGCACGGAGTAACAAGCCATCGGACAGGCCCAACAGGCTGACCAGGCTTTGGGTAAGCAAACACATAGAAATAAGCGGATTCAGCATGCGAACGAACGATCGAGTAATTTGTAAAGGCGTTTGAGCTGCGGTTTGAATTGATTTTGTCGGAGTGTCGGGTTGAGACTAATCAGGCCCAGGCAGTATTTGCTGACGCCCCCCGCCCGGCGGTACTGTTGCCGCATGAGCGTCGAAAAAGCCGATGCCTGCCGACCTGGCTGCTTCACTTCCGCAATGAGTAAATCCGGATAACTGATTCGGCACCCAGCGCCCTGGAAGGTGAGGTTCAGGTCCAGCGTCAGCCGCTCGGCGTTAGTTCGACTGACGAACGTCAACCGGGTGTATCCTACCCATAAAGTGGGTATTAACTGGCTAGTTTCTAGTGCACTACCTGTGTGGTTCAACTGTTGCTGTACGAAGAGTCGGCTGGTTTCATCCAGCGTCGACTCCAGAGAGGTTCCCAGCGTATCAAGGGATTTGTTCGGGCAGCGTACCCGATTCTTGACCGTTCTTTTTTTCTGATCTTTCTGCTTAACCTCGGTGAATATCAGATCGGACTGTGTATAGCGTCGCTGGCGAATTTTGTATCGGTTACCACGGCCGGTCAGATGCGCATGATACAGCTGAAGATCGGCGGTATCGTAGTAAAGCGTTTCGTAGGGTCAAAGATGCACCCCATCGACTTCAAGCCAGCGATACTCTTCTCGCAGTGCGTCCAGCAGATCCGGTAATTCGCGAGCAGGCAGCAGGTATTTGGTATCGGTCCGGTTCATCAACGTTGCCTTATCCAGATCAGCCAGCGACATCGAGTCAAATAAGCCTGTCATGGCTTCGATCAGGCCAAGATCAGGTGTCCAGTACGCAGGAGCCTGTACGCTGTGTGCTATTTTCATTATTTATTTGAATAATTAGTGAAGCAGCCGAATAGCAAAAAACGGTGTAACGATCATTACTCATCAGTATAGATTAACGTTGCATTAAGAAGTTATTTGTGTTGATCTCTTTGGTTGGTAGCACTAGTAACGGTATTTTATTCGGCGAAAGGGGCTTCTTTGTAAATGTCTTCAGAATTTTAGTGATGTTTGGCATAGCATTCATGAGCCAATATGGGTGTACGCGGGGGGGGGAGTTCGCTGGTAGCGGACGAAGCGATGTGGGCCCGTTGTAGGAAAGTCAGTAGAACGAGCAGGTACAACGGCTACAACAATCCGCACTTCGCCACAAAATCAAATACGGTTGCTAGCCGGTCTGGGGCTGGTTGCCCTGCCAGTCTTTTATAGATTCGGGTCTGAGCCGGAAACCCTTAAATCCCCACGAATACATGGTTCAGAACGCACGGGTATCAGAACGCACGGGTATACGTACAGCTGATACGTTTCTCATTCATCAACCACACGGTATTCATCCCCCGGCACCATGGAACTAGCTACATGACCCAGCCCGCAGCCAACCACAAGATTCATTATTTGTGACTAACCTTTCATCAGTGCGACCAGCACTCGATAAGATGACAACTTGTTCACCCCTACTTATCAATGATTCGCCACAATTAACCGGGCCGAAGCAACGTCTTTTCTTCGGCTCGAGTATGTTTACACGTCTATATCTACTACGACACATTGTATTATGATAAAAAGAAATATCTCAAAAGCAGTCGTCCTTTCGCTGCTGGTTTTCGGCAGTATAACAGTAATTGAATCATGCAAAGCAACTGACGATTCGAGTACGGTCACACCATCGTCGGCGAGTGTCAGCGCGTTGACCTGTAGTTCCGTCACGTACTCCGCTTCCGCCGTTAGTGGCACCACATACACCGGCACGGCTACGGTCCCCTACACAGGTGGTAACGGGATGACCTATTCAGCGGGCAGCGCAATCAGTTCTACGGGCGTAACGGGCTTGACGGCTACGCTTCAGGCGGGAACCCTTGCCAGCGGTGCCGGTAATTTGACCTACGCCATTACGGGTACCCCATCGGGAGCGGGCACCGCAACCTTTGCCCTTAGTTTCGGCGGACAGAGTTGTAGTCTCGCGCTTACTGTTAGCTCGACCAGTTCGGGAACGACCACAACCACTAACTCCAGCACCATTACGACCGCCCTGTCGGCCACGACCAGTTTGTCGGGGAGTACGGTTGCACAGATAGTAACCCTGGCCGAGGCTTTCAAAGCAACGCTGAGTAGTTCTCAAGTGACGACGATGCAGTTGACGTATACGAAAGCCAACGCGCAGAAATGGTCAAATTTGCCAGCGGCCCTGTCAGCCCGTAACGGAATCAATCTGGGCGTTCTCTCTACTACCCAGCTGGCAGCTTTTCGTAATCTGATGCAGGGTTTGCTGGCACTGGGAGTAGTCAACGAAGGATACGATGAAATGATCGGAAACCTGGTTGCCGACGATTATTTAGTTACCATCGGTGGAGGTTCTGACTACGGTGCGGGAAATTACTACGTTTCCTTCCTGGGTACGCCCAGTACGACGGGACTCTGGGCTATTTTGTTTACCGGTCACCACTACACCCAGCCTTACACGTTCAACGCTGGTGCCTTTACGGGAGTAACACCCGCTTTCCGGGGTACCGAGCCACAAGCGGCTGTCACCGCAGCGGGCCGTACGTACCAGGCGTTCGAGCAGGAGCGGGTTGCTTTTGCGGCTATGCTGACAGGGCTGAGCACAGCTGAACAAACAACCGCTAAATTATCGGGTACGTACAGTGATCTAGTCCTGGGGCCAGGTCAGGATGGTAAGTTCCCATCGACAAAGTCAGGTTTGCAAGTGAGCACGTTGAGTACGGATAAACAAGCGCTGGTGCTAGCCGCGATTAAACTCTACGTTAATGATCTGGATGCGACGACGGCGGCTGGTGTGCTGGCCAAATATACTTCGGAACTAGCCGGTACGTACATTGCCTACTCGGGTACGACGGCGATGGCTACCCAGAACGACTACGTCCGCATCGATGGGCCAAGCGTTTGGATCGAGTTTTCTTACCAGGGGGGTATTATCATCAAGAACACACCCCACTCGCACTCGGTGTGGCGCGACCATACCACCGACTACGGTGGTAACTAGGATCAGTTGAGGTACGAAAAGAGCGCAGGGCTGCCAATTCTCTGATTCAGAGAATTGGCAGCCCTGCGCTCTTTTCGTATGCGATACATCACCTGACCGATACCGTTGAATTTTTCGGTTTCGCTTCCTGAAACATTTACCCCTGAATAGAGGTCGTTTACCACTTTTTTTTCTGTACGTGAGGGCGAGGAGTAATCTTTACCGCGTCAGAAGACAGCACTCATTCGGGATGAGTGCTGTCTGATCAGTCGATTTCATTCACCACAACATTTCGGCTCTTTACCCCACTCGCGCTATGATCCAGCAACAGTAGCCGGCTGCTGCGAGTACAGAAGATAAACAGTAGGTAGTTTCTACACTATGGCTGTTTCTTGAGCCCGCACGGAGTCACTTATGAAGTCACAAATACTATTAGCAGGCAGGATCGATGAGTAAATATCTGTCTGATAGCTAGGTAGATTAAGTCAATTAATTCGAAACAATCAATTTTTACGCACAATGAAAAAAACCTTTTCATTTACGATTTTGCTAGCCTGCTTTCTATCAGCAGCTTTCTTCGCCTGCCAGGATCATACCGTAAATCCGGGTACGCCCGGCGGCACAACTACCCCTGGCAGCACCACGGGAACGACCGGAACCAGTTCGACGGTCGATCTGGCGTCTTCGCTGACCGTCACGGCGATCATGTCGTCGTCCGCCACGACGAATACCACCTGCGCCAGTGCCACTGGTCTGGCAAAAATTGTCTGTTTGACCGAGGCTTTCAAAGCGACACTTTCCAGCACCCAGTTGTCGACGGTTCAGTTGACCTATAGCCTGGCCAACGCGCAGAAATGGTCGAACCTGCCAGCCAATCTTTCGGCACGGTATGGCTTGAACCTGGCTTCTCTCAATACGGCCCAGCTAACCGCTTTCCGTAATCTAATGGTCGCAGTACAGGGACTCGGCACGGCGAATGAAGGCTATGACGAACTACTGGGCAATCTGGTGGCTGATAACTACCTGTACTCGAACGGGGGGGGAGCAGGCTACGGAGCCGGCAACTTCTTTGTTTCGATCGTTGGTACGCCGAGCACCACTGGCACCTGGGAAATCCTCTACACGGGTCACCACTATACCCAACCTTACACGTTCAATGGTCCTGCCGGCTCGGGTTATACGCCTGCTTTCCGGGGCGTTGAGCCAACATCGGTTGTAAGCAATACCGCGACGAACCAGTCGTATCAGCCTATGGAACAGGAACGGCTGGCTTTTGCAGCCATGCTGACCGCTCTGAGCACGAGCGAACAAACGACGGCTAAACTGTCGGGTACGTATAGCGACCTGGTTCTGGCACCGGGCAAAGACTGGCAGTTTCCTACCGCAAAATCTGGTTTACAGGTAGGTTCGTTGAGCAGCGACAAGCAAGCACTGGTACTGAATGCCATCAAGTTATACGTTAATGATCTGGATGCAACGACAGCCGCGACCGTATTAGCTAAATACACCTCCGAATTGGCCAATACGTACATTGCTTATTCGGGCTCAACGAGCGTAACCGCTCAGAATGACTACATTCGTATCGATGGCCCCAGCGTTTGGATCGAGTTTTCGTACCAAGGAGGAGTGGTTATTCGGAATACGCCACATCCACACTCGGTATGGCGTGATCATACGACCGACTACGGCGGAACTAAGTAATCTTACCAATCTGTGAATCGATTATTTTTTTTCATCAGCCGTCAGATAGGGCGGCTGATGATTTTTACAGGCATACTTATGGGCTTTGCCTCCCTTCAGCCAGTATGGGCGCACCCCATGCCGAACTCGGTGGTGTTGCTAAACATACACGCTGATCGCATTGACGCTGAACTTCAGATTCCGCTCGTCGAATTACAGTCAGCCTGGGGACACGCGGTCAATGACTCGTCGGCGGGATTGGTTGAACGGCTGGGTCCACAGTTACGTGACTACCTCAAAAGCCATATCCGGCCGCAAAGTCCCGACGGACGTTTCTGGACGGTGTCGGTTGGCGACCTGACCATTCACGAAAGCCAGAATCCCATTGTAGGCGTATACCGCGAACTGACGGCTCAGGTTCAAATGGTACCACCCGCGGGCGAAGACGTGCGGCAGTTTACGTTTCACTATGACGCGGTTCTACACCAGGTCCGAACACACAAGATTCTGGTGTCGGTACGGCAGGATTGGGCGGGTGGACAACTGGCCGAAGCCGAACCGGCACAAGTAGGCGAAATCAGCCTCGACATCGTCAATGATCGGTTGCTACCTCTGGCCGTCAACCTGGCGTCGGGAAGTACCTGGACGGGCTTCTGGTCTATGGTAAAGCTGGGTACGCAGCACATCGCTGAAGGTACCGACCACCTGCTGTTTTTGCTGGTATTGCTGTTGCCCGCCCCGCTGCTGGTGGCGGGTAGGCGGTGGGGGCCGTTCGGAGGCGTCGGCCGGGGATCGATCCGGTTGTTACAGATCGTTTCCGCTTTCACGCTGGGCCACTCCCTGACCCTGCTGCTGGGTGCGCTGGGCTGGGTTCGTTTGCCAGGCCAGCCCGTCGAGATCCTGATTGCCGTTTCGATTCTGGTGTCGGCCCTGCACGCTATGCGGCCTTTGTTTCCGGGACGCGAAACCTGGGTAGCGGCTGGCTTCGGCCTGATTCACGGACTGGCGTTTGCTGGTACCCTGTCGAATCTGCAACTCGACGCCGGCCCCATGGCACTCAGTATTCTGGGTTTTAATCTCGGTATCGAACTGATGCAGTTATTGGTCATTTTACTGACCATGCCCTGGTTGATGCTTCTCAGCCGCACGCCGACGTATACCTACGTTCGAAATGGGGGAGCGTTGCTGGCGGGCGTGGCCGCCATTGCCTGGATTGTGGAACGGCTCACCGAACGGCCCAACGCCGTTACGCACCTTCTAGAAGCCGAACGTACCCACGTGGGCTGGCTGCTGGCCGGGCTGGCGCTGCTAGCCGGCTGGGCCAGCTGGAAGAATAGCCGATCGGCTTCGGTAAAAAAACCGATTCTGTAGCGGTACCTACCGCTCGAAACCGAAGCCTGTCAGATCAACACACGTAACACCTATCCCATTCGATGTACACGACAGTATGCCCCATGCCTTATCGGCAGTCTGTACGATTACCGGTCGTCTACCTGCCTACGCTTCCGTCAATCATCCGTTTTCTACTGCTGATTTTCCTGTTCATTCTATCGCCCTCGCTGGCTCTGGCGCAGGTACTGCGCGGTAGAGTTGTCGATGCTGAACGGCCCGAAACGCCCCTGGTCGGTGCCGCCATCCGCGGGCAGGGAGCCGTAACCGACAGCGCTGGCTATTTTGCCGTTCAGTTGGGTCAGCCCGTTTCCTACATTCAGGTGAGCCACCTGGGCTATCGCACGCAGCGGGTACCCATAACGACCGAAACCCCCACTACCCTGACCGTTGCGCTGGAAGCTACCACTATCCAGGTACTCGACGAGGTCACCGTTAGCTCGAAATACTACCGGCAATATGCCACCAATACGATCTCGTCGGCCCTGCGGCTACGGACGCCCCTCATCAACCTTTCCCAGAACATTCAGACCATTACCCCGGAGCAGATTTTCGACCAGGGTAGCTTCAACATGACCGATAATGTCAGCCGTAACATCAGCGGGGTGATTCGACAGGAGGTATCGAATAATCTGGGACCGTACCTGTTTATGCGGGGTGGGCAAATTGCGGCACTGCGCAACGGGGTCGACCTGGCTCCGATCTACCGGGGTCCCCAGCCGGAAGACGCATCGATTATCGACCGGGTTGAATTTGTCAAAGGCCCGTCGCTGTTCATGAACAATATTGGTGATCCGGCTGGTAGCTTCAATGTAGTGACCAAACAGCCAACGGGTGCCCCCCGACGTACGCTGACAGCCATGTTCGGCAGCTTCGATTTCTACCGGCTCGCGGCTGACTTCGACGGACAGCTGGACAAAAAAGGTAAACTGCTCTACCGGCTCAACGCCATGGGCATGGGCATGAGCACGAATTCCTTCGTCAAGTTCGATTACAACCGGCGTTTTCTGATCGCGCCCGTGCTCAGGTACCATGTCAGCGGACGGACCTACGTGTCGGCGGAGTACACCTACCAGCAGTTTCGCTACGGTCTGAGCAGCCCCATCGTGGATTCGCCCGGCGTGGATTCGCCCGGCGTGGATTCGCCCGGCGTGGATTCGCCCGGCGTGGATTCGCCCGGTGGATTTGGCTCTCTTCCGGTCGACTTTGCCATTGCCGAACCCAGCCTGAATCCCTACCACGTCTCCGACCATACAGGCTTTCTGACGTTCTCCCATCAGTTCAACAGCAACTGGCAACTCACTATCCGGGGGGCGTTCATGCGAAACGACAACGAAGGAGCCTATATGTGGGTCACGGGCGTCAATACGGCGGCCCCAACCATCCTGCTTCGCAATCCCAAGTACGACCTGAACCGCACGGACGTATTCTCGCAGCAGGCGTTCGTCAACGGCAGCGTCGTAACGGGAACCATTCGGCACCAGGTTCTGGCGGGTACCGATCTCAACCAGAAGCGCTTTCGGGCCGACAGCTACGTGCAGTACGACACGTATGTCGATGCCGGCGGAAAGACCCAGCTCAAGTACTACCCCCTCGATGTCAATAACCCAGTCTATGGTGCCGAAATACCCAATTATCATATACCGGGTGGGCTGATCAACCGCGGCTTCAGTTCCTGGGTAATTTCAATTTTTCGTTCGTGGTCGTTTACTTGATTCCGCTGCTGATCATTGTCTTTACCTACAATATGCTGTCGCTGGAGAAAGAGCAGGGGACGTGGGTGTTGCTTAAAACCAGCAACCAGTCGATTGCCCGGCTGGTTTTGTACTGGCATCCGGTACGGTCTGTTCGTCTGGGCTATCGTGTTGCCCGTACTAGCGGTTCTGATCGGCCAGAATCGGCTGTGCCCGATCCCCAGCCGGATTTCGATGCTTAACGAAGAGCGGGCTGCCACCAACCGTTACTTCGAAAAAGACGGACAATTGCTGACGAAAGACGTCTTCAGCAGTCCCCGAACCATGATTCGTCAGGCATCCTTCGTTACGCCCGGCATGGTCTACGGCTACGGCGTAATCGTTAACAAAAGCCAGCTCATCAAAGATGCTGCTTCACGAGTGGCGGAAGACAAGCTGTTCGGGCAGATTCAACGGCAGCAGCAACTCATCGGCTGGTTGCATTTTCTTAGTCCGGCGCTGATGATGCAGGAGGTGCTGGCTGCGCTGGCCGGTACGCACTGGCAGCAGTTCAACCAGTTCAGCCACGATGTCGACGCGTTTCGGGTTAGAACCCAGCAGTTTTTTTACCCTAAAATGGCTACCCAGCAGACCTACCGAACCTCTACCGTACGCGATGCTGACGCGATTCCGGGCTTTGCGCCCCGAACCTACGCCGATTACGGCTGGCTCCCCATCGGCTGGCTGCTCCTGACGTACCTGACCCTGGTTGCCGGACTGCTAATCGTTGGCTACCAACGTATTACCTACGCCAGTCGCTGACCACTGACTATGACCACTAAAAAACAAATAATACGGCCTGAGCAAAACCGGCTCAGGTACCTGGCAGGGTGGCTCCTGAGCGGCCTGTGCCTACTCGCCCAGGTCGGGCTGGCCCAATCGGAACACCCGGCGAAGTGGCAGGGGCAGGTGGATGTGGATGGCTGGGCGGCTTCGGAACAGGCGATGCCGTTCTGGCTCCGGGCCAACCAGTGGGGAACGGTGCCGCTGACAACTCCCGCCGGTAGGTTAGGGGCCAGCATCTGGAAACCCTATAGAACCGATACGGCCAGCCGCGCCCGCCGGTTCGACTGGGCGGTGGGCGCGCAGGTGGTTGGTAATGCCGCCACCGATAGCCGGGTGCTATTACCCGAACTGTACGGGAAAGTGCGCTGGAAATCCGTAGAACTTTCCGTTGGGCGGTGGCGACAACTGACCGGCCTGGGTGATTCGACGCTCTCGTCGGGCTTCATCAATGGATCGGGTAATGCGCTGCCCGTTCCTAAAGTTCAATTGGCTACGGTGGGGTATGTTCCGCTGGGCTTTACCCGAAAGTTCGTTGCCCTGAACGCAGGTTTTGTGCATGGCTGGTTTACCGGGGCCTACATTCAGGGGTCGTATCTGCACCAGAAGTACCTGTACGTACGGTTAGGTAAACCCGCCAGTCGGTTCAAAGGCTATGTGGGTATCAACCACGAAGTGCAGTGGGGCGGGCAGGCCGATTACCTGATCGGATCGACGGCGGCTGTCAACGGCAAACTGCCGTCGCAGTTCAAATACTATCCCTACGTCGTACTGGGCAAACGACCCGATAGCTGGCAAACGGACGATTACTCAAGTTTCGATGGCGCGTACTGGTTCGGAAACGGGCTGGGCAGTACCGACCTCGGTCTCGACCTGACCACCAGTCAGGGAACCTGGTTTTTGTACCACCAGCATATCTACGACGATTTTTCCGGCCTGGTCTGGCAGAACGTACCGGATGGTCTGACCGGCCTTAGCTGGCGTCGAAACCCAACGGTAACCCCTCACTGGCTGAACCGGGTGATTGTGGAATACCTGACCACCATGAACCAGAGTGGCCCAACGTTCGATTACACGGCCGCCTACCAGGGTGACGATAACTACTTCAACCACGGTCAGTACCGGGAGGGCTGGTCGTATCTGGGTAATACCATCGGTACGCCCTTCATCGGCCCCCAGCGTGAACTACAACCCTCGGCGCAGGGGGCTCAGTTCTTCCCCAACAACCGGCTGAAAATGCTTTACCTGGGGGCCAGCGGCCAGTTCGGGCGAGCTATCGACTGGACGCTTCGGCTTTCGTTCAGCCAGAATTACGGTACGTACAGTAGCCCTTACGCTACCCCATACGGGCAGCTATCGTACCTGTCGAGCGTACGATGGACCTTGCCCCGCCTGCCCAAAATACAGGCGATAACATCGATAGCCGTCGACCGGGGGCGTTTGCTGCCACCTTCGACGGGCGTATTAGTTGGATTGCGAAAAAACTGGTGAAAATCTACCGACAAGCGATGAAACTAAAAAAACTACTTACCACACTACTAATTGGCGTTCTGACGGCCCAGACCGCATTGGCCCATCTGGGCAACGTGGCCGGGGTTGTCTACGATCAATCGACCCGGCTACCGCTGCGGAATGTATCGGTTCAGTTGGTGGGCCAGGGCCGACTGGTGATCACCGACGAACTCGGTCAGTTTCGATTCGCCAACCTGGTCGCGGCTCCGTACACACTGGCGTTTTCGCACGTTGGGTTTCAAAATCAGTCCGTTGCCGCCACCGTAGCGAATGATCAGACTACACAGATCAACGTCATGCTGGTCAGTGCGCCGATCGAGCTAAGCCAGGTACAGGTATCGACCATACGTGTCCACGATCAGCAGCCGATCAGCAGCCTGGATATAAAACTACGCCCGATCACTAATTCGCAGGAGATTCTGCGGTTGGTTCCCGGCCTGTTTATCGGGCAACACGCGGGCGGTGGCAAAGCCGAGCAGCTCTTTTTGCGGGGGTTCGATTTGGATCACGGAACCGATATTCGGCTGACGGTCGATGGAATGCCGGTCAACATGGTGTCACACGCACACGGGCAAGGGTATGCCGATCTGCATTTTGTCATTCCCGAACTGGTTGAAGGCGTGGATTTCAAAAAAGGGCCATATACTACCGATAAAGGAAACCTGGCTACCGCCGGCTGGGCCGATTTCCGTACCCGTACCGCCCTGGATCGCTCGTTTGTCAAGCTGGAAGCGGGGCAGTTCGATACCTACCGCGCCGTAGCCGGTATTGATCTGCTGGGGGAGCGGGGGGGCACAAAAACACAGTCGGCCTATCTGGCTTCGGAGTACTCGTACGCCAACTCGTACTTTGACAACCCGCAGCATTTCAAGCGTGTGAACGTACTGGGTAAGTACCACGGTCATTTTTCGGCCCGTACGAACCTGACCCTGACCGGTTCTACGTTCTGGAGCAAGTGGAACCATTCCGGCCAGATACCCGACCGGGCCGTAGAATCCGGCCTGACCGGCTGGTTTGGTTCCGTCGATCCGACCGAAGGCGGGGAAACGAGCCGCACGAATCTGAACGCTCAACTGGTAACCGTGACGCCCAGAAACCACGCCCTGAAAAACCAGTTTTTCTACAGCAATTACAACTTCGAGCTATACTCCAACTTCACCTTTTTCCTGAAGGACAGTATCAACGGCGATCAGATTCGGCAGAAAGAGCGCCGGAACCTGTTCGGTTACAACGGGAGTTACACCACCCAGACGGCCATCGGCAAAACGAGCTGGATAACGACGCTGGGTGCCCAATACCGCCAGGATTTAACGCAGGGCTCGGAACTAGCGCACACGAAAGACCGCACCATCACGCTGGAACGGCTTCAGTACGGCAACGTCAACGAAATCAATGCCGCTCTCTACGTCGATGAGACCGTGGCCCTGTCGAGTCGCTTTACGCTCAACGCCGGGGTGCGGGTCGATTATTTCCGATCACAATACGGAGATTTACTGGCTAGTCCCGTCACCATCAAACGGGTCACGCAGGCTATTGTATCGCCCAAACTAAACCTGTATTACATTGTCAATTCGGGCTTACAACTGTACCTCAATACCGGAAAGGGATTTCACTCCAACGACGCGCGGGTCGTAACCGCCGAAAGTAGCAGGCAGATTTTGCCGGGTGGCTACGGCTCCGATCTGGGCATTGTCGTCAAGCCGTTTCCCCGTCTGCTGGTCAACGCGGCGGCCTGGTATCTGTATCTGCAACAGGAGTTTGTTTATGTGGGCGACGAGGGTGTTGTCGAACCCAGTGGCCGTTCGCGCCGGATGGGTCTGGACGTATCGGCCCGCTACCAACTCACCAAATCGCTCTTCGCCGACGTAGACCTGAATACGGCCAATCCCCGTTCTGTAGATGCCGAAGCCGGTCGGAACTACCTGCCGCTGGCTCCCGTATTTACTTCGACGGGTGGCTTGTCGCTGCAAACCGGGCGCGGGCTGAGTGGTTCGCTACGATACCGGTACATGGCCGACCGACCCGCCAACGAAGACAATACCGTAGTGGCGACGGGCTATTTTGTAACGGACCTGCAAGCCAACTACAGTCGCAGCAAGTACACCCTCGGCCTGTCCATCCAGAACCTGCTGAACACGCGCTGGAAGGAGACACAGTTCGATACCGAAAGTCGGCTGAAAGGCGAAGCGGAACCCGTCAGTGAAATTCACTTTACGCCCGGTACGCCCTTCTTCGCCCGGCTGAGTCTAACCTATTTCTGGTAATGACTCGCTGGCGTACTGTATTCCACCGATGAAAACGAGTAATTCGATTTGCCCAATCAGGTATTCAGCAACGTTCGTTTTCGATCCGGAACCGGGCGCAATACCGTTCTTTAACAAACAAGACGCAGACAAGTTGGGCGGGCGTCCGTTCATTGACCGAGTCCATACTTCGTAACCGATGGAAAGTCATTTAATTCTGATCATTACCCTGTTGTTAACCCTGATTGCGCTGACTATGGTCAGTACCAGACTGGGGATTTCGGCACCCATATTTCTGGTCATTGCCGGATTGGGCCTTAGTCTGCTACCCGGTATGCCGCCCCTGCGGGTCAAACACGATCTGATTTTCTTTATTCTGTTGCCGCCCCTGCTCTTTCGGGCGGCCTGGGATACGCACTGGCATGAGTTCTGGGAAAATCGGTTGCAGATCGGTTTGCACGGCGTTGGCCTGGTAATCGTTACGGCGGGGGGCATCGGCCTGCTGGCCCACCTGATCATTCCCGGTTTTTCGCTGGCTCAGGGGTTGTTGCTCGGTAGCATCATTGCACCGCCTGATGCGCTGGCGGCTACCTCCATTCTGCAAAAAGTCAAACTGCCCGCCCGTACCGTCACGATTCTGGAAGGAGAAAGCCTGATCAATGATGCAACCAGCCTGATTTTGTTCCGGTTTTCGCTCGTGGCGATCTTATCCGGTCAGTTTTCGATACAGGAAGCCGGACTATCGTTTATGGTAGACAGTTTGCTTGGTATCGGTATTGGGTGTGGTGTGGCAGGTATTATTTACCTGATTCATCGTTTCCTGCCAACCGACTCCACGATGGATACGCTTATTTCGCTGGCCACGCCCTACCTGATGTATCTGACGGCAGAGCAGGTTCATGCGTCGGGGGTACTGGCTGTCGTGAGTGGTGGGTTGCTTTTGTCGTACCACGCATCCCGCCTGCTGACCAGCCAGGCCCGGCTGCAAATGCTCGGAGTCTGGAATACACTGACGTTCGTGCTGAACGGGCTGGCGTTTGTATTGGTGGGGTTTCAGCTTCCGCTGATCGTTAGCCGTCTCCATCCCGAAGGTGTTTCCTTTTCCGCAGCTATCGGCTTTGGGCTAATTTTCAGTCTGGCCCTGATTGGCATTCGTCTGGCCTGCATGTTTCCGGTTACCCACCTGACTCAGTGGCTTCACCGCGGTACCGGGAAACAGAAAGCAGATCTGGACTGGCAACTTATTACCCTGACGAGCTGGTGTGGTATGCGGGGTGTTGTCACGCTGGCGTCGGCCCTGAGCCTGCCCCCCCGCCTGCTTGATCAGTCTCATTTTCCGTTTCTGGCGCTGATCATCTTCATCTCGTTCAGCGTCATTGTTTTCACATTGCTGGTACAGGGCTTGTCGCTGCCCTCCCTGATTCGCCTGTTGCCTATTCCTCAGTTCAACGCAGACGATCGGCAACTCAGGTCGCTATCCACTCGTCTGGCCGGCCGGGCCTTGCAGCATATCGAGACAAACTATCCGCAGGAAGCCACGACCCTGACATCGTTCATCCGTCAGCGGGAAAAATACGAGGCTATCGTTTCGCAGCCCCAACGCCATCCGATCGGGGAGGTTGTAAAGCAGGCGTCCGCCGAGATGCGCTATCGCCGGTTAAGGCAGGAACTACTGACCGTTCAGCGGGAAGAACTGCACCGACTACGGCGTACGAATCAGTACAGCGATGGCTTGATTCGTCAGAAAGAATACGAACTCGATCTGGAACAGATGACTATTTCCTGACCACCATCCGGTAGTTTGGGGGGCGGGCAGCCTCCGCCGGTTTTGCCATCTTATTTACCCCGTCATTTCGGGTATTGACCACTTTTATATCGATGCCCTGATCAGCCGTTTTATTTTTGTGTATTATCAACTGCATAAATGGCAACCTGGATTAAGTTCAATCCGACACAACTGCTGATCGGGCTGGGGCTGGTTGCCCTGCCGGTCTTTTATTTCGTGTACGCGGGCGTGAGCTGGAGTCCCCTCAACCCTTACGAACACCTAGTTCAGAATACATTGGCCTACGTACTGCTGGTACTTTTCTCAATCATTAACCACACGGTATTCGTGCCACGGCTGTTTCTGGCCAAACGGTATAGACAGTACGCATTCATCGCCATTAGCTGCGTGTTGGTAGCGGTCTATCTGCCCTATCGGGTCGAGCAGTGGGTATTTTTCAAACCGCCTAAAGAGCCCACGCTTACCGCCTGGTTCTACCAGATTTTTGTGGCAGAAATGATGCTGGAACAGCCGACTTTTGCATTAGAGCCAGACCGATTTCCGCCTTCTCAGGACCCCCTGTTCAAGCCTAATGGCGCGTCGCCATCGGTACCTGGATGGCCCCCATCCCACACTCGGCCAATGGGTCCGATGGGGCATCTGTTACTGCCGGTTAAACTTGCCCTGTTTTTCCTGCTGGGTAGTGTCAGTACCTTGTTGTCTGTACTGGTGCAGACGGCCAGTCGTCTGCGACAGGTGGAAAACGATCGGTTACAGGCGGAGGTACGTGAGCTGAAAGCTCAGATTCAACCCCATTTTTTGTTCAATACACTCAACAGCATTTACGCCCTGGCCATTCGGAACGACGAACGTACGGCCGATACCGTCGTCAAACTTTCCGAGTTTATGCGGTACAACATCCGGGATGCCCACCGCGGCCGGGTGCCGCTCAGCCACGAACTTGCCTATATCGGCAATTACATCGATTTACAGAAGGCTCGTCTGCGCGATGCCGTGCAGGTGGATTACCTGGTAGAAGGGTTGCCCAACGGCTTGCAGATTGCTCCGTTGCTCCTGTTTTCGTTTATCGAAAATGCGTTCAAATACGGCGTCAGTCCCGAAGAAGAGTCGCCCATTACCATTCATCTCACCTTGCAGGAACACAACCTGCAGCTGCTGGTAGCCAATCGAAAAGTGCAAACCAGCGAATTGGAAAAATCGACTGGTATTGGCTTGCAGAATGCCCGGCAGCGGTTGCGGCTGCTCTACCCGTCGGCTCATCAGTTGCTGATTGACGATACCACTACCGAATTTCGCATTACCTTATCCATGAGTCTATGAAAGCCCTGGCCCTGGATGATGAAGCGCCCGCCCTGGACGTAATTACTTCCTTCTGTAACCGGATTGACTCGATCGAATCGGTCAACACATTCACGCGAACGGGAGAGGCCCGGCTGTATCTGGAGCGTTATTCGGTTGACCTGGTCTTTCTGGACATCAATATGCCCCGCGAGTCGGGACTGGAGTTTTACCGCTCTATCAATCAGCAGACGATGGTTATTTTCACAACGGCCTACAGCGAGTTTGCCGCCGAAAGCTACGACGTAGAAGCGGTCGATTATTTACTGAAACCTTTTACGTTCGATCGGTTCAACAAAGCCACCCAACGCGCTTTCGCACGCTGGCAAACCCTCAAAGAGTCGTCCAGTGATGGTAATGCCCAACAGACGCACCTCTATTTTCGGGTCGATTATGGGTTGGTGAAAGTAGCCATCGCCGACATTCTGTTCATCGAAGGGCTGGACAACTACCTGAAGATTCACCGGTCGACGGGGCAGCCGCTGGTGGTTCGGCTGACGATGAAAGCCATATTGGAGAAGTTGCCGACGGGTCGTTTCGTGCGGGCTCATCGCTCGTTCATCGTAGCGACCGATAAGATTCAGGCGATCCGCAACAAATTGATTGTGATTGGTGAGGAAGAGATTCCCATCAGCAGCAGCTATGAAAAAGATTTTTTTGCTGGTTTTGTCAAGTAAGCCGGTGTCTGCCATCCGGCCATGCCCACTTGTTTTCGACTGTCTACAGGGCAAATGGATGAGTCGGAAGCGATCACTGGTTCACCAGCGCGTAGGGGGCATTCCGAGAGGGAGACGCTATGCTTTTTGTGTAAAGGCGTTGATGGTGGGTTTCCTACCCCCTTATTTAGCCCCCAACTTTCGCACATTCGCCACAAAGCCAGCTTGGTTACCCCAGACCACTATTCGGCCCACTGCTCATTTCTGCACCCGAACGGTTTTTCAAAGTAGGGGGGGGGGAGGACCGTCAGGTCGCCCGTTCTGATGAGTGAATACAACGTACTATTTCACAGTCAAATCCCTAATTATCAGGCGCGTGAATTAACTTGTTTCTTTGTTAATAATTGCTGTAGTCCCGTTAGCGGGTTGTTCCAAAACAGAGGTTGACTCGTCAGGTACGACCAGTACAACACACCGCACACTGACCAGTGCCGCTACCATTCCAGAATGTAGTTTGTCGTCGGGTGTTGCCAAAATAATCTGTTTGGCGAGTGTTTTCAAGGCCAAACTCAGCAGCACCCAATTAGCCACAATTTGGTTGGATTATTCGAAAGTCAACGCCGTCAAGTGGTCTAATTTCCCCTAGGCGCTGGTGTTCAGATTTAGTATGTAAAGGCGCTGCGGATAGGAATTCTGGGTACGTCTACTAGTGAAAGCTATGACGAAACTAAACATGCCTGAATGCCGATGATTATCTGGTATCGATCAGCGGGGGTGGTCATAGGAACGCAAATTATTCTTTTTGGGGTACACCATTCACTAGTGGTACTTTCGAGATTCAGTTTGGTGGGCACCATGTTGTCGTAACTAACACATACAAAGATGGGGTCTTGGTAGCGGCTACCCCTCGTTCCGGAGTGTTGAGCCGATTGCCAGCTTTACTTACAACGTAGCCACTGGTATCGCCCTAAAATAGGTGAAAAGCGCTTTCATTAGTCTATTTTTCTCCAGCACTAACCTGGCTACGACCACACTCAGCTTGGCGGTGAGCGATCTGGTGGCCGGACCTCAGCAGGATAATAAGTTTCCCAGTACCTACTCTGGCGTAAAATGCAGCACGCTGACAACGGCCTAAAAAGAACTGGTGGTGAATACCATCAAACTGTACGTAAACGATGTCGCCAAATCGAGGGCCTTTTTGACCTAGTATCAGAACGAGCTGGATAACACCTATATTACCTATTCCGGTTCGACCGTTCTGAACACCCGGGGCGATTATGTTCGCATTGACGGTCCCCTCGTCTGGATCGAGTGGACGGCCCAGGGTGGTATTGTGTTTAGTGCGTCGCATTCGCACTCGGTATGGCGGGACAAAACTTCGGACTATGGTGGTAACTAGCCCACTGGTTGACCCGATCTAATAAAAAACGGTACTGAACCGGTGAAGGCTGCCTTCACCGGTTTTTTGTTGAAAATTATTCGGTCAATCATCAGAAAGGTCAATTAGTTGAAACCGAACAGTTCGGAGGAGTAAGCTACCTTGTCGATTCCCACGATAACGCTCACTCGCAGGAAATACGTTTTTTAAGCCCGCAGTAGAATGTAAACCAGGATGGTTCGATGGTTAGTGCCAATGCCAAAAAATCTCTAATCAAAGTGGGGTATCTGGTTCCGGTCGATTACTATTTACCACCAAGGGGCTGTATAAAGCCCCTTATCCTTCGCTTATGCAACCGAGTTCCGTACCCGCCACCGTAACACCCGCTTCGTTTACCGAGAAAAAGTATCTCATTACGTTCATCTTCGTCACGTCGCTGTTTATGCTTTGGGGCATTGCCATTACGATGGGCGATGTGCTGAACCGGCATTTTCAGAACGTGCTGCACGTATCCAAGGCCGAGTCGGGGCTGGTGCAGTTTTCGATTTTCGGGGCTTATGCTATCATGGGTATCCCCGCCGGACTGTTTATGAAACGGTTCGGCTACAAGAAAGGCGTGCTGCTCGGACTGGCCCTGTACGCTCTGGGGGCCTTCCTGTTCGTGCCGGCGGCCAATGCCGAATCGTTCGGGTTTTTCCGGATTGCCCTGTTTATTCTGGCGTGCGGCCTGGCTACGCTGGAAACCGTAGCGCACCCCTTCGTCGCGGGTCTGGGCGACCAGCGCACCAGCGATCAGCGCATCAACTTTGCCCAGTCGTTCAACGGACTGGGTGCGGTGATCGGCCCACTCATCGGCGGGTATTTCATCCTGCGGGGTGGACAGGCACACTCCAACGACCTGGAGTCGGTGAAGATGCTTTACATCATCATTGGCTCGGTTATTCTAAGCATCGCTATTGCCTTTTCGTTTGTTAAGGTCCCAGCGGTTCAGGATACACACACCACCGAGCCAGAAGCCGATGCAACGATTACCGCGCCTGATACCGCTCGACAAACTCGGAGCTTATGGCAATACCCGCATTTTATCTGGGCCGTCATTGCCCAGTTATTCAACACGGCGGCCCAGGGTGGTACATGGGCGTTTTTTATCAACTACGGCATCGAGAAAATGGGCTTCGCGGCCGAACAGGCTTCCTACTATTTCGCGCTCAGTATGGTGATGATGATGATCGGCCGGTTTGTGGGAACGTACCTGATGCAGTTTATCGCCCCGAACAAGTTACTGGCTGGTTTCGCGCTGGGCAACGTGCTGATGTGCCTGATTATCGCGCAGAGTTTTGGCTGGCCGTCGTTCGTAGCCCTGCTGATGCTTAATTTCTTTTTCAGCATCATGTTTCCCACCATTTTTAGCCTGGGCCTGAAAGGGATGGGCGACAAAACCCAGCAGGCATCGTCGTTTATTGTTATGGGCGTTGTGGGCGGAGCGCTGTTCCCGCCCCTGATGGGCCAGCTCGCCGATACCGACGTGGCCGCAGCCTACTACCTGCCCATCATCTGCTACGTTGTGATTTTTCTGTTCGGAGCCCGATTCTACAAAATCAGCTAGCCTGCGGCCTAACGCCGGGCGGGTAAAATCGGTAGCGACAGACGTATGAATACAGCAACGAGTTTGATTTTTAGCGTAGCCCTGGTACTTAGTAAGCTGGGTGCGGCTCAGCAACTACCAGTCGTAAAACCAGCGTCGACAACGGTAGCGAATGCGCCGGTATGGATACCCGACCGGGGCGATGGCACCTACAAAAATCCGGTCCTGAATGCCGACTATTCGGACCCCGACGTGATCCGGGTGGGGCGCGATTACTACCTGACGGCTTCCAGCTTTCACTGTATGCCGGGCTTGCCCATCCTGCATTCCCGTGATCTGGTCAACTGGCGACTCATCGGTCACGCGCTGACCAAACAACTCCCCGCCGACTTTTTCGACGTACCGCAGCACGCCTATGGGGTATGGGCCCCCACGATGCGGTTTCACAACGGCGAGTTTGTTATTTACTGGGGCGATCCCGACCACGGTGTGTACGTCGTAAAGGCCAGACAGCCAACCGGTCCCTGGTCGGCTCCGGTACTTATGCTGCCCGGAATAGGCATCATCGATCCCTGTCCGTTCTGGGACGATAACGGACAGGCGTACCTGGTACACGCCTGGGCGGCCAGCCGGGCGGGGATCAACAGCGTGCTTACACTTCGGCGCATGAGCCCCGACGGAATGGCGGTGCTGGACGAGGGTAAACACGTATTCGACGGGCACGATCAGCACCACACGCTCGAAGGCCCCAAACTCTACAAACGAAATGGCTATTACTACCTGCTGGCTCCAGCAGGGGGCGTGGCCACGGGCTGGCAACTGGCGCTTCGGTCGAAAAACATCTACGGTCCCTACGAAGCCAAAATCGTGCTGGAGCAGGGCAAAACCGCCATCAATGGACCGCACCAGGGGGCCTGGATCGACGTGCCCACGGCTACCGGTAGACCCGGCGAAGACTGGTTTATACACTTTCAGGATGCGGGGGCTTATGGCCGGGTGTTGCACCTACAGCCCCTTCGCTGGGTGAACGACTGGCCCCTGATGGGTCAGGATCAGGACGGAAACGGCGTCGGTGAACCGGTCGCTACGTACCGCAAACCGGCAGTGGGGCAGCGGGTAGCCATTACCGTCCCCGCCAGCAGCGACGAGTTCGATACCGATACGCTGGGGCTACAGTGGCAGTGGCAGGCCAACCCACGGGTTACCTGGAGCGCGCTTATGCGGGGCAAGCAGTCGCTGCGGCTTTTTGCCATTCCCCAGCCCGACAAAGCCGTCAACCTGTGGCCGACGCCCAACCTGCTGCTGCAGAAATTTCCCGCCCCCGATTTTATGGCCACGGCCCCGGTCAAACTCACGGTCGAGTGGGATACCCCCGGCAAAAGTGCGGGCCTCGTAGTGATGGGTAACGACTATGGCTATCTGTCGATTAGCCGGGACAGTACGGGCTATAAACTGCGCCAGGTCTTCTGTAAAGATGCGATGAACCAAAGTCCCGAGCAGATCGTGGCCGAGCAATCCCTCCCGACGGGTATGGCCTACCTCCGGGTTCAGGTCACAGGTCCCGATGCCACGTGTCAGTTCAGCTACAGTCTGGACGGCCAGACGTACCGGCCGATTGGCAAATCCTTCAACGCACAGCAGGAGAAGTGGACGAGTGCGAAGGTGGGTTTGTTCTGCACCAGCCAGCGGGGCGTCCGAACGGGTAGCTACGCCGACATCGACTGGTTTCGGATCGAGCCGGTATCGGCGGCTGGCAGTACCAGACCCTGATGGGCAGTCTGGTGAGCTGCGTTGCTGTTACTTTCGCCGATTCGATACGTTGCTAGACAACACCCGGGGTAATAAACTTCACAAAAAGGGGTATTACTACCTTCGACAAGACTATTTAATGTATGAAGGCAGTCGTCGTTACACAGAACCCTCACGATTCTTGAGCCAGCCAGGGCAGATCGCACATCAACTTATCTATGCAACCAGAACAGGATACCATTATTGTCGGTAAGGGAGAATCGCCCATTTCGTTCGAAAGCCGATACGCATCGTCACCAACCGAAGTAAAGACGATGAATACCGAACAGATCCGGCAGCATTTTCTCATCGAGAATCTGTTCGTCGCCGATCAGTTCACCTGGGTACTTACCTTCTTCGACCGTTACCTGACCGGTGGCGTGATGCCCGGAACGGAACCCGTAACGCTGGAAGCACCGGCTCAACTGAAAGCGTCCTTTTTCCTGGAACGTCGGGAACTGGGTATGATCAACGTGGGTGGGCCCGGTCAGGTGATTGCCGATGGTGTGGCGTACGATCTCGATTTCAAAGAAGCCCTCTATGTTGGTCAGGGTACGCAGCAGGTTCTGTTTGCTTCGCTCGACGCGGCCAATCCCGCAAAATTTTACCTGAACTCGACCCCAGCGGGTTATGCCTATCCAACCCGTAAAGTAGCGAAAGCTGACGCCGACGTAGTCGAACTGGGTAGCCCCGAAACGGCCAACCACCGTACGATCAACAAGTTGCTGGTCAACAGCGTATTGCCAACCTGCCAGTTACAAATGGGGATGACCGAACTAAAGCCGGGCAGCGTCTGGAATACCATGCCCGCTCATACCCACGACCGGCGTATGGAAGTGTACTTCTACTTCGAGCTGCCAAAGGGACAAAGTGTCTGTCATTTTATGGGCCAGCCACAAGAAACACGTCCGGTCTGGATGCAGAACGAGCAGGCGGTCATTTCCCCCAACTGGTCGATTCACTCCGGAGCCGGTACGTCCAACTACACCTTCATCTGGGGGATGGCCGGGGAAAACCTCGACTATGGCGATATGGATTTCTGCCCGATTATCGAACTACGGTAAGCCGAACCACGCCCGACCTGTGCGGCCTGGTCCGCCTGGTTTTTATCCGGTCGATTGCCTTGCTGATACACAATAACTTGAACGATTTATCTGAACGCCTGTACCCATCATCCGGGCGAACCTACTGGGGTGTCGATTTAGGCGGCACCAAAATCGAGGGGGTTATTCTGTCCGCTCCCTCGCCCAATGCCGTACTGACTCGCCGGCGAATCGACACCGAATCGCATTACGGCTACGATCACATCGTCAGTCAGATTGTCCGGCTCATCAATTTGTTGAAAACCGAAACGGGGCTACAACCCGAGCGCATTGGTTTTTGTACGCCCGGCACCATCGATCCGGCGACCAACACCATGAAGAACTCGAACATGACCTGCATCAACGGGCAACCGTTTCGGGATGATTTGTCGAAGGCGCTTGGTGTACCCGTTGCCCTGACGAACGACGCCAACTGCTTTGCGCTTTCGGAAGCCACGATGGGTATTGTGCAGGATGTCGTTCCCGACTACCGGACCGTTTTCGGGGTAATCCTGGGAACGGGCGTCGGAGGGGGCATCGTCTTCCGGGGACTGGATGGACAGGCCATCGTCCAGGCGGGCCGTCAGGGCATCGGTGGCGAGTGGGGCCATAATAGCCTGGAAGAGAACGGCTACGCCTGCTACTGTGGTAAGCGCGGCTGTAACGAACAGGTTATTTCCGGGCCGGCCCTGCAACGGTATTACCTCGAACAGAGTGGGGAAAACCGCAACCTGAAGGAAATTCTGGAACGCTACCACCAACGAATCGACCCCGTAGCCAACGCCACCGTCGAGCGGCTGCTGACGTATTTTGGCCGCGCGGTCTCGACCATCGTCAATATGCTCGACCCGGATGCCATCATCCTGGGCGGGGGCGTGGGCAACGTCGATTTGCTGTACACGGAGGGCGTCGAGCGGGCCCGAAAATACGTATTCAACGACAATCGGCTGGAAACGCTCTTTCTAAAACCCAAACTGGGCGACAGTGCCGGTGTGTTTGGAGCCGCCTTATTGTAATCGACTCAACGATAAAATCATGAACCTGTTTACTACGTTTGTTTCGCTTTTTCTGCTTAGTCATTACGTCGGAGCGCAGTCGCCGATTCGGATCAACAACCCGGCTGACGTACCGCTTAATGAGCAGGTCATCGAGATTCCCTGGGCCACGGTAAAAAAGGCCTATCCCAACGTCGACACGACGAATTTGCAGGTACTGCTAATGGGAAGTCAGCAGCCGGTGGCGTATCAACTGGAACGTCGGGGGACGAAAGACGTGCAGCACCTGCTGGTTCAGGTATCCATTGGCCCCAAACAGTCGATTGGGCTGACCCTACGAGGAGGTAAACCAGCACCGGCTGTTTCTAAAACCTATGGTCGCTACGTCCCCGAACGCTTCGACGATTTTGCCTGGGAGAACGACCGGGTAGCGTTTCGAATCTACGGTGCGGCCCTGAACGGACGGTCGGACAATGCCTACGGCACCGACATCTGGGCTAAACGGACGAATCAACTGATTCTGAATAAGTGGTACAAGGAAAACGATTACCACAACGACCACGGTGAGGGGCTGGATTACTACCACGTGGGGCTGACCCTCGGGGCGGGCGACATCGCTGTTTTTCTGAACGATTCGCTCCACTTCATCCATAACTACACGAGCTGGGAAGTGCTGGACAACGGCCCCCTGCGCACCACGTTCCGCGTGCGGTTCGACCCCTACACATTCAATGGAATTACGGTTCGGGAAGTACGGACGGTATCGCTGGATGCCGGCTCGCAGCTTAACAAAGTACAGGTCCACATCGAACAAAACTCAGGAAAGGCCCTGCCGATGGTGGTTGGCATCAGCCAGCGCAAAGAGCCCAGTCCGGTCCTGCTGGACGAAAAAGCGGGTGTGCTGGGTTACTGGGAGCCGAAACACGGCAACGATGGTACACTGGGTATCGGCTGCGTATTTCCGGTTACGCCCGTTCGGCTGCTGACGAAGTACGATCATCTGCTAGCACGGCTCGATGCCCCCCCAGCCGGTGACCTGCTCTACTACACGGGTGGTGCTTGGGACAAAGCGGGCCGCATCACCTCAAGTCAGGACTGGTTTGCTTACCTGCGCCAGTTTGCGCAGCAGCGTAACCATCCCCCTCGTATCGCCGTCGGAAAATAAGCCCTCTCGAACGATGTCTCACGTTATCTGTTTTGGCGAGCTGCTGCTCCGGTTTTCGCCCGCGTTGAATGGCGACTGGTTGCAGACCTGTCAGATGCCTGTTCATGTCGGTGGCGCTGAGTTGAACGTAGCCCGCGCCCTGGCCCATTGGCATACACCAGTCGGCTACAGTTCAGTTGTTCCGACTACCGTATTGGGTGATGAACTAGTGGCGTTTGTCGAGCAGCAAGGCGTCGATACGACCGGAATGCTGCGATCAGCTGACCGAATCGGCACGTACTACTTACCCCAGGGAGCCGATCTCAAAAGTACCGGAGTTATCTACGACCGGGCGGAATCGGGGTTTGCCCGCCGAATGCCCAATCAAACCGACTGGGACACGCTACTGGGTGATGCCGACTGGCTGCACATAAGCGCTATCAGTCCGGCATTGACCGCCAACGCAGCCGCTGTTTGCCTGGAACTGGTACAGACGGCTTCGGCAAAAGGGATCACTATCTCGATCGATCTGAATTACCGGGCTAATCTCTGGCAATACGGCGTTTCTCCCCAGACAGTTATGCCCGGTCTGGTTGAGTATTGCGACATCGTGATGGGAAACATCTGGGCTGCCAATTCGCTACTAGGCATTCCGCTGGCCGATTCCATCCGAGAGGGTAGCACGCAGGCCGGCTACCTGGCTCATGCGCTAACAACGGCACAGACCATACAGGAGCGGTTTCCGCGCTGCAAAGCGATTGCCAATACGTTCCGGTTCGATGATCCACCGACTGGTCTGCGCTATTATACAACGCTCTATAGCGAAGGGCAGCAATACGTATCGAACGAACTTTATACCAGTACCGTGGTGGACCGGGTGGGCAGTGGCGATTGTTACATGGCCGGGCTAATTTACGGGTTTCGTCATCAGCTTTCTCCCCAGCAGATTGTCGGCTTTGCTACACAGGCCGCTTTCGGCAAGTTGCAGGAATCCGGTGATGCCACCCGGCAGACGGTAAAACAAATTCAGGCCCGAGCAACTGGTTCGCTTTCTTATTCCTAGACGCTATGTCTTTTTCAATTTCTCATTTACTAACCAGTTTAAGGGCCGTCCCCCTGGTGCCGGTGTTTTACCATGCCGACCCTGATCACACCCGGCAAACCATACAAGCCTGTTACGAGGGCGGGCTGCGGGTGTTTGAATTTACCAACCGGGGGGCTGATGCGCTGGCTACCTTCACGCAGGTCGTACCATTCGTCCGGCAACAGTGCCCGGAGCTGGCGCTCGGGATCGGGACCATTCTGACCCCCGACGATGCAGATGCCTTTATGGATGCCGGGGCCGATTTTGTGGTACAACCCGTAATAACCCCGGCCGTGGGCGGTCGTTGTCACGCACGAAATATCCCCTGGATACCAGCGGGAACCACCCTGAACGAGCTGTATCAGGCTACAAGGCTGGGGGCGCAGTTGCTAAAGGTGTTTCCGGGAAATGTCATTGGTCCGGATTTTATCAAGGCCATTCACGGGCCAATACCCGGCTTAAACCTAATGGTGACAGGTGGTGTCGAACCAACCGTCGAGAGTATAAAGCCCTGGTTGGCAGCGGGAGCTACGGCCCTCGGGCTGGGGTCGCAATTGTTCGCCGGCGATTCGCTACCGCCTGACCAGCTGCGCCTGCGTATTACCGATCTGTTGACTCAACTAACCCCTTACCTGCCTACAACCGCATGCGTAAATCTGTAGGGAATTTTCGCTGGACCGTTGTGGCCCTGCTGTTTTTCGCCACCACCATCAACTACCTCGACCGGCAGGTAGTGGGTCTGCTGAAGCCTACGCTGGAAAAAGAATTCAACTGGTCGGAGATCGACTACAGCCGGATTGTCCAGTTTTTCTCAGCGGCTTACGCCCTCGGTCTGCTATTGTTCGGTCGTTTCATCGATTACATCGGCACCAAGCGGGGCTACTCACTCGCCATTATCTTCTGGAGTCTGGCGGCTATGGCCCATGCTATGGCAACCAGTACGGTTGGTTTTATCGTGGCTCGCGTGGGCTTAGGACTAGGCGAAGCGGGCAATTTTCCGGCGGCAATAAAAACGGTGGCCGAGTGGTTTCCCAAGAAAGAGCGGGCACTGGCAACCGGTATTTTCAATTCCGGGGCGAACATCGGGGCGGTGATTGCGCCGATCGTTGTTCCCTGGTTGCTGGGTGTTTATGGTTGGCAGATGGCTTTTATTGCGACTGGTGCCGTTGGGTTCATCTGGTTAATTTTCTGGCATTTTAGCTATCAATCGCCTGCGCAGCAACCTCGTTTGTCGAAGGCCGAATACGAGTACATTCTCAGCGACAACGAGCCGGAAACCACTGCCGCTCAGGAGCCATCGGTTGGCTGGGGACAGCTGTTGGGTAAACGGCAGACCTGGGCCTTCGTAGTTGGTAAGATGCTAACCGACCCCATCTGGTGGTTTTTCCTATTCTGGTTACAGGACTATTTCGCCACTACGTTTCACCTTGATACCAAGAAGCCCAACTTATATCTGGCCGTACTCTACACGCTGGTCAGCATCGGGAGTATTGGCGGGGGCTATCTGTCGTCGGCGCTGATCCGGCGGGGCTGGAGCGTCTGGAAAGCCCGCAAGACGGCCATGTTCATTTTTGCCCTGCTGGTGGTACCCGTCATCGCCGTTCGCTACGGGCCAGGCATCTGGGGGGCGGTGGCCCTGATCGGTCTGGCCGGGGCGGCCCACCAGGCCTGGAGTGCCAACATTTTTACGACAGCGTCGGATATGTTTCCCAAACGGGCGGTTAGCACCGTGGTCGGTATTGGGAGCATGGCCGGTTCGGTAGGGGGGATCATTTTCCCCGAAATTGTTGGGCGCATCCTGCAAAGCTACAAGCAGGCGGGCGACGTGCAGAGCGGCTACGGGATCATCTTTCTGATGTGCGGGTCTGCCTATCTGCTGGCCTGGCTCGTCATGCACGTACTCACGCCTACTATGAAGCCGGTTCAACTGGATTCGATTCGGTAGCGGTAAAAGAGTAACCATAAGCCCCACCGGTCTCGCCAAGCGCATGGCACCGACTAAAAAGCAACAGATTTCACCATTCACCAAGACGTTATTAACCATACCCCAATGCGTATTTTAGATCAATTTAGTCTGGCCGGCAAAACGGCTCTGGTAACCGGCAGCGACACCGGATTAGGGCAAGCTATGGCCATTGCACTCGCTGAAGCCGGGGCCGATATTGTCGGCGCGTCCAATGCTGAAACCATCCTGAATGGTGATACGCAGCAGGCCATCACCGGTTTAGGCCGTCAATTTACAGGATACGTTGTCGACCTGTCGGACCGCGATACACTCTATCAGTTCGTAACCGACGTCAAAGCCGCGCATACCATCGACATTCTGATCAATAACGCCGGGATGATTCTGCGTAAGCCCGTCGCTGAACACCCTGATGACTGGTGGGATAAAGTAATCTCCGTAAACCTCGACGCCCAGTTTCTGCTAACCCGTGAGTTTGGGAAGGACATGATCGCCCGAGGAAGTGGAAAAATTGTGTTTACCTGTTCGTTGCTGAGTTTCCAGGGGGGCATCAACGTACCCGGCTATACCGCCAGCAAAAGCGCGGTGGCGGGTCTGGTCAAAGCATTTGCCAATGAGTGGGCTTCAAAAGGCGTTAATGTAAACGGTATTGCACCCGGCTACATTGCGACCAACAATACGGAAGCGTTACGGGCAGACCCTGATCGATCAAAGGCTATTCTTGATCGTATTCCTGCCAACCGCTGGGGCGAACCCAATGATTTTAAAGGCCCCGTCGTTTTTCTGACTTCCGAAGCTGGCGCTTACGTCAATGGTACAATTCTAACCGTGGATGGTGGCTGGATGGCCCGTTGACCAATGGTGCTCAATCACGCAATCAAGCAGTTTAAATGAACCGTGTCTGCTTGATTACGTGAATTTGACTAAGAAGCTGTTTAGGCTAATGAAAAAGACTTCCGCTGAAGGGCGGCATTTGGGCTGCGACACTCAAATCAGCCTACTTCTTGGAAGTCTTAGACAAAACTACCATCCAGCGTTAGATTCTGCCACATTTGACCCTGGGCAAGCGGGGAAAACCACTAAAAGTAGCTATGACTGACCGGCTGGCTGCCAGCCTTTACAAGCGCAAAACCGGTTGCCAATGGCGGCAGCTACCGGTTAAACAGTTTTTTGATGACCAACCATTGACTTGGCAAGGTGTGTCCTTTCATTTCAACGAGTGGCGCAAAGATGGGTCCTGGCGACGCGTCTGGCTCAATGTACGCCGACTCAACAAACAATTTTTGAACTGCTCTAGCATTCAGTTAGACGGTTCGCATACACCGGCCAAAAACGGTGGAGAGGCCGTTGGTTATCAGGGCCGCAAAGCGGCTCCTACCACCAACACCCTGTTTATGGCTGACAACCAGGGGGGGATGCTAGCCTGTGCTGCCCTCAGGCCGGCAATCACCATGACCTATTGGGGATTGAAGCCCTCTTTGAGCAGCTCTGTGTGTTGCTGGAGGAAGCGGAACTAAGCCTAAGTGACCTGTTTCTCAACGCCGATAGCGGTTTTAACAGTCAACAGCTGCGGCTGGCTTGCCAACACCGGCAGCTTGAAACCAACATTGCACTGAATCGCCATTGTGGTCTTAGCTCAGCTTCGAGGTTACCTTACTTTGATGAGGAGTGGTACAAACGGCGCAGTGTGATTGAGCAGGCTACTAGTTGGCTGGACAGCTTCAAGACCTTACTGGTGCGTTACGAAAGCTGCGTGGAGATCTGGGTATCATTCCACTGGTTGGCCTTTGTCGTGCTGTTTCTGCGTAAGATTGAACGATAAAAAGCCATAACGGCTAAGTCCTAAACAGCTTCATCAATAAAGGCGCTAGATTAATCGTCTCAAACAATGCTCCCCAAAAGAGACATATAATTAGTCGCTTCTAACTATTAATTTCGTTTGAAACCGATAACTTTCGTTCATTTGTAAGAAATATCCCTTTCCGACCAGACAAGGACCAGCGTAAACATCACGTAGCGGAGATAGTTCATAAACCTGGCAGCGAGTTGTGGGGTAGCAATACGACGAAACGGGCAAGCCAGTCAAGGTCAATCCCGGTGAGTGCTTTCCTCGACCGGCCATCGATACAGAAAATACTCGCCCCACAAACCGTGGGTATGAGCGGCCGGCAACAGACCGTTCACCTGGGCCTCCTTGAGCCGGAACTGCTTCTTCAATGCTGAAATCGAATACATCCCCCCCGGTGGATAGTCGACAATGGGCACGTAGTCTACACCCAGCTGGTAGTTCGACAGATCGAACAGAAACGTGTAGCGTGAGCCACCCCCGTGATACTGCCGGTTATCCGGCCGGCGGTTATCCAGCCGGGCTGTCGGCTGCATGGCCCCCATCCGCTTGATCTTGTAGTCGGCCACCAGATGCGTCGGGTAAGGCGATGTAACAACCGGGGCAGCCAGCCACGTGCCGTATGTTTCCCACTCATACAGCGAATACCCCGTCAGGGCACAGCAAAAGGTACTGGCGCTGGCTTTGCCCTCCCGTTCCCGCTCGCGATCCGGCAGGATGATATGGGCCGCGTCGAAAATACGGGCTTCCAACTGCTGGTACACCCGGCTACGTTGCTCGTATTGGGGTAATCGTTCCTGGTAAATGATTTTTTCAACGATGGGATTGATCCGGTAGTACTCCCGCCGGGCTTCCACTTCGGCCCGGTAGGTCGGGTCGGTCCGATACCGCCACAGGGCCCGGCTACCCATCGCCACCGATTCGGCATCGCGCTTACCCGTATCGGCACTGTCGTGGGGCGTGAACAGGATCTCCCCCAGTTCCTGACTGAAGGTTGGCTGGGTCGGCGGCCGGGAATCCCCCCACCGACCCAGGTTAGCCGGTAGCTTCCGGGAGCACCACTTCTGGCGGATCGGGTGGATAAAAGGGTGAACGAATTCCCATTTTTCGCTTAGACCATATACGACCACTTCCCACGTCTGTAGCAGCGGCCGTAGCTGCTCGATGACCTGCTGCTGGGTAGGATAGCGTTTGCGCTTGAAATCAGACACGCTCAGGTAGGTACCATCCGAGGTTTCCTCCCAGTCGAGTTCAGCGGGCTGGACGTAGCTTTTGTAAAGCAGTTCACCGGCCTGATTGATCAGGGCCACCTGCAGGAGCCGGGCGGGGTAGTGGCGCTGGCCCTGCATGCGGCTCAGGGTGGTGCGGGGCACACTGGTTACAATATCGAAAAAGAGTGTATCCATCCGACGCTGGGTTATTAAGTCGGCTACAGCCTTAACAAATATACGGCATACGCTCAATCGATCTCGGCCCCATAGCCGCCATCATCAATAGGCTGATTGCGCAGCCGCAGCAGATCACCTAGTGACTGAATCAGCTGGCGGCTTTCCCGATCGACAGCCTGCGCGAGTACCGTATCGCGTAATTCCCGGATCAGATCGACCGAATTGATCGTCGTCCGGCCAACCCGTATGACCTGATAGGATGAAAAAAACACATTGGGCGTGTCGGGCTCGGCATCGACGGAACTATAAAACTGGGCGTAGGGTATCAATGAGTGAGCCACCCCATCGGGGGCAACGCGGCTCGGGTATCAGGCCGGGAAAGAGCCGGGTCTGTCTGAAAAGCGGTTTCTCGGCTTCCAGCATGTAGTCGCTGGGCTGCTCGTTGACCCAGGGGTGGGCGGCCCGAAACAGCACATCGATCGGTAGGACCCGTCGGCCGATGAACTGCCGGTAGACAACGCCCCCTAGGCAGCGCACAGGGGTTTTCGGCAGCGGTGGGGGTTTAGAATCGCCTACAACCGAGCAATACCGTCAGCAGCAGACTGGTCTGGTAATGAAAATAGGTAGGTGTCATAGTGATGGACTGACAAAAGTGCTGTACTAATTTTACCGTTTACGCTAAAATTACCGATAACACCTGCTGCCGCCAGTAGCTGGCAGCCGTAAACCTATGTTCGTTTAAGTAGAAATGATTTCTGAGTTGTTGATTAGCGGTAAAGACCTGATCAACACAATGCTGGTAGGCTTGTAACGCACTGGTTGTTAGAAGTGGATCAGTCAAACCTATTGAGATGGCTTCAGCCCCTTTGATGCCACTGTAGAGCGCAAAGAAAATACCTTGCGCTGACAAGGGGTCAAGTGACAAGGCAGCATCGCCCACGCAGACTAAACCTGGGATCGCTACCGTCGGCATGCGAATCAGGCCCGCGTCGCTTGCTGTACAAGCAATAACTGAATGAAGGCTTATTGGATTGGGTAGAATCGCAGTCGCGTTGAACTGGGTCACAAAAGCCGCTGGGCTCCGAATGAGTTTGCCACTAGTGGCGGGTAAACCCTGAAAGCTGATAATGCGGCTGGTATCGGGTAATAGGGCGGTGTACCACCACCCCTCAACGGTCGATTTCAGGCGGGTCATATGGTCACGGTCGGGTTCGCCACTATCAATCCAATATACGGCGGCCATCTGGTTCGTCAGGCGGTATCTTGGGAGCCGGTGCTGCCGGCCGATCTGGGCTTTACGCCCGGTGGCATCGATCAGCCAGGGGGTCTGAATGGGTGGAATCAGCTCCCCTGACTGGCCTTTCAGGTGAAGTAGATAGCCCGGCTGGGACAGATCCCGGGTCGGTGATCGCTCCAACGGCCCAACCCGGGCTGCATACAGCGGAATGCCGGCCAGGATGGCCCGTTGGCGCAGAGCTGCATCGAAACGGGCACGATTGATATGCCAGCCCCCGCCCTCCGGATTACGCAGTGCATCCTGATAGACCCACTGATCGCTGCCCCAGGCGGACGCATTGGCCACGCACCGTTTGTGATCCTCGGGCGACAGAAGCGTATCTATACCCAGAATACCCAGACGATTCAGCAGGCGAATGATCGCCCCGGGTACCGATTCGCCGACCTTACGCACCAGCCTGCTCGCCTGATCGACCAGGCAAACGTTGTGCCCCGCCTGCTTTAGCACGATAGCCGCTGCGCAGCCCGCCGGGCCTGCCCCGGCAACCACGACATCGTGGTAGGCCGCCGGGCCGCTCATAAGCCTCGGCGCTTGATCGTGTCGAACTCGTTCCGCTGTTCTTCGCTGATCCAGCCCGCTTCGGCCAGTTTGCGGTCATACAACCCAAGCTGCCCAAACGCTTTTTGGAAGCGCTGATAGTCTTTTGCCAGTTCCGCCTTCTTGACGTTAGTCAGGTTCTCCACGTAGATAACGGCCGGTAACCAGTCCAGGTCATCGGGGCGGGGTTTGGCTTCCAGAATACCCATTTCGCCGAAGTGGGCTACCATGTACAGCATCTGCTCCGGTGCCGGGCTTGCAGATGGTAACTGCCTTAGCCAGCCCGGCCGGTTCTGGAAAGCTGCCAGCCGGATATCAAGCGGCTGGGTGAGGTCGCAGAGCGTGTGGTAATCGACCTCCGTCAGCACTTGGTTGGGTACCCGGGCCGGCCAAAACGTCGGTACGTAGGGGTCGTATTCGAATTCGTAGCCCGATCGGCAATAGGCCGTGTCACCCTGCCAGGGAAGGGCCATCCAGCGGGTCAGCGTGCCGGGCCGCTGGCCATACAGGGGGCCGTTGATGGCCAACACGTCGCTGTTGGTCAGCATGGCTCCGTAGGTCGGTTCACTGAGCCCTTCTTCGCACAACCTGATTCGGTAGGGGGCCCGGTACATAGACGGGTTACGCATGGGCCAGGTCAGTTCAGCGCCCGGGTGGAAGGCATCCGCCAGACAGAAGCGCATGGCCGCCCGGTCAAGCGTATCGGGCTGTTTTTGCAGGTCAACGTCGGCTATCGTCTGTGGTGGCTGTTCCGCCGGATCGTAATCGTTGATGAACAGGCCATTCACCCAGTTGGTCAGCACATAGTTATAGAAAGGCGGCAACTGCATGTAGGTGAGTGGCGAAGGAGCCGCCAGCGGGTCGGGGTTGGTATACCCGTAGGCGTCGCTGTAGTTCCAGGGCCAGGCAGCGGCTTCTACGGTCTGGGTGTTTGTTGGCCGGAAGCTGTTGTAAATGGTTCGGCGCAGCTCAAGGTACGGGTCCGGGTACAGGTTCGTATCGGCCGGTACGGTTGCCAGCTTGCGGAGCAGCGCCGGGTCGGTGAAGTTGAGGGGCGCGCCTGCTCCGAACATGGCCAGATAGCCTTTGTTGACCCATTGCATCTCGCTGAGCCGTTCGAGGATGGGCCGGACATGCTCTGTGAAGGAGATCCGCTGGGGCACGCTTAGCAGGCCACATTGCATGTAAACGCTTTGTAGCAGGTCGTCCATCGTGCGCCACCCGATCAGGTCCGGGGCAAAGTTAGGTGGGGCCGAAACCACCCATGCCGGGTCGGCCACGAAATCGAGAGCACCAATGGTAACTTTGGCCTGCACCGGGCCATCGGCAATATCGTCGTACCAGCCATCGGCGTTATTGAAACTGTCAGGGTTGCTGGGCTGATAAATGGGCCGCCCAGCGGGGCTGGCCGATACGCCGAAACCGGGCAGTACCACCAGTCGACCCACGGCGTCGGTGCGTAGTTCACCGAGGGTGACGTCCGTTCCCTGGAACGTCCCCGACAATACGTAGCTGTCGTCGTGCATGTTCAGGCCCATAATTGTTTTTCTGCCGGTGTCGATGGCCAGCGCACGCCGGTCGCCACCCGTCACGCCCGCATTGCGGAGGGGCACCTGTAGGCTTACCGTAGCCGGTATATCCATTGCCGCGTTGAACTGGTACCAGGCCGCTTTCTTATTGGCCAGATGGACCGTCCACTGAATCGTCGTGTTATCGGCCTGTTGCACTTCGGCCACGACATCACCGTCTTTATCGTAGCCATAGATGCGGAAGCGGGCCGCCTGCCGTTTGATGGCCCCGCCCGCATCGCGGGTGCTGCCGAACGCCGTGGGGGCCGGTCTGAATACCTCAGGGCCAATGTAATAGTCGCTGGCGCTGTTGCCTACCCTGGCCACGCCAATACCCGGATGAATCCGAACATGAGTGATGCGCCTGATCTGCTCGTCGGTGAGTGCTTTAGGTTGCTCACCCGTCGGTTTCTGGTGTGGAAAAGGGCATACGGGGTTTCTGATGACCGGTTCCCCCGGTGCAGTCGGCTCCGTGACCGGCTGGTCGTTTTTTGCCCGGCGGTAATTGGCGCTGGTCTGGTACACACTGATCCGTGCTTCAGCAATACTGCCCACTGGTTTGTTGGCCAGGGGTACCCGGCCGATATTGAACGAAAGCCAGTCGCCATAAATCGTTCGGTCCGCTGCCGTGATGTCCTGCTGAGGAAGTTCAATCGTGGCGACTTTGATAGGGACCGCTACCCGTTCGTCCCACGTAACCGTGGCCCGGTCAAGCGGGAAATGGGTGTCGACATATGCTTCGCCAACGTCGGCGGCATCAGGCCGCAGTTGAACGTAAAAGTCCAGGGTAGCGCGGCCGGCGGCCATACGCCCGGCCAGATCCTTACCCAAAAAATCGGGATCGTTGCTATCGACTTCAGCGGCAAACGTAGATACGCCGGGCCGCAGTATGTATTTGCCGTAGTGGCTTTCACCCAGCTGAAAGGGCACTACGCTCCACAAAGGCGTTTCAAACACCGAATGGGTTTGTTTTTCCATGTTGTTCAGCAGGGCCGTGGTACCCGGCGCATGCTGCTGAATCCAGTCGTCATCCCAGCCCTCGAGGGCGGCTTTGGTGAAGTTACACATGTCACGGGCCGTATCCACGAAAAAAAACGGCACGTTTTGCAGCAGAAAATCAGCTGTGTTGGCTCCATTATCCGAGACGAACTTGTCGCCCGATACGTCAAACACTTTGATACCGATGCCGATCGTGCTGAGCCAGTCGGGTCGCCCATCGTTCAGATCCGACGAATACCGGATGTAAACCGGGTGGGTGCCCGGCGTGGCGAACAGGCCCGCTTTCAGTACAGCCGGGATGGCCTCCAGAATAGTAAACGTCCCCTCGACAATGCCGTGCGTACGCAGAAAAACGGGCCGTCGGGCGGGGCACTGACCCTGATGCTCTACCCGGTTTTTCTGGACCAGGTCGCAGAACATATGCCGCAGACACTCGATAGGATCGTCGCAGGAGCAGGTGGTATTCAGCTTATTGGTGCTGTCGATAAGGCTTTTCATGGAATTGGTTCAGGAAAAGAGGGATACGCGGGAGAAGGCTAGTGCGGGGTAGAAACGATGGGGGCGTCCGGGTTGAGCAAAAAGCTCGGGTTAACTGGGCTGGGGAGCGGGTGGAGCGGGCGGATATTGCAGTGGCAACTGAGGCATGTACTCGAAACTCGGCCCTGCATTCGTTAGCCCGTCAGGCGTATAAGCCGTAGACATCATACCCAAGGCCAGGCCTTTCAATGATTCCATCATCCCAATGGCCGTATTGATGTACGCTGGTTGCCCGTTGAAGGTCTGGTGTAACGCCTTCAGTAAGCCCGTATAGGTATAGTTAAAGGTCTGACAGGCAAACTGGGCGGCTGACCCATCTGGATAAGTCGTCAGCTTCGGATTGCTCACTACCGGCCATACGCCGGCTGGTTCGTAGGCAATGGGGGCCCCGGCGTATCGATACCGCTCGTCGAAGGGCGCATCGGCCGGGACGCCCGAATTCGGGATCAGCTGGTAGCCATGGTAAATCTCGGCAAACCGGTAGTAATGGGCGACTTCTTCCGACTGCATCAATCCATGGTCCATCGGCGATTCCGGCGTGCCTTCGCCTTGTTCGACAATCGTATCGATTGCGCTGATGGCCGAGGCCAGATCAGTCACGGGCTGGATGCGCCAGCTGCTTACCTGCCGGGCCGGATCGCCCGTAAATAACCCTTCCCCGCCCGCTATAAACGCTGCTTTTATGCGTTGATAAAACATACCGATCGTCAGGGGGCGTTCGGGCGCGGTAGCCAGCAGGGCGGGGCCAACGGGAAAATCAAGCGGATGCTCAGGCTGCTCGATGGTCATAAATACCGCATTGACCAGTTGCGGTGAGAAGGGCGACAGCGGCACGATCAACCCGGATTCGACCGTACCGGGCAACGGACCCGGATACGCCGGAATAAAATCAGGTTTGTCAATTTGCGGACTGCCGCCAATGGCATTGAGCATATTACAGGCCAGGCTCATGTGTGCCATTTCTTCCCAGACGATTGAGCGGATCAGCGCCCGGATCGTTTCGTTTTGTCCCGGCTTCAGGGAGTACAGCGCATACAGATAGGGCGGAATCGTCGAGTGTTCCAGTTCAATAGCTTCCTGCAAAGCCGTCCGCAGGTTGGCTATATCAGACAGGTCGGTGGCCAGTGATTGTTTAAGCAGTAACATGATGGGTTGGCTGAGAGGGAGAAAATGAAACAGAAATTACCGCAAAACGAGCCGTCGGCTGGCTGCCATAGCCTTGCCCCCACGCAGGGCTTCGGCGGGCTGGCTGGCGGCAGACGTGGGCTGTTCTACCGCCAGCGCACTGGCAGCGGCCGGCGGAAGAGGACGTTGCCATGGTTCACCCAGTTGTAGCAGGGGTTGTCCGGTCGTATCCGTGGCGTTCAGCCAGGCCAGGATAGCCTGCCGCTTGGCCATCGACAGGTCACGGGTAACCGGCATGGTATTCGGATCGGTGATGGGTAGCCCGAACGCCATGGTCAGCAACGCCTGATTGGCCCACACCTCCAGTGGATCGGCCAGGTTGAGAAAGCGGCTCATGACGGGGTATAGGTTTGCATACTGTTGGAAAATGGGTTGCAAACAACCATACCAGGTTACAGGCGTTTCGATAGGAAAGGCGTCCCAGATCAGGAAGCTGATAAAATTCCAAGTGCCCAGCGGATAAATAAAGGGTGGGTTGGGGTTGAGTGGCGGAAAGCCAATTTCGGCCAGGGAAGGGCGCAGACCGTACACCTGACCATCAATGTACTGCCGATACCGTTGCGGGTCTCCCGCCTGAATACATACCGTAACCCGCCCCCGCTGATCGGCCGTTACCTGATTGGGGAACGAAAGTACGTCTGTGGGTTCGCCCGGCGTAGACGGCTGGGAGTCAGGCGTAACCGGTTGCACGTAGCCGGAGCCGGGTTGCAACTGGCTGGCATCTAGCTGGAGCAGGATGGTTGCATTGGCGTACGGTTGCCCATAGCGCGTAGCCCACAGGTCAACCGCGACCGACTGGCCCGCATCGGCCCGAAACACAAACCGGTCAGCCCGCACAAACAGGCCATTGGGTGATTCCGGCGTCAGTTGAGTAGCCCCATCCAGCAGGAGTTGCAGCGCCAGTGGCCGGGTGTTGATCGCTTCGATTTCCGCATCTGTCAGGGGGCGCTGTGCGGGTACGGCTACCAGACCCGCCGTTTGTTCATACCAGTTGGGAGTCAGGTAAGGCAAGGCAGACGAGATAGGTTCGCCGGTATCTTCCAGAAGGAGCTGGAGTAACCCCAGATCGCTAAGCGGGCCACCGGGTACGGTAGTCGGCAACGCGTTGCCCAGATCCAGAAACAGGCGTCTGGCGGACTCGTCTAGCCGGGCCACGCAGAAGCCGAGACTGGCCTGCGGTGCGAAAAAATTACCCTTACCCGTATCCTGGGGAATAAATTGGCGGCCAGCGACAAAATGGCGCGGCTCTTCATTAGTGGCCGGCCCAATCGTACCCACGATGCGCCCCCGGGTAAATTCGGGCGATGTCCGATCCATGTTGTATCCATCTACGTTGAATTTGATGGACAGCAGCTTATCGGGACTGGCCTGCTGTAGAGCCTCTAGAAAAGGGGACCGGCTGAGATCTCCCCACTCCAGTTCTGTCAGAACCGACTGGTACATAGAGCCTGCCCCCACATCGCCCCCTCCTCCCTGAGCCCGGTCCCAGATGTCCATAAAGCCCGTTGCGTCGTACTGCCCACGCAGTAGCAACTGCCCGTCGGCCGTTGACAGTCGCACTTCCAGCCCCCAGATTTCGGACACAAGCTGTTGCAACGGGTCCAGGTCTACAATCTTGGCGGGTGCCCGCCGGTCGGTGTCGCCCACTATGCAGCCCAGCACCACATCCGAAGCGTCGGTCGGCGTGTCGGCGTCTAGCCAGGCGGTCTGTACCGTACAGCCCAACAGCCGCCATTCAGCTCCCCCGCCGGGGTTCCACCAGCCATTTGTTGCTCCTCTTCCGTACTGCTGGTAGTTGGGGAGAAAGGTGCTGTTGTTAAAATGGGTGACGTCGTTGTTTACCGTAGATGGAGCGGCCTGAAAGCGCCCTGAAAAGTGCAAACGCAAGCCATTGAGGTAACTCATCGGAAAGGCATTTATAAGGGTGAGAAAGGGTAAAAACAGCGCATTAATTAATGCACTGCTCAACTTGCACTGCTCAACTTGCACTGATCACCAGTATACTTGCAGGCTTAGTCCTAACCAGACAGTGGGGCAGACAAAGCCAGTCACTGCCACCCTATCCAGGCCAGGTCAACCGTTGAACGGAGATCGGACCTAAGCTAGCTTGTATTTGACAAATACTGGATAAGCTCTTTAGGGAGCGGTAACCAAAAGTTACCAGTGAGTAATGACGTTGCTACTTTTTGCTTTGGAATTGTAGTGCCCCGTATTCATTAGACAAGTTGGCATCGATAAAGAGTAGGACGTTTCATCAAAAGGACATTGAAGTTATTATCAAGTGTGCTACTCCCTGTTCAGTAGGCCAGTAACGGTTAGAGCCTAAGCCGCTTGTTTGTACTCCATCGGTCCGGGCCGCCGGGCGGTTAAAAAAACCAAGGCTTGGTGCGGCCGTTTGGTACGGTCCGCCGCTCATATCTTTGACTTTCTTTGATATAGTTGGTAAAAGTGCAATTTTGAGTTAGTCTCTGACAGGGGTGAGCAGTAGCTCGGGTTCTGCCGTTGACACGTCTTTTTCACCTGATGATGTTGGGCCGCTGGTTAATCTGTTCACCGCCCGGCGGCCCGGCCCGTTTTTCCTTTAAACATCAACAGTACCTAAGAGCGTAGTTCTGTCTCTATGACTCTGCACGCATGTGCCAAAGTGAGGAAAAGCCGTCAGTTGATTAGCCACTAACTTTCCCTTTCCGACTAACATGAAATCAGCAACTACACTCCTTCGTTACTGTGTCGGTTTTGACATTAGCGGGCACCGTGCGGTAACGATTCGATTCAGGTCTGTCTATACTGTCTATAGTACTCCCCAAATGTTGGACAGATTTGGGGTTAAATTAAGCTTGATATTGTAGAGGGCATGTATTGTAGTTTTCCGTTTTCTTTTCCCCTTTCATACCATGCCGCAGGCGTCTGATAGCCTAACGATTGGTGCTTGCGTTCTTGATTGTAAAAGCGAAAATACTCCTCCAAGCCTTGATGTAAACGCCGCCCGTTCGGCTCATACTTGATAGTTCGCCAAAATCGCTCGATGAAAATGTTGTCTAACGCTCGATCTTTTGAGTCCATGCTGCTATTTATCTCATTACTCATCAACGGTTTAAGGAACTCATGACTCGTGAACTGGCTGCCCTGATCAGTGTTGAAGATTTCAGGTTTACCCCAAATACTTAACGACTCTTCCAGAGCATCTACATAAACATCCGCTAACAGCGTGTTGCTCCGTCGCCAACTCAACATGAATCGACTGAACCACCGGGCCGCCGGGCGGTTGATGACAGCACATAGGTACAAAAAACCGCTGGCCATTGGCACGTAGCGGGGCGGCCCGTGCTGTAATGTCGATGGACCAGACCGGATTGGGCCGCTCAATGACAACCTCTCGTAATAAATAAGGATAAATCATGTGGCCGGGCTGAGGCTTGGAGAGGTTAGGTTTGGGGCCAATAGCCTCCAGGCCCATCAACCGCATCAGTCGCCGCACTTGCTTAACATTGATTGGCTGCTCTAGGCTGGTCAGTTCCTGACACATCCGCTCCACACCCAACTCAGGTCAAGCCGTAAACAAATGGTCAATCCGCTGCATTAGCGCCAGATTCTGGACCGATTCGCCCACGGGCTGGTAATGATAAGTTGATCGAGCCAGTTCCAGCACACTACACTGTTGGCTAACCGAAAGGCGACGATGATCAGGCTCGATCAGCAGGCGAAGGTCGGTACCTAACTCGTCCGTAATTTTTTTGAAGTAATCGTTTTCGAGCGCGCGGCGGCCGCTTTCAGTTGCCCGATCTGCTGAAATAGTGGGGCTTCGATATGTTCGCGTTTTTCGACTGAGAAGGTTGACCTGCTGGGTGCTGTCTCGAAAAGAGAGCGTTTTATGAGACGGATGTATAGTCTGATGGCTAATGAACTGACCTGTTGTTTTTCATGCTTTACAGCTTAATCTACATAATTGTTCCTTAACCAACTTAAGGATGACTATGGATGAAGAGTACCTTTTCCTTCCGTTGTTTTGCCTTCAGACAACCACCCCACGTCGGTAAAATGGGCGTCGTCAAATGAAAGCGGACAAAGGGGGTAAAAATGAGGAGTGATAATTCAGTAATCGCACCGGCGACTTAGTTGTTTCACTTAAACCACCTTGATTACGTATAATACAGCCAAAAATCGCCGTCTAATCGTTTCAAAACGGCTCAATCTGCTTCAACAACTAGCTCCGAGCGCAAGCTATTCTTATCCATTATCAAATACATTCAACGTTATACCCGACGTCAAATACTCTGAAGAAAAGATCGGTACCGGCCACCTTGCGCATTATACTGGAAGGATTGCAAGGTAAAATTCTTGGACGGCAACTTCTATTCGAAGTGCCTTTGAATGAAGCTTCTAAGCTTCTGAAGGATATAGTCAGTGATGAATCCACCTGGCTTTATTCGACGGAAGCGGGAGAGTTTGTCACCAGCATCAATGAAGTCGCGATCCGATTTGTCGGGAATAGGCTTAAGTACTACTAAGGCTGAGGCGGCGGGAAGCCGTTAGGATTATGTTTTCGCAGGTTCTCAATATCGTCGAAGTCTTTCTGACGACCCAATGCCTGCTTGTCATTAATCAGATCCTCCAAACCAATGAAATACGCGACAATACCATCGCGCTCGACCGTGGTGCGTCGTTCGAGAGCTTCTCGAAAGCTGATCGGTACCATAATATGAGGCAGAAAGTCTATTGTGTAGTTTTCTTCCTCAAATTCGAATTTGAACACGTCTTTCTTTGGATCGGGCGTCTCATCGCGATACCGGGTAACATCTTTCCCTAACTCTTCGACAGCACTCAGCAACCGGTAGTAATTCCCAAGGTTCGGATTGTACCAAAAATCATAATCAGCGGTTTGAGTGACCTGGCCATTGGCAAGTCTTGACATTCTGTATTCACCGTAAAATGACACAGCTGTGCCACCAATGATCAGATATTCGACCGCGTGTTTTTGGAGGGTGGAAAATATTTTGATGTCGTTACTATACCCCATATGACATTTCCTTACTCGCGGTGTCGGGGCGAGAAGGAGCAGCGTGTCGGATGACGCCTTCTTTAAAGAAATTGACAAGGCATTCTTGCTGGACATGGCTTTGTCGCGACCGCTGAGAATACTCTTCCATCGGCTTCACAGTCGCTTTTAGCTCCTGCATGCTATCAAATTTATTTTGCGCGATCATAGTAGAAATCCTTTAGTTGAGTAGCCACGCTGCAAGATGCAAATATAATATACAGTTGTACAACAGATTAAGGTAATTTGTTCAATGTCTCATGAGGTAGCGTTACATAAGAATTCTAGAAGTAGTTCTTCTGTCAAGAATTCCCGGCTAAAAGGCAAATCAGTTCTATAAGACAAGTCAAGTCGTACACTCCGTCACATGCAACGTTGAACGATAAGCAACGTCCTTAGCGCGTATCTACGTCAATAGCTGTCATGAGAGTTATCTACTTGCTGGGAGCATTTCTATGGCCTTTTGCCAGCCTAGCCCAAACCAATCCCATACGCAAGCAGATTGACGCTTTGTTTAGGCAGGCTTCCGCCAAACCACAGGTACTGTTGCTGGGAACGTTTCATTTTGCCGGAGAGCAAGTCGATGTCAACACCACATCAGCCGATCTACGGGTCAATATGTTAAGCCCAAGCCGACAAGCCCAGATAGCGGAAGTACTTGACCACATTGCCCGCTTCAAACCCACCAAAATTGCTGTTGAGGCAGCCCCAAATGCAAAGAAGTACATCGACTCGGTTTACAGGGCCTACCGAAAGGGGCATTTCCAGGGCGACAAGCGAGTCAGGATGGATGATGAACTCTATCAAATCGGGTTTAAACTCGCGGATCGTTTCGGCCATAGCGAACTATTCCCGATTGATGCCCAACCGTTTCGTATCCGCTTCAGTCCAGCGGACTCCTTAATCATGTTTACCAAATATGATCAGCAGACTGATACCAGCTTCGCTTATTGGGACAAGCAGTATAGCGCCTATTCAAGACTGCAAGATTTGTTAAAATATAACTCAACACTGGGCGAGTATTTGCGCTTTTTGAACGAAGAGGCCACTCATGCGCGTAGCATTGGTCGGTGGCTGGTTACCACAAAGCGGGGCACTAATCGAGAACCGATTGGCGCCGATGGTTTTATTTCCCGCTACTATAATCGAAACCTACGTATCTACTCGAACCTACAGCGGTTGGTGACTAGCCTGGGGTGGTCCAGTTTAGCGGCACACTGAACTCGCGAGTTTTGTGTAATATTCCTGCTCAAACTGTTCAGGGCTCTTGTAGCCCAGCGACGAATG
>NZ_PVTE01000023.1 GCF_003002825.1 Spirosoma oryzae | reverse complement strand
TGGTCTCAGGGTGTTGAGTCAGGCAGTGGAGCGTTTTTATTTCATCAAACTAGGTTATGGACTCAATCCGAATTAAAACCCCTACAAGATTAGCCCTTTAGGGGGCTGGGGGGTAGACGGTATAGAACTTAACAGCCCTGCCCTTCAGGGGATTTAGGGGTAAAAAAGCTCCTTTGCGAAGTGCTCGGTTTTGAAGGCTCAAAACCCCTACAAGGTTATCTGACGGGGAGGGGTTGGGGTGGGGGCAAACCGTAAACCAACGGTTACATCGGCTGATTCTGGAACTGTATCGTTGTCAGGGCGAACAGCGGTTTTGGACCGGCCGACGGATTGACGAATACCAGGTATAACCGATGCATACCCGTTGCCGGACTGTTGAATGGCAGATTAACCGGACCGTTGGTGCCTACCTTCACATCCGCTGCTCCGAGGAGCGGACCCGTTGGGGTGTCGAGGTGAACTTCGAGCTTACCACCGACTCCCCGCTCGTCAGACGCAAACGCCGTTGCCGACAGACCACGCAGGCCTGTCATGTCCAGGCTGTCGAACATAACGTAGCTACCCGATGTAGTACCGATGGCTGCTTTGCCCAGTTTGGGCACGTCGTACTCGAAAATAGCATTCTTCTTGTCGGCGGCTGTTGCTTTCAGGATGGGTGACCGTAACGCCACCGTGCGGCTCTGCGTCAGCGGGCCAATAGCACCATTGCCCCGGTCGGTGTATGAAGCGGTTAGTACGTACGAGCCGGGTTTTTCCTGGGTAGCCGGCTTGTAATCGCCCGCCAGCGGCTGACTGTTCGCTGGTTTGTTATTGGCCAACGACAGAATATAGCGCACCATCTCGCTGGCTTCCTGATTGGTCAGTTGCGGGTGGGCGCTCATGGGTTGTTCACCCCAGACACCCGCGCCCCCTTTGATAACCTTTGCGGCCAGGCGTCCTTCTGCCTGCGACGAGCCTTTGTACTTCTTAGCCACGTCCATGTAAGCCGGACCAATCGATTTCTGATTGAGCGCGTGGCATGATTTGCAGTCGCTTAGTTCGATCAGTCGACGGCCTGTTGCGTAGCCCGTGTTGGCCTGATGGCCCTGCGCCAGCATCGTTTTGTCGAACCCTTCGAGGTAGTTGATCGTCATCGTCACTTCCTCGGGACTAATGCCTTTAGCCAGCGTCCCGTCTTCCTTGTCCGATACCTTCACGGCGTATTTAACCGGCTGATTGGGGAAGTAGAACGTCTTGTTACCCGCTACGTTCAGGTCGACAACCGGTTCGGCATTACCCACCCGGATCGGCATGGTCTGCGTTGCCACGTTGCCGGCGGCATCGGTTACGCGTACTGTCGCATTGTAAGTACCCGGTTTGGTAAACGTAACGGTTGGGGTAGCCGTCGTTTGCTTTGGCATACCGGGGCCAAATGTCCATTCGTAGCGTAGCGCGTCGCCATCGTAATCCGATGATTTCGATGCGTTGAATTTGACCGTCATTGGCGTGGCACCAACTGTTTTGCTGGCACTCGCTACGACCACTGGCCGACGGTTGCCCGCGTTGTAGGTAATGCGCGACAGCCGGGCATCGTCGTTAGCAGCAAACCAGCGTTGGCCGTATTCCAGTGTGTATAGCGAGCCATCGGGGGCAAACTGCATGTCGATTACGTGCGAAAACGTCGTGTTGGGCATGAACGTCTCCATCTTCACAAAATCGCCGTTCGCATTCATCGTTACCGGGTGAATCCAGTCGCGCATCCAGTCGTAGGCGAAGAATTTACCGTCGTAATGGCGGGGGAATTTTACGTTCGACTCGGCGTAGTCATCGTAGTAGTACACCGGGCCACCCATCGCGTTACGGCCACCTTTTCCGACGATTTCACCAAACTCAGGAGACTCGGCGTAGGGGTAATAAATAAACGCTTTCTGCGCCGGGGGCAGCGATTGAAGGCCCGTGTTGTGGGGCGAATCGTTGATCGGCTTCATGGGGTCGAACAGCGGGCCGGAGGTGCTGTCTGCGAAGTTGTGGGCGTTGTACGGCCTATTGTCGGCGACGAACAGCGGCCAGCCAAAGTACCCGGCTTTCCGGGCCTGATTCATCTCGTCGTGACCGCGTGGCCCGCGCTTGTCATCGTTGTTGGCAGCATCGGGTCCCACTTCGCCCCAGTACAGAAAGCCGGTCCGCTGATCGACCGATATCCGGTAGGGGTTCCGGTTACCCATCACATAGATTTCGGGCCGGGCTTTATCGGTGCCTTTCGGGAAGAGGTTTCCGTCGGGGATGCTGTAGGTACCGTTGGCTTCGGGATGAATGCGCAGAATCTTACCCCGTAAATCGTTGGTGTTGCTCGACGTCGAGCGGGCGTCCCAGCCCTGCCGCCCCGGCCGGTTGTCAGACGGCGAAAACCCTTTGGAGTCGAAGGGATTGGTGTCGTCGCCCGTCGATAAATACAAATTACCCTTGCGGTCCCAGGCGATGGAGCCGCCCGTGTGGCAGCAACCCGTCCGTTTGACCGGTACAGTCAGCAGAACTTTTTCGGTAGCCATCAGCAGCGTGTCTTTCGCGTCGTCATACACGAAGCGGGAGAGGTGCTGGGCTGTATCGGCGGGGGCTTCGGCCCGCATTGTCGGTGAATAGTACAGGTAGACGAACTTGTTCTGCTTGAAATTGGGATCAATGTTGAGCCCCATCAGCCCATATTCGAACTTCGTGTACACCGGAATGCGGGCCACTGTCTTTACGGCTTTCGTTTTGGGATTGTACAGCTTCAGGTCACCCTTCCGCTCGGCAAACAGTACCTTCCCGTTGTCGAGTACCGCCAGTTCGGTAGGTTCGTCCAGCGAAGCCGTCAAGACCTGGCGATCGAAGCGGTTTTCTTCAGGATAAGGCATCGTTTTCGCCTGCCCGAACTTCAGGCTACTAGCCATGACCGACTTGATACCGCCCAGTAAATGCTGCAAAAACAGCGGTTCTACGTACGATTCGTCGGTGTGGCCACCACCCGTGTAGAACGATTTGCCACCGTCGAAATCGCGGTACCATATGAACGGGTGGTTATCGCCGTTCTGCCCGCCCTCGTACGATTTTTCATCGAGCTTACCCAGTACTTTGATCTCCGGAACAATGCTCTTGTAGTTGTACAACTCGTCGTAGCGTTTCCAGACGTCGGGCAGCATCTTGGTCGACGGGTGATTCTTGTCAACGACCATAATGTTGACGTTCTGCTGCTTCGGATGGCTCAGAAAGTAAGCACCAACCAGTTGGTTGTACCACGGCCAGTCGTACTCGGTATCGGCGGCTGCGTGGATACCCACATAGCCGCCCCCCGCCTGAATGTAGCGTTCGAAAGCCGCCTGCTGCGCATCGTCGAGAACGTTGCCCGTAGTGCTAAGCCAGATAACGGCTCCGTATTTCTTCAGATTCTCTTCGGAGAACTTACTGGCGTCTTCGGTCGTGTCGACGGCAAAGCCATTTTCCTGCCCCAGCTTCATTATCGCCCGTTTTCCGGCCGGAATCGACGCGTGGCGAAAGCCTTTGGTTTTGGAAAAAACCAGGACCCGGTTAAGCGCAATGGGGGCGTCGGCTTTAGTCGCCCGCACGGATGCTGTGGCCCGTTTCGCAGTTGTCTGCGCCAGGGTGTCCTGACCGATGGCGGTCATCGACAATAGGCCCGCCACCAGCATCATACGGGTAGGGAGCATTGGGTTTTTCATACAATGAGAATTTACGGATTGACAAAATAACGCGCGATAGCCGCCACAAAAAGGCTTTCCATACGCGCGTCGTGCGACTGTGTTGACGGTCAGACTGGGCTGCCTACAAAAGGAGTGGAATAAGCATTTTCTACTATAAACAGCCCCGTTCCAGCGCTGTATTCGAGCTGTATCCGGGCTGTGTAAGTGGTGTTTCGCTGATAAGTTAGTAACCACCTGACGACATGAGTCTGACAAATTTGAATGTAGTGACAAACAATTTCGCTGATACGAGTCTTGATAGGTTAAAAATCGATTAAAGTAGGAATGAAAATAGGCTACCACTCCTCGCATGAGCAATTCAAGCCCAGCGATTTATTAAGGCTTGTACAACGAGCGGAACAGGCCGGATTTACGGCCGGCACCTGCTCCGACCACTTCCATCCGTGGAGCGATAAGCAGGGCGAAAGTGGGTTTGCCTGGAGTTGGTTGGGGGCAGCGTTGCAGGCGACGTCGCTGTCGTTCGGGGTCGTTAATGCACCGGGCCAACGCTACAATCCGGCGATTATCGCCCAGGCCGCTGCCACGCTGGCCGATATGTTTCCCGAACGATTCTGGATCGCCGTCGGAACGGGGCAATACCTCAACGAACACATCAACGGCGAACGCTGGCCATCCAAGGCCGACCGTAACGCCCGTTTGCGAGAAAGCGTCGACATCATCCGGGCGCTCTGGAACGGCGAAACGGTGACGCACCGGGGGCTGGTTACGGTCGACGAGGCCCGGTTGTACACGCGTCCGGCCATCAAGCCGCTGATCGTCGGCGCTGCCGTGACGGCCAAGACGGCCGAATGGGTCGGTAGCTGGGCCGATGCGCTCATAACGACGTCCCGACCGGTTGCCGAATTGCAGGAAGTGATCGATGCCTTCCGGCAGGGGGGCGGCTCGGGTAAGCCGATGTTTCTGAAGGTGCAGTTGTCGTACGACCCCGATAAGGAAAAGGCCCGTTCCGGTGCCCTCGAACAATGGCGTGGCAATGTATATCCCAACAGTGTCATGACCGAATTGCGCATGCCCGGCCACTTCGATGATGCCGGATCGATGGTCAACGAAAAGGCCTTCGAAGAGCAGGTACGTATCTCATCGGACCTGAATCAGCACCTCGACTGGTTGCTGGAATACAAGGCAATGGGCTTCGAGCAGATGTCGCTACACAATGTCAACCGCGACCAGGAGCCGTTCATCGATGCCTTTGGCGAAAACGTATTACCCAAACTAGTGTAAAGACAGCCGTGTAGCCTGGACGTCCACGTCCGGGTGCCCGTCAGGGCAATTCATGCAGGCGCTAGCCAACAGGTCGCTACGCGCCCACCCGGACGTGGACCCGCGCCGGCGGACCGGTCCAGGCTACACATGATACATCCCCCTGATTGAGAGCAGTAAACAGAATGCATACCCGATGAACGACAATAGAACGATTGAGCAACAGCGGCTGGAGAAGCAGTGGCATAACGAAGAACAGTGGTACAAATGGGGCCCTTACCTGAGCGAACGACAGTGGGGAACCGTCCGCGAAGATTACACGGCCGAAGGTGAAGCCTGGGACGCGTTTCCGCACGAACACGCCCGGATGCGGACCTATCGATGGGGAGAGGATGGCCTTGCCGGGATCTCCGACGAAAAACAAACGCTCTGTTTTGCCTTGTCGCTCTGGAACGGCAAAGATCCGTTTCTGAAAGAGCGCATGTTTGGCCTGTCGAATGCACAGGGCAACCACGGTGAGGACGTCAAGGAGTTGTATTACTACCTCGATAACACGCCGACCCACTCGTACATGAAGATGCTGTACAAGTATGCGCAGACAGAATTTCCGTACGATAAACTGGTACGCAAGAACGATGAACGGGGGCTGACAGATCTGGAATACGAACTGCTTGACACCGGTCTGTTCAATGATGATCGTTATTTCGACGTTCAGGTCGAATACGCCAAGGACGGCATCGACGATATACTGATTCGGCTGACGATATACAATCGCGCCAGCGAAGCCGCACCGTTACATCTGTTGCCGACGCTTTGGTTTCGCAACCGGTGGTCGTGGCAGGAGGAGGAAGGCAAACCCTGGATTCAGCGGATCGAATCGACCACGGACGGCGTGCAGCAGGTACGGGCGCACCACGAACGGCTTGGCGACTACGTGCTCAGTTTTCAGGCACCCGACGCGGTGTTGATGACCGAAAACGAAACGAACCGCGAGCGCGTTTTCGGCGAAACAAACGATTCACCGTTCGTAAAAGATGCGTTTCATGATGCTATTACGTCGGGTAAGCTATCGCCGTTTGATGAGCAGCCGACGGGTACGAAATGCGCACCGGTCTACGCGCTGAACATCGAGGCCGGCCAATCGGTCGAAATCCGGTTACGGCTCAGTCAGAATGAGACGGCCGACCCGCTGGGCGCGGAGTTTGACAGCGTGTTCGAGACACGCATACAGGAGGCCGATGATTTCTACGCGCATCTGACAAAGGGAAACACACCCGCCGATGCGCAGATCAAGCGGCAGGCCTGGGCCGGGCTGATGTGGTCGAAGCAGTATTACAAATACAACGTCCGGCGCTGGCTGGAAGGTGACCCCGGCGCGCCACCACCGCCCCCCGAACGCTGGCAGGGTCGCAACGCCGATTGGCAGCACCTGAACGCAGAGCACATCATGATTATGCCCGACAAGTGGGAGTATCCGTGGTTTGCCGCCTGGGATCAGGCATTTCAGGCAATTGCCGTCGAACCGATCGATCTGGGATTTGCCAAGCATCAGCTTTACTTACATGCTGATCCGCAGTACCAATCGTCTGACGGGCGTCTCCCGGCGTACGAATGGGATTTCTCGGCCAACAACCCACCATTGCGCGCAGCCATCAGCTGGTTGTTTTACGTGCAGGAACAGCAACTGACGGGTAAGAAAGACTACGAGTTCTTGTCGACCATGTTCGAGCGGTTGCGACCCAACTACGAGTGGTGGACGACACAGGTCAGCGGGAAAAACGATGGCTTATTCAAGGGCGGCTTTCTGGGTCTGGATAACATCAGCCTGTTCGACCGGCAGGAAGAAATTCCCGGTGGTGGCGATCTCGATCAGGCCGATGCGACCGCCTGGATGGCGACGTACACCTTATACATGATGCGTATTGCTGTCGAACTGGCGCAGGATGACCAGGCTACATTTGAACCGCTGGCCTGTTATTATCTGGAGCATTACTTCCGAATCAGCAGCGCATTGGAACGCGTATCCAAACTTTGGGTTGATGAAAACGATCCGGAAAGCGACAACGGGTTCTCCTACGACGTTCTGCACATGCCCGACGGCCAGCAGATCCCAATTCCGTTGCGGTCGATGGTGGGGCTGGCAAACATCTTCGCGGTCATGACCCTCGAACGGGAGGTAGCGAAGAAACTACCGGACTTCTACGAACGCGTAATCAAATTCGCGAATCACCCGCCCAACGACGATCTGTGCTACTGCGTCATCAACGACAATCCCGAGCGCGATTCGATTCTGTTCGCCCTGCTCAGCGCCGACCAACTCCGCCGACTGAATACCTTCCTGTTCTCAGAAGCCGAACTGCTGGCACCGGGTGGCATTCGCTCGTTGTCGAAGGCTTACGAGAAACCTTACGAGATGGAGATCGATGGTGAGGTGCACGAGATACACTACACACCGGGCGAGTCGGATTCGAACATGTACGGTGGTAACTCTAACTGGCGCGGACCGGTCTGGTTTCCCATGAACTTCTTTATCTACAAGGCCTTGCAAACGTTTGGCGGCTATTATGGCGATAAAGTGGAAGTTGCCCTGCCATTCGGTAGCGACAACAAAGGCGACATGAGCGATGCCGCCGGTTTCCTGGCTGACCGGATGTGGTCGATCTTCCGGCGGGGTGAAAACGGCCTGCGGCCGCTAAATGGAACTGATAAGATCTACGCCAACAACCCGCACTTCAACGACCTGATTCTGTACTACGAGCACTTCGACGGCGATACGTCGCGCGGCCTGGGTGCCAGTCATCAGACCGGCTGGACGGCGCTGATTACGTGTATGTAAGTAGTGGTTACCCCCACGGCAACGGCCATCTCACCCCCAGCCACGCTCCCAAAAATAGGAGAGGGGCCGGGGGTGAGATGGCCGTTGCCGTGAGTGAACCCTTACCGGGCAACGATCAGTCGTTTGTTGATAACACCCTGTTGCGTACCGACGTGAACGATATACTGACCCTGCGGCAAACTGCCCACGTTGAAGCGCAATGCACCCGCCGAGGCCGACGCGCTGAGCATCAGCAGACGCCCCTGCATATCTGTCATCTGCACCGAGGTAAGAGCCGCCGGTAGCGAGTCGGCTTCGAGCACCACGTCGCTGGCTGCCGGGTTGGGATACAGCCGCACCCCATCATCGGATGACGCCGACTCCGACGTTGTCGTGACCCGCTGAAAAATGGGAGCCGCAGCGAAGTCGCGAAAGATCGTCGTGGACTCGGCGCTGACGGTGGTACCGAACCAGTCTTTCAGAATAGCCGCGTACACCTGCCGAAAGTCCGTTTGCATTTTCAGGTTATTGTTGTCCAGATCGGTCAGGCTGGGGTTTTTGCCAATCATCGCCGTTTTTACCCCTGACCCAAACACGAACATGGGGGCCGACGTACCGTGATCGGTACCGTAGCTGCCATTGGAAATAGCCCGTCGGCCAAACTCCGAGAACGTCATCCCCGCTACCCGATCATCGACTTTGAGCTGGGTCAGGTCGTTCTGAAAGGCCGCAACCGCATCCGACAGGTTTTTAAGCAGGTTGGCGTGGGTGCCGGTTGTCGTGTCGGTGGCAACCACCTGATTGGCGTGGTTGTCGAAGCCCCCCATCGTGACGTAGTATACCTTTGTTTGTAGTCCACCGCTGATTAGCCGGGCAATGATTTTCAACTGATCGGCCAGCGCGTTCGACGTTGGGTATGTGGCTATATTTTTTCCTTTCGAAGCCGCCGTTTTGATCTGACCGGCGTAGCTGACCGAGCTGGCCTGCTGCTGCCGGATGAAGTCGATCTGCTGCCCGGCGTAGCCCGAAAGGCCACTCGCCGGCGCATTGGGTTTGTCACCAACGAGCCGGGCAAAGGTATCGGGGTCCTGTAGCACAATCGCCATCGACTCGGTGGGCCCCAGCAGGGTCGTCGCCGTGATATAGCCAATCTGAATAGCCGGCGGGTCGGGCATACTAGTCGATGGGTAAGCATCGGGGTAACCGGGATAGCGGTTGTTCAGGTAACGGCCCGCCCAGCCCGACGTGGCCGTCTGATTGGCGTCGACGGCTGTCATCCAGATGTCACTGGCCCGGAAGTGCGAGAAATTCGGCGTTGGGTAGGAGACCCCTTGTACGATGCTCAGTCGCCCGTCGTTGAACAACTGCTGCATGCCCGTCATAGCCGGGTGCAGACCGGTCCCTTCGTAGTTTTTCAGGCGAAGCGCCTTGCCTTCCGGAATGGCGATATTTTTCCGAAACGCAGGCGAGGTATATACGCTCATCTGGTCGAGCGGAATGACCGTGTTCAGCCCGTCATTACCCCCCTGTAACTGAATGATAACCAGCACCCGGTCGATCTGGGCCGCCAGATCGACCAGCGACTGCACGAACGACGACGGCCGCGCATAGGCCCGCGCCCCAAAGCCATCGATCAGCACCGGCAGCACCAGCGACGACGCTGCGTATTGTAAGAAGTTACGACGTTTCATGAAAAGTAATGAGTGAATTAGCGAATGAGTGATTGAGTGAATGCTTGGTTATTCGCTAATTCGCTCAATCGCTCATTCACAATTAAATTACCTGATACTCGGCCATACGGAAGAGGTACTGGAGCAGCGCGGTTAGTTTGAGCTGAACCGCTTGTTTTTTGGTGGCGTCGTTCGGACTGGCCACGTAGGCAAGCCACTCCTCGGCCCACTCGTAGCGCGGAATCGAATTCAGCAATACCGTGTCGGTCAGGAAATCGGTCTGTGACTGGTTAAACGAAACCCCCATCAACTGCGTGGTTAAGTCGCCGATCAGCTTCGCCGGGTCGCTGGGTGTCGACAGCGTTTTGGCGTAGGCCAACACATCCACCACGGGTTTGTTGTTCAGTTTCAGGGCATTTGTCGTCAGGGCATCGGCGAAGAAACCACGCAGGCCGAGCGTAGTCGAGTTGATCCACTGCTGGTAGTAGCCCGTCTGGTAGTAGGGCGTCCAGCCAAACACGTTCGGTGGATTTAGAATGTCCTGCTGCTGTTCCCGAATGCGGGCATAGATATACGACCCGACCTGATAAAAACCCGCCAGATTCTGCAACGGGTCGGGTGCCTGTAGTCCCCAGAAGCGGAACGTGCCGACAACCAGGTCCGTTGGCGATTTGATAACCGCTCCGCGCAGCGTCTCATCGAAGAAGTGCTGACTTTGCAGCATCGCCGATACGACCGGTTTGATCTCGTAGTTACGCTTCTGAAACAGCAGCGCCAGCGGCTGAATGAAGTTGGATTCGACGTCGGCCGTGATGTCGGAATTGATGAACCAGCGATACAGCTTGCGACAGATGTACCGGGGCGTTTCGGGGTTTGCCAGCAGCATGTCGACCAGATCGCTTAGCTCCGCAAGGCCACCGGTGTCGCCCGTCCGGCCCTGGATTACCGTTTTGGCATAAGCGGCTGAAAACGTTTTGGTCGTGGCGTCGTGTCTGTTAGCCCTGTATACGGTGCTGATAACTGCCGAGGTTACGTCGCGATAACCGATGTCAGTCCAGCCGGTGAGTACTTTGGCGGCCGCTCGTACATCGTCTTCGGTATAGCCGCCATTGCGACCTGTCGTGAACAGTTCCTGTAGTTCGCGGGCGTAGTTTTCGTTGGCCGTACCGGCTACGTTCTGGTTGCCGTTCAGGAACCGCAGCATAGCCGGGTCCTGCGTAATCGCTATAACAAACGTCTTGAAATTGCCCAGCGCGTACTGACGAAGCAGGGCATTGTACCGATACATATAGCGATAATCGTTGACGGTCGCGTCGTTGGTGACGAAGTGGTTCGACCAGAACAGCGTCATTTTCTCGGGCAGCGCGAGCGGCTGATTGAGCATTTGATTGGCCCACCAGGCTTTGACGTAGGTCTGCAACTTCCCGGCATTGACCATATCGAACGGCTGGTCAACAAAGGTTTTATTGGTCGTTGGATTGAGCGGTGGAGCGGGTGTGGCGCGGTCAGCCAGTAAGGCCGACACGACCTGCGCGGCTGTCTGCCCGGTCAGCGATTTAAGCTGATCGGGCGTCGGACCGAAGGTGGCGCGTCGGAGTAGGTAACTGAGCTGCGCCGACGTTAACGGTTGGGTGAACGGATCAAGCAGAGCCATGATGTGCTGGGTTAGTAGGTGCGTCGAAACGAACCGTATTACAAAGACACTAAAAAGAGGAGTCGGTCTGATTAAATACGGATTGATAATCAGTGATTTAATAGGCTTTTAACGGGAAATAAGCGATACGCTTCATAGCCTGTTAGCAGAAACCGCTTTGTAGCCTGGACCGATCCGCGCCACGGTGGCGACCACCGCGTGGCGACCACCGCGTGGCGACCACCGCGTGGCCGCCGGCGCAGGTCTACGGCTGGCGGACCAGTCTGGGCTACAAAGCGGCTGTCGGCGAAAGTGGGCCTGGCCCGGTCCGACGAATCGGTCCACGCTACACCAAACAAAAAAGCCCCGCTATCGTCAGACAGCGGGGCTGGTAGGTTATGCGTAAGGGTACTTACAGTTGCGGCTGACTGGCGGCAACCATGTCGTTAGCATGATCGGGCTTGCGGTTGCGCATCACGAAGAACAGCACACCAAACGCGACAATCAGAATCAGCGGGAAAATGACCATATGCCCCAGCGTAGCCTGACCGGTAGCCAGATCAGCGGTTTCGGCCGTCAGCCCCCGCTTCGACGCTTCCTGATCGAGCCAGCCACCGATAACCGGCTGGAAAATCGACGTAGCGAACATACCCATACCGCCCATGATCGAGAGGCCGAAGGCACCCGACTTGGGGATGTATTCAGCGACAAAGCCCAGCATGGTTGGCCAGAAATAGCAGACGCCGATGGCGAACACGATAGCCGACAGGTAGACCATGCCGCCCGTTGCATTGCCCAGCAGGTAGATACCCAGTGCGGCCATGATCGACGAGCCCCACAGAACACCCGTTGGGTTCAGGCTATGAACGATCGGACCGGCGAAGAACCGACCAACGGCCATCAGACCCGTTACCAGTGCCAGAATAATCATCGGGTCAGCACCCGCGTTTTTCATGATTGGGTCGATCCACTGCTCGGGACCGAACTCGGAAATAGCCGTCAGCGCCATGCAGACCAGCATGAACAGGTACAGCGGAGACGCCATTGCCTTGAGGTTACCACCCGTCGACGAAGCACCCTCTGCCTTGCTGGCCGGGAATTGCTGACCCAGGAAAAGGAACGCGTAAATAACCGCCGGAATCAGGATGGCCGCGATTTGCAGCTGCCAGCCCAGATTGGCACCGGTCATGAATTTCGACAGCAGGCTACCGATTACGATACCACCGGGGAACCACATGTGCAGGCGGTTCAGCATTTTGGTAGTTTGGTTGCCGCTGTACATGTCCGTCACCATCGGGTTACAGGCTGCTTCAACGGTACCGTTACCAAAACCGACGAAGAAGGTAGAAATCAGCAGGCTCCAGAAACCGGTGGCCGTGATCGTCAGTACCAGACCCAGTACGTGCGCCACAAACGCTACCCAGGCAATGCGTTTCGGCCCGATGACATTGTACAGTGGCCCGCCGAAAATCATCGCGATAGGGAAACCCAGGAACGCCATCTGATTCACGTAGCCCAGTTCCTTGGCGGACAGGTTAAACTCTGCACCCAGTTGAGTCAGGACGCCCGCCCGGATCGCGAATGCCATGGCCGTAGTGATGATCGCAAAGCAGCTGGCAACAAACAGCCGGGAGCGATTGATGGATAGATCCATATCTGTGAGGTAAAGGGGTTTAAGTAAGACGAAACGATTTGTCAGGTAAAAGAAAAAAAGGGCGACAAACTCACCAATGCAGGTAGTATTTGTCTAAAATTTCCGAAAAATAAGCTAAAACCGCTAATTTCCGGCCCTCGAAAGGGGTATGTTTTCCTCCCTTTCGGTTTTACGTACCGACGGTGTTCTACCGCGCCCGCTGGTATTTAGTCGCTCTCGCTCATTGGGGGCAGTACCTAATTCTCTTACAGTCAACGCTACATGGAAATGCACAGGAAATTGCGGATGGGTCAGATCGGGGGTAGCCTCGACGCATTCATCGGCGCCGTTCATCGCCGGGCGGCTACGCTCGACAACGAAATCGAACTGGTTTGCGGTGTGTTCAGTCAGTCGCCCGAAAAGTCGAAAGCGACGGGTAAGGCACTCTACCTGCCCGACGACCGGGTGTACACCAGTTTCGAGGAGATGATTCAGCGCGAGAAGGAGCTACCGGAAGATGTGCGCATGGATTTCGTCAGTATCGTGACGCCCAACCACATGCACTTCCCGCCCGCCAAGCTGGCGCTCGAAAATGGCTTTCACGTGATCTGCGACAAGCCGATGACGCTCAATCTGCAACAGGCCAAAGACCTCGCAGCCATCGTTGAGCAAACCGGACTTGTATTCGGCCTGACGCATAACTACACGGGCTACCCGATGGTGAAAGAAGCCCGCGACATGGTTCGCAACGGGAAGCTGGGTAAAATCCGGAAAGTCGTTGTCGAATACCCGCAGGGCTGGCTGTCGAAAGCCGAAGAACATAACGATTACAAGCAGGCCATCTGGCGTACCGACCCGGCCCGCTCGGGCGCAGCCGGGGCTATCGGTGACATCGGTACGCATGCCGAAAACCTGGCCGAATACATCACCGGCATGCACATCAGCGAACTCTGCGCCGACCTGACGCATTTCGTGCCGGGTCGTCAGCTTGACGATGACGCCAACGTGCTGCTCCGCTTTGACGCGGGTGCCAAAGGGGTGTTGCAGGTCAGTCAGGTGGCAAACGGCGAAGAGAACTCGCTGAAAATCTACGTCTGGGGCGAACTGGGCGGGCTGGAATGGCATCAGATGGAGCCCAACACGCTGCATTACAAAACGCAGGAGAGCCACCGCCTGCTCCGGCCCAACGTGGGCGAACTATCGGCGTCGGCGAAGGCGCACTGGCGTTTACCGGCGGGTCACCCCGAGGGTTTTTTCGAAGCCTTTGCCAACATCTACCGCAACTTCGCTTTTGCCGTAAAGGCGCACATGGCCGACAAACCCGCCGACTCGCTTTACGACTTCCCCGGTGTGCACGATGGCGTTCGTGGCCTGGCCTTCATCGACACCGTCATTGCCTCCAGTCAGGATGAGCAGACGAAGTGGACGAAGTTTGTTCAATGAGCGAATGACGAATGCGTGAATGAGCGAATGTTTGGCGCTTACTAACATATCATATGTACCACACACCAGAAGAGAAAGCTGAATTTGCCGAATTGACGGAACAACGATTGAAGCAGTTTATGCTTCGTTGTGTCCATGTCTTCAGAAAGTTACCTAATGCTTATGAAGCGCAGCACTTCGGCAAACAGCTCGTTCGCGCATCCTCATCCTCTGCCGCTAATTATCGGGCCGTCCGGCGGGCCAGAAGTCAAAATGAATTTTTCGCCAAATTGAGTTTAACCTTGGAAGAAGCCGATGAGTCAGTCTTCTGGCTGGAGATGCTTGTTTTTACCGGTTTAGTACCAAGCGAACGACTGGTAGACTTAATTGACGAAGGTACACAGCTCATAAAAATTCTAGCTAAAGCGCGAAGCAATACCAAGTAGAATGTAACCAGGCATTCACACATTTGCTCATTCACTAATTCGCTAATTCAATACCCATGTCAAAAGTAAACGTCGGTGTCGTTGGCACCGGATTCATCGGACCCGCGCACATCGAAGCCCTGCGCCGACTACCAAACACGAATGTACTGGCGCTCTGTGAAGTGACGCCTGAACTGGCTCGGCAGAAAGCCGATCAGCTGGGTATCGAACGGGCCTGCACCTTCGAGGACCTGCTCAAGATGGAAGATATTCAGGTCGTACACATCTGTACACCGAACTTCCTGCACTACAGTCAGTCGAAGGCGGCCCTGGAAGCGGGGAAACATGTCGTCTGTGAAAAGCCGCTGGCCAAAGACCTGCATGAAGCCGAAGAGCTGGTGAAGCTGGCGAAAGAAACCGGGCTGGTCAATGCCGTACATTTCAACCTGCGCTACTACCCACTGGTGCGGCAGATGAAAGTGATGCGTGAGAAAGACGATCTGGGCGAGGTGTACAGCGTCATTGGATCCTACCTGCAAGACTGGCTGTTCTACAACACCGATTACAACTGGCGTCTCGAACCCGACAAGTCGGGCGATTCACGGGCCATCGCCGATATTGGCTCGCACCTGATGGACAGCCTGGAATACATTACCGGGCTGAAAACCGTCGCCGTTATGGCCGATTTCAACACCGTCCACAAAGTGCGGAAGAAGCCGCTGAAGCCCGTCGAGACGTATTCGGGGAAAATGCTGCAGCCGGAAGATTACGCCGATGTACCCATCAATACCGAAGATCACGCCAACGTACTGTTGCGTTTCGACAACGGTAATCGGGGTGTGATTACCGTATCGCAGGTGTCGGCGGGCCGCAAAAACCAGATGAAACTGGAGATTGCCGGGTCGAAGAAAACGTTTGCCTGGAACTCGGAAGCACCGAACGAAATGTGGATCGGTAACCGCGACGGCTACAACGAAAGCCTGATGCGCGACCCATCGCTGTTCCACGCCGATGCCCGCTCCCTGATTTCGTTCCCCGGTGGTCACAACGAAGGCTTCCCCGACACGTCGAAGCAACTGTTCAAGGAAGTCTATGCCGCTGTCGAAGCCGGTAAGATGCCCGAAAACCCGACGTTCCCGACCTTCGCCGACGGTTACCGCGAACTGCTCATCTGCGAAAAAATCCTAGAGTCTAACCGCAAGCAGGCGTGGGTTACCATTGAGTGATTGAATGAATGAGCGATTGAGTGAATTATCAGTATGGAACAGGCTCGACTAGATAAAGGTGAATTTGCGGACAAGCTTGAACAACGGCTCAAAGTATTCATGTTGCGCTGTGTTCAGGTGTTTCGTGCGCTCCCTAAATCATACGAGTCACAGCATTTTGGTAAGCAGTTGATACGCTCATCGTCGTCTTCTGCCGCGAATTACCGGGCCGTTCGCCGTGCCCGTAGTCAAAACGAATTCTTCGCAAAAATCAGCATCGTTGTTGAAGAGTTAGACGAGTCGCTATTTTGGCTCGAGATGCTGATTTTCACTGAAATAGTATCAGAGGATCGATTGAGTAGTCTAATTGATGAAGGCTATCAACTGTTGAAAATTCTGGCTAAGTCTCGAAATAATAGTAGCAACAACTGACGGACAATTCACTCAATTGCTCAATCACTAATTCGCTCAATATAAAATGAAAACAATGAAAGGTCCGGGCATATTTCTGGCCCAATTCCTGGGTGATCAGGAGCCGTTTAATTCGCTCGAAGCCATCGCCAAATACATGGCCGATCTCGGCTATAAAGGCGTGCAGATCCCGACCTGGGACCCGCGTATGATTGACCTGAAACAAGCGTCGGAAAGTCAGACGTATTGCGACGAGTATAAAGGAAAACTGGCGGAAATCGGCGTCGAAGTTACCGAGCTGGCCACGCACCTGCAGGGGCAGCTCGTGGCGGTTCATCCGGCTTACGGTGCCATGTTCGACGGCTTCGGACCGGCGGAACTGGCGGGTAAACCCAAAGAACAGCAGGCCTGGGCAACCGATCAGCTGATAATGACGGCGAAGGCCAGCAAAAACCTCGGTCTGAAAGCCAGCCCTACGTTCTCAGGGGCATTACTGTGGCCGTTCGTTTATCCGTGGCCGCAGCGCCCGGCGGGTCTGGTCGATACGGGCTTTACTGAACTGGCGAACCGCTGGATGCCCATCCTGAACGCGTTCGAAGACGCAGGTGTCGATGTTGCCTATGAGCTGCACCCCGGTGAAGACCTGCACGACGGCATCACGTTCGAGATGTTCCTCGAAAAGGTAAACAACCACCCCCGTGTCGGGATCAACTACGACCCCAGCCACTTCGTGCTGCAACAACTCGACTACCTGCAATTTATCGACTTCTACCACGAGCGTATTTTCGCCTACCACGTGAAAGATGCCGAGTTCAACCCAACGGGTAAGCAAGGCGTGTACGGCGGCTATCAGGGCTGGGTCGAGCGGGCCGGCCGGTTCCGGTCGCTGGGCGATGGTCAGGTCGACTTCTCGGGTATTTTCTCGAAGCTGGCGCAGTACGACTACGACCGTTGGGCCGTGCTGGAGTGGGAGTGTGCGCTGAAGCATCCCGAACAGGGGGCCGCCGAAGGAGCGCCATTTATCGCCGATCACATCATCCGCGTCACCGAACGCGCTTTCGACGACTTCGCCGGTACCGGTGCTGACGAAAGCTTCAACAAGAAAGTGTTGGGTTTATAAACTCATTCTGAAAAGAGTACGGACAGGTATCGGGCACTGCTCGGTACCTGTCTCTTTTTGAATCAATTAGTGGCGTGACTAGGTTATCTGTAAAACAGTATCTTTACAGAAACACTATCCACCATGACGGCACTAGAATTAAAAGCGTACGAAATATTCAAGAGTAAGCTTGGTGAAGCTGATGCGGGGACCGTATTGCAATTCATCGATGAGAAAGCACAGGAAAAAGTGTTGGCACAGAAAGACAGCTTTGCCTCCAAAGACGATTTCCGGAAGCTGGAACATGATGATTCTCGCGTAGAACAAACCGTAAAAACGGAAACCGTACGGTTGGAGTCATTGATCAAAACGGAATTTTCCCGTTTAGAGATAAGCGTTGAGCGAGGTTTCAAGGAACAGCTCAAATGGCTGATCGTTCTATTGTTCGGCTTCGCGTCGCTCATTATCACAGTGATCAAGTTGCTGTAAATAGAGATTAATAAATTGTAAGCAATCAATTAACCCAGCGGAGCTAATCGTCTGGGTTTCTTTATGCGATAGCCTATGCCCGTACCAGAATCTTACGTTAATTATAGAGGATTGTAAACGCTACTGCTGAAAATATTATCAGGATCATAGCCGAAACGTTCGTAGGCTTCTGCTCGTAAGAGCCAGGCAAAATACCCAAACTCGTCAGCAAGCGCATCCGCTATTGGGTGAATAGCAACCAAGCCCGCAGAATGAGTGAAATGATCGCCGGACTTGACGGCATGTAATGTTACTTTGTTACTTGTCCATGGAAATTGCCCATCGTAAATATGGCGAACATGCCAGTGTATACTTGCCTTCTTTTGACGTTTCGGATAAACATCGCTAGACAGTTGATACGCAATTGCAGCGGGATCATTTGTCCATTTTCTGCTCTTAATATTTCTTTCCTGCATCTTGGTTAGATGCTCATCATAAATTGTGGAGGGGTAAGATTCCGTTGCTTTCATGCGATGAATAGCAGGAAAATACAAATTCTGTACGCTGGGCCATTTAACAAACTTGTCCCAGTTACGTGTAACATGCCTGATGACAAACATATATTCCTCGTCAATATCAGCTGCCATGTCGGCTATGATATTGGCTATGTATGGTGAAATCATAGTTGATAATTTATTAGTGGAAAACTGATTATAGCGAAAATACTATACCGATGCACATACTGATTCTGGGCGCTACTGGTCGGACGGGGGAACGATTGCTGCACGAAGCATTGGCGGATGGGTATCGGGTAACGATACTGGTGCGCGACCGGCGGAAAATCGGTATTTCGTCGGGGAAACTGACCGTTGTCGAAAGCCCAACCCTTGACGCTGATTCGCTGGGAATGGCTGTAGCAGGCTGTGATGCCGTGATCAGCACACTCAATATTTCGCGTACGTCCGATTTCCCCTGGTCACCCTTGCGAACCCCGCCCACTTTTTTGTCTGATCTGCTGACGCGCTTGCTCCCGATCTGCGAAGCGCAGCACGTACGGCGATTGATCGTGGTAACAGCCTGGGGCGCAAACGAAACGCGACAGGACATACCGTTCTGGTTTCGCTGGCTGATCGATTACAGCAACATCGGCGTCGCCTACCGCGACCACGAACGGCAGGAACAGCTACTTACCCAAAGTCCGCTCGACTGGACTATCGTACGCCCTGTCGGGCTAACGAATGGTCATGACCAGAAGCAGATCATCGAGACAATCGACAACCAGCCGAAGCCAAACCTGACGATAAGCCGGACCAGCGTCGGGCGGTTCCTGTTGAACGTAGTGGCGGCAGAACGGTATATCCGTCAGGCTGTTACCATTTCGGAGCAGTAGGTAGTGGCCGAACTCCCATACTGAATTCAGCGCGTTTAAAACGGCGTTTATCCGCTTATGTAGTTGCGGCTTACGGTGTCCCAACATCGTGCTGATTTGTCCTGTTATACACCCAAAAACGGACTATACTATGCAAGGGCAAGGTTCAGGCGGAAACGTGTTAGCGGCTTTGTGCAGCTTCTTTATCCCAGGTTTAGGGCAGTTATTGCAGGGGCGGCTGCTGATCGCCATTGTGCAGTTCGTACTGGCAGCCGTATTGTGGTTTATCTTCATGGGCTGGATCATTCATCTGTGGTCGATTATCGACGCGGCCCGGTTCAATCCAAACCGCTGACAAAGACAGGGGGAATTGTATCTTTGCGGTTCGCCAAACGCCCCCCCGTACTGTGCCTGTCTCCATTCCCGCGTCGTCGTCGATCCTGTCGTCGGATCATCTGCTACCGTTTCTTCGGCAGACGTACCGGCTGGGTGAATCCGCTACCTGTCGGCTGATCAAGGCGGGGGTTAATCATACCTACCAGATCACCGACGGCGAACATCGGTTCGTCTTCCGCGTGTATAGCCTGAACTGGCGAACGCGTACCGACGTCGAGGAAGAGATTCGGTTGCTGAATCACCTCAAAAACGGAGGTATCCCCGTGTCGTATGCGTTACCCGATACCTCGGGGCAGTACATCCAGGAAATCGACGCCCCGGAGGGAATGCGGTATGGCGTGCTGTTTTCACAGGCAGAGGGGCAAAAGCTGCTTACGTTCTCCGGTGACATCCACGAACAGCTGGGGCGGACAATGGCCCGGCTCCATCAACTGACAAACGACTTCCCGCTGGACCGCGTCGCCTACACAACCACGTACCTGCTGGACGATTCATTGCCCCAGATCGCTCCCTTTTTGCCGATCGATTCGCCGGAAATGCAATTTTTACGGGACGCCCGTAACTGGCTGACGACGGAGTTGAACCGCGCCGATCGAACACAAATCCGAATGGGAGCGGTGCATCTGGACATCTGGTTCGATAACCTGAACATCGACGCGTCGGGTGAGGCTACGCTGTTCGATTTTGACTTCTGTGGCAATGGTCCGCTCGCACTCGACATTGGCTATTATTTGATGCAGCTACACAGTACGGAAACGGATGCGGCTGCGTTTCACGCCAAGCGAGCGCGATTCCTCGACGGCTACGAATCCGTGCAGCCGATCACCGATGAGGAAAAACGCATGCTCCCGATGCTGGGCGTCGCGATCTACTATTTTTACCTGGGGGTGCAGTGCGCGCGTTTCGACAACTGGTCGAACGTGTTTCTGAACGAGATACACATACAGCGACTGATTAACCTGCGCATCAAACGCTGGTACGATTTCAATGGGCTAGGCAGATAGTCACGGCTTGCTAACTGCCTTGCCACAATTCATTAATGCTTTTTTAAGAATAGTTCGATGGCTGGCCAACACTATGGCTGGTTACGGAGTTGTATTGTATGGAAATTGCACTTGTTGTATAAAAATTATAATTAAATAGATTTTTTCAGTAATGGGAACCGGTCGAAAATCGATCGCATAGCCTATTGACCAGCAAGCGCTTACTGCCGACAGTGAGCCACGCAATTCGCATTAACGTGCTTCGCTGGACTGAAGTCAGGGTGCGTATTTTGGGCTTGCGGCAAATTATATTTGGTGTTAAAAATAAATTAATTACTCACTTATGAAAAAACTAGGCTACGTTTTTATGCTGGTATGGCTGGCTACGCTTGGTACAACGTACGCTCAAAATCAGTCTGTTACGGGGAAGGTTGTCAGTAAGAATGACCAGCAGGGGCTACCCGGCGTCAGCGTCGTCGTAAAAGGGACGACTACCGGTAGTACGACCGATGCCAATGGGGCCTACCAAATTAGTGTGCCGAGTGGGGCCGTACTTCAGTTTAGCATGATCGGTATGACCAGTCAGGAGATACCGGTTGGCAATCAGTCCACGATCAACGTCGAACTGACCGATGATACCAAGGCACTCGAAGAAGTCGTTGTGGTTGGCTACGGTACGCAGCGTCGACGCGATCTGACCGGGGCCGTCGCGCAGGTCAAGGGCGAAGAAATCGTCAAATACCCCGTTCAGACACCGACACAGGGACTACAGAGTAAACTGGCCGGGGTGCAGATCATTGCATCAGGGCGGCCCAACGAGCAGCCGCAGGTCCGGGTGCGGGGTGTTGGCTCGGCGCTGGCCGGGGTAAGTCCGCTCTACGTGGTCGACGGGGTACTGACAGACGATATTCGGAATATCAGCAATAATGACATTCTGAGTATCGAAGTACTGAAAGACGCGTCGGCGGCTATCTACGGTGTGCGGGCGGCCAACGGTGTCGTGATCGTGACCACCAAGCGGGGAAAGAAAGGCCCCGTGCAGGTGCAGTACGACGCCAACGTTAGTCTGCGTCAGCCCGCCAAGCTTGTGCAGATGGCAAACCGCGATCAGTACATCAGCTACCTGGCCGACGCAGCCCCGAACAAAAACGTCAACGACACCCCGCTGACCTACGGTGGTACAACAAACTGGTACGATGAAGCTCTGCGCTCGGCCCCGCAGTCGAACCAGAACCTGTCGGTGTCGGGTGGTGGCGAAAACAACACGTTCTTCTTTAGTGTGGGTTATTTCACCGACCAGGGTATTGTCAAAACTAACGATTTCAAACGGCTGACTATTCGGGCTAACAACGAAATCAATATCAGTAAAAAGCTGACGTTCAGTAACCAGCTTTCGTTCTCGCGGGGTAACGAACGGGCGGTCGATCTCGGCGGGGTGTATCCTAGCCTGTACCGGGCGGCTCCCATCGTACCGGCCGTCGTGGATGGAAAATACGGCAACCTGTCGGCGTTTGGTAACGTGGGAAATCCATTGCTGAGTCTTGACGCCCGCAATCAGCAGGTGCTCAACAACCGGTTACAGGGCAATCTGTCGCTGGATTACCGACCCGTCGAGTGGTTGAAACTGCATTCGGCGTTCAATACCGATTTGATTTTCAACCGCGACCAGACCTACCTGCGGGCGTTTCAGAACGATGCCAACACGTTTATCACGGCGGGCGGGAATCAGCGGCAGCAGAACAGTCAGCTTAGTTTGACCAGTGGCCAGTCGATCCGGTACATCATCGACAATACGGCGACCGTCGACCGGACATTTGGCGAAAACAGCTTTACCTTCCTGCTCGGGTCGGTTACGGAGCGATTCTCATCGAATTTTATCTCGGGGGCGCGCATTAACGTGCCTAACGACCCGAGCCTGTGGTACCTCGGCCTGGGCGATCCGAATCAGCAGCTATCGAACAACTCCGGGGGTGATCTGCAAACCCGGCAGTCGTTCGTGACGCGGGGTACGCTTAGCCTGAAAAATAGGTACCTGTTCAACGCGTCGTTGCGGGCCGACGGTAGTTCCAAGTTTCAGGAGCGGTGGGGCTACTTCCCCACAGCCGGCGTAGGCTGGGTCATTTCGGACGAAGCGTTCATGAAGAATCAGTCGCTGTTCAATTTCCTGAAATTTCGGGGAAGCTGGGGGATTCTGGGCAATGACGCTATTGAAAGCAACGCGTACATCCTGACGGCGGGGGTTAACATTCCGTACTTCTACAACAACGGCTTGGTATTAGGAACGGCCATTCAGGATATTAAGAATCAGCAGCTTAAGTGGGAGCGAACCCAGCAGGTTGATCTGGGGCTGGAATTCGCCTTTCTCAATAACCGGCTGACCGGCGAAATCGACTATTACAACAAAACCACCCGCGACGCGCTGGCCTTTCAGATCATCCCGGCCATTTTCGGCGATCCCGACAATCAGTACCTGACGAACATTGCGTCGTTTCGGAACCGTGGGTTTGAGTTCGTGCTGAACTGGAAAGAAACGACGAACAGTGGGCTGGGCTACAGCATCGGCGGTAACCTGACGCTCAATAAGAATCAGCTCGTCGGGCTGAATGGCGGACAGGCGCTGCTGGCTGGTGGCGTGGGGCAGCAGGGCTTTACCACCCGTACCGACAACGGGCAGCCGGTGGGGAGCTTCTACCTGCTGAAAGCCATCGGGATTTACCAGAATCAGGGTGAAATCGATGGGTCGCCCGTTTACGGTAACCGCGCCAGTGTGCAGCCCGGCGACCTGAAATACGAAGACGTCAACGGCGACGGTGTCATCAATTCTGACGACCGGGTTTATGCCGGTTCCTACCAGCCCAAGCTGTACTACGGCATCAACCTGGCCTTGAATTTCAAGGGATTCGACCTGGCAGCCGACGTATACGGCAACGCGGGAAATCAGGTGTATAACGGGAAGAAAGCGTTCCGCTACGAGAACACCGACAATGTCGAAGCCGCGTACGTCAGCAATCGCTGGACGCCCACCAATGCGTCTACGACCGACCCGCGCCTGATTACGTCGGCGACGCCCGCATCGACATATTTCCTTGAATCCGGGTCGTTTGTGCGGCTCAACAACCTGACGATCGGCTACACGATTCCGACCGGCCTGCGCGACCGCGCCAAGCTGCGTACGGCCCGCGTCTACATCACCTCGCAGAATTTATTCACGGCCCAGAAATTCAGCGGCTTCAGCCCCGAACTACCGGGCGGTCCGCTCGATTCCGGCATTGAACTCAGTTCCTATCCTGTTACCCGCACGTTTGCCGTTGGCCTGAACGTGGGCTTCTAACAACCGACTTTACGACCATGATTTCCATACGACAAATCACCCGGCTTTCGCTGCTAACACTGGTGCTGGGCACCGCACTGACGGCCTGTAACGATTTCCTGACGACACCCCCGCAGGGACAAATCGGTGTCGCGGCTGTGCAGAGCGATGCCGCAGCCGCCCAAAACCTGGTCACGGGCATTTACAACACCATGTGGGACGGCAGCATGCACGGCTTCGACTACGTGGGTATGACCAATATCGCGTCCGACGATGCCGACAAGGGGAGTTCGGCCGCCGATGGGGCCAACTCCTTCGGTACGTTCGACAACCTGAACCCGACGGCTGGAGTGGGCAACATCAATAACCTATGGGCCAGTCATTACCGGGCCATCGCCCGTGCCAATCAGGCGCTTGCGCTGATCCCGCAAAGTGCTGCCGATCAGACTACCCGCAATCAACTGGAGGGGGAAGGGCGGTTTCTGCGGGCGTATTTTTATTTTAACCTGGTTCGGTTTTTCGGTGGGGTGCCGCTCATCGAAAGCATTCCGCCGGTCGAGGATATCAACAACGTGGCCCTCCAGGCGCGGGCTACGAAAGAAGCCGTTTATAGTCGCATTATCGCTGACCTCCGGTTTGCGGCTACTAACCTGCCCGTAAAAGCGCAAACGGCCACCGGTAAAGCGACAAAAGCCGCTGCCATGGCAATGCTGGCGAAGGTGTACCTCTACCAGAAAAACTGGCAGCAGGCGTATAACCTGACCGATTCGATCATCAAAAATCAGGTGGGAACGTACAGCTTGCTACCTACCTACGCCAACATCTGGCGGGAGGTTGGCGCCAACAGCAGCGAGTCCATTTTCGAAGTGCAGACGGGTATCAACCTATCCTGTGATGCCGCTATTTCGCTCTACGTTGTCTGTCAGGGCCCCCGCGCCGGCGGTAAGCGGGGCTGGGCCGATCTGGGGTTTGGTTTCGGCACGCCCTCGCAAAGTTTGGTCAACGAATACGAAGCGAACGATCTGCGCCGGGCCGCTACCATTATCTTCATCAATCCCTCGCCCCAGGGAACCGTGCTTTGGGATGGGTACCGGGTGCCCAGTCGCGATTCGGTAGAAAATGAGCGCTACAATTACAAAGCATACCACAGTCGTACGGCCGAGCGCAACTGCGGCAACAACGATCAGTTGCCCAAAAATCTGCGCATCATGCGACTGGGCGAAGTGCTGCTGATTCATGCCGAAGCGGCCTTCGCACTGGGTAACGTGGCCGATGCCCTGACCGACATCAACCGGCTGCGTAATCGGGCGGGCCTGGCCGCGCAGACGACCCTCGACCGGGAAAAAATCTGGCACGAGCGTCGCGTAGAGCTGGCGATGGAGCACGACCGTTTCTTCGACCTCGTTCGGCAGGAAGATGTACAGTCAGGCCGGGCGGTGCAGGCCTTTGCCGCCCACGGGAAAACGTTCGTGAAAGGAAAAAACGAACTCTTCCCCATCCCACAAACCCAGATTCAACTCAGCGGAGGTGCCCTGACGCAAAATCCGGGGTATTGATTTGTTGACCAAAGAAGAAAGATGTAAGACGAAAGACATCTGAATGACTAGGTCTTTTGTCTCACATCTTTCTTCTTTTCTCCCAACACCATGAAACAACGCCTAGCCATAATGCTGCTGTGCGCCAGTCTGACGATTGGCCACGGCCAGACCCGAAAACAGGTTGTCACGCCATCGCGTACCACCTTTACACTATCGGCGTCGGACCAGACTTTTCTCGACAGCCTGCAACGCGACACGTTCCGGTATTTCTGGGAAACGACGAACCCCGTCAACGGACTGGTGCCCGACCGGGCACCGTCGAACTCGTTTGCCAGTATTGCCGCTGTGGGCTTCGGGCTGACCTCGTATCTGGTGGGTGTCGAGCGGGGTTACGTCACACGCGCGCAGGCGGCCGAACGAACGCTGAACACGCTCCGCTTCTTCGCCAATGCACCACAGTCCGACAAGGCGACGGGCGTGGCGGGGTACAAAGGTTTTTTCTATCATTTCCTGGATATGAAAACCGGCGAACGCTTCAAAACAGTCGAACTGTCGACGATTGACACGGCGCTCCTGCTGGGCGGTATTCTGAGTGCACAAAGCTATTTCGACCAGAATAACGCGACCGAAACGGAGATTCGTCAACTGGCCGATCAGATCTACGGGCGGGTCGACTGGACATGGATTCAAGCTAGACGGCCCTTTGTGTCGATGGGCTGGCACCCGGAGTCGGGCTTTATCAAGAGCAACTGGACGGGCTACAACGAAGCGATGCTGCTGTATGTGCTGGCGCTGGGGTCGCCCACGCATGCCGTCGGTACCGATGTGTGGCCCGCCTGGACGAAGTCGTACCCATGGGATACGTTTTACGGGCAGACACACGTGAACTTCGACCCGCTATTTGGGCACCAGTATTCGCACGTCTGGATCGATTTCCGGGGAATCAAGGATGAGTACATGCGCGGCAAGGGTATCGATTACGTCGAAAATTCGCGTCGGGCTACCTACGCGAACCGGGCGTATTGTATGGCCAACCCTGCGAAGTGGCAGGACTATGGTCCAATGATCTGGGGTCTGACTGCCTGCGATGGCCCTAGCGATACGCTGGCTAGCGGACGTCAATTTTTCTCATATCGTGCTCGTGGTGCTGCCAGTACGCAGATTGTCGACGACGGTACGATTGCGCCGACGGCAGCTGGTGGATCGATGGCGTTTGCGCCAGAAATCTGTGTGCCTGCCCTTCGGGCCATGAAAACGAAGTACGGCTCGAAACTCTATGGCGAATATGGCTTCCGCGACGCCTTCAACCCGACGTACCGTTATCCGGCCCGCGTCGCCAACGGGCCAACTACTACTGGCTGGTTCGATGTCGATTACCTTGGTATCGATCAGGGGCCGATTTTGCTCATGGCTGAAAACCTGCGCTCAGGCTTCGTCTGGAAACTGATGCAGAAGAATCCGCACATCCGGCGGGGGCTGACCAAAGCGGGTTTCACCGGCGGGTGGCTGACCCAATAGACCGATGCGTTAATCAAAATCGCCCGTCAACTGGTTTTATATCAGTCGACGGGCGATTTGCGTTTACAAGCTGATAGGCCAATACCGACTGGTACGGCCTGTGCAAGTCAGTCGATCCGGCGCGGTTTCAACGTGCGTACGGTAGATTAGCGTAAGTTTACGCCCCCGATTTTGTTACTTTGACGATCGAATACAATCAACTCCATTCATGCGCTTTCTTTTTTTCGGACTTGTCTTATCGACACTGGTAGCCTGCAAACTCGACATTCCAAGTGTCGATCTGGCTCAGTTTGCCGATCCAACCGCAGTACCCATTACGCCCGGTGTTATCGACGAAGCATCCGGAATCGCCGACAGTCGCAGCATGCCCGGTAACCTGTGGGTAGAGCAGGACGGTGGTAATCCGGCCAACATGACGTTGCTAGGCTACGATGGAACGATCAAAGGGACTGTAGCGATCAACGCACCCAACCGCGACTGGGAAGAGATGGCCATGGGACCCGGTCCTACAGCGGGTGTTAATTACATCTACATGGGCGATATTGGCGACAACAACGGCAATACACCATATCTACAGATCTATCGTTTTCCCGAACCGACGGCTGTCAACACAACGGTTACGCAGTTCGAGCGCATCAACTTCCGCTATCCCGACGGGCCGCGCGATGCCGAAGCCATGTTTGTCGATCCGGCCACGAAAGATATTTACATCATCTCCAAGCGGGAGCCGAACGTACACCTGTACCGGTTACCTTATCCACAGAATATCAACGAAGTAACGGTAGCGGAACTGCTCGGTACGATGAACATGACCTTCGTAACGGGAGCCGCCATCTCGCCCGACGGCAGTGAACTGCTAGTACGAACGTACACAGAAATGCGTTACTGGAAGCGGGACAGCGGGCAGTCGATTGCTGATGCGCTACAACGCGGTAACAGCCGTACGTTACCGTACCGGGTTGAACCCCAGGGCGAAGCCGTTTGCTTCAACCGCGATGCATCAGGCTATTTTACGCTCAGCGAACGCGCCAATGCCTCGTCGGTGAACCTGTATTACTACGCCCGGAAATAAAGAATTGGTTTTCGGCGTACGGTTTACCGTGGCCATTGTGGCACGATCCGTCGGTAAAAACAATGCTGGCTGATTTTTAGTATACCACAAAACCGCAAACCGAGCACCGTAACCGTACATGGATTCCTCTACACTCATTATTGTATTGAGTTTGTCGGTACTGATCTCGTACGGTTTCGACCTGTTTAGTAGCCGTTTCCAGATCCCGTCTGTGCTGTTGCTATTGCTCCTGGGTGTACTGGCCCGGCAGGTGACGACTTACATTGGCGTAACGGTACCGTATGTCGACACGATTTTACCAACACTGGGCACGCTGGGGCTGATCCTGATCGTACTGGAGGGGGCGCTCGATCTGGAACTGGAATCCGACAAACTGGAGATTGTGCGCAGAACCCTGCTGGCGTCGCTGCTATCGGTGGCGGGCGCGACGGTGTTGATCGCGGGTATGTTCTACCTGCTGCTCAACGATTCGTTTTTCCATTGCCTGATTACCGCTCTGCCGTTTTCGATTCTGAGCAGTTCGGTGGTCGTGTCGACAACGATGAACCTGACCGGGAATCAGCGGGAATTCATGGTCTATGAATCGGCGTTTGCGGCTACGCTGGGCGTTTTGGCGTATAACTTTCTGCTATTGAGTCAGGAATCGGTGCTGGGGGCTGTCTGGTCGTTTCTGCGCGATACGCTGATTATGGCGTTGCTGTCGCTGATCTGTTGCTTTCTGCTGCTGTATCTGATCGGGCGGATCAACCACCGGATCAAGTTCTTGCCCATCATTTCGGTCCTCTTTCTGGTCTACGCCATTGCCGAAATGAATCAACTGTCGTCGCTGTTGCTGATTCTGGTCTTCGGGCTGTTTCTGAACAATACCGAGTTATTCATCCGGGGGCGGCTCAGCCTGATTCTAAAAAACGACCTGTTCGAAAAAGAGCTCGATCAGCTGAAGAGTCTGGCGGCTGAAGGGTCGTTCGTCGTCCGTACGTTCTTCTTTCTGATTTTCGGCTATGCCGCCATACCCGCCCAGCTGATCGACATCGACGCAACGATTGTTAGCGTGCTGATTATGCTGGTCGTCATTGGCTGGCGGTGGGTAACCCTCCGACTGACCTACCGGGGCTTTTCGAATCCGATGCTCTGGATTGCCCCGCGCGGCCTGATTACCATTCTGCTTTATCTCAACATTCCCCCCAGTCTGCGACTGCTCGGTTTCCGCGAAGGTATCCCCATGCTGGTCATCGTGCTCTCCTCCCTGATTATGACCGTTGGGTTGCTGGGGTACAAGGGGAAGGGTAGTTCGTAATTTGTGATTTGTCGTTAGCTGGCGCGCGTGTAGCCTGGACCTCCAGGTCCGGGTGGGCGCGAAGCGGCCAACAAAGCTGCCGCCTGCAATAGTTGCCCTTACGGGCACCCGGACCTGGAGCCGCGCCGGTGGCCACCGTGGCGCGGGCTGGTCCAGGCTACACAATGTCCACGCTACTCGCTCGCGCCAGCTAACCTTAAACGTAAGACAAAAACGTCCACCAGCGCCGGGTGCGGAGGTAGGTGAGGTTCGTTTCGTTGGCGAAGGCTTCGCGTTCGAAGCTAATGTTCCGGTAGGCTTCGTAATGATCGCGGTATTGAATCCGGCGGATCAGGTATTCGGTCAGGTACCACAAATAGAAGGGGAGTACACCCAGTTCGGCCTGTTGGCGCAGGTGAATCCGCTCGTGGTTGACCAGAATCGGGCCGGGATTGGGCTGGCGCACTAGAATAAACGGAAACAACGCCATGCCATCGGGGCCAAGTCGGGAAATACGAACGATGAATCGGGAGCGGGCCATTGGGTTTTAGGTTTACCGTCTAAAGTTTACCGTTAGAGGCTCTTCACAAAAAAACGATCAAGTCGAAATTCATCCCGTATCAGTAGTAAACGGGGCTGTTGTTCATCGTTACCGGGTTGAAACCCGGTGCCAGTAGAATCGGCTGGTTCGGGTAGTCCATCATTGCGCCGGGTTTCAACCCGGCGTCGCTTTACGCTGATAAACCACAAACAACGAACTACAGACTACCTGTTCCCGGTTCGTTGTATATGACCCTTGCTCTTCTACTTGCTTTTGGAATCGGTTATGTACTGATCGCGCTGGAACATACCGTCAACCTGAACAAGACGGCTACCGCACTTATCACCGGTGTCGTCTGCTGGACAATCTACGCGTTGATGGCTCCGCAGATCGATCCCGTCGTCGATCACCTGCGCCATCACCTGTCCGACATCGCCGAGATTCTGTTCTTTCTGCTGGCGGCTATGACTGTCGTTGAACTGATCGACGCCCACGACGGCTTCGCACTCATCACCGACCGGATTGCCAGCCGGAATACGCGGACGCTGCTCTGGATTATCAGCCTGCTGGCATTCTTCCTGTCGGCCCTGCTCGACAACCTGACCACATCAATCGTTATGGTATCGGTGCTGCGCAAACTGGTCAGTAACCCCGAACAACGACTGACAATGGCCGGCATGGTAATCGTTGCGTCTAATGCCGGCGGGGCCTGGTCGCCCATCGGCGATGTGACTACGACTATGCTCTGGATTGGCGGGCAGATCAGTGCATCGTCTGTTATCCAAACCCTGTTTTTACCCAGTCTGGCTACCCTGCTCGTGCCGCTGACGATACTGACCTATCAGTACAAGGCCAGTGAACAATCCGTCCGGACGGGAGTAAATCGGGGGGTTAGTCGCCCATACGTTACGCCGATTGCCCGGCGCGACCGCCGTATGATGCTGGCCATCGGCCTGGGTGGTATGCTGTACGTTCCGATTTTCAAGACGGTTACCCACCTGCCGCCATACATGGGAATGTTGCTCGTGCTCGGCGCGATCTGGGTGGCGTCGGAAGTGATTCATAAGGATAAAGACGAAGCCGAGCGCCGGACGCTGACAGCCGCCCATGCCCTTAGCCGGATCGACTCGCCGAGTATCCTGTTCTTTCTGGGTATCCTGCTGGCCGTGGGGTCGCTTGAATCGACGGGTGTCCTGCATAGCCTGGCCGGTTCACTGGATCAGGCGATAGGCAACACTAACCTGATCGTGCTCCTGATCGGGGTTGTCTCGGCCATTGTCGACAATGTACCGATCGTTGCGGCTGCGATGGGCATGTACGACCTGACGACCTACCCGATTGATAGCCCACTCTGGTCGTTTCTGGCGTACTGTGCCGGTACGGGCGGGAGCTTACTCGTTATTGGGTCGGCGGCCGGTGTCGCCGTTATGGGCCTGGAAAACATAACGTTCGGCTGGTACCTGCGTCGCATCAGCTGGCTTGCCCTCCTCGGCTACCTCGCCGGCGCGGGTGTATACCTGGCGCAGCGTACGTTGCTGGGATAATTTAGTTTAGACCACAGTACTGGTATAAAAGAGCCGCCGGTACGCTACGAAAAGTATGGGTATTGTCTAGCTTTTGATATACTTACGGAAAATCCGAGCCGCATGCTCAACTCATTTTTATCAGACAGATTACCTGCGGTTACCCGAATTCTGCGTGAAAACGGCGTGACGCGAGCATACGCGTTTGGCTCAGTTTGTACAGAACGCTTTAGCGAAGCAAGCGACGTCGATTTATTGATTGCCTTTGATAAATCGCTGGACCCGGTGCAGTACGGGGAAAATTATTTTGCGATTGCCGATGCTTTGGAAGCAGTATTACAACGCCCGGTCGATTTGGTTACTGAACGGTCGTTGCATAACCCTCATTTCGTTGCTGCAGTAGAGCGTACCAAAACGCCAATTTATGAGTGAAGAAGTGCACAAATGGCTGGTTGACATACGCGAAGCGGTTAACAACATCGACGTGGCTTTGCGGTGTATCAGACGAATATTACCATCCGGCGGGCTGTCGAGCGGGAGCTTGAAATCATTGGAGAGGCCATGAGCCGAATTTTGAAGAATGATAATACTGTTTCAATTACCAATGCCCGGTGCATTGTTGATCTGCGTAATCGGGTAATCCACGCATACGATGCGGTTGATGATGTCCTTGTCTGGAGCGTAGTCATCAAAAATCTGCCCGTATTAAAGACGGAAATAGATCAATTGATCTATTAGCAGCGTATTTGCCAAACCAAGGGTCCAGTCGGTGTGATCGAACTATTTTTTTAACCAGTTCATTCATAAACAAATACCTTCACGACGGGCGTTCTGGTAAACCGGCATTGGTGAACTTCTGTATCACTAACCTGAAACTGGCAAGGTAGAGACCGCCTTGCTGTGGGGAAGAATAGCCTTTAGCGTAAGATCGCTTAGGATAAACACATCGGTAATCGTATAGATTTCGTTGTCGTTGAGTACGACAGACAAGCAGATCGATAGCTGATTCATCTCGGATTCGCCATCGTAATCGCCCCGCGCATACGAGCCATACAGCACAACATCCTGTAACCGTTCGCCATACAGCTTGTCCAGTGTCGACTTGAAATCATTGACGATCGGGGCAATAGCCGGATTTGCCTACACGTGCGTAGCGAAAAATAGAAATATGATGTTGGATAGCTAAGGGCGAAAAATAGTGGTGTTGTGATAGTCCAGATAAAGCGATGAAGGTTTATCTCTTTCTAGCAATGACAGCACGGATAAAGGCTTACCATGATACTGGTAGTACTCTTTTCCGTTACTAAATTCTTCCCTGATGCGACTACTTACTCCAATTCTGTAGTCAGTAGTTACGGTGATATAACCGTCGTCGAACAGCTTGTGCATGTCGGAACGTAACAGCAGCCCGTTTGACGTCTGATTAGGCCCTGCTTCCGCAAAAGGTTTGATGTGAGCGGCTTCCAGTACGGGCAATGTCTTTTCGCCAGTGATAGCACAACGCTTCGTATAGACATCAATGACTGAGAGTCGGAAGGCTCCCTGACCAATTCGTACCTTTTGTAGAACTGAGTTACCATATTGGGGTGAAGGCTCGTCAACGCTTAACATGTTTTGTCCTGCTGGCAGCGTTTTCCGGTAACAAATCAGTCTATCCTGAACCTGCTGCCATAAAGCTGATCCAATTGCCGTGTCAGTGCTGTAGCGTTTCCCCTGAACGATGCTTGTACGCCAGTCGACCGGAACAGGTATCCAGTCTTCGCGTCGGAAAAACACCGGATCGGTCAAGGCAATGCAGCCGATGGTTGGGTTACGCTCTTTATCGCCCCGATACTTTTGAATAGTTGTTCTGAAGTGGTCAAGGTCAGATACGCCATTTCGCACACCAAAAGCGTCCCAAGCGAGTGACAAGGGCAACTGAGTTTGTGCTCTGAAGAAACCTAGGCCGCCAACACCGTTATAGGGCTTTTTCAATTTGAACAGAAATACACCATTTAGTGACAGCACTCTGAATGCACTCTTTCCGCCGGGTTGCCAGAAGTTAACATCCTCCGGATTGATCGCACTCAGGTAATCAAACCAGCTGCAATTCGTAACGCCTAGATACAGATTCATCAGTGGTTAAAAGGAGGCAGATGATCATTGCAAGACTATCATAGACCAGGTAGCGCTATAGTCTAATTGACGCATAATTTAACAATATTTAAAAGGGTTGTTATGCCTTAAATAAGAAAAAACAGGACAAAAGTGACGGTTAGTACGTTATACAGGTAGACTATTGCAGTGGTTTGGCGGCATTATTGCCAAGGCTACTGCGATCATTTACCTGAACCACCGTCATGGAAGTTAAACAAACCAACACGAGTTTATCGTCGAGCCGACCCGATACCGGCGGCTATGCTGAACCAATCAATCAACTCCCCCGTGCCGTACTGAGACCTAACAATTACCTGCTGCTCGACGGCGACTGGCAATTCTCGCTCGATCCCGATGACCGGGGCCTGCAGGACCAGTGGTACAACCAACATACGTTCGACGGCGTCGTGCAGTGGCCTGGCTCCATTGAGGCCCACATGGCGCAGGCACGGGGTACCCAGTCGCCCGAAGGCTGGCACGACAAAGTAGTCGCCTGGTACGAGCGGACGTTTACGTTGCCGGACCGCAGCGTGTCTGTCGCTCAGTCGATTATCCAGCTTACGTTTGGGGCCTGTGGTTACGAAACCCGCGTCTGGCTCAACGGGCAGCTACTCAGCACGATCGAAGACGAGGCCGTCCACTTCGGCGAATACACGTCGTTTTCGTACGAACTGCCCGACGAGTTATTGGAAGCCGAAAACCGGCTGACGGTACGCATCGCCGACACGATGGATGCCGCTATTCCGCGCGGGAAACAGGAGTCGCACGTCTACAAGCGGGGCGGTATCTGGTACCAGACTTACACCGGCGCGGTGCGGAGCGTGTGGCTCGAAAGTGTTGAACGAAACCGGCTCCGGTCGCGGGTCGGGGTGGCGAGCTCCGTCGAAGACCGGCTCGTTCGCTTTACGCTGACAACCCGCGTACACGACGCCGGCAATTACACGATCCGGCTGACGGTTGTCGCGCCCAAAACGGGAGAGGTGATGGCAACGTCGGACTATCCGCTGCACCTGAACGTCGGGCAAAAACGGCAGCGGGTCACGCTCGATATTCCCGACGCGCAGCTATGGTCGCCCGAAACGCCGGTGCGCTACAAGCTGATTGCGCAACTCATCGACCCGGCGGGCTACGCGGCTCAGATTGAAACCCACTTTGGTCTGCGGAAGATCGAGTCGCGGGGGCGGCATATCTACCTGAACAACGAGTCGATTTACCTGGACGGGATTCTGTATCAGCCCGGCACGGCTACGTTCGAGGAGATGCAACTGCACATGCGGGCGATGAAAGAACTGGGCTGTAACCTCGTGCGGGTGCATATCGCCGGGGTCGATCCACGGATCTACAACCTGGCCGACCAACTGGGGCTGTTGCTGTGGGTGGAAGTACCGAGTCCGCACGTGTCGAATACGTTGAGTCGGCAGAACCACAAGGCGGAGCTGCTCAGGATGCTGGCGCTGATCGGCTCGCACCCGTCGGTCATCATCTGGAGTCTGTACAATGAAGACTGGGGGGCCGAGGACATTGCCGTGAGCGAAGAAACCCGGCAGTACATCACCGACATGTACCATTTCATGCAACTGTCGTACCCGCAGTTTCTGGTAGTCGACAACGACGGCTGGCGGCATATTTCGGTCGAAGGACGCCTGAAGTCGGACCTGCTAACGGCTCACCTATATACGCCTGACCTGAACCGCTGGCGCGATCTACTGAGCCGGCTGGAAGCGGGCCAACTGGAAGGGGTTGCTGCGTTCCCGCTGGTGGTCGGCGACCCGTTCTTCTACCGGAAGCAGGTGCCGCTTATCGTTAGTGAGTGGGGTGGCTTTGGTTTCGCTGATTACGGTGGTCCCAACGACTCGGAAGACCGGGCCGAGCGGATTCTGCAATTCAAACAGGAGTTGCGTCGGCACTGCCTGGCCGGCGACATCTACACGCAGGCAACCAATATCGAGGATGAGCGCAATGGCCTGATCGACCCGCACACGGGGGAGTTAAGCGTACCGGCCGGCTTGCTTAACTCGCGTAATCCGCAGCCTGCTGAACTCAGTCAGCCTGTTTAAGCGGTTGGGGATACCTACCCAAAGCCGCCGGAACCAGTTGAGTGGTTCCGGCGGCTTTGCTTAGTTTAGGAGGGCGGGCAGCGTTGGGAAGTAGTAGACGCGGAAGGTGCCGTTGTCGTTGACAGACCAGCCTTCGCGCAGGGCTATCCGGATTAGCTTTTGCGAAATGTCGGCCTGTCTGGCCCAATACCCTCGGTCGCGTAGGGCCATCTTTACGGCTAAGGTCGTTGTTACGCCCTGCGCCAGAATGAGCGTAGTGGCGGTTGAGCGTACCGATGCCAGGGTTACTTTCTTGCGGATAGGATTCATACTAGCAGTTGATTTTGACCATGTACCGAATCGTGCACTGTGCCTGATTGAAGACAATGAATTCGTTCTTTAACAGGCTGACACCCCGCTGCGCAAAGACTGAATCGTAGGTAGCGTCGATGGCTTTCAGCCGGTTGGCGTCGAGCTGGTAGTGCCAGTTCTCGTGGGTGTCTACGACGAGTTGTTTGCCGACGTGCACTTCGTAGATCGCCAGGTACCCTTCCCGCTGCTTGCCGTTGGCCCATACCGAACCATGCAGTGAGGTGTAGTTGAGCGACTTACTGAATTGATCGGCGAAGTAGATACCATAGCCGAACATCTTGCCGGTAATAATGGCATTGGCCGGACGCAGCACCAGGCCGGTTTTCAGAATTGAAATCCAGTTTTCGCTCCGGCTGCCGTGCCACAGTAACTGCGTTTTCTGATCGGCCTGATTCGCGACAAAGGTGTTGAACGCGGTTTCGGTATCGTGCTTCGATACGCTGAACGCGGCTTCGAACTTGTCGACGTCAGTGCCCATCATCAGCTTGATTAGCTTCAGCACCCGTTTATCCGTTACGGGTTCGACGGCCAGATTCATCGATGCCAGCAGATCTGGTTGCTGGACAGGGCTAAGGTCGTCGGACTGGTTTAGTTCGACCTGACTGCGCATCACGTCGAGCGTGTCCTGTTCGCTGGCCAGGCGGTCGCGCAGTGCCTGGATGGCGTCTTCCGACTGTGGCAGTTCCTGTAGCAGGTGTTCGGTGACCCGCTGCATTCGGCGGGGGATAATTTTGAACAGATCCAGCAGCCGGGCGTTGAACGTATCCATCGCCAGCCCCGCTCTGATTTGGTCGGTTAGTTCGTCGATCAGTTGCTGGGCCGAATCGACCTGTTTTCGGGTAACCTGCTCGGCGGTAACGATGTAGTTTTGGCGAATGGACTGGCTGGCCAGTTCAAGTAGTCGCCCCATAAACGTTCGTACGGCGGTATCCTGAATCGTACTGGCGTCGACGGCAGTTGTTGCCTCCGCAAACAGGTGTGTCTGGTCGACATAGCCTTTGGCAACCTTTTCCCGGAACTTCTTGTCCCACTGGCTCATCGGGTAGGTTGCCACGCTGCTCGCGCCACCGACGCGGCCGTACTGAACGCTGAACGTCTGATCGTCGCGTTCGCGCATTTCGTAGAATTTATTGTTGTTGGCGGCCGTCACCATAATCAGCTTGGCAACCCGATAGTGGCGTACCGGTGGCGCGGTCGGTGAAGCTGTCGTAGCTGCTGCCGTTGGCGTGATCTGCGCGAGTGCCTGGCCAGGGTTGATGCGATTGGTAATCGATTGAAGCAGGGCGGGAAACATAGGTGGAGTGGGATGCGTGAAGAGGATGGTGGATGTGTAGTCGTTGGTCAGGCCATTACCTGTTGCAGGGTGCGCAGTCGATTCCGAAAGAAGCCCACGCTTTTCTCGGTAAATCGACTTCGGTCAGCGCTGACATCGTAGGCTTGCCGGAGTGGGTTTGACACCGATACGTAGCGGTCCAGTAGCTCGTACCAGGCGGGCCGGTGTTGGAACTGCGTCAGTAACTGCCGACCCCGGTTGAGCAGTTTACGCTGGCGGGGTGTCCAGTCCGATTGATCGGTCAGCGAGGTACACTGGCTCAGCAGAATGGGCAGTGTGTCGGGCGAAGCGGCCGGCTGTAACTGCGACAGCAGAAATAAGCCCAGTTCGACGTCGAGTAACTGCCGCGCCGACAGCTTACCCGGTCGGCGGTTGATTGCGGGTGTCGTGAATGGGGTCGTGTTCATGAGGGTTGTTGTTTAGTTGTTCAAAAGGGGGGATTGCGTTTACGGTATTCGGTTTACCGTTTACGGTGAGTTGCCTCCTGTAGCCCAGACCTCTCGGTCTGGAGGCCGTCAGGCCAAGGTATGGGGTAACTATTTTGGTCGCTGTCGCGCCCACCAGACGTAGACGTCTGGGCTACACAGGCCAGTGGCCGAAAACTGGCTACCGAATACCGTAAACCGTATTCAGGCTAACGCCCAGCCGTAGAGCTGGATGCGCTCACGGCGGTCGTAGGAACTGGCATCGGGATTTTGGCCACCGCGACCGGTTGTGGTAAACAGGCGCAGGTTTTTGTTCATGGTTGCGTATTTGCCCAGCGCGCTGTACCATACGGCTCGATCCTGGTAGGGGGCCAGCAGAATCCGCGCCCGGCTCAGCATCTTGTGCTGATGTGGTGTCCAGACGGGGCGTTCGCGGTACACGATGCCCTGCCCGTTGAGCAGATTGGGCAGGGCTTCTGCCGGCGCCATTGGCAGTAATTCCGCCAGCAGAAACAAACCCAGTTCGATGTTCAGCAGACGGTTGGCCACCCGTCCCGGCAGGTTGTGGCGAAACCGTAGTCGCGTGGCCAGCGGTTCTTGCCAGCGCATCAGATGCGATACGGATGCACTAGCCTGTGTCGACGCTTTCGTACGAATGACCGGTGGGAAACCAGTAGAAAGCAACGGGGATGGAGTGTGATAAGCCGTCATCATTTGTAGTGTTGTTTAAAATTCACAGAACAAAGTTCTACCCGGCAAAACGTAATCTTTTTACGTTCTTCTTTTTCGATAAAAATTTTTTCTGAATTTTTGGGGATAGTAGAGACGCGATGGGTTGCGTCTCCGCCCCCGGATGGTTTTGTTATCGTCTGGTCTGATAGCTGACGCGTATGAAAAAGCCGTCCGGCGATATAACCATCCGGCGGTGAGACGCAATGGATTGCCGGTCCGCCGGTGCGATCTCTACAGAAAACCGTAAACCGAATACTGTAAACCGTATCCCATGCCCATAACCCGCTCGGCGTTTCAGCGCTACCGCATCATCGACGAGATTATCAGTCGCTACCCCCGGCAATATTCCAAGCAGCGCCTGTTCGAGGTGTGTCAGGATAAATGCGGTATCCGGTCGATGTCGTCGCTGGAGAAAGACATTCAGCGGCTGCGCGAAGACCACGACGCGCCCATCGCATACGACAAACGGCGCAACGGCTACTACTACACCGACCCCCAGTTTCGGCTTCTGCGCCTGATGCTGAGTCCCGACGATATGGAAGCGCTCGACTACGCGCGTGAAGTGCTGACGGCCACGCAGGGTGCGTCGGTAGCGGGCGAACTGGCCAACGCCTTGCAGCGCGTCCGGCAAAGTCTCGACATTATCCGGGAGGTAAAATCCGAGCCGATGATGCGCCGGGTCGTGTACGTGGAGGAGCGCGTGCTGGGCGGTAACCGGCAGTACGTGCCGGTGCTGATCCGGGCGATCAACCAGAACCGGCAGATTACGTTCCACTACCGGAAGCACGAAACAACCGATGCCCAGCCCCAGACGCCCGACAAGCTACGGACGCTTCACCCGATCCTGCTGCGCGAAGTGGCCGATAGCTGGTACGTGATCGGCTACGACGAAGCGACGGAAAAAGAACGCACGTTTGCACTTGACCGAATGAGCGATCTGGATATTGCGCTCGACCTGTGCAACGTGCCGTCGGTGGTGCTGGACAACGTCAGTGAACTGTTCGAGCACATTTACGGCATCACCGACAGCAGCGGACCCGTCGAGGAAATACTGCTGTCGTTCAGTCCGCTGTTTGGGCGATACGTAAAGGCCAAACCCATTCACCAGACGCAGGAAGTCGTGCAGGATACCGACGATGCCTGCGTTGTTCGGCTGCGGCTGGCCCCCAACCGTGATTTGCTGATGCATCTGCGTTCATACGGCGAACACCTGACGGTTGTAAAACCCGATAGCCTGGTACAGGCCATGCAGGAGTCGTTGCAGGCAACCTTACAGCATTATCGTCAACCCGAACAGTAAGAGATGGTAACGTTTACAGCGATGCTCCGCAGGTTCGGCGCGAAGGGAGAGAAGACAGGATGGACGTACATCGACATACCGGCTGCCGTTGCCAATTTGCTGAGCGGAGGGCAGAAAAAAGCGTTTCGCGTGAAAGGCCGACTGGACACAGTTAGCATTCAGCAGGTGGGTTTAGTGCCGATGGGTGAGTCCGCTGAGCCTGACGAAACCGGTGAGTTGGCTCCGTATATTCTCGCGATCAATGCGACGATGCGCCGGGGCCTTGGCAAGGAAGCGGGGGCTACCATACAGGTCGAGCTGGAACGCGATGAATCGGAACTGGCTCTGTCGGAAGATTTATTGACCTGTCTGGCCGACGCACCCGACGCGCTGGCGTTTTTCGAGACGCTGCCCCGTGGTCATCAGCAATATTTTAGCAACTGGATCGACAGCGCAAAGACGGTACAAACCCGTGAAAAGCGACTGAGTCAGGCCATTGCAGGTTTGTCGATGAAGCTGGGTTACGGCGCTATGATCCGCCATTTTAGAAATTTGTAGAGACCGGTCCGCGCCACGGTGACCGCCGGTGCGGTAAGATTTTGCGTCTCAACATCCGGATGGTTGTGCTTCAACGCCGTAGTTTGGTTAGTCAACAAAAAGCTGGCGCAAATGTAGAGACCGGTCCGCCGGTGCGGCAATATCTTGCGTCTCCGTACCCGGATGGTTGTGCGGTCGCTAAATTTTGCCGGATTGGCTGGCGCGTAATGAGACGCAATGGGTTGCGTCTCTACATTTACCGGATGAAAGACAACGTAATCATTATTTCCGGGGCGTCCCGGGGGATCGGCCGGGCGACGGCGCTGCTGTTGGCGCAAAACGGTGCTAACGTGGTTATTACGGCCCGTAACGTGATCGAGCTGAGAGAGGTCGAGGCCGAGGGGCAGGGTCGTATCGTGGCGGTGCCGGGCGACGTAGCCAGTGAAGTCGATATGCAGCGTGTGGTACAAACGGCGCTCGACCGGTTCGGTCGAATCGACGCGGTGGTCAACAATGCGGGGTATGGCGTTTTCAAGAACGTCGAAGACATCACAGTCGACGAGTGGGACGAATTGATGGCGACAAACGTGAAAGGTACGTTTTTGCTGACGAAGGCGGCACTACCTACGCTGAAAGCGCAGCAGTCGGGGCATATCGTTGTCGTCGCGTCAGACGTGGCGAAACGTACGTTCGCGGGTGGGTCGTTGTATACCGCCAGTAAATATGCGCAGGAAGCGTTCATGGGGGCATTGCGCAAGGAGGTTCGTCCGTTCCGCATCAAAGTGACGGGCGTTTACTCCGGCCTGGTCGATTCGCACTTTCACGCGAAGGGCCACGGTCACGCCACGTCGTCGCATTACCTACAGGCGGAAGACATGGCCGAATCGATGCTCTTTATACTGAGCCGCCCCGCCCACGTCGTCATCGATGAATTCATGGTTCATCCCATTGAGCAGGAATACTGACGGTTGACGGCATACAGTTTTCGGTCTACGGCGGTCAATCGATTCATGGTGAATAATCGTTTGTAACGTAAACCAACAAACAACGCCGTGGACATAAACAAACTGCTGGGTTGGGTTGCTCCCCTACCATTCGGGGCTTTGCTGGGGTTGTACTGGACAGTGCACGGGCTGGTTTACACTCTATACGGTACGCCTGCCCAAAAACGCGACTACCCGTTGGAAATCGTACTGGGCTTACCCTTAGCCGCCTTTTGTGTAGCAATTCACGTACTGGTCCGACGCATTACGGGTAACAATACGCTGTATAGCTGGATCATCGAATCAGTACTGGTTGGCTTACTCATCTACGGATTCTATCGGTCGTGATACGCAAAAACGCAGCCCGTATGAGCTGCGTTTTTGCAATCGGTGAAAGCGGTATACTACTGACTCCACTCCGTCGGGGTGCGGTCCCAGCGGTGGCCTTTCAGCTCGCGTAGCAATTCGGGCGTCAAGCCTTTACCGTCGCTGACGGCGGTGTTAGCTTCGACATTGCGCAGTTGCCGCATGCCCGGAATGGTCGTGTGTACGTCGGGATTGCTCAGGATGAACCGGAGCGCCATCTCGGGCATGGTCATACCCGCCGGAATCAGCGGTTTCAGCGCATCGGCATGGTCGACGCTGCTGTTGAGGTTTTCCGGTACGAAATAGGTCGAACGCCAGTCGTCGGCGGGGAAGGTCGTTTCTTTGGTAAACGTACCGGTTAGTGTTCCTTCGTCAAACGGCACGCGGGCGATGATGCCCAGATCCAGCTTTTTACACAGCGGGAACAGGTTGTCTTCCGGATTCTGATCGAAGATGTTGTAGATCACCTGCACGGCGTCGATCATTCCGGTTTTCAGGGTTTCGAGCGCATTGTCGGGCTCCCAACGGTTGATACTGATGCCCCATGCCTGTACCTTACCCTGTTCGCTGAGTTTGGTGATCGCGTCTTTCCACTCGTCACGATCCGCCCAGCCGTCTTCCCAGACGTGGAACTGCATCAGGTCGATGGTATCGATGCCCAGATTTTGCAGGCTTTTGTCGACATACTCGACAATGTAGTCCGACGGAAAGACGTCATCTAACTGAAATTCTGGTCGCGACGGCCAGGTCCGGTTTTTGGGTGGAATTTTCGTCGCGACGTACAGTTTTTTGTCGGCGTTGCGTTTCAGCAGCTCACCCAGAATTCGTTCGCTCAGTCCTTCGCCATAGCCCCAGGCCGTGTCGAAGAAATTGCACCCTCGCTCAACGGCCAGGTCGAGCGCTTTGTCGGTGGTTTCGCGTTCGGAACCCGTCCAGCCCGCGAGGCCCCACATGCCGTAGCCAATTTCAGAAATGTTCCAGCCCGTACGGCCAAATGTGCGGTAATTCATTGGGTTTAGTAATTAGTATTCAAAGTAGAGTTTCAACACAGAGTCACAGAGAACACGGAGAAAGAGGAGCGCCTTGTGCTTTCTGTGACGCTGTGTTATAGATAACCATTGATCTTGCGAATAATCCCGTCCCGCATCAGTTCGACGTTGAAATTAATCAGCAAACCTAACTTTAGGCGAGCCATGCGGAGGTAGGTTAACAACTGTACTTCATGAATAGGCAGCACGGTCTGAACGGCTTTCAACTCCACTATGATCAAACCGTTGACAAGCAGATCCATCACAAACGTTTTGTTTAGTACCTGATCCTTGTAGACCACTGGCAGTTCGTACTGTCGGTCAACGAGCAAGCCCCGGCTCCGCAGTTCAAAGGTAAGGCACTCTTCATAAACGCTTTCCAGCAAACCGGGGCCAAGTTCACGGTGGACATCGATGCACGCGCCAATAATGCTTCGGCTTAACGTGTTGTACTCAATTGCTGCCATACTGGTGGGATTTTATGTGAGGTAGTCTGATGTGGATTTGGCCGGTTGATACCTTTGTGTTCTTTGTGCCTCTGTGTTGAAAAAATATGCTCGTCCGTATTGTCCGCATGACCTTCCAGCCCGATAAGCTGGCTGACTTCCACGCGATCTTCGACCGCTCGAAAGCCCACATTCGTGCGTTCCCCGGTAACTATCATCTCGAACTGCTGCGCGACCCGGAAAATCCCGCCGTACGCATGACGTACAGCCTGTGGGAATCCGCCGATGCGCTGGAAGCGTACCGCCAAAGCGAGCTGTTCCGCACGACCTGGGCCGCGACGAAGCTGTTGTTCGCCGAGAAACCGATTGCCTTCTCGGGAGAGAAGCTGGAAGACATCTAATGAAGCAGATAGGCAGTACGCAGATTATTGAAATTAAGCGCTAGCATATTCTGTCCTTGAAGGTAGTAGCAGAAATCTAAATCGTCCGTTAGTACAAGTAGCCTGTCGGTGGCCACCCGATGTATGGATGCATCACTCAGCCCAAATTTCAAGTAGCTTTTAGTATACAGGTTCATCGTTTCGCTACTTGCCGGTACTACTTCTTCCATCTGTTGGACCAAGCGTTTGAGAATCTCCAGCCCCTGTTGTTGTTGCTTCGTTTCACAACCGATGAGATTGCTGACTTCGGTCAGGATGTGTGGTGTTGTGAATAAGGATTTGAAGCGCTCAACGAAAGAAAGTAAAAGCTTATAATCAGTCGCCGTGTAAGCGCTCAGGCGTTTGTTTCCCGCAATGGCAGTTGCACTTGCTGACCCGACTACCAACAGGACCAGTAGATTGGTATCTATAAGAAGTCCTCGTGCTCGTTGTAGATCAGTTGAGATCATTGCCAAGCACTCTTATCTTCATTGATTCCACCATTCCGCTGTCTGCGTTGACTTTAAACAATTTATATTTTCGCTCAAATTGAGGGGCCAGCACGTTCGCGAATAGCGGATTGTTGGGTTCTACCTTGGATACAAAACTGAGTGTGATAAGCCAGTGGTGACGATCTGAATCAAGTTCTACTTCTTCAATCAGTTCGCCTTGCGTATCGGGATAGATGTCTTTATAGAAATTCAATGCATTTCGAGCAGCTTCTTTAACTGAAAGCATAATTGATAAAACGATAAAGTTGTCTGATGAATAGGCTAAAATAAGCCTGTGGATTCACAAATTCCACTTAAAGCGTTTGCAACTATTGTTAGTCATCAACGCTTCACTTCCCGCAGGTCAAGTTGCTGAATCAGGGCGGGGATTTCGGGGGTGAGGGTGAAAAAGACATCGACAGCCCCGCGCTCACCCGTCAGCCGGAAGGTGCCGCGTAGCTGGTTTTCGGGTATCAATTCACCAACGCTGGTAACCTTGCCAATCGTGTTGAACAACGCCTGTGCCTCCTGCCGACGTAAGGCTACGGAACGGTCGGGGAAGACGTTTTCGGCGAAGATGCCGCTGCGCTCGGCGTTGGTCCAGTCGGGGAGGAGCTTGACGAGTTCGGCTTTGCGCTGCGCCAGTATCGGCGAAACGGGTAACTGACGCGGTTTCAGGTCCGCCGACCGGATCAGGGTATCGAGCACGGCCCAGTTGACCGAACCCATGCTGGCGTAGGTCAGGTTACCGTAGGCAACAACGCCGATGCCGTATTCGGGCATGACCCACCACTGACTGCCGAAGCCGGGTAGTCCGCCCGTATGGCCCACGTAGACGCGATCCCCACAGTCGTGACTCCAGCGCAGACCGTAGGCGTAACTACTCGTCATGGGACAGGCGCGGCCGTCGGGGTAGCGGAACGCTCCGTTGAGGTAGCTGAACGTCCAGGGCTGCTGCATTTCCCGAACAGACGACCGCCGGACCGGGCCGGTTTCTGTACCGGAACGTGGGGGCCAGGCCTGCTGATGAACAGCCATGTACTTACTGAAATCATCGATCGACGTAATCAGGCCACCCATAGCGCCGTGCGAACCGTCGTGCAGTAGCTCTTCTTCGAGCCATTCGTTGCCCTGCCAGCGATAGCCATGGGCCAGCTTGCCGGCCGGAACCTGCGTGTATTCCCAGCGCGTATTGGTCATGCCCAGCGGCTTCAGTATTGATTCGGTAATGTATTGCTGATAGGGCTTACCCGTTACGTTCGTGAGGATACGGCCCAGCAGAACGAAGCCCAGGTTGCTGTATTCGTAGGCGACGCCCGGCACGTTGGAGAGCGATACGCCCCCGTCGAGAAAGCGCGTCAGTTCGGCTTCAGAGTCGCCGAGTTGCCGGTCGCCGTAGGGGTTGTCTTCGGGAAAACCGGCCGAGTGGGTCAGTAAGTTACGGACGGTGATGCGGGGTGAATCGGTGGTCAGATAACGCAATTTCTTCAGTTGTGGCACATACTGCTCGGCCGGGTCGTCGAGCCGGAGTTTCCCCTCGTCGCGTAGTTTCAGAATCGCCATCGCCGTCAGACTCTTGGTCATTGACGCAATGCGGAACAGCGATGCGGGCGTAGCGAGCGTTTTCTTTGCCAGATCAGTATAACCGGTGGCCCCCGCCTTCAGCAGCTTCCCATCGACAACGAGCCCGTAGGCCATGCCCGGAAAGTGCTGTTTGGTCGCATAGTCCTGATACAGTTTTTCAATGACGGGCCATGCCGCTTCAATTTTTTTGACCCGGTCGGGATCGGTAAACACGGGTGGCTGGTAGGTGGAAACGGTCGACTGGGCCAGGGCGAGACTGCCCGATAGCAGGCATACGCCAAGGAATGTAGTTTTGAGCATAGGAAACAGCAGGTTGCGAAAAGCGAACATACGGATTTCCGCCCGAAGCTGGTATCAGTCTGCCCAACTGGGTTTGGGAGTTGCTGGGTCGAACAGTTCGTCGAGGTAATACGTCCGGCGTGGGCGTTTGTCGCAATCATCATCGCCAATGGGGTAACGGCACGTCGCGTAAACGCCCATGTTGTCGGGGTTCATCAGGCTGACATACGCGCGGTTGGCGAAGTGGTCGTTGCGATGGAGTCGACCGAGCAGACAGTGGCCTAGCTCATGAAAAACGAGCCCTTCCTTTTCGTTGTCGCTGGCTTGTTCCCAGCAATAGGCATCCGTGCTCAGGACAATGTGGGGCGGCTGGCCCGCTTCCAGCAGACACCGGCCACAAACATCTTCCCCCTGCGGATCACCAAACTCAACGATCAGTCTGTCCGTCGACACGGCACGGTTACGCTGCTGTGCTGCCGACCGGAACGATTGAATATACGGTTCAACACTAGCCGGAACGCTGTATGAGGCCGGAGACGGCTTCGTTTCCGACTGGCAGCTTAGCAGGGCCAGCAGACTTACAATCAGCAGGTTTTGTATACGCATCGTGGCTGGCTCGTTACTGGTCAAAAAGCGATATTGGTAAACAGCTTACTCGTTAGGCAACCGGCTGAGTATCCGATGGATTACTGACTTCATCGCGTTGCCACGCCAGCCAGGCGACAACGGCCAGACACAGACCAAACCAGGCAAACGGTAGCCGCAAGTCGATCAGCGACAGTAGGCCGAAGACCAGTGTCGTCACGATGCTGCCGAGTCCCTGCATGGCCTGATTGATACCGAACACTTCGCCCCGGTCGACATCAGTCGTTCGCTGCGCCATCAGGCCTTCGATGAGTCCCTGGATAAGCGAAAGCGTCAGGCAGTCGATGGTCACCAGCGCGTATAGCCAGAACAGCGATGTGCCGACCAGTCCGTAACCAATCAGCACCGGTACGCCCAAGGCCGCCAGCCAGATAATGGCCTGCTGCTGATTGATGCGGTCGGCGAAGTAGGTGTAGAATACGTAACTGATTACAACGCTCAGCGCACCGAAATACATGAAGAAGTAGGAGATGCCTTTCGCGTCGAGCTGAAGGGCACCGAAACTAACGAATGTGACGAAGTAGTTATAATAGCCGGTGCTGAAGGTAAGCGCCAGTTGCATGAGTACCAGCGTTTTCAGCCCGTTATGCTGTTTGTCTTTTGTCCGTAGGCGCGCCCATAGGGTGGCGACATTGAGTGCCTGCACGAGTTCGGTTTTGAGGGCGGCTACTGTCACGCCGGGCGGGTTGGCATGCGTCTCGCGCAGGGTCCAGCTGAGTACGACGTTAACCAGCGACAGCAATACGCCCATGATGACCACGACCCGTGCCTGCTCGCCTTCTACCACGTCGAATGCCGTCAGCAGCAGTCCTGATACGCCCGGTCCGATCACGAAGCCCAGCGACAGAATGGCACCTTCGATACCGAGGTTACGAAACAGTTCTTCTTTGGGTGAGATGTCGGTGATGGCCGAGCGAACTGTCGCGTACATGCCGTTGGTGAGACCGTCGCTGAACCGGTTGGCCAGTAACGCCCCCAGCCGGACGGGTATCAGCAGGGTATTGGCGATAAACGTACCCGTCGCCGAAACGATAAAAATGGGTCGCCGGCCATAGCCATCGGAGAGTTTGCCGAGCAGCGGAGCCGAAAACAATTGCATACCCAGAAACAGGGCCGTGCCCAGTGCCAGCCACACCTGCGGTCGCTCCATTTGCTTCACAAAGGTCGGCAGAATTGGCCCAACCGCCGAGCCGACCACCACGTCGATAAAAATGATGGCATAGATGTGCAGCAGTCGACGGTCGCGGGGAATAGGCGTAGGCATTCGACAAATATACCAAACTTGTAGAGACGCGGGATTTGCGTCTTACCGCCGGGAGGCACTTGTTACAAGTGATTTGCTGTCGATCGGCGTATCAATAACAGTTGACGGTAATACTCTTACTCAATACCGTACGGTGACATGCTTAGCTTCTGCTTCACGAATTAGCGGTAGTAGTTTAGTCAGTTTTTGTTTATTGGTAGCCGGGTTGTCACTGATATCAAGCTGTTTTAATCGATTTGTTTTGAACAGACCTGTAGGGAGATGTGCTAATCTGTTTTGGCTGATATTCAGGTTCTGTAAGGTATTGATTGATAAATTAACAATCGAGTTGGGGAGTTCACTTATCGCATTATGACTAATATCTAATGTGTGAAGGGTTTTCAATTCATCGATGTGAACTGGCAGCTTAGCCAGCAAATTTTTACGAACATACAAAGCTTCTAATTGGGTTAGCTTTCTGATTTCATCCGGCAGACTGTCCAGTCGATTATAAGAGAGCGCAAGCTGTTTCAATGCAAGGTTTTTACCGATTTCACGCGGAAGTTCGTGTAACTGATTGTAGTAAACGTCAAGCGTCTCTAGCTGCGTTAATTGACCAATGGTAGCGGGTAAACTCGTTAGTTTGGTATTGTAGAGGTTCAGGTCTGTTATTGTTTTCAAGCGACGTAGTATGCGCGCATCAAGCCCCGCAGACAAATTGTTATGGCCCAGCCAAAGACTTAGCAGATGGCGGTTTCTTGGTAGTCGTTTAGGCAACTGGGTAAGCTGATTGAACTGGAGATTAATGCGCTCAATGTGCTTATTACGCGGACAGCGTATTGCTGAAGCAGTTAACCGATTACCTGACAGATTCATCGAAGACAGTTTTTTTGAACGGAAAACGAACCGGGGCACTTTCGTCAATTCATTGTCATTCAAATTGAGTTGTCGGATATTCTTGAATCGCACCAGCGCTCGTGGGGCTTTTGTCAATGCTAATTGCTCAAGTGTAATGATGGTTACCGTATCAGGCCGTGTCGTAGCTAGACCCGCGAGCGTTCTGATTTCTCCGCGTTGAGGTACTTTCTCTTGCGTTAATCGCCTGATACGAGCCTGCTTGTCGACTAGTGTAGTCCCCAGTACTTGCCCACTGTAAATTCTATAGGGCTTTTTGTTGGTCTGAGTAAATACATAATCGGAAAAGAACTGACAAAACGATTGATCGATTTGCTGCTGATCGAATCCATTAAGGATATGTTTATCCAATCGATACGAAGCATAATCGATGCGTCCCTTCTCATTTACGTAAACGAACAGTTCAATGCCGTTCAGTTTGCCCAGTAGGTAACCTAACGACAGCAAATTCTTGTCGAATTGTTTGTAGAAATTGCTGTTTGCCTGTTTCGCGATGCGCTCCGTGGGACTCATTTCACTAAAGAAACTAACCCCGTTTTCTCGTATCGGGCGTATACGATGGTCTGGGTCTAGGACATCGTCGACGGGCGCGTACTGATTATCCAATGAATCTTTTCGTGCGACAAATAAGTCGTACGGCAAGCACTGCGTTTGTGCTTCTCCGACATACGATATAAGGATAAGAGTAGCAGTTCCCAACCAACAGAGCATGCGTTTCATAGGACAATGAATTAGTACAGTAGATGCAAGCCGAGTGCATATTCCACAGGACGCGTGTTGCCTGTAAAGACGTTTTCGTCTACTGATGATGTAAATTGTTATTGCAGTGCGCTCACAACCGGGCTCAGGACTGACACGCCGGTTTCGTTGAAGGATTCGATGGCAAAGTAGTAGGGGACACCAACGTTCAGGGCGCGTAGTTCGAATGCGCTGGGCTGGTCATTCCAGAACTGGTAGGTCTGGTAGAGCTTGTCGGGTGCGATGCCCCAGCGGATGTTATAGCCCACGGCCCCCGGTACTTTCGTCCAGGTCAGGTCGGCGTTGCGCTGGTCTTTCTGGCGCTTTGCTGTCATCGTTGGCACAGCCGGTGCTTTACCAGTTGCGTTGCCGAACACGCGGAAGGCGTTGATGCTCAGGTGCTGCCCGGCTGTGTAGACATGCTCGTAGCGGACATAGCGCGCCCGTTGCGGCTGCTTGAATTCGACATAGGCGCAGGCTCGGTCCCGCTTCGATTCGCGGGTGAGGTCGGCGGCAACGGTCCAGGTTTTGTTATCGGGCGACGTCAGGATTTTGAATTGGGTGTAGACCGTCGAATCGGAGTCGAAGATGGCGAGTTTGTAATCGAAGTAGTCGACCTGTACGGCTTTCACGTCGCAGAGCGTGCCGAGGTCCGTCGTCAGCGTTTCGCCGGGGCGGTTCTGCGCGGCTACCCAGAACGTGCGCGGGTTTTCGTCGGCGACGAACGCTACCCGGATTGAGTCGGTACCGGTAGGCGTCAGTGTCGAGGAAGCCGTAACGGGCTTTTTGTAGTTGAGCAGCATCCAGCCGGTAAACAGCTCTTCGCGGTCGGTCCATTTCTTCGTTGGCAGGCGGTGGGGCCAGTCGCCGAAGCGCGTCGTGGCAAACAGTTGATCGTCCTTGTCGAAACCGGCCGGGTGCATCATAATGCGCCGTTCCATTCCCCAGTTGACACCGATCCAGGTCGTACCCGTATTCCAGTAGTTGCCGAAGTTGTCCTGAAACGTGTTACCGTGCCCAGTGCCCGTCGCAAAGCCACCCGGCTTGTAGGCGATGGGGTTATACGGCGCGTACTCGAACGGCCCCAGCGGGTCTTTGCCGACGTAGGTACCATTGCCGTAGACGTTGTATTCCGTGCCCGGCGCACCGTATTGCAGGTAGTACTTGCCGTTGTGTTTGGTCATCCAGGCTCCTTCGACAAAGGGTTTGATGGGGTCGGAATGGTTGGGGCCGAAGCGTTCCCAGCCGTGCTGATAGGGATCGAGCCAGAACAGCGCCTTGTAAGCCTGGGCCGGATTATTGCCCGCGTACGTCAGGTTGCGGCTTTTGTCGAGTTCAGCGCCAAAAATCGGGTACACGTTCGACGAGCCCCAGTACATGTACCATTTGTCGGTATCGTCGTCGTGAAACAGCGCCGGGTCCCAGGGGCCGATGTCTTTGGGGAGCCGGGGTAGCCATCGATTGTAAAAGGTAAGCTTTCCTTTGTCGGGCTGGGTCGAGATAAAGATGGGACGCTGTTCAAACGTGCTTTGAAACAAGTACAGCGTATCACGGACGGAGAGTGCTGCCGGTGCACACATATCTTCCATCGGCCATTTGTCAGGAACGACGTAGCGCCAGTTGGCCAGGTCTTTTGAATGCCACCAGCCGCCCTGAATCGTGACAAAGAGATAGTATTCTCCCTTATGGTTGATGATAACCGGGTCGGCCCCGGAGCGGTAGGAGATCCGCTCATTCAGTTGCTCGAAATTATACCGATAGCTGATATCCATCGGATTGCAATACGTCGTTTGGGCCAGCGTTACGGCTCGACAGGCCAGCAATATGTTGATAACCAAGAGTAACTGCTTCATGGGGATGGCTAGTGTAAGGCGGTACGGCAGACAGCCGTTAATCATAAAAGTAATGGCTTCACTTTTTCTTTGCGATACTTTTGCGCCACTCGTCAGCATGTGTACCAACTGACTACCGAAACCGTAAACAGAAAACTGACTACAGGAATGAAACTCACGCCATTACTAGCACTGCTGCTGGGGCTGACCATTGCCCAGGCGCAGACGCTGTATATGCCCCGCAACGTCAAGCAGGCCTACAAAAAGGGCACCCGTTCGATGGATGGGAAACCCGGCCCCCGCTACTGGCAGAACCGCGCGCACTACACCATCACGATCAACGCGACACCACCCAGCCGGACCATCAACGGTACCGAGCAGATTACGTACGTCAACAACAGTCCCGATACGCTGAAAACGCTGGCGGTCAAATTGTTCATGAACATTCACCGGCCGGGTGCCGGTCGGCAGGGAGCTGTTAGCGAAGACTACTTAACGTCGGGCGTGACTATCGACCGCTACACGGAAAATCAGGCGGAGAAGAAATGGCCGAGCAACACCGACGTCAATCAGCGGATGGTATTGAGTAAGCCGTTGCTGCCCCGCGATTCGGTGAAACTAAGCATCGACTGGCACTACGAGTTGTCGAAAGAAAGCGGTCGGGAAGGGATGCTCGATTCGACCACGTTCTTTCTGGCGTACTTCTACCCACGAATCGCGGTGTATGACGATTACTACGGCTGGGACCGCATGCCCTTCACTGATGCGCAGGAGTTTTACAGCGATTTCAACGACTACGACCTGACAGTTCGGGTGCCGAAAAACTACATCGTCTGGTCGACGGGGGATCTGCAAAACGCCGGGGAGGTGTTACAGCCGACCTACGTGCAGCGGCTGACCCGGTCGATGACGAGCGATTCGCTGGTTCATATTGCCACGGCGGATGAGCTGAAAACGGGTGCTGTTACGGCCAGTCAGGCGACGAATAGCTGGCGTTGGCGTGCCACGAACGTACCCGACATGGCCCTGGCCATCAGCGATCACTATGTCTGGGATGCGGCCAGTGTAGTGGTCGACAAAAAGACGGGCCGACGGGCGGGCGTACAGGCAGCCTTTCTGGACAACGCGGCTGACTTTCATCAGATGGTCGGCTTCGGGCAACACGCGCTCGACTGGTTCTCCAACAACTGGCCCGGCGTGCCGTATCCGTATGCGAAGACAACCGTCGTGCAGGGGTTTGCCGATATGGAATACCCGATGATGGTCAACGACGCCACTACCCAAGACCTGAACTTTTCGCGCTTCGTCGCCGAACACGAGATTGCGCATACCTGGTTTCCGTTCTACATGGGTATCAACGAAACGCGCTACGGTTTTATGGACGAAGGCTGGGCAACCGCGCTCGAACACCTGATCGGGCAGGCCGACCTGGGTAAAGACAAAGCGGTGCAACTGTTTCAGGGCTTCCGGGTTAACGGCTGGATTCGCGACCCATCGGCTGAGGAGGATCTGCCGATCATCACGCCGACCAATGTGCTGAGTGGTGCGGCTATGGGAAACAACGAATACGGCAAGGCCGCGCTGGGTTATCTGGCCCTGAAAGACATGCTGGGCGACGACCTGTTCCGCAAGGGGCTACACACGTTCATGGAGCGCTGGAATGGCAAACACCCTACGCCCTGGGATATGTTTTTCAGCTTCAACGCCGGCGCGGGTCGTGACCTGAACTGGTTCTGGAACAACTGGTATTTTTCGAACAACTATATCGATTTTGCCCTGCAACCCGTCGTGACGACTGCGAAACAGGCTACGCTGACTATTGACAACGTGGGTGGCTACGTAGCGCCGGTCGACGTGGTACTGACATTCGCTGACGGTACGACGCAGACTGTTCACCAGACACCCGCCATCTGGCAGGCCAATCAGAAGCAGGCGGTGGTGAAACTGCCGATCACCCAGAAGCTGCAATCGGTGAAGCTGACCGGCGGTATCTTCATGGACGCCACCCCCGCCGATAACACCTGGACCGCGAAGTAGTCGTATTTTAAACACAGAGGCACGGAGGATTCGCACAGAGAAAACAGAGACAGATTGATAGCTCTCCGTTTTCTCCGTGGTTTTGCTCTGTGCCTCTGTGTTTAAAACCGAATCAGCAGCAGAATTGCGTCGTTAGAGAGTGCCTCGAAATCAATCATTTCGTGTTGAACGTTGCTCAACGACAAGCCGTCACGTTCGTGCAGCAGCCGATTCTGAACTTCGAAAACGCCCTGTACCACGAAGACAAACACGCGCTGCCCCGGCGCTGTCTTCAGCGTGCCTTCGGCCCGCCCATCGTACCGACCAATGAAGACCTGCTGTGGCGAACCCGCTGACTCCGGCAAACAGCTATGCAGACCATTTTTCTGGCTTAGATCAAAGGTCGTTTCGGCGAAGCCCATTGCTGAACAATTCACTGGTTGTGTTAGCCAGATTTGCAGCAGGTTGATCGTTTCAGTCGGATATGGGTTGCTAACGGCATAAGATTGGCCGGGCATCAACGACAGTACCCCCGCCTGCCCCGATTCGAGAAAGCCCGAGGCTTGCTCGCTGGTATATTCGAGTCCGCCGATGAGCGGCAACAGGAGAACGTCGGTTGGTTGCTCTACGGTAAGCGACAGACTGGCACCGGCAATTAGGCTGTCGTCGTTGAGCAACTGCAACGCCCCAAACGGCTGCCGACTCTCCTGCTGGTAGGTGCCAAAATTGAATGTGTGAACGCTGCGGAGAAAGGGTGTTTGCGTGTAGCCCCGCTGGTCGGCCAGGTAAATCCGCGCTTGTGTCTGTGTGTCCATCATGCATTGGCGGGAATAACAGGTTGGTACGACCAGATTGCTAATTCGGGCTGCAACGGAATCAGATCGGTAGTAATGGCTTGTCCCTGCCGGATGGCCGCTTGCTGATCGCCGTACGCTAGCAATAACTGATCACCGATGGTATCGATCCAAGTAAGCACGTCACTGTAAAAGAAAATGGCGATGCGAAACGTCTCTTTCTGCGCAAGCTGTGCCGCCAGAATCTCGAACGTAAACTGGGTGAAGGGTAGGCTGGCCTGCTGCTGCGCGTTCGTGACGTCGGGAATGCGGTCGTTGAGTTGTTGCAGGTAGCCCAGAATGGCCCGACTGGTCAGGTAATGTAGTTTGTTGGCGGTGGGTACGTTGGCGAGGAGTTCCCAGAAATACTGGTAGCGGCCATCGGGATTAAACGACTGCACCTGCATGTAAAATTCCTGCCAGGCGTCGTCGAATACCAGTCGGTCCCACGCCTGCTGCGCTGTTGCGTCGATCACTTTCCGATAACTCAGCCGAATAAGTCCTTTCATGCCGTGAAATAAGTGCCTTTACCGGTAGTACGCTGGCTGGGCTGATTGTGTTGTAAGCACCCATCGGATTGTGGTGAGTCAGGTGATGGCTGCGGTGAACTCCGCTGTCTGGTCAACGAAGACGCGGGCAAACAACGTACGCGGCAAAATATTATGTAATCGATTGACTGTTAGGTGTGTATGGCGAGCCGTTGACATTTTTGACAGGCTGGATCTGCCCGCGCTGACGCAGCAACTGGAAGACGAGGGGATCGATAAATTCAGCAGACCGTATGACAAGCTGCTGGTTGCTATCGGCAAACAAGCGCAGCAACTGACTGAAGGCTGAAAATAGGCTGGTCATTATAAAAGCGCGCGTTTCAATTCCGGGCAGTCATACTCGGAATTGAAACGCGCGCCTATGGATAAGTCATTCGTAAACAGAACGATGGCTTTATGGTTTAGCTGGTATTACTCCATTCACCAGCTCAAAACCGCGACTCATGAAACGTTTTCTTGCCGGACTGATTACTGGCTTTGTCTCCAGCTTACTGATCGTTCCCGGATCAGGTAGAGCGAATCGGGCGCAGTTGAAAGCGGATGCCGAAAAACATGGGAATCAATTGAAAACGGAGTTACACAGGCTCATAGCGGACTTCGGTCGCCTGGTCGACGCGGCCCGAAACCAGTTCCCGCGCTGACCGCCCTATTACCAATTGTATCAGCGCGTTCGAATCATCAGACTGGCCGTATCGTCTTCGCCATTGGTATAGCCATTGCCGGGCGTACTGTCGGGATCTTTCTCGACCACGCTGGCGATCTGCGACTGAACGATACCTCCGCTGCTACCTACCTTCACGATAAGAAGCAACGTAGCCGAACGACCCGCTGGCACCTCGTTGGCATACACCGTACTGGCTCCGTTCTGACTGTTGGCTACATTGTCGGTATTGGCTACTGTCCAGCCGTCGGGCAGTTTTGTTTGAACCGCTACTGACGTAGCCGTCGAACCGCCCCGGTTGCTGACCACAGCCCGCACAGTAATGACATCGCCCGGTTGCGGCAAACTCGTATCGGTGTAGAGTGCAAGACTCAGGTCAGCCGTAAGCGGGTCGGCGATGGGTTGGTTGCCAGCTACGCTGGGTAATGGTGTCTGGCCTGGATTGTCCGATACCATGAGGTCACTGCTGCCGTTGGTGGTGCGTAAATCAACCGTAGCTGCATCGTCCTGCCCGTCGCCGGTACCCGAGTTGGGCTGGCTATCGGGATCAGGTGTCTGACTGTCGGACACCTGCGCTGCTGTTACAAAGACACCAGATCGGGTTACCCGCGCTTTGTAGCGCAGTTCCTCCGTACTGCCTGCGCTGATGGTGCCTACGTTACCCCGCAACAACGTGTCGGTCATGGTGAGTGAACCCGCCGTCGCACTGACAAATGCCAGGCCCGCCGGCAGTCGACTGGTCACTTCTACGCCCGCTGCGTCCTGCGGCCCGTCGTTGGTCAGCACCAGTGCGTATTCAACTTCATCCCCCACATTCGGCGTCCGGTTACTAACACGGGTTTGCAGAGATACGTCGGCACTGCCACTGCTTACGAATACCGCAGTCGGGTTGCCAAGTACCGTTCCGTACCCACAGCTATTCGTGACGTGGGACAACCGGTACGATGTCGTCGTTGTCGGGGATACAGTGAGTATGTGCGGGTTCTGATATGTATTCTGAACCGTCAGCCCATCGGTAAGCGCGAATGACCAGGGGGCCGGGCCGCTCAGGACTACCGACAGCTGTGCCGATTGGCCAGCACCTATACGGCTGTAGCCTAGTAGCTGTGCCGTCGTCGGCTCGCCGATACGGATGTCAACAGGGTCGGATTCTGCCGAACAACCATTATTGTCGGTTGCCACTACTGTGTATAGGCCCGATTGGGTCGCAAAGAACGTGCTGCCCGTGCTGGCAAGCGCCTGACCGTTACGTTTCCACTGAAGAGTGGCGTAGGCGTTACAGATCAGGCGAGTGGCCCCATTGGCGCACAGAGCAGTGGCTTTATCTCGTTGAATGACCGGCTTGACCGGCTGAGCGAATGGTGTGCCGAAGACAACGGATACGGGATTCGACGTGCCGGAGCAGGCACCTTTTGTCAGTTGAAGCGCGTATAAGCCCGCTCTCGTGACGGTCAGTTGCGGAAAGGTATTACCGGGTAGGGGAGAGCCGTTCAACAGCCACTGGTATTGGTAGTCTGTACCCGACGGGGCAGGTGGCTGACTCAACAATACGGACCGGCAGCCCGGACTGTATTGTGGGTCGGTGGTGATTTTGGGTTGAATCGTGTTACTGAATGTGAGTGAAAGCGGAGCTGATGTAGTTGGGCAACTGCTATTCGTAATTCGAGCAGTGTAGTTGCCGGATACCGATGCATCGTAGTAGGCATAAGTTGCTCCGGCTATATCGACGCCATCTCGTTGCCACTGATAGTTATTCCCATAGGGAGTAGCGTTTAAGGTTCGTGTCTCACCGGTGCAGAGCATCGGATTGCCATTTGTCGAGATAGTAGGAGGAAGGGACGCCACCGTTTTTATGGCAAGGCCATTACTACGGGTCGAGCATGTCCCCTGTTTAACGTTCAACGTGTATAGTCCTGGTGAAAACGCAAAATAATAACTGCTGGTGGCACCTGTAATTGCTACATTATCCCGATACCACTGATACGAGTAATAGGGCGATTGACGCGCAAAAACGCCATCATCCATCCAGGCCATAGCTACGTACTGATTCGCACCGGTGCATAGCAGCGTATCGCCCCGGATAGACCGTATCGACGCTGTCAGCGCGGCTCCGAACTGAAAACTAATGCTTAGCGTGTTGGGGCTGGAAGTACAGTTTTCATCAGTAATCTGGCACTGATAGGTACCTGTCTGACTGACGCCCAGTGTGTAGCTGGTAGCTCCGCTGATGATACTGCCGTCGCGGCTCCATTGAAACGTCGCGTTGTCGCTGGCATAGGTACATATCGCGGGGATAGTTTGCCCCGTACACACAGGTGCTCCGCCCGTAGGCGATTGAATAGAGCCTGCTAGCTGAGTGCTGGAATACAGCATGTAGCTGCTGCTGGTTATCGAACAACCCGCCTGTTGCATCGTGGCGGTGTATTGGCCTTCTTGCTGGGCCTGATAGGTCAACGTGGTAGCTCCGCTGATTGGGCTGCCATTGCGTTTCCACTGAATCGACTCGATTGGCGTTGAAGCGTCTTGTGAGTTAAGCCCCTGGGCGCTGATCGTGACCCGACTGCCCAGACAAATAGCTGAACTATTATAGGTATAACCCGCAGCGGATACCCGATCATAAATACGAGTTTGGTAAAGATCACCGATGGCAATAGGCTCACTGGAATTACTGTATACTTCCGGACTGATCGACACAACTCGGATACGATAACCAGTGCCGTAGGGTAAGCGATCGTATTCAGTTGGCAGGGTGGCTGTAACGACCGTGTTGGTACTACTGCCGATGCGCGTCTGATTGGCGAAGTTCCCGGTAGCGTCAGATACGTACACATCAAATCGGTTGTTCGCGTTGAAGGCTGGTCTACTAACTGAAAATGAGACGGTTATCTGACTGCCCGCACAGAGTTTAGTGCTCGATACGCTGTTTAGCGTGATAGAAGGTACGGAATAGGGGATGGCCAGCGCATCACTGCTGAACACACCCCGGCCAGCCGTGGCTGCCGTGATGCGGTTGTCGGACGGCCGAACCCGCAGCTGATTGACCCGTATCATCCCCATGCCACTATTGGTTGGTTCCCAGCCGGGGTTGCTGGCAGTGATATCGTTGGTCGACCAGACACCCAGTTCGGTACCGAGCAATACCTGTTTGCGGTTCTGTGGGTTGAACAACACCGACCGTACCGGCATATCGGGTAAGCCATAGTTCGACTGGTCTTTACCTATCCAGGTTTGTCCGCCGTCGCGGGTGTACCAGACAGACTGTGCACCATAATTCGACAGGGTAACGATCAACTCGTTATCGTCGGCCCCAATGTCGATAGCCGAAGGCGTGCTATACTGAGGGAAAGCCCCGTTATCGATGGCTGTTATGGTCAGTGCCGATTGATCTATATTGGTTACTCTGTACAGTTTTCCAGGGTATGTTCCTACAAACAGCGCCTTACGATCTTTGCTAAGCCGGATGAACGTAGCGCCATACTGGAGTCCCGCTAGCGGAAGGTCTGTCGTGGTTACTGTGGAACCAATACCGGCCATCCGCCGGATCGAATAGCCGCCGTTCGTGTAGATGTAGGTGTAAAGCGTGTTAGACTGGCTGTCGTAATCTGCGGAATTATAGCCTGTGTACGTTAAATAAGTAGAGTTGTTTGTGGATGGATTGTCGAACAGGTAAAGGGCTCCACTACTCGTGCTAACCAACTGTAGGCTAGGAGTGTCGTCGTCAATAAACGTTAGTCCCATACCGGACAGGCTCGAAAAAATGCGTTTGCCATCCGACAGGCCATCGGTGTTTTGCCGGTACGTGGCAGTCGCTGTATTGGCCAGAAGAGTGGGGTTGCCAGGTGTTGGGTGTTGAGAGACGGATGATACTTCCGCCGCTCGGTAGCCTGCATTCCGACTGACCAACGTCGGGTTTGCTGCCGTTGTTAAGTCTGTCGATACTGATACGCCATCATCGCCACTGAAGACGGCGACAGTGTTGTTGCCCGGTTGAAACTGTATGGTGTGCTGCTTCCCGGATGGCCAAAGAATCGGATTGCCCCATGTCTTCCCCCCATCGGTCGACTGGTACCAATAATAGCCACCTGCATACACCCGATTTGGGTCGGTAGGGTGGACTCCCAGACTCAACGCATACCAGCCAGAGCCACTGGTAAAGGTACTGTAGGCATCGGCTGGAATTGTCACGTCTGACCAGGTGTCACCGCCATCTGAACTTCGTTTGAACCAGCCAATGTCTTTGGAATAGGATGAGGTATAGGCCTGTGCGACCGCATAAATTGTCTGCGAACTACCGCTCGATGCGGCAAACAGGGCCAGTTCGGTACGGTTACCGGCCGTGTTGGACGGTGTAATTTCCTTCCAAGACTGAGCGTTGGCGTTGAGCGAGCGAAACACCCGACTGGGGTCGAAGGCGACAAAGACGGTGTTGTCCGAGCCAATCTCCAGATCCGTAACCCGGTCGTTGTATGTGTTACCCGTAGCACTGCCAAATCCGATGCCCTGGTTGGGAGCCAGCACTTTACTCCAACTGGAACCACCGTCGGTCGAGCGAATCAAACCGTATTGAGTAGCCGCGAAAACATGGCCTGACTGGTTAACCGCTAGTCGACTGATATACTCAAAGATGCGCGGCAGGTCAGTGGGAGATAATGAACTATTTGGTATGGTTGCCGTCAGGCGATTCCAGTTGGCACCACCATCCGTCGTTTTCCAGATACCCCCGCCCGATCGATATTCGTATCTGTCTCCGGTTCCTGCATACATGATTTGCGGATTGCTGGGGTCAGCCGCCAGTGCTGTAATGGTACTGTTGGCCCACGACTCGCTGACCTGCGTCCAGGTCGCCTTGGGGTCAGTAATATCGTTGGTATACCACAGACCACCCATCAAGCTGCCTGCCCACACTTTTTTGTGGGAGGCATCGCTGGGGTTGAACAGGATAGCCCGTGTGCGTCCTCCGTCATTCGAGGGTCCGCGCTCCTGCCACGTAACGTTCGGAATGGCCGATTGGGTCTGGGCTGCGTTGTTCGCCGACCGTTTTAGTGTTTGCTGGCGGGCTTCCTCCAGGCGTTCGTACGGCACCCGATCCAAAGCCGGGTCTTTCAGGCGCTGCTGTTCCTGTTCCAGCAGAAAACGGAGCGTGTCTTGTGGTGGGGCCTGGGCGGAACTAAATGGTTGGCAAAGCACGAAAAGCAGGCTGACGAGCAGCCCGAACCGGGTAAAAAGGAGCATAGAAGAAACGGTGGAGTACAGACAATACTAAATCAACCTACTAAAATAGGTAATTTTAATCATGCGTTAATGATATATTCTATCATTTTAGGCGAATCATCAGACTGGCCGTATCGTCTTCGCCATTGGTATAGCCATTGCCGGGCGTACTGTCGGGATCGATGATCGAGGAACTGCTGATCTGGGCCTGTAGCGTTCCCGCACTGCTGACCCGAACCGTGAACCGGACGGTTGCAGAATCCGCCGACGAAACGCCCGCGATCGTTCCCGACACGATCTGTCCGGACTGACTCAGGCTACTACCGCTGAGTAGTTGCCACCCACTGGGTAGGAGTACCTGCACACCGACCGATGACGCATTAGCTCCCCCCCGGTTGTTGACTGTCAGACTAACGTTGAGTGTGCCACTCGGTGGTACGGTCAGTTGACTGGGGCTTAGCATCAGGCTCAGGTCGGCTGAACTGCTACTGGTTGCGGGCTGGTTGGCTTGCACTGTTGGCAGTGGTACCTGATTCGGATTAGGGGAAGTGTACAGGGTATCTTTTCCCGGCGTCGTGCGTAGGTCAATCGTGGCCGCATCGTCCTGTCCGTCGCCGGTGCCCGAGTTGGGCTGGCTGTCAGGGTCGGGTGTCTGGCAGGCCGTTACCTGGGCGGCCAAGGCGTAATTGCCGGGCTGCGTAGCCTGCAACCTGAACACGTAATTTGTCTGGCTACCAGCCGACAGCGGCCCGGCGTTGATGGTGACCACACCACTCGCTGAACTGATCGTGGTGCTCTTGGCATCGACGAACGACAGACCGCCGGGTAATCGACTCTGAAGCACAACGTTTCGCGCTGTCGACGGCCCAGCGTTCATTACGGATAGGGTACAGGTTATGGGTTTATTGAGTGCTGCTACGCGGGTGTCGACCTGCATCGTCATCGACAGATCAGCCGGGTTGGTACTGTTGGTACACACAACGAACGTTTCGCTGGCTGCGCTGCTAACGGCCGGGCTGCTGGCTACCAGTCGGATTCGCCGGATGTCGCCGGGACTGGTCGTCGCGGGTAGCGTGACCGAGATTGGGCTACTCGTGCCACTGCCAATTGCCGTTGGGTTCGTAAATGAGCCGTTGGTATCAGACAATTGCACCGTATACAAATTCGTGGCGTCAACGGCGCTTTCGGTCCGGGTGAAACCGACGCTGAACGCATCACCGGGACAAACATTCGGAACCGGATCGGTCAGGGTCAGGACGGGCGGTACGGCAGTCACCGGTTCGGAACCCTGATACAGCGTGGTCCGGCCGTACAGCAATGTCGTTTCAAACCAGATACCATCGCCCGTACTCCCCTGCTTGCGTATCGACAACCGATAACGGCCCGGCTCGACACCCCCAACCGCCATTGCTACAGGTGGGTAACTGCGTACATAGTTGAAATCAATGAATTCGGGGTAGTCAGGTGCCTGACTGGCAGAAGGCGCCGTTCGCCAGTCTGTATCGGAAAACGGGCCACCATCAAGCCGCTGCATCCGGGTTTCGACCGGTGTATTGGCCTGGATCATGGCAAAAAAGCCGTGGCTGTCTGTTTCGTAGCGATACCCGATTCGGATAATAGCTGAATCAAGTGTACCGCCCTGCACGATGGCCGGGGTAGGGGTATCGTAGGCATTGCCGGGTGCGGACGGGCTAACGGTAAACGGCTCGCTCAATGTACCGGTCAGGGCCGGCGCGGTTGCCACTGTACGTAATTGATAACTACCGTTCAGGCTGGCTGGTAACGTAAAAGACAGAGGATCGGTTAGCCCACGGGCTGATTCAGAGACGACCGTATTGGTGCCGGTATTGACCAGTTGAAGGTAGTACTGATTACCGGAGTCGGTAGGGGCGGTGCGGAAAGATGGGGCCAACAGCACATCGCCGGGGCGGTTGACGAGGGAAAGTGGATAACCACTCGTTACTAACGACGATGCATTGGCGGGTGTATAAGGGGTTGAGCGTGTGAAGAAATCAGTGTTTAGGCTCTGGTCCCAGCGGTCAATGAAGCGAACAAGCCCATTACCGGCTAAATGTACGTTATCGCCCAGTCGGTTGTCGGAACCGGTGAGATCATCGGTGGCGGGACCGTTGAAGACATCGTTGACTTCGCTGGCGAGTCGGTTCTGCGCTGAAATAACACCGGGGTTGGTCGCACCCTGCGTGTACGACACCCGCGACACGAGCCAGGCCAATTGATTGAAGGCTACCTGCGCCCGGCTTTTGCCGATAATAGCCTTCATGTTGGCAAAATACGTCGCTTCCGCTGAACCGATGTCGCCTTCGCCCTGATGCCACAGCACCGCCCGCATACCCGTCCGGGCAACGTAACTTCGCAACACGCTGCCTAGCCGCTGATAAGGAAAAAGATCCCCTGACGTACCAATGGCTGACTGTAGCCATTGCGTACTTGACGTACCCGGTTGGGCTGCTCCCAGAAACAGCACCGGTACGTTGAGCCGACTGACCAGTTTATCCCCCAGCCGAGCCCAGATGTGCGGTGGCTGGCTGGGACCGATGTTGCTACCGGCACTGGCGTGACTAAACTGCAACGGATATAGGTGTTCTTCGATACGGTTGATTTGCCGAATATCGACGCAGGAGACCCGATCGTCGGTAGCACCGGGTTCCCGTTCGAAGCCGCCCACCGCGTTGGATTGACCCGCTACAACAAATACTTCCCCCACACCAACCCGGTTGACAGACGTTTGCGCGACAACTGATCCATTCGTGACGGCTCTGACGTCAAGCCGGTACCAGCCCGCCGGAACAGTTACGAAGCCTCGAAACACGCGCGATCCCGACAGGAGCGACAAGCTTGTCCAGGCGGTTACGGAACCCTGCCCAGTGGATAAGGGCACAAACCGGGCATCGATGGTGGTGGCTGTGGCAGGTGCTGTGCCGGTGACGAGTATACTGGCCTGATTGGCCTGATTGCGCTGGAAGACCATGCGGGTCACCGGACTGGTGATGGTCAGTTGTGCGGAAACAGAAAACGAGCACAGGCCCGCCAGTAGTAGCGTAAGCCACACGACACGGAAAATCATTCAGCAGTAGGATAAAGCAGTAGGAGTACCGTTTAATGTTTATTAAACGGTAGGTAAAGGTAGTCGTAAAACGAGAACCCCTTAGGTATTAGCATAGCGAGTATGCTAATACCTAAGGGGTTCTTTACAAAAATCCTGCCTAACGTATACTTATTTGGTAGGCGCAGTAGTCGCTATTTTCAGCTCGTCGAGTTGCTTGTCGGCAATTGTCGAGGGCGAGTCGATCATCACGTCGCGGCCCGAGTTGTTTTTCGGGAAGGCGATGAAGTCGCGAATGGAATCGGAACCGCCGAACAGCGAGCAAAGCCGGTCGAAACCGAAGGCTAGTCCACCGTGTGGAGGTGCACCATACTCGAACGCATCCATCAGGAAGCCAAACTGCGCTTTAGCTTCTTCGTCGGAGAAGCCAAGCAGGCTGAACATGCGGGCCTGTAGATCGCGGTTGAAAATCCGGATCGAGCCACCGCCCACTTCCGTCCCGTTGATAACCAGATCGTACGCGTTGGCCCGTACCATGCCGAGCATCTCCTCGTTGTCGAGCAGTGGGATATCTTCGGGCTTGGGCGAGGTGAAAGGATGGTGCATAGCGAACCAGCGGTTCTCTTCTTCACCGTATTCCAGCAGCGGGAAGTCGAGCACCCAGAGCGTGCTGAACACGTTCGGGTCGCGCAGGCCCAGACGCGTACCCATTTCGAGCCGCAACTCGTTCAACTGCTTGCGGGCTTTGGCAGAATCCCCCGAAATAATGAGCATCAGATCGCCGGGTTTGGCCTTAAACTGTACCGCCCACTTTTGCAGGTCTTCTTCCGAATAAAACTTGTCGACCGACGATTTGAGCGTGCCCGGTTCGCCGTCGCGATCTTCGTTGTAGCGAACGTAGATCAGGCCCTTCGCGCCGATTTGCGGGCGTTTCACCCAATCGGTCAGCTCGTCGATTTGTTTGCGGGTGTAGTGGGCACAGCCAGGTACGTTGATTCCGACGACTAGTTCGGCCGAATCGAATACGCCAAAGCCTTTACCCGACGTCAGGTCGACCGTGTCGAAGGTACCTTTCAGTTCCACAAACTTCATGTCGAAGCGGGTATCGGGCTTGTCGGAGCCGTAGAACTTCATGGCGTCGGCGTAGGTCATGCGCGGTACCTCGGGCAGGTCGATGCCTTTCACGTTCTTGAACAGATGGCGTACCAGCCCTTCAAACATGTTCAGCACGTCTTCCTGCTCCACAAACGACATCTCACAGTCGATCTGCGTAAATTCCGGCTGCCGGTCAGCGCGCAGATCTTCGTCGCGGAAACACTTGACAATCTGGTAGTACCGGTCGAAGCCCGATACCATCAGTAATTGCTTGAACGTCTGTGGTGACTGGGGCAGGGCGTAGAATTCGCCGGGATTCATGCGGCTGGGGACCACAAAGTCACGCGCACCTTCGGGCGTCGATTTGATCAGTACCGGCGTTTCGACTTCGATGAACCCCTGCCCATCCATATAAATCCGGGTTTGCTGCGCCATGCGGTGCCGCAATTCCAGGTTCCGGCGGACGGGGTTCCGGCGCAGGTCGAGGTAGCGGTACTTCATCCGCAGATCGTCGCCCCCGTCGGTATCATCATCGATCAGGAAGGGCGGCAGTTTGGCGGGATTCAGTACGGTAAGCTCCGTCACTTTCAACTCGATATCGCCGGTCGGAATGTTCGGATTTTTCGACTTCCGTTCGATCACCGTACCGGTTGCCTGCACCACGAATTCGCGACCCAGCGAACGGGCTGTCGTGAAGAGTTCTGGTGCTGTCTGCCCGTCTTCGAGCAGCAGCTGCGTGATACCGTAGCGGTCGCGCAGGTCGATCCAGAGTACCCCCCCTTTGTCGCGGATGGTCTGTACCCACCCGGCCAGGGTAACGGTGGTGTTAGCGTCGGAAAGGCGGAGTTCTCCGCAGGTTTTGGAACGAAGCATGAGTTCTTAATGATAGACTGATTGAGTGATAGAATGATTGAATAAGCCAGTCCAGGAAACTTTCAGTCAATCATTCTATCACTCAATCAGTCAAAATGGATTTCTGCAAAGGTAGGGAGTTTGCCCAAACCGACGCAGTAAGCACTTTACCAGCTTGCTGATTCAATCATTCAGTCACTCAACAAATCAATCATTTCCGATAATCCAGCGCGGGCTTGCGGTTGCCGAGCAGGGCTTCGTATTTGAAGTCGGCCCCGCGTTTCTGCTGCCATTCGGCGCGCGCTTTTTCGATCAGTGCGGGGTTTTTGTAGAGGTCGAGCGCCGTCAGGGCGAGGGTTTTGGCCGCAACCAGCATTCCTTTCTGACCGATGCCCATACCACTGGCGGCCGTCGACTGCCAGCTGTGGGCCGACGAACCCGGCACCCAGGTCGCTGTCGACAAGCCTACGGTGGGAACGGTCCAGCTTACGTCGCCAACGTCGGTCGATCCGCCACTCGTCGCGCTTTCCGACGCATCCCGGAAGTCTTTCACCGTAGCGGCTTCTTCGATGGGTACTTTCTTGTCGAAGGTCGTGCTGATCTGTTTGGCGAAGGCCGTTTCTTCGGCATTATACTGCACGCCACCCACCGTTTTCAGGTTCTGATGCATCACTTCGGCCAGGGTAACGTTGGGCAACAGGTTGAAGACACCGCCCAGAATTTCCCACTCGACTTTCGTGCCGGTTCCTTTGGCGGCTCCTTCAGCTGCGTTCTCGATGCGCTTCCAGACACTTTGCAGAATGTCGCGGTCTTTGTGGCGGGCGTAGTAATACACTTCGGCGAAGGCCGGTACCACGTTGGGTGCTTCCCCGCCTTTGGTGATGACATAGTGAATGCGCGTGTCCTGCGGAATATGTTCGCGCATCAGGTTGACCATGTAATCCATCGCTTCGACACCGTCGAGTGCCGACCGACCCCGCTCGGGCGACGCGGCTGCGTGGGCGGCAATGCCCCGAAAGCGGAACTTGGCGTTTTTGTTGGCCAGCGACGTTCCGGCATCAGCCGCGTTTTTATCGCCGGGGTGCCAGTGCAGTACGGCGTCGACGCCGTCGAACAGCCCCTCGCGTACCATGTACACCTTACCCGAACCGCCTTCTTCTGCGGGGCAACCGTAAATCTTGATCGTGCCGCTGTGCCCCGACCGTTTGAGCCAGTCTTTAATTTCCGTGGCTGCGGCTACCGATGCGGTGCCGAACAGGTTGTGGCCACAGCCGTGCCCGCCTTTCTGCCCGGCAATGGGCGTGAAGTCGGGTTTGGCTTCGGTGGCCAGACCGGGCAGGGCGTCGTATTCGCCCAAAATACCGATGACCGGCTTGCCCGAGCCGTATGTCGCGACGAAGGCCGTGGGAATACCGGCGACGCCCGTCTTTACGTCGAAGCCTTCTTTGCGCAACTGTTCTTCCAGCAAAGCCGCACTTTTCTCTTCCTGATACCCCAGCTCGGCGAAATCCCAGATCTGCTTGGAAATACCCGCGTATTCCGGGAACCGCTTATTCAGATCGGTCAGGATGGCTTGCTTGTCGCTGTCGGTCGTGGTAGCCGACGCGGCTTTAATCGCTTTTTTGGTTTGGGCCGCACTAGGCTGGGTAATGGATAGCGCCGGGAGAAGCAGCGCTGTGACGAGGAGTTGTTTTTTCATAGAGTTACTGGTTGTATTGGTTGGGTGCTGGTTGAAGACCCCTAAATCCCCTGAAGGGGACTTTGTCCAAGCGTAAGAAAAGTCCCCTTCAGGGGATTTAGGGGTAGATGAATTCTAAAAATAGAAAAAATGTAGCCATCTGCCACTAGGTAGCCGATTTGTTGACCCGGTATGCCGCTAAAAAGCCCGTTGCCGTGCGGTCGACGCATGGCAACGGGCTTTTGTGATCTGTTGGGGGCGGTGGACTTAATCCGTTCGTATCAGCGGGTGTTGCCCTTGGCCTGTACGCCCGAGGGTAATTTCTGGGGCGATGTGGTTGGCCCGTCGATCGTAATTCGTCCGTCTTTTACGTGCATCCGGTCGATGAAAACGACCCGCTCGTCACCGGTTTTGGCGGTCCGGCCGTGGTAGACGCAGAACATTTCCCTGCCGTCGGGGGAGTACGTAACGCTGTTATGACCCGTACCCGTTACCGAGCCGCCTTTGTCGCTGTTCTTTTCCAGAATCGGGTTGTTAGCCGCTTTGCGGAACGGTCCCAGCGGGGAGGTTGCCGTGGCATACCCGATGGCGTAATACTGCCCGCCGAAATGATTGGCCGAGTACATGATATAATACAGGTTATCTTTCTTGAACGTCACAGAGCCTTCCGTCCAGCGTCGGTTGACTTCGCGGGCCGTTACCGACCGACTTTCCCACTCCGCCTGTTTGTCGCCCAGCTTGACGGGTGGACGCAGTACCAGCACCGGCTTGCCGATCACGCCCGAAAAGTCGGGCTTCAGCTCGACGCCGTACACCCAGCTTTCTTCGATCTCCTGATACCAGCCTTTCTGGCGGGCCATCCGGGCCACCTCACTGTCGACAGCATGTTTGTAGCAGCAGCGGGAATAATACAGATACATCTTACCGTTGCTGTCTGTGAATACGTTGGCGTCGATAACGGGGTAACCGGGGTCGAAAAGCGGTTTGTTGGTCAGGTCGACGAACGGGCCGGTCGGTTTGTCGGCGATGGCCACCCCGATGCGGAAGTTTTCGACTTCGTTGGTGGGGTTCACGCGCCATTGGGCGCTGTAGAAGAGGTAGTATTTACCCTTCACTTCGTAGACTTCGGGTGCCCAGTAGGCCCCGTCCCACTTGGCTTTCGGGTCGCTCCAGCCGTTTTTATTGTCGTGGAAATAGACCTGCCCTTCCGGTTTCCAGTGGACCATGTCTTTCGATGAATAAGCGGCAAAGCCCTGTTTCGCCCCGCCCCCCGTGCCATACATATAGTAGGTGCCCTGCGTGTGAAGGACGTAGGGATCGCCGAATTCGACGGGTAACGGATTGGTGTAAGTAGCTTTTTGTGTCGTCGTCGTCGGGGATGTCTGCGCCACGACTGGCGACAGCGTAAACACGGCCAGGAGAAGCCCCAGCGCCGGTAATCGATTCATACGTATGAGCGAGTTTAGGAAAGCAAAGGTAAGTATATTGTTGCCGACCATAGTGACGTGAACCTGGCCTCGACATAGTTGGAAAATCATACCATGTGTCTCTACCGCCTATGACCCCTATTTTCTACCAACGGCAGCTAGCAGCATACCGTCGCCGATTTAGCAAATTGCGGCAGGGGGGGACGCAGTATGGTAAGGCACCGCACAAACCAGTTTTTCTGTTAACGCTTATTGAGTTGATTGAGCGTAATGAAATCACGGAGAATCGTGTCGTAATTACCCCCGAACTGGTCGCTTCGTTTAAAGAAAATTTTGGCCTGCTGGTAACCGTAGCTAATAAGGACGACTTCACACAACCGTTCTTTTACTTGAAAAATGAAGGGTTCTGGTTTTTGAAGCCGAAGGCGGGGTTCTTACTGGATACATACATTCGAAGCGTTCAGACGCTGAACGATCGGCTCGACTATGCCTATTTTGCGGATGACCTGTTTGACTTATTGACCCATGCTGATGCCCGTCAGCAACTGAAATTTACCATCCTCGATACGTACTTTCCAGTGACCAAAACGGCGTACGAGCAGGTAAAACAGGCAGGACGTAGCTATGTGCGTGAGCTGGAAACATACTTGTTGAACGAACGAGAAATGCCTTACCGGCAGGGAATACCGTTGACTGACGATGAGGAAACACGTTTCGTGCGCGGTGGACTATTCAAAAAACTTGTTCCGAAAGTATATGGTTTCACTTGCGCCATTTCAGGTATGAACGTGATTTCGACAGATGGGTTGTCGTTGGTGGAAGCCTGCCACATTGTACCGATCAGCGTTTCCGGTAATGATAAGGTTACCAACGGAATTGCGCTCTGTCCAACGCTGCATACCGCTTTCGATCGGGGAATGATTGGTGTTGATGAGCAATTTCAGGTACGTGTCTCACCGGCTCTGGCCGATGCGATAAGCAGTCCTTACAACCTTAGCCAGTTTCATGGTCAGCCGATACGCTTGCCGTTCGGTGAGATACATTACCCAAGACCGGAAGCCTTCGCCTGGCATATGAAAGAGCGGTTTAAACGATGAAAATTACGACTACATTCAACGAGCGTGTTCTCGCCGAGCGTATTCTCGCCATTGATACGGTGCGGGGGCTGGTCATGGTGATTATGGCCCTCGACCATGTCCGTGATCTGCTGCACCTGCCCGCCCAGACCCAGGACCCGACCGACCTGAACACGACAACGGCTCCGATCTTCCTGACCCGCTGGATCACGCATCTGTGCGCGCCGACATTCGTGTTTCTGTCGGGAACGTCGGCGTATCTGTCGCTGCAAAAACGGCGGCAGCAGGGTGGGTCAACAGCGCAGACGCGCCAGTTTCTGCTTCGTCGGGGGCTGGTGCTGATCGGGCTGGAACTCACGCTGATCAACTTCGCTTTCTGGACGGACATTCAGTTTCGGACGATGCTAATCCAGGTGATCTACGCGATTGGTGGTGGACTGGTGCTGCTGTCGTTGCTGGCTCGGTTGCCTGTTCGATGGGTAGGTACGCTGGGTATACTGATCGTTTTTACGCACGACCTGCTGTTACTTGTCCCGCCGGTTGCCAGTCCCGTCGGGCAGGTGATCTGGGCGTTGCTGTTCAGGCTTCAGCTGTTTCCCAGCCCGTCGTTTACCCTGCTGGTTGCCTACCCGCTCGTGCCGTGGCTGGGTATCATGCTGGTGGGTTACGCCAGCGGTATGCTGTTTGGTCGACCGCTGATTGACCGACGGCGGTGGTTATGCATAGGGGGGCTGGTGAGTCTCGCCCTGTTTGTCGGGTTGCGCTTTATCAATCAGTACGGCGATGTGGCACACTGGTCGGCGCAGCGGACGGGCTTGTTTACGGTGCTGTCGTTTCTGAATGTCAGTAAATACCCGCCCTCACTGCTGTACACATTGCTGATGCTGGGACTGATGGCGCTGCTGCTGGCCTGGACCGATGGCGTCGATAATGGACTGACCCGCGTGCTCCGCGTGTACGGCACGGTGCCGATGGTTTATTACCTGATACACTGGTATCTGATCAAGCTGATTATGATTGGGCTGGTCTATGCGCAGGGCTATTCGCTCGTAATCGGGACGCTGAGCTTCGGTCGGCCACCGGGCTTTGGTGTGTCGTTGCCCGTCGTCTACCTGATCTGGCTTGGTGTCGTTGCGTCGTTGTACCCCTTGTGTCGCTGGTATGGACGCTATAAAATTGCGCACCCGGAACAGGTCTGGTTACGCTACATATAACCTGTCAGTAAAGGCTTTCAATGATCTCCGATCAACTGTATCTGATTGATGCGCAGCGTCCAATAACGTAGTACAGTTGATTACCACAGTCGTTAGTCCCGCCATCCCTCCGGCTTGAACGGAGTCCGGTTATCACTTAACAGACAAGGTGCGGTAGGGGGGCGGTCTGTCGTTGGCCACAGCCTGATTTTGGGTACGTCCCGCCCCCCCTGATAGGGCGGTGGCGGTTCCGCCATGGGTCGGCGTAGGTTGAGCGCGTAAAATAACGCATCACCTGTACCGCTAGGTGCCCCTGCTGGGTCCGTTGCCCCGAAGGAAACCCCCTGGGTATCCTTACGATCCAGCCAGTAATGAACGAGTGAAACAGCAGAAGCCGTGAAATAACCGACTACTGCCAGCGGATTGCCGGTTGTTGACCGGACGTTACCCACCAGTGCAGTTGGGGGTGTGTCGGCCAGGCCACCCGTTGTTTGCGTCTGATCCGCAAATAGTTTGTAATAGCGATAAGCATCCGCCGTCAGGGAAAGCTGACGAATGTCAACCAGTGCGGGTTGTGGCGCATAGAAGGGAATCTGAGCTACGCTTTGCCGGCTAATGATGCCTCCGTTGCTGTACAAATCATTAAAGACGTTGATGGTATAACCACGTAGAATCTGCCAGCAGGCGCTTCGGCAGGGATAGTCATATATCCAGTAGTCTTTAGGTACGTCAGGAGCGTCATAGCTTGCCTGACCAGCGGGTGGGTTGAAACAGTCCTCGTATACTTCGTCACCCGTCACAAAGTAGTCCCGGTCTTTGTAGATGTTGGGCAGGATTTTGTAGACGGAATATACCCCCTGCACGCAGCTACGACACCAATACTGGCGTTCGTACAAGAGCCAGTCCCACCGGTAGTAATTGTGCTGACCGGCTGGGTCCTGACTCTGCACATTGAGGGTGTGGCCGGCGCGGTACCCATTGAGTTGACCGGTCGGTAAACTGGTGTTGCTAAACTGAGCGGTCACCTGACTAATTGGCGGCACGGGCTGCATCACTTGCTGAGTGGATACGTAGCGGCTCCCATCGCTTAGTGTAAAGCGCAGTTGATACGCGTGGCCTACCTGACCGCGAAAGTCAGCTGGTAGTTGATACGTACCATCGGTAGTTTCTGTAGCTACGCTAACCTGCGCTGAGTCGGTTACTACGTCTACGGTCGCTTTTGTAACGGGCAGCGTACCGAAGCGACCAGTCAGTCGATCGGCTACCGACCGGTTAATCCGGATACGTTGTGGCTCCGCCAGATTGGTAATAGTGCCGTCAACAACCAGTATATCGTTCTGCTGCTGGCTGTCGACGGAAACCGGATCGACGCAGGCACCGACGACCACGGCGCATAGCCAGCAACTTGTCCATGAAAGTATACGATGCATAGTAATCGCTGTTGTATAATAGCGCTGCTCCTGATACAAGGACTGAGTAGCTCGGTTGCGGTAGTGCCAGGGCAGAAGGCTTTAAACCAGACGTTGCCCTCTTCCCCGATGTATCAAGTCTCGTAAGGTAATAATTTAATTTATGCTGTATTTAGTTATATTTAGCCGGGTAGTTATACGTGTTGGTTCGATAAATATCTAACGGCAGAGTGGATCGTCTACCAATTGAGCCTCGTGGCGGATAGCGAAAGCTTGGTTCAGGGGCAAATGTCATTCTGTACTATTGGCTAGCCAACCGCTTTATGGGGAAAACGCGGTACTCATTCTTATTTCTTTGGCTATTTCTGACGACTGGCTCCGTTGCCTGGGCGCAGTCCGGTTTTACCGTATCGGGAACTGTGACCGATTCGCTGACTGGTCAGCCCATCGAGCATGCTGTTGTTATTGTTGACTACGACCGCTCGACAACGGGCATTCATACCGATATAAATGGCCGGTACACGATCAGGCTGCCCGGCGGCTCCCGCGTTATTGTGATTCGCAGGATCGGCTACGTTCCCTTCCGGACAACCATCAGCCTGCATCAAAATCGGGAACTGACGGTTAAATTAGCCAGCGTAGCCAGTCAACTAGCCGAAGTTATTGTAACCAGCAAAAGCTTTGATCGCACTGTTAATCAACCGCTGCTGGGTGTTAGTCAGCTGAACGTCAGTCTACTCAAACGCCTGCCCAACGCTTTGGGTGAAGTCGATATCCTGCGTGGTCTTCAGTTGCTTCCGGGGGTAACCAGCGTTGGTGAAGCTGCCAACGGCGTTAATATTCGGGGAGGGACGACAGACCAGAACCTGATGCTGCTGGACGAGACGCCTATCTTCAATCCGACTCATATGTTCGGGCTGTTCTCCGTTTTTCCTCCAGAAGCGGCAACGAGCCTGGATCTGTATAAGGGAACAGTACCGGCCCGGTATGGAGGCCGGGCCGCATCGGTACTGGATGTCAGCCTACGCAATCCCTCGCTGAATCAGTTCAGTCTGAGGGGGGGGATAAGTCTGGTGGCTAACAAGCTGACGATTGAAACGCCGATTGTACGCGATAAACTGGCCCTGCTCGTTTCTGGTCGGGGGGCTGTCAATGACTTTTTACTCCGGCTTGTTTCTCCCCGCTTCTCAGGCATACGGGCCAAGTTCGGCGATGGCGTGGCCAAGTTGTTCTGGCGGCTTGACGAGCGGAACACGATCACCGCGATGGGCTACACGGGTGTCGATCTGTTTCAAACCGATCTGCTTGGTAGTCTGGCAAACGTCAATGCGGCTGGTACGCAGTACGCGCAACAAACGACGAATGGGATGATGCGCTGGTTCCACGCTGTCTCACCCCGGCTCAACTTACAGACGACGGTTATAAGTGCGCAATACAGACCGGAAATCGTGTCGATCGAAGATAGCACGGCGAATCGGGTTGTGCTCAAACAAGCCTTGGGCCAACGTCAGTTAAAGTCGAACCTGAACTACCAACTAGTCAACCAGAAGATTGAAGCAGGCGTGAGTGGGATACATTACAGCCTGAATCCGGGCGAGCTGATTCCTAACCAGAGCCCGTCAGTCAACTACCGGAGAGCACCGGCCGAGCAGGCGCTTGAACTGGCCATCCATCTGGAAGATGAGATTAGCCTGTCGGGCCGGTTGGCCCTGTCGGCCGGATTACGATACAGCTATTTTTTAAATCTGGGCCCATCGGTGGTGCGCCAATACCGGGCTGGTGAAACGCCTGATGTCAGTACGGTTGTCGACTCAATACGGTATGGTCGGGGGCAGGTAAGTGCCCGCTACGGGGGAGTGGAGCCGCGGATCGGCTTACGCTACGCTCTGAACACGCATTCATCGATCAAACTGGGCTACAACCTGATGCGTCAGTATCTGCAGGTAGTTACTAATACAACAACACCCCTACCCACCTCCCGCTGGAAAACCGCCGACGCCCACATTCAACCACAGGTTAACCAACTGGTCTCGGCAGGCTATTTTTATACTTCACCTACCGCTATTTTCGAGTTGTCCGCCGAGGGGTACTGGCGCAATACGCAGCATGTACTAGATTATAAGGCTGGCGCGGACTTTCTGTTGCAAGCCTATCCTGAAACCCAGTTGCTGAGCGGTCGTAGCAAAGCGTACGGGCTGGAGGTGATGCTGGCTAAGAAAAAAGGGGAACTGACGGGCTGGGTAAATTACACCTTCGCCCGAACGTTCAATCAGGTTAGTCAGGGCGTCTCGTTGAGCGATCAGATCAACGGTGGTAGCTGGTATCGGGCTAACTATGACCGCCCCCACAGCATCAACCTCAGCCTGAATCTGAATCAGGGTAAGCACCATAGCTTTTCGTTCAACTTTATCTACAGTACAGGCCGACCCTTTACCGCCCCCGAAGGGTTTGTCCGCTATCAAGGGCGGACATATCCGTATTACAACGAGCGGAACGGGGCTCGTCTTCCTGATTACCATCGGCTTGATTTTGCCTGGAATATTTACAATCCAAGCCTGAAGCATCGACGCTGGCAGGGGCACTGGACATTCACGGTTTATAATCTCTACGGACGTCGTAACGTGTATTCGATCTTCTACCGCACGGAAGGGCAGGCCACAAATCCGTATCAGTTAAGCATCTTCGGTGCGCCTATCCCGAGCCTGAGCTACAGTTTTGAGTTTAAATAAAAACCTTATGATAAAATAAGCCCCGCAATGGCGTAGGTCAGGAATATCACTTGCTTCCAGGCAATACGTAAGCACGAAATCCTGTGATTGCTAGCCGTTTACGTCGCTATTGGGTACTGCCTATTCTGCTGGCTATAGCAGCCGACTGTCAGTCGCCACAGGTTGAGCCTGATCCGGCTAATCCCACGCCCGGCGCTGTGCCGGTGACTGTGCCCGGTTCGGCGGCAGCCCGCCTGCGGGTGACGTTGATGAGTGAAGTGCTTCCGGAGAATAGTGCCCGGCTAACGACATTTACGTATGATCGTGACGGGTGCCTGAGTAAGGTACAGGCGGTGCAGACCCCGGATAGTACATGGGTAACAACCGAACGGAATTACTACCAGTACGACGCGAAAACCAGATGCCCAAACACCAGCATCAGATCGTTGTGCCGGCCAGCTATACGCTTGTCGCCCCGCCGGCGGAGGAGCATCAGTTCGATTACAACACAGACGGTCAGCTAACAGAGATCCGGTACAAAGCCAGTAATGGTGTTCCGTTGTGCCCCAATCAGACGATTGTCGGTCTGAGCGAACTGGATTGTAGCGGGCGGTTCAGCTATGTACTACGCCCGATATACGATGCGGCCAAAAAAGTGATAGGCAGTCAGAAAGCATATTCCTGTCAATCGACCAGTGCCACCTATGTCAGTGACTACAGCGATACCGGCGATCTGGTGACGAGTGTCCGTACGCTGACGACCATCAACGGAACAACGAGCAGCCCGCAGACCTATGCGCTTTCCTACGACACGAAAATCAATCCATTTTATGGGGTGTACGTTGTGCCCGGTTACTTCGGCGGTATCGCCAACTGGTTTTTAAACCTGAGTACGCTGAGTTCTAACAACATCACGCGTGTCGAAGGGGTAAGCTATCGGTATGAATACAGTAGCGCTAACCTACCTACGATGCGGTACACGATCATTGACGATAAGGTGATTCAAACGCTTCGCCTTGCATATGAATCCTATTGACTGCACGATGGTGTTAATAGGGGGCAGGAGCGACAAACCCCTGATGGAGTTGGACAATGGGGAAAATTAAGTCCCAGTCTTCTCCCCAAACAATGTTGCCGCGCTCCAAGTGAAACTGTTTAAAATTAGCGAGTTGCCGATATTTATCGTGCCGAGGATGCAGGTGATTTACTAAAAACGGCTCGAAATCAATTAATTGACTTGTGTCGTCAGAAAATGATAGTCGTATTTTATACCGGTCTACGTAGTTAGCTTTGGTGATTGTCAGCGTTCTCATAGCCGTTTCGTGATTTTGAGAATCGTCGGTTTCTTCTTTCAGTACGTTTGAAGGTGAAATTATGAAAACAATCTCATTTACTATCGATCTCAAGTCTTTCTGCCTTGGTGCACTAACGGTAGGAGCCGTTCTGCTGATGGCTAACAAACCAACCGGTGAGCCTGCGCAACAGAATCAGCCTGGCTGGCCAACGCAACGCTATCAGGCGGTTGTCAACAAAGACACGCGTACCATTATCATCGACACGCAGACGGGCCGGTTTCTGGTAGAACGCCCTGCTGCGGTGGGCCTGCCGGGTTGGGCACCGGTCGATTTTGAAGAGGTGTACAAGAGACGGTAATCTGGCCCGCCGATCAGCTTTCGCAGCCCTAGTCTCGTTCTGCTAACCGGGCGATAATCTCGTCGGTGGTGCCTAGTTCGCCAATACGGGGGAAGATGTTTTTCAGGCTGTGGTCATGGGCATCTTCCAAGGTATCGGTCATGGCGTCGGTGGCGAAACTGACGTTGTACCCAAATTCATTGGCTGCGCGTGCCGTCCCCTCAACGCCGACGCTGGTCGATATACCGCAGAGCACGATGCCGGTGATGCCGCGTTGCTGTAGTTCGTCGTGCAGCGGTGTGTTGAAAAACGCGTTCCACGTTTCTTTCGTGATCGTCACGTCACCCGGTTGGGGGGCTAACGGCTCGACGATGTCGAAGAAGTGATTGGCCAGCATTGTTTCCTGCTGTTGCTGTTGCCCGACTTTGTCTTTCGGAAACTGGTTGCGCTCCGATCGAACAATAGACGCCGGACTGCCAATTGGCTCGACATGAACGATCACGACGGGCAAACCGGCCTGCCGGAACGCTGTCTGCAAGCGGGCAATGGCATCGATAATAGGCTGCGTCGGGTGGGCTTTGTCGCCACTGACGATGCCGCGTTGCATATCGATCTGGACAAGGGCAGTTTTAGGATCGAGGGCTGTAATCATGGTTGTAGCTGGTTTAATCTGAATAACCGGCTTTGGTACGGCAAGGTTAGCCGGTCGCTCCCGAAAATGGGGTGTTGAAACAACGCGGTCTGTCGGTGGTTTACCGAATCAGTGCCCAATCGTTTCGTCTCCGTGGTAACAAATCCCCCAACAACAGCAGCGCCCAATAAATGGCTTGTACTGGCTACGCTGGCCTTCGGTACGTTTATGTCGACGCTCGACAGCAGCATCGTCAACATTGCGTTACCCACAATCCGGCGTGAACTGAACGCAGGTGACAGCGTCGAATGGGTGGTGCTCAGTTATCTGCTGACGACCACGAGTACGCTGCTCATCATGGGGAAGCTGTCTGACTGGCTGGGTCGGCGACCGATGTACATTGCCGGGTTCGTCATCTTTGTGGTCGGGTCGCTGCTCTGTGGCCTGTCGAACTCGATTGAGTTGCTGGTCGTGTCGCGAATCGTGCAGGGGCTGGGCGCGTCGATGCTGTTTGCGATCAGTCCGGCCATTATTTCGGATACGTTCGCGCCCAGCGAGCGCGGGCAGGCGCTGGGACTGGTCGGGGCCATCGTAGCCGCCGGTGCCAGTGCCGGGCCGGTAATCGGCGGGCTGCTGCTGGGACGGTTTGGCTGGTCGAGCATTTTCTTTGTTAACGTGCCCGTTGGCCTGATCGCTATCTGGCGGGCGTGGGTCGTACTGCCCGCCAGCCCGACGCAGGGCCGTAAACCATTCGATCTGGTAGGCGCGGGGCTCTTTCTATTCGGCGTCACGACCTTGCTGATCGGACTGGATTTTGGCCCCGAACCCGATTTCGGCTGGAACGACCCGCGTGTACTGGGTCTGCTGGTGGTGGGCGTGGCCTTATTGACGGGCTTTTTTTTCTGGGAGTCGCACACGCCTTTGCCCATGCTGCAACTAGCCCTGTTTCGTATCAAACCGTACACGTCAGCAATCGCGGCTGCCTGGCTGGGCTTTGTCGCATCGGGGGCGAACCTGTTCATTATTCCGTTTTTTCTGCAACAGCTCCTGCATTTCACCCCCCAGAAAGCGGGGCTGACCCTGCTGGCTGGTCCGCTGACACTCAGTGTCATTGCGCCGGTCGGTGGCTACCTGTCGAGCCGCGTACCGACGCGTTGGCTGTCGAGTGCGGGGCTGCTGGTTACGGCGGTTGGCTACTTCACGTTTTCGTTTCTGCGCCCCGACTGGGTGTGGCAGGATGTCGTCTGGCGAAGTGCACTTGTCAGCTTTGGGTTTGCCCTGTTTCAGTCACCAAACAGCAGTAGCGCACTTAATGCGGCTCCGTTGGCGCAGCGCGGGGTAGCCAGTAGCATCATCGCCTTTGTGCGAAACATGGGATTAGTCGTCGGTATTGCCATGAGCGCGGCTGTCTGGTACAGCGTTCGCAACCGGTACGCCCTGACGAATCATACTAACCCGCTGGATACGATGGCACAGCTACGCGGGATGCGGGCCGTCTACTGGACCGCAACGGGCCTCATCCTGACCGCCGTCGCCATTTCGCTGACCCGCAGCAGTACGGCGCAGCCTGCACAACCCAGCGTATCGGGTGAAGGGGCTGGCGCGTAGCGTAGCCTATATCGTAGTCTGGACCTCCAGGTCCGGGTGGGCGCGGAGCGACCAAATAGCTGCCGCCAGCGTAGTTGCCCTGACGGGCACCCGGACGTGGACGTCCAGGCTACACTTGCTCGAGGTGACAGTTTTGGGGCCGCAACTATGTAGCCAGGACCCGCTCCGGCGGCCCGGTCCCGGTCTGGGCTACACAGGTTACAAAAAAAGCCCCTCTTCCTGAAGGAGAGAGGGGCCGGTCGAAGGGTTAGGGGTTGTTTTTCTCTTAGTTGCCACCACCCATTTTAGCGGGTTGACCACCAGTTTTGGTAGCCGTCGCGGTGGGGTTCTTGACGTATTTGTCAAGCCAGCCGTTCATTTCTGACAGCATGTGCAGCAGCGATTCTTTCGCGGTATACCCGTGGCTTTCGTATGGTAGCAACACCAGTCGGGTCGAGACGCCGAAGCTTTTCAACGCATTGTAATACCGCTCCGACTGAATCGGGAACGTACCCGTGTTGTTGTCGGCTTCGCCGTGTACCAGCAGGATGGGCGTTTTCACTTTGTCGGCGTTCTGGAAAGGCGACATCGTGTTGTACACGTCGGGTGCCTGCCAGTAGGTACGCTGCTCGTTCTGGAAGCCAAACGGCGTCAGCGTCCGGTTGTAGGCACCACTCCGCGCGATACCGGCTTTGAACAGCTTGCTGTGCGTCAGTAGGTTAGCCGTCATGAAAGCGCCGTAGGAGTGACCACCGACCCCAACGCGACTCGAATCAACGACGCCCAGCCGGACGCCCTCGTCTATAGCCGCTTTAGCACTCGACACCAGCTGTTGGACGTAGGTATCGTTGGGTTCTTTGTCGCCTTCACCCACGATGGGAATACTGGCGTTATCGAGAATAGCGTAGCCCATTGTCACGAAGGCTGCGGCTCCCCAGTAGCTGATGCGGTTGAACTGATAGGGCGAACCCGACACCTGGCTGGCGGCATCTTTGCTCTTGAATTCGGCTGGATAAGCCCACAGGAAGGTTGGTAGCGGCCCCTGTTCTTTCTTATAGCCAGCCGGCAGGTAGAGCGTTGCCGTCAGGTCGACACCATCGGCGCGCTTGTACCGAAGCTGCTGTTTCTGAATGCCTTTGAGCTGCGGATAAGGGTGGGGAAAGAACGTCACCTGCACCGGAGCGGCCGCTTTCTTGCCTTTCGTCAGCAGGTTAGTCACGTAGTAGTTCGGGCTTTCGTCGGGCGTTTCGCGGGTAACGAGTACCGACCGTTTGGCCGCGTTGAGCACCGCCACGGGCCGCTCGAAGTAGGGAGCCTGCGACCGCCACAGCTCCGTCGTTTTCTTGGTCTTCAGGTTCAGCAGGCTGACGAAGGGTCGGTCACCCTCGGGCGATGAACCCTGTGCGTTCAGCATCAGAATCTCGTTGTTGGGCAGCATATTCAGTACTTCGTACCCATACTGATTGTGCCGCATGTCGGGCTGACCAGGATTGCTGTACCGATCTTCGTACGACCGGTCGAATAGCACGGCCGTTTGCCAGTTGGTCGGGTCGACGGTTTTGACCAGACTCTTGCGGTTCTGCCACCAACGTTCGCTGGCCAGTGCCATCGTGGCGTTGCCCCAGTCGAAACCACCGAAGCGGTACTGAGCTGCGTAAATTTCTTTGGGTTGACCACTAAACGGCGCGTCGACCAGATACACTTTGTCGCGAATGTCGGCCTTTACTTTTGGGTCGCCTTTGTCCTGCGCTTCAGTATAGTATACCGACGCGGGGGCGTCGGCCCGCCAGTTGTAGTTGCGGGGACCGGTGGGGGCACCGTCGGCACTGTACGGGACGCTTTCCTGCAACGGACCATCGTTCAGCAGCTTGACCAGCGTACCGCTTACGGCGAAGACCTCCGTGCGCAGCGGAAACCGACTGACGGGGACGAGGTACGAAAACGGCGTGTGCACGGTCTCGATCATCACGTACTTCCCATCCGGCGATGGGTCAGCCGATGCGATGATACCGGCGGGGCCGATGTTGGTCGTTTGCCCGTCAAGACCGATCCGAACCACCTGCGCCGTCGTGTAATAGGCAAACTGTTTCTCGTCGGATGGGCTTTTGAGCAGATCCTGATAGGTTGGGGCTTGTCCGCGCTTACCGCCTACGTTCTCCTGCGTCGTTGGTCCGACCGGGACACGGCTTACTTCCGGTGCCGCTCCCCGACCCGTTGGTACGATGCGGGCGATCAGTCCTTTACTATCCGACAGCCAATGGTAAGGCGTGCCGAGGGTAGCGTTCAGGTAAGCCGTTCCTACGCGCTGGGCCTTGCCCGTTGCGACATCGGCCACGTACAGTTCGATATGCTCGTCGGTCGACTGCGCGAAGGCGATTTTACTGTAGTCGGGCGACCATTGTATGTAGCTGATGAGCGGCTTGGCGGGCAGACCCGTCAGCGCCTGTTCCTCTTTCGTGCCCGATACTTTTTTCAGCTTCAGGCCCGTGATATAACGCATTCGGCTGGGGCCGTTGTTGGCGGGGTTGAGCCGCAGACCGGCCAGCTTGAGTTCGGGCTGAGCTAGCTCCGCGATGTCGGGCGCACCGGCCTGTTCCAGAATCAACATGACGTCGCCCTTGTCCGATACGCTGATTGTCGGTGTCGGCGGCACGGTGACCAGATCGGCCAGTGCTTTGGGGGGCGTCTGGTAGGTGGGTGCGTCCTGCGCCAGCAGGGCCGGGGCTGTCAGCAGGGCCGGGAACAGCCACACCCAGAGTTTAAACGGTAAGGGTTTAGGTTTCATTTGTTGAATCGGTGTTATTCAGGTGATTGCTGGATAAAAATACGGTTAATACCGCCTGAGTCTGAAAAAATAACCGGCGAACGCCCGATTTATGTGGCTGAATGACGGTAGTATTGATGCGACGTTTTTTCGAATCGGCTGGACGAAAACGCACGTTTTGACCGTATATCCGTTGTAAGCCCTACAACCCACCCGACGAATGTATATCCCTTCCGCGAAGGAGGGACGGCAGGAATTCGTCGGGACTAAACTGGTATTTTACTTGACAACCACTTCATCATTTGCCGCCCTCGGCCTTTCGCAAACGCTGGTCGACGCCGTTGCCGAGCAGGGTTATACCCAACCCTATCCGATCCAGCAGCAGGCCATCCCGGCCATACTAACCGGTCGCGACATACTGGGTATTGCCAAAACCGGCTCCGGGAAAACGGCCAGTTTCGCGCTGCCGATTCTGCAACGCTTCGCGGGACGGAAAGGAGCCGGTCGGCGTAGTATGCGGGTACTGGTGCTGGTCCCGACCCGTGAACTGGCCGTGCAGGTGGCCGAGGTCTTTCAAACGTTCGGGGAGTACCTGAAAACGCCCTTGCAAACGGTGGCGGTGTTTGGGGGCGTATCCGCTAATCCGCAGATGATTGCCCTGCGAAATGCGGAAATCGTCGTGGCGACACCGGGTCGTCTGCTCGATCTGATTGACCAGAACGCGGCCGATCTGTCGACCATCGATACGCTGGTGCTCGATGAAGCCGACAAAATGCTCGACCTGGGGTTTGCCGAGGAAATGAATCAGGTGCTGGCGCAGGTGCCCCAGCAACGGCAGACGCTGCTGTTTTCGGCTACGCTGGGTGACGCCATACAGGACATTCGCGACAATCTGTTGCGCGCTCCCATCCTGATCGACATTGCCGAGCCGGAGCAGTCGATTGACCAGATTCAGCAACGGGCGTACCGGGTCGATGCCGAGCGGAAAGGGCCGCTGCTGCGCTACCTGATTAAGCACGACGCCATGCAGCAGGTATTGGTGTTTGTGTCCTCGACCCGCACGGCCGATAATCTGGTGGTGAAACTGACCAAAAATGGTATTCAGGCAGCCGCCATCCACGGCGATAAAAGTCAGGGTGCGCGCACTGATGCGCTGAGTCGGTTCAAGAATGGTAAGCTTACCGTGCTGGTGGCTACCGATCTGATCGCCAGAGGGATTGATATTCAGGGCTTACCGCACGTGATTAACTTCGAACTGCCTCGTTCCCCCAAAGATTATGTGCATCGCATTGGTCGGACGGGACGCGCCGATGCCCAGGGCGAAGCAATCTCACTGATTACGCCCGACGACGAGCATCACTTCAAGGTTATTCAGAAAAAGATGGGCAAACGTGTGGAGATGCTCCCCTCGTCTGATATTAACTTGCAGGGTTACTAATCCTTACCAGATACAACCATGAAACGACTACTGCTGATCGCGGGCCTGCTAACCGCATCCCTAACAACCATTCGGGCGCAGGAAACGGCGAAAGCTGCTCCACACATTTATAATCCGCAGGCCGATGCGCAGCAGGATATCAAAAATGCCGTTGCCAAAGCGCGAAAGGAGGGGAAGCACGTGCTGCTGCAACTGGGCGGAAACTGGTGTATCTGGTGCATTCGCTTCAACACCCTGACCACGACGGATTCTACGCTTAGTCAGCTGTTGCGCCGGAATTACGAGGTTGTGCATGTCAACTACAGTCCCGAAAACAAGAACGAAGCAACGCTGGCACAACTAGGCTATCCGCAGCGCTTTGGCTTCCCGGTATTCGTCGTACTCGATGAGAAAGGCAACCGGATTCACACGCAAAACTCAGCATACCTGGAAGAGGGGAAAGGGCATAGCCCGAAGCTGGTCGCTGAGTTCCTGACGCACTGGTCACCAGCGGCTACCAACCCGAAAACCTACGCCGGTCAGCGTTGACAGCAGCATTGGGAACGATTATCCGAAATCGTCGGCGGTAAACTATTCGTAACAAGAGCGGTTCGTTTTTAAGAACTCTTTAAACCATCTGCTCACGTTATGAACCGTCTCCTGCTTCTGCTGGGTATGTTGCTGACCAGCACTGCCTATGCCCAAACCAAAATGGCTTCCCCGGCGCTTGTCAAACTGATTGAGGGGATAACGAGTAAAACATTTACGCCCGACACGACCGTAGCCGGTTTGTCCGACGAAGCTATTGCTGTCGTCACAAAGGAGCCGATTGCCAACTGGAGTTTGCCGCAGACGCCCAGCCCGCAGCTGTCGTATCAAAACCTGATTGTCGGCAAGCAGTCATACCGGCTGGTGGTCGTGAAAAACCCGCAGGCGTCTTTACCTGTGGCGACCTTACTGCACTACACCACTGCTGAGGACAAACCAACGATCATGGCGCGGGGAACGCTTCAACCGAAGAAAGAGTAGCGGTTGTGTAGCCTGGACCTCCTGGTCCGGGTGGGCGCGAAGCGGCCTGTTCGCATCCACTGTAAGCAGTTGCCCTAACGGGCACTCTGTAGCCCAGACCCGTGCCGACGGACCGGTCCACGTCTGGTGAACGCGGTAGCGGCCAACAAAGCTGCCGCCTGCCACAATTGCCCTGTCGGGCACCCGGACGTGGACCCGCGCCGGCGGACCGGTCCAGGCTACGATCTGCGTCCAGGCTATACGGTTATACGGCTTCCCAGATCACCCGGTTGACTTTGCCGTGTACGCCGATGGTCTGGAAAAATTCAAGCCAGTGCAACTGCTGTGGCCCCAGATGGTCGGTCGGGGACTTTACTTCAACGAACGAATACTGCCCGTCGTCGGTCCAGATCAGCAGGTCGGGGAAGCCGCGCGTATGCTCCCGAACGTTGCGGGCCATTTCGAGCAGAATCAGCCGGAGCTGTTCAACGTCCAGCACATCGATGAACCGCAGCACCAGCTTCATCAGCTCGTCCGACCAGTCGACCAGCACGTTGGTGATGCCGTATTTGGCGTTAAACGTCCGGCCGGTATGGCGTCGCCAGTCGTCTTTTGTTGTCAGCTCCGCCAGCCGCTTCTTCAGCAGGTCTTCGCGCTTCCGGTAAAACTCGGGCAGGTAAAAATCCGACGGGGCGCGTTGCAGCGGGTGGTGAATGGCCGACACGTTGGCGTCGTAGATAATGTCCCAGAACACCAGCCCGAACAGACCCCGCCATGGGTAGTTCTCGGTGAAAGCCGCATCGTAACCCTGCTCGAAGTAATAGTTCATAACCCCTTCTTCTACATGATGCCGGTAAGCCGCCGGAATCGATACGCTTTCGGCATCGGACAGAAAGCGCGTGGTGGCTTTGCGGGTACGCTTTTTCTCGCTTAGGCCCAGTATCTTATCCCGGAAGTCATTGGCAAAATACCGTTCGTCGGCATTAAGCGGAGCCACGGCGATTTCGTCGCACAGCGCCAGCGCTTCTTCCGTCGAGCCGTTTTTAAACAGCAGCCGCACCCGGCGTTCGCGGGCCGGTACCCGGTCAGACAGTTCGTAGACGGCCAGCGCCTGATCGGGGAGTTTTTGCCGTTCGAGGTGCGCCCCAACACGACACACCAGCTTCTGATAGCCAGGAATCGCGATGTCACTGAGTTCAGGGCGGGTCTCGTTCCAGTTCAGAAACCAGTTGTAAATGTCTTCGGCAGGGCGTTCCGCTTCCTTCTGCTCGTAGAACGATTCACTCGTCAGCGAAATCAGTAGTTTGTCTTCCACCTCCTTGCGCGTACGAAAGCGGGCCGTCATCTGACTTTCGTCGTACTGCTCGAAGTTGATCATGCCCAGATCCCGTATCACAAACTCGGTCATGTTGCCGCCCCGGTTGCCGAAGAACAAGTATTTAAGCATCATGTCTTCGGCCTCGAAGTTGAGTTTTACCACCGACTCGCGGGTCGACAGCGCCGTGACGATCTCGCCGAAATTAAGCTCCTGCAGGGCATACTGCATCACCGCTTCCTTTTTCTCCTTGCCCAGCTGACGCAGTTCCTCCGGTTCAAACGGTAGCAATTCCAGCAGTTCAGGTTTTGTAAATACGCTCAGGGCGGCTTCACCCATGGCTTCGTGGTGGGCCGACAGTCGGTCGATAAAGCCCGCCGTTTGCAGGGCGTCGGCCGCCCCCGGCAAGTCAATTATTTCGGCGTAGTTTAGTTTATTGAGTCGGAAAAAGAGTCCTTTACGGTTGCTGAGCCGCACGTACAGGCTCTGTGCGTCGAGCCCCAGGGCCTCAAATTGATGAATAAACGTCCACTCGGCGTCGTTCAACAGCGTACCATACAGCCGCTTGACAAAGTCCAGCACATAGCGGAAGTTGTCGAGGTAATACCGAGGGGTCAGGATAACTTTCTGGCGTCCAACCATGCAGTCAGTGGTTCGAATGCTCACGGCATTCAGCGTTGAGTAAACTGGATAAAGTATCCCCGGTCGTGAGGTAGTGGGGCTATGATAAGAACAAAAAAAAAGCCTGATATGTCCCCCGAAAAGGTATTGAACGAACTGGGCAAGCAGGGTATTTTGTCGCCCGAACAGCAATCGTTACTCGCTGACTATGAGCAGAAAAAGCCGGTGTCGATTCACTGGGAACTGCGGTCGATGCTCTACGTCGGTATTACGGCGCTAAGTGCGGGGCTGGGTTACCTGATCTACGCTAATTTCGATCAGATCGGGCATGGATCACTGCTGCTGGCTATGATTGCCGGGTGCGTTGCCTCTCTGGTCTACGCCTGGCTGAACCGACCGGTCTGGTCGACGACAATGGTCACAGATCGGGCCGCTTTTACCGACTATGCGCTGCTGCTGTTTTGTTTGCTGTTTCTGACGCTGGAAGGCTACGCGCAATACCAATACACCCTTTTCGGTACCCGCTACGGTCTGGCGACGCTGTTGCCCGCGCTGCTGTTTCTGCCGCTGGCGTACCGGTTCGATCACCGGGGCGTTCTGGCGATCGCGCTGGTGGCGTTGATTTCGTGGGTAGGCGTAACGGTCCGGCCGCTGAACCTGTACCTGAAAACCAATTTCTTCGCGCAACCGACCGTACTATCGGCGATTGGCCTGTCGCTGCTGCTGATCGGGGTGGCGCTGGCACTCGAACGACGGTCGATCAAAGCGCATTTCACGTACACATACCTAACTACCGCAGGTAATCTGCTGTTGATTGCGTTGCTAGGTGGACTGTTCAATTTCCGGGAACAGCGGCTGCTTTATGCACTGGCCCTGCTTGTTACCTGTGTGGGGTTTGACCTGTACGCCCGCTACGAACGACGTACTAAACCTGACCGGGTTGCCGGCTCGTTTTTATTTCTGCTGATGGCTACCGTTTATGGCTACATCGGGCTAACGTTCCTGTTTTTTACCTACTTCCACCCGACCAACTGGGGTGATGGCTGGTATTACTGGTATTTCATCCTGACGGGAATCGCGTTGATCGCCTACCTGATTCGCCAACTGACCGGTAGTCGGCAGACAGCGTAGCGAAAGGGGGATATCTGTTTGGTAATGAACTAAAAAGCAAACCTAAAAGGTCTCCAAGATCGTTTAGGTTTATGTGCGAAGCGGAGTTTTAATTGTTACGGGAAAGCGGTAATTTGTCGCTTCGGTCGGGTTGTTAACAGGTGGCGCACAAAACCGGATCGGTACGCGTTACTTGACCATGTAGCGACTGCGTGACTAATCAGAAGAATTATGTTTGACGCGATTTATATAGCGAATTACTTCATCAATCTGGGTATTCTCAACGACGCGCCACTGTCGCCCATGAAGCTTCAGAAAGTGTTGTACTTTGCCAACGGCATGAACCTGGCGCTGACGGGTAAACCGTTGATCCGGGAGAACGTGGAAGCCTGGCAATATGGTCCCGTTGTCGAATCGGTGTACCACAAATTTAAAGAGTGGGGTAGTCGGCCAATTACCAAACCCCAGCCATCGGGCGATATCGAACCCGACAAAATGACGCTCGATTTGCTGAGTGCGGTCTGGAACATTACCAAAAACATCGATCCGATCAAGCTGTCGAACTGGACACATCTGAAAGACTCTCCCTGGGATCAGGCGTTTCAGAACGCTGGTGGTAAAACGAACTACAATGCGCCCATCAGCAACGAATTGATGAAACGCTATTTCAGCGAGACGTTTTTACCGAAGGCTACCGCTACCAACTAATCGGCCTGCTTACGCGCGATGGACGAATCGATACCGTCAGGATTTACACAACAGGCTGCGCGGGTTTTCAACCAGCAATTAGCCAATCCCGATCCGAAAACGGCCGCCAACCTGACGCAGGAGATGGAGCAGGCCCGACTGGAAAGTTACCGGCAGGATACGCACGAACGCCGGACGTTTGCCCGTTACATTTTCTGGATGGTGGCGCTGTGGTTACTCGGTATTTTCGCTGTGGTCGTATGCCGGGGCGTTAAAGCGCTCAACTTCGAACTGTCGGACACGGTGATGGTCGCACTCATTACCACGACAACCATCAACGTGGCGGCCTTCTTTCTGGCCGTAACGAAGTATCTTTTCCCAGTAAGCCGGAGCCGGCCAACGGCGTATGAATAGAGCCTATAACCAGACATGGATTCGTAATCGGGATGTATTGCAACAGGCCGACCGCTGGCATCGACAAGGCTTGCTGACCGACGCGCAGCAGGCAACGGTTCAGGCAACGTATTCGGTCGGTTTTCTGCAAACCAACAGCTTCCTTGAAATTGGTCTGTTTCTGTTCACGACTGTCGTTATTCTGGCCGTGTACCTGCTGGTTCTGCCGTTCGCATCGGCGATCGAAAACGATCGACTGGTATATGGGCTGGTCAATGCCGGGTTTGGGGTAGCCGTGGGTGTTGTCGGAGCCGTGCTGATCAATAAGCGCAAGCTATACCGTAACGGAGTCGATAATGCCTTTGTCGTGCTCGCAACGGGCTTCGTTGCCTTTGGGTTGAATCAGTTTATCCCGGAGGGCATATCGCTCAGTACACACTGTCTGCTCACACTGCCGCTGCTCCTGCTTGTTTTCTGGTACTACGGCGATACACTCATCGCCCTGCTGGCGGTGCTGACGTTCTATGCACTGATTTACGACTTAACCCTGCACACTGATACCGGTCGGGGCCTGTTGCCGTACACGCTGATGCTGGCGTCATTAGCCCTGTACGCTGTATCGACCTGGCTGTTACGGCTTGAAAAGACAACGTACTACCTCGACGGATTACACCTTGGTCAATGGATGGGCCTGTCGATGGTGCTTGGCAGTAGCAATTACTACGTCGTTCGCGAACTCAATGGGGTACTGGCTGACTCGGTACGGCAACTCGATGATTTACAAAATCAACCTCTGCGTGCGCCGGGAACACTGGCCTTGCCGGGCCTGTTCTGGGTGCTGACGTTTAGCCTGCCCCTGTTTTACCTGTGGCTCGGCACAACCCGACGCGACCGTATGCTGCTCATTCTGGGTCTGACGGGGCTGACCGGGGCCTTCGCGACGCTGCATAGCTACTGGCACCTCGTGCCAACCAATGCCGCCCTGACCCTGGGCGGATTTATCCTGATCGGGCTGGCGGTTCTGGGCATCCGACACCTGCGTACCCCCGCCAACGGCTTTACCGACGCTCCCGACGACGACAGCAACGACATAACTGGCCCCGTCCCGACCGTGCTGGCGGCTCTGCAAACCAGCCAGACTATGCCCCCAACCGACCAGCCCGGCATCCGTTTTGGTGGTGGAAAACTGGGTGGCGGTGGCGCGGGCGAATCGTACTAGATTCATGCCCAACTAAGTCGCTGAAAACAATCGAACGATTGCCAAAGAATCGTTGTTATTTTTGTGTGAAACGCCGAATTAACCGCTGGGAAGCGTAAAAATTTGTGTAGTTTCATGGCGGTTTTGCGTCCAGCTCTTCTTGGGTCGGTTTTCACCGACTTCTGTCACCACTTGTACTGTTTACTGTAAACTCCGTAGCACACGGCTGTGGGGTGTTATAACCTTATTTCTCATCAACCCGATCAATGCCGGAGAGCGCATTCACTATTTGTCTTACTGTTGCCCAGCAGTTGAGCATGGGCGTACTGAACCCCCTTGGAACCGACCAGATTTTGCCCGCCATCAGCCCGGTGAACGATCAGCAGTCGTACAGCCGTGAGCAGGCTGAAGCCGCTAATCTGGCCTTTGACAAAACCGTAAAGCAGTACCTGCGCGACTGGATCGCGCAAGGCACTGTACCGGGCATCGACCGTAGCCCGGATGCACTGGCCGATTCCGAAGAATTTGTCGAGCAGGGAGCGCTTCGGCAATTTTTCAAACACCATCACGACGACGCACTGGAGCTACTGCTCCGTAACGACGCCATTGCCCGGCATCTGCTGCGCCCCATTGGCGACGTTTTTCTCGAAGGCGATCATTACGAGCCGCTGCTGGCCCGTTTTGAACGACGTATCTATAACCTGGCAGCTCACCGCGAGCATCTTGAAGTGCCATTCCGGTATAGTCCGGCCAGTCGGCAGGGTGATTACGGCGACTCGATCGGACTGGCGGACCTGCCTCCCGGTGAAGGTCGTGAAGATATTGGCTACTACTTTGGTACCCGCCGTTCCGATCCGACGGCACTGGCGCTGTTGGGTCAGAAGCTCAACGCGCAGGCGTCGGCACAGACATCCCTGCCGGTTCACGTCATCACGAAGGCGTACATGACCGAAGCAATGGAACGGGTTAAAGCCCAGGCAACGCAGTTGCAGGCCGACGGTGACGATCAACTGCATTGCTTCATCATCCAAACCCGTCATGCTGCCGACGACCGGCATCTGGGGGCTGCTCTGTTGCTGGTTCACGCGTCGCAACCGGATAAGCCGCAGCGCATTCTGTTCTGCGACACGCTGAATCCGGGCGGTACACCACCCTGGTGGCATTCGTTCAAGCGGAAAGTTGATGCTGTGTTTCCGCAACCCGAAGGCGAAGCGCTTGCTTCGGACCGGCTCGAAGATGCGGGTGTGAAATTGCAGCGGCTGCACGACGGTGTTCCCGTTCGGCATCAGGATATCGACTGCGCGTTCTACACGTACGCCATCGCCGGTGCCCTGATTCAACTGGCCGCTGAAACGCCTGAACTGCTGGTATCGGGTAGCACGGAAGCTATTGTTAGCCGCATGACCGAGCGCATGACCGACTACTACGTGCAGGCCGACATTGCCCGCTCGCCCGAAACCGTCCGTGAAGCTAACGTGTCGCATCGCTGGAATTCTGGTCGCGACGCCCTGCTGGCGATCAGCCGGGGCACCCCCGCCGTAGCGGTATAGCAAGTACAAAATAAAACACCGGGCTGAAGTCCGGCGCAATAGTGAGTAAGATACTCATTGTCCTGCGCCGGACTTCAGCCCGGTGTTTGTCTTTCCGGCAACGGTGAACTTTAAACGTTAACCCTCGAACGTCAAACTAAAGATACAACTGCACCATTTTACGCCAGTCGGTTGCCTGATGCGCGCGACCCTGCCAGTAGTGAAGTTCATGATCGACCTGTTTCATCTGTAGCGCCTGACTCAGTGCTTTAGTGCTCTCCAGAAAGGGATCTTCTTCGCCAATCGTCAGTACGAGTTGCATCCGGCGCAGGTCGGCCAGTGCGTGCTCCTCGTGAATGTTGGGCAGAAAATGATTGGGCGTGTGGAAGTAGATGGTTTCGTCGTAGTAGCCGTCGAACAGATCCCGGAACTCGGCCACCGGCACCGACAGATCGTACCGACCGCTCAGGGCCACCACCTTATTGAACAGATGCGGATGCCGCAGCGCAATGTTAACGGCGTGGTAAGCCCCGAAACTACAGCCATGAACCATTCGGAACGGCTCCGGATTGGTACAGTGCATGAACGGCACCACTTCCTCCAGAATGTAACGCTCGTACTGCTCGTGTCGCTGAACGCGTTCATTGGGTGGAACCCGGCGGCTGTACAGGCCATCGGCGTCGATACTGTCGACACAGAACAGTTGGAGCCAGCCGTTTTCGATCTTGTCGCCTAAAGCTTCGACCAGGCCCCAGTCTTCGTAGTCGTAGAAGCGCCCCCGACGCGCCGGGAACACCAGCACGGGCGTGCCACCGTGTCCGAAGACAAGTAACTCCATATCCCGTTGCAGGTGGGGACTAAACCATTTTTGGTAGTTACGATGCATACGCGGCCGATGATGGTAAAACGAATGTCTACATTTTTTTCGGCTTGGTAGATTACGATTTTATGAAATTATCGACCTCCGTCGGTTGCGTCAGATCCGGTACGCGGGCTGTCAACTCACGACACCAGAGCGCGTAGCCGTCCGCATTCATGTGCAGACCGTCGGCCTGGTATAATTCCTTGCGTGGCTTCCCGTCAGGTGTCAGCATGACCTGGGTCAGATCGACAAACGAGAAGCGGGGCAGGCGTTTGATTTCGTTTTCGATGTATCGGTTGGCCGCCCGAATCTGCTCGACGATGTGCCAGCGCGACGGGCTTGGTTTGATCGACACAAAGGTGACGTCGGTATCGGGCAGGTCGCGCTGAATCTTGGCCGCCAGGGCACAAAACGAGAGGTAAACCTCTTCGGGATGCCGATTGTCGCCAAGATCGTTGTCGCCTGCGTAAAGAACCAGCGTACGGGGCCTGGCGGGAACGATGAGCCGCTCAAAAAACCAGGCACAGGCCGCCAGCGTCGAGCCGCCGAAACCGGCATTGATGGGTTTTACGTCGGGAAAATCCTGCTCTAGTCCTGTCCAGAGCCGAACGGTAGAGCTACCGTAGAAAATTACACTATTGGGTGAGCTGTTGCGGAGTTTTTTGTCAAGCTGCCCAACCTCGTCTTCATACCAATTCATGCGCAAAAATACACCGGAACAGGGATTGTATTGACAGGATTACGGGATTGACCGAATTTCTTCGACCGAATGGCTTCCCACCGTAGCCAACTGTAACCCCACACAGGCGGTGGCCATTAGCAGTGTATTCGGTGGTGGTACGCCATCAAATCCTGCCAATCCTGTCATCCTGTCTATAAAACGACTAAGTTTGACCCGTAAACCAACATGACGATACCCCTCGCATGAAAACCGTAGATACCTACAATTTCGCGGGCAAAAAAGCCCTGGTTCGGGTCGATTTCAACGTCCCTCTCGACAAAGCGTATACCATCACCGACGATACGCGTATCAAAGCCACCATCCCAACGGTGATGAAGATCGTTAACGATGGTGGTTCGGCTATCCTGATGTCGCACCTGGGCCGGCCGAAAGGTGGTCCCGAAGAAAAATATTCGCTGAAGCACATCATCCCGGCGCTGGAAAAAGCGTTCGGTCGGCCCGTAAAGTTCGCCGATGATGCGATTGGTCAATCGGCTGTCGATCAGGCGGCTGCGCTGCAACCCGGCGAAATCCTGCTGCTCGAAAACCTCCGGTTCTACAAAGAAGAAGAGAAGGGCGATAAAGACTTCGCGGAAAAGCTGTCGAAACTGGGCGACGTATGGGTAAACGACGCGTTCGGAACGGCACACCGCGCCCACGCCAGCACCGCCGTGATGGGGCAGTTCTTCACCGACCGCGTATCGGGCTACGTTATGCAGGCCGAACTCGACAACGCTAAGAAGATTCTGGAAAACGCTGAACGCCCATTCACGGCGATCATGGGCGGAGCCAAAATCTCCGACAAAATCCTGATCATTGAGAAACTGCTCGACAAAGTCGATAACCTCATTATCGGTGGCGGTATGACCTATACGTTCACCAAAGCCCAAGGTGGAAAGATCGGTAAGTCGCTGCTCGAAGCCGACAAGCAGGATCTGGCGCTCGAACTGCTGGAGAAAGCCAAAGCAAAAGGTGTAACGATCTACATGCCCGTCGACAACGTATGTGCCGACGACTTCTCGAACAATGCGAACCGGCAAACGGTCGCTACGGGTCAAATTCCGGACGGTTGGGAAGGGCTCGACATTGGCCCCGAAACAATCAAGCTGTTCACGGACGTCGTACTGAAATCGAAGACGATTCTGTGGAACGGCCCGATGGGTGTATTCGAGTTCGAGAACTTCGCCCACGGGACCAACGCCATTGCTGAAGCGGTGGTAGAAGCGACGGAAAAAAATGGCGCGTTCTCGCTCATCGGCGGTGGTGATTCGGCGTCGGCCGTCAATCAGGCTGGCTACGGCGACCGCGTCAGCTACGTCTCGACGGGTGGTGGTGCACTGCTCGAATTCATGGAAGGCAAAACCCTCCCCGGCGTAGCCGCACTGGAAGCGTAAATCTCGGTTTGTGGTTCGTAGTTCGCGTTTCGTGTCTGTGTAGAACAGAGACACGAAACGCGAACTTTCTCAATGTGGTGAAAAGTGTATACTGTATTTTTTTATGAAGACTCTGGCACTAGTAATTGGTAATGATGATTATTATAAAAAGCATAAGTTAGAGAATGCCGTAAACGATGCTATTAGTGTTAAAGATGTTTTCGAAAGGTTAGAACGTGTTGGGGAATTAAGTTTGGTAATGATCTTCGATACGCTGTAACATGATCTGGCTGTTGGCCAGATATAGCCAACTGGCCGAAGAAGAT
>NZ_PVTE01000022.1 GCF_003002825.1 Spirosoma oryzae | reverse complement strand
ACTTTGCATGGAAGGAGTGTCTGGGGGTGGTTTGAGTTTGGCGACCCAAAATTACCCCTACAAGGCTACTCCTTCTCTTTTGTCATGTCATTAGGCTTTTCCCAATAAGGTTATCAGTCCTTACCGCGCTGATTCGGTGACGAACAGTGCCGCTGGGACATCGGTAATTTCATGTGAAACGATTTATAATGAGCGTTCTAACTGATTGACTAGGTGCTTCAAAGGACTACATAAGCCATAAAATACATACAGAATGGTACTTCAAAAATCCTCCGTCAGACCCTGATCTACGTAGTCACCTGCGTTTCCTATCCATCTATGCCCAATGAAACAACGATATAAAATGCCTATTTTATTACTTGCAGGTTGTCACGGGGAAGCATTATGAGTCTTTTTGTCCTGTTATTGACGAAGCTTGTTCGAAGGTACTCGTAGGGAATTTGTTAGGTCAATTATCCGTAATTCACGTTAGTCAACACTAGTATTTTTATGGTCAAAGCGCTAATTCACCGCTACGATAACAAACCCGACATGCTGGCCGTCGAAAAAAACCGATGCAGCGATGTCTTCAATCACTCACTGGACAACGATTTCGAATTGGTCATCGTCGTTCCGACGCGTGCCGCCAATACGGACCTGGCTGTTATAGCCGAAGCCCTAAGTGGACAGTACCAACCCGCAGAACCCCGTTCCTGGCCGGGAAAACCGGCCGCCTATGTCTGGCGCGTCGATGTCGGATTGGTGAAAGAAACTACCCTTACGATCATAAAAGAGGCTTTTGACGAAGCCAATCTGAATTGGGCAGGTGCTTGGACAATCCGAAACGTTTCCTTACCCGACTGGATTCGCGACTTGCTCGACGACAATGTATCCGACGAGACTGAATCATTATCAGTTGCGGAAGAAGGATTGGCAGCATATCGAACGGGCAAATCGGTTGTAGAGGAAGAAGTGCCCGAAGAGGTATCGGCAATGGAAGGGCTGCTTCGTGAACAGACGAGCTATACGCGAACGCGGGACCGTCGATTACGCAACCAGGCACTCAATCGATCGAAGGGCGTTTGTGAAGCATGCGAAGTTGATTTTTCCAAACTGCTGAATGGACAGGGCGTTCGGGCGCTGCAAGTTCACCACCGCAACCAACTGGCTTTGAGCGACCTGTCTGTCATCACGAAACTCAGCGACTTGGCAGTGGTTTGTGCCAATTGCCATGCGCTCATCCATATGAATCGTGACAAGGCAATACCCGTTGAAGAATTGAAACAATTGTTGGGTAACGGCCAGGTGACGAAGAACGCAGTGAAATAGTAGCAGATAGGTTGATCCTGTTGAGTCGAATCGATGCTGTCGAACTACGGTAAATGCACAAATTCACTAATTCATTTTAACGCTATTTCATTGGCTTTTACCTTTACGACTTACTCAATGAGTGAAGGAGTGAATGAGCGAATAAGCTTACACGAAACATTCACTCACTTACTCAATCGCTAAATCGCTCATTAACCACATGGAGTATCGCATCGAAAAAGATACGATGGGGCAGGTACAGGTACCGGCCGATGTCTATTGGGGCGCTCAAACCCAGCGCTCGATTGAAAACTTCAAGATTGCGCGGGATACCGACAAGATGCCGAAGCCAATCATCGAAGCCTTTGCTTACCTGAAAAAAGCCGCTGCGCTGACCAACCTCGACGCGGGTGTATTGTCACAGGAGAAAAGCGACCTGATCGGCCGGGCTGCCGACGAAATTCTGGCCGGCAAACTCGACGATCAGTTTCCGCTGGTGATCTGGCAGACGGGTTCGGGTACGCAGTCGAACATGAACGTCAACGAGGTAATCGCCTACCGGGGTCATGTGTTACAGGGTGGGCAACTCACCGACGAGAAGAAGTTTCTGCACCCCAACGACGACGTTAACAAGTCGCAGTCGAGCAACGATACGTTCCCGACGGCCATGCACATCGCGGCTTATAAAATCCTGCTCGACGTCACGATTCCGGGGATCAAAAAGCTGCGTGATACGCTCGATGCCAAGGCAAAGCAGTTTATGCACGTCGTAAAAATCGGTCGGACGCACTTCATGGATGCTACCCCGCTGACGGTCGGGCAGGAGTTCTCGGGCTACGTTTCGCAACTCGACCACGGTCTGCGGGCAATCAACAACACGCTCCCGCACCTGAGCGAACTGGCGCTGGGTGGTACGGCCGTCGGAACGGGGATCAACACCCCGCCGGGCTATTCGGAGAACGTCGCCAAGCACATCGCTGATCTGACGGGACTGCCGTTTATCACCGCTGAAAACAAATTTGAAGCCCTGGCCGCCCACGACGCGATCGTGGAAGCGCATGGTGCGCTGAAAACCGTTGCCGCCAGCCTGATGAAAATCGGTAACGACATTCGCATGCTGTCGTCGGGTCCCCGCGCCGGTATCGGTGAACTGCACATTCCCGACAACGAACCCGGTTCGAGCATTATGCCCGGCAAGGTAAACCCAACGCAGTGCGAAGCCATGACGATGGTAGCGGCACAGGTAATGGGCAACGATGTCGCGATCAACATCGGTGGGATGAACGGTCACTTCGAACTGAACGTGTTCAAGCCGGTGATGATTGCCAACTTCCTGCATTCGGCCCGGCTTATCGGTGATGTCTGCGTATCGTTCAACGACAAATGCGCGGAAGGCATCGAGCCAATCGAAGCCAATATCAGGAAGCACGTCGAATCGTCGCTGATGCTGGTTACGGCGCTGAACACCAAAATCGGCTACTACAAAGCCGCTGAAATTGCACAGACGGCCCATAAAAACGGCTCGACCCTGAAGGAAACAGCTGTGCAACTCGGTTACCTGACCCCCGAAGAATTCGATCAGTGGGTCGTACCCGGCGACATGGTCGGCGAGGTGAAGTAAGCAGTTACTTTTAGAAAAACAGGGCGGCTGGTCTGGAGAAATTCAGGGCAGCCGCCTTTATTTTACTGCCCCAACCGCCCCTGCGGAGCCCCTGTAATCCAGTTGCTGATGGCCGGGCCCCAGTAGTACAGCGTGAAATAATACGTGCCGACGATCAGGAAAGTCGTGGCCGCCAAGAGAACGAGCGAGCCCGCGATCCGGGCGATGGGGGCTGCCCGACGGTGGCTGGCCCGGACGAAGACTTCAACGACGAGGAGGTTGGGCAGGTAAAAGAAAAACGCCATGAACCGATCGAACCAGCCGTCGAACGTTTTGGTGTGACCCAGTCCGTCGGTGAGCATGACCCAGAAACCGTACTCGATCCGGTACAGCCACGAACCGATCGCCAGTGCGTACAGCCGCAGCGCCCAGGCCCGGTGCCTGACCATGTCGCCCAGTACCGCGTATCGGTAAGTCGCGACGGAGGCCACCAGCATCAGTAAGCCGTACAGGGCGAACCCGACGTTCATGGCCGAGCCGCCGATCGTGCCTTTCATCAGAATAAACGCCAGTCCGCCGAGGGCGGCAATGACGCAGGCTACCACGTACACGCGACCAACCCAGCGGTGAACGGCCGGGAAGCGCGTCCGTACCGAATCGACAAGCTGAATACTGCCCAGAATCAGAATGATGCCCCCGGCGGCAAAATGCAGCCCGATCCCCGTTGTGGCTGCGGTGGTCGTCTGCTCGTACAGGCGAGGTAGCACCTGATTCCAGCGAGCCATGTCGCCCTGATAAAGCGCCGACGCATAGTACGCCAGAATGTACAGGCCGAACAAAGCCGCGCTGATCCATACCGTGGTAACCAGCAGCAGGCTGGACAGGCGCAGTAACTGCGCACTCCAACGATCCAGGCGCTGACGGTTTGCTGGTTCAACAGGAGAAGTAAGTACGTCGGGAGTCATGTATGTGTAATTGAGTCGGCCTGACACGGCGTAGCGGAGCCACAGCGTCGGAGCACTGACCAGCCGTTCGATTTGCCAACTCTAAAGTACGGAAATCAGGTATATTTCGCGCTGTGTCTTGCTGACATCCAACGGTTTGGTTGTTGATCGGCTCTACATCAGGCATACGTAAACACGAGCCGTCAGCACTATGAATCGTTTCCTGATACTCATCTGTCTACTAACTGCTGTGAGCAGTTGCAACCTGTTCGAGCCGGGCTACAGGGAGGGCATATTTCCTGAAACCCCAATCAATCTGGCTGACATCAACTCAGCCGACGACGATTATAATTCAACGTCGAAAGTAGCTGGTGATGTGATCGCACTGGTCTTTTCGTCGAAACGGGGTGGCCGTGCTGATTTCAACTTTGTTCACGAAGCGCTGGAGGTAGCTTACGATCTCCGAAAAGGCAAGTTTACGTTCACTACGCAACCATACGGCGGACTGGGTGCTATCGAGGAGCAAAACCCACTCACCTGGGCGACCAGTATTGCCAATTCAACCGCCAATGAACTGGGACCATACATTCGCTCTTACGACCATGACATCATAAGCCGCAATGATCCGTCAGGCAGTTCGCACAGGGGTGAATACCTGATGCTGTTTGCATCAGATCGAACGGGTGATCTGGACATCTATCTGACGCATAATTATCAGATGCAGCCCAGGTCTGCTTCGGGCGTGCTGTTATCCATTGGCGACAAGCCGTTTAGCGCGCCAGTCTCCGTACCGTTCCTGAACTCGTCGGCTGATGATGCTTACCCAACGTTCGATGCGGCTTATCGTTCTGTCTATTTTACGTCGAACCGGGCGGGCTCGTTTGCTATCTACAAAGCAACGCTGCCGGCTATGGGCGTAACGGAGCTTCAGAGCCAGTTACCCACAATAACGGGCGCGCCTATTGAGAAGGTAGCCAGCCTGTCGTCGTCGGCTGATGACAAATGCCCGTTCATCGATAACGATCGACTGGTATTTACGTCAAACAGACCCGGCGGTTACGGTGGCTTCGATTTGTATTACAGCCTGTGGGATGGGAAACAGTGGGGTGCGCCGATCAATTTCGGCCCGACGATCAACTCGGCAAGTGATGAGTACCGACCAATTCTGACGCGTATCCCTCAGCAGTTCAGCAATCAACTGATGATCTTCTCCTCAAACCGGCCGGGTGGCAAGGGCGGGTTCGATCTGTATATGGTCGGTATACCCAAACAACAGTGACTTGTTTCTGTATTGACGGAAAATTTATCAAAAAATTTACTGGACGGTAGGTGATGTAGTCTATTGTAAATCAATGGGATACATAAAATATGTAATTATGTAAAAAAATTAATAAATACTATCGGGAATCTATACTAGGCAGAACATCGTATTGTTGTAAAGTTAAATGCCAATTAAAAATACACTCAATCAACTCGAAGACCAATAGTTATGCTGAAATCTGTAATGAATCGTTTGGGCATGGCAACGGCCGTGCTGGCAACAGGCTTCCTCGTCAGCAATTGTAAATCAGACCTCGATATCGAGACGCCAAAGCCGGCGAATGCAACGGCGGGCGCGCGTCTGGCAACCGGTGAGCAATACGTGCCGGGTGAAGTGCTGATCAAATTCACGAAGGGGTTGAGTGCCGTTAGCCGACTGCCTATCCTCAATCTGATTGGCGGTACCGTTGCCGAGACGATTCTGACCAAAACCATGCAGGACGCTGGTATCAGCGATGGTATCCTGCGTGTAAAAACGCCGAAAGGCATTGCGGAAGCATTGACACTGCTCAACGGCCTTCCGGGTGTCGAATTTGCTGAACCAAACTTCATCTACACCCACCAGGCCACGTCTAACGATCCCTTGTACACCAACGGATCACTGTGGGGCATGTACGGTCCGTCTACGTCGCCTGCCAACCAGTTCGGTACGGCAGCCGGAACGGCCTGGGCCAACAACAAAACCGGGTCGAGTTCGGTGATCGTCGGTATCATCGACGAAGGGTTCATGACGACGCACGCGGATCTGAGCGCCAACGCCTGGGTGAACCCCTACGAAACCGTAAACGGTCGTGACGACGACGGAAACGGTTACATCGACGATGTCAACGGCTGGGACTTCGCAGCCAACGACGCCAGCGTATACGACGGAACCGGCGATGACCACGGTACGCACGTAGCCGGTACGATCGGGGCACGTGGCGGCAACGGCGCAGGCGTCGCGGGCGTTTGCTGGAACGTGAAAATGATTTCGCTGAAGTTTCTGGGGTCGAGTGGGGGATCGACGACAGCGGCTATCAAAGCCATCGATTACCTGACCGATATGAAAACCCGCCACGGACTGAATATCGTTGCGAGTAACAACTCGTGGGGCGGTGGCGGCTATTCGCAGGCGCTGGAAAGTGCAATTGGGCGTGCCAACAACGCAGGAATCCTGTTCGTAGCGGCTGCTGGTAACGGCGGTGTTGATGGTATCGGTGACAACAATGATCTTGTAGCCAATTACCCGTCGAATTATAGCAATGCCAACGTAATCGCTGTTGCATCGATTACTTCGTCGGGTGCCCTGTCGAGCTTCTCGAACTATGGCGCACAAACAGTCGATATCGGTGCACCAGGCTCAGGTATCCAGTCGACGCTGCCGTACACGGGTACAACGCCGGCTTACGGTGCATACAGTGGTACGTCGATGGCGACACCACACGTGACAGGAGCAGTAGCGTTGTATAAATCGATCAACACATCGGCTACGGCGTCGCAGATTAAGTCGGCGATTCTGAACGCAGGGGTAGCAACCAGCTCGCTGTCGGGCAAGACAGTAACCGGCGACCGGCTGCGGGTAAGTTCGTTCTAAGCAGTCGATGCATGTATTCTGATGGGTGCCGGGGTTCAACTCCGGCACCTTTTTTTATTGGCAGTCGGTCATGCGCTGTAAACCGTTACCCGGGAAGGGTTTGACAGACAGTTAGTTGGATGCGCTTTCTACTTTTCGTTAACCATCGTCTTTACCTGACCGTTACAGCTGTACTCCGGGCTTACAGGATGGGGGGAATGGTAAATAAGCGAAGGCAATGGAAACGGATCATACCGCAGGAAAAGAACAGATTGGTCGTTCGATGAGCCGGGTCGACGGCCGGCTGAAAGTGACGGGCGGGGCCAAATACGCGGCTGAATACGAACTGCCTGCATTGGTGTATGGCGTGCTCGTTACCAGTACGATTGCCCGTGGCCGGATTCGTTCGTTTGATACGAGAGCGGCTGAGAAACTGCCGGGTGTACTGGCGATCATGACCTACAAAAACGCACCGGCCGTACCGGGCTACAAAGACACCGACCCGGCGGAAAAGCGGGTAGCCGGACAGGAGCTACGCGTATTTTTCGACGATCAGATTCAGTTCAGCAATCAGCCGGTGGCGCTCGCCATCGCCGATACGCTCGAAAAGGCGACGTATGCTGCTTCGCTGGTCAACGTGGTCTACGACGTACAAAAACCAACCACCGACCTGTCGGCCAATCTGACGAAGGCCTATACACCGGAGCGCCCCGACGATTACAACCGTGGGGTGGCCGATGCGTACAAGCAGGCAGCCGTTCGCATCGAACAGGAGTACCATACGCCTGTTCACGTGCACAACACGATGGAGCCGCACGCGGCCACGGCGGTCTGGGAAGGCGATAATGCCGTAACGGTCTACAACAAAACGCAGGGTGTATCGCTGGCGAAGAAAGACATTCAGAAACTGTTTGGCTTGTCGCCGGACAACGTGCGTGTTCACTCACCGTTTGTAGGGGGGGCATTTGGTAGCTCATCGCGGATATGGCCCCCGGAGATGGCTGCGCTGCTGGGGGCAAAACTGGTGAAGCGCCCGGTGAAGGTGGTAGCGAAACGGGAACAGGTGTTCAACCTGGTCGGCTACCGACCTGAATCGATACAACGGGTGGCGCTGGGCGCTACGGCTGCGGGGAAACTGACGGGCATAACACACCACGCCGTCGGACTGACCTCGCAGTATGAGCAATTCACCGAACGGATTCTGCACCCGACAAAATCAATGTATCAGAGTCCGAACCTCAACGCCACCTACCGGCTGGTCGGACTTGACCTAAGCACACCCTGCTGGGCACGGGGCCCCGGCGAAACGACGGGATCGTTTGCGCTCGAATCGGCGATGGATGAGTTGGCCTACGCCCTCAACATGGACCCACTGGCACTTCGCCGGGCTAACTTCGCCGAGACAGACCCGGAAAGTAAGAAACCGTGGTCGAGCAATTACCTGCGTGACTGTTACGAGCAGGGCGCTCGTGCGTTCGGTTGGGAAAAGCGCGACCCTACACCCCGATCGATGCACGACGGCGAGTGGCTGGTCGGAATGGGGATGAGCGCCGGTATTTATAAGTCAGACCGGGCAGCGGCTTCAGCGCGGGCACGGCTGGGTGCCGACGGGTCGTTGCTGATTCAGACCGCAGCCGCCGACGTTGGTCCCGGTACGTATACCATTCTAACCCAGATTGCGGCCGAGACGATGGGCATTGATGCCAGTCGGGTGCGGGTTGAACTGGGCGATTCGGCATTTCCCCAGGCTCCTCCGCAGTACGGCTCGCACACCGCTGTCTCGGTCGGATCGGCGGTGCACGATGCCTGTCAGGAGCTTAGGCGAAAACTGGCTGCGCTGACCGATAACGGGAAGCGTGACGCAACGGCCGGACAAGCCGAGCAGTCGCATGAAACGATTCTACGACAGCACAACCTACCCGAACTTGTCGTCGTGACTGAGTCGAAAGGGGGGGCTGAACTCGAAACCGTAGCACGTCGGTCATTTGCCGCTCATTTCGTTGCCGTGCAGGTGCATCCGACGTTGGGTATGGTCCGGGTCACGAAGATCGTGTCGGCCATCGACGCCGGGAAGGTGCTCAATCCGAAGACGGCTCGTAGTCAGGTGCTGGGCGCAGCTACGTGGAGTATCGGTATGGCCCTGATGGAAGAAGGGGTTATCGACGATCGATCCGGGCGTTACGTGAACAATAACCTGGCTGATTACCACGTACCGGTGGTGGCCGATATGCCCGCTATCGAGGTGATTTTCATCGACAAAAACGATTCCGTCATCGACCCAATGGGTGCCAAAGGACTCGGCGAAATCAGCATGACCGGCATGGCTGCGGCCATTACCAACGCGATTTACCACGCTACCGGCAAGCGAATCCGGCACCTACCCGCCACACCGGATAAACTGATGGCCTGATGTAAGACCAGTTAGTTGACACCAAACAGCGGAGGCTGCTTTCAGTTGAAAGCAGCCTCCGCTGTTTGGTAGGTGTTACACCGTCCGAAACTTATCTCCGGCCACCGCCGATGTCGAAACCAACTTTCACGCCCAGGTAAGCGTTTTCGCTGGTGATCTGCGTGTTCGAGAGCGTGCTGTTAGTCGTTGGTACAGCATTGTACTCGACAGCTGCGACGAAGTGACCTGCTTTAACACCGGCACGAATCATACCGCCGAACTTAGTGTCGCTTACCAGCCGGATATCCTGGTTGGCCTGACCGTTGTTCGCAATGACCACTGTGCCACCTGATCCGATCGTGAACAGACCCAGACCCGCACCAACGAATGGGCGGACACTGCTCGAACCAAACAGGTAGTTACCCGTAATCAGGTACGAACTGTACGCGCTGACATCACCCGTCGTCGTGTTGCCGTTGACCTGTACGCCCCGTGCTACGGAAGCCAGTTCGAGCCGTAGTCCAAGATCGACGTGATCGTTGATGCCATACTTCGGCTCGACAGCGAACAATACACCGCCCGACACGCCTGCGTTGAATGGTTTGGCGTAACCGATTGACAGATTGACTTTGAATGGTTTAAACTCCTGAGCCTGTGCTGAGATGGCAAACAGGACCAAAATACCAGCGAGAATCTTTTTCATGATCGTAATGTAGAATGGTAATTTACTGATAATTGAAAAATCGAAAGTACAACCCAAGTAGGTCGCGACTTGTTTGTGTAGACCAGGGTAATATTTGCTAATTAGCTGATAGCCAATAAAAAATACTTGGAAAAAGAAGGAATTGTAAGTTATATAAGTCGGCTACCTATTGATAATGGGCAACGGCTGGATTGAACGTTTCTTAGAAAGCGTCCAGATAACTACAAGCGCAAAAGGGGCGATTCGACAAACAACATGCTTGTCAAATCGCCCCTTTTGCTACTACTCGTTTTGTAATCAGCGAGTTACTTCGGGGGTTGGCTCCAGTGCGGCCAAACCCAGCACGCCACTGGTATGCTGACGAAGTTGCTGCCCTAATTTGGGATCGTTGGCCAGTACCTGCCCGTACGACGGAATCATCTCCTTCAGCTTGCCCTGCCACTCTGCACTCTTTATCTGATCGGGGTAACAGCGACCAATCAGATCGAGCATGATCGATACCGCCGTCGACGCCCCCGGCGATGCGCCGAGCAAGGCGGCAATGCTACCATCGGCCGCGCTAACGACTTCCGTGCCGAATTCCAGTACACCGCCTTCGTCTTCGTCTTTTTTGATGACCTGCACCCGTTGTCCGGCTACTTCCAGTTCCCAGTCGTCCATCTGGGCATCGGGGAAGTACTCGCGCAGGGCGGCCAGCCGATCTTCCGGCGACTGCATAACCTGCTGAATCAGATAGCGGGTCAGCGGGATGTTATGCAGCCCTGCCATCAGCATCGGGGCCATATTGCTCAGCTGAATGGACTTAGGCAGATCCATGTACGAGCCACTTTTCAGGAACTTGGTCGAGAAACCGGCGTACGGACCGAACAGCAATTCCTGTCGTCCGTCGATCATGCGCGTATCGAGGTGGGGTACCGACATTGGTGGAGCGCCTACCGATGCTTTTCCGTACACCTTGGCGTGGTGCTGCGCAACGACAGCGCGGTTGGTACACTTGAGCCACTGTCCGCTGACGGGGAAGCCGCCATAGCCCCGGCTTTCGGGAATGTCCGATTTTTCGAGCAGCCGCAGCGAACCACCGCCCGCACCGATGAAGATGAAGTCAGACTGTACTTCTTTTTCGATGCCGGTGCTCAGTTTTTCGACCCGCAGCTTCCAGCCGCCCAGCGACTTCGACCGCCACAGATCGCGTACGTCGTAACCGAAATTCAGTTCGACGCCTTCCATCGCCTGTAGTTTGCGGAACATGGCCCGGGTCAGTGCGCCGAAGTTAACGTCGGTACCGATGTCCATCCGGGTTGCTGCTACCGGCTGATTCGGGTCGCGGCCTTCCATGACGAGGGGCATCCAGTCGGCGAGCTGGGCCTGATCTTCCGAGTACTGCATGCCGTGGAACAGGTAGTTCTGTTGCAGCGCATCGTAGCGTTTGTGCAGGTAATCGACGTTTTCCTTCCCCCAGACAAAGCTTATGTGGGGAATCGACCGGATGAAATCGGGTGCGTCCTGCAAAAATCCTTTTTCAACCAGGTAAGCCCAGAACTGCTTCGACTGCTCGAACGACTCGGCAATTTTGATGGCCTTCGTTACGTCGACGCTGCCGTCGGCTTTCTGGGGTGTATAATTCAGTTCACAAAACGCCGAGTGGCCGGTACCGGCGTTGTTCCAGGCGTCGGAACTTTCAGCGGCTGCAATATCGAGCCGTTCATAAATAGCAATAGTGATAGTCGGATCAATCTCCTTGAGCATCACCCCCAGGGTGGCACTCATAATGCCGGCGCCGATTAACAGCACGTCCGGTCCTTTTTTGTCAGCTTTCTTACGTTTTGCCATATTCAGGTTGGGAGGTGACCTCCTTCGGAAAAGACAAAATTACGAGGTCGCTTGTTCCGATCGACCAGTAGATTTCATGTTGTGGCTCATATTCGTTGACAATGCTCCGCAAAACCAGTAATTTGACTGATTCTTAAACTGAAACGTTATGAAAAACTATGTCATGACCAGCGTTCTACTGGGGATGCTTCTGACGGCTTGCTCCCGCAACAATGAGCCTGCACCTACCGATAGTAATAATAGTATGGACAAGCTACACCAGCAGTTTCACGGAAAGTATAAACTAGTCCGATCCGTTAGTGATATGGCCGTCGATCTAAACATGGATGGAATCACATCCACGGATATGACGAAAGAATACTATACGTTAGAGTCGACAGAACTACGCATCGATCTTCGTGCGGGAGGTCTATATACGGCAGATGACGTGTTCGTATTTACCCAGGCATGGCTTGAGCAATACGTTTATACACCGGCTGGCAATTGGAAAGGTGAGTTGGTAGACTACGAAAAGGGCGCGCGCGTAGATCAGGTTCATCAGGGAAGTTCTTATTTGTTTACCTTATCGACTGACCGCAAATCGCTTTATGTACAGGCTGGGTCTAATCAGTCGCCTGATAGCGCGTTTCGTTGGGTAAGACCGGAGTCGGTTACGGTAGAGTCGGATGGTAGGCTGACCGTCGTCAACAAGAGACGGGTGTACACAAGTGCGGGCGTGAAAGACATTTACATCACGACGCTGTATCAACGCTATACAATGACTACCTGACTAAAAGGCTATTTATGCGGTTGCTTTACATTCTGTTTTCCCTGGTTTCCTCGCTGGCAGTAGCCCAGCGTACACGGAATGGCGATCCGTTCGCCCATACGTTCTCAATCGTTGCCCGCGACCCCAAGACTGGTGATCTGGCCGTAGGCGTTCAAAGTCATTGGTTTTCCGTCGGTACGTCGGTGTCATGGGCCGAGGCTGGGGTAGGCGCTATCGCTACACAGTCGTTTACCAATAAATCATTTGGCCCACGGGGGCTGCAATTGCTTAAAACCGGTAAGACGGCACAGCAGGCGCTCGACGAACTACTCCGCACGGATGATGGACGCGACGTACGGCAGGTGGCTATCGTTGATGCAAAGGGCAACGTTGCTGTACATACCGGTAGCAAGTGTATCGACTTTGCCGGGCACCATGTCGGCGTGGGCTATTCGGTTCAGGCCAACATGATGCTCAACAAAACCGTGCCCGACGCGATGGCAAAAGCATTCGATGCCAATACCGCCAAGCCACTACCTGAGCGGGTTCTGTCGGCGCTCGAGGCCGCACAAACTGCCGGGGGCGACATTCGGGGGCGTCAGTCAGCTGTGTTGCTGGTCGTGCGGGGGAAAGCAACCGATGCCCCCTGGGATGACAATCACCTGGTCGATCTGCGTGTCGATGATGCCGACCGCCCGCTTACTGAACTGGCGCGGCTGCTTCGACTGCACCGGGCCTATGAGCACATGAACAATGGTGACTTGGCAACCGAAAAAAATGACACGACCAACGCCATGCGTGAGTATAGTGCGGCAATGAAGCTTTTTCCGCAAAATCTTGAAATGCAGTACTGGACGGCGATTGCGCTGGCCAATACAAAGCAGTTCGATAAAGCTTCAGCAATGTTGCGTAGTATCTACGCTAAAGATCCTAACTGGCGCGAACTTACCCGCCGGTTGCCTAAAGTCGGCTTACTGACAGTGTCGCCCGAAGCGTTGAAACAGCTAGTCAACTAGCCGAAGCCGCGTCCATTGGCAAAGCCTTACCCGCTGAATGCCCAGTTTTGGATACTTTTGGGAATGAAACAGCTAATTCGGACGGCAGGGCTTCTGGTCATCAGCCTGCTTCTGCTCGTGCAGACGACGCTGGCGCAGGGACCACCTATCAGTCTGGCGAGTGCCACGCCATCCGACGCCACCGGGATTCGGGAGGGCCGCCTGATCGGGGTTATTGCGGGTACGGCCGCTTTTTATACGATCACGCTGCTGGTGCTGCGTAAGCAGTGGTACAAAAAGCGGGTACCGTTTCATAGTTTCAACGACAACGGCGAGTGGTTGCAAATGGATAAAATCGGTCACGCAACGACGGCTTACTGCATGAGCCGGGGTGGCTACGAGCTGATGCGCTGGAGTGGCGTGAACGAGCGGGCCAGCATCCTGACCGGTGGTTTGCTGGCGCTCCTGTTTCAGACTACCCTCGAAATCTACGACGGACACGCGGAAGGCTGGGGCTTTTCGAAAGGCGATATGGTCGCAAACGTGGCTGGCACGGCGCTTTTCATGGGGCAGCAATACGGCGCAGGACAGCAGGTCGTCAATCTTAAATACGGCTTTCGCAAGACCATTTATCCGCCGTATCGCCCCAACCTGCTCGGCCGCACAACCGGGCAGCAAATGCTCAAAGACTACAACGGGCAGCAGTATTGGCTATCGGTCAATCTGGCGTCGGTGTTGCCGGTGGGGCCATCATTTCCCCGTTGGCTGAACCTGGACGTCGGGTACAGTGGTAGCGGCATGATTGGCGGACACGAGAACCCCAGGGTGTTCGACGCTAACGGGACGGAGATCAAATTTGACCGGCATCGGCAGTTCTTCCTGTCACCCGATGCCGACCTGTCGCGAGTGAGTACGTTCAGTCCGTCGTTGCAGCGCTTCATCGGAACCGTTCAGTTTTTTAAGTTACCTGCGCCGTCACTGGAATTCAGCCGGCCGAACGGGCTGCGCTTTCATCCGTTTATAGTACCCAAAGAATAGGCTGAACTCGTGGAATTACGACGCCTGGCGATGCGTACGGCAGCGTACAAATCCCGGAAAATCGTCAGCTATATACTAACCCGAACGCTAAAATTATGTCTTTCGACGAATACCTGACAGCAAAGAAAATAGACAGTCAACGGTTCAAACAGACCGACCCAACCCTGTATACTGAGTGGGCGGTACTCTTTGAAGTCGTCCATCCCGATAGTTTTACCGTTCAAAAAAAATTTCTTCTCAATGCGCTACGGCGGCAATATCTTCTCAACTCGGAAGGGCGAATGACCTAATAATCAACCTATTCGCCCTATGTACTTTATATAGAAGACCATACCATGGGCGTGCCACTAAACGAATTGAAAGGAGCTACCGGTGAGGTACTGGTAGGATTTAAAAAACAGGGCGTCAATACCAGCGACCGTTTGTTGGGAAAATCCAGTACACCACAGGATCGGGATGCGCTGGCCTCGGCCGTTGGCGTCGACAGCACCCTGCTACTATCGCTGGTCAAACGAGCCGATATTGCCCGGCTGAAGGGCATTGGCCGCGTGTACAGCGATATGCTGGAGGAATCGGGGGCTGCGACCATTAGTGAACTGGCTCAGTGTTCGCCCACAGCGTTGCATGCCACCCTGAGACGAATCAACGCAAAACGGCGGCTTACGAACCGTCCCCCTTCGCTCGATCAGGTCACCGATTTTATCGACCAGGCAAAAGCACTGCCCTCGCTGATCCGATATTGATTACTGGGTGATCTGCCCCGGCTCCTGCAAATAGCGCATCAGACGCTCCGACAGTTCCGCTAGTGTCAGACCGATGTGAAGCTCGCCATTGACCGCCAGCGTCAGCCGGCCGCTTTCCTCCGATACGGCAATGACAGCCGCGTCGGTAGCTTCGCTCATGCCCAGTGCGGCCCGGTGGCGAAAACCAAGGGCGGGTGGTAGTTCGTCGTCGTCCGACACGGGCAAAATGCACCGGGCAGCAATGATTCGGCCGTCGCTGATTAGTACTGCCCCGTCGTGAAGCGGGCTGTACTGGCTAAAAATAGAGAGCAGCAGGAGTTTCGATATGTCGGCATTGATGCGTTCGCCCGACTGCGCGAATTTGGTCAGATCGTCGTTTTTGCCAATCGCAATCAGCCCGCCCGAAAACTCGGTGCTCAGGCTTTTGCACGCATCGATGATCGGGCGCAGCGTAGAGGTTACCGCTTCCGGCTGGCCCGTCGTTCGCGATAGCCAGCGCCTGAACAGCCGACTGTTGGCCACGTTGGTCGATTTGCCAATCAGCAGCAGAAAACGCCGGATCTCCTGTTGAAAAATAATAATCAGGGCCAGCGCACCGACACTGATAAAATATTCCAGAATGGTAGTCAGCAGGTTAAGGCCGAAGGCTTTAACGAGCAGGTAGAACAGGTAGACCAGCAGATAGCCGACAAACACCCGACTGGCAACGCTGCCCCGAACAATATTGTAAATCTGATAAATCAGCAGAGCTACCAGCAGTACGTCGAGCAAATCAAGCCAGCCTACTTCCAGAAACCCCAAATGGATTGTTAACATGCGAGAGAGAAAATCGAGATCGGGGCTAAATATAGATAGATTCCGGGCGTTCGTCTGCGCGTTTATTAGGTAATGGTTCACTGGGTTGATCAGCGGTGAAAAGTCGCCGAGCCAACTAAATTTTCAGAGAAAGTGAGTTGGCTTGCTGCGTATGCGATGGCTGAAAAACGCGGAAGAATCGCTTTAAAGGGGCATTATCCGAAAAACGAATGGTCGGTACAGACTGACCGGTCGTTAGCGAATCGGTAAGTTTATGAGGTAAATAAATACAAATGTATATAGTATGCGTAAGTATATAGTGAGGCTGAGGTAATTGCAGAAATACGGTGGTGCGGTAGTTACCTTCTGGCCTGATAATCGATGAATAGATGCGGGTTTCCGTCTATGTCCACTCTCGTTCGACTGTCGCCGGTCAGTTGGTTGCCACCAGCCACTGACCGGCTTTTCAGCTTATACGGCTATCGTCTCGCCTTCGACGGCCAGGTAGGTTTCCGGGAATACTTGCCGGGCTTCGTCCAGAAAGCCGTCGAATTGCTTGTAGCGCGAGGAAAAATGGCCAATCAACAGACGTCCGACCTGTGCATCGCGGGCAATGGTCGCGGCTTGGGCAGCGGTCGAGTGATACACTTCGGCAGCCCGCTGCGCATTGTCGTCCATAAACGTCGCTTCATGGTACAACAGATCGACGCCCTGCAACTGCGGAACCAGCTCGGGTACGTAGCGCGTGTCGGAGCAGAACGCGTACGAGCGGGCAGGGGCCGCCGGCTCAGTGACGTCGGCGGCCGCGTACAGCACGTTACCATCGTCGTCGAGCACATCCTGACCGTCTTTCAATTGTTTGAGGTACGTGACCGGAACCTCGTCGGGTAGTCGGTCGCGGAGTAGGTGTGGCTTGCGCGGTTTCTCCCGAAACAGATACCCGGTGCAGTCGATGCGGTGCTGAAGCGGAATCGATTCGACGGTTACGAGCGGATGATCGATCAGCTGGGTGGCCTGATCCGGGTCGACGGGCTGGAAATGCAGGTTGTAACCCAGTCGGGAATTCGACACCCGGAACATGGTCGTCAGTACCTCGTCGAGCCCGCGCGGACCGAACAGGTACAGGTCTTCCGTACGCCCGCCGAGATTGAGCGTCGACAGCAGAGGAGGGAGACCAAAATAATGATCGCCGTGCAGGTGACTGATGAAAATATACCGCAATCGGCCCGGCCGAATACGCTGTTCGAGCAGGCGAAACTGTGTTCCCTCGCCACAATCGACAAGCATGTAATCGGCACCGATCGTCAACAACTGCGCCGTGGGGTGCAGGCGCAGGGTGGGAGTAGCCGAGCCGGCTCCCAGAATAGTAACGTCGAATGGTGGCAATCCCGCCCGCTGCTGGGCAGCGGGCGGATTGGTTTGTTCGTTAGTCGGCAACGCTTCCGCCCCGGTCGTACTCATCATCGTCCTCGCTCCGAAAATCGTTCTCCAGTTCGTTCATAAACACTGCATCGACACCTTCTTCCACGGTAGGCAGGATGGTCAGGTCATCACCGCCGGCCTTGTCGAGGTTTTCGATCAGGTCATCATTATTGGTGGCCAGTACAAGCAGCCCGTCTTCGCTGGAGCAGTGCCGGTTCACCCGTCGGATGGCGATGACGCCCGCCGGTCCGAGGGTCTGCACGGGTGCCATGTCGACGATGATGTTGCTGTACCCTTCCCGAAAGAGGCCTTTGCACAGGGTCTCGAAATCGGGGGCTACGTTGTCGCCAAAGTCGCTTTCTGCCAGCCGGATCAGGGCATATTGTTCATTTTTTTCAATCGTGTAGTTCATGTCGGTTGTGTTCGGTTCATCAATTCGGTTGCGCCCTGATGCGTCAGGGCTGGGCGGGCAACTGCTTGGCAAGCGCCCGGTTTATGGCCTGTTCGATGCGTTCGGCCGGGTTGCTGTCGTCCGCCGGGCTGAATGTTTGGCCCGTCACCGTCTCGTACAGCTCAACGTAACGCCGGGAAATCTGATTGATCCATTCGTCAGACATATCGGGCACCGTTTGCCCCACTTTCCCCTGAAAACCGTTGGCGATGAGCCATTCTCTAACGAATTCCTTGGACAATTGTTTCTGCGCCTGCCCGCTGCGCTGATTCGCTTCGTAGGTGTCGGCGTAGAAGTAACGCGACGAATCGGGGGTATGCACCTCATCGATCAGATATACCTGCCCTTCGTGGTTGCCAAATTCGTACTTCGTGTCGACCAGAATCAAGCCCCGTTGTGCGGCCATCTGCGTGCCCCGCTCAAACAAGGCCAGCGCGTAGTGTTCGAGTTGTGTATACTCGGCTTCCGAGACGATACCCTGCCGCAGAATTTCGTCCCGGCTGATGTCTTCGTCGTGGCCTTCGTGGGCCTTGGTCGTTGGTGTGATGATGGGCTGGGGGAGCCGGTCGTTCTCGCGCAGACCGTCCGGCAGCGCTACGCCACACAGCGTCCGGTGACCGTCGCGATACTGCCGCCACGCGTGGCCCGCCAGATACCCCCGCACGACCATTTCAACAGCGTACGGCTCGCAGCGAAGACCGATGCTGACGTTAGGGTCGGGCACCGACAGCAGCCAGTTGGGAACGACGTCGGCTGTGGCGTTGAGGAAAAATTGAGCGGTCTGATTCAGTACCTGCCCCTTGTGTGGAACGGGGCGGGGGAGAACGACGTCGAAGGCGGAAATGCGATCGGACGCGATCATAACCAGCTGATTCGGAAACGAGTACACGTCACGTACTTTACCCCGGTAGAACCCCGTCTGACCCGGAAACTGAAAGGTGGTCTGTTGAATGGACACGAAATAAGCAATTATAGTTTTTCCAGAATAATGGCCGAAGCACCCCCGCCCCCGTTGCAGATACCAACCGCACCGTAGCGGCCGTTCTGCCGGTGCAGGACGTTGGTGAGCGTGGTGACGATCCGCGCGCCCGACGCGCCCAGCGGGTGGCCGATTGCAACGGAGCCGCCGAGCACGTTGATTTTTTCCTGCGGCACGTTCAGCACCTGACTAAAGGCCAGTGGTACCACGGCAAAGGCTTCGTTGACCTCGTAAAAATCGATCTGATCGGCGGTCAGGCCCGCCCGGTCGAGGGCGAGCGGTACGGCTTTGGTCGGGGCGGTGGTAAACCACTCCGGTGCCTGCTCGGCGTCGGCGTAGGCGACGATGCGGGCCAGTGGCTTCAGCCCCAGTTCATCGGCCTTCCGGCGACTCATGATGACGAGTGCCGCAGCCCCGTCGCTGATGGGCGACGAACTGGCGGGCGTTACGGTACCATCGGCAGTGAAGGCGGGTTTCAGCGACGGAATCTTATCGTAGATCACGTTTTTATACTCCTCGTCTTCGCTGATCGTAACCGACCCTTTGCGCCCCGGTACCTCGACCGGTATGATCTCGCTGCTGAACCAGCCTTCCTGCGTACTTTTCTCCGCCCGACGGTACGATTGCACGGTAAAAGCGTCCTGCTGTTCCCGGCTGATGGTGTATTCCGTGGCGGTACGGTCGGCGAAAACTCCCATCGCACATTGATCGTACACGTCGACCAGGCCGTCACGCGCCAGGCCGTCGACCAGTTCGGCGTTGCCGTATTTATACCCGAACCGCGCTTTGGGAACGTAGTAGGGGGTGTTGGACATACTCTCCATGCCGCCGGCTACGACCACGTCGGCCTGCCCCAACTGTATCGCCTGAGCCGCCAGCATGATCGCTTTGGTACCCGACGCGCACACTTTGTTGATGGTCGTACAGGGAACCGTATTGGGAAGCCCGGCTTTCAGCGCTGCCTGCTTGGCGGGAGCCTGCCCCAGATTGGCGGAAACGACGTTGCCCATGTATACTTCCTGAACCTGCTCAGGGGCAACGCCTGCGCGCTCCAGCGCCCCTTTGATGGCCGCTGCGCCCAGCTCGGTAGCCGACAAAGGCGACAGGGCACCGCCGAAACTGCCGATAGGCGTGCGGACGGCGGCAATGATAACGACTTCGTTCATGGTAAGTGGTTTAGTAACCGCGAAGGTACGATCTATCCCTAACTTACTGTACACGGGTTTTGTGGCAGGCGACGGATTCCCGCCATCCACCAGCCGTAAACTAACTCCCGAAAACCATAAAGCGACTTACCACCGGCTGGGCGTCGTGGCGGGTGTGGCCGACTCACGGGCCGAGCGAGTCAGGGCGTAGGGAAGATCGTCGGTCTGCATGGCGTCGAGCAGTTGCAGTGCCTGTTCTTCGCTGATATTCAGGCGGGCAAACCGTCGCAGGCGCTCATCCTGCCGGTTCGACCGTTCGACCTGCTGACCACCGCTGGGTTTGGGCTGGTTGACCTGCTTCGGTGCGGCTGCTTTCGGTGGTAACTGCCGATTTGGTATGCGCTCGGAAAAACGGGTGCGAATCAATTCGTAATCATACCGGGCGGCTTCGTTGGCCGGATCTTCGAGCAGGGCCTGTTCAAACAGCGCGAGTGCCCGGGCACTGTCGCGACGGGTGCAGGCAATAACCCCCAACTGCGTGGCGGCTGCCGTCCGCTGGACCGGATCATCGATGCGCAACAACGGTTCGTACTGCCGTTGCGCCTGCTGGTACTGACCAAGTTTAAAATACGCGTGGCCCAGATTCAGCTGAATGCCGGGGTCCGTCTGCCCGTCGATGGGCATTAATTGGGTATACAGTCGGATCGCCTGCGCATAGTTGCCCATCTGGTAAGCCTGCTCGGCTTCCCGACGCGCCTGGTTGTTGCGGGAAATCTGGTTCAGGGCGGGAAGGGCATTCCACCACAGCCAGAACGACAGCATCAGGTAGAGCATTCAGTGCAGTGTTCGGTTTACAGTATTCAGTACTCGGTTTACGGTGTACGGTATTCAGTACTCAGTATACGGTTAGTTTCTGCACTCAACCGTAAACCGTATACTGAGTACCGTAAACCGTATGCCGGCTACAGGCGAAACGTACGGAACGTGACGACCAGATCGAGGGCAACCAGAACCAGGGCGGCCAGCAGAAAGTAATCGTACTTGTTGGCCGACGCCGATACCCGATTTAGATCGAAGGTACGACCCCGCTGCGAACGAAGCCAGCCCGCCAGCTCATTGATGTACTGTCCGCTCCGGTCGACCTCGACATACTGACCGCGCCCGTCGCGGGCCAGACTCTGTAAAAACGGTCGGTTCAACTGCGATCGTACAATCTCCCCCGCGTCATCGCGCACATAGCCGTTCCCCTCCTGAATCGACGCGCCCGCTTCCGTACCGACGCCAACCGTCGTCAGCGACAGACCAGCCGCCCGCAGCCGGGACAGGGTGTTGTTTTCGCAGGTGCTGAAGTTTTCGCCATCGCTGAACAGGATCAGGGCCCGCGCTCGTTGGCGGGTGGTCGAATCAGTCAGGAATTTCTGCCGGGCCAGCTCCAGAGCCGCGCACAGGTCGGTGCCGCCCCCCAGCGGATCAGGACGAACGGTTCGAACGAGTTGATTGAACGCATTGTGGTCGTTGGTCAGGGGCGACAGCACAAACGAGCGCGACGCCGTCAGGATCAGGCCGAACCGATCGGCGGGGAGTGTATCGGCCAGGTGTTGAACGTCGTACTTGACGCGTTCGAGCCGGGTCGGGATAATGTCGCCCGCCCCCATCGACCGCGATACGTCGATAAGCAGGTAGATGTCGTGGCCCGTGGCGGTCAGGTTCCGTTCGGTATCGCCGAACGAGGGCCCCATCAGCGCAATCATGAGCAGAGCGAAGTAAATACCGCGCAGAAAAAACTTCGGAATTACCCCCCAGGCCGACGTATTGAGGTGCCTTGCCAGCCAGACAATGCGAAAAATGTAGCCGCCGTAGAGAAGAATAAAGCCGCCGATCAAAAAAAAATCGAGTGACGACAGGGAATATAGCCAGTTCATTGCGAGCGGAATTTGCCTGATTCTGACCAATTTGCGTCAGTAGGCAGCGTTAGGGGGTGGACGAAAGTACAAAAAGTGTAAAGATTTTTTAGGCTGACGGGTTGCATAACCAATAAAGACTCCTACCTTTGTGACCTGATTGATCGACAACGAAACGGTCATGAAGTCACGGAGAGATGCCTGAGTGGCCGAAAGGAACAGTTTGCTAAACTGTCGTACTGGCAACGGTACCGAGGGTTCGAATCCCTCTCTCTCCGCCGGGACAATAACTACCTTCGGGGTGTAGCGTAGCCCGGTATCGCGCCTGCTTTGGGAGCAGGAGGTCGTAGGTTCGAATCCTGCCACCCCGACACTAATTATCAGCCACTTACATTCAATGTAAGTGGCTGATTTCGTTTGTTACCAACCCGTTTCGTGGCACAGGGACAGCCGCGTGCTGAGGGTATCTACACGGCCTTGATGTCAGTCGGTACCGGAAAGCACGAAGGTTGCTATTGGTTACGCTCCCTAACAACCATGAACGACTACCACTGGTTGCATAGGGAGTTGTCGTCTACATTCTTGAATGTCTGTTCAAACATATCGTACTTTATAACTAGCTGACAATCAGAGTTACTTACTTGGTCGCTGGTAAATTTTCGCGCTCAGGCGGTCTCAACTCCGCAACGACTGTATGGTACGGTAAAAGAAACGTGCAGTATACGGGTTTCTTACGGCAATAGCACAACATCGATAGAAATGCTGGTTGCCTGCGTAGATACCCGTCAGAAAAGGGTAGTGGTGAAAGGCGGGGTACTATAGCGGGCACACCCGTAACGGCTGGCTTTCGTTTTCGTACGCTCCACCTAAAACAGCAGCCTGCGTGCAACTGCGCCCAACTGAGTAAATACACTTAATTCGACTACTTTTTTCGAAAGTAAGTATATTCGCATAGGATCACATAAAGAGTTGACTGTTAAGGAAGTGTGGGTGTGGTCGATTGCTGATACAACTAGTTGCCTACCGTTTCCATACTATGAACAGTTCCGAATTCACCGTAACGAACTTACGGGCGACCTTAGACCTGTCGACTGCTCAGGGTGTCGCCTTATTTGCGGCTATTGGCTCGGATCAACAGTCGATCATCGACTTTCGCTGCTCCATGATGAGCCCCCGCTTCAGGCAGTTGCTCGACTGCCCAGCTGATGCGACAGGACAGTCTTTTCGGCAGTTCACGCCCATTGCCGAACAGCAGGCGCTTTTCGAGCAGTTCAGGGACGTACTTACGCAGCAACAACAGGCGTACTGCCGGGCGACGCTGCTACAAAATGCCACCCAGTCGGGGCAGGTCTACGAACTAACCCTGATTCCCTTGTCGGACGGGGTACTCGTAACGGCCTCACCGGCGGTAACGCCAATGCAGCCGGTCGAGCAGGTGAGCCGGCTACAGGTACTGGAAAATTCATTCAATGCCTGCCTGAACGGGATTACTGTCTACGAAGCGGTGCTGGACACCAACCAGGAACTAATCGACTTTCGCTTTGTCGCCATCAACGAAGCGGGCCTGACGATCAATGGCCTGTCCCGCGAGCAGGTGATCGGCAAAACACTGCGCGAACTCTACCCGCCAACCGACTCGTTTGGGCTGTATGCTACGTACCGGCAGGTGTATCTGACGCACGAATCCCATCAGGGCGAGCATTTTTATCCGGACTACGGCATCTGGCGGCAAGTGGTCATCGTGCGCATCAGTGGAGGGGTCATGGTTACCTATCAGGACATTACGCTACAGAAGCAGCTACAAACCGAGCAGCAACAACTGATCGAGGAACTGATTACGCACGCACCCGGCGGGGCCGTATTGCTGGAGCCGGTCATGGACAAGCAGCAACTGGTCGACCTGCGCGTGGTGCGCTGCAATGAAACGTATGCCCAGTTACGGCGGAAATCGGCGGCCGAACTGAGTGGGCAGCTGATCGGTCAGCTGGCACCCGGCTGGCAGTCGACGCCGTTGTATGCCCATGTTCGGCAGGTGCTTCTGACCGGAGAGGTCTACCAGGGGAGCGAATCGCGTGCTATTGACGGACGGTTACGGTACGCGACCTTTCGGCTAGTGCGGGCAGGGACGTTTCTGCTGGTAACCTACGAAGACCAGACCCAGCACCGTCAGGATCAACAGCACCTCGACATGCTGGCGCAAGACCTGAACCGACTGACGCACAACATACAGGAATTTGCCTTTGTGGCCTCGCACGATTTGCAGGAGCCGCTGCGAAAAATTCAGCAGCTCAGCGATCTGCTGGTCAGTAAGTACGGCGAACGAATAGGGGACGGCAGGGTGTACCTCGACCGGATGCAGCAGGCCGCCAATCGACTGTCCGGTTCACTCAAGGCATTACTGGGTTATTCCCGGCTGACGGTCCATCAGCAAAAAAAAGAACCGGTGTCAATAACGACTGTTATCAACAAAGCATTGATCCGGCTGGAAACTGCCATTCATCGGTCTGGTGCCCGTGTCGAGGTCGAGCCGCTCCCCACCATACATGGCGACGCGTCGCAACTCGAACAGCTGTTCGAGCAATTAATCGCCAACAGTATCAAGTTCGTTGGCAGTGGAAAATCTCCGCACATCCGTATCGGGTGCGAATCGGTAGCCGGGGGGCAGTTACCTGCTCAGCTACAAACCCCGGCTGCGGCTGCCGACTACTGCTGTATTCGGGTCAGTGACGAAGGAATCGGTTTCGAGCAGAAGTATGCCGAACGAATTTTTGGCATCTTTCAGCGGCTACACGGGCAGCACCATTATCCCGGTACGGGTATCGGGCTGGCGATCTGTCAGCGGGTGGCGTTCAATCACAAAGGGTTGATTACGGCCAGCAGTCAGCCCGGCAAGGGGGCCGACTTTCGGGTTTATCTGCCTGTCTGAATCGATGGGTTTATATACCCCGGCAGCGGCTGTCCGTCCCAGCCCCCCGGTAGGTTGTTTAGGGAGGCTCGATTGCCGTAAGGTGAAGCTGAGCGGTATGCCGGGTCGATCCCTTGATCGATGGACGGTCCGAACAATCACGCGAACGCCTGGTTTTTCGAGCATCCAGGCATAATTAGTCGAACGAAACCTATGGAGAAGTTGACAGAAGGAGATTTTTTAGTGCGGCAGTCCGACGAATCGCTGTGGCAATTTCTTGGCTACGACGAGGGAAACATGGCCAGTAAAGCGGAGAAAATCCCCTTCATGGGTAAGCCGAAGGACAACGACGATCTCGACGATAAGCAGTACATCCTCGTCCGGCAAATCAGTCTCGACAACGGCGATGGCGAAGCCGACAAAGAGTGGCTCGGCATTGATGAGTTCAGAAAGGAAGAAAAGCACTGAGCCAGCCGAACAAGCGTAACGACATAGCCTGTGTGTGACCCGGATCGTTGGTTTGCGCACAGGCTATGTCGTTTCCAAGCTGTGGGGTTAGCAAGCAGAAGGGCCGGTTTCGACTCCATTTACACGGCGATGGTACCGGCGGTACAGTTGATTGACGTATACTTGCCGCAACAGCAAAGGGTACAGAGGCATTTAGCTGGTTTGATCGCAAAACAAAACGCGTATGAATGTTCATGGTAAACCGCCGGCAGCCTGTCAGGATATGGCTGATATCCGGCAAGCTATTGATTCAATCGATCAGGAAGTAATCGGGCTATGGGCGCAGCGGTTCGAGTATGTCAAAGCAGCCGCCAAATCCAAGACGGATGAAACAGCAGTACGGGCACCGGAACGGTTTGCGGCTATGCTGGCTCAGCGCCGGGAGTGGGCGCAGGAGCAGGGGTTGAATCCGGACGTGATCGAAGGACTTTATCGTACCCTGGTGACTCACTTCATTGACGAGGAGCTAAAGCATTGGCAAAAACACCCAGTCTAGTCGAGCGGTGAGGTACTGGGATAGTGCGGTGAATGAATCGCGATTAACAGCTAAGTGCATTGTCCAGTCATAAGATCGTTGCCGACAACAAGGCTAAGCAGGTATTCAGAATCCTACACAGCTAGACCTGACGAATAGCGTTTACATCGTTTGTGTATCTGAGTCATTCCATGAAAAGGCTATACGTTTTGTTGATTAACGCATTACTGGTCATAACTGGCTGCACCCGTTCCGTCGAAACGCAGGTTCCTGCTTTTAAAGCGAAACAGTTTCAGGCTGATACGGTCGATCTGCGAGCCGCAGCGAAAAACAAAGTTGCGTTCGTGTCGATATGGTCAATTTTCTGCGGACCGTGCCTAGCCGAGTTGCCGGAAGTACAGGCTGTATACGCGCACTACAAGAGCAATCCGCAGGTTTCATTTGTAACGCTGGCGCTTAACACGGAGGAAGAATTAACGCGCTTTTCGTCGCCTGCGAGCGATAGTAGCGACGTATACAGGAAGGCATTCAAGCATAGTAAGCTGACGGATTTTTCGTTTCCTGTGCTAATCGGTACCCGTTCGCCTTACCAGATTGAAAACGGCAGTGCCCGGCTGACCGATACAAAGGCCGCTGACGAATTGAAGCAGCTATTCACGTTTAACGCAATACCCGTGACGCGGATTTATGACCGCCAGGGTAAACTTCTTTTCGAAGATAGTGACGCTGAAACATCAACGAAAAGATTACGTATTCATAGAACAAATTTGATACGAACGATAGATAGCTTGCTGACTCTGTAACCTGGCTATGCCATCGATTTTCGTGGAATCCGCTTACTATATGGTCAACCGTACACCAGATTTAAACAACAATGGTAGTAACTGTTGAAGCCGTTCTGACGATTTACGAGTCGCTGCTTACGCACCAGCTAACCTACGATGAAGCCGATCGATGGGCCTGGGGGATGATGGAGCGAGAGTAGCCTATCAGTGAAAAACCAGGTTGCTGGAAGGCAGGGAAGGACGCAGTAATAAGATAGATAGATAGGCCAGGTGCGCAGTTTTTTACCCGGCTTTGACGCTGAAGTGTGATACACTCGTCAAAAAAGGCTCAGTACTGGTTTGATTTGTGTCAAAAAAACTAGCTTTTGTCTAATAATTTCGTGCTGCTGTAGACGCGCTTTTCCAGGGTCTTCGTTTATTTCAGGACGTTTGCCCGTAGTCGGTCAATACGATCGGACCGGACGGCTACCTGATGAAAACCTGGTTGGGCATTGCTATAAAACGGCTGCACAGTGCGAATGAAAAACCTACTCCTCACCCTGCTTTTTGCGGCTACCGTTACGCAACTCTATGCCCAGTCTGATTTCCGGCAGTGGGCGCAGACACCACCCATGGGCTGGAACAGCTGGGACGCCTACGGCCCCACCATCACCGAGCCCGAAGTAAAAGCCAACGCCGACTATATGGCTGCCAACCTGAAGTCGTACGGCTGGCAGTACGTAGTGGTCGACATTCGCTGGTTTGTGGAGAACGACAAAGCCGGCGGCTACAACCAGACCGATCCTCGCTACGTGCTGGACGAATACGGCCGCTACCTGCCCGCCGTGAACCGGTTCCCGTCGGCAGCGGGGGGGAAGGGCTTCAAACCGCTGGCCGACTACGTGCATGGCAAAGGCCTGAAATTCGGCATTCACATCATGCGGGGTGTTCCCAAGGAAGCCGTCGCGAAGAAGCTGCCCATTAAGGGTACGTCCGTTACCGCCGACCAGATTTACACCACGGCCATGCAGTGCGAATGGCTGCGGGACAACTACACGGTCGTGGCCGACAAGCCCGGTGCGCAGGAATACTACAACTCAATCATGGACCTGTACGCGTCGTGGGGTGTCGATTTTATCAAGATCGATGACCTGTCGCGACCCTATCATCAGGCCGAAATCGAACTGATTCGCAAGGCTATCGACCGTACAGGGCGGCCCATCGTGCTGAGCACCTCGCCGGGTGAAACCCCCGTCAGCAAAGCCGAACACGTAAGTACCCACGCCAATATGTGGCGCATGGTCGATGACGTCTGGGATACGTGGCCGCACCTGACTCACCTGATGAAAGTCGCCGAGCCGTGGTACGCCTACATAAAACCTGGCACCTGGCCCGACTGCGATATGATTCCGCTGGGCCGTATTTCGATCCGGGGTGAACGGGGAAAGGACCGGCAAACCCGTCTGACCCAGGACGAGCAGGTATCGCTGATGACGTTCTTCACCATCTTCCGTTCCCCCCTAATGTTTGGTGGTGACCTGCCGAGCCTTGATCCCTTCACGACCTCGCTGCTCACCAACAAGGCTGTGCTGGCCATGCACCGTGAAAGCACCGACGTGCGGCAGTTGTTTCAGCGGGATGGTAAAGTCGCCGTCACCTCGCGCAATCCCAAAACGGGCGAACGCTACCTGGCCCTGTTCAACATCTCCGACAGCAAGGAACCCGCCACTGTGTCGGTCAACCTGGCGGAACTGGGTGTCGGCAAGCAGGCCAGGGTTACGAACCTGTGGACCGGAAAATCGCTGGGTAAGGCCGAAACGACCTTTTCGGTGACGCTGCCCGCCCACGCGTCGGGGCTTTATTCCATTCGTTAATCACCCACTAGTTTACCGTTTTTCTGATCCGAATGATTCGATTTTCGTTCTCATCCTGCCGTTGGCTGCTTGGCCTTTTTTGTCTGTTTACCCTTACCGCCCACGCGCAAAACAAGGGCAAGCGCGACCCGTATGCCGCCTATCTGTTCGTTTATTTCACCGGTAACGGCCCCACCGAGGAAGCCATCCGCTTCGCCACCAGTTCAGACGGGCTGAATTACAAAGCCCTGAATTACAACCAGCCCATCCTGTCGTCGGCCGACATCAGCGCGTCGGGCGGGGTACGCGACCCGCATATCCTGCGCGCCGAAAACGGGATGTTCTACATGGTCGTCACGGATATGCACGTGGCCAAAAACGGCTGGGGACCTAACGAGGGCATGGTGCTGCTGAAGTCGAAAGACCTTACGCACTGGCAATCGAGCAAAATCCACGTGCCGACGCGCTTTCCGCAGTGGGCGGGCGTCAACCGGGTGTGGGCACCGCAGACGATCTACGACCCGCAGCAGAAAAAGTACCTCATCTACTGGTCGATGCGTAAAGGGAACGACCCCGACGTATTTTATTACGCCTACGCCAACGCCGATTTTACCGATCTGGAAACCGAGCCGAAGGTGTTGTACGCCAGTCCCGGCAATAAGTCGTGCATCGACGCCGACATCATCCGCAAGGATGGCCAGTACCACCTGTTCTACAAAACCGAAGGCTCGGGCAATGGCATCAAGCAGTTGCTGGCGACTAATCTGACTGGCCCGTACACCCCGCCGACGCCCGATCCGTACCTGCAACAGACCACCGATGCCGTAGAAGGCGCGGGCGTGTTCAAACTCAACAACTCGGACAAGTGGGTGCTGATGTACGACGTGTACACCAAGGGTCGCTACGAATTCACGGAAAGCACCGATCTGATAAACTTCAAGAAAATCGACGGTCAGGTGTCGATGAATTTCACCCCCCGCCACGGCACGGTGCTGCCCATCACGACCACCGAATTGCGCGCGCTGACGAAGCAGTGGGCCACGACGAACAACCCTGTACTGCCCGGTTTCTTCGCTGACCCGGAGATTCTGTACGCCAAAAAGACGAACAAGTTTTACCTCTATCCGACGTCCGACGGGTTCGACAACTGGTCGGGCAAGTACTTCAAAACCTTTTCGTCGGATAACCTGGTCGACTGGCGCGACGAGGGGACGATCCTGACGCTGGGTAAAGACGTGAGCTGGGCCAACCGCAACGCCTGGGCTCCCTGCATCGTGGAGAAGCAGGTGAACGGGCAGTACAAGTACTTTTACTATTTCACCGCTGCTCAGAAAATCGGCGTGGCCACGGCCGACAACCCGACCGGCCCCTTCACCGATTCGGGTAAGCCGCTCATCGACAGTAAGCCGGAAGGCATCAAAGGCGGGCAGGAGATCGATCCTGATGTATTTACCGATCCGAAAACGGGCAAAAGCTATCTCTACTGGGGCAATGGCTACATGGCCGGGGCCGAGCTGAACGACGACATGACGTCGATCAAGCCCGGTACGCAGCAGGTGATGACGCCCGATAACACCTTCCGCGAGGGTACCTACGTGATCTACCGCAACGGCAAGTACTACTTCTTCTGGTCGGAAGACGACACGCGCAGCCCTAACTACCGGGTTCGGTACGGTACGTCGGACACGCCCCTGGGCAAGATCACCGTACCGGCCAACAACGTGGTGCTGGAAAAAGACAAAGAGCGGGGCATCTACGGCGCGGGGCATAACTCGGTACTGCAACTGCCTAACAAAGCCAATCCAGGCCGGGACGAGTGGTACATTGTGTACCACCGCTTCAACTACCCCAACGGCATCAACATGGGCGAGTCGGCGGGGTATCACCGCGAAACCTGCATCGACAAACTTGAATTCAATGCCGACGGCAGCATCAAAAAAGTGCAGCCTACGCTGGAAGGCATCAAACCCGTTAAGCTGGGTAAGTAGTTGGGATATTAACTATACAGTCAAATGACTGATTTTCAGATAATTGATTAGGATTTTTGTCATTCCGAGCTTGCGAGGAATCTTCTCTAGCAGGGGGGCTTACTTTCTCTTGCTGAAGATTTCTTGCAGGCTCGGAATAACAAAAATGCGAAGGTTATCAGTTGCTGGACAGACCGAATCCGACGGAAAAACGGGTAGAACGCGGGTGAAATTCGCTCATCAATTACTGACTAATCGTCAAACCCACCGTGTTGACTGACACGGCCTTTTTAACCGTCATGCATAAAAAACCGGTTCGTTTCTTGTTGCTGCTGGGGCTGTGCGTCCTTAGCGTGGGTACGTTCGGGCAACGGCGGCAGTTGGCTACCTTTCCGCTGTCGACCGTACGATTGCTGCCCGGCCCTTTTCAGGTCGCCCAGCAAACCGACCTCGATTACATGCTCAAGCTGAACCCCGACCGGCTGCTGGCTCCCTTCCGGCGGGAAGCGGGACTGCCGTCGCTGGTGGCGTCTTACGAAAACTGGGAAAATACCGGTCTCGACGGCCACATCGGCGGGCATTACTTAACGGCGCTGGCACAGATGGTCGCAGCCACCGGTAGCCCCGAAGCCCGGCAGCGGCTGACGTACATGGTCAGCGTACTCGACACCTGTCAGCAGCGCAGTGGCGACGGGTACGTGGGCGGTATTCCCGGCGGTAAAGCCATGTGGCGGGAAATCGCGCAGGGCCATATCGACGCGGGTACGTTTTCGCTCAACAAAAAGTGGGTGCCGCTCTACAACATCCACAAGCTCTTCGCCGGGCTGCGCGATGCCTACCGGCTGGCGGGTAACCAACGTGCCAAAACCATGCTTATCCGACTGACCGACTGGATGCAGGCTACGACCGCCAACCTCACGGAAGCGCAGCTACAGGATATGCTCCGGTCGGAACACGGCGGACTCAACGAAATCTTTGCCGACGTGGCCGGCATGACGGGTAACCGCAAATACCTCTCGCTGGCCCGGCGTTTCTCCGACCGGTCGACGCTGACACCCCTGCTGGCCAGTCAGGATAAACTCAATGGCCTGCACGCCAACATGCAGATTCCCAAAGTGATCGGGTATTTGCGCGTCGCCGATCAGGCCAACGACAAAGCCTGGGCCGACGCTGCTGATTTTTTCTGGCAAACGGTCGTGAAGCACCGCACGGTATCCATCGGTGGCAACAGTGTTCGGGAGCATTTTCACCCCGCCACCAATTTCAGCTCGATGGTCAATTCGGTGGAGGGTCCCGAAACCTGCAACAGCTACAACATGCTGAAGCTGACGGAAGACCTGTTTCTGGATCGACCTTCGGCCCGGTACATCGATTATTACGAACGAACGCTGTATAACCACATCCTGTCGTCGCAGCGGCCGGTGGAGGGCGGGTTTGTGTACTTCACGCCCATGCGGCCGCAGCATTACCGGGTCTACTCGCAACCGCAGGACGGCTTCTGGTGCTGCGTGGGGTCGGGCATGGAAAACCACGGCAAGTACGGCAAGCTGATCTACGCCCACGGCATCGGTCAGCACGCCAGCGACCTGTACGTCAATCTGTTTATCCCGTCGACGCTGACCTGGGCCGACAAAGGACTGACCCTGATACAGCAGACTGATTTTCCCTTCACCGAGAAAACTGATCTGACACTGCGGCTGAAAAAGCCCGCCCGCTTCGCGCTGAAACTGCGCGCGCCCGCCTGGGCCAACGGCATGCAGGTGCTGGTCAACAACAAAGTCGTTGCCGCCGGCCCCGATGCCCAATCGTACGTTACGGTCGACCGGACCTGGAAAACCGGCGATCGGGTGACGCTCAGTCTGCCCATGACCACCACCGCCGAAGTACTGCCCGATTCGTCGGCCTGGGTGTCGTTTCTGCATGGTCCGATCGTGCTGGGCGCGGCCACCGACGATAAGAAGCTGGACGGACTCAACGCCGACGCCAGCCGCATGGGCCATATCGCAAGCGGGCCGCAGTATCCGTTGGCGCAGGCTCCGCTGCTGGTCAGTACGCGCACCGATTTTGCGTCGGCGGTACAGGCCGTTCCGGGGAAGCCACTCACGTTCACCGTGTCGAAGCTGATTCATCAGGACAAATTCAAAGGCCTGACCCTCCAGCCGTTCTTCCAGATTCAGGAAAGCCGCTATGTGGTGTACTGGCCCTACACGACCCCCGCCGGTATCGACAGCACCGAACGGCGGCTTCGCCAGAACGACGAGCTGACGCTGACCCTCGAACGCACGACGGTCGACAAGGTGGCTCCCGGTGAGCAGCAACCCGAATCGGATCACAACTTCCAGGGCGAACAAACCGAAACGGGCGTGTTCCGCGACGTACACTTCCGCCGGGCAACGGGCTGGTTCAGCTACGACCTGAAGAACAAAAACAAAGCCGCTAAAAAACTGCGCGTGACCTACCACGGGGCCGACAAAAATCAATCGTTCAACCTTTACCTGAACGGGACGCTGCTCAAAACGGTGGCCTTCGAAAAGGAGACCAACGCGAGCTTCTTCGAGGAAGATTACGCCCTGCCCGATGCGCTGCGCCAGGCCGACACGATCACCGTCCGCTTCGAAGCTACGAAAGGGGCTACGGCCGGGAATATCTACGACGTCCGGCTGATGAAGTGATGGTAGTGCGTCAACTAAAAGCCTCATTATGCTCAGTTTTATGTCATCCCTCGCAGGCTCGGGATGACATAAAATACCCACCAGATCATCTATGAATAAACACTCTTTCATTCCCGTTCTGCTAGTCATTCTGCTGGTTACGAATCAGTTGGTGGCCCAGCCGTTGCCGACCAAGGCCGAAGCGCTGTCCATCGTGCAGCGCGTCAACGACCACTGGCAGCAGACGCACCCGGACCACGGCCGGGCTTTCTGGGACAATGCCGCCTACCACACGGGCAACATGGAAGCCTACTTCCTGACCAAAAACGATGCTTATCGGGCGTATTCCGAAGCCTGGGCGCAGCACAACGACTGGAAGGGGGCGAAGTCCGACGACAAGGCCAACTGGAAATACAGCTACGGCGAAACCGACGACTACGTACTCTTCGGCGACTGGCAAATCTGTTTTCAGACCTACCTCGACCTAAACACGATTCAGCCCGCGCCGTACAAGGTGGCCCGTGCCAAGGAGGTGATGCGCTACGAAATGAGTACGCCCCGCAACGACTACTGGTGGTGGGCCGACGGGTTGTACATGGTGATGCCGGTGATGACCAAGCTTTACAAACTGACCGGCGACCGGCAGTACCTCGACAAGCTGCACGAGTACTTCACCTACGCCAACAGCATCATGTACGACGCTGAAACAGGATTCTATTACCGCGATGCCAAATACGTTTACCCCAAACACAAGAGTGCCAATGGGGGCAAGGATTTCTGGGCGCGGGGCGACGGCTGGGTGCTGGCCGGACTGGCAAAAGTGCTGGCCGACTTACCCAAAAACGATTCCCATCGGGCCGATTACGTGCAGAAATTCAAGGGCCTGGCCGAAGCCGTTCGCACGAGCCAGCAACCCGAAGGCTACTGGACGCGCAGCCTGCTCGATCCCGCCCATGCACCCGGTCCCGAAACCAGCGGCACGGCTTTCTTTACGTACGGCCTGCTGTGGGGCATCAACAACGGTTATCTCGACGCCAAAACGTACCTGCCCACCGTGCGCAAAAGCTGGAAATATCTCTCGACGGTAGCCCTACAGCCCGACGGGGCCGTTGGGTACGTGCAGCCCATCGGCGAAAAAGCCATTCCGGGGCAGGTTGTCAACGCGGCTTCTACCACGAATTTTGGTGTCGGCGCGTTCCTGCTGGTAGGTTGTGAGTTAAGTCGTTACGTGGCTAAACATCCGGATAGCAAGCGTAATCACCGGACCGAATAGTCAGTGAGCATGATGAAGAACAGCTATAGATTGCTACTGGTCGGCGGGTTGTGGCTTGGGCTGGCTGGACAGGTTGTAGCGCAGAATGACAGTCTGACGGCAGCTACTCCGTTGCCCCCGCATCCCCGAATCCTCCTGTTGCGGGGTGAAGAAGTAAGCCTGCGCCGGCAGATCAGTGCCGACACCACCTGGACCCGCCTGCATCAGGCAGTATTGGCGCAGTGCGATACGATGCTGAAGACCAGGCCCCTCGAACGGGTACAGATCGGTCGGCGGCTGCTGGCAACATCCCGCGAAGCACTACGTCGAATCTTCTACCTGTCGTACGCCTGGCGACTGACGCAGGAGGCCCGTTACCGCACCCGGGCGGAGGCCGAACTCCGGGCAATTGCGCGATTCCGCGACTGGAATCCGTCGCACTTTCTGGATGTGGGTGAGATGACCATGGCTGCCGCGATCGGCTACGACTGGCTGTACGATACCTTGCCCGACAGTACCCGGCGACTGGTGGCCGACGCGATTCAGGAGAAAGGAATGGCTCCTTCGCTGGACAGTCGCTACAACGGCTGGCTCCGATCGGCCAACAACTGGAATCAGGTTTGCAACGCCGGCATGAGTTATGGTGCCCTGGCTATTTACGAGACGCAGCCACAACTGGCCCGGCAGGTGCTGAACCGTGCGATCACCAGCGTTGCCCTGCCGATGAATGAGTATGCTCCCGATGGTGTGTACCCCGAAGGTTACAATTACTGGGGCTATGGTACGGGCTTCAACGTATTGCTAATCAGTGCCCTGGAAAAAGCGTTCGGCAGCAGTTTCGGATTAGCCGACAAGCCCGGTTTTTTGCAGACGGCGGCTTACATGGAAAACATGACCGGCCCAACGGGGGAGGTATTCAATTATGCCGATGCGCGAAAACGGGGCGAACTGCAACCGGCTATGTTCTGGTTTGCCGCCCGTACGCAGCAGCCTTTCCGGTTGTGGGAAGAACGACGCTATCTGCAATCGTTTAACCAGTTACAGAAACAGGAAAACGCGCGCATACTACCCGCTGCACTGTTGTGGGGGAGTCAGCTTTCGATCGCTGGCCTGCGGCCGCCCCACGAAACGGCCTGGTGGGGGCGGAGTATCAATCCGGTGGCGCTGTTTCGTACGTCGTGGACCGATCCGTCGGCGCTGTATATCGGGCTAAAAGGGGGAAGTCCAAAACTGAGTCATGCACACATGGACGTCGGCTCGTTTGTCATGGAAGCCGACGGCGTGCGCTGGGCGATGGACTTCGGGATGCAGGAGTACGAATCGCTGGAATCGAAGCAGGTCGATCTGTGGAATATGAAGCAAAACTCGCAACGCTGGCAGGTATTTCGCTACAATAATTTCGTACACAATACGCTGACGGTCAATAATAGCCTGCAAAAAGTCGATGGGTCGGCGTCGATTACCCGCACGGTAAACACCCCCGATTTCATGGGCGCTGCTACTGATATTACGGCGGTATACGGCGACGCACTGACGCACGCAGAGCGGGGCGTGGCCATCGTGAAAAAGCGGTATGTCGTGGTGCAGGACGAACTGGAAGGGGGAGCCGCTGACGCAACCGTCCGCTGGACGATGCTGACGCCGGCTACTGTGAAGCTATTGGGCGGTAACCGTGCCGAACTGACCAAAGATGGCAAAACCCTGCTGGTGCAGGCCCCCCCTGGTGTCACCTTGCGGACATGGTCGACTGACCCGCCCCAGCCGTATGATGCGCCTAATCCGGGAACGGCGTTGGTTGGTTTTGAACTGACCGTAGCCGCCCGGCAGCGGCAGACCCTAGCCGTTTTTCTGATCCCACAGCGGAAAAGCCCCGTAAGCAGGCCAACGGTGCGGCCCCTTAGTCAGTGGAAACGGTAGGGACTACCAACAGGTCGATGTAAGAGATTGAGCACCAGTAGTGTATGCCGGGAGATAGGGGAATACGGATGAGCCATAATCGGTAACATGGGTAGTCGGTAGCCACCTGCCACCGGCTACCCATGTCGGCTAGACGTGGTAATACACCCAGCGAGCCAGTCGGAAAAGGCAGTAGGAGTAGACGGCAGTAAGAACCATCAATGAAATCCAGGTGACCGGGCTTACTAAGTGTGCGTATTTAGCCATTTTACGGAGTGAAAGGTGTATTTTTAGGAGATTATATTGACAAATTATGTGCCACACTTTTAGGGATAGGTATTGTATTTTATCCGAGAAATTGTTATTGCTAACGTATCGCAGGCTAATCGATGCGCCGGACTGCGGAAAGAAGCATCAGGTTGCGGAGTATACCACAGAAGCAAGACAGATTAGTCAGAAATAGAAAATGCATTGTAGTTTCGTCATGTAGAACTCGTCGTTCGCGTCACACTTCTCCGCGACGAGTTGATTGCTAATGGACAACGCGCTTATTTCATCCGACGCTGGCGACCCGACTGTCGACTACGAACGGTTCCGGATACTGGCCCGTATAACGCATGATGCTGTGTGGGACTGGAATCCCGTGACGGATCAGATATGGTGGAGCGACGGCCTGTTTAGCCTGTTTGGCTACAAATCCAAAGACTGGAAGCCGGGTGCTGCTGAATGGCGCGAACGTATTCATCCCGATGATCGACAACGGGTAATCAGCAGTGTAGATACCGCTGTCCGGGAATGCCGGTCAAGCTGGACGAGTGAATACCGCTTTCGTAAAGCCGACGGTACCTATGCGTACATACACGACCGGGGGCAACTGGTTGTGCAGCATGATCGGGTCGTACGCATGGTAGGCGCAATGCATGACGTAACAGCGCAGGTCACCGCACTGGCCCGTCAGCAGCAGGCCGATCAGCTGAAATTCATTATCGACAGTGCCCTGACAGCGATGGCGTTGTATGCCATCGTACGCGATCCGGCCACGGGCGAGCTCGTCGATATGCGCTACGAACTGATCAACCACATGGCCGAGCGGATGACCGGTCGGTCGGCGGCTGAACTGGTGGGTAAAACCATGCGAACGGCGTTCCCCGGTATCGACAAAACCGGCATATGGCCGCGCTACAAACACCTGGCGGAAACGGGTGAAACCATGCGCTACCACAACCATTACACTGCCAACGGCTACGACATCTGGTACGAGGTGCAGGGCGTGCGGCACGGCGACTGGATCGTGCTGTCGTTTCTGGACATTACCGAATTGAAAAATACGCAGCTCAAACTGGAAGCACTCAATCAGGAGCTGTTTCGCAGTAACGAGAATCTACAGCAGTTCGCGTACGTGGCCAGTCATGACCTGCAGGAGCCGTTGCGTAAGATTCAGTCGTTCGGCGATCTGCTCAAAAGCAGCGGGCTACCCGCCGAGGGACCGGCGGCCGATTACCTGGACCGGATGCAGAGTGCCGCCCGGCGCATGTCGGTACTCATCCGCGACCTGCTGGCGTACTCGCGCATCACTACCCAGCGCGACACGTTCTGTCCGGTCCCTCTGGATGACGTCTTGCAGAATACCCTGACAACCCTCGACATGCTGGTGCTGGAGTCAAACGCCGTGATCGAAGCCGACCCGCTGCCGGTTGTACAGGGCGATGCGACGCAGCTGGAACAGCTTATGCTCAACCTGCTGACCAACGCACTTAAATTCAGCAAACCTGGTCAGGCCCCCCACATTCAGATCCGGGTAACAGCACTGTCTGCGAGCGAGTTGCCGTCGACGGTGCGCCCAACGAAAGCGGCTCCCCGGTACGTACGAATCGACGTTATAGACAACGGCATTGGATTTGCACAGAAAGATTCGAGCCTGATCTTCAACGTGTTTCAGCGGCTGCACGCCCGTAGTCAGTACGGCGGAACCGGAATCGGACTGGCCGTAGTCGACAAGGTAGTTCGCAACCACGGTGGTGCGGTAATCGCAACGAGTGAGCCGGAAGTCGGTGCCACATTTAGCGTTTATCTGCCTGCCAACGACTAGGCTGTCGCAGGCTCATTAAACCGACAAGCGTTTGGGTTGTCTATGAATAGCCTGAACAACATCGATCGCATGAGAGTGACTATATGGTTCTGTACGGTTTTGCTTGCCGCAGTACTCGGCCTGCTGGGTTATGTGGCCTGTCTGTGCAACTGGATCACCGATTACCGGACGGGTTACTACGAGACACACGAACTGGAGGCCGGTCTGGAATCGGGATTCATCGTGCTCTACACCTATCTGGGTGTTCGGTTTGGGCTACGCCACATCAATATGCGGTTATAACGGGCGTACGATAACAATCCCGGTGGCAGGGGGATGATAGCCCCCGTATCCCGATCTAATTGCTTATATTGCTATGCCGTTCAGGAGAAACGCTTCTGACGAGTAACCAATATCAGCCTGCACGGGCACTTGCCGCTTTCTTCGTGATTTACTCAACCCCTGACCTGATTACCTGTGACCAGGAGCCCATTCATATTCTGGGTCATATCCAGTCGCACGGTTACCTGGTCGCTATCCGCCCCGACGATTACCGAATCGTTCACGTAAGTGCCAACATTGCCGCCTTGTTCAGTCAGTCGGCCGAGGAACTGCTGGGTAAACCTGTTACGCAACTGTTTAGCCAGATCGGGGAGTCGCCGGAGACACTGACGAGTCTGCTCGACGGGGGAAAAACCAAACAGTCCTGGGATACGCTGAGTCCGTACCGTATGTCGCTGAATGAGCAGGTCTGGAACCTGATTATGCACGAATACGACGGTATGATCGTCCTGGAGTGGGAGCCGGTCGGTGATGCGTCGATGCTGCCGTACAACCAGCAACTGGTGTCACACGCGCTCAACGAAGTGCAGGCGAGTCAGACTTTGTCGGCGCTGCTGGAAAATACCGCCCGGCGCATCAAGGAAATTATTGGATTCGATCGGGTAATGGTGTATCAGTTCGGCTCCGACTGGCACGGTATCGTGGTGGCTGAAGTAAAGGAGCCGCACCTCGAACCGTTTTTGGGGCTTCATTACCCCGCTTCCGATATTCCCCGGCAGGCTCGGGAGTTGTACAAAAAGAACCTGGTGCGGCTGATCGCCGATGTCAATAGTGAGTCGTCACCCATTCTGACGATCGCCGAATGGCCGGCCGACAAACCCCTCGACATGACGCATGCGGGTTTACGGGCCGTGTCGCCGGTACACATCGAATACCTCAAGAATATGGGGGTATCGGCCTCGATGAGTTTGTCGCTGATCTACCGGGGTGAACTTTGGGGGCTGATTTCCTGCCACCACTACACCCCCCGGTTTGTCGACTATACGGTGCGGCAAACGGCGCAGTTCGTGAGTCAGCTACTATCGTCGGCACTTGAGTTTCGGCGTGGTGAAGAAAATCACCTGCAACGCGACCGGAGTCGCGAGGTTAGCCGGGTGCTGCACGATCAGCTGGTCCTGGAGTCCGACGTGGTCAAAGCGTTGACGACGCAGTCGACCACGGTGCTTGATCTGGTCGAAGCGGGTGGCGTGGTGCTACGCTTCAACGGACAGTTTTATCAGTCGGGTAAAACGCCCAACGAACAGGAAATCGTGGCGCTGACCGATTGGCTGAAGACCGTCGACAGTGATCCGGTGTGGAATACCAACAAACTGGTCGATCATTATCCGCCGGCCCTGGAGTTTGCCAACGTGGCCAGTGGCTTGCTGGCGGTGACGCTGTCGCACGAGCTGGACGAATACATGCTCTGGTTCCGGCCGGAGCAGGTGCAGCAGGTGACGTGGGCCGGTAATCCCGAGAAGCCGGTGTCGGTCGATGCGGGTGGCCAACGGCGCATCAGTCCCCGCGAAAGCTTTGCCGCCTGGGTAGAAATCGTCCGGGCAATGGCGGATGAATGGTCGGAAACCGATGTCACGTCGGCGCTGAAACTGCGCGAGGATGTGCTGCAGGTCGTCAACAAGCAGGCCAATGAAGTGCGGCTGTTGAACAACCTGCTGAAAGAAGCATACGACGAACTCGACGCGTTCAGCTACACCGTTTCGCACGACCTGCGTACCCCGCTGTCGTCCATTCGGTGCTATTCGGAGATTCTGATCGAGGAATATGGCAAAGAGTTCGATGACGATGCACGGGGCCTGCTCCAGAAAATTATCGACTCGTCGGACCGGATGCGCTCGTTGATCCGGCATATTCTGTACTATTCCCGGATGGGGCGGCTGGAACTGAAGCGGCAGTCGGTCGACATGAGTGGCTTGCTGAAACAGGTGCGGGAGGATGTACTGCTCGACGAACGGGGCCGTACTCTGACCATCACGCTTGGCGATATGCCACCGATTCAGGGCGACCCGACCATGGTTCAGCAGGTGTTCCAGAACTTGCTGACCAACGCGGCCAAGTACACCCGCCCGGCCGACGACGCGCAGATTCAGATCAGTGGAGAAGTAACGGACGATAGCGTCGTATACCACGTCAGCGACAACGGCATCGGCTTCGATATGAAACAGGCCGATCGTATGTTCGATCTGTTCAAACGACTGGAAAACGCCCGGTCGTTCGAAGGAACGGGGGTCGGGCTTGCCGTAGTCAAACGGATTATCGACCGGCACGAGGGCAAAATATGGTTTAACTCAAAGCCGGGCGTCGAAACTACATTCTGGGTTTCGTTTCCGAATTCTGTAGCGGTTGCCAATGACTGACGTACTTTACATCGAAGACAACGCCAACGAAGCGGACGTCTTTGCCCGGTTGATGCGCAAGAAATTACAGTCGATCGACTATAAAATTGCGAACAGCGGTACGGAAATGTTGCAGTACCTGCGCGAGGCAGATGAGCAGAACGATGGGTTGCCCCGGCTGATTCTGATGGATATCAACATGAACGGCATGAACGGGTTCGACGTTATCCGGGAGCTTCGGAATAACAGTCGGACCCGGCTGGTACCGATCATTGCATTCAGCACGTCCGACAGCCCAAACGATGTTCGAAAAGCGTATCAGCTGGGTGTCAATGCCTACCTGATCAAACCCGGCGGGTATCAGTCGACCGGCGAACTACTGGAACGTACCTTCGCCTTCTGGCTGGCCGATAACATCCGCTCTTACTAATTACCCTGTGAACGAACTGGCTTCCCGACTTCGGTCGCAGACAAAGGCGCTCCATGACGCCGTCGAACAACGCCTGTATACCAAAACCATGCTGGCCGGTCAGCTAACGGCCGAGCAGTATCGCCATTTGCTGCGTATTCATTACCTGTTTCACCACGATCTGGAAGCCGCCATCGACCGGCATCCGGACTTCTTTGCCGCTTACCAGCCTGATAGTCGCCGGAAGACGCCGGCCTTACTGGCTGATCTGGTGGTTACGCAGGAAGCCCTACCCGAAGCGAAGTCGACAGGCATGCGCGACTGGTCGGTCGATGCGCTGCTGGGGGCGGCCTACGTAAGTGAAGGTTCGATGCTGGGGGTGACGCAGGTGGGACCGCTGCTCAAAACGAATCCGGCCGTGACTAGTCTGGGCGGTACCATGCACTTCTACGCTGGTTACGGAGCCGACACCGGCCGCCAGTGGAAAGCATTCAGCCAGTTGCTGAGCGACGTACCCGCCGAGCGGCATGACGCCGTGGTTGCGGGGGCGGAAGCCGCTTTCCAGCGCTACCAGCAGCTTTTTGCGGAAACGCAGGCTACTGCTGCGGTATAGCCAACGAACATCAGGCGGGTAGGTACACGTCGAACGTGCTGCCGTGACCGGGGGTACTCCGCACATCGACGGTTCCCTCGTGGCTTTCGGCAACGCGCTGGGCAACAGCGAGTCCGATACCCGTTCCTTCGTAGAACTTACGTTCGTGCAGTCGCTGAAACAAGCGGAAGAGCTTGGCCCGGTACTTCTCTACGTCGAAACCGATTCCATTATCCGAGACGGAGATCAGGTGGTAATCGCGGTTGGGCTGTAGCTTGAGCGTTGTCGGTAACGTAGCTCGGTCGATGCGCTGACTGCTGACCCGAACGTGGGGTCGCTGACCGGTAGGCTGAAATTTGAGTGCGTTGGCGATCAGATTCTGAAACAGCTGCCGCAACCGCGATGAATTGCCGGTAACGGTCGGCAACGGAGCCACGTCGATTACCGCCTTCCGGTCGTTGATCAGCATGTCCAGGTCCGTACGTACGTCGGCAACGACGGCGTTCAGGTCGATTGGCCCAAAAGAAGCCTTGTCGCTGGTAAGCCGGGAGTAGTTCATCAGATCGCGAATCATCTGTTGCATACGGTGCGCCGATACTTGCAGCCGTTTGCTCAGGTCACGCTCTCCTTCCGACAGACTGTCGGCAAATTGATTCTGTAGTAAATCGCTGAATACCTGTATCTTCCGTAGTGGTTCCTGCAAGTCGTGGGAAGCTACCTGTGCAAACTGCGCCAGATCGAGGTTCGACCGTTCGAGGTTTCGGATGGCTTCCTGTAGCGATTGATTTTGCGTTTCGGCCCGCGTCAGTACCGCGCGAACCGCCGAACTGTTGTGCAGTGTCATGACGACACTGCCGGCTGGTGTGCGGCTGATCTGCGTCGCATACCAGTTTGTTGGCGTCCCATTACCGACGAGCAGTTCGCCTTCGTACGCAGTCCCCGTGGCGACCACCGCGCTCAAGTGAGTGAACAGGGCCGGTTGGGCGGAGTGAATGGGTGACGATAAATACAGACTGCCCGGCAGCGTTGTCCCGATCCGGGACCACACGGTTTCAAACGACCGGTTCGCGAAACGGAAGGTAAAGTTGATGATCTGGCGCTGTTCGGATGAGTCAGAAAACGTTGGTTCGAGCAGACAAAGCGCGTCAGGTAGCGTATTCAGCAGATCCGTAAGCGTCAGCTGACTACCAGCGATGGTATCGGTTGTGTCCTCACAGTGGAGGTGAATCTGGTGCTCATGTCGGTCGACGTATACGCAGTACGTTCGCATAATCCCGTCGAAATCGGCGGAGGAAACCGGAAAGCGCTGCGGTTGTCCCGATTGGAAAACCGTCAGACAACGATTGAGCAACTCGTTGAAGGCTGACGGGTCGAAAAAGTCGGTGTAGCGTCTGTTGAGGAGTACCCGAGGATTGACGCCCAAAAGCCGGGCTGTCGACGAATCGACGTCGACAAATCGCAGATCGACGGATTCATTCAGCAAATCGCAGATAGTGCGTTCAGCCCGGATGGCGTAATCAATTCGGTCGGTGGCAATGTCAAGCGCACTGGAATCGGTCGTTGGGCAAGAAGAGATACGAACCTGGCTTGAATTGCCCATGCAGACGCTATGCTGATTAGTCGGAGCAGCAAACGTAGCTGCTGGAGTTTACAATAACTCGTAAACGAGATAAACGTTTTTTTACAGGCCGCATTCGCCCCATAGTGTCACGGCTGGTACCTTTGCGCCCGACTATCCGGAAAAGCAGGTGGTCGTTGAGCGTACCTATGGAGTTGACCGTCGTAATCCCCGTCTATAACAGTGAACAGACGATCGGACCGCTGATCGACCGGCTGCACGATTGCCTGTCGACCCGGTTGCTGGAAGTCATTCTGGTCAACGACGGTAGCGCCGACCGGTCCGGTCTGGTGTGCGATCAGCTTGCCGGTAAATATCCGACCGTACGGGCGATTACGCTGCGTCGGAACTTCGGTGAATTTAACGCCGTGCTGTGCGGGCTTACCTACGCACGGGGGGCCTACACGGCAATTATCGATGACGACTTCCAAAACCCGCCCGAAGCCATTCTGACGTTGCTCGACGCGGCTGTTGTGGGGCAGTACGACGTGGTGTACAGCCGGTATGCGCAGAAACAGCACCACTGGTTTCGCAATCTGGGTAGCTGGCTGGTCAACACGCTGACGACGGCATCGCTGGGCAAACCGCGTGATTTGTACCTGTCCAGTTTCAAACTGATCCGGCGCGAGGTTGTCGACGAAATCGTGCGGTATCAGGGGCCATACCCGTATATCGACGGGCTGATTTTCCGGGTCACCCGGCACGTAACGAGCGTCGTCGTACCCCACATGGCCCGCTCGGAAGGGCAGTCGGGCTACACGACCCGCAAACTGGTTGGCCTGTTTCTCAACGTGTTCATCGGCTATTCGCTCTGGCCTATTCGCCTGTTTACGGGCTTCGGGCTGGGCCTGACACTGTTGGCTGGTCTGCTGGGGCTGGTCCTGCTCATCGCCGGGCTGAGTCGCGATGCCGGCGTAGCGGGCTGGGTGCTCGTCGGCTGGATGGTCCTGCTGGGGCTGGGGGTACAACTGTTGTTTCTGGGCGTGCTTGGGGAGTACCTTGGCAAGCTGTTCATGAGTCAGAGCGGGTTACCCGCGTTTGTTATCCGGTCCGATTCGGGGGTAGACGAAAGAAGAAAGACGTGAGAAAAAAGATACGAGTTGCCCTATCCAGCAGACGCCTTTTCATCTGTCGCTTTTCACTTTCTTCTCACCTCTTTTCTCTTTCTTCCCTGCAATGATCGGTCTGACGGATGAGTATCAGAAAATGTTTCAGGTCGAACAGCAACTCTGGTGGTACCGGCAGTTGCACGAGCGCGTTGCCGCTGTGTTGACGACTCAGTTTGGTGACCGACGTGACATCCGTGTACTCGATGCGGGCTGTGGTACCGGTGGGTTGTTAAGCTATCTCCGCGATCGGGGCTACACGAACCTGACCGGTGTCGACGGGTCGGCTGATGCAGTTACCTTTTGCCATGAGCGGGGGCTAAACGTGTCGCTGCTGAACCTGAACGATTTGCCCGATCAACCGGAAACCGACCTGTTCGATGCCGTAATCTGTAACGACGTGTTCTGCTACATCGCCCCCGAACGGCTACCGATCTTGTTGCAACGGCTGGCCCGACGGCTGCGACCGGGTGGCGTATTCGTTACGAACAACAACGCGTTCGCTCTATTCCGGGGTCAGCACGATCTGGCTGTCGGGAGTGAACGCCGGTTTGTTCGGGCCGATCTGGAACCGCTGTTTCCGCCCGCTGGTCTCCGGCTGCGTCAGTCGACGTACTGGAGCCTGGTGCTGTCGATACCGATTCTGGCGGTGCGGCTGCTCCAGCGACTGGAACTGGCGCTTGGGCGCAAATCCAATGCCGCTCGTTCCGACGTGTACCTACCCAGCCGCTGGGTCAACGAAACGCTGTACCGGATCGCCCAAATGGAAAACCGACTGCTGCCCCGAACCCCCTTCGGCAGTTCCTTGTTCCTGACAGGAGAACGGCTGTAAGGATATGTGTAGGCTGGACGTCCACGTCCGGGTGCCCGTCAGGGCAACTACGTCATGCGGCAGCTTTTTGGTCGCTATCGCGCCCACCCGGACCGGGAGGTCCAGGCTACACATATGCGCAGACCGTCGAATTCAAAAACAATCCTATGTTTACTGGTATAGTTGAAACAACCGGCGTCGTGTCGGGTATTGAAGCAGAAGGAACCAACCTGACGTTTCGCATCGAAGCCGCTATCAGCGCCGAACTGAAAATCGATCAGAGCGTTAGCCATAACGGCGTTTGCCTGACCGTGACGAGCGTTGCCGACGGGAGTTACACCGTTACGGCGGTTGATGAGACACTGAAAAAAACCAATCTGGGCCTGCTGAAAACCGGCGATCTGGTGAATCTGGAACGGTGTATGCCCGCCAACGGCCGCTTCGACGGACACATCGTGCAGGGCCATGTCGATCAGACGGGTACCTGTACCAATGTGCAGGATATGGATGGAAGCTGGCTGTTCGATTTCCAGTACGATCCTGCTGTCGCCGACAACGTAACTGTCGAGAAAGGATCGATCTGTATCAACGGCGTCAGCCTGACGGTTTTTAATGCACACCCCGACGGTTTTCGGGTAACGATCATTCCGTATACGTACGAACATACCGGTTTTCGAACCCTGAAAGCGGGCGATACGGTGAACCTTGAATTCGACATCGTGGGGAAGTACATCAAAAAAATGCTGGCGGGCTATCGTTGAGGGCGGTAGTTTCTCGTTAGTTTTGAGACATACTACCCCGGCTCAACGGTCGGTATTCACGCACTGGCAACCTGAATGGCTAAAATCAGTACCCGCTCATTCATCGATCTGCTCCTTCAGGTCGGTATCATCGTCGCCGTTATCGCGGTGCTGTTTCTGGGCTTTTTCTTTGTTTACCTGCCGTATACGACCAATCACGGTCAGACGATTACCGTGCCCGACGTGTCGAAACTGAGCATGGACGAGATGCGGAACATTCTGAACGACCGCAACCTGCGTTACGAAGTTACCGACTGTACGTTTGTGGCCGGCGCGCAGCCGCTGACCATTATCGAGCAGTACCCACGAGCCAACGCGAAAGTAAAGGAAGACCGCAAAATCTACCTGAAAGTAACCAAGCGTGTTGCACCCATGGTCGCCATGCCGTCGCTGGTGGACATGATCGACCGGAGTGCCGTGCGGATGCTGGAGTCGATGGGCTTGCAGGAAGGCGAACGGACCTACGTGCCCGACGTGGCTAAAAATTCGGTGCTGCGGCAATTGTACAACGGAAAAGAAATTGCGGCTGGTACGCCCATACCCAAAGGCTCGAAGATCGATCTGGAGATCGGCGATGGGCTGGGGAATACGATGTTCGACATTCCGAACGTTGTAGGGCTGCAACTCGACGAGGCCGAAGCCGCAATTCGGGGGTCCAACCTGAAAATCGGCACGAAAATTTCTGTTGACGATCCCGAGAAGGAAGTCGGAACGGTGGTACGCCAGCGGCCCGAAGCCCGGCCCGGCGAACGCATCCGCGTCGGCGAGACGATGGACCTGTGGGTGGTGGGGCCCATCGAATCAAATCAATAGCACCTGTTCACGACCCCACCCGGTCACCGCTGTTCCATGAAGTGTCTGCTACCTGTATCCATACCGAGCTGGATTCGCGCCGGGCTCCTACTCCTGCTAATCGGGCTAAGCCTGACGACCAGCCGGGCGCAGACGCCACTGCAACTTCCCTTTTTCGAGGATTTTTCGACCGCAGCGGGCTACCCCGGTATCGATAAGCCCAGTTCGGACCGCTGGCAACCGGGCAGTGGTGTGTATATCAACAACACGATGGCGGTCAACCATCCTACGGTGGGTGTTGCTTCGTTCGACGGACTGAATGCCAACGGCAAGCCTTACGTGCAGAACAATCAGCTGGCACAGGGGTATACCGATACACTAACATCGCTACCCATCGACCTGAGTGGGCTGACTAAAGCGGATAATGCGTACCTGAGCTTCTACTGGCAGAGCCGGGGGCTGGGTGAAGCACCCGATCCCGGCGATTCGCTGACGGTACAGTTTCTTCTTCGTAGTGGCGTCTGGAAAACGGTTTGGACGCAGGAAGGCGGTACTCCCAGCAACAACTTTGCGCAGGCCTTTATTGAGGTTGATACCTCCCTTTACATGCATGCCGGGTTTGCCTTCCGGTTTCGTTCGTACGGACGAGAATCGGGTCCGTTTGACACCTGGAACATCGATTACATCTACTTAAATAAGAATCGTAACGCTGACGATCGGTTCGTGCGTGATGTGGCGATGCGGCAGGCATTGACGCCACTGCTTCGGCGCTACACCGCCATGCCGCTCTCGCAGTACGTCGTGAACCCGGCGGCTGAAATGGCCGACTCCGTACGGACGGATATCAACAATCTGTTCAACAACTTTAACTTCACCACCTTTCGCTTTACCGTGCGCGATGAGGTGTCGGGTCGGTTGTTGCAGGACACACCGCAGAATAAATCCGAACAGATCCTTTCGCTGAGCTCGCAACGCAAGGCGGCTCAACCGCTACCGATACTCAGCTTTGGCACGTCGACCTCGGCGGTGCTGCGCTATACGTTCAACGTGCTTACGACCGATGATCAGAACCCGTCGATACCGGGCGTGAACCTGCGCCAGAACGATACGCTGTCGGCCCGTACAACGCTGGCCGATTACTACGCCTACGACGACGGTACCTGGGAGTACGGGGTGCAGGTGGGGCCGCGCGAACGCTGGGCCGTACGCTTTGTGGTCAGCAAGCCGGACGTGCTGGCCGGGTTCCGAGCCTGTATCGTACCATTTCGGACCAATCAGTCCGGGCAGCTGTTCTCCATGTTCGTGTACAGTAACGCCAACGGCCGGCCGGGAAATCCGGTTTACCAGCAAACATTCACGACGCAGTACCCCGCTACCCGGAACGGTTTCGTTGACTTTATGTTTACCAAAGGCGTTGCCGTCAGCGACACGTTTTACATCGGTTATCAACAGATCAGTAGCGTCGATACGACCATCTTCCGGCTTGGCTTCGACAAGAACAGCCCGTTTGGTAATCAGTTGTTTTACAATGGAGGAGCCAGCTGGGAGCAGAACCTGAATCCGAATTCGCCGTCGCTTGCGCTCAATGGGGTCTTCATGATCCGGCCTGTCATGGGGGGGAAGATCGACACGACACCCACCGCCGAGGAGCCTGAACAACTGGAGCTACTGGCTGTTTACCCAAACCCCACAACCGGGCAAATTCGCTGGGACAATCCACGGCTTCGGCAAATCGACGTAGTCAGCAGCAGCGGGCAGCTCATCCAGCGAATCGAACCGGGGCGGGGGCAGCAAACCGCCGATCTGAGTCAGCTCCCCGGTGGTTTTTATGTGCTCAGGCTGTCGACGGACAGGCAGACGGTCACGCAGAAACTGATTCTTCAGCATTGAGTCGATTGCGCCAACGACCGGTGCAGGCGTACTCTGCACAAGGACAGACGGTCGGAAGCTGGCCGGTATACGATTGCCGGAACCGGTAGTGCCACACCTATAGGTTATGTAGTTAGCGTACTGGAATCCGCTTCGTTATGGATGCATCAAGTGCTGCCGGGCAGGCGCAACTTTTCGAATACATTATCAACAGTAATCAGACGGGAGTCTGTGTGTTCGACGCGGTACGCGACGCGGCCGGTACGTTTCTGGATTTTCGCTTCAGCTACGTCAATCCGGCGGGGGCAGCCATAATGGGTAAACACCCCGAGAAACTGATCGGAGTAAGTTACCGGACGTATTTTTCGCAGGCAGAGAGTAGTGGCCTGCTGGCCTTTTACCGAACCGTACTGGAAAGTGGGCAACCGGCGCGTCTGCTGGAAGTACCTTACTTTGCCGACGGTATCCGGGGCTGGTTCGACATCAATGTCGTAAAATATCAGGATGCTGTCGTTGTCAGTTTCGTCGACATATCGGTGCTGAAACGGACGCAGATCAGCGAACGCAAGCAGGCAACGTTTTTCAATCAGCTGCTGCAAACAACCCCCAATGCGGTAATTGCCTACGAAGCGATTCGGCAGCCGACGACCGACGGAACGCCGGGGGAAATCGTTGATTTCAAAGCGGTATTTTTCAACCCGAAATATGAGCGATTATTCGGAACGCCAGCTGCCACGATTCAGGGGCAGACGTTTCGGGCGCGGTTTGATGCGGAAGATAAATCGCTGTTCGATTACTACAAAGGTGTCGTAGAGCGTGGGGAGTCGTTTCAGCGGGAGCGGTACTACAACGTCATAAATAAATGGTTACTACTGTTAGGCGAAAAGCTGTACGACGGGTTTCTGTTGATTATCAATGACATTACGGAGCAGAAGGAAACCCAATTGGACCAGCAGCAGCTAACGAATGCCTTGCAGACGGCCAACCAGGAACTGCTTCGGTCGAACGAAAACCTGCAACAGTTTGCCTACGTCGCCAGCCACGATTTGCAGGAGCCGTTGCGCAAGATTCAGCAGTTTGGCGATCTGCTGAAAGCACGAACCGCCGGCGCTTCCGAAGAAGCCGTTGATTATCTGGAGCGCATGCAGTCGGCTGCCGGGCGAATGTCGACGCTGATCAAAGACCTGCTCAGCTACGCGCGCATCTCAACCCGTCAGGACGAAAATCAGCCGGTACCGCTGGCACAGGTTGTCGGTAATGTGCTGGATGATTTACAGGTGAGTATCGCTGAAGCGCAGGCTACTGTCCAGGTCGATGAACTCCCCACAGTTACGGGAGATGCCATGCAGTTGGGGCAGTTGTTTCAGAATCTGATCGGTAACGCGCTCAAATTTCGCCGGGCCGATACGGCGTTGCACATCCGCGTTCAGTGTCGGCTCGTCGCGGCTGCTGCTATACCCGGCACGGTCCGGATAGCTCGTCAGCCAACGGCTTACTATCAGATCGATGTAATCGACAACGGGATCGGCTTCGAAGAAAAGTACCTGGATCGTATTTTTCAGGTGTTCCAGCGGTTGCACAGCCGGCGCGAATTTAGCGGAACGGGTATCGGACTGGCCATCTGCGAAAAGGTGGTTGCCAACCACGGCGGGGCGATTACGGCAGCGAGCCAGCTAAACCACGGTACAACGTTCAGTGTATATTTGCCGGCCTGACCGACGACGTTGCCCGCGCAGCACATACCCGTTCGGGTCGTTACAAAAGTAGGGGTGGTGGGCACCTTGCCAGGAAGCACCGTGTTACCTTCCCGTCGCATCTAACCGAAAAAACCAATGGACATTACCGTACAGGAACTGAAAGAACGGCTCGACAAAGGGGAGCAACTGAACCTGATTGACGTGCGCGAGCCGAACGAATACGAAGCCGATAACATCGGTGCCAAATTGATTCCGCTGGGCGATCTGCCCTACGAACTCGATCAGCTCGACGGTTTGCAGGACGAAGAAGTAATCGTGCATTGCCGGTCGGGTGCCCGTAGTGCCCGTGCGCAGCAACTGCTGGAAGAAAACGGCTTCACCAACGTCCGCAACGTGACGGGCGGCATGCTGGCTTACCGGGCGCAGTAAGTCTTCTGGATGGCGTAGAAGAAAGAGGAAAGATGAAAGAAGAGAGACTGGTTTGCGCCAGCGTCTCTCTTCTTTCCTCTTTCCTCTTTCTTCTCTTATCTATTCTCTTTCTTCTAACAAAGCCCGAATCCCCGCTTCTTCATCCGGAGCAAACCACTGATAGTTGGCCTGATTGTGAAACCAGGTGAGCTGTCGTTTTGCGTAACGCCGGGAGTTACGCTTCAGTAGCCGAACCATCTCGTCGTAGTCGTACGTGCCGTCGAGGTACGGGAAAACCTCCTGATAGCCTACCGTTTGGAGGGCAGGCAACTGCCGATAGTCGTACAGACTACGCACCTCATCGAGCAAACCATCGCTCAGCATCTGATCCATGCGGGTGTCGATGCGGGCGTACAGTTCCGGTCGGGGGCGGTCGAGGGCTACGAGTACCGATTTGAACGGCCGGTCAGCCGGTTTGTCCTGCCGGAACGATGAGTAGGGTAAACCCGTACCCAGACACACTTCCAGCGCCCGCGTTACGCGGACCGGATTTTGCAGATCGGCCGTTTGCGCGTAGACCGGATCAAGTTGCCGTAACTGTTCCTGTAAAGGAGCCAATCCGTCCTGCTGCCACCGGAGTCGGAGTGTTTCGCGTAATGTGGCGTCGACCGGCGGCATGTCATCGAGCCCGAAGCAGACAGCGTTGATATACAGGCCCGTTCCACCCGATAAAATCACGACCCGGTGCCGGGTAAACAGCTCATTCAGTAGCGTCAGACACTCCCGCTCGTAACGCCCCGCCGTGACCGGGTCTGTGATGTGGTGCGAGCCGATAAAATGGTGCGGTATACCGTCCATTTCGGCAGGCGTCGGTTTGGCCGTGCCAATGGATAACTCCCGATACAATTGCCGGGAGTCGGCGGAGACCACTTCTGTACCAAGCTGTTGGGCTAGTCGGACGCAGAGGGCCGTTTTGCCGACGGCAGTCGGACCGGCCACGACGAGTAGTATATTGGCATCTGTAACGGGCATAGTGCAAACGGGGCCTTGGTAAGACCCGTGCAAAAATAAGGCTTTATGGGTAAGGCCGTTGGTATACCGTCGGATCGCTTACGTCCGTTCAAAACCTGTACCCGGCTGCGCTGGTTAGTTAGATAGTTGCCTATTTGACCCATATACTACATGAACGTTTGGCTACTCTTTCTGCTGCTGCACCTAAGCGGAGCAAGCGCTGTTCCCGCCCCAATCACGCAGCAGGAGTCGCCCCCGTTCCAGAAAACAGTACGATTCAATGTCTACACCTTCGTCGTGAAAGCAATCGATACCGACTCGATTCAAACCGTAACGGTGGCTGCCTACCGGGGTAGTCTGTTGCTGACCCGCTTTTCACAACCCGTAAGCGGCCGACTGACCGGGGCCGAAGTCGGCGATTTGGACGGAAACCGACTGCCCGAACTGTATCTGTACAGTACCGATACAAACGCGGGTTTGGCCGGTCGGGTGCGTGGCTGGCAGTTTCTGCCCGAACGGCTGGCCACGATTACGACGGTACAATGGGCGGCCCCCGGCGCGGGCTACATGGGTCTCGATACGCTCTGGACAACCAGACAGTCGCTGTGTCGTCAATTTCCCGTCTACACGATCAACAATAGTGACGCCCGGCCCACCGGTACAAATCGGCGTATCTGTTACCGGCTCCGTCCATCGGGGCTGAACTACCAGCTACAAGCCGAATAACGGCCGGGCCGGTTGCCCGCAGCCTTGGAAGACTACCGACAACCGGCCCGGTATGGTCAGTGCAAGGTCGATTAGAAAAGCTTCAGACCCAGTGAGAGCGAAGCGATGCCGAGATAGCCTTTGATGTCCTTGTTTTTGTAAATCCCACCGACCGGAACCGCGTATCGGGCATCGATGTCGAGGATGCGGGCCAGCGTGTAGCCGACGCCGATTTCAGCCGCGTACGTGAATGGCTTCACTTCCAGCGCCACCTGTGTGGGGTCCTGCCGGTTGGGGTTTTTTAAATCCGACGTCGTTTGCGGAAAAGCCAAACTGGTGTTGCCAATGGTCGCTGTTGTATTACGGGTAGCTTGTGCTTTCGTCGTGAACAGCAGGTTTGGTCCAACGAAAACCCGAACCCGGTCGTTGACAAATCGCTTACCGAACAGAATCGGTACGTTGACCGATTCCAGGATCGACTCGGACGTGATGGCAATGCCCGTTGGCGTGTTAGCCGGTATACCTGATGGCTGTGACGTACCGGCAAGCGCAAAGGCGAGTCCGGCCGGGATGGTCAGGTCTGCTTTCTGGTATAGCTTGTAGTTATTGTAGGTAGCCTCGACCTGCACGTAGAACGAGTTAAAGTTTTTCCGTCCCCACAGACCAAAGGAGTAGCCGGTACCGGTGCCGTTGCCTTTGTTTTCAATTTGCGGAACGGTGGCTATCGTCGAAATGGCAACTGGCGGTATGGTTGTATGGCCGTTGGTAAACGTGCCGGCCCCTTTGATGCCTCCTTCAATTGTAGACTGTGCCATGGCTGCCGAGCCAGCCAGCAGCGCCAATACTGCGAGTGTTACGTTTTTCATAAGTAGTGCGCGAAAATGAGTTATAGGATACGACTTGATTAGCTGTCAAACGTCAGAACGGCGCTATTTGTGTTGAACGACTGAAGTTTTTCGTCGAACGATAGCTTACCGATGACTCAAAAATTGAACATTCAGGAAATCGGCCGGTTGTTTATCCGTCGGTAGTTTTCGTATTTACCGGCCAGTTTTATCTGTTTCATTAAACCACCTAATACAATGGGATTACTGTCGTTCTTCAAAGGCGTAGGCGAAAAAATCTTTGATCACAAGGATGCCCCTGCCGACCCTGCTCAGGCTGAAAAAGTTGAACCTGTGAAAGCGCAGGCACTTCTTGACCACGTTAAGCGACTGGGCCTGGCTTACAAAACCCTGACGGTGAAGACCAAAGGTGATGTCGTAACCCTGACCGGTTCGGTGAAGTCGCAGGAAGACGCTGAAAAAATTGCGCTGGCTGTCGGCAACGTGGAAGGCGTAACTTCGGTCGATAACCAACTGACGGTTGATGAGCCCGCCCCAGAAGGCAAGTTCTACACTGTTAAATCGGGTGATTCGCTGTCGAAGATTGCCAAGGAAGTGTACGGTGATCCGATGAAGTACGGCGTGATCTTCGAAGCCAACAAGCCGATGCTGTCTGATCCCGATAAGATTTATCCCGATCAGGTGCTGCGCATCCCGCAGTTATAACAAAACGGCCCTGAATTGAGTAAGTAGGGAGTGAACGAACGGTAGCCCGAATGGCAATCGACTCGTTCACTCCTTTTTCGTTACAAACGATTCGTATACTTCTTCGACGTTATCATGGCCGTTCACCTCGTTTCCTACCTGAAAGATCAGTTTACGCCGGGTGTTATCGATCAGCTTAGTACTGAGCTGAGCGAACCTCCCGAACGTGTTGCCAAAATTGTGCAGGGTGTTATCCCAACCTTGCTGGGTGGGTTGACCCGTCGCGTGCAGGCATCAGGTGGTGCCAGCGCCGTATATTCATTCCTGGAAAAAGGCGACTACGGCAAAACACCCTTCGACGTAGGGCAGGTTACCGATACGCACCAGGAAACCATCGAAACAGCGTCGGCTGGGCGTGACTTTCTGGAAACCGTATTCGGCGACAAGCTAAATCAGACGACGGAACTGATCGGTACGTTTAGCGGAGCCCGCGCGGAATCGGTGCGGGTCGTGATGAGCCTGGCCGGATCGGTGCTCATGGGGGTGCTGGGTCGGCAGGAGCAGGAGAAAGGACTGACGTCGCACAGCCTCAAAACGCTGCTGGAAGGGCAGGCTACGCTGTTTCGCACCGCTCTGCCTGCCGGTCTCGCCAGTGTGGGTAGCCTGCTGGACTTCGACGAACTCGAAACACCCGCCGGCCCGCCAACGGCCGTACAGGGAGCCGATAACTTCAGCGGTACTGTCGTGAATCCGAACATACCCAAAAGTCCCGACGGTGACCGGCAACGCGAGAACGTTCGCTGGTTACGCTGGGCTATGGTGCTGATGGCCATTCTGGTGGCGGCTCTGATCGTGCAGAAATGCAGCGAAAATCAGAACAGCGTCGACGGTGTCAGTACCGACAGTACGGCGCGGGTTGAGCCGAATGCGGTTGAAGACACGTCGGCCGCTACGAAAAACAGTGTGCTGGAATCACACGGACAGGTGGCTGATTCCACCGCGCCCGGTGCGCTCGGCATACGCGACGACAAACCAGCCAATGTCGCTGATGTGATTACCCAGGTTGAACTGCCGGGTGGCCGTAAGCTGAAACTGGCAGAACGGTCGTTCAATGGTCGACTGGCTCGCTTCCTGGCCAGCAAGCCCCAGCGTCTGGACCGTACGTTCACGTTTGAAAACCTGACCTTCGACATCGGATCAGCGAAGATTACGGCGGAGTCGCAGCAGAACGTCAACGACCTGGTCGAGATCATGAAAGCCTATCCGACCATGACCATTAAAGTGGAAGGGCATACCGACAACACGGGCAATGCCGATACCAACCTCCAGCTTTCGCGCGATCGGGCAGCTTCGGTCCGTACGGCACTGGTAACGGCTGGTATTTCAGGCGACCGCGTGACAACGCAGGGATATGGTGATTCGCAGCCGCTGGCCACCAACGACAATGCCGAAGGACGTCAGCGCAATCGTCGTATCGACGTTGCTGTAACGAAGATCTAATTCGCTGTTTGCGCTACCTACCGATACGAGAATCCCCTGTCGACAGGGGATTTTTTATACCAGTTCAGGGGTTGGGGTGACTAATGCTGCGATTATGTATATGATCAGTTCTGCATTTGAGCCGGTTCAACGGCAAGCCGTGTGTATATTGCAGGCCCATTATACTCACCGATACTTATACGCGTTCTTTTATGTTTGTTGATGCCATCGAGCGCATTAAATCGTTTACCCGCCCTATCCATTCCATCGCCCGGTTACACGGGTACGGCCCTATTGTGCCAGGTAGTGCTACCCTGTTTTTTATCAACGAGTTGGGGGATGCGCTGACTTGCCGACACGTGGCGGTCAACATCGAGCGATCGGCTAAAATCAACCGGAATTACAAGCTGTACAAGGGCAAGGAAGCGGAATTCAGAAATCACCCCGACAAGGCACGGCTTCAGCGCGATCTACAGAATCAATACGGTATCAAAGACGATACGATCAAGCAGTTGCACCACGCGTATATCAACTGCGTGGAAGGGGGCGATGAACCCACGATTATCCTGCATCCCAGCGAACACATTGATCTGGCCATCGTCCGCTTTCGAAACTACGCCCGGCCACTGTACACCTCCTATGCTACGTTTTTGAAGGATAGTGTCCGCATCCGGCCCGGTCGTACGCTGTGCCGACTGGGTTTTCCCTTTCCGGAGTTTTCCAACTTCAAGTACGACGGCTACACCGACGATGCGGTCTGGACCGACGAGCCCCCCCGCTACATGTCGTTTCCCAGCGACGGAATGATTACGCGGCTGTTGCGGAACAAGGGCGGCATTACCGAGATCGAGATGAGTACGCCCGGTCTGGTAGGGCAGAGTGGCGGTCCGCTGTTCGATACCAACGGCCTGATCTATGGCTTGCAGTCGGCGACTGATCAACTGCACTTAGGGCTGGATATCGAAGACAAGGAAGTGCTCGTGAAGAACCGCCGGAGCCGGGTGTCGAACTATCCGTTTCTGCAAGTGGGCATCTGCGTGCACGTCGACCGGATCAAGGAATTCCTGCGGGCCAGCGATGTGAAATTCTATCAGGCCTGACCCGTACGGCGTTCCCGCGTATCTTTACCCCGCATTTACTAGCTACCCCGCATGCCTAGTCTGTTCACTACCGACGTCGATACGCTGGCGGCCGATGCGCTGGCGCTGCTCAAACAGCTCATCGCTACGCCTTCGTTTAGCCGCGACGAAAACCACACCGCCGATCGGCTCGAAACGTTTCTTCGGGAGCGCGACGTGCCGACGCAACGGCTGAAAAATAACGTCTGGGCCGTCAATCGTCAGTTCGATCCGGCCAAGCCAACGCTGCTGCTCAATTCCCACCATGATACGGTAAAACCCAACACCTCCTGGACGCTGGACCCTTTTTCTCCGCTGGAGCAGGACGGCAAACTGTTTGGGCTGGGCAGCAACGACGCGGGTGGTTGCCTGGTGTCGCTCATCGCAGCCTTTCTCCATTTCTACGATCGTACGGATCTGACGTATAACATCCTGCTGATTGCCAGCGCGGAAGAAGAAATATCGGGGCGCGACGGACTGGAACTGGTATTGCCGCATGTGCCAACCATCGACTTCGCTATCGTGGGCGAACCAACGGAGATGCAACTGGCCATCGCCGAGAAAGGCTTGCTGGTGCTCGACTGCACCGCCCATGGCATCAGCGGTCATGCCGCACGCGATGAGGGAGATAACGCCATTTACCACGCCCTACAGGACATCGACTGGCTACGTACGTATCAGTTTCCCAGGGTGTCGCCAACGCTGGGGCCTATCAAGATGTCGGTGACGATCATTCAGGCCGGTACGCAGCATAATGTCGTCCCGGATGCCTGTACCTTCACCGTCGACGTGCGCGTCACGGAACAATACACGCTCGAAGAAGTCATTGCCATTATCCGGACCAATATTCGTTCCGACGTAAAACCCCGGTCGATCCGGCTGACGCCATCGAGTATTCCCGTCGAACATCCTATCGTGCAGGCTGGCCTGGCTCTGGGACGGCACACGTACGGTTCACCCACCACGTCCGATCAGGCGGTGCTCAGCTGTCCCTCACTGAAGTGTGGTCCCGGTCATTCCGGTCGGTCGCACTCGGCCAACGAATTTCTGTACCTCCGCGAACTGGGCGAGGGTGTCCGGGGCTATATTCAAATGCTGGAACAGGTTGTATAGACAGGATTACAGCCGGGCCGCCGGGCGGATAGACAGGATTTTATAGCACGCGGATGACGCAGATTCTGGCGAATAAGCGCAGATTCTTTCTGTTGACAGAATCAAAATCAGTGATCATTCGCTCCATCCGTGTTATCCGCGTGCCATCGAATCCTGTAATCCTGTCCATACCACTTGTGAGAAATGAGGGTTTTTCCGCTTTCTACCAAAAGCCACATACCTATGCCCTTTCGATTACCCCGCCCGTTGCTGCTTGCTGCACTGCTAACCACTTCCATCGTGTCCGTCCGGGCACAGTCGCCTGCCGAAAAGCCCTGGTCGGTGCGGATGGCAGATGCCGTCATCAAAAAATATCCCGACTCGATTGCGGTAAAAGAAAATAAGCCCGCCGGTTGGGATTACGAACAGGGGCTGGTGCTGAATGCGATTGAGCGGGTCTGGGAGCGTACCGGCGACGGTCATTACTACGACTACATCCTGCACGACATTGACCGGTATGTCGGTAAAGACGGGCCGATTCGTACCTACCGGATGGATGAGTTCAACCTGGATAACATCACGACGGGACGGGTGTTGCTGATGCTGGCCCAGCAGACGCAGCCGGGACGCGAGAACTACAAACGAGCCGCCGACACGCTCCGTGCCCAGCTGGCGCGGCAACCCCGGACGAAGGAAGGTGGATTCTGGCACAAGCAACGCTATCCGAACCAGATGTGGCTCGACGGCCTGTTCATGGCGGAGCCGTTCTACGCCGAATACACGAAACTGTACGACCGCTCGCCCGATTCGGCCAATCGCCATTTCAACGATATTGCCCATCAGTTCGCCCTGATCGAGCAGCACCTGATCGACCCGAAAACCGGCTTACTGTACCACGGTTACGACGAGAGCCGACAGGAGAAATGGGCGAATTCAAAAACAGGTACATCGCCCAGCTTCTGGGGCCGTTCCATGGGCTGGTATGCTATGGCGCTGGTCGATGTGCTCGACTACTTCCCCGAAAACCACCCCCGCCGGGCCGATCTGCTGCGGTATTTTCAGCGGCTTATGCCTGTGCTGGTACGCTACCAGGACCCGAAAACCGGTGCCTGGTATCAGGTTACCGATCAGGCTGGTCGAAAAGAAAATTACGTAGAAGCGTCGGCGTCGAGCATGTTTGTATATGCGCTGGCGAAAGGCGTCCGGCTGGGCTATCTGCCTGCGTCCATGCTGTCGGCCGCTACGAAAGGCTATCAGGGGATTCTGAAAACGTTTGTCACGACCGATCCGGCCAGTCAGCAACCCGTACTCAACGGTACCGTCAGCGTTGGCGGACTGGGGGGCAGTCCGTACCGGGACGGTAGCTATGCCTATTACCTGAGCGAGCCGATCCGGCAGAACGATCTGAAAGGAGTGGGGCCGTTTATCATGGCGAGCGTCGAGATGGAGATGGTCGATGAATACCCGCTGGGTCGGGGAAAAACCGTCGCCGTCGATACGTACTTCAACAATGAAACCCGCAAAGGCGACAGCGGTCCGGAGCCGTTCCACTACCTCTGGAACGACCGGATGCACTCGGGCTTCTGGCTATGGGGCAAGACATTCCGGGAGCTGGGTGCTACTACCGTGACGCAGCCCAACGCACCGACGGCCCAGACGCTGAACGGTAAGGACGTGTACATCATCGTCGACCCCGATACGCCGAAGGAAACGCCCAAACCAAACTACGTTCAACCTGCTGACGTCGATGCACTGGATGCCTGGGTGCGGGCGGGGGGCGTGCTGGTGCTGATGGCCAATGACTCCGCCAATGCCGAGTTGCCCCGCTTCAACCAACTGGCGAAGCGGTTTGGTATGCAGTTTGGCTATGAGCAGGTCAACCCTGTGCAGGGTACGCGCTGGTCGGATGGAAAGTTGACAATTCCCGCCAACGACCCGATCTTTCCGCACGTCTCGACAATCTACGTCAAGGAACTATCGCCCTTAACGCTAACCGCTCCTGCCAAACCCGCCCTATTGAAAGGCAATACCGTGATTATGGCGACGGCCAAAGTAGGGAAGGGTATCGTATTTGCCATCGGTGATCCGTGGCTCTACAACGAATACACCGACGGACGTCGAATTCCAATCGAGTACCAGAATTTCCAGGCCGGGAAAGACCTGGCGACCTGGCTGCTGAAACAGACGAAGTAAGCTGTTGAAATACGGTAATGACAAGGAACTTCCCGGCTGGTGAGTTTGAATCCAGAGTAGGAAATGTGCCAGTAGATAAAACTGTTTGACCTGACCAGTAATATGCTTCCAACCAAAGATTACACCAGCATGACGCTAGACGAGTTAGCGCTGGAAGAGAAAAAAGCGAAAGGGCAGCGTATTCCGTTTGCCTTTCTCATTGGGCTCATCGTCGGTATCGCTGTATGGTCAGCTGCTCACAAAGGATTTTTGTTGCCTGTCGCTCTGATGGGTGTTGCCCTACTTGTTGGCTCCCGTCATTCAAAAAAGTTGAAGGGTATCCAAGCGGAAATTAGCCGAAGGGAGACACTCGGTTGAGCCGCGTTCCGGTCCACTCTTTAGCAGTCGGGTTCTCCCTGACTCTACAAGTCAGTAGATCGCTGAAACGAGCGCCCTAATCAGCGCTTATCTACCCAATCCGTGACATTCGTGGGCTATCAAATCCTGTCCATCCTGTAATCCTGTCTGATAAAAATCTGTAGACAGTTTAGTGGGTTTGCGGTTAATTAGCGAAGAAATAACCTGCATAACGGCTGCAAAGCCACAATCAATTCAATCAATGCTGTATCCGCTGACGTTCGATACCATTTTCAAAGACAAAATCTGGGGTGGCCAGAAGATAAAAACCGTACTGGGCAAAGACTTCGCTCCGCTGCCAAACTGCGGTGAAACCTGGGAGGTCTCCGATGTCGAAGGTAATGTGTCGGTGGTGAAAGAAGGCAACCTGAAAGGTAAGTCGCTGCGCGATCTGGTTGCTCAGTACAAAGACGAACTGGTTGGTAAGCACGTCTACGAACAATACGGCGATCGCTTCCCGCTGCTCATCAAATTCATCGACGCCAACGACGACCTGTCGATTCAGGTGCATCCCAACGATGAGCTGGCCAAACAGCGTGGCAGCGGTTACGGCAAGACTGAGATGTGGTACATCATGCAGGCCGACGAAGGCGCTAAACTCAATTCGGGCTTCAACCGGGAAGTGTCGAAAGAAGAGTACGTACAAGCCGTTGCCGACAATACCATTCAGGACATACTGAATATTGAACCAGCCAAACCCGGCGACGTCTTTTTCCTGCCTGCCGGTCGCGTACACTACATTGGTAAGGGTCTGCTGCTGGCTGAGATTCAGCAAACCTCCGACACAACGTACCGTATTTACGACTTCGATCGTGTCGATCAGACGACGGGTGAAAAGCGTGAACTGCATACCGAACTGGCAGTCGACGCGATCGACTATCACCACTACGATCAGTACAAAACGCAGTACAAATCGGAAGAAAACGCCAGCGTTAATGCCGTCAAGAGCGATTACTTCGTAACCAATGTGCTGACCTTCAACCAGGAAGTAGCGCACGACTACACCCAGATCGATTCGTTCGTTATCCTGATTTGTGTGGGTGGCGGCCTGACCATCGAAGCCGAAGGCGGTTATCACGTATCGCTGAAAATGGGGCAGTGCGCGCTGATTCCCGCGTCCGTGCAGCAGGTAACCCTCGTCCCCGACGGCGACATGACCGTGCTCGAAACCTACGTACCTTAGTGTGTAGCCCAGACGTCCACGTCTGGTAGACGCGACAGCGGCTAAAGTTAGCCTGACGGCTACCAGACCTGGAGGTCTAGGCTACAATCAATGCAACCTGTTTCGCAATAATAAAATACCCGCGCCGGGTTGTCGCCATTGATTCATCAGGTTGGCGTGGCGTGGGTGAGTGGGGCGGAAGAATGACCCCAATAGCAGGTCGAGGTCTCCGTCCTGATCGATGTCGCCGGCTTCCAGTGTCAGCCAACGCCCCCGGCTATTGTTTACGAAGGTTTGTGGTAAAAACTGTCCGTTACCTTTGTTCTCAAAATAGGCGAAACTGGCGTTTGGTTGCCGGTCGTAGTCGGGAAACTGGGCGATAGTTGCCATATCTAAATCACCGTCGTTGTCGAAATCCCGCACCAGCGTCTGCGTGGCTCCGTAGAGCGGATAAAACCAGTGCTGTTTAAAGTGAAAGTGGCCATCGTTGCGAAAAATGCGAACGCCGTGGTAGGGTTTGGCAATGATTGAATAATCAGCATTGTCGCCGTTGGTGTAGATCAGGTCAGGTGCCCCATCCTGGTCGATGTCGGCCAGTTCAATGAAGCTGGAGCCATACACTGGTGGAAAACGTAGCAGTACAGTTTTGCGAAATGTACCGTCGTGCTGATTGTAGTAGGCTGCAATCTGCTCGTCGCCCTGCGTTAGCAGCGCCAGTATATCGGGCCAGCCGTCCGCGTTCAAGTCACGAACAAGGGTCTGTCGCGCGCCCGGTACCGGATCGAGAATATGTTCCCGATAACCATTACTTGTTTGCTCGAACCAGCTTAGTTTACCCAGGTAGTGCCCAAACTGGGCGATGAGTTGATCGTCCCGTCCGTCGCGGTTCAGGTCGGCTGTCGTTACCTGCACCGGTCGGTTGAGCTGCTGAATTTGTGGCGTCACCGTTTTGCGCTGTGTATCAACCCGTCCCCAGCTACCTGTCAGTCGATCGTTTGGATTCAGCAAGCCAACCAGTAAGACGTCGAGCATTCCATTCTTCGACCGGCGCAAATCAACCGGTGGACTACTGAACTGGATGGAGTCAATACGTCGAAGCGACTGATCGAGTGCGACTAACTGCCCTCGCTGTGTACCTGCCCAGACGCGATTAACTAACGAATCGTAGCGCAACAGCGTAACCTGCGCATCAACTGACCGGGGTGACGATTCAGGTTGAAATAGCGACAGGTTTGTGCGTAAGGGGCTATGCGCCGGCTGAGCCGGGAGACTGTCCGGAGCCTGCGTCGTATAATAGTCGACAATTTTCTGCCAGTCGGTGGATGCCAGTGTTGGCTGCTCTGGAAAAATGCTGGCGTCAATAATGCGTGTTAGTTCGGCCTGATCGCTGAACTGCCCCAGCGCCTGCATCTGCTGCGTGGACTGTCCCATGCGAAGAGCCATTTGTGGCAGTACACCCAGCCGCCACGTTCTTTTGTCAAGTAAGGCAGGAGCGGGGAAAGCGTGACAACTAGTGCAGTAGGTTTGTGCCAGTTGTTGCCCCGTCAAGGTGGTTGGCTGTGGTGGGGCGGGGGGATCAGCTGTGTCGTGAGTCGAGGACGACTGGCAAGCATGATACAGAAGCGGTAACGTCAGAAGAAGAGCTGCCAGCCAGAGAAGTCGCATGGACAAAGATAGCTTGGTCGTGTTTTTTAATAAACTTCGCCAGCCGGAACGCTCGGAAAAGAGTTGTTTTACCTACTAAATAAACCCACCTATTATGGATTGTTTTGTTGGGGTCGACGTAGGGACAACCAACGTTAAGGCACTTGCGCTGTTACCATCCGACCTGAATACCATTCTGGCACACGCGTCAGCCAGCGTCGATACGATAAACCCCGAACCGGGTCAGGCTGAGCAGGATGTGACGGCGATCTGGAATGCCCTGGTAACCGTGATGGCGGATGTCAACCGGCAACTGGCAAGAGCGGGTCACACCGCTTCACATGTAGCGTTCAGCACGGCCATGCATAGTCTGCTGGCAATGGACAATGCGGGGAAGCCCATGAGCCATGCCATTCTCTGGTCTGACAACCGGGCCGAAGAACAGGCGAATGCACTACGCACCAGCCAGAAAGCACTGGGCGACGCCATCTATCAGCAAACCGGTACGCCCATTCACCCGATGATTCCGCTTTGTAAGCTGGCGTGGTTGCAACAGCACGACCCCCGGCTCTTACGTCGGGCTGCACGCTTCGGCTCGATCAAAGAGTATTTGTGGCATCGGCTGACTGGCGTGTTCGAAATCGATTTTTCGATGGCTACGGCCACAGGTCTTTTCGATCCCGCCAAACAGCAGTGGTCTCCGCAGGCTATCGCGTTTGCCGGTGTTCGCACCGATCAGTTGTCGGCCTTTGTGCCAACGACACAGCAACGGCCCCTGCAAATCAACGACGATACCGCGCAGCTTGGCTTTTCGGCGAACGTGACGCTGGTCATCGGCGCGTCGGATGGCTGTCTGGCTAACCTGGGTGCGGGCGGGATTAAACCGGGCGTGACAACCCTGACAATCGGTACCAGCGGAGCCATTCGGCAAACCGTTAAAGAACCACTCCGTGATCCCCACGGCCGTTTGTTCTGCTATTGGCTCGACAAAGACCATTACGTGGTTGGTGGCCCGACCAATAACGGTGGTAACGTGCTGGAGTGGATCGAGCAGCTGGTGCAGAAAAAAACGCAGGCCGTTCTTGACGAAGCCGAAACAATAGCGCCGGGTGCCGATGGCTTGCTGTTTCTGCCGTATCTACAGGGCGAACGCGCCCCGCTGTGGAATGCCGCAGCCCGTGGCGCTTACCTCAACATTGACTTTCAACACACACAGGCTCACTTCGTGCGGGCCGCGCTGGAGGGGGTCCTGTTCAATCTGCTTAGTATCAATCAACTGTTGACCCGGCAGATTGGACCGTCGCGGGTGATTCACGCAAACGGCGGCTTTGCCCAGTCGCGACTGTGGGTGCAGATGCTAGCCGACATGGCGGGTATTCCGGTACGACTAAATACCAGTAACGAAAGTGGGTCGATGGGCGGAATTTTGCTGATTTGCAAAGCGCTGGGACTCGCAAAATCGCTGGACGAAGCGGCCGATCGCGTTTCATTTGGCGATACGATTCAACCCGACCCGACCCGTAGTCGGGCTTATCAGCAGGTTTTCCGAAACTGGGAAAAGGCAAGAACACAACTGCTCAACGACTGAGCCTTACTTGCCAAAAAAACATGAACGGTCTTCACGGGTAGATGCTCCCGAGAAGGCCGTTTTTTTGTCCGGTATTATCTAAGCTGGCGAAAGCTTGTCTGTGAAAAATTATAATTTATCTGTTTACAGGGACAGCGTAATAATTTGATTATCAAAATAGTACAATACTATTTATTGATACGAGTAAGGAATCTGTTGTACAATTCGGCTATTCAGTGAAAAATAAAAGGCGATTTTTGTACTATTCTAATTTTAGTAAACTATCCGTGTAGACCTTTTAGTTATTTGTGTGTCTAATGAAGTAGACGACATCAGCTTTCTGTCTGTTGATTATAAATAGTTTAGGTACGACATGAGCACATCATTTGTTATAAAAAGAGAGAGTAACCCCAAGGGGGCACTTTATAAATTTTTTACGTTGGCTGTACGGCGTATGACTGTTTTTGCCGCGCGTAATCAGGCAATTTTCAGAGGAATTGCCTACACGAACGCTCCGTTTGGCGGCAACCTGTTAAACAGCCGCTTGTAATTCATTCGACAAACTCGTTCGGTATCGAACATAATCACTACAACCATGAATCGTTTCTCAGTTATCTATCAGTACAAAGGACAGTATCACCACGTCGGCCGGCACACGCTCGATGAGGCTAAGGCGACACTTGACACCATCGCCAATTCGGGTACCCGTAAAGCCATCGGTATCTACGACGATAAAACAGAACTGTTTAGTTGGGAGCCAAACCGGCAGGGACAGTACGATCAGTCGCCAATCGAAACACAGGGTCGGCTGGGGGAGCAGATCATTCACATTGCTCAGGCGCTGCGCCGACGCGATATGAACTGGCGGGGTGAGTTCCAGCGTCCCAGCCTGTTCGCCTAGCGTATATAATTCAGTCAGGCGGGCAGGTCATACACCCGCCCGCCTGATTGTTACAGTTTGAACGGGTGCTTCAGTTTCGACGGTACCCGGCTCATCGATAGCCGTTTCGGAGCGCGAATGAGTAGGGGAATCGCTTCGGTAACGACATTACTGGTGTCCAGCCCGTACGCTTCTTTTGTTGATAGCGCAATGCGCTTCAGCAGCAGATAACCGGTCATGATCAGTTTCTGTCTGAACGTAAGTTCATTGTCGTACGACAAAAACTTGCGGAACAGCACAAAGCGAAAATCACCACCGATCCGGTGCAGGTTCAGCGACCGGTATTTTACATCGATTGTCACTTCCTTGTCATCTACCATATCCTGTACAACCTGACGAAAGAGCAGATTCAGGCGTGGTTCAACGCGGAAACCCAGATAGAACGTGACAAAATAAGCGTCCTCCGGCGCTAGCGTATCGACCTTGTAGCGCATCTCGTACGGAGTGTCTTCCACGCAAACGTGAATAAACCAATAGATGTCGGCGCGTTTGGGGGCCCGGTTCAGGATCGAGAACAACGTTTCGTTCTCGATTTTATCGTATGAGTCGGCTGAGGTCAGGTACACCAGATGCGTTGCGTACTTGGGAATGCTGAGGTCGTTGCTCAATTCCTTCAGGGCGGGCAGGTTACCCGGTAAGGTGTCGTAGCGGGTCAGGCTGCTAGTCAGTGCTTCACCCTGGTACCAGAAGACCATCATAATCATCAGCAGCAGCCCCAGCGTAACCGAGATCCAGCCACCTTCTTCAAATTTGACAAGGTTGGCGATCAAAAACGTGACTTCGACGGTGAGGAACAGACCAGTGATCAATACGATCAGTATGGTGTTGATCCGTTTGACGCGCAGGTAAGCACTAATCAGCAGGGTAGACATCAACATGGTAAGCGTAACGGCTAGTCCGAAGGCCGCTTCCATGTTTTTCGATTCCCGGAAATGCAGTACGATCAGGATACAGCCAACCATCAATCCCCAGTTCACGAACGGAACGTACAACTGTCCCCGTTCGTCGGATGGGTATGCGACGCGCTGCCGTGGCCAGAAATTCAAACGCATAGCTTCGCCGACCAGCGTGAAGGCTCCACTGATAAGTGCCTGCGACGCAATGATCGTAGCCATTGTCGCTATAATGATGCTGAACACTTTCAGCGACTCCGGTACCGTGCTGTAAAACGCGCCGGTATCGTCGATCTGCTGCCCCAGATGCTGCATCAGGTAGGCCGTCTGACCAGCGTAGGAGAGAAGTAGGGTTATTTTGACGTAGACCCAGCTCACCCGAATATTGCCGCGTCCGCAATGCCCCATGTCGGAATACAGTGCTTCCGCCCCGGTTGTACACAGGAAAATACCGCCCAGCAGCCAGAACCCGCCCGGATAGTCGCGCAGGAAACGTAAGCCGTAGAGCGGGTTGATTGCTTTCAGTACCGATGGCTCACTCAGCAACGCATACAGGCCAATCGCACCGATGAAAGTGAACCAGGCCAGCATAACGGGGCCGAATAAACGGCCAAGCTGCTGGGTCCCGAACTGCTGACTTACGAACAGCGCAATGAGAATACCGATAACGATTGGAACCGTATTGAGCGTTGGGTAGAAAATAAGTAAGCCCTCGATTGCCGACGATACGGAGATAGGTGGCGTGATTAGGCCATCGGCTAGCAGAAAGGCACCGCCAACGATAGCCGGTACCATCAGCCACTTACCTGAAAAGCGTCGTACCAGCGCATACAACGAAAAAATGCCTCCTTCGCCGTTATTGTCCGCCCGCAGCGTGATGATAACATATTTGATTGTCGTCTGTAGCGTCAGTGTCCAGATGATGCAGGACAAGGTACCTAGTACCAATGTCTCCGTCAGCGACTTACCACGTACGACCGCTGAAATGGTATAAAGCGGAGAAGTGCCGATGTCGCCAAAAACGATGCCGATCGCAACTAATAATCCTTGCGGAGAAATCCTGTCAATAAATGTGCGGGAGGACATATAGTAAATAAAATGCAGTCTATTTAGTCAGACTACCCGCAGAATGGGTTGTAGGTTTTTAAAATTCCATTAATGATGTATGCACAGCTTCTACAAGCTGTAGAACAATAATAAAACTTGGTCGATTTCGGCAATTTAGCGCCGGGCTATCTCATCTTTTTTTAGAAAAGAAAAGGCTACTTACTTAATTGGATAACGCTATTAGCTGAAACAGCTAAAAATAAGATTGAGTGGTTGTCGGTAAATAACGGAAAGCGATCACCTTTGCCGGTTAGGAAAGATAGCGGGCTGGTCGTGTATATAGCAGGCACGGCAACTTGTGGATCAACCTGATTCGAATAGATTGCAGACAGAACACCTAATGATTGGTGGGCGTAGCCATTGTTTCATTCACGTATGAAAAATAATATTGTTAAAACCCGGCTGAGTAGCAAACAGCCCGTTGTCGGCGTTTTGTCGAACAGCGCAGACCCAACGATTGCGGAGTTATGCGGCTTTTCCGGACTCGATTTTTACATGATCGACGGTGAGCACAGTCCCGTCACGACCGCGCAGGTGCAGGATATCGTCAGAGCCTGTGAAGTAAGCGGCATTACACCACTGGCGCGCGTACGCAGTAACGACCCCAAGCTGATTCTTCAGTTTCTGGATGCGGGGGTGATGGGTATCATGTTGCCGGGTGTGCGAACAGCCGCTGAAGCGGAAGCATTGGTAAAAGCGATCAAATACCCCCCTGCCGGGAAGCGTGGTTTTGCACCGGTGCGCTCCGCCGACTACCTGTTGGGAACGATGAACCAGGGCGAGTACGTCGAATTCGCCAACGAACAGATCCTGATATTGCCGCAAATCGAAGATCAGGAAGCGATCGACAACCTCGACGAACTGATGGCTGTAGCGGGTATCGATGGTTTTGTGATCGGTCCCCGCGACCTGGCCATGTCGATGGGATACTACGACGGCGCAAGCCACGACGAGGTAAAAAGGACCATCGCCGGGGCCGTTGAAAAAATAAATCGTTCCGGTATGATTGTTGGAACGACGGCTATTAGTGGCGATCAGGCCCGTGCACTGGCGGATCGGGGTGTGCATTTTTGCCTAGTTTCACTGGCGGGTCTTATGCACAGTGCTGCCGCTGATTTCGTAAAAAGTCGACAAACGGTTTAGGGTATATTCCAAAAAAAAGTATCCAGGCGTATATAAATTTTGCCAGATATTATGAAAACTTTGAAGGACAAGTGGCTATGAAATCGGATTTTAGACCCGGTAACGCTGATTTTATTGGGTTATTTCAACTTAATGCCTATACTTGACCGGCCCAAACGTCATGTGCAGGTCGGCGGAATGCCGCTATTTAATAGATAGTGTCCGCACCTGAACCGGGCCTTTTAGGGATTTCCAGCAATTGATCGATCGCGTTTCTGATGCCTAGATCAAAATGAACTATCCGGTAAAACATATTACAACGCTTCCGGTTAATGTGGAAACCGTTCCCTAAGTTTGCCCCATAACTAGCGAACGTCATAAAGTTTAGTTTGAAACATTGCGTCTAAATTCAATTACGTACCCTATGCGAACATTTATCCAACGACACCCCCTGCGGATGCTGGCTGGACTCGTGTTGCTGAGTTGCGCTGCTCAAAACGGCGTTCAGGCTCAATCGTCGGCCGATACGGTTCGGACTACCACCCCAACTAATTCGGCTTATCCACGCGAAAACATCTACCGGCTTGGTAAAGGCGTTTACACCGACACGCTCCGCCGTGACGAGTTTAAAGCGCAGGCCAGCGATGTTGCCGAACTCGACGATTGCGACACCACCTTCCAAACGTTTATTCTGGTCCGCCGTCTTTCTCCGTGGCGCGTTGGTCTGTTTGCCGGTCCCAACTTCGCTTACTGCGGAACCTGGGAAAACACCTTCGGGCCGACGAAACGCGACAATACGCTTTACAACGGCGCCGGTTTCAACATCACCGGAAACATTGATTACTACCTGACTCCAGCAACGCGTCGTCTGCGTTTCGGTCTGGGTACTGCCTTCGGTTATCAGAACTACTACACCCGGAGCATCTATCGTGATTACCTGTATGGTCTGGCTGCTTCGCGTGGCTTCAACCGGGATCAGGTCACGATCCGGCAACGGGCTTCGGAAGATATGTTCCTGACGGTTGGTCCCGTTCTGGCTTTCACGATTGCGCGTAGCCGTCGGAACCCAGAAGCAACGACTTTCCTCGAACTGGGTCTGCGCGGTGGTCTGTTCCGTACGGAAGCCGCTACGATTGCAGCTTACACCCCCTCGACGCTGTCGCTGCCCGGTACTCCGTCGTTCGTTGACGGTGGTGGTCTGATCCGGTCGGTTAACCCAAGCACTCGGGTGTATCATCCCGGCGGTTTGCTGTCACTGGGTGTTTTCTTCCCACTGCGCAACAACTGGAATATCGGTGTACAAGCACAGGGATTCTTTACACAGCTGAACTACTACATCATCAACGGTGTAGACGATCAACTGTACGAATTCAAACGGAAACACGGTGGTTTCAGTGCTGGTCTGGCCGTTCGGAAAGGCTTCGTTCAGAAAAAGCTGATCCCGAAAACACCAACGGTTTGCCCAACCTGCGAGCAGATTCCGGAACTGAATGTTCAATTCAACAACGCGTCGCTGAAAGGCGCATCACTGGCCTACCTCGACAGTGCATCGGCACAACGTACGGGTCAGACGATCAACACATCGGCTACGGCACCAACGATCAGCTGGCGCAGCACGACGCCGAACCCGAAGAACGAAACGTTTACAGCTCGTCTGTACTACCGTCCGGATTCGGTAACCACCAGTGCTGCTGATCAGGTTATCGCACAGGTTGAGAACAGCACGGATACCACGCTGACGTTCCCACAGACGTACTTCGCAAACGGTCAGATGAACCCCGGTTTCTACTACGTAACGGTTCACAACCGGCAGACGGCAAAATGCGGTACCTGTATGAGTGAAGTCGCTACGACGAGCTTCTCGGTATTGCGTCCGAAAGCCGGCAACACGGATTGCGAATACCGTCACCGGCTGGAGCGTCTGGAAGTATACTACCGGACCCCATACACCCGCGAAGTTGCTAACGTCTGTTACTGTAACGGTACGATCACATCGGTTGGCGATACGGTTACCCGCCTGCGCTACCGTGGTCTGAACCGTCAGCTGGCTACGAGCGCTATCGAGTTCGACACCAACACGGTTATTCTGAACCTGAAAGATCTGCCAGGCAACCTGGCGCAGCAACTACAGGCTGAGAAGTCGAAAATCGAAAGCGGCAACGCGATTCGCTTCAAAGGTCGCCGGGTACGCCCACAAGTACAGTACTTCCGCGCTGTGTTCTCGGTTACCAAACTGCCTTGCAACGGTCAGCCTGAGCAAGCTGTGGGTAGCTTCAACACGACGATCAGCGACAATAGCTACAGCATCACTGATCTGAAACCACTGACCGACGCTCAGAAAGCGAAACTGCTGGCTCCGCCTGCACCTCGCAAGAAAGCGGTTCGTCGCCGGGCTGGTAACAGCGGCCGCCGGTCGGACGTAATGTTCGGTGTGGAATAAGCGACTGCACAAAACAAAGAAAGCCGGGGCCAACGCTCCGGCTTTCTTTGTTTTATAAGGATTTACAAAGAACAGATTTAGGCAGCCCGATGGATTTTATGGGTACTGTGTCTACTACCGGTTTTCCTCCAGTGTGACAGAAATTGTGGCTCTCTCCCAGCAGATGAGTGGCTGGGGCCGAGCTAAAGGAGACAACGGCTTTCGCAGGCTACGGCCTGGCAGGCAAAACCGCGCAGGCAGAATACGATAAAGACAGAAGCCGGGGTGCATGGAGCCGTTCCTCTGAGACTACAGCCCTAGGCGCGCCGTAGTAGCGATACGCCTAAAAGTGGCTAATCCCGCATGACCGTAAAGGAGAGAATACCCTCGTACGATTTGATTCGCTCGGTTGCCCTGCCTTTTGGCTTGGCGAATAAACACAGCGTCGATTTACCCCGTCGGTTGATTGGAATCGATAGCTGGTAAACAGAACCGGATTGCCGGACACTGATAGCAGATGACGTCAATACAGTGCCATTGTAAGGGCCGGTAGCGCAACTAAACTCGATAGGCTGGTCGCTGGTAAGCGATAGCGTTAGTACCTCGCCTGATCGGAGCAACCCTTCTTTGGGAAAATCACTGTCGAGACCAAGCCGGAAATAAGCGTCGTACACTTTGGGGAAACGGTCGAACTGGGCTTTGCTGGTGGATTTGTCGAGCAATTGCCAACGGGAGTCGACCGGAAAATGGTTCGCTGCAAAGGCCACCGGTTCGGTTAGAAAATAAAAATCGTTGGGCGTGCCGGGTGTTTTAGCCGTCGATTGAGCCCAGGCGAGATCGACTAGAAACCAGTCGCCCTCCAGCTTAACGGCATTCCACTCGTGATCGACCCGCGTGATGGGCAATCCTGACTCAAAATCGTTGGTACGGGCGTATCCCTTAATGTTGGCAGTTTCGATCCCCGCCCGGTTCAGCAATTCCTTGTAGAGCAAGGCAAAGCCGGTGCACACCGCCTTCCGACTACTGAGCACCCGATTAGCGTAGACTGTTTCCGATGAATACATACGGCCCTGAAAAGCCGCCATATCATACTGTACGTGCGAGGTAATCCAACTGTACACCGACCGCGCTTTCGCCAGGTCGCTGCGGGCTGGTGCCGTCAGGTATTGACTTAACCTGTCCAGTGACTTCGCTTCCGATTCAGGCGTGTTGCGGGCGTACTTGTCGATCGTACTGTAATCGATGGAAACGTACTTCGATGGACGGGGAATATCAGCCAGCGCAGCCGGAAGCTGGCCGGTAAAAAGGAGCAGATGAACCAGTAATGAACTGATTGTATAGATTCGCGTACCACTTAGCTGTCTCACAACGTGATAACAAGTATGCGGTTGATTTTATTGCTTTTTTGGAGTCTACTTATGAACACGCCAAACGTGTCGGGACAACCGGCAGACAAGCCTGAAACCAAGGTGCATACGCCAATGGCGACCATGCACACCTACACGATTCGTCTACGGCCGGGGCAGGACCTGAAGGCCGAACTGGATGCATTTGTTACGGCTAACCAGATCAAGGCTGGTGCGCTACTGACCTGCGTGGGTAGTCTGACCGACCTGAGCCTGCGACTGGCGAATCAGGAAGCGCCGACGACATGGCAGGGCCACTTCGAGATTGTTTCACTGGTGGGCATGCTGTCGGCGAATGGAAGCCACCTGCATCTGTCCGCTTCCGACTCCACGGGGCGTACACTGGGCGGGCATCTGATGGCGGGTTGTCGAATCTACACTACCGCCGAGCTGCTGATCGGCATAATGCCCGACATCGTATACAGCAGAGAACCCGACCCCACGTATGGGTATCGGGAACTGGTTGTTCGTAAGAAAGTAGTCCGTAAAAAGCGTCGTTAGTTGCGCTTGCTCATTTCGTCGCGGATCTTGGCTGCGCGCTCGTACTCTTCGTTGCCAAGAGCAGTGTCGAGCATGTTCTGAAGTTCTTCCGACGACGCGTTTTTCAATTGATCGCTGAACGAGCGATTCGACGGCCGGTTCGTTGAGCGAACCAATTCCTCCTGACTTTCTTCTTCGCTGGGGCTGTTGGTAATCCCGGCTTCCGACAGTACGGATTCATTCGTGTAAATGGGGACTCCGAATCGGATACCGATCGCAACGGCGTCGGACGGGCGGGCGTCTATCGACGTTTCGCGAACACCATCGAAGCAGACGATGCGGGCGTAAAAGATGCCTTCCCGCAGGTCGGAAATGACGATCTCGCGCACCGTAAATTTGAACTGCTCGGCCATCTGTTTGAACAGGTCGTGCGTCATCGGGCGATTGGGCACAATCTTTTCGATCTCTATGGCAATGGCCTGCGCTTCAAACATGCCGATCAGAATTGGCAATCGGCGGTTTCCATACTCTTCACCGAGCAGCAGCGCAAACGAACCCGTCTGGGTCTGGCTTGGTGAGAGGGCTAATATTTCCAGTTTAATCTTATCCACAGCGCAAATTTAGCAGTTTTGATCGTTCGGTACGCGTCGATAATCACGGGTAATTGGCCTTTTCTCCGCGATTATCGACGCGTACCGATCAGACTACAATGCCTTTACTGCCGCAGTCAGGCGGGGAAGCACCTCAAACACGTCACCGACTATGCCGTAGTCGGCCGATTTGAAAAACGGCGCGTCGGCATCCTTGTTGATAACTACGATGACCTTCGATGAGTTTACGCCAGCTAAATGCTGAATGGCCCCTGAAATACCACAGGCGATGTACAGGTTCGGACTGATTTTGATGCCCGTTTGACCAACGTGCTCGTGGTGGGGACGCCAGTCAAGATCGGATACGGGTTTCGAACAGGCCGTTGCCGCATGCAGCGCGTGGGCAAGGTCTTCGACAAGCCCCCAGTTTTCTGGCCCTTTCATGCCGCGTCCGGCCGAAACCACCAGATCCGCTTCTGGCAGCAGGATGTCGCCGGTTGCTTTCTCTGTGCTCTTGACACTGATGACAAAATCGCTGTCGTTGAGTGCCGGAGAAAACGAATCGACCGTAGCAGAAGCATCCGTTTCTTCGGGCGTGATCGTATTTTTTTTGATAGCCAGAATTTTTATGCCGGCCTTCAACTCATTGTACGCGAACGCCTTACCGGTGTAAATGCTGCTTTTGACAACGAAGCCATTGCTCAGGTCCGGTAGTTCGATGACGTTAGCCGCCAGACCTGCTTTTAGCTTACCGGCCAAGCGGGCAGTCATAGCGTCGGCTAATGACGACTTTGCCAATACGACAACGGTACTGCCTTCCTGTTGCGCGGCTGCGGCAACGACGGTAGCGTAAGCCATGCCATTCGGCTCATTGAGTCGGGTATCGCTGGCGTGCAGTACCTTCGTCGCACCAAATCGGCCGGCAGTAGCCAGTTCGGAATCGTCGGCCTGACCGACGGCAATGGCAGTAGCCGTAGTGCCGGTCATCTCGGCTACTTTGGCCCCGTAGAAGATGGCTTCCTGCGACGACTTCTTGAGTTTCCCTTCGTCTAATTCAACAAATATGAGGACAGACATGCGTTCAGTTTACGTTTTAAAGTTGTAGGGTTGTAAAGTCGTAGAGTTGTAAGGTTGTAAAGTTGCTACCGCCGGTATGGCTTGCGCCAGCCAACTCTACAACTTTACGACTCTATAACTCTGCAACTTCTTTTAAATAACCTTTGCTTCGGTGTGCAGGAGTTGGATGAGCTTTTCGGCTTCATCGGCAGGGATCATCTTCACGGCACCGCGCGGAGCCGGCAGTTCGTAGTGGCTAACGGCAGTGAGTTGTTCGTTAGCAACCGGCTCAACTACTTTCAAGGGCTTGGTCCGGGCGGTCATAATACCACGCATATTCGGAATCTTCCACTCGGCAATTGGCTCTTGACAACCCAGTACGAGCGGGAGTTTAGCCTCGATTTCTTCCTTACCCCCTTCTATCTCACGCGTAATCTTGGCGGTGTCGCCGTCGATGTTTAGTACCATAACCGGTGAGATCGACGGTAGGCCTAACAGTTCGGCGACAATGCCGTGAACCTGACCGCCATTGTAATCGATCGATTCGCGACCCATCAGAATCAGCTCGTACGACGCGTCTTTGGCAATAGCCGCGATCTGTTCGGCGACAAAGTACGCATCGGTCGGCTCGGCGTTGACCCGGATGGCATCGTCGGCACCGATCGCCAGACACTTGCGAATCACGGGTTCAGCATCGGCTCCACCTACGTTTAAAACGGTTACGGTACCGCCCGCCTGTTCTTTCAGTTCGACGGCCCGCGCGAGCGCATAGTCATCGTAAGGCCCCGTGATGAAGGTTACGCCTGCCTTGTTGAGCTTGGTGTTATTATCCGTGAAGGTGATTTTGGTCGTCGTGTCGGGTACACTCGTCACGCACACTAGAATCTTCATACCTGTGAGGTTTGGTTTGATAGATCGCGGGCAAACTGAACTTTGGCGCAGAAATGGCCGTACATTGGTCGAAAAGCCCGTTAATTTGGCGGCTAAATTACAAACAGTTAGAAAAGAAAGTATGCATGCATACTATTTTTCTCGTCTATGAATAACCAGCGGGTCCAACAATTAATTCGTTTTGTACAGGAAGAACCCAACGAGCCGTTCAATGTTTACGCGCTCGCGATGGAGTACGTTGCCGACGATCCGGCTCAGGCTCGCACCTATTTCGACGATCTCCTGACGCGCTTCCCCGACTATCTGCCAACGTACTATCATGCCGCAGCCTTGTACGCCGAATCGGACGACCGGGAACGGGCCGCTGTTTTGTATGAGAAAGGCATTGATCTGGCCCGGACGCAGCGGAACCAGAAAACCCTGCTGGAACTGCAACGCGCGCAGCAGGCTTTCGAGGACGACGAAGATGAATGGTGAACTACCGCCCGCGTCGGCGTTTCGATACCGTTTGCGTACCTAATTCCTGCTCGAAGAGTAGCGGCACTGACGCCTGATCCGGAATCGTGTAGTCGATAGACAGGTACCGGGCTGCGGTCAGTTTGGGCAGGTACACCAGGCCACGGACGGTTTCGTTGGGCTGTAGCGTACGTGCGCGCAACGCCAGTTCGCGCCAGCGGTAATCCTCGTAGTCGAGTCGCTGCATGCGGTTGGCGAAGTTGCCGTAGTTGACGGCCCGTTTCACGGCAATCGCCTGGTAGGCGACATCGTGTGAGATGCGGTTGTTGACAAACTCACCGTACGACTGGTTGCGGTTGCTCGATGAAATATCGGAGGCAATTGCCGCAACCATCAGCACCGTGTTTAACACTTTGGCGCGCTTCAGCCGTTTCTCTTCCGTTTTTCGGGCCTGTACGACGCGACCTGACTCGTAGGAGGGGTCGGCGGCTTGTCGAATCAGGGGTAGGTCGTTGTTAGCGGGGTCCGTCAGTGTGTCGCGTGTTTCGCCAAGTGCGATCAGCTTGAAATCGGCCGGGTTGACCTCGATGACGTGATCGGTCAGGTTTTTAACTTCGACGTCGAGCGCCACAAAATCGTCCTCTTCCCGTTCGAACGACGCAATCACAGCCACACCGTTCTGCTCAGCGCGGGTAACGGGCTTACCGTCCAGCGTGGCTACATCGCCCGATATAGGTCGCAGGCTGTACGTGTTCGTTATGATTGTCGATGGCGAACAGGCCGTCAGCAGACCAATAATCAGGAGCGGAAGAAGACCGGTAGCGTGCTTCATATCAACGGGTGCGTAGACGGTAAAGACAGAGGGTAAAGGTACATAACAGGCTGACAGCAAGCTACAAACAGTGTTATGAATGGTTAATTTATGGGTTGGTTGAAAAATGTGTCAGGGATTAGCCTTCGGATGAATATATTGGTAACAAAATTGATATGAATATAGCGTCAAAGTTCCGTACATAGTATGAAAAAATGTCTCCTTCCCTGCTTGCTGCTGATTAGTGCTCAGTCACTGGTACTAGCGCAAAGTCAGATCGTTACGCCTGACAATCAGGTTGTCAGTATTCAATCGGTTAGCGGCAACGTCAACCTGTTTATCGGGCAAAGTACCAGTGCCGTAATTGGGGGTACCTATAACACATTCGTGGGTAGTCAGTCGGGGCAGGGCAACACCAGCGGATCGTACAACACATACCTTGGTTACAAAGCCGGAGCGCCCAACACGGTTGGTAGTCACAACACGTTTGTCGGCTATGAAGCGGGGAAACTTAATACCGATGGTAGCGATAACGTGTTCATCGGTTTCAACGCGGGCAGCGGTAGCCAGCGGGGTAGCCGTAACCTGATTATCGGACCCAATGCAGGTTTCGACGCCATTGGTGGGGGTGATAATACGCTCATCGGCTCCAACGCGATTGGCGTGGGCGCAGGGCTGTCGAACGCAACGGCGATCGGAGCTAACGCCCGGGTGCTAAGCAGTAACGCGATGGTGCTGGGTAACAACGTCAACGTAGGGATCGGCACGTCGGCTCCGCAGAACCGGCTTGAACTGACAGCGGGTGTAGATGGCAGCAGTGGGCTGCGGCTGACGAATATGACGGCTCATTCGCCTGCGTCGGCAGGTACAGCGGGTAAGTTTCTGACGGTCAGTGATAAAGGCGACGTATTGTTGGGTAGTCAGCTGTCGGCCGTTGCGACACGCGTGCAGCCTGCCAGCGAAAGCCAATGGGCCGACTACGTGTTTGAGCCGACCTATCAACCCCAGCCGTTGGCGGAAGTCGAGCAGTATGTGCGGCAGCACCGGCACCTGCCCGGCATTCCCAGTGCCAGTCAGATGGTCAAGGAAGGCACTGATTTGATGACGCTGTTGACAACGCTGGTACAAAAGAATGAAGAATTGACGCTTCACCTGATCGAGCAGCAGAAGCGTATCGATCAACTGGAAAAAGAAGTGAAAGCCCGCAAAAAGTAATCAGCATCAGTCCTGTATTTTCGTAGAGACGCGATCCCTAGCGTCTCTTTTTTTGTGGTAGGATTCAGCTGGTAGATAATGCCGTCCATTTTGTGTAGACCGTACTGGCGGAACGGCAGTTCTTCGCGTCTCATCCTACGGTAGCTAAACAATCTGGTAGTTGATACCTCCGGTGGTGAAACGCGAGGGATCGCCGGTCCGGTCTCTACACAGCGTCAATCCAATACCGAACTGTGCATCAGAATGCCTTGATTGCCAACCAGACGTTCCACAGACCCAGTACTGCGGTTACGATAACGACCAACCCCATCGTCAGGTTTTGGGTCAGTGTGTTGCTGTATTGGCCCAGCAGTTTGCGGTTGTTGACCGCGATGAAGAGGAAGACGGTGACGAAGGGAAGCAGAATGCCGTTAATGGCCTGTACCGCCAGAATAACGGGAATGGGCGTTACGTTCAACAAGCCAAATGTCAGCCCTGTAGCCATGACGATGAGCCAAATAGCCCGGTAAGCTAGTCCGTTTTTGGGGATGCCTAACAGACTACCAGCCGTTACCGACGCAGCCAAGGGCGCTGTCAGTGACGACGCGAATCCGGCTGCGAATAGGCCAAAGGCAAACAATGAACCCGCCCACGGACCGATGCGGTCGGCCAGTACCTGCGCCATGTGCGGGTAGGAAAAGTCGGTGGGGATAAGCAGTCCGGCCAGCAGCAGCACAACGGAAATGATGCCGCCGAGGATTACCGCCACCCAGATACCCAGCCGCATCTCACTCAGCGATTGCCCATTCGCTGAGTCGGTCGGGACAATGCTGGAACCGAAAAACAGGTTGTACGGTACGATCGTCGTGCCGATCAGTCCATTAATCAACAGCAATGACCCCGTGGGAATCGCCGGGGTGATGAGCGCTTTCGTTAGTGCGGCTGGGGTGACGGGCGTACCGAAGGCGACGTAGACGAACGCGCCCCCCATCGCAAAAACGACCAGCCCCAGCATATTGGCCAGCCCCTGCGTCGACCCGATCCAGAGCAGGACGATGCAGACAAGCCCGACGGCCAGCGTGATAACGGGAGCCGGTAAGCCCGTTAGTAGCACCAGACCCGACACTGCCCCCAGAATGTTACCGGCCTGATAGGCTGCGCATCCCAGAAAAATAGCGCCGAACAAAGCCCAAGCTATGCGTCGCCCCCGTGCGCCCGTGTACGTTTGTGTGATAACCTGTCCCAGATCGGAGCCGGTAGCGATGGTCAGGCGGGCAGCGGCTTCCTGTAGCCAGACGGTGCCCAGCGTCGCAAAGGTCAGCACCCAGAGCAGTTGCAGACCATACTGTGAACCGGCAATGGCGCAGGCCGTTACTGATCCCGGCCCAATGAAGGCGGCTGAAATAACCGACCAGAACAAAATACTACCCAGACCCGAGCGAAAGGAAACGTTTTTAGGCATAGCGACAGCGAAGGATTTCGCAAAATACGCCGTATGCATACGTTTACAAGCAGTCAAGGCTGTTTTCGTGCAGGATAACTTGCCGGGTTTTACTTCTTCAAAATGCCCTTTTCGACGTTTTCGTTAAGCAACTGCTCGGCGTACTGCCAGATGGTGTCGGAACCGTTTTGAATGACCTTCTTCTTGGCGTACACGGCGTCATAACGCACGTCAAACTCGGCCCATGTGCCGCCGTTGTTCGAGGAGTTCTGTAGCAGCGGTTCGAGTCGGTCCATGGCGCGGGCGAATTTGGCGTCGGCTGTCTGCCCCGCTTCAAATTCTTCCCAAACGGCGATCAGGTCACTGGCTTGTTCGTCAGGTAATAGCCCAAAAATCCGGTTGGCGGCTTCGCGTTCTTCAGCGGTATTGTCGTGGCTTTTCTGTGTGTCGTAGATAAACGTGTCGCCCGCGTCGATCTCGACAATATCGTGGATCAGCAGCATTTTGATGACCTTGAGCAGATCGACCGGCTGGTTGGCATGGCCGGCCAGCACAAGAGCCATCAGCGATAAATGCCAGCTATGCTCCGCGTCGTTCTCGTTGCGGTTGCTGTTGAATAGCTTCGTCTTGCGGAGAATGTACTTGAGCTTGTCGACTTCCCTGATAAATGCCAGTTGTTTCAGCAGATCGTCTGTCATAATGGTATCGCAATGATTACCAGACAAAATTGACGCATGACGGCGGGAGCGCCATTGCCATTTGGCAAGAAATGCGTCAGGGAATATTTTTTCGAATGCGGCTCAGCGATGACGGGGTAATGCCCAGGTACGACGCCAGCATATGCAACGGCACACGATTCGCCAGCTTCGGGTAATGGTCCAGAAAATTCAGGTACCGTTGCTGCGCGTCCTGAACGAGCATGTTACTGGTAAATCGCAGTTTGTTTTCCAGTACGTACGACGTGATTTTGACGAAGATGTCATCCCAGCCGGGTATGCGGGCAGACAACTGAATAAAGTTTTCTTTGGTGAAAACCAGTAGCGTACAGTCCGTAACCGCTTCGATGTACTCGGCTGAGGGCAGCTCGTCGCGAAAGCTGTTGATGTCGACGACGAATCGATTCTCATAGACGAAATAGCGGGTAAAGCTGTCGCCCCGGTTGTCGTAGTAGCAGACCCGGAAAACGCCATCCGTTACGTAGCCTATTCGGTTGGACACTTTCCCCGCTTCGGCAAAGTACGCTCCCCTGGGAATGCGTTCAGGGGTTGCGGTCGCCTGTATCAACTCCCGCTGCTGCGCGTCGAGCTGCCCAAACTGACTCAGGTAATCGATGAGTTCGTTCATCTGCCAAAACTACTGCGTAATGCGCAGCGAATGACTTTGCCAGGAAAATGTGGGTCACTACAGCACAAAGTAATAAGCAATGCAACCAGCACTAACCACAATCCACAGCGTAAAGAACAGGTTGATTCTCCAGAACGAGACAAGGCCGATAACCGTAAAAGGAAATAGTAGGAGCCGCCTGTCGGGAAGAACTTTGTCCAGCGGATTCAGGATATACAACGCCAGCAACGCTACATACAGTAGCGTCATAAGAACAGCTACGATTCCCTTCCTAGATTCCGACATGGCAGGCCAATAAATTTTGCTGAAGTATACGACTATTTTGTCGCTTGAATTGATACCAGCTCAAGATTGTTCTGCGCGCTCATGCCAACCAGTACTTTGGTAACTTTGTGATTATGAAACGCATTTTTAATGGCGTTTCTGTCTTTAGTTGGCTTCCCGTTAAGCAGATAAGTTATTGATTCAGACGATTTGGGGAATAAGGGTATTCGGTTCTCGTACCACGAGCTGGCATCATTGTTTAAAAAAGCGTAAGCCGAGTCAACGTCTTTATTCGTACCCCAAAAAACGAAGTTTGCTTCCCACATGGGGCCTTTTGTCGACAGCATCGGCTCAATCTTTGGGCTACAGGATAAGAGTGTGGTCAGTGAAAAAATCGCCAGAATGCTCAGTCGGTTCGCTTTCATGCTAGAGTGTGTTTTGTGGACTAAGCTATAACGAGCGTTTTTACCTGTTCGGGAAAAGATTGAGTAGGCGGTAGGGGCGCAAAAAAGCCTGTACACGCTGCTCAATGATGGCAGCGGTACAGGCTTACTGAATACGTGAAGGGACGTCGGTTGGTTTACATCGATTTGCCCATGGCGGCACTGAGCACGTCTTTGTCGGGATGGGGTTTCACCTGACAGTTCCGGTCGAACAGCATCGTAGCTCCATTATCCTGGTTGTAGACAGGCCAGTTGGGCAGTCCTTTGTGGTTCGGATTACCGGTGCGGGCGAAGGCAACCCAGGCCCGGCTCATCTTGTCGGCCAGCGTATGCGCTTCCTGACTGCCGCCCGTCATTTCTTCACACCGGCTGATGTTGTCGAACATAAACGGCATTTCCATGCAGTGCATCGATTTGTACATGCCATCGTTGACCGGAGAACTCCAGGTGAAGAGGTACATATAGACCGGCGCTTTGCCTGAACTGGCTTTCTGATTGGCCTGCTGAATGGCCCCCGCCCGGAAGCCGGTGTCGATGTTGATGTAATCGGCGGGCAGCGTCGTTTCGGGGTAATCTTTCCTGACGGCAGCCAGGTACGCGTCGGCTCTGTCGCCATAGCGTTGCTGGGCGATGGTTTTTACCTGCTCCATCGTTGACGCACGGTTCGCTGGGTTGAAGGGGCCGAACTCGGTTTTGGTCGAGCCAACCAGCAGCGGAATCTGGGTCGACAGGGCGACGGCTGCGGCATCGGCCGGCTGATAAGGCAGGAAGTTGTCGTCGTGGATGGGGCCCCAGGTTATACCGAATGCGCCCCGGTCGCTGGGTTTCGCCTGAGCGTTTACTTTTTGCAGCGCTTTCCGGCTAGCTGCCAGCAGGCGCTCGTAGGACATTTTCTGCAACGAATCGACCTGATTGGGTTGCAGGTTCAGTTCATCGAGCATGGCCGCGCTGACCTGCCGGGCAACGCTGGGTTCCATGAAGCTTGATACGTAGCTGCCACTTTGTACGATGGCCTTGTGAAACAGCCCTTTCGCCGAGGGGGCGTTCATCAGGCAGGTAACCTTACCACCCCCGCCCGACTGACCGAAGATGGTGACGTTATTCGGGTCGCCCCCAAACTGGCTGATATTCTGCTTGACCCATTGCAGGGCCGCAACCAGATCCAGCAGACCGGCGTTTGCCGAGTTTTTGTACTTCTCACCATAAGCCGACAGGTCCAGAAAGCCCAGTATGTTCAGCCGGTGGTTCAGCGATACCATTACCACGTCGCCTTTCTTAGCCAGGTTCTCTCCGTCGTATGAAGGCAGTTCCAGCGAGGAACCCCCCGCGAAGCCCCCGCCGTGGAGCCACACCATGACGGGCCGTTTTTTCGCAGGGGTCGCCTGTGGCGTCCAGACGTTCAGGCTCAGGCAGTTCTCGTTCGTAACGCCCCAGTTGTGCTGGAAGGCAAACTCGATATCGTCGGCACCGGCACCGCTCTGCGCGTCGATGGGACAGACCGGTCCGTAAACCAGTGACGAACGAACGGCAGTCCAGGGCGTGGGCTTTTCGGGGGCCATAAACCGGTCGGCACGGGCGTAGGGGATGCCTTTGAAGGTCGCCGTGCCGTTGTGGATATAGCCGCGCACCGGCCCCGATTCTGTCGAGACGGTGGCAATGTTGGTACCCGCCTGAATGGGCATTGCCGTTTGACTGGGCGTTTGGGCTGAGACCAGTCCGGCGGTCATCGTCATCGCAATGAGCAGGCCGAGGGTAGGGTGATTCATGGAAACAGGGTTTAGCAATACGATGTAAACATTAGGGGGTTTGCAGAATGCTGAAGAGCAGGGAAAGCGCAGCACGATCAGGCAGGGGGCGGGCCCGAATCACCGTGTCGAGCTGCATGATGGAATCGCTGGGCGCGGTGAAAGCAGGCCAGTGGGCGAGCCCTTTGCCGTTCGGATTACCGGTTTTGATAAAATTGGCCCAGTAGGCAGCCATTGCGTGCGCCAGTTCATCGTCGGCTTGGCGCAGAGGGCGCAACTGTTTGTCGACGAACCGCAGGTTATCATAGGCATACGGTACTTCGGCCGTGTGGAAAGCGCCATAATTGGCATAGTCTCCCGTGGCTGGTACCTTTCGCATAAACCGGTAGACGAAAACCGGTAACCGTTGCTGCGCCTGCGTGACCGCCCAGTGGTAGTTCTGCGCACCGAAAGTCTGGTCGCGGGACAGGTTGCGCTGCGATTGAGCAGCTTCTGCGTCGGTGTTTGCCGGGTAATAGCGCAACAGCGCTTCGGCCTGTGTACCATACCGCTGATTGACCTGCGCCGTATAATCAACCGCATTTTTCAACGGGCCGAACGCCAGCCCTTCGTCTTCGTTCCAGCCCGTCAGCAGCGTCACCGGATTCTGCCTGCGGTCGGCGAACAACTGGGCGATAGAAGCGGGTAGCACATAGCCATCGATGATCGGGCCACGCATGGCCTGGGCTTGCTTCAACAGTGCTTCGGCCGGAAGCGCCCGCAAGTCGGCCAGTGTCGACGCCCCCAGCGCACGGGCCGTTTTTTTACCGTCGTCTTCGGCTTCCCGGAGCGACGGGTAGGGGGTGGCAAAACGGGCACCACTCTGGGCGATAGCTTTGGTGAACAACCCGCTCGCCAGCGGAGACGCAACCAGGCAGTTGACACTCATCGACCCAGCCGACTGCCCCGCAATCGTTACGTTGGCCGGGTCGCCCCCAAAGCGGACGATGTTTTGTTGTACCCACTTCAGCGCGGCAATCTGGTCCATTAGCCCATAGTTTCCCGACGCCTGATTGCCTGATTCGCCGGTCAGTTCGGGGTGGGCGAAGAAACCAAACGGGCCTACCCGGTAATTGACGCTGACAAACACGATACCGTTCCGGGCGGTCGCTTCGCCGTCGTAGATCGGAGCGCCACTGCCCCCGCTGCCAAAGCCCCCGCCGTAAATCCAGACCAGTACCGGCTTCTTCCGGGTGGCTTGCTTACCGGTCCAGACGTTCAGGTACAGACAGTCTTCGCTGATTGGGGTTTTCGGAATCAGGTATTCTGCGCTCCACGGACCGAACGGACTGGGTGCTCCCTGTACCGGACTTGGCCCAAAGGCGTCGGCCCGGCGCACACCCGACCAGGGCACAACGGGCTGCGGGGCTTTCCAGCGCCGTGCGCCAACGGGTGGAGCCGCAAACGGAATGCCTTTGTAGCTGTACACGTCGCCCGCCCGGTTCAGTACGCCTTCGATTCGGCCACCGGTGACCTGCACAACCGGTTCGTTTTTAATCGACGGGCTAACCGCCAGCAGACTGGTCAGTATTGTACCCGTTAGGCAAAGCGCTGCGATGGCTTGTTTCATGAGCAGGTTACGGTACGTTGACCGCATTGGCTTTCAGGATCTTGCTGAAGAATAATAGCTGGTAGGGCAGGGCATTCTCCCAGTATTCCCAGGTGTGAGCGCCGGGCCGCTCGGTGTAGTCGTGGGGTGTACCATTGGCTAGTAGCTGCCGGTGCAGATCGCGGTTGGTTTCGATCAGGAAGTCATCGACGCCGATGTCGAAGATGAGGGGCAAGTTGTTGGCTTTCAGCTTGTCGGCCAGCGTTACCATCGTGTAGCCGGGATAAGGGTCATCGCCGGTTTGGGGTGGACCCAGCAGCCTGGTGAAATTGTCGGCGCGGGACTTGGCAAACTCCGCCGGGACTTTCCAGGTAGCGGTATTGATATTCATAACGCCACTCATACTCCCCGCAGCCGCGTACAGGTCGGGGTGGCGGCTGGCAATAAACATAGCGCCGTGACCGCCCATCGACAGCCCTGCGATAAGTCGGCCTTTCCGGTCGCGAACCGTCCGGTATGCTTTGTCGATCCGGTCGATCAGCTCGCGGCTGATAAACGTTTCGAATTGACTGGTTTTGACCTGCGGACTGTCGAAATAATAACTGGTCGGGTCGCCGTCGGGCGTAACGATGATGAGCTTGTATTGATCGGCCAGTCGGTGCAGCAGCGTTTTATCGGGTGTCTTGCTCAGCCAGTCGCGGAAATTACCCGTCCCGCCGTGGAGCAGGTACAGCACCGGAAATGCCTGCTGCCCGCCTTTGTAGCCATCGGGAACAACGACGGCCGCCCGGAGTGTGCGGTTCATCGATGCGCTTGGCACATCCAGCGTGTCGACGGTGGCGCTAAATACGCGAAACGGCAGTATACAGATAGTGGCTAGCAGCAGTAGACGAGACAAAAACATAAAACGAATAAACAGACGACGTTTATATTTAAGTCAAAGCTACGCAACTGATCAACACGTAAAAAATACGTAAAGACTTTTTTTGTGCTATCTCTAGCTTTTGTATAAACTTTGGGGCGTAAAAACGGGGGTATGACTGATTATATACACGCTTTGTCAATCGACGGCGTGATTTTTGGCTTTCACGAAAACGAACTCAAGGTGCTGTTGCTGCGCTGGAAAGGAACCGACGAGTGGAGTTTACCGGGGGGATTTATTCGCATGCAGGAGTCGGTCGACGTCGCTGCGCAACGCGTGGTGCAGGAGCGGACGGGGCTAACCCAGCTCTACCTGCGCCAGTTCCACGTCTTCGGCGATGTAAACCGTTACGACTGGACGGAGCTGCAACGACGTATCGGCTTTCCGCATGGCAACACAGAAGGCGAGTGGTGGCCCCGCACGGTGTCGATCGGGTATTATGCCCTGGTGGAACATTCCAAAGTCGAGCCTACCCCCGACCACCTGACGGAAGCCTGCGCCTGGTGGTCGCTCGACGCACTGCCGAATCTCCTGTTCGATCACAATCAGATCATCGAGGTGGCGCTACAGGCATTACGTAAAGATCTGAACGAACAGCCGATCGGTCATTTGTTGCCGGGAGCCTTCTCGATTCCTGAGTTACAGCGACTGCACGAAACGATCCTGGGACATCCGCTCGATGCCCGTAACTTCTACAAGAAAATCATGGCGTCGGACGAGCTCGAACGACTACCCGAACGACGTCGGGGGACACCCCACAAAGCACCATTTCTGTATCGTTTCCGAACAGAGGTAACCGTGTAAACAAAGCGGGCTCGCTGATCGAAACCAGCGAGCCCGCTTTATTGCTGTAGCCTTGCACTACGACAGGTATTTGCGCAGCATCCAGGCGTGTTTTTCGTGGTCTTCCATCAGGCCCGTCAGGAAGTCAGCCGTGCCGGCGTCGCCCAGTTTTTCGTCGGTCGTTTCTACGTCTTCGCGCAGTTCGCGGATGATCTGTTCGTGGTCGTCGAGCAACCGTTTGAACATATCAGGGGTGCTGATATGCCCGTCGTGATCTTCTTTCAGGCTGGTTTCCGCCAGGAAGTCTTTCATGGTAGCAACCGGCCGGCCACCCAGCTGACGGATACGCTCGGCTACCAGGTCGATTTCCTCTTCGAGGGCGTTGTATTGCTCTTCGAAAAATTCGTGGTACTCCTTGAAGCTTGGACCCGCTACATCCCAGTGAAACTTACGGGTTTTAATGTATAGTACGTGTAGGTCAGCCAGGAAGGCGTTCAACAGTTCATTCTCTTTTTTGAGTACGTCTGCGTCAAGACCAATATTGGGTTGCAATGCCATGGCAAATGTTGCGATTAGTGGTTGTGATGACGGTGGTGCATGCCCCGTCGTTTTCTGATAAACTAACCACTGTATCGGCGGTTTGTTTGCCCGGACCATTCCCGCGTCAGCTAACTGACGGACGATGACCTATTTATACCGGCATGCTTTCGGGTCTGACTCTTGGAAATAAGCTTTGTAGTTTTTGGCTTTCGGGTCCATGCACCCCTTAAGATCGAGCAGTTTGATGTTCCGGAAATCGATGGCGTGGCTTTCGCTTTGCAGGGCGATGTAGCCTTCTGTCAGGGCGGTGTTGGCTCGCCGAATCCATTCCGATGGGTCCGTAATGCCCGCCTTTGCCCAGTCGTAATCGGCGCTGACATAGCCTCCGCCAATCTGCGTTTTGCCGTAGGCCAGCACGGTCTTGCCGTTGACCAGGTGCCGAACTGAATCACCCAGTACGATTACTTCAACACTGACCCATTGATCGCCATCGTAGGTCTTCGAGTCGGAGTCGATGATGTGCTGCGTATTGAGTTTGCCGTTGTAGTAGACCTGCGTACCGGGCGTGCAGAGATTGGCCGTGTGCCGTGTGCCTTTGCCCAATCCACCCAGCAGTTGCACTTCCAGCGACACCGGGAAGGCTTGGTTCAACTCGTTACTTTTCGCCGACTGCGAATGGATCATAACGCCACTGTTGCGCACGTTCCAGCTATCGCCCCCCGGTACCTGCTCGCCCTGAAAGCGGTAGTCGAAGCGCAGGATGTAGTGCGAGAACGGTTTGTTATAGTATAGGTGCCCGTACTTACCGTCGAAACGATTGTAAACGGGTTGGTCGTAGACAACGCGCAGCATGCCGTTTTCGGCCCGGAACGTATTGCCGATATTGTCGTTGAGCGGATAACCGGTGATCTTGGTATCCCAACCCGTCAGGTCTTTGCCGTTGAACAGATTGAGCCAGTCTTTATCGGTTGCGCCTTTCTGCGCCTGCGCGGTTGAGACAAATGCGAGGATAAGGAGGAGGAAGAGATTGTGTTTCATACAAAGTGGAAACGTGTAAGCAACGTCAGTAACCTGATAATACAGATCAGCGCAAATTCTACCGACGAAGGGTCTGCTGCATGCACAAAGGTTTTGAACCGTGATTGTCTTGAACTGTGATTTATATGATTCGTCTGATTGCGTTGATTTTTAGATCATAGCCTTGAACTGTGATTTATATGATTCGCCTGATTGCGTTGATTTTTTAAATCACAGTCTATCAGCGTAATCAGACGAATCACAGTTCAGACAATCTTTGAACTATGCTTCGTCTGATTTTTATGATTTGCCTTGATTTTTTAAATCATAGTCCATCAAAACAATCAGACGAATCACAGTTCAGGACAATCACAGTTCAGAATCAGCACCCCCGCCACCGGGGGTTTCGAGCCGGATGCGTTCGCCGGGTTGCATCGGACGGGTGAAAATGCCGGGAAGCGCTTCGGTCGTACCATTCGGGCGAAGCAGCGTTTGCTGTCCCGTCGCGCCGGGCTGGGCACCGTTTAGTCCATAGGGGGCAACCTGCCGGTGCTGACTGACCAGCGTAGCCTGTACCGGTTCCAGAAACTCGATTTCCCGGACTATGCCGTCGCCCCCGCGCCAGGCCCCGGCCCCGCCCGACGCGGGTCGTATGCCGAACTGATGCAGGCGGACGGGGTAGCGTCGTTCCAGCTCTTCGGGGTCGGTCAGGCGGGTGTTGGTCATGTGCTGATGTACCGCCGAACGCCCGTCGGCCCCAACCGTCGCGCCCGCACCCCCGCCGATGGTTTCGTAGTAGCCAAAAGCACCCGCGTCGCCGGAGCGACCGAACAGAAAGTTGTTCATGGTTCCCTGGCTACAGGCGGCTAGACCCAGAGCCTTTAACAACGTATCGACCAGCCGTTGACTGACTTCGGTGTTGCCGCCAACCACCGCCGGGCAGGCTGCATCGTCGTCGGAAAATAGCGGGTTCAGGAATGAACTGTCGGGCAACACAATGTCGACGGGCGTCATCAATCCTTCGTTGAGCGGAATATCCCGGTCGACCCACAGCCGCAGCACGTATAAAATGGCGCTGTGCAGAATGGATACGTTGGCGTTAAGGTTGTGCGGATGAACGCCCGACGTGCCCGTAAAGTCAACTCGTAGCCGACCGTCTTTCACCTGCATGTTCACCTGAATCGTGTGGCCATCATCCAGCGATTCAGCCGCTGTAAACGACTGACCGTTTAGTGGGGTCAGAACCGACCGGATAGCCTGTGTCGCGGCCTGTTGCAACAGGACCATGTAGTGCTGAACTGTCGACAGACCATGCTGCCGAACGAGCTGCTGCAAGGCTGTTTCCCCCGCCCGCAGCGACGCCAGCCCAGCTTCGATATCGGCTCGGTTTTCGGCCAGCGACCGGGTTGGGTAAGGCGCGTCCGTGAAGCGACTACCCAGACCGGGTGTTCCGTCGGTCCGACTATTCCACTGAAAAACACCATTTCGGACAACATACTGCGGTTTCAGCACGACGCCTTCTTCGATCAGTGAGGTCGCGTCGGGCGGCATCGAACCGGGTACTTTTCCGCCGATTTCGGCATGGTGCGCCCGGTTGATGACGTAGCCGATCAGCTCGCCCGCATCGGTGAACGCACCTTGTAGTAACGTCACGTCGGGCAGGTGCGATCCGCCAAATTTGGGGTGATTCGTGATCAGTACGTCGCCGGGGCCGAGTGATAGTTCGGCCAGACACAGCCGCGCGCAAACGCCCAGGCTACCCAGGTGAACCGGAATGTGCGGGGCGTTGGCCACCAGCCGGGCTTCACTGTCGAGCAGGGCGCAGGAGAAATCGAGCCGCTCTTTGACGTTGGTCGAGAAAGCGGTGCGCTGAAGCTGAGCCCCCATCTCCTCGGCAATGGCCCGAAACCGCTGCGTAAACAGTTCCAGCTCAACCACTGTGTTCCGGGATGGTTGGTTGGTCGCGTTGTTCGTCTCCACGTCGGCCGTCTCCACGTCGGCAATGTAGTCGGCGATGGCGTCGCGGCTTGCCTGAACGATGAGTCGCCAGCCGGATTCGATAAAGGCCGACGAGGTGGTGTTGAGCAGTAGGGCCGGGCCACGGAACGTATCACCTTCCTGCAAACGTGTCCAGTCGTAAGCGGGATAGCGCCCAGCCTGAAACGCGGGTACAGCCTGCCGATGCAGTCGGGGTCGTTGACTGGCCGCGCCGGAGTCGGCCATCGTACTGACAACCACGCGCAGGCTGACCAGTTCGATCGGTCGGTCGGCGGGATAATGACCGTACAGTTGCTGGTACTGGCTGACGAAGTCGTCGGCTAGCCGATGGCTGACCGGAACGTCGACGGTCGCTTCCTGCCCCTGCAAGCGTAAGAAGGCCCGTGCCGACCGGGTTTCGATTGGCTCGGAAGACCCCACGTCCTGCCGCAATGTATCGATAGCTTCGTTGGTCAGTTGATCGACTAGTTCGTCAAGATCGTCGATCAACTGGTCGAGGGGGCGCAGTATGGAGCGAGTAGCCGTACGTTCGATACGTGCCTGACCGATGCCGTAAGCACTCAGTAAACCGCCGTCGAAGGGGAGAATCAGGCGTTCCATCTGTAACAGTCGGGCGATGGCACAGCCGTGCAGGCCACCTGCGCCACCAAACACCAGCAACGGGTACTGGGTCGGGTCGAAGCCGCGCGATACACTGATCTTGCGTATCGCCCCCGCCATAAGTTCGTTGGCGATTTCGTCAAACCCGCGCAATACGGTCAGCGGATCAGGTGCCGTGCCGGTCTGCTGACGAATCTGTTCGACAATAGCCCGTAAAGCTACCTGCGCCCGATCCAGAAAAATCGGGATGCCGAATTGCTGCGGGTGAAGCTTGCCCAGTAACAGATTAACGTCGGTGATCGTCAGCTGGGGCGTTTGGCCGGCTGGGGTAGCGCCGTAGCAGGCCGGACCGGGATTGGCTCCCGCGCTATGCGGCCCTACCCGCAGTTGACCGCCCGCCTGTTTGTCAGCACCTAATCCGTCAAACCAGCAAATTGATCCGCCACCAGCGGCTACGGTTTCGATGGCCAGGGCGGGCAGTTGCAGCTCGAACGGACCAATGTGCGTCGAGAACCGGTAGTCGGGTGTGCCGTCGATGCGGGCGACGTCGGTGCTGGTACCACCCATGTCGAGGGTCAGTACGCCCGGCTGATCGAGTGCGGTCGCGATTACTCCGGCCCCGACGACGCCCCCCGCTGGTCCGCTCAGTAGGCTATCTTTGGGCTGAAACAAATCGGCCCGAACCAGCCCGCCGGCACTCGTCATAATCCGCACCGGTTGCCCGCCCAGCTGCTGCCGGACGTTGGTCAGGTACGTATCGAGTACCGGTTGCAGATACGCATCGACAACGGTAGTCTGCGTGCGGGCAACGTAGCCCGGCGTGGCCGACACATCCGTCGAACAGGTGATTCGGTTGAAGCCAGCCTGTCGGAGTAGGTCACGCAGTTGCTGTTCGTGCGTCGGGTTGCGATAGGCGTGCAGCAGTGAAATGGCGATGGCGTCGGGCTGAAGCTGGCGTAGTTGGTCGAGCAGGGCGTCGGGCTGGGGCAGGGGTGTCAGTACCGTACCGTCGGCCTGCACCCGTTCGTCGATTTCCAGTACGTCGCTGTAGAGCGTTTCGGCGGGCGGGATAGCCAGCTGAAACAGATTCGGGCGCTGCTGCGTGCCGATTAGCAGCAGATCACGAAAGCCACGGGTAACCAGTAAGGCAACCCGCCCCCCGCGCCGTTCGAGCAGGGCATTGGTGCCTTTGGTCGTGCCCAGCCGCATGTCCAGCGTTGGAAAGGACTGATCGAGGGGCGTCTGCGTCAGGAGTCGGGCTGCCAGCACGGGTGCTTCTTCACCAGTAAATAGCTCAACCGTCGCCGTCGATAAGGCTAGTACAACAGGATTATCAACGGTCAGTTCGCCGTTGGCCGATAGTGACGTAACCCGCGTCGTCGCGTTTGTGTCGAGTATCCGAAGCTGGTAGCCGTCAAAAATGGAAGCGGTCAGCCACGGAGCCGTCAGCTTACCATCACGCCATTGTGCCCGCAGTCGGCTGCTGCTTAGTACTTTGGTGCGGTGTATGTGCCCGTTCGGGTCACGGGCCAGGCCGTCTGTAAACGTCCCGCCCGTATCAATCCAGATATGCCACATAAGGGGGTATTCGGTGTTCGGTATACGGTTTACGGTGGCTGACGCGAGGTGTAGGCGGCATGTGTAGCTTGGTGCGACCATGTAGCCTGGACCGGTCCGCCGGCGCGGGTCCACGTCCGGGTGCCCGTCAGGGCAACTGCTTCAGGCGGATGCTAACAGGCCGCTTCGCGTCCACCCGGACGTGGACGTCCAGGCTACATATACCACCAGCTACCGTAAACTGAAAACTGACGTTAATATTTCGCCGGCTGACCGGGTTTTGGGGTGCTTTTCTGGATGAATTTGCGGAGGTTCTCGTTGCTGCTGGCGAGGTCTTCCCGACGCAGGTAGAGCATGTGGCCGCTGCGGTACCCTTCCCACGACATCCGGTCGCGTAGCTTGCCGCTGGGGTCGATTTGCCAGAGGTTATACTGTGCGTTGTAGTAGTCGCAGGCTCCGTCGAAATAGCCCGACTGGACCAGCACGTGCAGGTACGGGTTCTGCAACATGGCCTGATGCAGGTTTTCGCCGGTGCGGTTGTTGGCGTTATCCCAGGGGAAGGTCGGGCCAAACATATAGTATTTCAGGTCGGTCTTGTAGTTCAGTTCGTCGCGCATGTACATGTTGATGGCGGGTGTGAACGAGTGCAGCCACGACGTAAGTTCGGCATTGTAGTCGGGGCTGGTACCGGCGTCTTTCGCGTCGATGCCCCGGTAGCGCGAGTCGAGTCGGCCAACGGTAAAGCCTTTATCCCGGAGCAGCTCTTTCCAGAAAAAATTAAGCGGAACGTCGAGGTTATTCTGCATCACGGCCGTAGTCGACAGACCTGAGTAGCGGGCCACTTTGGCGGCAATGTCCTTGCGTTTCTGCTCAGGTAGTGAGCCACCCATCGACAGCGCGGGCAGGTATTCCGACATCGTGAACGCTTCGACTTCCGGTAGCATGGCCGTCAGGTCTTTGTCCTGTAGATCGGCGGGCAGCGCTTTGTGGTACCAGGCCGTTGCCGCCATGTACGGGAGTTTAAGCGCGCCCTGTCCCGGACCGCCCCGCTCCAGGCCAAGGCCCGTTGGCGATACGAGTACAACCCCGTTCAAATACATCCAGTGGCTGTTCTGTAGCTCGTTGGCCAGCCCCGATACGCGCGTGGTACCGTAACTTTCACCAATCAGATACTTGGGCGACGACCAGCGGTTGTACCGGCTGACAAAGGTGTTAATCCATTCGGCGAGGTACTTAATGTCGGCGTTGACACCAAAAAACAGCTTGGCTGCTGGAACGTCTTTGTTGGCCGGACGCGAGAAGCCCGTGTTGACCGGGTCGACGTACACAATGTCGGCCACGTCGAGAATCGAGTGCGGATTGTCGCGCAGGCCATAGGGCTGTACCGGATAGCCTTCATCGTCGACTTTCAGGATACGCGGTCCGGTGTAGCCAAGCATCATCCAGACTGAGGCCGTACCGGGGCCGCCATTGAACGAGATCACCAGCGGGCGGCTGGTCCGGTCGGAAACGTCGGACCGTTCGAAGTAGGTGAAGAATACGCCTGCGACGGCCTTGCCTTCGTCGTCCCAAACCGGGATCGTGCCGGCGGTGGCTTTGTAGGGAACCCGCTGCCCTTTGATAGTCACTTGCCCGTTGGTAACGACCTGCTTGTCCAGATCGAGCGTGCGAGTGGTTTTCAGCGCCCGATCGGCGGCAAACTCCTTGTCGGCGGCTGGCTGAGCTTTGTCGGTGGTAGGCTTCTGGGCAAAGGAAGCCGATAGTGTTAACGCAAAGAAGGCGGTCAGGAAACGAGTCCGGTGCATAGGGTGATGGTTACTGGTCGATGAAACAGGATAAACGTTCGCAAAATACGGGTTATCCGTCGGTTTTGGGCGTTTAATCGGGCACCTGGCCGAATAAGCCCTAACTTGCGCTGAACCCCACCCCAACCCCTCCCTGACGGGGAGGGGTTGGGGTGGGGTCGTTAACAACTCCTCTATGAAACAACCAATTCTGACCCTGGTAAGCTGCCTTTTTGTGTGCAGTAACCTCATTGCGCAAACGGCTCCGTTACCCCGCATCGCCATCGCTGGGCTGGGCATTGAGTCGAGCACGTTTTCCCCCGCCCGGACCGAAGAACCCGCTTTTCACGCTCGCTACGGCCCCGAGGTGTTCAACGCCTATCCGTTTATGATGCCGATGGCTCCGCTGCGGAAGCAGGCCATGTGGTTGCCCGCTATCGTTGGTAAGTCGTTGCCGGGGGGAGCCGTTACCCGTGAGGCCTACGAGTCGCTGGTAAAAAAGACGCTGGATTCGCTGCGGAAATACGCGCCTTACGACGGCATGTATTTCGACATTCACGGCGCGATGAGTGTCGTCGGGCTGGACGATCCCGAAGGTGATTTTCTGCAACGCATCCGGGACGTGATCGGTTACAAAACGCTGATCTCCACCTCGATGGATCTGCACGGCAACGTGTCGCAACGACTGGCGCGGAATACCGACCTGATGACCTGCTACCGGATGGCACCCCACGAAGACGCCATGCAGACGAAAGAGCGGGCTGTCACGAACCTGCTCGAACGACTCAAAAGCGGGAAGGGCAAACCTGCGTACAAAGCCTGGATTCCGGTGCCGATTCTGCTGCCGGGTGAAAAGACGAGTACGCGTATCGAACCGGGGAAGAGCCTGTACGCGCAGGTCGCGCCAATCGCCGATCAGCCCGGTATTGTCGATGCCGCGATCTGGATTGGCTATGCCTGGGCCGATGAGCCGCGTAATCACGCTGTGGTGATGGTGACGGGCGACGATAAAGCCAAGGTGAGTCAGTCGGCGGAGCAACTGGCAAAGGCATTCTGGGACGTTCGGAATCAGTTCGCGTTTGTGGCTCCGACGAGTACGCTGGAGGCCTGTCTGACCAATGCCATGAAAAGCCCGACGCATCCGTATTTTATCAGCGACATGGGTGATAACCCGACTGCTGGCGGGGCTGGCGACGTGACCTGGACGATTACGCAGTTGCTGGCCCGTCCTGAGTTTAAACAGGCGAATGGTCCCGCACTAATCTACGCGTCGATTCCGGATTCACTGTTCATCAAAAAAGCGATTGCCGCCGGGGTAGGAGGAAAGGTCGATGGCACGGCGGGCGCGATTGTTGATCACCGGTTTGCTCCCCCTGTCCGGTTGACCGGGACGGTTGAGTCTATTGTACATGGCGACCGGGATGCGGAGGTAGAAGCGGTGGTGAAGGTAGGTAGTGCCCACGTGATCGTAACCAAAAAGCGGAAGCCTTACCACCGGGAAGCCGATTTTACCCGGCTGGGGCTGAAGCCGCGCGAGGCTGGTCTGGTCGTCGTGAAAATTGGCTACCTGGAACCCGAACTGTACGCTATGCAGAAAGGCTGGATGATGGCGCTGACGCCCGGCGGTGTCGACCAAGACCTGACCCGCCTAGGCTACAAACGCATTCAGCGCCCCATGTTCCCGCTGGATGCTGCGACCATGAAAACTCCCGACTTGTCGACGCGCTGGATACCCGTATCAGGCGACGCGAAGTAGACTTTTATAAAAAGGTTTTTAACACGGAGGCACGGAGATCACAGAGACATAAACTCCGTGTGCTCTGTGCCTCCGTGTTGAAGTAGACACTCTGTTGAGTACGATAAACTGACCGTTTCATCGTGCTCAATAGACTATGGAAGTGTTCTATAAAATGAGCGTTTTGATGAGATTATAGATCGTAAAGCCATCAGCCAGCCATTGATTCGTCACTGCGCCGGTAGTCCGGTTGGACAATGGCGTGCAGTACTGCTTATTGGCGTACGTACAGCGCTTGCGCCAAGCTACTGCGATTATCAGGATGACGGAGACACCCACTCCGCCAAGGCACTCTCATTGGAATTGCCTGACTCGGTCATCCTGAAATAATTTTGGCTTTACGCAGTCGGCTCACATACCCCAAGGATAGGGATCCATTTACAGTATGCGGGATGAACTCTATCGAGACACTCAAAGAAACTGGATACTCGGTTTTGCGTAACTCCTAGAGCCTGTGGACATTCACAGTAACAATATCATGCTTGACGCCAAATAGACCATCGCTAAAAAGCTGGTAGCGGTCTTTTCGTAGCGAGTTGC
>NZ_PVTE01000021.1 GCF_003002825.1 Spirosoma oryzae | reverse complement strand
TGGTATTGCTACCCGCTCGACTTGCATGTATTAGGCCTGCCGCTAGCGTTCATCCTGAGCCAGGATCAAACTCTCCATCGTAAATATTGTGTGATGAGCGAACTCATCTGTCTTGTTCAACCGATGCACGAAAGGCATCGGGCCAAGTGTTTATTGTGCTGCCGAGTTGTCAAAGAACTGAGCGCCCGACCCGTTGGTCAAAGCGTGGTTGAGAAGTCGTGAAACAAAGCGTTTCGTTGTTCTCGATTTGGGATTGCAAAGGTACTACATTTGCTGGTGTCGTGTCAAGCATTTTGCCAAATTTATTTTTCGATCCGTTTGGCGACTGTTTGACCGTTAACCGACTGACTGGCAAGGGGTTAAGCTTGTTTTGTCAGCTGCGTTCCTGTATTTGGGAGTGCAAAGGTAGTGACTTTGTTTTTCGATGTCAAGTAAAAGTTCAAATTTATTTTCGGAGCCTGGTGGGCTGACCGTCGATGCGTCTGGACTTTTATGTTGTTCAACCCGCTGATAGTGAGTGATTTACTCGTTGATCAGTGGGCTGTTCCCGTCGTTTGGGAGTGCAAAGGTAGGGCGAAAAAGCGACCCTTGTCAAGCCCTGTTCCAAAAAAAGTTGGATAAGCCAGCCTAACAAAACGATAAGTGACTGATTAACTACCCATTACCCATCCATAAATTTTTCAAACTTTTTCGCTTGTTACGCGATACCCTCCTCAGAATGGCCAGTTTCCCCCTACAACGGGCCATCTTTCCGGCTTTCCGTTGATCGCTTCCCGTAGTAATAAGGTATATTGCGTAGTGTAAATGGAAAGCGTGTAGTGGCAAATTCAGTACGAATATTACATACGGCCGATTGGCATTTGGGCAAACGGCTCTATCGGCATGAGCTGTTAGATGACCACGAGCTATTTCTTGACTGGCTGATTGACATTGTCGAGCAGCGACAAATCGACGTATTGCTGGTTGCGGGTGATGTTTTTGACTCGACGAATCCGAATGATGGGTCTATGCAACTGTACTATCAGTTTCTAACCCGTCTGATGCCTCTAAACTGTCAAGTGATCATTACGGGTGGGAACCATGATTCGTCGAGTAAGCTCAACGCGCCACGGGATCTGCTTCGTCACCTCAACATTCATGTGGTTGGTTGCACGAGTGGTGATTGCTTACAAGAAGTCATTCGCTTGCATCATAACTCGACTGACTTAATTATTGGTGCTGTTCCTTTCCTGCGTGATGGTGACCTGCGTCGGTCTATCGCTGGTCAATCATACGACGACCGTATTGATGCGATTCGGATGGGTATTCGTACGCACTACGGCAAGCTGGCAGATCATTGCAACGAATTATATAAGGGTGTGCCGGTGCTGGCGATGGGACACTTATATGTACATGGGGCTTCTGTGTCGGAGAGTGAACGGGAAATTCACGCTGTAGGGGGTCAGGCTGCGTTTGCTTCGGAGCATTTCCCGGCGGGCTTCGATTATGTTGCACTAGGTCACATTCACGTTCCTCAACGTGTCGGGTCTGGTGATTCCATTCGGTATAGTGGCTCACCCATTCCGCTTAGCTTTGGCGAACGTGACAATCAGCATCAGGTGCTGGAAGTACTGCTCGAAGATGGTGTATTGACTAGCATAGCCCCTATTCTCGTTCCCCGTTTCCGTACGCTGCGTCAGGTGACCGGTACGCTGGATGACGTTCGGGAGAAGCTATCAGCGCTTGAATCGGCGGGTACGCTGCCAATGCTGGTGGAAATACTCGTAGAAGAAGAGCGTGAAAGCCTGGCAACCCGCATTCATTTTGAGCAATTGCCGCGTGATTTTACCGAAGCACCCTTCCGTATTGCGAAAGCGCGGCTAACCTTCCGTAATAAGCTTCAGGGACTGGACTCGCTGTATGCGATTGACACACAGCTTCAGGATCTTTCGTATCTGGACGTTTTTGACCGCCGGCTGGAGGCATCGACCATCGACGATTCGCTCCGGGCAACCCTGATTGATACTTACAAAGAATTATACCAGTTGGTCGAGCACTGACTACCGACCGCTCTATGAAAATTCGTCAGATCCGCTTCAAGAACATCAACTCGTTTTACGGCGAACACCCGCCGATTGTATTCACCGACGGCGTTCTGGGCAAAACGGGCCTGTTTATTATCTCCGGGTCGACCGGCGCGGGAAAATCGACTCTGCTGGACGTGATGACGCTGGCCCTGTTCAACCGGGTACCCCGTATTATGGACCACGATGGTCGGGGCTTATCGAAAGATCGTTTGCTGGCTGAAGGGTTAATCATTAATCAACGGTCGGCCATCGAGCCAAAGACCGATGCCTACGCCGAAGTTGAGTACGAGCTGAATGGGCAAGCGTACCGGTCGCGCTGGTCGATCAACAAAAACCGCAACGGTAACTGGAACGACTACGAAATGGAAGTCGCCGAGTTACCAGATGGCAAGCTACTCACCGAGAAAAAACGCGAGGTACCGGGTTTCAACACCACCAAGATTGGCCTGACCTATGAGCAGTTCATTCGGTCGATGGTGCTGGCGCAGGGGGCGTTCGACAAGTTTCTGCGAGCCTCGGCCGGGGAGCGTAGTAAGTTGCTTGAGCAGATCACCGGTACGGACATCTACCGGCGACTTAGTCAGCGGGCGCACGCGCAGAACAAGCTATACGAAGAAAGCCTTCGCGAGAAGCAGCAAGCCGTCGAACTGGTGCAGCTGCTTACTACAGATCAGCTAAACGAACTCAAGGCGACAAAACAGTCAATCGATGCACGCCTGACGACTCTAACCAACGAACTGATCGTCTACCGGGACGAAGCCAAGCGGGTCGAACAGCAGGAAGTACTTGAACAGGATATCGCCCGGCTGACCAGGAAACAGCAGGACATCGCCGATAGACAACTTTGCTTTGCGCCCAACGCCGAACGACTCGAACGGCACAGCCACGTTGCTGACCTTACCGAATTATTTAGCGATCTGGGCCACGCCGAAAGCACAGTACAGGGAGCCCAAGCCGAGCATCAAGGTGCCGAACAGGCAATCATTACTTTGCGCAACGGGCTGGAGGCTGTTCTGACAACAGCGCGCCAGCTAACGCAGCAGCCAACCCTGACGGAGTATACTCTACCGGCTATGATCACCAGTTTCCGGGACCGGGTATTGTCGTTGACCCAGCAGATCGATCAGGAGCGGAAAAACGCCAATGTACCGCAGCAACGCCTGTCGCACACCATCAAGCAGGCAACCGACAAATGGTTTAAATCGCTGCGGCTCGACAATCCGATTGCAATGGATGAGCAGGTCAGCGAGCGAAAACGGTTGATCGGGGAGCGGCTGGTAAAACTCGAAGAGGAGTATGCGATCCTGGAAACCCCTGAACACGTTCAGCACGAGATCGAACGGATTATCGATCAGGAAAAAAAGCTGGAGCGGCTGATTCAACTACAGAAAGACCAGCAGAAGCGATTGGCGGAAGGACTGAATCTGAAGAAGCAAGTCGATGAATACCAACAGACGATTGACGACCAACGACCGGCGCTTGATAAGCTTCTCGACGAACTGAGCGTACTGGAGGCAAAACAAAAGGAACTGGATGCGCAGAAGATCAAACTGGCGCGGGAGGCCAATCTGGACGAGTTACGGAAAAGTCTGGTAGCCGGAGAAGCCTGTCCGCTTTGTGGCGCAACACACCACCCGTACGCGCACCAATACATTCAGCGATCGGGATTGATCGAAGTCGAAATTCAGCTCGTACAGGCTGATGTGAAAACAAAACGGACTGCCAGTGAGCAATTAAACAAAGCGATCATTCAGGCAGAGTCGACACAGAAGAGTCTCGATAAGCAACGGCTCACCCTGCGTGATGAATACAAAGACAATCGATACACAATCGCTCAGGAACTGACTGCACTGGACCTCGATGAGAACATGCAGCCGGAGTTTCTGACCAGTCAGCAACAGCACATACACGTACAGCGGGAGGATCTAACGACCTTGCTTTCGCTGTGGGAACAGGACAAGGTACTGCGGCAACTTACTAACGATCTAGCCGATCTTCACATAACGCAACATCAGATAGAACGACTGACAGAGGAGCGTGATCAGTTGTTTACGGGTAACGATGTCAAAGCCGTATGTGATCAGTTGATAAACCGGTTCACTACGGTTCGGTCTGATTTATCAATACAGGAAGAACTACGACAAAAAGCCAGCACGGCGCTGGCAACCAGTAAACAGCGGGTTACCGAGCTTCACGGTCAGCTTCAACCCATGCTGCAAAGCCGGGGGCTGACCGACGTACAGACAGCGCGGCAACAACTACTCGATTCAACCACACTTCGCCGATTGCAGGACGAAAAACAGCACCTCGCCGACGAAGCAACACAACTGACGACCAAACGCACGGATGCCGATCAGCGCCGACAAACGCTGCTGAAAGACCGCCAAACCGAACTGCCATCTGATCAGATACGGCAACTCATCAATGAACGCGATAAGGAATTACGGCAGCAGACGGAGCAACTCGGCAAGATCAAACAGGCGCTCGACACCGACGCGACGGAACATAAGCGGCACAAAACCCTGCTTGGCGAGTTGAAAAAGCTGGATGAGGCAGCCATGCCCTGGCGTGAACTGAACCGGCTCATTGGTAGTGCCCGGGGGGATGAGTACAGTCGTTTTGCCCAGGGGCTTACCCTGTCGCAATTGATCGGCCTGGCCAACCGACGCCTGCGCGACCTGTCGGACCGGTATCTGATTCTGAAACCACGCGATGGGCAAGACGAACTCTTTGTGCTGGATCAGTATCAGGGCGGGGCAGAACGTACGGTGACCAGCCTGTCGGGGGGCGAAACGTTCACGCTTAGTCTGGGGCTCGCATTGGCCCTATCCGATCTGGCGTCCCAGAATATTCAGATCGACAGTCTGTTCATTGACGAAGGTTTCGGTACGCTGGACCCGGAGTCGCTGGACATGGCAGTAGCGATGCTCGAAAAACTTCAGCAGGACAGTCAGAAAACGATCGGTATCATTTCGCACCGCCACGAGATCAAGGAGCGCATCAGTGTACAGATTCAGATCGAGAAAGGAAACGACGGCAACAGCCGGGTCGCGATTGTCGAACTGTAGCCTGCATTCATAAAAAGAGCGAGTCCGGAAACAGTGTGTTTCCGGACTCGCTCTTCGTTTATAGACGCTGTACATCAGCGACTCATTACATTTTCAGCATCTCCATCAGTTCTTCCGATACACCGGTCATCGAGAAACCGCCGTCGTGGAAGAGGTTCTGCATCGTCACCATGCGGGTGTAATCCGAGAAAAGCGTCATTACGTAATCAGCACATTGATCGGCCGTTGCGTTGCCAAGCGGAGCCATTTTCTCCGCGAACTCGTAGAACCGATCGAAACCACCGATGCCACCACCTGCCGTCGTTGGCGTCGGCGACTGCGATACGGTGTTGACGCGTACGTTCCGGAATTTACCATAGTGATAGCCGAAGCTGCGGGCAATCGACTCCAGCGCAGCTTTTGCATCGGCCATGTCACCGTAGAACGAGAACGTCCGCTGTGCTGCCATGTACGTCAGCGCGACGATCGACCCCCATTCGTTGATCGCGTCAAGCTTGTAGGCCGTCTGCATCATTTTGTGGAACGACATCGCCGAAATATCAACGCTCTGCTTGTACCAGTCGTAATTCAGATCGGTGTACGGTTTGCCTTTCCGGATGTTAGGGCTCATGCCGATCGAGTGCAGCACGAAGTCGACCTTACCGCCCAGTACGTCCTGCGATTTGGTGAACAGGTTTTCCAGGTCTTCCGTCGAGGTAGCGTCGGCGGGAATGATCTCCGCTTCGCACTGCTCGGCCAGTTGCTTGATAGCCCCCATCCGCATAGCGATAGGCGCATTGGTCAGCGTAAACGTAGCGCCTTCTTCCTTTGCTTTCAGGGCCACTTTCCACGCAATTGATTTCTCGTCGAGGGCACCCGAGATGATGCCGCGTTTTCCTTTCAGTAATCCGTAAGCCATACCTTGCTCTTGCACAATTTATCCGGCAAAGATGCCGCTTTTTTGAGGAAAGTCACGCCATCCGTCTGATTACTGTGCGTTTACGACAGGCAGGTGCAGCACGCGCTCGATAAATCCAGCCGTTGCCCGGTAGACGCCCGCCACATCATCCGACGTAAAATGGGACGCAATGACGTGGTGATTCGCGTTCGGCATAGCCACTTTTTCCTTCTGACTGGCGGGCGTTCCCAGTTCGTCGAACATCGTCAGCATCGCCGGTACCGACACCGTTGGGTCCTGATTGGCCTCGTCGCGGTAGTAATACGCCATAAACAGCGGCTGCTTCACTTTGGCGAACTGTTCGGGCGTCATCCATTCGTCGAGCATGGTTTGCAGTGTAACCAGCCCGTTCGTGTGGTAGGTTGTCAGCCAATGCTGCGCGCGGTCGGGTTTGTAGGTATCGATAACGACATGATCGTCCGGAAACACTTGCCGCATGATCTGTGCGCCCCACGGCTTCGTGGCCAGTTTCAGCGCCGGATTTCGCGTGGCAATACAAGGCGAATACAGAATCAGTCCGGCAATTTCGGGGTGATGAGCGGCCAGATACAGCGACAGCATGCCGCCAGCCGAGGTACCGATCACAACGACGTTTTCGCCCAGTGCTTTCCCGACCGCCAGTGCTCGTTCTGCCGATTCCGCGTAACAGGCCGGCGCCATCCCTTTCAATGCGTCGGGGGAGTTCAGCCCGTGTTCACAGGTACGAGCCAGGTATAGATTACCGCCGAAGCGATGGGCAAGCTGCCGATGAACGGGATCACCCTCGGCCCAGCTAGCCGTAAAGCCGGGGATATAGACGAAGCTGTAGGGCGTTTTCTGCTTCTTCGTACTGTCGGCCCAGACGATGCGAGCTTCATTGTCGGGGCGCAGGTTTGCTTTTTGCTCCGACTCCGCCAGTTCACGCTCCAGTTCGACCAGATCTGTTTTCATAGCGATACGCGTGTTCTTGATCGAATCGAAATGCGTCCTCGGCCCGGCTACATATCCGACGGCCAGCACGGCCAGTACCAGCCCGGCAATCAGCAGTATGCGTTTCATATGTATTCGCGAATGTCCATACGGATGCGCCAGTCTTTGGGCAGGTAATTGTTGACCCGCTGCCCGACGCCTTTCATCCAGCCTAGATTCAGTCCGCCGAAACGGGCCAGTTGCCAACCCTTCACCGGTTGATCGAGTACCAGATTTTCCTTCTTGAAATACCGGAGTGCCTCTTCCAGACTCAGTTCGACACCCGGTAAATCAGACCGGATAGCCGTACTGAGGGCTAAGGTATGTGACGGTATGAAATCGGTTCCTTTGAATTGGCCCAGCTCAATACCGAACCCTTTGCTGTGAATGGCGCTGTCGAGAAACAGAAAGGTCTTTTCCAGTGCCGTCGGCAGGGCCATCACGTCGCCATTGGGCTTTTCCCAGTACGAAAAGGCCTTTGGGTGTTGAAGCCAGGCCGATACCGAAGCCGTTTCGCGCGGACGCAGGGCCCGGATACTTCGAAACGTCCGGGCGTTGAGCTTAACGGCAGCCGTGAAGCTTGTCTTTTCGAACACGCTGATAAAAAAGCCTTCGCCTTTCACCCGGTGCGGGTAACACTGATAGCCTACTGCGCCATCCACGCGTTTTTCTACGATTTGCCAGTCGGCGGGTAAGTCGAGTGGTCTGTTTTTAAAGCCGTTGGTGGCCAGATACCGCATGTTGTCGTCATTCTCCTGCGTATTATAGGTACAGGTGCTGTAGATGAGCAGCCCACCCGTATCGAGCAGCGGAGCAGCAGCGGCCAGGATGCGCTTTTGCCGGGCCGCGCACAGGTCGACGTTAGCTTCCGACCACTCGTCGACGGCTTCGGGATCTTTCCGAAACAAGCCTTCACCCGAGCAGGGCGCGTCGACCAAAATAATGTCGAAATAGCCCGACAGATTCGTCAGGTCCTCCGGGTCATGATTGCTAACAACCACGTTTGGGTAGCCCCACTTGTCGATGTTTTGCCGCAGCACCGACACCCGGCTACGAATTACTTCATTGCAAATCAGCAGGCTGTCGGGCGTCAGCATCGACGCCAGCAACGTGCTTTTTCCGCCGGGTGCTCCGCAGAGGTCGAGTACCCGCAGCGGACGAGCGAGATTCGCCGTCTGTCGAATGGTTTCGCTGAGCAACATCGACGACGCTTCCTGCACGTAATAGCCCCCCGCCTGAAACAGGGGATCAACGGTGAAGTTGGGCCGTTCGGGCAGGTAGAAGCCTTCGGGACACCAGGGTACCCGGTCCAGGTTGGTTGTATCGAGGGCTTGTTTTCTCGGATTGACACGAATGCTTACCGGTGTCGGACTGGCTAACGCATCAACGAAGAGCGGAAAATCTGCGCCCAGTTGTGCGTTCATCTGGTTGGCAAACGCGGGGGGCAGTGTCAGTGTATTCATTAAACAAATGTACTGAAATAGGGTAGTCTTTTGGATGACAGCGCACATGATGCCGGCTGGTTCATTGTATCACCTTGCTACCTATCTTTGTTTTTATGCCTGTATCTATTGACCGTTTCGCGCAAATCAAAACCTTTATTTTCGACGTCGATGGCGTTTTTACCGACGGGCGCGTTTACCTCCCGGAGTCGGGCGACACCTATCGAACCTTCAACATAAAAGACAGCTATGCCATTGCGCACGCGATCAAAGCAGGCTATCGGGTCGGTATTGTTTCCTCGGCCAACTCCGAGGGTGTCCGTAAGTGGTTGATGACATTGGGGGTGAACGACATTTTCATGGGTGGCCCCGACGGGCAGAAGCTGAACGCCTACCTCGGCTACATTAGCCGCGACAAACTCAACGAAGCCGAAATCGTATACATGGGCGACGACCTGCCCGATCTGCCAATCCTGCAACGCGATCTACTCAGCAGCTGCCCGGCCGACGCATCGCCCGAACTCATCGCCATCTGTCAGTACATCTCTCCACGCAACGGGGGCGATGGTGCCGTTCGGGATCTGATCGAGCGGGTCATGCGGGCGCAGAACACCTGGACCACCTAACCAAATCTACCTGATGAAAACACTACTCCTTACGGCGCTCCTCAGCGCAGCAGCTTTTATGACACAGGCGCAGGACCACGGTCCAATCACGTTGGTGATTCATGGCGGAGCCGGTACGATTACCCGGCAAAACATGACGCCTGAGAAAGAAAAGGCGTACCGGACGGTGCTGAATCAGGCGCTGCAAACGGGCTACGCTATCCTGAAAAAAGGTGGCAGCAGCATGGACGCCGTCGAAGCGACAATTCGGGTGATGGAAGATTCGCCCTTGTTCAATGCGGGCAAAGGGGCAGTGTTCACCCATGAGGGAAAGAACGAGATGGACGCGGCCGTGATGGACGGTAAAACACTGAAAGCGGGCTCCATCGCGGGCGTTACCACGATTCGGAATCCAATCAGCACGGCCCGGCGGGTGATGGATAAGTCGGAACACGTGATGATGATCGGCCCCGGTGCGGAAGCGTTTGCCAAAGCCCAGGGCATGACGATTGTCGACCCGTCGTATTTCTATACGGAAGCACGTTGGCAGGGTTTACAGAAAGCCCTGAAAGAAGAAACAGTCGAGCTGGACCACAATGAGAAACCGGCAAAGTCCAAGGCTAAACCCGACACAACCCGCAAAACCGGCTCACTGCTCGATGAGCAGATTTTTACGGAAGGTAAGAAATTTGGCACGGTCGGCTGCGTCGCGCTCGATCAGGCCGGAAATCTGGCAGCGGGTACATCGACGGGTGGTATGACTAACAAACGATACGGCCGGGTAGGCGATGCGCCCATCATTGGCGCGGGTACCTATGCCAACAACGCCACCTGCGCGGTATCGGCAACGGGCCACGGCGAATACTTTATCCGGTCGGTGGTCGGTTACGATATTTCGGCCCTGATGGAATACAAAGGTTTATCGGTTCAACAGGCTGCCGACGAAGTCGTGATGAAAAAACTGGTCGAACGTGGGGGCGAAGGGGGCGTTATTGCCCTGGACCGAAAAGGAAACATAGCCATGCCATTCAATTCAGCGGGCATGTATCGCGGCTACATCAAAGCCGACGGCAGCAGCGCGGTGATGATTTATAAGGATTGAGAAGAAAGAGAAAAGACGTAAGAAGAAAGACTGGTTTGCGTCAGCATCTTTCTTCTTACGTCTTTTCTCTTTCTTCTACACCATCACCAATTCGCGATCAGCTCATCGAACTGTTCCAGCAGGAACTTCGCTTTCGGACCTACCTTCCCATCGCCAATGGTCAAGTCGCCGACCTGCGTGATGGGTAATACTTTTTTGGTCGAACTGGTTGTAAACGCTTCCTCAGCGTCGTACAGGTCAGACAGCAGAACCGGCCGCTCGACAACGTCGAAATCACGTTGCGCCAGTTGAATGACGGTTCGACGGGTGATGCCGTACAGTATGTTTCGGTTTGGTGTAATCAGCTGATTCCCTTTTATCAGAAAGAAGTTACTTCGGCTGAGTTCACTGATTTCGCCCCCTTTCTGGTACAGCACGTCCGATGCCCCGGCAGCCCGAATCGCCTGCGCCAGCAGAATAACCCGTTTGTAATCGGTGCTTTTTACTTCAGCCATTTCCCGGACATATTCATCCAGTATAACCTTTATTCCCTGCTCGTACTGAACGACCGGGGTTGCATGAATCGACTCCGTCAAGATGAGCAGGTTCGGCTTTTCGATACTGATGCTATCGGACGAGTAGCCACCAGTCAGAATAAAGCGTACACCAACGTCGAGCCCTCCGCTCTGCTCGATCAATTCCAGTACGATGGCATAGGTTTCTGCTTTGGTTAGCGGCAAGGGTAGATGCATGCGCATCGCTGAGTTCTGAAACCGTTCCCAATACCAGTCCCACTGAAACGGCCGGCCGTTGTACGTCAGGAAATAATCAAACAGACCATAGCCGCGCAATAGACTCAGGTCGGTCACGCCAACAGCCAATTGGTCTGTCGGCGCAATAGTCCCATTGAAATAACCGTAATGCATAAAACCTTATCTTTACTAAGCAACAAAGGTAAATCAAATGAACGTATCCTCCCGGACAGTAGGGCAGCGCACAGTCCCCACTCGTAAGATACCCGAATCGTTGCTTTATGAATTGATTGACGGTGTGCCTTATTACTACCGTGGCTACAAAGCCGTACTATCCCGCCAGAAGACAAAGGAAGAAATCATGGGAGCCAGCGCACTTCAGTCGGCTATCGTTTCGCTGCTTGTTCACGCATTATACCGGTTTCTGCCCTTCGATGACTATCTGATCGCCACCAACGAACCGGGTCTGCACATAGCCCCCGGCAACAATCTGTCAAACGACATTGCTGTTTTCGATCAGGCCAGCTTGCCTGTCCCACTCGACGAAAAATATTTCTCCGTTCCGCCCCGGCTTGTCGTTGAAGTCGACGTAAAAATTGAACTGCCGACCAACGTTAGCGAGACGGAATACGTTTACGACAAGACGCAGAAAATGCTTGATTTTGGCGTTCAGCACGTAGTCTGGATTCTCACAAAAACACGTCGAATACTACAAGCCCAGCCTGATAAGCCATGGACACTGGTCAGTTGGACAGATACGGTTGAGCTTATGCCGGGTTGCTCAGTCCATCTTATGACGCTACTGCGGTCTAAAGGGGCAATTCTGTGAATGTAGCGTCAACGCACTATAATAATGAATAATGTTGTTCAATCCACTTGTTAGCAACAAACTCACAAAAGTCACCTACAACACCTCGCCGGGCGATACGTGATGGAGAGCGCACCCGTCTTACATTGATTTCTCTTTCCGGGTGCTGGTGTATCCAAGAAAAAGTATCATGAAAACAATTTTCCCAGAAAGTATCTGTGGTCTGACGAGTGACAACAATCTGCTTTATACTCTCATGCCGCTCAAGAATTTCAGGAACGTTATTCAAAGTTGGTTGAAAATGAATTAGATCGTCGTCACGAAACTTACAGATCGCATTCTTGTGTGTTGGGTTGCATTCATCTGCACCATCAAAGAGACGTATTATATCAGTTACCGCCAAGTTGTGACGCCGGCAAAAGTCAACCCATGTATCCCTATCTGCATTTATTAAAGATTGCTCTCCATATATATGTGGTAGGATACACCAGAATGCATTCCGACTAACGCGTCCATAAAACCACTGCGCGTAGTTGTTATCGCAAGACTTCCAATCTGGATTAAATGTCCCTACAAATAGAGTTTTGACTTCCCAATCAACGTAATCTAGCTGCAAGTCATTGATGAATCTATGTGGACAAGGCATGTTTTGAGCAACAGGAGGCCGAACCATGAGATTCGGCCTCTTTTTAGGTTTTACACCAGCTTCTTGTACTTGATCCGGGTTGGGGTAGCATCACTGCCGAGCCGTTTGCGCCGGTTTTCTTCGTATTCGGAGAAGTTGCCTTCGAACCAGTATACCTGTGATTCCCCTTCAAACGCCAGGATATGCGTGGCAATACGGTCGAGGAACCAGCGATCGTGGCTGATGACAACCGCACAGCCAGCGAAATTTTCCAGTCCTTCTTCCAGCGCCCGCAGCGTATTCACGTCCAGGTCGTTGGTCGGCTCATCAAGCAGAAGCAGGTTGGCCCCTTCTTTCAGCGTCATCGCCAGGTGAACCCGGTTGCGCTCGCCACCCGACAGCGTACCGATTTTCTTTTCCTGATCGGCACCGGCGAAGTTGAACCGACTCACGTAAGCGCGGGCATTCGACTGCTTACCGCCCATCATGATCCACTCATTACCGCCCGAAATGGTTTCGTACACGGTCTTGTTGGGGTCCAGTCCATCGTGCTCCTGATCGACATATGCGACCTGTACTGTTTCGCCCACGGCAAAGCTACCCGCGTCGGGTTTATCGCGACCAGTGATGAGTTTAAACAGGGTGGTTTTACCAGCACCGTTGGGTCCGATAACGCCGACAATACCGCCCTGCGGCAGGCGGAAGCCAAGGTGTTCGAACAGCAGCCGGTCGCCGTACGCTTTTGCAACATCGTCGGCTTCGATTACTTTGGCTCCTAGTCGCGGCCCGGCCGGGATAAAGATTTCCAGCTTCTCATCGCGCTGTTTGGCGTCTTCGCTAAGCAGTTTTTCGTAGGCACCCAGCCGCGCTTTCGATTTCGCCTGCCGGGCTTTGGGGGCCATACGTACCCACTCCAGTTCGCGCTGCAATGTCTTCTGCCGCTTCGACTCCGTCTTTTCCTCCTTGGCTAGCCGCTGCTGCTTCTGATCGAGCCACGACGAATAATTTCCTTTCCAGGGGATACCTTCACCCCGATCTAGTTCGAGAATCCAGCCCGCTACGTTATCGAGGAAGTAGCGATCGTGGGTTACAGCGATAACTGTACCCGTGTACTGACGCAGGTGTTCTTCCAGCCACAGTACCGACTCCGCGTCGAGGTGGTTGGTCGGTTCGTCGAGCAGCAGGACGTCGGGTTGTTGCAGCAGCAGGCGACACAGAGCCACCCGCCGTTTTTCACCACCCGACAGGTTGTCGATGATCGCGTCGGCGGGGGGACAACGCAATGCATCCATCGCCCGCTCCAGCTTTTGGTCCAGTTCCCAGGCGTTGTGGTGGTCCAGTTTCTCCTGTACCTCACCCTGCCGGGCCAGCAGTTTGTCGAAATCAGCGTCGGGATCACCGAAGGCTTCATTGATCTCATCAAACTCTTTCAGCAGCGCTACGACTTCCTGTACGCCTTCTTCAACAACTTCACGGACGGTCTTCCCCGCCGTAAACTGCGGCTCCTGTTCCAGCATACCCACTGAGTAGCCGGGCGAGAAAACAACCTCCCCCGTATAACTCTTATCAATACCGGCAATGATGCGGAGCAACGTCGATTTACCCGATCCGTTTAGACCCAGTACGCCAATTTTGGCACCATAAAAAAAGGACAGATAGATGTTCTTTAGGATTTGTCGGTTTGGCGGAATAGTTTTACTGACGCCCGCCATCGAGAAAATTATGGTTTCCTGACTCATTAATTTCTATAGATTTGTGTTGGCAACTACCCCAAAATTAACCTTCAGCGCAGCCTTAACCAAGATACAAGAATGGAAAACGCTTCACTGGTAGATGAATACGGTTACGTCAAAGACGGAAAGGTATTTTTAAAGGGCTACCTGGAATATGAAGACCGGCAGATTGGCGAAGTAAAACGCACCGAGCAAGAAGCGCTCGATTACTTCAAAAACCGCTTTATCATCGCCGAAAACAAAGTAAGTCAGCTAGAAAAGGACATTGAAGAGGCTCAGAACAAAGGGTCGTATCTGACGAAGCTGACACAGCTCCGAAAGAAACTGATTCAGTTTGACGCCCTCGGTGACTTCCCTCCGCTGCTCGATCGACTCGACGCGCAGGAAGCTATTCTGGCCGATCTGATCACCGTTAACCAGCTCAAAAATCTGGAAATCAAACGGGCGCTGATCGCCGAAGCAGCTACCTTGGTCGACAGCACGCAATGGCGCGAAACGGCGGATGCGCTGCAGGAAATCAAAACCAAGTGGATAAAAACCGGACCGGTCGATAAGTCTATTGAGACGGAAGTCGTCAACGAGTTCCAGGCGTTGCTCGACGGTTTCTTTACGCGTCGCCGGGAATTCTTCAACGAACAGAACAAGATTATTCAGGAGCGGCTCGACAGGTACGACGAACTTATCCGACTGGCCTTCCGCGCCAACCGACTGGGAGATCTCGACGCAGCGTTCCAGGAAGTTCGTAAGCTCAACAACGCCTGGAAACAGGTGGGTGAAGTTCCGATCAAGAAAAGTGGCAAGCTGTACAAGCAGTTCAAGAAAGCCACGACTATGTTCTACGCGAAGTACAACGACGCAAAGGGCATTGTGATCGAGAAAAAGATCGACCCACGGATCGAAGCGCAGATGAAAATGGCCGACGAAGCCGAAGCACTGTCGAAACAGGATGACATCTTCGCGGCTGCCGAACGGGCCAAGGTTCTGCTCAATAGCTGGAAAGAGGTCAAGGTTCCGTTCAAAATGCAGGATAAGACGCTTAACGATCGGTTCCGGGCGGCCTGCGACAAGATTTTTGAGTTGAGCTACCTGGGCCGCGTTCTGACCCGGAAGTACCCTGCCTTCGACATGAAGAGCAAGCCGGAGCAGATTCGGACCAAAATTCGCGAAATGGAGTACCTGGTCAAACGGGAGAAAAACGATCTTCAGTTTGCCCTACAGGATGCCGACGGCCTCGACCCGAACAACGACGCCGACAAGCAGGTACTGAATAAAATCAACACGCAGAAGCGGAAGATCGCGATGAAAGAAACCATTCTGCGCGAGTTTCAGAAGCAACTGGAAACCGTAGGCTACTAAGCTTACTTTCTAATAAACAGCAAACGCGCCCCGGCAACTACCGGGGCGCGTTTGCTGTTTATACGGCATGGAAACGAATCAATCTGAACCGACTACACAGGCTACTGCTTTTCGCGAAGCGATCGTCCCCGGCAAGTTTGTCCGAATCGAGTACCTGACTGATCTCAGTGAGTTCATTAAAACCGACGCGCTGCTGAAACGCCACTATGAGGAAGGTGGTATCGAATACCTCGAACTCGGCAATGGCGAGCAAATTCCACTCGACCGGGTCGTAAGCCTGAGCGGGAAGTTATCGCCCAACTATCCCGGTTACGCAAACTACTCCTGTGACTGTTAGCACTTTGTCATTCCGAGCCTGCGAGGAATCTTCTGTAGCAAAGATTTTTTCTGTTACTGTAGAAGATCTCTCGCAGGCTCGGGATGACAAAAAGTTAGACGACAGGAAGCTAATTAACTGTAAATTAGATCAATCGATTCGGTCGAAACCGCAGTAGGGCACCAGCACGCTGGGAACGCGAATACCCTCAGCGGTCTGGTTGTTCTCCAGAATCGACGCCAGGATACGGGGCAGCGCCAGCGCCGAGCCGTTCAGCGTGTGCAGGAGTTGCATTTTACCAGAGCTGTCTTTTGTGCGCAGCTTGAGCCGGTTAGCCTGGTAGGTCTCAAAATTCGACACCGAGCTAACTTCCAGCCACCGTTGCTGAGCCGCCGACCATACTTCCATGTCGTACGTGAGCGCCGACGTGAAGCCCATATCGCCCCCGCACAAGCGAAGTACGCGGTAGGGTAACTCCAGTTTTTGCAGCAGCGACTGCACATGCAAACTCATCTCTTCGAGCGCAGCGTACGAATTTTCGGGCTTTTCAATACGAACCAGTTCTACTTTATCGAACTGATGCAGGCGGTTGAGCCCCCGTACGTGCGCCCCCCACGAGCCAGCTTCACGCCGGAAACAGGGTGTGTAGCCCGTATTTTTTATCGGCAGTTGCCCTTCCGGTACGATAACGTCGCGGTACAGGTTGGTGATAGGGACTTCGGCCGTCGGGATCATGTACAGCTTCTCTTCGTTGATGAAGTACATCTGCCCCTCTTTGTCAGGCAACTGACCCGTCCCAAATCCTGACTCTTCATTAACGACGATCGGCGGCTGCACTTCGACGTAGCCGGCTTTCATGGCTTCGTCGAGGAAGAAGTTGATCATCGCCCGCTGAATCCGGGCAGCTTTCCCTTTGTAGACAGGGAAACCAGCACCAGTGATCTTGACGCCCAGTTCGAAGTCGATCAGTGGTCCACCGTCAGGACCGTATTTCTTTATCAACTCCCAGTGCGGCTGTGCCCCGTCGTACAGTGTTGGTTTTTCACCATGTTCCAGCACGACTTCATTGTCTTCAGCGGCACGGCCTTCGGGTACGCTGCTGTGCGGGACGTTGGGAATTGTCACGAGCACGCTTTGCAGCTGCTGTTCAACGGATTTCAGGCTTTCTTCCAGTTCTTTCGACCGGCTTTTCAACGCTGCCGTTTCCGCTTTAGCAGCGTTCGCTTCGGCCTGTTGACCAGCCTTCATCAGCGCACCGATTTCTTTGGCTTTCGCGTTCGACTGAGCCAACGTGTCGTCAAGGTCGCGCTGGGTGTCGCGCCGTTGCTGATCGAGCGTTAACACCTGATCGATAGTAGCGTCGGCGTTGGCAAAGTGGCGTTTGGCAAGTCCGGCAAGTACAGTCTCCCGGTTCTCGCGGATATAGGCAAGTTGAAGCATTAGTCAGTATCAATTAGCTGTTTAATCACAGCGATAAACTCTTCTGTTTGTACTAATAAAGGCAATACGTCTTCCGACGAAAACGTAACGAACGCCCCGTAATCACTGGCATGACGCGCATCAGCCAGGCGCGTGTATAATTTACTCCACCTTACCTCGGCACGCTCGGCTTTGACAATGTGCTTATCAAACATAGCTTTCGCGCCTGAATGCGATTTTATCTGAATACCCTCCTTCACCATCAATGCTGCAACAGCCTGATAGACGGCGTAGTAGAGTCTGTTAACAGCACTGAACCAGTCCTCATCCTGAACCATGTTTTGCGCCGTTTGCAGCAAGGCATCAGCTCGCTCCAAGCGGTAATCAATTAAGTCGCGCTTGTATTGATTCATAACTGTCTGCCTTCAGCCACGACGTTCTGATACAGCTCTGTAACGGCGTATTTTGACCGACTTTGCTTCGGGTATACGATCGAACTAATTGCCTGCCCCGTTTCGATACCCAGTTCGGCAAACTCATCACTGAATAGCCACCGTTTCCCTCCCGACAAGTCGTTTTGGGTAAAGATCAAAAAATCCCAGTCGGAGTCGGGGCGGGAGTCGCCACGGGCGCGCGACCCAAACAGCCAGATTTCGGCTTGTGGGTCGATCGCCAGCACGGTCCGTTTCACTTCGCTCAAAAACTGTTCGTCGGTCATGGGCGGGAGCGGGTTAACGCTGTTCTATCGGGCAAACAAGCCGTCGTTCAGGGCGTTCAGGGCATCGGCTTTGTATTTGCCGTGCACCAGCAGCGACAGATTGCTTTCCGTACCACCGTACGAAATCATCCGGATGGGGATGTTTTCCATCGCCTTGAACACCTTTAGCGCAACGCCTTCGTTATCAGCGCTGAAATTACCAACGATGCAAATAATCGTTTGGTCGTAGTCAGGCTCTTCCAGTGTACAGAAAGCACTTAGCTCGTCTGAAATTTCCTGAATCCGCTCCGTATTGTCAATCGTTACCGACACCGATACTTCCGAGGTCGCCAGCATATCGACCGGCGTTTTATACTTCTCGAAAATTTCGAAAATTCGGCGTAGGAAACCGTAGGCGTTCAACATCCGGGTCGAGTGAATGTATAGGGCCGTAATACCGTCTTTTGCGGCTACTGCTTTGAACACTTCGCCGGATGCGGCCGGCGCTCCGGGACGGTCAGCAATGAGTGTACCGGGGGCAGCGGGCTCCATCGTATTTTTCAACCGAACCGGTACACCGAACATACGGGCCGGGGTGATGGTCGACGGATGAAGAATTTTAGCCCCGAAGTACGCCAGCTCTGCTGCTTCATCGAACGTTAACTCACGAACCGGGAAGGTATTTTTCACGATGCGCGGGTCGTTGTTGTGCATTCCGTCGATGTCGGTCCAGATCTGAATTTCATCCGCCCGAACTGCTCCGCCGATCAGCGATGCCGTATAGTCTGAACCACCCCGTTTCAGGTTATCGACTTCACCCCGTGGATTCCGGCAGATAAAGCCCTGCGTCACGATAATCTGTTTGTCGTCGTGAGCGGGTAACATCTCGCCCAGAATCTGCTCCGTCACCTGAATTTCGGGTTCATTATCGGCGTCGATCCGCATAAAATCCAGCGCGGGCAACAATGTTGACGCCACCCCTTCTTCCACCAGATAAGCCTGGAACAACTGCGTACTGAGCAGCTCACCCTCCGCTACCAGTTCCTTCTCCTGTTTCACCGTGAACGGCTTGATACCCGCCAGCGACCGGATAAACGAAAACTCACTTTCGATTACCTGCTGACCAGCAGCTTTACCCGCTTCGGTAGCGTACAGTTCAGACACGAAGGTATCGTAATGCGCTTTCAGGGCATCGATTTTCGCAGCAGCGTCATCGTCGTTGTTCGCTTTCAGCGACTCGCCAATGGCCAGTAATGCGTTGGTAGAGCCAGACAGGGCTGAGAGCACCACGATTTTCCGGGTACTGTCTTCAGTAATCAGGCTACGGATGGAGCGCATACGCTCGGGCTTGCCGACAGACGTACCGCCGAATTTCCAGACTTGCATGTTTTAATGAGTGAATTAGTGAATGAGCGAATGAGTGAATGTGGTCGCGGATCAGCTATTCGCCCATTCGCGCCTTCACTAATTCACTCATTTAAATTGAAAGCTGTATACCTGTTTTTGTAGGCCAAGCATTTTGATGGCCGTGATAGCCGCTTCATCGCCTTTGTTGCCGTGCTTACCACCTGCCCGGTCGAGCGCCTGTTGCTGATCGTTGGGGGTCAATACACCGAAGATGACGGGCTTGCTGGTTTTCAGACTGACGTTGGTCAGGCCCTGCGCGACGGCGTTATTGATGTAATCGTTGTGCTTGGTTTCGCCCTGAATGACGCAGCCAAGCGCGATAACCGCATCGATGTCGTCACGCTGTGCAAACCATAGGGAAGCCAGGCTTAGCTCGTAGCTGCCCGGTACGTTACCCCGAACGATATGATCCGGCTTTACGCCGTACTGAATCAGCGTGTCGTAAGCCCCCTGGTACAGAGCTTCCGTTACGTCGCTATTCCATTCAGAAACCAGGATGGCAAATCGGCGGTGGCCGACGTCGGGTAGTTCGCTGGTATCGAAAACACTCAGGTTTTTTAATTCAGAAGCCATAATCAATCGTCTGTTGGTAAGACGGACAAAACTATACGGTTAAGAAAAAGGGACAAAACCCGGTCGGTTCTGTCCCTTGCTGTACTGACTTATCAGTATGATCTACGACTGACCACCCGTAGACTCCAGCAACGCCTTGTATTTTCGGGCGTTGGCAGCTTCTGACGACTGACCGTACTTTTCGATAATCTGATTGTATGTGTCGATGGCCTTGTCATTCTGTTTGGCCTGCTCGTAGGCAATAGCCAGTTTAGTCAGATAACCGGGCGTAAAGAACTTGTTCGACTTGTAGTCGGCCGCTTTCTGATAGTAATCGATCGCGTCGTCGTAGCTTTTCTTTTGCATGTACGCGTCACCGATCAGGGCGTAGGCACGCGCCTGCACCAACAGATCCGACGAGTTAAAGCTTTTCAGGTGTTCGATTGCTTCGTCGTACTTGTTTTCTTTCAACAGACCGACACCAGCGTAGAACTCGGCCAGGTTACCAGCAGGGGTAGCACCGTAGTTGTCGGCAACCGCCAACAGGCCGGGGGTCTTCCCGTCGCCGTTCAGCGCCTTCTTCAGCGAGTCAGACTCGATCTGATAGACCGCCGGGAACAATTCAGCCTGCGCCGTTTCGTCCTGACTGCTGACATAATACTTATAACCGATGAAGCCAACGGCGGCCAATATGATGACACCCAGCACACCCAGAATGATTTTCTGATTCTGCTGAAAATAATCGCCTACTTCTTCAAACCGTCCCTCTAGTGCGTCGGGATCTTCCAGAAAATCCAACCCGCTATTCTTCTTGCTCATTTGTTTGCAATTTGGACTGCAAAAGTAGAAATATTTGTGTGAGTGGAAAAGCGTAACAGTCAAAACTTTACGCAGACAATCTACACAGGCATCTACCTACGAGAGCATGGCCAGATCACGGGTAGTTAGCATCTCCGACGAACGTACGGCCCGAATCTGGTGGGGCAGCAACGTTTCGACAGCAACGGCCTCGCCCGTCAGCGTAACAAACTCGACCTCAAACGCTTTTCCTTCACTGTATACGGTAAGAATCGTGCCAACATCGCCCTCTTTCAATCGGCCATTGTCCATGTCTGCGGTCAGCACGACCAAATCAAACTCATTCATACTATACGCAACTGGTTTATCTGACTAACGACGATCAATAAGTCTTGTTTTGTTAAATTCGCTTAACTTCGCATTAATCTTACAGGGGGTGCCTTAACATAACGGGCTGAGATTATACCCATTGAACCTGCTCCGGGTAATGCCGGCGAAGGGAACTGGACATCATTCGTTTACTATTTTCTGGTGTACACTAAAGGTAGGTTAGGCCCCTTGGCCTATCGGTATGCTTTCTTCTATGAAAGGAAAGACATTTCTACCTTTACTAATTGCCTGTTGCAGCGCATCGATTCTATCGGCGCAGGCCCAATTCGTTATTTCAGGAACAGTGCGCGAAAGCGACGGTTCGGGACCGCTGCCGGGTGCCGCCGTCACGATCGACGGTACGTTTAAAGGAACACTGACCGATCCGTCCGGCACGTTCCAGCTCACAGATGTTAAAGCGGGGCCTGTTACCATCCGCGTGTCGCTGCTCGGCTACCAACCCGTAACGCAGACTGTCGACCCGGCCTCATCTGCACCGGTTACGATACAGTTAGCCAAATCAGCCGTGGCGGTCGACGAGGTGGTTGTGAGCGCAACACGCGCTAATCAGAAATCAGCGATTGCCTACACGGACGTTAGCCGTCAGTACCTCGACAAGCTGAACCTGGGGCAGGATATTCCGCAGCTGCTCAACTTCACGCCGTCGATTGTAACGACTTCCGACGCGGGAGCGGGCGTTGGCTACACGGGCATTCGCATTCGCGGGTCCGACGCAACGCGGGTGAACATTACGCTGAATGGTATTCCGTACAACGATGCCGAATCGCAGGGTACGTTCTTCGTCAACATGCCGGATTTTGCCTCGTCAGTCAGTACGATTCAGATTCAGCGGGGGGTCGGTTCCTCGACAAACGGGGCCGGAGCATTTGGGGCGTCCATCAACATGCAAACCAATCAGTTACAGGAAAAGCCTTACGCGGAGACGAATCTGTCGGCGGGGTCGTTCGGGACGTATAAAGTAAACGTACTGGCTGGTACGGGTCTGCTGAAGTCGGGCACGGTTCCAGGCCATTTTGTCGTCGATGCGCGCTTATCGAAGATTTATTCCAACGGCTACGTCGACCGGGCGTTCTCCGATCTGAAGTCGTTTTATCTGTCGGGGGGCTACTATGCGAAGAAGAGCTTTATCCGGCTCAACATCTTCTCCGGTATCGAACAAACCTATCAGTCGTGGGGCGGGGTGCCGGAAAATCTGCTGCGTACAAACCGGACGTCCAATGTCTACACGTACGACAACGAAACCGATAACTACCAGCAGGACAATTATCAGTTGATTACGTCGCACGAGCTGAGCCGGAACTGGCGGCTGAACGTATCCGGTTTTTACACGAAAGGGCGCGGCTATTACGAGCAATACCGCCCTAACGACCGCTTCAGCAACTACGGCCTGCCCAACGTTATCATTGGCGATTCTACCGGGTCGCGTCAGACGATTTCGCGGACCGATATTATCCGCCGGCGCTGGCTCGACAATGATTTCTACGGTAGTGTTTTTTCGCTGGACTATACGAGCTTTCGCAAGCTGACAGCCTACATCGGCGGGGGCTGGAACGAATACAAAGGCGGCCATTTTGGTGAAATCATCTGGGCGCGTATTGCCGGTAACACCGACATCCGGCAACGGTATTACGACGATAACGCCGTTAAACGCGATGCAAACCTGTACGCCAAAGCCTACTACCAGTTTACGCCGACGCTGAACGCCTTTGCCGATCTGCAAGTCCGCCGGGTCGACTATTCGTTCCTGGGTTTCAACAGTCAGCTTCAGAATGTGCAGCAGGACGCAAAGCTGAACTTCTTCAATCCGAAAGCAGGCGTTACCTACACGCTGAATGATCAGAACACTGTCTATGCATCGGTTAGCGTGGCTCACCGTGAACCGAACCGTGACGATTACACACAATCGACACCTGAAAGCCGCCCCCGTGCCGAGCGGCTGATCGATTATGAAGCCGGGTACAAGCTACAACGGCAGCGCGTGTCGTTTACGGCCAACGCGTATTTCATGAACTATCGGGATCAACTGGTGCTGTCCGGTCAACTAAACGATGTGGGCGCGTACAACCGGGTGAACGTACCGAAAAGCTACCGGGTGGGTATCGAACTGGAAGCCGCAACCCAATTGGCGAAACAGCTGCGCTGGAACGTCAACGCGACATTCAGCCGAAACAAAATCCGCAACTTCACCGAATATCTGGACAATTTCGACAACGAAACGCAGGAGTCGCGGCAATACAGCCTGACCGACATTTCGTTTTCGCCGAATACGATCGTCGGATCACAACTGCTGTACACGCCCGTGAAAGGACTGGAACTAGGCCTGTTGTCGAAGTATGTCGGTAAGCAGTATCTGGACAACACATCGAACGAAAGCCGGAAACTGAATTCGTATTTCACCAACGATATCCGGCTTATCTACTCGCTCAAGCCCCGCTTTGCGCAGGAACTGACGTTTATCCTGTTACTGAACAACGTCTTCAACGAGTTGTACGAATCGAACGGCTACACGTACGCCTACATCTCGGAGGGTCGTGTGCAGGCCGATAACGGGTACTACCCACAAGCCGGACGTAATTTCCTGGCGGGCGTACGGTTGCGGTTTTAATGATTAACTTTAGAAGTATTGAACAGGCCATTCGGAAACGGATGGCCTGTTTTGTGTAGAGACGCAAAGTATTGCGTCTCTACGTAAAAGAAAATGGCCGGGATAGAATCCCGGCCTTTTCGTGCGACACCAATATAAAAAGTGGTTATTGAGAATCCATTCGATTGGCCATGTTGGGTCGACTCATTGTGCGACCCGCTGCCAGCCTTGACGCGACGGTGCAAAGCTAGTCCCGCACCGTTACGCCAATACTACCGTATCATTACGATTACGTTACGACTTCCGTAGCCTACTAGTTGTAGTTCGTATTCTTCGGGTCGAAGTTCGTCCAGCCACTCAGCCAGTTATCCGTTCCGTTGAATGCACCACGGTAGGGAGCCGATGTGAAGAACGAGTCGCCCACTTTACCACCCGTAATTGCATTGCCTGAAACGAGCAGGGCCGAACCCGCCTGCGGAGCGAAGTTAGGCGTTGACGTCAGCGCAAACGACGCACCGTTCAGCAGCAGACCGGGCAGGTCCGACGAGGCAACGACCGTGTTCTTCCGGGCGGCCAGGTTGAAGTAAGTCGAAGCCTGATCGTTGGTGATGTTACCGGCTCCCAACACAGCAGTTAAGGAGTTGGCAACCGTTACCCCCTGTACTTCCAGGCTACCATTCGACGCATTGGCCAGGGTCCCCGTCGTCGTACCGTCTAAGCGCAACCCTTCCGGCCAGCCAACGAATACTGAGTTGATGATACTGATAGCCGTATTCCGGCGCAGGTGCATAGCCGACTGATACGAACCGCTACCACCCGTGCTCGACGTCGATGCTACGCTGGGCGTACCACTGGTCAGAAATGCGCTGATGTTAGCGAAGGTCGGCTGCGTCAGGGGCAACCCATTGTTGGCGGTCAGCGGTACACCGGCGGCATTTTCACCAGCAGCAAAATTATCCGATTCGAAACAGTTCGATCTCGACTGATCGGCAACTTGTGGATCGCGCAGCGACACACCGAACTGAACCTTACCCGTGTAGCCCCAGTCGGTATCGAAGTCATCATCGAAGCCGCGATACGCCACCAGATACTTGGCATTGACGGTTCCGCCGAACCATTCGAACGAATCATCCCCGCTGTACGATACTTGCACGTGATCGATCGTTGTGCCCGAACCGACACCGTACAGCGTCAGCCCGTTGATTTCGCTGTTGGCAGCACTCGTTAGCGCCACACCACCAAATTCGATGCGTACGTAGCGCAGTGTACCCGAGTTGTCTGTCGGCTCATTGAACGTTCCCAGCTGTCCGCCGATGCCCCCTTCCGGCTGTTGGTTGCCGGGGCGGTTATGGGGCGCTTTCCCGATCAGGACGACGCCACCCCAGTCACCATAGTTCCGTTGACCAGCGGCTTTGTTCGACGTGAATACGATGGGTTGCTGTGCGGTACCAGCGGCTTCGAGCTTGGCACCCTGCAAAATAATTAGCGTACCCGCCTGCTTCTGTCCGGCCGGGTCATCGTCGACACCGCCCCCTTTGATGATTGTACCGGGCTGAATGGTCAGCGTCGCCCCACTGGCAACGTTTACGAAACCGCGCAGGAAATAAACATTGTCACTGGTCCAGGTCGTATTGGCAGTGATCGTGCCCGACACCGGAACAACGGGTTTGGCACTGATCGAAAACGCTGGCCCGGTAGCTGTGCTGCCATTGGCCGACACCGTTACGGGCGAACCCGCATTGACCGGTACCATAACCACCAGTTGCGTCGACGTAGCCGACATGATGGTTGCCGGTACGTTACCGAAGTTGACCGTATTGCTCGACGGCGTCGTAGCAAAGTTGGTACCTGAAATAGTAACCGTCGTACCAGCCGGAGCCGACGTTGGACTGATGCTCGTAACGCTGAGTATGGGAGCGGGAGAATCGTTGTTTTTACAGGCGGCAATAAAACCGATGAAACCTGCAACGAGAAGCAGCAGGCTGCCCCAACGGATGATCTGATTCATGAAACGAATTGGTTTAGTATAACAGGGAACTGGAAATGCGCTTAGGGGACAATGACGCGCCGGCCAAAGGTGTACACGCCCGTCAGAGTGATGTACTGACCACGTTTGTACTGCCGGAATACCTGATCGGCACCGACCGTCTGCGACGTCAGATCGCTACCAATTTTACCATCGCCGTTGAAGTCCTGTGCGAACCGAACGGCCTGGTTCAGAAGATCCTGAATACCTAACCGGACTTCGAGTTTCTGCGCAAACGTTTTGCTGACGTTCAGGTCGATAGCGTGCCGGGGTAGTTCGTAAATGGTTGGGTTGTTGCGCGTTCCGACGGCGAAAATGCGGGGACCGTAGACGTTGTACAGTACGTTCCACTGCCAGCCATTATCAGGAGCCTGGTAGTACACACCGCCGTTGATCAGGTATGGCGACTGGTTGGCCAATGGGCGCTCATTATCCGCCAGATCTTTCAGCGCAATGTCAACGACCGTACCCGACGCATCCGGGGCCCGCACAAAGTCACCCAGTTTCACCCGACTGTTAATCAGTGAGCCGTTGGCAACAAGCTGTACATTCTGGAGGAAACGACTGCCCGACTGCTGGAAGCCTTTCCGAATCTCCACCTCGATACCGTAATTCCGGGCCGACGGCGCATTGATAAACGTGTAGTTGAAGCCGTTACCCGTTGGCAGCAGGAAGCTTTCGATCGGATTCCGGAACTGCTTGAAGAAGCCCGTTACCGAAACAACTTCGTTTGGCGATGGGTAGAACTCCCACTTCGCGTCGACATTCTGAATTGCAGCCGTCGTCAGTTCGGTGTTACCGGTTACTACAGCCAGCAGGTTGAAATCGAAGTACTGGAACGGGGCTAACTCTCGTAGCTCAGGCCGGTTGACGGTGGCCGAGTACGCCAGTCGCAGGTTATGCTTATCGTTCAGTTTGTACGTCAGGTTGACCGATGGCAGTGGACTAAATATAGCCCGGTTGACCAGTTGCTGATTAATACCCTGCCGCTGAATCCGCAGCCCCTGTACGTTGTATTCACCCCGCAGACCCAGCGTAACGGTGGTGCGGCTTCCCAGATTTACGTCGCCACTGACGTACGCAGCACCGTATGTATTAGCGCCCTGGTACGAATCCAGATCCGACGTTCCATCGAGTATCGATAAACCACCCGGTTGTCCGTTGACGTTAGCCGATGAGAAAATGGTACCGATTGGCTGTTGCTGTACGATAGCGCCATCGGCGGTCAGACCGGGAATACTGTTGTAGCCGTAGAACCGGGCCGCGTAATCCCGAACGCGCCGTTCGCCGTAGAAGCCGGCCCGGATGTGATTTGGCTCCCGATCGGTTGGGTTGCCAAACGTATGATCGTAGTTGCTGATCAGCGAGACGGTTTGCTCGTTCAGCTTCGAATAGAATCGGCCGACGTCGATAGGGTTTGGCGCAACCGGCGTTACCAGCGTGTACGTACCATTCTCACCGCTGTTGAGCGGGGCCTGGTAACGGGCGCGTTTCCAATCAGGCTCCCAGCGCCCTGAATAGCCGTACCCCGCGATCCAGTTCACTTTGGTCAACTCGCTCAGGCTATGTTCACCCGATACCTGCGAGGTCAGGATGGTGCGGTTTTCGAAGCGTTCAGAGTAGCTGCGGATGTCGGCGTTCGAATCGAAGTTCTGCCCGTTCCGCACCACCGTTTCCTGGTTACCCAACTGGTTGACCAGCGTTTTCCACTCCAGCGTGAAGCGGGGCGAGAAGCGCAGCGACCAGTTGTGCAGCAGGCCAAGCCGTGCCTGCCGTGCGTAGCTGATATCCTGGTATTGCTGATTAACCAGATTAGCCACAGCCCCGTTGTCATAAACCCGGAAGTCAATATCCGCGAACTGATTCGTCAGGCTATAGTTGATACTGGTCAGGTTGCTTACCTGTACGTTGCCGACATCGAACCGGCGACCCGTATTCAGCGCAAACCGGATATCGGGCATGGCCGTCATGCCTGTCAGGCCCCACGAGTTAGGCAGCAGCCGGGCATAAGCCGCCCGTTGTGGGGCACCCAATGCATTGAAATCAGCCGAACGCGCCGGAAAGCTGGTCGGAATCGTTTGATTCGGTGACCACAGGCCCAATGCACTTAAGCCACCCCGGTCATGCGATTGCACCGCCCGACCGGTTGTATTGGCCCGGTAGCCAAACGTCAGACCAGCGTCGATGAAGTTGCTGCTGGGCCGACGCTTCGTGTAGATGTTGACAACGCCCCCGGCAAAGTCACCGGGTAGTGTGGCAGAACCCGATTTGTAGACGATCATCCGGTCCAGGATGTTGCTGGGAATGATGTCGAACGAGAACGAGCGGGTTTCAACTTCCGTCGACGGCGCGATGACGTCGTTGATCAGTACGGAGTTGTAGCGCGAGCCCAACCCTCGAATCAGCACGAATCGGTTATCGAGAATACTGACCCCCGGCACCCGACGGATGGCGGCTGCCGCGTCGCGGTCCTGCGATTTTTGAATTTGCAGCGCCGAGATACCAACCGCAATCGGCTTCAGCTGCTTGATTTCCGTGATAACGGCAATTTCCGTGTTAGTGGCCTTGTTACCCCGAACAACGACTTCCTGTAGGGCCGTACCTTCCTCAGCCAGTTCGGTATCGATGACCGTGGTATTGCCCGATTCGACGCGGACGTTGGGGATTTCTTTCGTCTTGTAGGAGACGTAGGAGATAACGATTTTCTGGGTTCCGGCGGGTACGTTGGTCAGCGTAAACTGGCCGTCGATGTCGGTCGTGACACCTAGCTGGGTACCGTCGACGCGAACCGTACAGCCGATCAGCGATTCTTTGGTTTTGGTGTCTTTAACCGTTCCGCGAACGGTTCCTGTTTGCGCCCAGAGCGTCAGGCTACTAAGCAGAAAAGAGATAAGTACTAGATACTGAGCCATGTTTATAGTTTGGTGTCGCTTTTCGCGTCGCAAAACTATCGGCACAGTGTTACGCCAATATTACTACAGTGTTACGGGTCAATTATCAATTAATAAGTTTTTAATGCGCTTACAGTCAATAATTTAACAATATTCTAGTGACTTAGTATTTAATTCTGTTTTAATCTTTATTTTCTCTATTTTGTTCGGTGACTCTGTTTTTAATAACTCGTTTATTCGGTAATGCTGCTACGCTCCCAGCCCGGTCCCGGCCTGTCGGAAAACCAGAAACCATTGACAAACCAGTAGCGAATTCGGTCACCATCCTTGAGTAGGAAGGTCGGAACCTGCCCCACAGCCAATGGTCGCGCCGGTACTTTCCCGGCGCGCAACAGGTGCAGTGGCTGCCCGGCCAGCACCTGTCGACCAGCCACCGATGCACGGACCAGTAACGTACCCGCTTCGCGCAGGGAATCGACGTTTAATTGCGCCAGCTCATCGGTCGATGCAGCGGTCAGGCTCTGCACATTGGCCGCCGTCAGGGTAAGGCCAGTCGCATCGATTTCGTCCAGTCCGCTGAACGTCGACAAATCGCCGATGTCTTCGATCTCGCTTTTGTAGGTGTAGGAACGAGCATCGTCCGTGTTTACTTCATAGCGATTGATGCCTACGTCGACACGAATGGGTTTTCCGCTGCGGACGATCGTCGCGTTGCGGATCAGCACGTCGAACAGGTTACGGCTATTTTCGGGAATACTGACGTACTCGTCCGTACTTTCCTGCGTGTACGTTTCCTCGGCAATCGCCTGCAAGGCCGTCAGTATGGCGACGAAGTTTAACCGGCGGATGTTCATTTTCTCCGGATCATCTTTCCAGCCGCCGGACTCGATCAGCACCAGCGTGGTACCCCACTTCTGAATGTTATCGCCAAACGCACGGGGTTCAAACTCATCGTCGAAACGCGCTACCTGCCCCGGTATGAACTGCTGCAATGTCCGGTTCATACCCGCAATCAGTTGCATGGACCGCCGGCGCACGTCGTTCACGGACCGGGCCTGATTATAAGCCGTTGCCAGAAACGATACCACTGCCTGCCGGCCACTAGTCCCAACACTATAGCGTGGATTCTGATCGTGCAGGTTGAAGCCAACCAGCGGTTTCAATGTCTGCTGTAGTTGTTTCAGGAGTCGGCCTTCCGGTGTCTGCAACCGCAGCGCATCGCGGTTCATATCGATATCGCTGGCCGTCCGGCGCTGAAACCGCTCGGCCCCGTCGGGATTAAGCATCGGCACGGAATAGAGCGTCAGCTTTGTCAGGATTGTCTGGCGGAGGCTGTCGAATTCATCACCGGAGGCTGTCAGGAAGTGAAAGATATCGAACAGGGCCATCGTCGCGGTTGCTTCATCGCCATGCATCTGCGACCAAAGCAGCACGTTGACCGGTCCGGTACCAGCCTTAACCTGGTAAATAGCCCGCTTTTCCAGCGACTCGCCAACCTGGCTGATGGTCAGTGGGGCCTGATCGCGGAGTAAATCGAGCAGCGTTACCACGTCCCGGTGTTTAAAGCGCCGATGAGTAAGCGTCTGTTCTTTATACGTTTCGTGCGCATCGTGAAGCCGACGCGCCATGTCCTGAGCCGAAGCTGTTACGGTTGTTGCCATGAGCAGAAAAAGAACCAGCCCCCAATGAGCTACACGTACCGGAATCAGCGGTGGCGACTGGCGTTGAATCATAAGTCAGAGTTTAGAACCAAGCGTCAGGCCACCGACGGACCCCAGCAGACAGAGAATGACGTTCAGGCCGATGTTGAGTAAAGCAGTACCGACACGGCCGTTCTGTAGCAATACCGCCGTGTCGTAGCTGAAACTAGAGAAGGTGCTTAGTCCTCCGCAGAAGCCCACGCCCACCAGCAGCCTTACCTCCTCGCCCGACGTTCGTCCGACGACCCAGCCGGCGACCAGGCCCAGCAACGCACTCGCCCCAATGTTTATCAGCAAAATGGCCAGTGGGAACGGCATACCTGCCAGCGTCGGTGGTACGATTCGCCCGATGCCGTAGCGCAGTAAGCTTCCTGCGCTGCCACCAGCCATCACCAACAAATACGGATGCGTCAATAAGGCTCTCATGTAAGCAAACTTACGAAAAAGCCCCACCCTGTCGACGCTACGGCTTGACAGAGGGCCTTTTTCGCTATCATTGTAGTTCACCTACCCCCTTCTCCCGTACGACATGGCCCAGCAGCAACTTAAGAAATTACTCGGCGTCGGTTTCGGTATTGCCGTTACGATTGGTGGTACCATCGGTACGGGTATTCTCCGAAAGCCCGGCCCGATTGCGCAGGATATTGGCGACCCGACATTGATTATTGCGGTCTGGTTGTTGGTGGGTGTATACGCGCTGATCGGGTCGCTGTCGGTCATCGAACTGGGTACGATGCTGCCGAGTGCGGGGGCCTGGTACGTCTACGCCCGTCGCGCGTTTGGCAACTATGCAGGCTTCCTGATTGGCGTCAGTAGCTGGCTGGGCAGCGTTGCGGCCATGGCGTTCGGTGCGTCGGTGATGAGCGAGTACCTGGGTGTGTTGATTCCCGCGCTGGTCGGCTACGAAAAGCCGGTTGCCATTGGTATTTTGCTTCTGTTCGTGGCCTTTCACTGGCTGGGGGTGAAGTCGGCCAGTCGGGCGCAGGAGGTGATGAGCGTCCTGAAAGCCGCCGGCCTGCTGGCATTCGTTGTTGTCTGTTTCGTCGTAACGCCCACGCATTCCACTCCGTCACCCGAACTTACCCGCCCCATCGCCGAAAATGGCCTGTGGTTAGGTATCCTGGCTGCGCTGCAGTCGGTTTTTTACACGTACGATGGCTGGCACACTGCGGCTTATTTTGCCGAGGAAGACGTCGACCCCAGCCGGAACCTACCCCGGTCGATGGTCAGCGGTGTGTTACTGATTATCGGTATTTACGTGCTGGTCAACCTGGCGCTGCTGTATGTGCTGCCCGTGCAGCAACTGGCCGGGTCAAAACTGGCGGCAGCCGATGCGGTGCAGGCACTGTTCGGGCCGGGTAGTGCCAAGGTGGTAACGCTGCTGCTGATGGTATCGATTATGGGCATCATCAACGCCCAGATCATGTTCAATCCGCGCGTCATCTTCGCCATGGGTCGCGACGGCTTGTTTTTTCGTTTCGTCACCTACGTCAATACAGGCGGTACGCCCGCCTACGCAGTAGCCCTGACAGCCGGCACGTCCATTCTGCTGATTCTGACGAATACATACAGCAAGCTGTCGGACATTGCGACGTTCTTCTTCGTCCTTTGCTATGCGTCTGGCTTTGCGTCGCTGATTCGGCTGCGCCAAACCGAGCCCGATCTGTCGCGACCGGTCCGGGCCTGGGGCTATCCCGTTTCGACCTGGACGTTGCTTGTCGCTTCGCTCGCCTTTCTGGTGGGCGTTGTCATCGGCGATTTTTCGAGTAGCCTGTACGCGCTGGGCTTCATCGTCATCAGCTATCCGACATACCAATTCATCAAACGGTAGTTGATCTTATTAGGCCTTGTTTTTCGGACGGGATAAATTCAAATGCGTTATCGGTACTCCACACTGTATTGGTTACAGTGGTGTCGGGTCCCCGACACCACTGGTATTCTATGAAGGCCACACTAAGTACTAACGCGGGCTTCAGCTTCTTACAGCCGCTCGTGAATCTGCCGGAGCAGCTCGGCCGTTCGCTTGCGTATCTCACTGACCGACTGGCTGAAATTGTTGTTCATCACACTGAAATACAGTAATCGGCCCCGGCGGGTTTGCAGGTAGCCGCTCAGGTTGTACACACCCGTCATCGACCCGGACTTGGCCCAGATGTAAGGCGTTTGCTGCCGATCGCCTACGCTGCGCAACGTCCCGGATTGACCAGCCGCCGGCAGTAGGGTCAATAGCCGTTGCTGCGGCACTTTCGCCTGTATCTTTCCCAACAAGTCGATGAACACGTTGGGCGTGAACAGATTGTAGCGCGACAGGCCCGAGCCATCGACCCAGCGCGCCTTCGTACCCGCATAATGCAGCACACTGTCGACCACCTGCCTGCGTACACGCGCCGGATCGAGTTGCGGATGCCCCTGCTCGGCCGATGCCATAAACAGGATCTGTTCGGCGAACTGATTATCGCTTACGTGCAGCATCCGCTTGTAGAGCGAATCGGCGGGCCAGCCCCGCAACAATCTTGTACCTGCTGGCATCGGACGCGCCAGTATGGCTACCGCCCGATGTAGCGTATCGGCCAGCAGACGGGTAGCCAGCTCGGGCGACCACCGAAACGGAACTTCCTGCCGATTGACTGGCGCGGTCGACAACCGAAACCGATTTCTGAACTCGTCCCGCCGGATACCCGTTCGCCGAACCGTGTCGACGAGCATACTATCCGCAAACAATGCCGGACTGACTGGCAAACGATCATTAGCACCTGACCGACGAAAGGCCGCAACGTTTCCGTAGACAGGTAGCTGGGCTAATTCGGCAGAGTAATCGTCGTTGTAATCGTCCCAGGCCCAGCCCGCACCGAAGCGCGGCCCGGTATAGTTGACTGGGGAGAAAACGAGTGTCTCCGGTCGATTTCGCAAAAAAGCCAGAACACTCGTATCGGACAGGACGGGGTGCAGGAGCAAGGGGTTACCAGTTCCCCAGAAAATCAGCGAATCGTTCTGAATCGTGTAGCGCAGCGCGGGTAACGAATCGGGCAGATACAACAGCCCGGCGTAAAAACTCAGCAGCTTGGTGTTCGACGCGGGCGTAAACAGTTGATCGGCATTGTGCTGAATCAGCGCCTTCCGACGGACCGGATCGTACAGGGCAACCCCAGTCAGGTGATCGGTATAACGAGTGTCTGTCCGTACCAGACGGGCAATACGGCTGACCGGTGAACAACCGACCGTGAGAAGAACCAGGAAGAACAGTACGCTTTGGCGCATTAGGCTATAAAAAAGTCAATATACGAAACGGGGTCTTTACCACCCGTTTTCGTCGGTAGTAAAGACCCCGTGGCCCGCCTGTGGCAGCGGCTATCGCGCAATGAGCAGCTTCTGCGTCAGCGTCGTTTCTCCAGCCTGCAGCTTAACAAAATACAGCCCGGCGGGTAGGTTTGTCAGGTCGAGTTGTTCGTTGATTGTCAGTCCGTTTACGTTCACCGACTGCTGCCGAAGCGTTCGGCCCGTCGCATTCGTTACGGTCACTCTGGCTTCAGGAACGGCTTTGGTCAGGACGGCGTCGATTCGCACCAATCCGTTGCTGACCGGGTTCGGATACAGGTTGAACGATCCATCGCGGCCCTGTTCGGTCGCCAGTACCGGTGGTGGAGGTGGTACCTGAATCTGTAGGTTATCGATGGCCCAGCCCCAGCCATGCGACAACTGATCGGCAAACAGCCGGAATCGAATCATGACCTGATCGCCCCCCCGTACATAGCCTGTTGTGGGAATAAAAAACTCCCGGAGTTTGAACAGGTTCGGTGAGCCTACCGTAGTTGAGTTGGTCTCGCCGGTTAGCTGATCGGTCGACGTACTACGGTTATAAGCCGCTAGCCAGTCCGACTGATCGCGTGAATCGTACCCGTCGAGCAGTCGAAACCACGTACGTCCGTAGTTGACCGATCCTTCTACGATGACGTAGTCGTAGAAGTTGGCCGATCCGAAGCGGCTTCCGGCATCCCCCGGCTCGACCAGCACAATCTCGTTAAACCGAATACTGGCACTATCAGGATTACTTTTCACCCGAATTGGCGACAGCAGAACGTATTCAGCGTTGGTTTCATAGCGAAAGTTAGCCCCGTTCTGATACGGGTGTTCAGAGTGAATCGCCGGATCCAAGAACCCGTTCGGCGTACTGATGCCGAATCGATACCCCACGAAATTACTGGCGACAGTCGTGCTGGCAAACGTGGTTGTATACTGATCGACCGTCGCTTGCGGAGCGATAACGCTCAGGCTGTAAACGCCCGTCGTCGGACTAGTTACCTGGTTCCGGGCCCGCGCCGAATCACGCGCCACAATGCGGTATGTAACGACGTCCCCCGCTTTCAGCAGATTAGCCGGAAACACGACACGGCCATAATATACACTATCATACACACTCCCTCCGGCGACAAACTGCGTGTAGCGTAAGGTCACTGACGGCTGCGCGGTTCCATTGACCTGGTACTCCAGCTGCGCATTTCCGACACCAGCAGCCCGGTCGTCGGCGATGTATGCACGCACGACCAGCGAATCGGTCAGGCCTGGGTTGATGATGAAGTTCTTGTCGGGATTGTAGCGGATGATTGGTGGTACCCGGTCGGGGCCAGACTGCACTCGGTACGCCAGTTGAACGCCTGCGGGTGTTTTTCCGGGACTGGTGAACGTTCGGCCCGATGCGTCCTGCGCCTGATAATAGTACCAGACGTCGCCCTGGGCGATCGACGCCGGCAAGGTATAAGCATACGTATCCGCGACACCAGCAACGGCAGTTGGTGAAACGGCGGTGTAGGTGGTATCGGTAGCTGTCGGCGGCCCTTTCCGGTAAAACAGTCGTACCGATCCCGCTATCAACGTTGTATCGCTGATTACCCGCGTCTGAAAAACCAGGTCGCGGCTGTCTTCACTGTCAGCAAGCGGTGTGGGCAGGATCGACGTTGTTTTCCACTCGATATCCGAGAAAAAATTCAGCACCAGCGGACCGGGTGTGTGAATGGCTTCGGCCGCACCAACCTGTGGCGACATCAGCGAATTGGTGTCTTTGGCCGGATAAGTCGACTCGTCGAGGTGATAAATACTGGACCCCTTACTGAAGGTCGTCGGCGCGTACAGTTTGGCCCGCTGCCGAACCGTACGCTGCATCACCGGCCCGTTGAGGAACAGATTATTGCCCGTCAGCTGCCGATACAGCGCATTCGACCCCAGCGGATAAGCGTCGGTATTGGCGACCAGTTTCCGGCCCTGGCTATCCTCCACAAAATGGTCGAACACCGCCGGGTAGGGAGTCTGGTAGGAAGCCGTCGTACCGGTGGTACCGTAGTAACCGATAAAGCCCAGCCCATGCCCGATTTCGTGGAGCACCACCGTTACCAGATCGTACTGCCCGGCGGGCGTAATACCATCCAGCCCGTAATACCAGTTGACATTACGACTAAAGTTGGCGTCGATGTCCGACGAGTCGGGTTCGTTCAATTCGCGACGGGCGATTTTCTCCGCCAACGCAATAGGATAGATCCCGAGCGCCTTTTGTACCCCATCACTACCGACGCGTACTGTCGATGGACCAGCGGAGCCCAGCACGCCCGGACTTAGCGATGACCAGGTTGCTTTGATCCGGATAGGTACCGGCGATACGATCAGTGTCGCCCAGATATCGACAGCCTGCTGAAACGCCCGTTGTGCTTCAGCCGTGAAGCCGGTGTAGCTAACCAGAAAATTCGCCGTTTTGGCAGCCTGACGGGCGTTGGGGTTGTTGAGCCGGTTTCGAATGGCTTCGGGAGCCAGTACCCGCGTAAATTCGTTTCGATCGCTGGCGTAACAGATTGTCTTGGGCCCCTCAAACGAGCGCACGGAACGAACAAACTGCCGATAGTCAGTCGGACCCGGCTGGGGTGATTTTGGCTGAGCCTGTACGATACCAGCCAGTAATACCAGCATACTGAGAACGAAGCCGACTACGGAAAGTCGTCGGGCGGTTGACGAGGAGCGTGTTAGCATGTACAAGTAGTAGTCAATAACGATTGAGTTTGCTTATAGTCTGATTGTCAGCGTGAGTCGTTTCCCGAATCGGTACTGGGCGACAATGCTCAAGGTAAGTACAGAAACGTAAAAAGGCAGCTTACTACCCGCTCTAACGTTCATTTTCTGATTGAATAGCGGGTTGGCTTTCCCGTGCGTACAGATTGGCGCAAGCGGGAATCAATCGTAGCGTTGTTCAACGCAGCCATGAACGACAGTTGTTACATTCCGGTTATCTGTGTCCGTGTGTACCTTCGTGCTAGCAACGGGTGCACAACGATCGCAATTCGCTGAGCCATCAGCCTTGTATGACCATTCGGCAAATTTTACAGCAATTCTGGGGTTACTCCGCCTTCCGGCCCATGCAGGAAGACGTGGTCAATGCTGTACTCGACGGGCAGGATGTGCTCGTACTGATGCCCACCGGGGGTGGTAAATCGATCTGCTTTCAGGTACCGACCCTGGCCATGCCAGGCGTCTGTATCGTCGTAACGCCGTTGATTGCGCTGATGAAAGATCAGGTCGATCAGCTGCGTCGGCGGGGGATTCCGGCGGCAGCGATTTACGCGGGCATGCACTACCGTGAGATCGACACGACGCTCGACAACTGTATCTACGGCAACACCAAATTTCTGTACCTGTCGCCCGAACGGCTGCGGACGGAACTGGTCATCGAGCGGGTCAAGCAGATGAATGTTTGTCTGCTGGCCATCGATGAAGCCCACTGCGTATCGGCCTGGGGTTACGACTTCCGACCGCCGTATCTGCAAATCGCTGAGTTTCGTGAGCTGATTCCCGACGCGCCCCTGATTGCCTTGACGGCCTCTGCTACGCCCGACGTACAGAATGATATCATCGACAAGCTGGCCATCCGGTCGCTCAAGGATCAGCCACCGCTTGTTTTCCGGCAAACGTTCGCCCGACCCAACCTGTCGTACTCGGTCCTGCAAACCGAGCAGAAAGAAGATCGGGTATTACGCATTCTGAGCCGGGTGCCGGGTTGTGGCATCGTGTACGTACGCAGCCGTCGGCAAACGCAGCGCATGGCCGACTGGCTCAATCGACAGGGGGTGTCAGCTGATTTTTACCATGCGGGTCTGAGTACGCAGGAGCGCACCGCCAAACAGGATGCCTGGCTGCAAAACCAAACCCGCGTGATGGTATCGACCAATGCATTCGGTATGGGTATCGACAAACCTGACGTGCGCGTGGTCATTCACCTCGACGTACCCGATTCGCTCGAAGCCTACTACCAGGAAGCGGGCCGGGCCGGGCGTGATGGGCAGAAAGCATATGCCGTCATGCTCTACGCACCCGCCGATCTGGAGCAGCTACGGCAACGTACCGAGCAGGTGTATCAGCCGGTCGAGATGCTGCGTCGCGTGTATCAGGCACTGGCCAACTACACAGCCGTACCGGTCGGCGGGGGGCAATTCAACAGTTATGATTTCGACATTGCCGCCTTCACACATACCTACGACCTGCCGCCAACCGAAACGCACTACGCGCTGAAACAACTGCAACTCGAAGGGCTGATTCAGTTGAACGAAAACTATTTCCACCCGTCGCGGCTGGTGATGGCGCTGGACAATCGGCAACTGTACGAGTTTCAGGTGATGAACCCCAAACTCGATCCGTTTCTGAAACTGCTGCTACGCTACTACGGTGGCGAACTGTTTACCGACTTCGTCACCATCTCCGAGTCGACACTGGCGCGGACGTTTCTGATCAATCAGCCGGAGATCGTTGCCATGCTGGAGTCGCTGCATCAGCGCAATGTCGTTGTCTATGAGAAGCAGAAAGACAAACCGCAGCTTACGTTTCTGACGCCCCGCTATGATGCACCTACGCTTCCTATCGACGTGGCCGAACTGAAACGCCGGCGGGAGCAGGCCCTGCGCAAAGTCAACGCGGCCATTCTGTACACTGAGCATCCGACCCAGTGCCGGACCCGGCTGTTACAGGCTTACTTCGGCGAACGCACCAACGACCGCTGCGGTATTTGCGACAATTGCCTGAAACGAAAGAAGCAGGCGGAGCAGGCCGATGCTGCCGTCCGGGCTGAAGTACGCGCCTATGTCGCCTTGGCCAATGGACCCGGCGTGTCGCCCAAACAACTGGCTCACTATTTTGCGCAGACCAACGAAGAGATGCTGACGCAGACGATCAATCAGATGCTGGCCGAGGATGAAATTCGCTACAACAAGGTCGGCAATCTGACACTGAACAACGACTAAAGAGCCGCCCATTCATCCCAAAGGCAGTTTTTTCGTGCAAATCGTCCCAGATTCGTACTGTTCATCCCTGCGAGTTGCACAGGGCTTCTGGTACCTGCTATGTTTGTCAGGCCGGGCAATACCGCCCGACTTAACCGACACGACCGTCAGCTTCCATGAAATCAATCCTCTTTACACTCGTCCTGCTCGTTGCTGTCCTTACCCAGTCATTCGCTCGCACAACAGCTGCGCCCGCCGATTCCGCCACACACAAACTGACCGTCACCGTAACCGGCATCGTCCAACGCTCCGGCAAGTTCTACGTGGGCCTGGCTACCGACGACAAGACGTTTTCCGGTAAGTCGGCCGTTACGCAGACCATCGACGTACCCGCCACGGGTGATGCAGTAGTAACGTTCAGCGATCTGAAGCCGGGCAAGTACGCTGTTCGCATCTTCCAGGATATGAACGATAACAAAACGATGGATTTTTCGGGTCAAATGCCGGCCGAGCCCTTTGGCTTTTCGAACGTGACGATGCTCATGGGGCCACCCACGTTCGACCAGTGTGCATTTACCCTCGACGGTAACAAGGCCGTTCAGGTTAGCATGATGGAGTTGTAAACGATTAACCGTATACGTTTTCGGCGGGTAGTTCGGCTTTGGTGCCGGGATACCCGTTTTTTGTGAACATCGGTTTGTTTAATCGATGCGGGCAACAAACGGCCACTACACCCGGTTTAGCCTTCGCTTGTAACCCCTTGAGCACCTATTACTACGAATACTCATGAACGAAACACCATTTCGCCCGACGTCAAAAGAGATCGCGGCACAGCAACAGCAGTACCCAGCTAAGCAATCCGAGATGACGCCAAAGCCGGCTACCGAACTGAACTTTTATAAAGCAGCAGGCAAACTGGCCGGAAAAGTAGCCATCATCACCGGTGCCGACTCCGGCATTGGTCGGGCCGTGGCGACCGCCTTTGCAATGGAGGGGGCTAAGGTCGCTATCGTCTACAACGAAAACTCGGACGACGCAGCTGAAACCAAGAAACTGGTTGAGTCGAAGGGTGGGCAGTGCCTGGTCATCCAGGCTGACGTACGCCAGAAGGCAAACTGCATGGACGCGGTAAAACAAACCGTCGATCATTACGGCTCGCTGAATATTCTGGTGAACAATGCAGCTTACCAAATGGCGCAGGAAAAGCTGGAAGACATTTCGGAAGAGCAGCTCCGCCGGGCGTTCGACACCAATATCATCGCTTATTTCTTTATGGCGCAGGCTGCGCTGCCCCATTTTCAGAAAGGCGATTGTATCGTCAACACGGGTAGCATCGTCGGCATTGTCGGCAATCCGATTCTGGTCGATTACACGGCGACGAAGGCAGCCATCCACGCCTTTACCAAATCACTGGCCATACAACTGGGCGAAAAAGGCATACGGGTCAACTGCGTGGCACCCGGCCCGGTCTGGACACCCAATATTCCCGGAACGATGCCCGAGGATGAAGTCAAGAACTTCGGCCATGAAGTCGCCCTGGCCCGACCGGGTCAGCCGGAAGAACTAGCTCCAGCCTACGTGTTACTAGCGTCGGAGGATGGCAGCTTCATCACCGGAAGCATCGTTGAAGTGACGGGTGGTAAGCTGGGCTAATTGGCGGGTTCAAGGTTTGTCTAGGCACAGCGATTTACTCTCGCTTCTGTCATCCCGACGCAGGAGGGATCTTCGGGCGATACGTTATACACTGGAAGCTACCGAAGACCCCTCCTACGTCGGGACGACAAAAAGAGTATACCACAAACATTGAACAACATACCATGGACTATCACTATCCCGCCGGTACGGTACGCGCGCTGCTTCAGACAGACGACGTTACCGAGGCTACCCGGCAGACGCTGACGGAGCGACTGGAAAAGCCCCGCCGACAGCCCACGTTTTTTCAGCCTGACGAAGCCGAGCTGCTTACCTGCATTATCGACCGGCTCCTACCGCAGGACAATCCGGCGGGTCGTATCGACATCGTAGGCGTTATCGACGAACGGCTGACCGGAAATCAATCCGACGGATGGCGTTACGACAGCATGCCCGCCGATCGGGACGCGTACCGGCTGGGCCTGAAAGCAACCGACGAGAGTGCCGTTGCCTTGTACGGTGCGCCCTTTTGCGAGTTGCCTACAGAACAGCAGGACGAAGTACTGAACGCGATTCAGGCGGGTACGCCCCCCGGTATTACCTGGCAGCAGGTACCCGCCGACCGTTTTTTCGAAGAGCTGTTTGCCGAAACCGTAGGTGCGTACTATTCGCACCCGCTGGGTCAGGAAGAAATCGGCTATGTCGGCATGGCCGACGTGCCAACCTGGCAACGTACTAAACTAAACGATCTGGAAGCACGCGAGCCCCGACCGATCAACTAATCACCGTTTATCACTGTATCGACCTGTCGGTACGGATGTACAACTCAACAGTCTATGAGCAATCAATATAGCCTCAACGATACAGTCGACGCGATTGTGATCGGTACGGGGGCGGGCGGTGCGCCCTTGCTGGCCCGTCTGGCAGCGGCCGGTCTGAAGGTCGTCGCGCTGGAGGCTGGTCAGTACTGGGACCCTAAGAAGGATTTTCCAACCGACGAGGTTGGGCAAGACAAACTGTTCTGGAACGACGAACGACTCAGCGCCGGCACCGACCCCGTTCCGTTCGGCAGCAACAACTCCGGCATTGGCGTAGGGGGTTCGACCTTACACTATACTGCTTACACGCCCCGCGTTCAGCCCGACGACCTGCAACTAAAAACTGACTTCGGCGTGGGTGTCGACTGGCCGATCAGCTTTGACGAGATCGCTACTTACTACGACGAAATTGAACACTTTATCGGTGTTTCCGGCCCCTCGGAATACCCCTGGGGTCCGGCCCGCAAGCGATCGTACCCAATGCCTCCACTACCCATAAACGGTGCCGGCCAGTTGATGGAGCGCGGTTGCGAGGCAGTGGGCATTAAAACGTCGCTGGCGGCTAACGCAGCCTTGTCGGCAGGGCGTCATCAGGAAGGACTGGGCCACCGGGCCGCCTGCGCGAACCGGGGTTTTTGCCAGGCCGGTTGCAACGTCGGCGCTAAATCAAGCATGGACGTTACCTACATTCCGCTGGCGCTAAGCAAGGGTGCCGAGCTACGGTCGGAATGCTATGTTACGCAGCTGGTAAAAAACAGCAGCGGACGAATCAGTGAGGTTGTTTATCTTCAGAATGGACAGGAGAAACGGCAGAAATGCAACTACGTCTTCCTTTGTGCCGGTGCTATCGAAACCCCACGACTGCTCATGCTGAATCAGCTGGCCAACAGCAGCGGTCAGGTGGGCCGTAACTTCATGGCGCACACCGGTTTGCAGATTTGGGGCGAATTCGACGAAGACATCCGACCCTACAAAGGCATTCCAGGTTCCGTCATTTCGGAAGATACTCACCGCCCTGACGATGCCGACTTCGCAGGTGGGTACCTGCTTCAGTCGATCGGCGTAATGCCCGTAACGTATTTGCAGCAGATGGCCCGTCAGCGGGGCCTGTGGGGGGAAGCGTTCAAGCAGGCAGCGCGAGCCTACAACCACGTTGCCGGCATCAACATCCTGGGCGATTGCCTGCCCTACGATTTCAACTACATGGAATTGTCGGACGAGAAAGACGGGCGGGGGATACCCAAGCCACGCGTTCACTTCACGAACGGGGAGAATGAACACCGTATGACCGCCCACGCCGACAAGATCATGCGGCAGATCTGGGAAGCCGCCGGTGCCAAAAACATCTGGGCCTACCAGCGAAACGCGCACATCATCGGTACCTGCCGGATGGGTCACGACGGCGGGGCAAATGTTGTCAATGCCGATGGACAATCGTTCGACGTTCCGAATCTGTTCATCAGCGATAATTCGACGTTCCCTAGTGCGCTCGCCGTCAACCCGGCCTTGACAATCATGGCCCTGTCGCTGCGGACCGCCGATCAGTTTTTAGCCAACCGCAACCGGCTGAACGTCTGACGTTCTCACCAGCAGCGGTTATTTTCCCCTTTTTGCCAAATCACAAAGACATCATTCTGATCCGTTATCAGGGGTTGATTCTCCAACACAATAGCATGGCAACCAAGAAAAAAGGATTTTTAGACATCATCAAAAAAGAAGTAGGGGAGGCCGGTTACGACGGCGATCAGTTCGGCGGAGCCGGGGGACATGATGGCCGGGGACTCCCCACCGACATGCCCAGCAACTTCATGTTTGCAACGGGTATCGAATGCTCTTACCCAACGATCAAAAAGGGCAAAGTCCGGCGCGATCAGTTGCGGGAATGCGGACACTACGACCGATACAAGGAAGACCTGGGTCTGGTAAAAGAGTTGGGCCTGAAAGTATTGCGCTACGGCTTGCCGTATTACGACATTCACAAAGGCCCCGGCAAGTTCGACTGGAGTTTCGCCGACGAAGCGATGGGCGAGATCAAGCGGCTGGGCATCACGCCGATTCTCGATCTGATGCACTTTGGCGTACCCGACTGGGTAGATAATTTTCAGAATCCGGAACTACCCATGCACTTCGCGGAATACGCCGAAGCCGTAGCCAAACGCTACCCGTGGGTTCGCTACTACACGCCCGTCAACGAGATTTACGTCACGGCCAAAGCGAGCGGTAAAGACGGCATCTGGAACGAACAACTGAAGTCAGACAAAGGCTTTGTGACGGCGATGAAACATGCTGTAGCTGCCAGTATCATCGGTACGCAACGAATCGCCAAACACCGCAACGACTGCATCATCGTCCAGAGTGAAAGTGCCGAGTATACGCACGAACTGTATGCGTCGCCCTCGCCCGACATTTCGATGGAGAACGAACTTCGCTTCCTGTCCCTCGATTTGCTGTACGCCAATCCGCCCTCGGCCACGGTTGGCATGTACCTACTCGATAATGGCATGACCCGGCAGGAATACGACTGGTTTATGACCGGACAACCACCGGGCTACCAGATCATGGGCAACGACTACTACGGCCGGAACGAGCGCATTAGGCTACCAGACGGGTCGATTCAGATTTCGATGGATGTGCTGGGCTGGTACGAAATCACCAAGGATTATTACCTCCGCTATCGCAAGCCGGTGATGCACACGGAAACCAACGTGTTCGAAGCCGATATTGCCCCCAGCTGGCTCAACAAACAGTGGATCAGCATTCTGCGGATGCGCCATGATGGTGTGCCTGTGCTGGGCTTTACCTGGTACAGCCTGATCGATCAGATCGACTGGGACACGCAGCTAGCCGAACAAAACAACCGGGTCAACGAATGCGGTTTGTATGACCTGGATCGTAAGCCCCGGCCCGTCGCCGAAGCGTATAGGCGAATTCTGGACGAGTTTGGTCAGATTACGATCGTGCCACATGCCGAGATGCTCGAAATATCTGACCGCCCGGCCCGGCTGAAAGTAGAAATCTAAGCATCAGTCGTATTTCAACGCAGCAACACGTTATTGGTTGCTGCGTTGAAATGCCCAGTTCAGGCCTAGCTGAAAACCGTGCAGCCCACCGTAAGGCCGACTCGACAACTGAACCAGGTCACGCTGATAGCGGGCATCCACTGAAAAGCGATCGGACAACTGATAATCGGCACCCAGCATTACCCCAACAACGGAGTGCGGTACAACCGCGACTAGCTTTCCATCCAATTCAGCCCGACCATTTAGCAACGTGGCGAAGTAAGGCCCTACGTACAGATGCCACTTGTAGGCAACTTCATTACGGAAGAGCAAGGGAATTTCCAGATAATTTCGGTTGTCAACACCCGGCAGAAACCGCACGCGCCCCGTTCGTACTTCGTTAGTCTGCCCGCTGCGTTGTGCGTAGTTAAGTTCCGTCCGGAATTGCCAGGTCAGCGAAAGCGGCACCTCGGCCCATACGCCCCCAATTCCCCGAATACTGTAGACGTCGGCAACGGTGCGCTCGTTCGATGCCGACACATTACCAGCCAACCGGATACCTGTTCGTATCGTGCTTTTGTCGATTACCGACAGCCCGAGCGAATCGGCACTGATGTTGAATCGATACGCTGAACGCAAGCCAAACGTCGATACGGTTTGCTTATCGGGTGCGTTCAAATACGCCGTCGCATACGCCCCCACCGACCAGCGATTCGATAGTCGATAGTCGTAGCCAACGCCAAGTAAAGGCGACACCCGGTCCGTTGTGCGCTGGTCCAGCACCGTTTCGTAGCTTGAGCGATCACGTGGATTTGGATAGATCAGGCTATCGACCTGCGTCGTTTTACTGCGGTAGGCTGATAAACCAACTCGTACGGAAACTTGGTGATGACGGGTCAGAATAGGCAATATCACCGCCGACAGATCGAGCATACGATCCGTACGAACGTAAAATTCGTTAAGCCGTGCCGGATTAGGCAAGCCATACTGATTAGGCAGGTAGGAGAGTGGGGCGGTGTTAGTCGTACCAGCCCAGTTTATACCAACGGAGACGCCCAGCCGTGGTTTGATATATGCCGTCAGTTGCTGTTTGGCTGACCAGCCATTGTAGGCCACGTCAGGCAGTCGTAGCAGCCCGCCACCGGCTTCTACTTCAAATCGGTACGGTGATACCTGTGCCACAGCGGCTCCGCTGACCAGTATCACGCCAACGATAATAGCCAGTCGATTTATCAATGCCTTTCTCATGGTTAGTGTAGACGTAAGGGTTAGAAGCGATAGCCAGCCTGAATACCGGCATAAGCGTAATCTGACGAGAGCCGGAGCCACGGACCAAAGAGTAATCGATCAGAAATGGCAAACTGGTAATCGACAGTACCCTGTATGCTGGCCGAGAATGTGCTGGCTTCTGAATCGTTTCGCAGATTGACTGTTGCCGGACCATTACCCCCATACCGGCCAGAGGATACAGTATAGCCTGACTTATAGCAAAGTAGTGGCCCAACAGATAGCCCAATGATATGTCTACGGCTGTAAAGCGGCAGAAATCGGACAGCGGGCAACACTTGCACTTCCGTTGTCTGACTAGGCAGATAGTAACTCCCAGACAGCCGCATAATATTTGCGCCTATCGACAAGCCAAATCGCCGGGTTAGATAACGCGTGTACCGATTTTCGTAGAGAAAGGCACTGCCGATGTCTTCACCGAGCAGCCCGACGGCGATATGAACCTCATTACGGTAGAAGGGTATGTCTTTCTTGATGCGCTCGTACGCCCGGTTCGACCGACGCGGGGCCAGCAGATGCGCCTTAACCGGAAACAGCCGATAACCCAATTGCAGCGACCAGTTGCTGTATTTCTGACGCAGGTCGTACACCTGCCCCTGATGCGTAATGCCATCGACAACCGGCGTCAGCGAACTACTATTTATGATATCGATCGTAAGCCCACCCACGTCAACGCCAATACCGAACAGCATGTCCGCCGATACCGCTTTAAGGCTTTGGCTGACTGATTGGCCAACTTCGTACGTTCGGGCAACCGATAGAAACCTGTCTTTGTCAGTTGGGTATTGCTCAGCCAAGCGGTATTCGTTAGCGATAGTGGATGCATAGTAGTTTTCTTGGTTTCGCCGGTACTGGTTTGCAGCTACCCCCACAGAGAAGCGGAGCCACGGCAGCGGTTTGTAGCCTCCCAGTAGTCGCCCCGCAAGTCTGGATACGCGAACATAGTCGGCGAAGCCTACCTGTGGTCCGCTGATGTAGTAGTTAGCTACGTTGGCCCGCTGCGTGAGCAACTCAGCCTGCCCATACCAGCGCGAGCGGTCGTATCGGGCGAACCCGCCGATCCCGGCACCCATCGCGTCACCGGCATTGGCACCACTTTCCACCGACACATCGCCAATCATCACCTCGTTCACCGACGTTGATCGGGCCGACAACCCTAACTCTAGTTTCGGACCCAATGTCCATTGCTGGGCGTTAGCGGCCGTAACGCCCAGGCACGCCAGCCCGACGATGCCGATTAAGTTTCCTGTTTTCATGAACGTATTGGTTATGGATTATCGGTCTACGAGTGGTTTATCAGCCTGTATGGTCACGTTACCGTAGCTGTCCTGTATCTGAATCAGGGGTTTGCGACCAGGCGGCTGATAGGTGAAGGTTTGCTTGCTACCCAGTTTTCCCAATTCAGCCTGCTGCGCTTCGGGCACGCGGATATCGGCGAATGTGGTGATGACGTCGTACTGGAAGTCGCCGATACGCCGGGCCGCCAGGAGAACATCCGTGCGGGCAGCTTCGACCGACAGACCGGTCAGCGACGGATGCGGTACGACGGTCAGCTTGCCGTAGCGACTCTTGACAACAGCCCGACCAGCCAGGTCGCGCAGGCTAACGTCCGCCTTCTCGGTTGTCAGCAGCAGCGACCCGTCGACACCACGTCCGTCGATATCGCCATAACTCGACCGGATAGTCGTCTTACCGCCCATGTCCTCAAGCGACAGTTTGCCGAATTCAAAGGTCAGGTTCGTATCGCCAGTCAGATCAGCAAGTCGAATATCACCAAACGAATTCTTGAGCAGCAGCGACGCGCCAGCCGGTACGCTGATGTCGTAAATCGCCTTTAGTTGACTCTGCACTTTTCCGGCACCACGCGGCACGGCATAGTGGTTTGCCAGCTCAATCTCGTTTCCGTTGGCTTGCAGGGTATACTGTTGGTACCCGACTTCCCGCTCGGCAACAGCCCGGTCGGGGTGCTTGGCCGTCAGCCGCAACCGAATCGATACCACCGGTCGAGTCCAGCCATGAATAGTCACGTCAGCTTTTTCCGCCGTCAGTCGCAGCCGTTGTCCAGCCGAGTAGGGGAGTTCTTTCTCCACCACTTTCGTCACGACCTGAAGCGCAGGCTGTGCCCGTCCGGGCATACTGGCCAAGTACAGGCTAAACCAGATCAGTAGCCGCCAGAGTCTCAATCGTGCCTTCATGAGCGGAGTAAGGTTATCAGTTCTTTCGTTACTTCAGCCCGCTGATTTTCGACTTTTACCTGCGCCCGAATCAGCATCGGGTCGTCGCCGAACGTTTGCCGCTCCTGATCCAGCCGTTGCTGTTCTGTGGTCAGTTCAGCCAGTTGATTACGCAGTTCATGTACTTCAGGTTGCTGGCAGGCGATCGTCTGAGCCGCGCACTGTTGCGCAATGAATGCTTCCGCCCGTCGGTCCGCGTCGGTATCAGCCGGAACCGGGCTAGCGGTATTGGCGACGCCCGTTTCGATCGCATATTCCATTCGTTCGCGGGCATCCGACTGTCGGTTTGTCCAGAAACCAATCAGCACAATCGCAGCTACCGCAGCCGCAGCGGTTACCGCAGTCCACAACGGCCGAATAACCTGACCAATTCGGCGCTTCGACGGCTGAACGGCGGGGTGGGGCAGTACCTGTCCGTCCAGTTCGGCTTCGATCGAATCCCACAGATCGGCTTTAGGGTCAGTCTGCGGCAGGCTGCTAACCAGATCATCGAATCGCTCCGCAGCTGTCAGTTCAGCGTCGATCCGATTCCAGAGGTCGGGATGCGGGTCGTATTCCGGTAGATCGGGAAAGGCGTTATTGATAGTCATTGTGTAGTCGCTGTCTTAGAAGTCGGCGGGCGTAGTTCAGTTGCGATTTCGACGTGCCTTCGCTAATGTTCAGCATATCGGCGATTTCCTTGTGCGCATAGCCTTCTACCTCGGCCAGCAAAAAAATCGTTCGGGCACCGTCGGGCAGAGTCCGGATTGCCGTATCAAGTTCGGCACCCGTTAGCCCATCCGGCAATGGTATTGGCTGATCGTGCGTGACTTCGTCGATGCCCACAAACCGACTTTCCAGCTGCTGTTTACGAATCGCGTTGCGCACCACAATTGTCTTAATCCAGGCCCCCAGCGTCGATTGAAACGTGAACAGATTCAGGCTTCGAAACACCGCCACAAAGGCGTCCTGTAAGGCATCGTTTGCATTGTCGTAGTCATTCGTAATTCGATAGGCCGTGGAAAACATGGCCCGTTTGTATCGCTCATACAGTTGCCGCTGCGCCTGCCGCTGGATTGCCTGATCGGTGGCTGACAGACATCGCTCGACGAGGTCGCGTTCGGATATGTCGGACGATGGTGCCAAGCGAAACATGGTTTTCTGGTGCTGTGTACTAGAGTGCGATCAGCGCATCGGAAGGTTGGAAGAACGTTGAAAATTTTTTCCAGCCCAAAACCCCTGTCCGAACAACCGGTTATACCCGCACAAACTAGTTACATGGAAACCACAGTCGAGTTACATACCCTAGAGCGCGGGACAGGGCCGTTGACGCTGATTTTTTTGCACTACTTCGGCGGTTCAGCGAAGGAATGGCGGGCAGTGATCGAGCAACTAGCAGTAGACTATCGGTGTATTGCTGTCGACTTGCGGGGCCATGGTGATAGCCCGGCCCCCGAATCAGGCTACAGCGTCGATGACATGACCGACGACGTAGCAGTTGTACTGGATCGATTAGGCATCAGCTCGTTTGTCCTGGTTGGTCATTCGATGAGTGGCAAAGTGGCGCTTAATCTGGCATCACGCCAGCCGACCAGTTTGCAGCAGGTGTTACTGGTTTCGCCTTCGCCACCGCACCCGGAACCAATCCCCGATAAAGACCGGAAGGAGATGCTGAAAACGCACGGTACCGAGCAGGCAGCGATCAAAACTTTCGAGAACATCACCGCGAAGCCTGTTTCGGAGACGGATCGCCAGCAAATCGTCACCGACAATCTGCGCACCAGCCAAGTAGCCTGGGATGCCTGGTTGACGGAGGGCAGTAAAGAAGACATTGCCGACCGGATGAGCCGTGTCACCGTTCCGGTGTCGATCATAGCCGGCAATAAGGACAATGCTCTTTCGCCCGACGTGCAGTCTGAATTGACGATACCGACTCTCCCCAACGCGACATTTGAGCTACTCGACGGGTCTGGTCACCTGCCTACTTACGAGATGCCGGATGCGCTGGTTAATTTTATTCTGAAAAAAATTGCCGGTTGACGACCCACGAATAAGCCAAAGCCTTTACCTTTGTGTCCCATTCGGGGTGTAGCGCAGCCTGGTAGCGCGCTACGTTCGGGACGTAGAGGTCGTGGGTTCGAATCCCGCCACCCCGACTAGAAAAGAGAGGGGAGCGTAGCGTGCTACGTTCGGGACATAGAGGTTGTGGCCGGGGACGCGCCCGTCTTCGAATCCCGCCACCCCGACAACAGAAACAAACGGCCTTACCGCCAATTTCGACAAGATGAACAACACGGTAAACATGATTTGGTGGTGGCACTCTTCCTTTCCCGGATGAGGGTTGCCCCTATGACTGTTTATCTACAGATACTAAGGCTCACCGTCATCCCGGTGAGCCTTATTTTTTTGTCCATCACACACTGAATTAGTCTTACGACCATGCCCGATTCCAAGTCTACCTTTCGCGTTGTCAGTCGCCACAAGCGCATGCTGGCCGACATCATCACGCCCGTCAGTATCTACCTACGTATTCGCGATCGCTTTCTGAACAGCATCCTGCTGGAAAGCTCCGACTACCACGGTAACGACAACAGCTTTTCGTACATCGCCTTCGACCCGGTTGCCCAGTTTTCGTACAAGGGCAATCAACTAACCGAACAGCTACCCGGAAGCGGATCAACAGTTCGGACCATAGACCGCCCTGCTATGCCGGTTGCCCTGCAACAGTTCAAGGACCGGTTTCAGCATGAGAAAGCGCCGTTCTCGTTTATCACCAATGGTCTGTTCGGGTATTTCGGCTATCCGTCGGTGCAGAGTTTCGAGGATATTCAGCTGAATGCGCCGGTTCCAACGGAGAACGAGATGCCGGCATCGCTGTTCATGGTGTACCGGTATGTGCTGGCTATCAACCACTTCAAGGACGAGCTACACCTGTTCGAACACAGCTACCTGCAGGATGGCGAAACCCAACCGGACAGCACGCTCGACGACATCAGTGATCTGATCACGGGCCGCAACTACCCAACGTACTCGTTCAGCCCGAACGGTGATGAGCAGTCGAATTTTACCGACGACGAGTTCCGGGCCGTTATCCAGAAAGGAAAAGATCACTGCCAGCGGGGCGACGTATTCCAGATTGTGCTGTCGCGCCGGTTCTCGACCCCGTTCGTGGGCGACGAATTCAACGTCTACCGGGCGCTGCGATCCCTGAACCCCTCGCCTTATCTGTTTTACTTCGACTACGGCAATTTCAAACTGTTCGGCTCGTCGCCCGAGTCGCAGATTGTCGTTAAAGACCGGCAGGCCACGATCTATCCCATCGCGGGTACGTTCCGGCGCACCGGCGACGACGCGCGCGACGCCGAACTGGCTCAGAAGCTATATGACGATCCCAAAGAATCGGCGGAGCACGTCATGCTGGTCGACCTGGCGCGCAACGACCTGAGCCGCAACTGCGACGTAGTCAAGGTCGAGACGTTCAAGGAGATTCAATATTATTCTCACGTCATTCACCTCGTCTCGAAAGTTGTCGGTACGCTTACGCCCGAAGCCGATCCGCTGCAAATCGTGGCCGAGACCTTTCCCGCCGGTACGCTGTCCGGTGCCCCCAAACACATGGCGATGCAACTGATCGATCGATACGAGAATCTGAGTCGTAGCTTTTACTCGGGCAGCATCGGCTACATGGGCTTCGATGGTGAGTTCAACCACGCCATTATGATCCGTACGTTCATGAGCAAAGACAACACCCTTTACTATCAGGCGGGGGCCGGTGTCGTAGCGAAGTCGGTCGTAGAGAGCGAATTACAGGAAGTACATAACAAGCTGGCGGCCCTTCGCACCGCCATCGAACAGGCGCAAACGATTTAACTTTTTTAGACGAAAGAGGAGAGACAAAAGAAGAAAGACGAAACCAAGTCAAATCATCTTTTCTCGTTCATCGCTCTTCTTTCCTCCAATTCTATGAAACTTCTCGTTCTCGATAATTACGACTCGTTCACCTACAATCTGGTGTACATCCTGCGCGAACTCGGTGAGCGTCCCGACGTCATCCGCAACAATAAGATCGCGCTGGAGGCCGTCGCCCAATACGACAAGATTCTGCTGTCGCCAGGACCGGGTATTCCATCGGAAGCCGGCATCATGCAGGATCTGGTTGCGGAGTACGGACCGCAGAAAAGCATTCTGGGCATTTGTCTGGGGCATCAGGGCATTGGCGAAGTGTACGGTGCGCGGCTGGAAAACCTCGGCGAGGTACTGCACGGTGTGGCTCACCGCGCCACAGTCGTTGACGAATCGGACCCAATCTTTACCGGCATTCCCGGCGAACTGTCGGTAGGTCGCTATCACTCCTGGACGGTAGTGCCGGAATCGATGCCCGACGACTTGCGTGTAACGGCTATCGATGAGCAGGGCCGCGTGATGGGGCTGGCTCACGTGCGTCACGACGTGCGGGGTCTACAATTCCACCCCGAATCGGTCCTGACCCAGAATGGCGTACAAATGATCAAAAACTGGTTAGAGCGATGAAACTTGCTGAGGTTGTTCCATGGGGGCGTTCGCGACGTGAGTACGAGCGTATGTTCGGTCTTACAGCTACGGATCTTACCAAACGAATCTTGGGAGTAGGCGATGGGCCGGCAAGTTTCAATGCAGAAATGGCACTGGCAGGTCACAACGTAACCTCTATTGACCCAATATACGCCTTCTCAGCAAGTGAATTGAGGGAGCGTATCGGTGCTACGCATCAGACAATCGCGGAGCAACTTAAGTGCAACGTCAACCAGTATGTTTGGACAGACTTCCAGAACGCTGAAGCAGTCATATACACTCGTATGGAAGCAATGAGTCTCTTCCTTTCGGATTATGAGCAAGGCCTACAGCAAGAAAGGTATATCCCAATATCACTACCTGACCTGCCTTTTCCTGACAGCTCTTACGACCTAGTCTTGTGTTCACATCTGCTTTTTCTCTACAGCGAACAACTGTCAGAAGCATTTCATCTGACATCAATAAAGGAGTTGGTCCGGGTGGCAAATGACGTTCGTATTTTCCCCTTAGTTACGTTAGACGGTCACGTATCTCCACACTTGAACAGCGTCTTGGAGTATTGTAAGCTTAATCACATTCAGGCTGATATAATACCTGTTGACTACCAATTTCAGAAGGGTGCTTATCAGATGCTAAGGCTTCTACGTAAGTCGCTATAAATTAACAGCCTATTCGACTATGAAATCGATTTTAAATCATCTGTTTGAGTACAAGTCGCTGACGAAGGAGCAGGCCGGGCAGGTGTTGCTCGGTATCGGGCGGGGGGCGTATAACTCCGCGCAGATCGCGTCGTTCCTGACGGTGTACATGATGCGCAGCCTGCGGGTGGAAGAGCTTGAAGGCTTCCGCGACGCCATGCTTGAACTCTGCCTGCCCGTCGATCTTAGCGCCTATGACCCAATGGACCTGTGCGGCACCGGGGGCGATGGCAAAGACACGTTCAACATCTCGACACTGTCGTCGTTTGTCGTGGCCGGGGCCGGACAGCGCGTTGCCAAGCACGGCAACCACGGCGTTTCATCGCTGGTTGGCTCGTCGACGATGATGGAGTATCTGGGCTATCGGTTCACCAACGACGTCGGCGAGTTACAGCGCAAGATGGAAACGGCGGGTATCTGCTTCCTGCACGCGCCCCTGTTTCACCCCGCTATGAAAAACGTCGCGCCGATTCGCAAGGAGTTGGGCGTAAAAACGTTTTTCAACGTACTCGGTCCGATGATCAATCCGGCCCGGCCCCGCAAACAGGTTGTTGGGGTGTTCAGCCTTGAATTGGCGCGTTTATATGCGTACCTTTATCAGCAAACCGACAAGCAGTTTGCGATTCTGCACGCGCTGGACGGCTACGATGAAATCTCACTGACCGGGCCATTTAAAGTGATCAGCAATGGTAATGAACAGATCATGACGCCGGAACAGTTGGGGCTACAAACGCTGCTGGCCGATCAGCTGGCCGGGGGGGAAACGTTGGAGGCATCGGCGAAAATTTTCCTCAATGTGCTGAACGACGAAGCCACTCCAGCGCAGAAACAGGCCGTTGTTGCCAATGCAGCCGTAGCCCTGCAAACGGCCGGACTAGCCGGTTCGCTGGAAGACGCGGTAGCCATGGCGCGTGAATCACTGGAGAGCAAACGGGCGCTGGCCTGTTTTACCAAGCTAATCGACTAGTATGACGATTTTAGACGAGATCATTGACCGTAAGCGTATAGAGGTGGCCGCCCGCATGGCCGAAACACCGGCCCAGGCGCTGGAGGAAATGCCCGACTTTAAACGGGTTTGTCTGTCGGCCCGCGACGCCGTTCAGGGATTGTATTCGACCGGTATCATCGCCGAGTTCAAGCGAAAATCCCCTTCTAAAGGCATCATCAACGACCGCGCCGACGTAACGCAGACCACGCAGGGATACGTACAGGCCGGAGCGTCGGTACTCTCGGTATTGACCGATGAACCTTTCTTCGGTGGTACACCCGACGACCTGAAAGCAGCCCGGTTAGCCAATCCCGAAACACCGATCCTCCGCAAGGATTTCGTCATCGACGGATATCAGTTGCTGGAAGCCAAAGCGTGGGGAGCCGATCTCGTCCTGCTGATTGCCGCCTGTCTGTCGCCGGAGCAGGTTCGGGATTTCAGTCAGCAGGCGCAGGAACTGGGTATGCAGGTGTTACTCGAAGTACACGACGAACTCGAACTGGAACAAAGCCTGACCACCTCGATCGATCTGGTCGGCGTCAATAACCGCAACCTTAAAACCTTCGTTACCTCACTGGATACGTCGTTGCGGCTCGTCAATCTGATTCCTGATACCTACGCCAAGATCGCCGAGAGCGGTTTGCACAGTCCCAACGACTTGCTGACGCTACGTGATGCCGGTTTCGACGGATTCCTGATTGGCGAGGCTTTTATGAAAACAGACAACCCGGCAACGGCGCTGGACAGCTTCGTGAAAGCTTACAGTAGTACCTATCCATCTAATTCGTATTGATATGAAGCTCAAAGTGTGCGGCATGCGTGACGCCGACAACCTGAAAGAAATTGCTGCACTGGGCCCTGATTACATCGGGTTTATCTTCTACGATCAGTCGCCCCGCTTCGTTGGCGATACGCTGGACGAGACATTAGTTAAATCGCTGCCCCGCTCGATCCATAAGGTGGGCGTGTTTGTCAATGCCTCACCGGACTACATTCTGCGGATGGTGAAGAAGTACGATTTTCAGTACGTGCAGTTACACGGTACAGAAACGCCGGAATTCTGCCGCAGCCTACGCAACCGGGGTATCAACATCATCAAGGCATTCCGAATCGACGATTCGTTTAATTTCTCGATGCTGAACAACTTCAAAGCGCAGTGCGACTTCTTCCTATTCGACGCCAAAGGCGATCAGCCCGGCGGCAACGGCGTTACGTTCGACTGGAACATTCTGAGTCGTTACGACAACGAAAAGCCCTTTTTCATCAGTGGTGGTATCGGTCTCGGCAACGTCGATCAGGTGAATCTGCTGAAAGGCTTCAAACTGTACGGTGTCGATGTCAACAGTCAGGTCGAAACGGCACCGGGTGTAAAAGATGTGGCGAAAGTAAAAGAGATCCTGTCGTATCTGCGTCCTATCGAAGAGGAGGAAGCTGTTTAACGCCTGGAAGAAACGAGGGTAACGTGGTTTGTGTTGACGTATAAACAACGTGTATTATGAAAGTGGACCAGGAAATAACGGATATCATACCGGCGATGAAACGGGGCAAGATCAACTCATATCGCCCCGAAGATATTCGGCGGTGGGGTGTAGCGCGATTCTTGCAAGCTACCACGGTCGATGAACCCTTCTTTGGTGTATTTCCAGAGTTTACAGAAGCAGAAAACAAAGCAATGGACGCCTTGCTTGCGGAAGGTGACAAGGGCAGTGTATGATTTACGACACAAACCTGATTATCGGTCATGTAAGACGGCGAATATTACCGCCCGCTCAGACAGTATTGTCAATAGTCACGATCGGTGAGATCGAAGCCTTCGCTTTAAAATCTGATTGGGGCCTTCAACGCTGGGAGTTCGTCCAAGACCTATTCAGTCGATATCCGAGCGTTGATGTGACAGAGGGGCTGATAAGCTACTATGCTCAGATCGACGCATTCAGCCAGAATCGGTTAAAGAGCTACCCACTTGGAACATCTGCCCGCAACATGGGCAAAAACGATTTATGGATTGCGGCTACGGCTCTTTACCTCGACATGGAGCTTCATACTACAGACAACGATTTTGATCATTTGCCCACATTGGGTTTACGTCTGATAAAGCATTGACAATCATGCAAGATACTATCGATACGCAAGCGTCTTTTGCGGTGAGCGACACCGGTTTTTACGGTCGTTTTGGGGGAGCGTTTATCCCCGAAATGCTGTACCCGAACGTCGAAGAACTTCGGCAGAACTACCTGTCGATTATTGCCGATCCGTCATTTCAGGCCGAATTCTGGCAATTGCTGGAAGATTACGTTGGTCGGCCGACGCCTTTGTTTCTGGCGAAGCGCCTGTCAGCGAAGAAAGGGGCTACAATCTATTTGAAACGGGAGGACTTGTGCCATACCGGTGCCCATAAAGTCAACAACACGATTGGCCAGATTCTGGTCGCGCAACGGCTTGGCAAGAAGCGGATTGTAGCCGAGACAGGCGCGGGTCAGCATGGCGTAGCGACGGCAACGGTCTGCGCGCTGATGGGGCTGGAATGCATCGTCTACATGGGCGCTATCGACATGGAGCGCCAAAAGCCGAACGTCGATCGGATGCGGATGCTGGGCGCGACGGTAGTACCGGCTAAATCGGGTAGTCAGACGCTCAAAGACGCGACTAACGAAGCAATGCGGCACTGGATAAACAACCCGGTCGATACGCACTACATCATCGGATCGGTCGTTGGGCCGCATCCCTATCCCGATATGGTCGCGCGGTTTCAGTCGGTTATTTCGCAGGAAGTCCGGCAGCAGCTACTGGCCAAGACCGGCCGCGAAAATCCTGATTACATGGTTGCCTGCGTCGGTGGGGGTAGCAATGCCGCCGGTGCGTTCTTCCACTTCTTGCATGAACCCTCGGTTCGGCTCGTAGCCGCTGAGGCTGCTGGCATGGGTGTATCGTCGGGGCATTCGGCCGCGACGACGGCACTGGGAAAACCGGGCGTATTGCACGGTAGCCGTACGATTCTGATGCAAACCGACGACGGGCAGGTAACGGAACCATATTCGATCTCGGCGGGTCTCGACTATCCCGGCATTGGTCCGTTGCACGCACACCTGTTCGATTCGGGCCGGGGTGACTTTTACGCCATCACCGATGACGAGGCCCTGGCAGCAGGCTTTGAACTAAGTAAACTCGAAGGCATTATCCCCGCGCTGGAAACGGCACACGCGCTGGCAGCCCTGGATAAAATGAGCCTGAAAGCTGACGATGTTGTGGTCGTCTGCCTGTCAGGCCGGGGCGACAAGGACTTAAGTACGTATTCGAAGCATTTGTAGGCGAGCACGTCATGTAGCCCAGACGTCCACGTCTGGAGGCCGCTAGGCCAAAAAGCTGCCGCCTTGTATAGTTGGCCTGACGGCCTCCAGACGTGGACGTCTGGGTTACAAACTCATGGACACACTCACTACCAACCGCATCTCCGCTCTGTTTGAGCAACGCAGCGAGCGGCTTCTAAACGTTTATTTCACGGCAGGCTTTCCCCACCTCGACGATACACGCACGGTGCTGCGTGGCTTGCAGGATGCGGGCGTCGACCTGGTCGAAATCGGTATGCCGTATTCCGATCCCGTTGCCGACGGCGAAACCATTCAGCAGAGCAACGGCGTGGCGCTGGACAACGGCATGTCGATCAAGACGCTGTTCGCCCAGTTGGCAGGTTGCCGGGAGGAGATTACTGTACCTATCTTACTGATGGGCTATATTAATCCAGTGCTTCAGTACGGGGTCGAGAACTTTTGCCGGATGTGCCGTCAGGTTGGCGTCGACGGTGTGATCCTGCCCGATCTGCCGCTCGATCTGTTTCTGGCGGAATACGCGCCCGTCTTTCGCGAATACGGCATTCTGAACGTGCATCTGATTACACCACAGACAACCGACGAGCGCATCCGGTTTATCGACCAGGAATCCGACGGGTTTATCTATATGGTTTCGTCGGCGAGTATCACCGGTTCGGTGAAAGGAATCAGCGACGGTATGCGGACGTATTTTGAGCGTATCGAAGCCATGAATCTGCGTAACCCCCGCTTGATCGGCTTTGGTATCAGCGATCAGGAGACGTTCAACACGGCTTCGCAGTATGCCAACGGCGCGATTGTGGGTAGTGCGTTTATCCGGCATTTGCAGGACCACGGTACATCAGCCGAGAGCATTCGGTCCTTTGTGCAGACGATTCGCCCCTGAGCGACTACCTTTACGCCATGAATTCCGAGATTGCGTTTGACAAATCGCCCGAAGGGCTGGTACCGGCCGTTGTTCAGGACACCGAAACCGGGAAGATCCTGATGCTGGGCTACATGAATCAGGAAGCCTACGAAAAGACGCAGGCTGAGCAGGTTGTCACGTTCTTTAGCCGTAGCAAACAACGGCTCTGGACGAAAGGCGAAACCTCGAACAACTTCCTGCACGTCGATTCAATTCTGGTTGATTGTGACAACGACACGCTGCTGATTAAGGCCCGGCCGGCGGGTCCGACCTGTCATACAGGAGCAGATACCTGCTTCAACGAGCAAAATCGGGGTAAGGGCCAGTTTCTCAATTATTTGCAGGGCATCATCCACGACCGGCGTGTTAACCCGACCGATACCTCGTACACAACGTCGCTGTTTGGTAAAGGGGTCAACAAGATTGCGCAGAAGGTAGGGGAGGAGGCCGTCGAACTGGTTATCGAAGCGAAAGATGATAACGACGATCTGTTCAAAGGTGAAGCCGCCGACCTGCTCTTTCATTTTCTGGTCTTGCTGGAGCAGAAAAATATGGATCTGGACGACATAATTGCTGTGCTACAGAGCCGTCACGCGAAGTAAAGGGCAAACATTGGTTACCGGTTTGGTGTTCGTGATGCTGACATCTATTCAGTTCACTACCAATTTCACTCCCAATGGGCCTACTTATTCGCATTGTCATCAGCATGGTGGCAGTTTATGTGGCAGCCGCCATCATCCCCGGTATCTCTGTCACCGGAGGTGTCGGTACATACCTGGTTATCGCAATCGTACTCGGTCTGCTTAACGCCTTCGTCAAACCGATTCTAACCATCCTGACGGTTCCCATCACGATTATGACGTTGGGATTATTCCTGATCGTCATCAACATATTGATGGTTTATCTGGCGGCTTCGCTGGTACCTGGCTTTGTCGTAGGCGGTATACTGGCCGCGTTACTGTTCAGTCTCGTCGTTTCTATCGTTACGGCGCTGCTCGACGCGATCATCTAAGCGCACTAATTCTATTTTCTGAACGCATCAGGGGCTGGCGAGGAGGTATTCCTTCGCCAGCCCCTGATGCGTTTTACAGTATCTACAGTTTGAGCAGGTATGCCGTTATATCGGCGATTTGCTGCTGACTGAGTTTCATGGTCTGTACGCTCGGCATCAGGCTGTTGGCAAATCGACGTCGGTTCGACACGGCACTGACCGGAATCGTGTGTTTCTGCCCCGTTACCCCTTTTACGACGAGTGCTTGTGCCGTTTCGCTGGCAATGAATCCGTAGTAGGTCTGCCCAGTTGTTGTCGATATTAACCACGACTCATAACCGGGCGTGATCGATGCGTTCGGATATACGATTGATTCGATTAAACCAGCTTTGTCCAGTTGCCGCTGAACATTCGTCAGTTCCGGACCAACGTCGACGCCTTTCTGATTGTAAACGTGGCACCGGCTACAGTTGGCTTTAAACAGCAGTTGACCCGTTACTGCATTTCCCGTTAGTTCGGCGATATCGGCGATGTCGGATTTAACCAAACGCCTGTCTGAATTGCCTGCTACAGTCGTCTTGTTACTGTCGGGCGCCGGGAGCACAGGTTTGCGCACCGCTACGGCAGTCGATTCAGGTTCAGCAGCCGGTTTACCGGAAGACATGCGCTGAGCCGATTTCGGCGTCGCGACTTTCGTTGAATCGGTAACGGTGGCAGACGAAGCCGGTTTTGGTTCGAAATAAGGGGCTGCCTGTTGCCGAATGGCGGTGCTGGAGTGCTTCAGTAAGGCAGGGCCAGCTATCCGCAGCATCGCATTTGACAACCGATTTTCTGCAATCAGGTCGAGCAGTTGTCGGGCCCCATCTGTGGTGCGGGCCAGTTCCAGTACTGCCTTGCTCCGTTCCGCGTAGGTGCCGTATTTACTGGCCAGCAGATCGCGCGGAGACATAGCTGTCGGGTCTGGCTTGTCTGTCGTTGATGGCGGGGTAGCGGTAGTGGCAGGCGTAGTGGGCGTGGCGGCTTGTGGCTTGGCTTTACGTGTGCTTATTGCTTCCGTTGCCGAAGCGGCCAGCACTTTGTCGCTTCCCCGCGTCAGCTCAGCCAATACTTTTTGCGATGCCGGCGTCTGCATGGCGACAATGGCGCTCACTGCCTGTCGTCGGGCGTCGATAGGCAACTGATCGGCTTCAGCCCGCTTTCTTAGCAGTGATAACGCCGAGGCTGTATGCAAGGCCCAGACCAGATTAGCCGTACGGGCATCCCACTCGGCCGGATCGGCGGCAAACGAAGGCCGGAGATCCGCGAACAATGCTTCTTCCTTACCATCGGCGGCTTCGCTCAATGCCGTCAGGTAGTAGGCGTCCTGCCCATCATACCCCTGCACCAGATTGGCCAGGATTCGCCGGCAATCGGCGTACGGCATATCCCGCAGGGCGACGCACACCTCGCGCCGAACAGCTACGCTCTGATCGACGGACAGGTTACCCAGCAACGGCAGCAATACCTGCTGCGACGGAGTCAGGGCGGGATTAGCCTTCGAATTTTCAGGTGTGATGCTCCGCAAAGCCCGCAGCGCAACGATACGGGTCTGCGCTTCGGGTGATTTGAGCAACCGTTCGACTTCAAACTGCCCCTCCGGCCCTAACTGTGCCAGCAAAAAAACAGCCCGTGACCGATGGTACGCATTCAGCGAACTAACCATTGGCATCAGCGCTTCAACGACTTCGTCGCCCTGCTGTTTGAGCGCGTTGAAGCCCAACATACGAATCTGGGGAGCCGGGTTCGTCAAGGCAGCTAACTGACCGGCTGTGTTCCGTAAGTCAATCTGTGGGTTTCTCAACGTACGTCCCTTCGGCGCAATGCGGTAAATACGCCCGACGGATTTGGCTCCGGCCTCATGCCAACTGGCTACGTAAATAGCCCCCTCCGGCCCAATCGACATGGCTACAGGCTCGAACACCGCATTTACATCGCCATTCGAACCGGTTCCGCTGACCAGCTCATTGGCTACCAGTTGATAGCCAGCACCGCGAATTTCAGGTTTATAGGCAACGATACGATGCTGACGGGCGTCAGCACAGAGCAACGTGCCGCGATAAGGCAGGCCCAGTTTTTCATCTTCGTTCATCAGCAGCGCGGTCGATGAACTGTTCGGGATAGCCTCGCCGGTGGGCATCACACCCGGCATGGCGACTGGATTAGCGGAACGATTCCCTGCCGCGTAGAAACCGGCTTTTCCGCCTTCCAGCACCCAGTTGATATGCGACACATGCGTTTTCTCGTCGGTATCGGCCTGCCACAAATTTCCGTATGAATCGACAACCACCGCCTGACTGTTGTGAAAACCATCGGCCATCACTTTCAGGCCCGAACCATTGGGTTTGATACGCAGCGACAGTCCCCCCACCCAGTTACGGCCGTCGCTGCCGGGTTGCTTGTCAGTCATTGTACCAGCCTGTACCGTCCAGCCGTCGCGGTCCGTGATGGTGTAGGGTACGGCATCACCAACGCTGACGTAGTAGTTTCCGGCGGGGCCAGCCACCATTCGATGCACCCCGTTACGCTGGTTCTTACCACCAAATCCTGTTAAGACCGTTTCCGCCCGCTCGGGCCGGTCGTCGCCGTTTTCATCTACGTACATCAGCAGATCAGGCGCGTTGGAGACGTACACATTCCGCCCCAGCACACTAACGCCCAATGGGCGTACCAGCCGAGCGTCCTGCGCAAAAATGGTTTGGTTATCAGCCCGACCGTCGCCATTGCCATCCGTTAGAATCGTGATACGTCCGTCAGTCGTTCCATCACCTTCCGGTCGATTTCCCGCTGCTTCGGCGACCCACACCCGCCCCCGTGCGTCGACGTCGATGCTTGTCGGTCGGAACAGCATGGCGGATTCGGCCCAGATTGTCGCTTCCAGATCGCCAGGCAGGTACAGTGCCGTTGAGTCGGCAAATCGATTTGCCTGTAACGGACCCGACAGGCGGTTCGGTAATGAACCCGGCGAGCCCGCCGGCAACGTTAATGAGAGCAACCCGGCTGCCGTAAGCACGAGGGGCAACAAAGCAACAGGCCGAAAGACGGTACGCATACACGAAATAGAAAGTAAACCGAACAACCCGGTAATATATCGTACAAGTTGACAAATTTCAGTCAGAAAGCTGGTCTTTTCCTACGAGCTGGTACATGATCGGCTTTCCACCAACAAACGCACACACTCGTACTTACAACCCACAAAGGACTAGCCGCAAAAATTTTCCTGCTCTTGCAACCGTTTGTCCAGTAAGCGACTCTATCCAGATGCCAACGTTTATATGCAGGATGAATACGAATTAGTTGAGGGATGCCGTCGGCAGGACCGAATTGTGCAGCGACAGCTCTATGAGCGGTTTGCCGGGAAGCTCTTTGCCGTCTGTAAACGCTACATCCGTGATCCTGACGAGGCTGAAGACGTTTTACAGGATGCATTCGTGAAAATTTTCCGGCATATCGATTCGTTCCGGTTTGAGTGCCCGCTGGAAGCCTGGCTGAAACGGGTGGTTATCAACACGGCACTGAAACATATTCGCAAGCAGAAGCCGTGGGAACAGACCAGTGATATACAGGATCTGGCCCCCGTGCTACCACAAGCCGATGAGAGTCTGCCGTCTTTGAACTACCAGTATCTGCTGCGGCTGATTCAGGAATTACCGCCGGGTTGCCGAACGGTGTTTAACCTCTACGCCATTGAAGGCTACAACCACGTAGAGATCGCCGATTTGCTCGACATTGCCGAAGGTACCTCGAAATCCCAATACGCCCGTGCCCGGAGCCTGCTGTTGCAGAAGCTTAAAGCCGACGAACGAACAGTGACAAGCAACCCACCCCGAACAACAACGAACTAATGAACGAATTGGACCATTTTCCTGACGACTTCTGGCGGAAAGCGTTCGACGGAGCCGACGAGCAGCCCCCGCAGCGCGTGTGGGACGCCGTCGAACGTCAGCTCGACGAAGACAGTAAGACCCGCGTGCTACCGCTGTGGGGAGCGGCTCTGTTGCCGGGCCTGCGTACGTTGACCTGGGGGGCTGGTGCAGCCGCTTCCGTAGCGTTGTTGCTGGCCGGCTGGTGGTACACGCAAGCAACGAATCAGCTCAGCACGACAAAATCGGTTGCCGTCCGTACAAACCAACCCGCAGCAGCACCAGCAAACGCCCCCATCACCCCAAACACCAGTCAATCGAATCACAAAACAACCCTGGTTGCGAGCGCAGCGAAAGCAATCCCAGAATTTTATACGCATCACATACGGTCAGCAGCGAAGCACGAGAGTCAGCCGGCTTTTACACTGACAGGTAACAGCAATCTTATCGTTGACATAGATCGGCAATACGGCAACGCACAGTCTGAGCGAACAGCGCAGTTTGTACAGACGTCGGGGTTTGTACAAACAACAATACAGTCCGTATCTGCTCCTAACCCGTCGCCGGCTGCGGCTATGCCCCTGATGGCAACGTCACCAATGGCTGCAGAAGTACCACCTGCGGCAGGGCAACCGAACGCGCCTGCGGCACCTAAACTGGCCGTAGCGAATACGTCATCGAACCAGCCCACCCAGTCGAAAGTCGCTGCCGCCTGGACAGGTGTAGACGCTACGAGCGACGTAGCTGTTACAGACGGGTTAGCGAAATCGAAAAAACGGGAGAAATGGGCCTCGATCAGCGTTATGCCGGGTGCGTACAACCCGGCTGTAGCCTTGGCATCGGCAGCTACCCCTATGGCTGTAGCCAGCTACGCCAACAGTGTCAATCGAAATGCCGTTGCCACGACGCCGGTTGTCGATAGCCGTAGCAGCCGGTCCATTGCGTATCAGGTAAGCGCGGGTATCCAACTAACGGAGCATTGGTCGATTGAAAGTGGCGTTGGGTATCTGAGTGCCCAATCGACGGTAGAAAGTCCGACGCAGATTAGTCTGGCAAGCGCAGCCATGATAACGGCTAAAGACGCTCAGGTCGTCAATAATCTCTTCGTCGATGCTGTCCGAGACCGCGTCATCAGTCAGACGAACGCTTACGCGGCTGCGGCCGTGGATCAGCATGGCTCCTCTCAATCGTATGTGACGAATCGGTACAGTATGAGCGAGCAGCAGGCGGTATCCAACGCTTATCAGTTTGTTCAGGTACCGGTTCAGGTTGGCTATCAGCTGCGGCCCCGCAAGCGGCTGGGACTGGCCCTGATTGGGGGATTTCTAACCAATATTTTCGTACGAAATACCATCGCTAATCAGGTTGTCGTGACGCCCGCTGACGATATCTACCGCTCGCTTTCGTTGGCCGCTTCGGTCGGTGCCCGGTTCCGGTACCGCCCATCGCAGCACTGGTCTGCTTCACTGGCTGGCCTGTACCAGCCGGCTATTGGCAGTACGACAGCATCGGACTCCCCAATCCGATCGCAGCCGACAACAACCGGTATGAGCTTCGGTGTCGATTATCACTTCTAACCGTATTCGTTATGAAGATGCTACCGCTCCTAATTGCTGGCGTCGTATCGGCCGTCAGCTGTCGTAATACTACAACGGCACCAGCATCGACTGTCGATTCAACTGCCAGCGGCTTACGTGTATCAGCCCCCTTTGTCGGGCAGACTACGCAGTTCGCCTTCGACCTGACGAGTCGCGTCAGTCAGCAGGAAGGCGTCGATAAAAACGTTTTTATTTCACCGCTGAGCCTGCACATGGCGCTGGGTATGCTGTTGAACGGCGCTGACGGACAAACAGCTCAGCAGATTCAGAAGACGCTGAAACTCGATGCGCAAACGCTGACCGAGGCTAATCAGACGTACCAGAATCTGTTACAAAACCTGCCCAGAATCGACCCGAAGGTGACGCTGACGCTGGCCAATTCGGTTTGGTACCGCAATACCTTCACGGTAGCGCAATCGTTCCAGGACGTTCTTAAACAGACCTTCGACGCGACGGTTTCGGCAGAAAATTTCAACGATCCGGCTACCGTTTCCAAGATTAACAACTGGGCCAGTCAGCAAACCAACGGGCGTATTCCGAACGTGATTAATAGTATTCAGCCGGAGAATGTCCTGTTCGTGCTGAACGCGCTCTATTTCAAGGGGAACTGGCAAACGCAGTTCAGGTCCGAAGAGACGGCCGGTATGCCGTTTACGCTAGCGTCTGGCACACAAAAGACCGTTCAGATGATGCGGCAGAAAGTAGCCATGCGTCGTGCTTTCCGCGACGGCTACACCGCCTTTGAACTGCCGTACGGTAACGATCGCCTGGCAATGACGGTACTTCTACCAGCCGCCGACCGCTCAGCTGACTCGCTGTTGCAAGCCTACACAGAAACGGAATGGTCGGCGCTGCAACAGAGTATGACGAAAGGTAGTATGGATATTGGACTACCAAAGTTTACCATGAATTTTGACATTCAGCTAAACGCCGTACTGAGCGCAATGGGTATGCCCGTTGCTTTTACCAATCAGGCTACGTTCACGAAAATGAACCCGGCCGGTGGCCTGACGCTCAGCTTTGTCAAGCAAAATACCTTCGTGGCCGTTGATGAGCAGGGTACCGAAGCAGCCGCCGTAACGACCGGGGGCATATCCACGACATCGCTACAAATGCCTACACTTTGCGACCGTCCTTTTGTCTTTGTCATTCACGAAAAAACAACCGGGACAATCCTGTTTACCGGTAAGGTAGCCGACCCGACCCAAGCCAACTGATGAATACTATTTATGCGGTTATAGGTTGTTTGCTCTTGCTTTGCCAATGCAAGCAGGGTACTGTTGAGCCGCCCCCTACCGTTGCTGCCCTCGTCGGTACCTGGACACTGATGCAACCGGATTCGGCGGCTTCTACAACGTTATCGTTCGCGTTAGATACCGCGAACCCACCCCACGATATTGTGTCATTCTACGTACAGGGAAAAGGCTTGCAGAATACGTACAAAGGTCGAATGTATGCCACTGTCGACGGGACAATGCAGATTCAGGAATTAAGCCAGACAGCCTCAGCTGATTTAGGCCAAACTACCTATCAAATTGATCGTTCATATCTGACAAAACTGGGTAGTACGGCCCGTTTTAATCAGTTGCCTGATGGTACTTTACAATTATTTTTTGGTAGTCCATCAAGCGGAACATTATCCTATAAAAAAGGTAGATGATATAGCTGCCTTTTATCGACATTTCTTTGTTTATCTTTTGTGTAAGACCAACATTGCCCGGCCGTAATTAAGACAGCCGGGCAATTTTTTTACGTATAGCCGATAAATTTTTTTCGCTTTATCTTCCGTAATTTATTCATAAATAGCTATTTATGCCTCGGATAAAGCCTATACGTTTAGTACCGCTCACTAGATAGTGCCAACAATTGTAAAACAGGTGCTGTTATTGTTGTTGCTTTGCGTGTACGAAGTGAGTACGCTTACTTTAACGACGCACATTGTGCCACTTTTTACAACGATATGAGAAAAGTATTCACACTCATTGCAGGCTTTTTACTCTTCGCCTGCGTGTATTTTCACATCAAGCGACAGAACGTTTATATATCGAATTTGCCCGCTCCAGACTCGAAAACGGCCATGCAATCATCGCCTGTCAACACGCTTACTACCGGTACGAAAGCAGCGCTTGCCGTCAGTGTCGTAGCGAATCAATAAACACAGCAGCAAAAAAGAAAGCCCGCTCAGAGTGTCTGAGCGGGCTTTCTTTTTTGTGTCAAATTGACTCGATTAAGCCATAGCAAATTTGCTGGCGTTACGCTTCCGTTCGTTTTCATCCAGGTAGATCTTCCGGATACGCATCGATTTCGGCGTTACTTCCAGGTATTCATCCTTCTGAATGTATTCCATCGATTCTTCCAGTGAGAACGATATTTTCGGCGCAATCTTCACGTTGTTATCCGAACCCGATGCCCGCATGTTGGTCAATTGCTTGGCCGTCATAACGTTCACCACGATGTCATTCTGCCGGTTGTGCTCACCGATAACCATACCCGTGTAAATCTCGTCACCGGGCTCGACGAAGAAGATACCCCGATCCTGGAGCTTGTCGATTGAGTAAGCCGTGGCCACACCGCTCGTCATCGAAATCAGCGAACCGTTGATCCGCTCAGGGATTGGACCTTTGTAAGGCTGGTACTCTTTGAACCGGTGCGACATTACCGCTTCACCGAAGGTTGCCGTCAGCACGTTCGAACGGAGGCCGATCAGACCGCGCGACGGAATTTCAAACTCAAGGTGTTGCAGATCGCCTTTCGGTTCCATGATCAACAGCTCGCCTTTACGCTGCGTAGCCAGTTCGATTACTTTACCAGCCGTCTCCTCCGGTACGTCAACGACAAGGGTTTCTACCGGCTCAAGCCGCTGACCGTTGTCGTCTTCCTTATACAGTACCTGTGGCTGACCAACCTGCAATTCGTAGCCTTCACGACGCATCGTCTCGATCAATACGGACAGGTGAAGAATACCCCGGCCATATACCAGGAAGCGGTCTTCGCTGTCGGTCGTTTCCACGCGCAGCGCCAGGTTCTTTTCGATTTCTTTGTACAGCCGGTCGCGCAGGTGACGCGAAGTCACGAACTTACCTTCTTTACCGAAGAACGGCGAGTTATTGATCGTGAACAGCATGTTCATCGTCGGCTCATCGACGGCGATCCGCTCCAGGGCTTCCGGATTCTCGACGTCGGTGAGCGTATCACCGATCTCGAACTCTTCCAGACCCGTTACGGCGCAGATGTCACCGCACTGTACTTCGGTTACTTTGTTCTTGCCAAGTCCCTCGAACGTGTGCAGTTCTTTGATCCGCACTTTCTTGATCGAACCATCGGCTTTTACCAGCGCCATATTAGCGCCTTCTTTCAGCGTTCCCCGGTGTACACGACCGATAGCGATACGACCTACGAACGCCGAGTAATCGAGCGACGTGATCTGCATCTGTGGTGTACCTTCGTTGATAGGCGACGGTGGGATCGTTGCCACGATCGTGTCGAGCAGGTAGGTGATGTTGTCGGTTGGCGTCTTCCAGTCCGGACCCATCCAGCCTTGTTTCGACGAGCCGTAAACGGTCGGGAAGTCAAGCTGATCTTCCGTAGCGCCGAGGTTGAACATCAGATCAAAAACCTCTTCGTGTACTTCTTCCGGCCGGCAGTTCTCTTTGTCGACTTTGTTGACGATAACGATAGGCTTCAAACCCAGCGAAAGCGCCTTGCTCAGTACGAAACGGGTCTGCGGCATAGCGCCTTCAAACGCATCGACCAGCAGACAAACGCCGTCGGCCATTTTCAGCACGCGCTCTACCTCACCCCCGAAGTCACTGTGGCCCGGTGTGTCGATGATGTTGATTTTAACGTCTTTGTACCGAACCGATACGTTTTTGGAAACGATGGTGATACCCCGCTCACGCTCCAGATCGTTGTTGTCGAGGATCAGGTCACCGAATTCCTGATTTTCCCGGAACAGCTTAGACGCGTGAATGATTTTGTCGACCAGCGTGGTTTTGCCGTGGTCAACGTGGGCAATAATGGCGATGTTACGAATCGATTGCATACAGTATGTGTACTGTGTATTGACAAAATGGTTACCGGGCAAGGACCAGTCCACTGATCAACCCCGGTACGTATTGTTTGTGATGCGTTTGAAAACGCAAAGGTACTAAATTTTACGCTGAAACACAGAATTTTACAACGTGTATAGACAAAAATAGGCCCCAGTAAGGCCCATCTCTGTTATAAGTACAATTTGTTAACAATCCGTTAATGATTTGGACAACCGCAAGGGTTCTTCTTCTTGAATAAACCCGTGTTAAACAACCCGCCCCGACGTGGTCTGTAACCTTTTCGCTTGCGACCAATCGAGCTGGCCGACACCGTCGAACGATCTGTACCGGCCTTTGCGTCGACGGGTATTTCGGTTGCTAGCATAGTCGTAGCAAGCAAAAGCACGAGACTGGATCGTTTCATAATCGACGTTGATTTTCAGGTACAACACTAATTTACAAAGATTTGTCAACCCAAGGACATTAATTCTTTCCTGCAATCACAATGCCAACTCATTTATTCGTCTACGGTACGCTCCGGGCAGCTTTTTCGAATGCACCTGCCATACATCTGCGCCAGCACAGTCGGTACATGGGTGAGGGCGTCATCAACGGGCCGTTGTATGACGTTGGCAGCTATCCGGGTGCACTGTATCTTCCCGAGGTATCGACGCTGATTCACGGGTCCGTTTATACGCTGTTTCCGGATAGTCAGGCGAATCTACTGCAACTACTCGACGAGTATGAAGGCGTTCAGGCTACCCCATCGGAAAGCGAATCCGACGAGTACGTACGACGCATCGTTCCGGTGACCTGCGCTGGTCAGTTGGTTGACTGTTGGGTCTACCTCTACAATTGGCCGGTTGGCACACTGCGCCGAATTGACTCCGGTGACTACGTACAGTACCTAACAAAACAGGCCGACTTATAAGGCCGGCCTGTTTGTTTCGAACAATCTGGTGTTATCTCGGACCGCGTGAACGGCCTCCGCCATTAAAATTACCACCACCGCCTATACGGCCGTTAGGTGCATAGTTCCGGGGCGGGTTGTAGCGGGGTGCCGGTGCGATATAGGTCCGTCGCTGCACGATAACGGGTGGACGGTAATAGCCGTAAGGCCGGTTGTAGTAGCCATAACCGCCGTAGCCACCATAATAGGGACGTCCGTAATAGCCATAGGCAGGACGGCTGTTTACACCAACATACGAAGGACCGCAGCTTGCCAGCAGAACAACCATCAGTGTGGCCATCAGCAGGGGCATTAGTTTCAGCGTTTTCATAAGCGAGTCTGTTTACTGTTTAAGCGTCAACCTTTGTCAGTATGACAATTAGTCAATGAAAAGGTTTAACGCTGCTGTAAAAACGAATGCCACGGCAGTATGGTGCCGTGGCATTCGCTGAATCGCCTGAGGACAGGCTGGTTAAGCCTTTAGTTTCGCCTTCAAATAGGTCAGCGAACGCTTATAGGCGTCTTCCGTGGCAGCCTTGTCATAATTCGGATTGCTGGGGTTAGCAAAGGCGTGATTGGCGTCGTACATTTTCACGGTCAGCTTCTCGTTCGCCTTTTTCATGTTCTCCTCGAATTCCTTCACCGATTCCTGTTTGATGAAGCCATCTTTCGTACCGAAGAAAGCGAGTACATCCGTATCCAGCATTTTTAGCTTGCTGACGTCCTGAATAGGAAAGCCGTAATACATAACGCAACCGACGGCCTGTTTGCCGGTCAGGATAGCCGACTGGAGCGACAGCATACCACCAAAGCACCAGCCCACGCTCGCAATTTTTGCTTTAGGGCCTGCGTAGGCAATGGCACCCTTCGTGATGTTTTGCAACCGAGTCTGATCAGCGCCCTGCATGTACTTAGCCGCATCTTCCTGTTTGGTTGCGACTTTACCATCGTACATATCCAGCGCCAGCACGTTTACGTCGCTCAGGTCGTTGTAATAGGTTTCTGCTTCTTTCTTGATGTAGTCGTTCAACCCCCACCATTCCTGATACACCAGCAGCCACTTATCGGAAGGCTTTTTGGCTTTCAGCAGAAAACCTTCAGCCGTTTTGCCGTCGGGCGTGTTGAACTTAACCATGTCACCAGCCTTGCTCACGTAGGTAAATGGTAACGGTTCAGCGTGTGCTTTGGCGAAAGCGGGGTTAGCGGCCAATAGCGACATGCCATTGGCAGGGCCGTGGCAAAGGGGAATTTTGGTGTCTTCCTGCTTCTTTTCCGGGGCGAAAAAGGATAGAACCAAGGCAGTCAGCGTAAAGAACGTGATTTTCATAGGTACCGTTTGTTTAGTCGATTCTGTGTAGCTACACGCGACACTAACCCGCCGGTACCGGATTTGGTTTTGTTATGCTTTTACTAACTCGAAGATCGTAATCTCCGGCAGTATGCCGACCCGGCCGGGATAACCGATGTACCCGTACCCCCGATTGACATATAATCGCTGATCGCCCTCCTGATACAAGCCAGCCCATTGCCGGTAGAAGTACTGCGCCGGACTCCAGCGTACGTCGCCCAGATCGACGCCAAACTGCGCGCCATGCGTATGACCGCTGAAGGTAACGTCGATGTCGGAGTAGCGGGGTCGTACCTCAGCGTCCCAGTGCGTGGGATCGTGGGATAGCAACAGTTTGACCGGATAATCCTGCGTACCCTGATACGCCTTTGCCAGATTACCCATCCGTAACGCAGCCGGTCCGAAACCTAGGTTCTGTACGCCAATCAGCGCGATTTTGTCGCCGTTCTGCTCCAGTATCTTGTTTTCATCGAGCATAATGTTCCAGCCCATCTGCTTGTGGGCGGCAATGACGTCGAGTACGTTCTGTCGCTCGGCCTGTGCACTGGGCCATTGTACATATTTGCCGTAATCGTGGTTACCGAGTGTCGAGTACACGCCCATGGGCGCTTTCACTTTGTCGAACACGTCGATGTACGAATTTACCTCGCTGGCTGTACTGTTGACTAAGTCGCCTGTAAAAAACACCAGATCCGGTTTTTGTCCCATCAGCATGTCGACACCCCCTTTTACGGCCGTTTTGTTGAAGAAGCTACCCGTATGGATGTCGGAAATCTGCGCGATGGTCATTCCGTTAAAGCCGGAAGGCAGGTTTTTAAGGGGCAGTTTGATGCGTCGGATGCGGTAATCGTGCGCTCCCGACAGAATGCCCCATGAGAAGCCAACCAACGGTATCGACCCGACGACAAGCGCCGTTTTCATCAAAAACTCGGAACGGGGTATTACGTCCGTTGCCGGAATAGCGGCACTGTTCGAATCAACGACGGCTTCGCGTACTTCGGGTTTGTAAAACAGCGATACGATCCAGCGGAAGAAGCGACCAATGTCGTCGATCAGAATAAAAATGACGGCAAATACTTTCGAGAAGTAGGGGATGGCGATTCCGGCCCAGATAAACGTGCGTACCTGTCGGCTCAGCGAGTCGGCGGGCAGCAGTTGCATGGCTACGTACGCAATCAACGACAGAACTGTAAAGCCCCAGTAAACGAAGGCAATTGTCCGTTGTGTACTATCGCTGGCTGACCGGCTTAGGTAGCGGACAGCCTGATAGACGTAGGTGTCGATGAGCAGAAAAATTGCCGGGGCAATGAATACCAGAGCGGCACGATTCATAAGGCAAATCGGAAAAGAGGTTGCGGCAGTGCAAACTTGTTTATGCTAACGTCATCGCCCAACGTTTGGTTACAGCGCTACGGCGTCTGAAAAGCATCTATGCGTCAAAAATTGGGATAATTGCGGCTGCTGTCGTCCAGGGTCAGTATCCAATCCTGCCCGTACTCCGACGTTGGCGGTACGAATCGGTGCTGTCCGGCATTGGCAATACTCTCCAGCTTCTTCCAGTTACCCGTACGGGGATTGAACCAGCCAGCTGTCAGCGAATTACCTGAAATACGACCGAGTTGTACGGTAAATGGCCTACCGGCGGTAGTATATACGAACGCATGATCGATTCCCCGGATGGCCTGCACGCGGGCAGCGGGTTCTTTGTCCCCGTCGAGCAGAATCGTCTGATCCGGCACACGATCCAGCATCGGGCGGGCAGTGAACAGTCGGCGTACGTGTTTCATCTGATTCGCACCGGGCAGATCGAGCGCGTCCATCCAGCTGTAATGCGGCCCGTTGACCGGCGCACGGCCCGGCGCAGCCATCTGCCACACAGGATGGCAACCATACGTATGACCAAGGGCACCCGCCATCAGATCGAGATACGCCGACCGACGGACATCGTAGGCATTGGATATACCCAGGTCTTTGGCGTTGAAACAAACCGGATGATCTTCGTAGATCGGCTCGGCGTCGAGGGTTGGTTTGGTCGGGCGACGGTTGTAGCTCACGGTTATTTTGTCGTACACGGCCACGTCGCGGCAGTGCCCGGTCTGGTGCATGGAAAAGTCGAACCAGTCGTCGTTCTGAAACCATTTCCCTGAACCACCCGCGTCGGTCGGCAGCGGCTGCGCGTGATAGCTCATCAGCGCCTTTTCGGGCCCACCAACGCCCTGCTCGATGCCGGCTGCCATAGCCCGCCAGACAGCCAAGTCGTCGCTTCCGTCCCGAGGTTGCCGGTCGCCACCCAGAATCCAGATAATATTGGGTCGATTTCGGTAGCGATTACCAATCCACTGTCCGTACGTTCGGGCGTTGGTTGGGTTGAAAATCTCCGGGCCAGTCCCCCAGGTATTCTTGAAGAGTTTGTCCCCCCAGGTCGGCAATAAACCGATGACTAGGCCCAGTTCCGCTGCCTTATCGATGACAAAGTCGATGTGCCGAAAATAAGCTTCGTTGGGTTTGGTCGGATCGTTGTCCAGTAATGGCTTGTCGCCGTTGGCGTTCGGTGTATTCAGCCCGTCGAGTTCCGCCAAGGCTACCGCCTGAATAACCGTGAAGCCCTGCTCAGCCCGTTTGCTCAGGTAGCGCTCCGTCTCGTCCCGATTTAGTCGATGAAACAACTCCCAGGCCGTATCACCCAGATAGAAAAACGGCTTTCCATTGGCCTGCACCAGATAACGATGATTATCAGATACCCGTAATGGCCCGGCAAAATCGAACGGCTTGGGAAGCGTTGACTGAGCCTGACTACAGATGGAGAACAGTAGCAAGACAAGTAGCTGGCGTGGGAACATTGGGAACAGCGTTGGTTACCCGCAGAAAGGAAGGCGTCAACCGTTCTTACTTTCGTGAGATAACTCAGCCACCTACTTCGAAGAAACGCACGTCGGTTTGTACAGACGCCAGCAATTCGCGCGTCCGTTCGGGCCGGGCGTCGGTAATGAATACCTGACCGAAGGCGCGTTCATCGATGCGCTGAATGAGCTTACCGATTCGCTTGTCATCGAGCTTGTCGAAAATATCGTCGAGCAGCAGAATGGGCCGAATACCTTTTTCGGTCTGAATCTGATCGAACTGAGCCAGTTTGAGGGCGATGACGAACGTCTTCTGCTGCCCCTGCGACCCAAATTTTTTCAGCGGTACTCCACCGATCAGAAAGCTGTAGTCGTCTTTGTGGATACCCATCGTCGTGCGCTGTAGCACCGTATCACGCCGGCGGAAATGCCGAAACTCGGTGGCGAAGTCGGGCTTGCTGACCTCCGATTCATAGACAATGTCGACAACCTCGCGCTCGTCGCTCAGGTACGCGTAATGATCGCGAAAGCCCGGCAGAAAGTCTTTCACAAACTGTTGGCGGGCGTCGTGAATGCGCTGACTTAGCATGAGCAGCGGCTCATCATATGTATCGAGCATATCATTGTCGACCTGGTTTCGCTCAGCAAACAGCTTGAGTAGGCTGTTTCGCTGCTTCAGCACCTGCTGATACGTCAGGTAATCGCGCAGGTAGTCGGGGTCGAGCTGCGACAGTACACCGTCGAAGAAATGCCGCCGGTCTTCACTATGCTCACGAACAAGGTCCGTATCGTTGGGGGCTACCAGCACTACCGGAAACCGACCGATATGCTCACTGATACGCTCGTACGGCTTTTTGTCGGCCATCAACACTTTCCGCTGTCCCCGTTGCAGACTAATCGTAATCTGCACCATCCGGTGACTGATCTGGTGTTCGGTCGGCGTGTCGCCCGTATCTTCCTGAAAAACACCGTCGAGAATGAAATAATCGGCATCGTGCAGAATGCTCAGGGCGTCCTGACTGTGGAACGCACTTTTGCTGAGCGACAGGAAGTAAACGGCATCGAGCAGATTCGTTTTTCCGCTACCATTTGGCCCGACGAGTACGTTAACCTGCTGCCCGAACAGATACCGGCCATCCTCGTAATTTTTAAAATTGGTCAGGCTCAGTTTTTCGAGATGCATACGTATGGCTCGTAACGCGAGAATGCGTAATTTCGCGGCTGTCAGTTACCTAAACCAGTGCCGTTTTACACGCGCTGATTTGGTATTGGCAACAAAGATACGGCTGGTTTGTTCGGTTCGTGGGTAGCGGGGAAATCGCTCCGATTACCGTTCGTCGACCGCAGCCGCGACCGATTTAGCGAACTCATTCATATGGCAAGCGTCAAAGAAAAAGCACCGGCATCTTCGTCGGAGAGTACCCAGCAGAACGGCAAAGCCCCTGAACCTGTGAAGACAGAATTCTCGAAAGAACAGTACATGTACTGGTACGAGTCGATGCAGTTGCAACGGAAATTCGAAGAGAAAGCCGGTCAACTGTACGGTCAGCAGAAAATTCGTGGCTTCTGTCACCTGTATATCGGTCAGGAAGCAGGCTCGTCGGGCGCGTACACGGCGCTGACCAAAGACGATAAATGGATTACCGCCTATCGTGACCACGGTATCCCACTCGCCCTCGGCTCCGATCCGAAGGCCGTAATGGCCGAGCTGTTTGCCAAACAAACTGGCTCATCGAAAGGCAAAGGCGGGTCGATGCACATCTTCGACAAGTCGGTCAATTTCGTCGGTGGCCACGGTATCGTTGGTGCTCAGATTCCGATGGGAGCGGGTATCGCCTTCGCCGAGAAGTACAACAAAACCAAAAACCTTTGCATCTGTTTCTTCGGCGACGGTGCTGTTCGGCAGGGTGCGCTGCACGAGGCCTTCAACATGGCGATGCTCTGGAAACTACCGGTCATCTTCGTCGTTGAAAACAATGGTTACGCCATGGGAACGTCGGTTGCCCGTACGTCGAACGTAACGGAACTGTACACCATCGGCGAATCGTACGATATGCCATCGGAACCAGTCGACGCGATGGACGTCGAAGCCGTTCACGAAGCCGTAAGCCGGGCTGCTGACCGGGCTCGCTCGGGTGAAGGACCGACCTTCCTTGAGTTCCGGACGTACCGTTACCGGGGTCACTCAATGTCGGACCCGCAGAAGTACCGTACCAAAGAAGAGGTTGAGCAATACAAGCAGCGTGACCCGATCGAAATGGTTCGTACCCGCATTCTGGAAAAAGGCCTGGCTTCGGAAGACGATCTGAACGCAATCGACAAGAAGATCAAAGGCATCGTTGATGAATCGGTGAAGTTTGCCGAAGAGTCGCCGTACCCATCACCCGAAGAAGCGTACAAAGACGTATATGTTCAGTCGGACTATCCGTTCCTGAAAGAATAGACAGCTGATTTACAGCGTTATGAAGCCCGGTCTGAAGACCGGGCTTTTTTTGTGGAACAAATTTTAGGCATTAATTGTACATACATTAATTGCAATTGTTTTTATTTGCAGCACAGTTCAGATTCTAACCAAGCTTATACTATGGAAACGCTCATCAATGGTTTGCACCACGTAACAGCCCTGGCTGGGAATACGCAACGTAACGTCGATTACTACACCGGCATACTGGGTCTGCGACTGGTCAAGAAGACGGTAAACTTCGACGCACCCGACGTGTATCACCTGTATTACGGCGACGAAACCGGCTCGCCGGGCACGATCATGACGTTCTTTCCGTACGACGGCATCCCACGCGGTCGGAAAGGGATTGGTCAGCTCACCTACACGGCGTTTTCGGTACCGGTAGCGGGCATGCAGTACTGGCTGGACCGGCTGCATCAATCCAACATTCCGTATTCGGGGCCAAACAAACGCTTTAACGAGACGTATGTGCGCTTCGAAGATTTCGACGGCATGGGTATCGAACTGGTCTTCACCGACGAAGATAGCCGCACAGGCTGGAAAAACGGATCGGTTCCGGCCGAGTATGCCGTGCGGGGTTTTCATACCGTGACGCTGAACGAGCAGAATCCAGATCGCACCATTCGATTACTGACCGATTCAATGCAGCACACGCTGGTAGCCGAAGAAAACGGTTTGTATCGGTTTCAGGCGGGTAAAGGCGGCTCGGGCAATTTTGTCGACGTATTACAGTCACCAGACGCGGTTCGGGCCTTACAGGGGGGCGGCTCGGTACACCATGTCGCGTTTTCAACCGATTCCGACGATACCCAGTTGACTATTCAGGAGCAGCTGCTGTCGGCGGGCTACCAGGTTACGCCCGTACAGGACCGCAATTACTTCAACAGTATTTATTTCCGCGAACCGGGTGGTGTGCTGTTTGAAGTAGCGACCAATCCGCCGGGCTTTTCTGTCGATGAGTCGGTCGCTGAGTTAGGTACGGCCTTGAAATTACCCGCGCAGTATGAAGCACGTCGGGCTAAAGTAGAAGCTGAATTGCCACCCATTCAGGTAAAACAGTACTGATATGATCCACGATCCAAACGCATACATAACCGCCGGTAAGCCGCTCGAAGAAGCGAGTAAGGTGATGATTATGGTTCATGGCCGGGGCGGTTCAGCCCGCGATATACTGTCGCTGTCGCAGTACATCGACGCCGATGATTTCGCCTTTGTGGCACCGGAAGCCACCGGAAATACCTGGTATCCGTATTCGTTTCTGCGACCAACAGACGAGAACGAGCCGTACCTGTCGTCGGCGCTGGCGGTGCTGTCAGGTTTACGGGCACGTTTGCAATCCGACCACAACGTCAATCCGTCGCAGCTATACTGGTTTGGGTTTTCGCAGGGTGCCTGTTTGTTGTCGGAGTATGTCGCCAGAAACGCCATGCGCTATGGTGGTGTATTCGCTTTAAGTGGAGGACTGGTTGGTCCTGATGGGACGAATCGTGACTATACCGGTGATTTCGACGGCACGCCCATTTTCCTCGGTTGCAGCGACCGTGATAGCCACGTACCGAAAGAGCGCGTACTGGAAACAGAGCGGATTTTGAGTGGCATGAATGCGGCCGTTACGGCGCGTTTGTACCCAAATTTCCCGCATACGATCAACGAAGATGAGCTAAAGATCGTTAATTTGCTGATAGCCGGTGGTCAGGTAAGCTGACATAATGAAAGCCGGCTCGATGCAAAACGACACTGCTTATGAGCCAGTACATGGTCGAATTCGACCTTCCCACCGTGATGGATGATGAGTTTGCCAATCAAATTCCGGCCCAGCGGGTTAAAGTCGACGAGTTGATGGAGCGAGGCCAATTACTATCATATTCTTTGTCGGTAGACCGGCAGAAGCTGTGGTGCATTTTCAAAGCTGATTCCGAGTTGGAGGTCATGGAGTCGATATCGGAATTTCCGCTGATCAAATACATGACACCGTTCGTAACAGAGCTGATGTTTCACAATATGGTTGCGGCACGCATTCCGCTTTTTTCGCTGAATTAACAGAAAGCCTGCTCTCCGTAGCGGGCTTTTTTGTGCGCTATGGTGGTATCCTTCTTACCAGTAAGTTTGTCGCATGAAATCCCACCCGTTTTCCACATTGATTCGATTCAGTCTTCTACTGAGCCTGCTGTTTTCCACCGTCGCCTGTCGTGGAAACGAACAGCGTACCAGTCAGCAACCAACCGCTGACGTTCAGCAGCAGCCGGCCCGCCACAAACGCCATCATCGTCATCAGTCGGAGCAGAGTACTGATAATCAGGCTACCACTTCAGCACTGGCGATCCCTGACTACGTGCGTACCGTACTGGCGTATGTTCGTACGAATCACCGAGCACCTAAAGGCTACGTTGGTGGCCGTACGTTCGGCAATTACGAGCGGCAGCTACCGATTCAGAACAGCACTGGTCAGCGACTGCGTTATCAGGAATGGGACGTAAAACCAAAAATTCAGGGACAGAACCGGGGCGCTGAGCGACTTGTTACCAGTTCCGACGATCACGCTTACTACACCCGCGATCACTATCGCTCATTTACCGAAATCGAATGACACCGAACATACTTATCTGCCAGTCAGAACGCGAACTGGAAGCTCACTTCGCCGATTGGTTTATTGCGCACGTCGATGGCAAAGACGCGACGACACTTCGTTCGTTTTATGAATCCATGGCCGACGTACTCGAATTTCCAGACTCGTTTGGCTACAACATAGATGCCCTCAACGACGCTCTCAACGATTTGCAATGGCTGGAAGATGAGCGTATTGTGCTGTATTTCACCAATACAGCCGATCTAATCAGTAAAGAACGGGACCCGGCTAAACTAGCCAGCGTATTCAACATGCTGGACGCAACAGCCGAAGATTGGAAGTGGCTCGACGATGACGAGATCACGGATAAGAAGGAACTGGTCGTTGTATTTGAGGATAGTCCGCGCATTCAGTCGATCCTGGAAAAGGAGCAGATTGACTTTCAGTCAATGGCCAGTTTATAGCCCACCGTACCTGCAACAAATCGCTTTCGCGTGCTGTTACAACTACGTGCCGCCGGAATACGCTTCCAGCGGCTTTTCCTGTTTGTATATCACAACCTGAATTTGCTTGAAACCAGCCGAATTAGTTGGCCTTTACGCCAACGATAGTTTTATCCAGATACTATCTGAACCGTTTGGTCGTAAGCATACCGGCGATCCGCAACGACTTCAGATCAAGGGTTTGGCGGGTAGTCTGGACGCGGTCTTTGCGTCGGCTATCGTCAAATCGGTAGGTGGCAATCATCTGTTTGTGATGACTGATCGCGATGAAGCCGCCTACTTTTACAATGACTTACAGCATCTGCTGGAACGGGAAATTCTGCTATTTCCCATGTCGTACAAAAAGCCGTATCAGTACGAAGAGGTAGAAAACGCCAACGTGCTGATGCGGGCTGAGGTACTCAACAAGTTGAACCCAGCCCCGAAAGACGGCTTACTCGTCGTTACGTATCCCGAAGCGTTGTCGGAGAAAGTGATCAACAAGCGCTCGCTACAGGCCAACACGCTGACGATTCGGGTAGGGGAGAAGATCGACACAAATTTCGTTGCCGACCTGCTGCTGACGTATGAGTTCGAGAAAACGGACTTTGTCTACGAAGCCGGTCAGTTTTCCGTTCGGGGTGGTATCATCGACGTTTTTTCATTCGCCAGCGAGTACCCGTTCCGCATTGATCTGTTCGGCGATGAAGTAGAAAGCATCCGCCAATTCAACCCGGAAACACAGTTATCCACAGACCCTGTTGACTTTATCAACGTTATCCCGAACATTCAGACCAAACTGATCGAGGAAACGCGGGACCCGTTTTTCAGCTTCCTACCGGCTACCACGACGATCTGGGCAAAAGACGTTGAGTTCACGCTGGAGATCATCGAGAAGTGCTACGAAAAAGCCGAGCAGAGTTTTGAGACGGTGCTGGCTAGCAGTGGTGGCATTCAGGTCGTATCGAACCCCGGCGACCTGTTCGAAACCCGGCGTACGTTTCTGAATCAGATTAAAGAGTTTCGGACGGTCGAGTTTGGTCGGAAATTCTATTTCAAAACGGATGGTCGACAGCAGTACCAATCGAAACCGCAGCCGTCGTTCAATAAGGATTTCAAACGCCTTGTTGATACGCTGGGCGACAATCAGGCGAAGGGCTATACTAACGTTATCGCAGCCGAGTCGTTCAAACAGCTCGACCGGCTCCGTACCATCTTCGAAGAACTCGATCCGCACCTTACCTTTCAGCCGCTTAACATCGGTCTGCGGGAAGGCTACATCGACGACTCGCTGAAGATCGTTTGCTTTACCGATCACCAGCTCTTCGACCGCTACTACCGCTTCAAGGTTCAGGATAAATTCACGAAGTCGAAGGCGCTGACACTGCGTGAACTGAAAACGCTGCAACCGGGCGATTACGTCACCCATATCGACCACGGCATTGGTCGGTTTGCGGGTTTAGAAAAGGTCGATAACGCTGGTAATCAGCAGGAAGCCATTCGGCTGATCTACCGCGACAACGACATTCTGCTCGTCAGCATCCACAGTCTGCACAAGATTGCCAAGTACACGGGCCGGGAGGGGAGTCCTCCGCCGATGAGCAAGCTAGGCTCGCAGGAGTGGGAGCAGAAGAAATCGCGCATTCGCAAACAGGTCAAAGACATTGCCCGCGAACTGATTGCGCTCTACGCCAAGCGCCGAAACGCGCCGGGTTACGCGTTCAGCCGCGACACGTTCCTACAAACCGAACTTGAATCGTCGTTTCTGTACGAAGACACCCCCGATCAGGCAAAGGCCACCAACGACGTTAAAGACGACATGGAGCGGCCCAACCCCATGGACCGGCTGGTTTGCGGAGACGTCGGTTTCGGTAAGACCGAAATCGCGATTCGGGCCGCGTTCAAGGCCGTCAGCGACAACAAACAAGTCGCCGTGCTAGTCCCGACGACGATCCTGGCGATGCAGCATTTCAAGACGTTTTCCGACCGTATGGCTGACTTTCCGGTCAAGGTCGAATACATCAATCGGTTTCGTACGGCTGCACAAATCAAGGAGATCTTGAAAGGCGTTGCGTCGGGTGAAATCAACATCCTGATCGGTACGCATCGCATTGTCAACAAGGACATCAAGTTCAAAGACCTTGGTTTGCTGATTATCGACGAAGAGCAGAAATTCGGCGTTAAAACGAAAGATCGGCTTAAAGAACTGCGTGTGGAAGTCGATGTCCTGACGCTCACCGCTACACCCATTCCCCGTACGCTGCACTTCTCGCTGATGGGTGCCCGTGACCTGTCGGTCATCGCTACGCCACCGCCCAACCGGCAACCGGTTACGACGGAAGTTCACGCGTTTAGCGAGACCGTTATCCGCGACGCCATCAGTACAGAAATCAAACGAGGTGGTCAGGCTTTCTTTGTGCATAACCGAATCGGCGATATCGAATCCATTGGCAACATGATTATGCGGTTAGTTCCTGAAGCGCGGGTCGGTGTTGCCCACGGGCAGATGGAAGGGGAGCGGCTGGAACGGATGATGACCCGCTTTATCGATGGTGAGTACGATGTGCTGATCTCGACCAACATCATCGAATCGGGGCTGGACATTCCGAATGCCAATACAATTTTGATCAACAACGCGCACTATTTCGGCTTATCGGACCTGCATCAGATGCGGGGCCGGGTTGGCCGATCGAACCGCAAGGCGTTCTGTTACCTGCTCACGCCACCGCCATCGGTACTGACGGCGGATGCCCGCAAACGGCTACAGACGCTGGAAGATTTCTCGGATCTGGGCGAAGGATTCAAGATTGCCATGCGCGACCTCGACATTCGGGGCGCGGGGAACCTGTTGGGTGCGGAACAAAGTGGCTTCGTCAACGACCTGGGCTTCGAGATGTACCACAAGGTCCTGGATGAAGCCGTACAGGAGTTGCGGGAAAATGAGTTCAAAGACCTGTTCGAGACGAAACCCGGTGATTTGAAACTGAAGCTGCCCGACACAGTTATTGAAACGGACCTTCCGGTTGTTATTCCGGAGCGGTACGTACACAATATTTCGGAACGTCTGGCACTATATACCCGCCTGGACAGCATCGAAAATTCGACGGAACTGGAAGCCTTCCGTCAGGAAATTCTGGACCGGTTCGGACCGATCCCTGAAGAGGTTATCAACCTGATTGACATGGTCAACGTGCGCTGGAAAGCCGAACGCTTATACCTTGAAAAACTGACGCTTAAGAATACTATTCTGAAAGGCTACTTCGTTTCTAACGGGAATGACGCGTTCTTCACGTCCGACCAATTTGGCAAAGTAATTGAGTACATCAAGCGGAACCCGTCGAAATGCTCACTCAAAGAGTCGAAAGGAAGACCGATTTTCACGCATTCGGGTATCGATTCGGTGGAGCAGTTGAATAACGTTCTGGCCGAAATGACGAGTTAAGCACTAATTTAGCACCAGCGTATCTTACACAAAATACAGCAATGATTCAAAAGTATCACCTGAAACAAGCTGCCTATGTGCTGCTGGCAACGGCGGCTCTTTCGGCCTGTAAGTCAAAGCACCCAACGAGCGTACAGCCGGGCAAGAAAAGCACGGCGACCGGTATTGCTTACAACCAGAAAGATGGTTTCCAGGTAAAGAAATTCGCCGGTCAGAAAGCGGGCCCAAACCTCGTCTTTATTGAAGGCGGTCGGTTTACGATGGGCGCGCTGGAAGAGGACGTAATGAACAGCCGCGACAACCGCGAACGCACCGTTTCGATTCAGTCATTCTATATGGACGAAACCGAAATGGCAAACGTCCACTATCTCGAATACCTGAACGCCATCACGCGTGACTCATCGGAAGAGGTCGTCAGAGCTGCCCTTCCCGATACGACAGTATGGTCTAACCCACTGTCGTTCAACGACTCATACGTTACCCAGTACCTTCGCTACCCGGCTTTCCGATATTACCCGGTCGTCGGTGTATCGTGGGTGCAGGCTAGTGACTATGCCCGCTGGCGGTCAGACGCAGTAAATAGCGAACTGGCAAAAGGGGGTGGTCCAAAGAAGAAAGGAGGCTTCTCGTTGAAGCGTAAGTCGAAGCAGGCGGAAGACCCGGCTCTGGCTGAGGCATCGGCAGCACCAGCCGGTAAACCAAGTCTGGAAAGCGGTACAATCCTGCCTGACTACCGGCTACCAACGGAAGCCGAATGGGAATACGCAGCGAAAGCCCTTATCGGGACACAGTACATGGACGAAAACCAGATCAACCAACGGATTTATCCGTGGGACGGTTCTTCTGTACGGAATCCGAAGAAGGGTCGGAAACAGGGGCAGATGCTGGCTAACTTCAAACGCGGCCGTGGTGACTACGCTGGTATCGCTGGCCGCTCGAATGACGGCGCGATCATCACCGCTGAAATCTACGCGTATCCTGCCAACGACTTTGGCCTGTACAACATGGCTGGTAACGTAAACGAATGGGTATATGACGTATACCGTCCGCTGTCGTACCAAGATGTGAGCGACCTCAACCCGATTCGTCGGAACGGTTACATGGATGACGCGAAGAACTATGATGCGAAGAACAATCAGTCGCTTATCAACGACAAGCTGCGCGTCTACAAAGGTGGCTCCTGGAACGACGTAGCGTATTGGTTATCACCGGGTACCCGTCGTTTCCTCGATCAGGATTCGGCAACGGCCATGATTGGTTTCCGCTGCGCTATGATTGGTGTAGGTCGTAATAAGTAAGCACAAGCTTTTACAATGAAAGGCGCTTCCTACGGGGAGCGCCTTTTTTATTGCGTCACAGCCAACGTGATGACGCTGACCTCCCTACAGCCCGCCCGGAGTAATTCAGCCGCGCAGGCTTCAATTGTAGCGCCTGTAGTCAATACATCGTCGACAATGGCGATATGCTTATCTTTCACAGCTAACGCATCAGCTACGCCAAATACGGTTTCAACATTCGCCCATCGTTCCAGCCGATTCTTTTTCGTTTGCGACGACTTGAATTCCGTTCGGACTAGTACGTCCGTACGTGCTGGAAGCTGCATTGTTTCACTCAATCCTATCGCCAGCTGATCGGCCTGGTTGTAGCCTCGTTGTCTGAGCCGCTGTTTGTGAAGCGGCACGCCCACCAGCAAATCGATATCGTCAGCCAACGAACTATGCTCGTTCAGAATCGCTCCGTACCATCGGCCGAATCCCGTGGCAGCATCTTTGTTTCCCTCGTACTTTATCCGATGGATGGCTCGTTGCATAACACCGCCTTTTACGAAGCGAGCGTACGAGGTTACATACCGTATGGGTACCTTCCCGGCAAACTTGTTGTGTGATTCATTGTGGTCAGGCGACTGATGGTCGTTTGTTTCCGGCAACGCCAGCCGACATGCCGTGCACAGAAACTGATCGGCTTGATGCAGGGTTTGATCACAGCCCACGCACAATGTCGGGAACAGCAGATTAATCAGGTCAGTTAGTAGACTTTTCATAAACCGAAACCGGAAGACGCATCGTTACTTATGCGTAATTAATTGTAATTTAGGGAGTATATACTTTTTTGACGTGACAGATTCCGAAAAATCACATACCGAATCAGCTTGGGAAAACTTGCTCGATCAGTTACAGCAGCTGCTTGGTAAACGACCCGCTGATCTAAATGCCGTCCTCTTTTTAATCGGCGTTCAGGAATTGGGTAGGGGGCCCATCCGATTCTCGAAAGAACAGAAACAGGACTTGATGCACATTGGCGTTTGCCGCGTGTTGAGCGAGTCCAGCTACTACGATTTTGCGGGTCCTGACAAAGATGGCTGGCCGCACTGGACACTGATCAAACCATTGCCACACGGCGATTTGCTGGCTCAGGAAACGCTGCTGAAAAGCCACGTTATTACTTATTTCCAATCTGTGTTTGCCGCCTGATTTCCTTTCCGACCCTTATGCAATCATCCGCAGCTTACTCAACGCTACTCGAGCGCATCGACGAATACAAACGGCGCTACTTCCAAAATCAACTCGTTAAAGGAAGTCTGTTTTTCGTGGCCCTGCTGGGTACGGCCTATCTGTTGATTAACACGGCTGAATTTATTGGCCGCTTTAGCTCAGGCGGACGCGCCGTGCTTTTCTTTGGCTTTCTGGTCGCCGTAGTGATTGGTCTTTACCAGTTCATCATTCGACCTTTGCTGGGTCTTTACGGGTTGAGCAAACCACTATCGACGGATGAAGCGGCCCGGCAGATCGGCACGTACTTTCCCGACATTTCGGACAAGCTGCTGAATACACTTCAGCTGCAACGCATCAGTTCGGAGCAAAGTGATCTGCTTCGAGCCAGTCTCGACCAGCGGTCACAGCAATTACTTATCAACCGATTTGCCAATGCGATAGAACTTAGTGGCAATCGTCAGTTTCTAAAATACGCTATTCCACCGTTAGCGCTCATTCTGTTATTGCTATTAATCAAGCCTGATTTTCTGACGCAGTCATCGACGCGGCTTGTCAACTACAACGAGGAGTTTGTTGAAGAAGCACCCTTCCAGTTTGTCGTACGGAATAAATCGATGAAGGGCTTTCGCAACGAAGATTTTCCGTTGACAGTAAGCCTGACGGGTAACACTATTCCCGAATCGGTCTATCTCGTAACTGATGGAACCAGGCTGAAGCTATCGCCGTCGGGATCGGAGTACAAGTATACGTTCGACAACATACAGCGCGATTTGGACTTTCATCTCGAAGCAGCAGGATTCAAATCGAAAACGTACACGGTGTCGCTGATCGATAGGCCCTCAATTTTGGCCTTCGATGTTCGGCTAACATTTCCGGCTTATCTGAACAAACCCGCTGAGCAACTGGCCAATGCGGGCAACCTACTGATTCCCGAAGGTACCGTAGCGAACTGGTCGTTTGCAGCCGATCATACGGATTCGCTCGTGCTTAAATTCGACGCCGACCGTTCCCAGATCAAAGCGCAATTAGCCGATGGGGATAAGTTCGTAGCGTCGAAGCGACTGGTACAGAATACGCAATACGGCATCTCACTCGCCAACGCGAATGTCAACAAACCATCGTTGGTCAGCTATAACATTCAGGTTATTCCTGATCGCTACCCGCAGATTTCGGTCAACCGTATTGAGGACTCAACGACCTACAACTATGTCGCTTTGTCTGGTCTGATTAACGATGATTACGGATTCTCAAAACTTCGACTGTCGTATACTATCGAGCGGGAGGGGAAGAAATCGCCTGTGTACACGAAAGACATTGCGTTCAATCGCACGACCACTTCTCAGAACTTCGTCTACAATTGGTCGCTGGATAGTTTACGTCTTGGGCAACGGGATAAGCTGGAATACACCGTAACGGTATGGGATAATGATGGCGTCCACGGACCAAAATCAGCCAAGTCCACGCCGTTCGTTTTCGCCATTCCATCCAACGCTGATGTGCAGAAGCAAGTCGATCAATCAGCAGACAAGACGCAGGAAGATATAGACAAGGCGCTAAGCAAGACACAGGCTATCAAGAAAGAACTGAGTCAGCTTGAAGAGCGCATGCGCACCAAAAAGTCGTCGGATTTTCAGGATAAAAAACAGCTACAGGATATTCTTCAGAAGCGAGAGGAATTGATGCGGGAAGTACAGAAACTCCAGGAGCAGTTCCAGAAGACTAACGACTTGCAACAACGTTTTGCGGAGAAAGATAACGCGGTTCAGGAAAAATTGAAGCAGCTACAGAAGCTCTTTAACGAGCTACTTGATCCTGAATCCAAGCAACTCTACGAACAACTCAAGCAGTTGCTGGAGAAGCGACAGGATGAGAAAGCGTCGGATATGTTGGATCGCTTATCGCGTAAAGAGCGTAATATGGAGCGCGATCTGGACCGAGCGCTTAAACTTTTTAAACAGATGCAGCTCGAACAGAAGGTCAATAATGTGGCTGATCAGTTGGAGAAGCAAGCGGATAAATTAGACAAGCAGGCAGAGGAAAATGAAAATAACGCGGGCTCGCAGGAACAGCAGGAACAAAAGCAACAGCTGTCTAAAGAAGAGTTTGACGCCTTGAAAAAGATGATCGAGGAGTTAGAGAAGCAGGCTGAAAAAGATGAATTGACCAAGCCTGAATCCACCGACGAGCAGCAAAGAGACATCGAGCAGCAGATGGATCAGGCCATGAAGCAGCTCAAGCAAAAGAAAAACAAGCAAGCTTCAGGCTCCCAAAGCAAGGCATCCAAAGCAATGCGCTCGATGAGTAAGTCAATGCGTGAATCGATGCAATCCAGCCAGATGAGTGAGATGCAGGAGAACATGGATGACCTGCGCAGCATTCTGGACAATCTCATTACTTTGTCATTTGGGCAGGAAAAAATCATGAAAGAGTTTCGTGGTATGAGCCTGCAAGATCCTCGCGTGACCAAGCTGTCGCAGGAACAGTTAAAGCTCCAGGACGATGCTAAAATTATTGAGGATAGCCTCAACGCACTGGCAAGTCGGGTCGCCCAGATTCAGCCGTTTGTTACGCGTGAACTTACGAACATGAAGTTTTACATGGACGAGAGCGTACAGCAGCTTAAAGATCGACGCCTTAGTATGGCTTCGTCGAAACAGCAATTTGCGATGACTTCCATTAACAATCTGTCCCTGATGCTTAGTGACGTGCTGAAAAACATGCAGCAGCAGATGAACGCCATGGCTATGCCGGGGAAAGGTAAGCCAGGAAAGAAAGGGCAAAGCCCGGGTCTGGGAGAAATGCAGGAGAAGCTGAATGCTGAGATGAAACAGCTTCAGAAGAGTGGGAAATCGGGGCAGGGGTTATCAGAAGAATTATCGCGGTTAGCGTCGCAACAGGCGATGATTCGGGAGATGCTCAAGAAATTGGAAGAGGGTGCAAAGGGCACTGAAGCGGGCAAACAGCAGGGCGATCAGGTGAAAGATTTGATGGACAAGATGGATCAGAGTGAAACTGATCTGGTCAATAAACGCATCAACCAAAACACGATTGATCGGCAGAATCAGATTCTAACCCGCTTGCTGGAATCAGAAAAGGCGCTTAAACAGCAGGAGGAAGATCCGAAGCGGCAAGCCGAAGCAGCCCGTTCGCAAAGAGCCAAGACCCCGGCTTTCTTCGATTCGCTAACGAACAGGCAGTTCACCAAGCAGACGGAAGTACTCAGATCCGTGACGCCTAACTACAATATCTTTTACAAGAATCAGGCAAACCAGTATTTACAGAAGCTTAGTAAATAAGCCGTTACACTCAATTTTTACAACCGTTCGTCTGGCACAAAGGCGAGCGGTTTTTTGTTGTCGCTTCATAAATAGTGTAATCACGTGAAAAGTTTCCACGTGAAACATTTTACAAAAACTGTTGAAATGACGTCAAGCTATGATGTGATCGTGGTGGGTGGTGGACACGCCGGTTGTGAAGCAGCGCACGCGGCTGCGACCATGGGTTCGCAAGTATTGCTCATCACCATGAACATGCAGACAATCGCCCAGATGTCCTGCAATCCGGCCATGGGTGGTGTGGCCAAAGGCCAAATCGTCCGCGAGGTCGATGCACTCGGTGGTATGTCCGGCATAATTTCCGACAAGACAATGATTCAGTTCCGGATGCTGAATCGGTCGAAAGGTCCAGCAATGTGGAGTCCACGCTGCCAGAGCGACCGCCATGCCTTTGCCTGGGAATGGCGTAAAACGTTGGAAAGTAATCTTAACGTAAGCTTCTGGCAGGATTCCGTGCGCGAACTACTTGTGAAAGACGGTACCGTCTGCGGGGTAAAAACCACAATGGGTATGCTCTTTTACAGCAAAAGCGTTGTACTTACCAACGGTACATTCCTGAATGGACGCATGTTTATCGGCGAGAAAACATTTGGCGGGGGCCGTACGGGAGAAGCAGCATCGAGCGGCTTAACCGAACAACTGATCGAGCTTGGCTTCGAAAGTGGCCGTATGAAAACCGGAACGCCACCCAGGGTTGATGGCCGTAGTTTGAACTATGCTGCCATGGAAGAACAGCTCGGCGACGCCATACCCGGTAAATTCTCGTACACAGATACTCCGGCGCTGACGGAGCAAAAAAGCTGCTGGATCACGTATACCAATCAGGCGGTGCACGATGAATTGAAGACGGGCTTCGAGAAATCACCCATGTTTACCGGCCGCATCAAAGGATTGGGACCGCGCTACTGCCCATCGGTGGAAGACAAAATCAACCGATTTGCCGATAAAGATCGTCACCAGATTTTCGTAGAACCCGAGGGTCGTGATACCGTCGAAATATACGTCAACGGCTTTTCGACGTCGTTGCCGGAAGACGTACAGTTAAGAGCCTTGCAAAAAATACCGGGTTTTGAACAGGCTAAAATGTTTCGGCCAGGCTATGCGGTAGAGTACGATTTCTTTCCGCCAACCCAGTTGAAGCATACGCTAGAGACCCATCAGGTCGCTAATCTGTTTTTTGCCGGACAGATAAATGGTACGACCGGTTATGAAGAAGCTGCGTGTCAGGGCCTGATTGCGGGGATCAATGCGCATCAATCTGTTCATGAAAAAGAACCATTCACCGTCAAACGATCGGAAGGGTACATTGGCGTATTGATCGACGATTTGATTACGAAAGGCACCGAGGAACCGTATCGCATGTTTACGTCGCGGGCCGAATACCGCACCCTTCTCAGACAAGATAACGCCGACATCCGGCTCACCGAGAAGGGTTATCAATTGGGTCTTGCCTCGTCGCAACGGTACAACGCACTAGTCGAAAAGCAGGCAAAGATTGCGGAACTGACGAAAGCAATTCAAACCAAAAAGGTCAAACCTGACGAGGTGAATGCCTGGCTTGTCGACAAAAATAGCGCTCCGCTGCGCGAAACGTCGAGCCTACAAACCATTATCAAACGTCCCGAGACTACGGCTGAGAATGTCTCTCAACTACTGAATTTGACGTTGCCCAACGCCGATGTCTACAATGATGAGGTGATCGAGCAGACAGTTGTCGAACTGAAATACGAGGACTACTTGCTGCGCGAAAAGCAGAACGCAGCTAAAATAGATCGTTGGGAAAGTCTGGCTATTCACATCGATTTTGATTACGATAAGTTGAAGGCACTTTCGTTTGAAGGACGCGATAAGTTGAAGCGTTTGCGCCCATCGACCATCGGTCAGGCTTCCAGAATCAGTGGCGTCAGTCCATCTGATATTTCTATATTGCTCGTCTACATGGGTCGGTAAACAAACCCGTGCCTGTACGATTTCTGCATTTTCTAAACATAGTGTAATGGCTTCGCTTGAAACGATTATCGCTTGTCCCGTTTGCGCCGGGACAAGCTTTTCCCCATTTCTATCCTGCAAGGATTACTTAGTGAGCGACAAAACCTTCGCGATTCAATCCTGTGATCAGTGCGGTTTTCGGATGACGAATCCGCGTCCTGATGCAGCATCAATCGGACAGTATTACAAGTCCGACGCGTACATTTCTCACAACGATAGTGGGGGAGGGATAATCGATACGGTTTACAAAGGAGTCCGTTCGTATACACTGCGCTCAAAACTTGCCTTGATAAATTCGCTGGCCAAGCGGCCGGGCAACTTGTTGGACGTCGGCTGCGGTACCGGCTCATTCCTGGAAACATGTCAGGCAACTGGCTGGACCATATCCGGAATGGAACCTGATGACGACGCCCGTCGTATTGCGAGCGAAAAATTAAAAACGCCCATTGCAGAACGGCTGACCGATGTATCAGCCAACAAGTACGATGTCATCACCTTGTGGCATGTGTTGGAACATATTGCTGATCTGGAGTCGACGATAACTCGATTTCATCAGTTACTGAGCGATTCAGGTTCTTTGTTAATCGCCGTTCCGAATTCCGATTCTTACGATGCAAAGGTCTTTGGCCAATATTGGGCCGCTTACGACGTTCCCCGTCACTTGCATCATTTCACGCCAACTACCATCAAGCCGCTGTTTGCGAAGAACGGGTTCACGCTGATGGCTCAGAAGCCGATGCCATTCGACGCTTTTTATATCAGTATGCTCAGTACGCGTTATCAGATCGGTCGTACTGATTACGTGAAAAGTTTTCTGACAGGCTTAGCATCAAACAGGCAAGCCAGGCGAACAGGCGACTGGTCCAGCCTGATCTATATCTTCCAGAAAGCGTAATACACAGCACTCTTCCCTTAGCTGGCTATAGTAGCTCCTGCTTTTCCCGTTCCGATAGACAGGTCTATTCTAACTAAAAAAAAGCCAGTTTTTCTGTGGATAATCATGTGAATAACTGCCAAATTCTGTGGATAGCATGTTAGAAAGTCTGACATGAAATGTGGATGAATGTGGATAGCTTTCCGATTTACCGATATCCACCACGATTCTGTGGACAATCCACAAGATGTAGACGCGGTATCCAAAAGTTTTCCGCAACGCCTTTCGTGGATAAAATTTATCAACGAATCCACACTGAAAAACGGCCCTCTTTGTGGATAAAATGTTAATTAGCTGAGAGATAGATTGTTAAAAGTGGATAACTTTATATGTGAGTGGTGAATAAGCACCTGTTTTATCCACATAATCTTGATTACCCTGTGCATAATCTTTTTATGCACATATCCACACAGCTAATAACTACAATAACGTTTTTTTAAAAAGATAAACTAATAAAGTAATGTTGGTAAAAACGTTGTTGACGCTTTGCCTGTGCGCGGTGTGGCTATCTGGTGAATGTCAGGTTGCCGGGCAATCGGGAACGGGGGGAGCCCTGGCCGATGAGTACTTTAAGAGTGGTGAATTTGGAAAGGCCGCTGATGAATACGCAAAGTTGGTTAAGACGGAACCGACGTGGCCTCGGCTCAATCAGTACGTACAAAGCTTACAGCGGAGTAGTCGAACGGAGCAGGCCGAAAAGTTTCTGCGGCAGCAGGTGCGCGGTAACGAAGCCAGTAAACCATTTTGTGAATTACTACTAGGGCAGCTGGCCCAGCAAAAAGGAGATACCACGCTAGCCAGTAAAGAATTTATGGCGGCTGTTAAATCGGCGCGGGTATCGACAGTGAAGCTCGAACAACTGGCGAGCGCCTTCCGGGACGTCGGTGAATCGAAATGGGCGATTGTAAGCTTTGAGACAGGTCGGGAGGTGAGTCAGTCGCCGATGGCGTTTAGCGACGAGCTGATGGCTTTATACAAAGCCACGGGCCAAACAGTAAAGGCTATCGATGAAAGCATTAATACGGCCAAGCAATCGGATAAGAAAGAAGCTGCGTTTGCTAATCTCCAGAGTTATATCAATACGAAGGACGAGCCACTCATTGAGAAGGTGCTGTACGAGCGAATACAGAAAGAGCCCAGCGAGTTAGCTTACAATGACATGCTTATCTGGTTCTATACCCAGAAGCAGAAGTTCAGCCGGGCACTATTACTGGAGAAAGCCACGGATAAACGTCTTAAGCTGGCAGGCAACCGTGTGTATGAACTGGGTGCTTTAGCGTTTAACAACAAAGAATACAAAACGGCATCTGATGCATTTGACTATATATGCACAACTTATCCACAAGGGCAGCTGTATCCATTTGCTCGGCGGTTGGTGATCAACGCCCGGGAGGAACAGGTGAAAAATACGTACCCTGTTGATAAGGTTGAAATTCGGAAGCTGATCGCCGACTACCAGAAGATGGTTCAGGAATTGGGGTTAAACGGTAAGACGCTGGAAGCCCTCCGAAGCACGGCTAATTTGTACGCTAATTACCTTGACAGCAAAGACACAGCGATAACAGTTCTCGATATGGCCATTGGGCTGGGGAAAACTGACCGTAGTTTTGTGGATAAGTGCAAACTTGACAAGGGCGATATCTTTCTGTTGAAAGGAGAGCCCTGGGAATCCACATTGTTATACGCACAAGTGGAAAAGTCGGAGAAAGAAGAGCTGCTTGGTTATGAAGCCAAGCTGAAAAATGCGAAGCTTCACTATTACAAAGGCGACTTTACCGTATCGAAAGACATTCTGGACGTGCTCAAGCTGGCCACCTCCCGCGAAATTGCCAACGATGCTGAACAGTTGAGTCTGCTAATTGTGGACAACACGGGTATGGATAGCACGGAAGCTGCGATGCGTGAGTATGCGGCTGTCGATTTGCTACTTTTCCAGAATAAAACCGACGAGGCTGTGGATAAACTCAACCAGCTGTGGAAAAAATACGGTGACCATAGCCTGGCGGACGAGATACTCTGGTTACGCGCAAATACCTATCTCCGACAAGGTAAAACAACGGAAGCACTGGACGACCTGAAGGTGGTAACGACTAAATATGCCACTGATATCTTGGGTGATGATGCGCAGTTTCTAACGGGTAAAATTTACGAAGAACAACTTAAAGACAAGTCCGCTGCTATGGAGGCTTACCAGAAGGTACTGGCCCAATATCCGGGAAGTATACACGGCGCCGAGTCGCGAAAACGATTCCGGGCGCTAAGGGGCGATACTGTGAATTAACAAAAAGGGGCCGGATTCAAAATCCGGCCCCTTTTTGCTGATTATACGGCCTGAAGAAAGGCCTCTTTAAACGACTCGTAATCGTTGTCGATCTGAATGCTGCGTTTGGTCTGATCAGCCATAACAGCGAGCCGCTCCGGTACGGCGACCGGCCTACCGATTACTTCCTCAACGAGTGGTTTAAACTTCGCCGGATGCGCCGTAGCCAGGGCTACACCTGTAAACGATTCGCCTGATTCCTTACGGTATTGCTCAAGCCCAAGTACACCTATTGCCGTATGGGGACAGGCTACATAATTATATTGATCGTGCAAACGCTTCATCTCCTGCCGGGTCTGCTCATCGTCGAAGTAGTAGCCAGATATATTCGTTCGGAATGCGTCGTGCTGATCGCCGTGTAGGTGAGCAAGCCGTACGAAGTTGCTGGGTGCGCCAACATCCATCGCATTGGAGATCGTTGCAACCGTAGTCATCGGCGCATAAACACCAGACTTGATGTAGGACGGGACAACCTGATTGAGGTTAGTAGCTGCCACAAAGTGGTGCACGGGTAAACCCATCTGCTGAACCAGAACTCCGGCGCTCAGATTACCGAAATTGCCGCTGGGTGTTGAAAAGACAACCGGCTTGCCCGCATCCCGAACCTGTCCGTACGCCCGAACGTAATAAAAGCCCTGTGGAATAAGCCGGAAGATGTTGATAGAATTAGCCGATGATAGCGCTAGCTGACTATTCAGTTCTTTGTCGAGAAAGGCCTGTTTTACAATAGCCTGACAATCATCGAACGAGCCGGCCACTTCAAACGCCTGTATGTTGCCCCCCAGCGTAGTCAGCTGCTTTTCCTGCAAATCACTAACCCGCCCGGTGGGATACAGAATCGACACACGAACGCCGGGTACATTATGAAAACCCATGGCTACCGCTCCACCCGTATCGCCGGAGGTAGCGACCAAAATGTGTACTTCTTTGTCGTTACGTTTTGAAAAGTGCGACATCATAGCCGCCATGTACCGAGCACCAACGTCTTTGAAAGCTAACGAAGGGCCATGAAAAAGCTCCAGTATACCCAGCTCGTCACGTAAGTTGATAACAGGGGTGTCGAATGAAAAAGCGCGTTGGTTGATCGCATACAAATCCTGCTCGCTGATTTCGTCACCGAAGAATAATTGACTGATGGCAAAGCCAATGTCGGCTAAAGATTTGTCGGCTAATGCATCGAAAAAGGCCCGACCCGGTTTGGGGAGGGGAGTGGGCATGTATAACCCCTTATCTGCCGGCATACTATGGAAGAGAGCCTCCTCCGCCGAAACGGTACTGGTAGGACTGTTTGTACTATAAAACCGCATGTGTTAGTAGCTGATATTGAGACAAAGTTCGGAAAATTAAGCATCTACGCAGCAATGCAGCCGACAATACCAGCCTGTCGGGATAACATTCTGTACGGGTAACGTTATACTTTTGCGGTCTGATCACTTCATCCGATCCGGCAGCATATCAGCTACCGTAAACACACGTCGTTATGTCATTTGGTAATTTCACTATTCCGGCTCCTGTAAATGAGCCAGTAAAAGGGTACGCCCCCGGCTCTCCTGAGAAGGCAGCTGTCAAAGAAGCGTTAGCAGCCTACCGTTCAGTCGAAACCGATGTTCCGATGATTATCAATGGACAGGCTGTTCGTACCAATCATAAACTGCGTATAAGCCCTCCCCACGATCATAAGCATACACTGGGCTACTTCTATGAGGGAAATGGAGACCACGTAAACCAGGCAATTTCGGCTGCGCTCAGTGCAAAAGCAGAATGGGCTTCGCTTAGCTGGGAAAACCGGGCCAGTATTTTCCTGAAAGCCGCTGATCTGATTGCGGGTCCATACCGGGCACGGATCAATGCGGCAACCATGCTGGGGCAATCGAAAAATGCGTATCAGGCTGAAATCGACGCTGCCTGTGAACTGATCGATTTCCTGCGATTCAATGTTCATTATGCCGACGAAATCTACCGGCAGCAGCCTAACTCATCACCGGGCATCTGGAACCGACTGGAATACCGGCCACTGGAAGGGTTTGTTTTCGCATTGACGCCATTCAACTTTACCGCCATTGCCGGAAACCTACCTGCGTCTGCCGCGCTGATGGGCAACACCATCGTGTGGAAACCTGCCTATACGCAGGCACTATCGGCCAAGGTGATTATGGATGTCTTTAATGAAGCTGGCTTACCAGATGGTGTCATCAACCTGATATTCGTAGATGGGCCTGTTGCCGGCGATATTATCTTCAACCACCGTGATTTTGCAGGTATTCACTTTACAGGCAGCACCAAAGTTTTCCAGACAATCTGGGCAACGATAGGAGCAAACATCCACAAATACCGGTCTTACCCCCGTATTGTCGGTGAGACAGGAGGGAAAGACTTCGTCGTCGTGCATGAGTCAGCCCATGTGGATGAAGTCGTAACTGGCCTGGTTCGGGGTGCATTCGAGTATCAGGGCCAGAAATGCTCCGCAGCTTCCAGAGCCTACATTCCAACCACACTGTGGCCAGCTGTCGAGGAAGGCCTAAAAGCGACGCTTAGTAAAGTTAAGATGGGCGGTGTGGAAGACTTCACCAACTTCGTCAACGCTGTCATTGACAAACGTTCATTTGAGAAGATAAGCGAATACATCGAAACGGCTAAGACGGCAGCTGGCGTTACTGTGGTGGCGGGGGGGATCTGCGATGATACGATCGGGTACTTCGTTGAGCCAACCGTGCTCCGCGTCAACGATCCTACTTACCGTACCATGTGCGAAGAGATATTCGGCCCTGTACTGTCAGTCTATGTTTATGAGCCGGAGCAGTTCGACGCTATTCTTGATCTTGTTGATTCAACATCGCCCTATGCACTGACTGGTTCCATCTTCTCGAAGGACCGGACTGTTGTGGAACACGTGACAAACCGACTGCGTGAGTCGGCTGGAAACTTCTACATAAACGACAAACCGACGGGAGCGGTGGTGGGGCAACAACCATTCGGCGGAGCGCGTGCATCGGGTACGAACGATAAAGCTGGATCAGCGTTGAACCTATATCGCTGGGTGTCAGCGCGTACGATCAAGGAAACCTACGTATCGCCCCGTTCTATCGACTATCCATTTATGCAGGGGAAATAATTTTTAAGTTTTTTCTGAACAAAGCTTGCATCGAGCAGAATAGCTGAGTACCTTTGCACTCCCAAATCGAAAGAAAGGCAGACGAAAGCAACTCAATTGCCTTTTTATCAATAAGTTACTGGGGACAAGTTTAAAAGTTGACAAAAATATTTTTCAACTTTTCCTTGACAAGAAAGAATGAGTGTTGTACCTTTGCACTCCCAAATATAAGAAAGGCCGACAACGGTTGGCCTCCATCTCGAAAGAGAGACCGTTCTTTGACATGTTGACATCAATAGGTTAGCACCGATTAAGGCTAATGACAACGATAGAATTTATTCTATCACACAATATTTACGATGGAGAGTTTGATCCTGGCTCAGGATGAACGCTAGCGGCAGGCCTAATACATGCAAGTCGAGCGGGTAGCAATACCA
>NZ_PVTE01000020.1 GCF_003002825.1 Spirosoma oryzae | reverse complement strand
GAGGCCGAAAGCGTGTCATCTGACTGAATTCACTCATTTTGTTGGGGGTTGTGTCACCAAATTTACTCGTTTTCAAAACCCCTACAAGATTAGCCTAAAGGGGGAGAAAATCGTGTGCTAATTTCTTCCCCTTCAGGGGGCGGGGGGTATTGTTAGCCGAAGGAAATTTGGCTTCTGGTAGTATCAAATCAAGAACTTAACAGCCCTGCCTTCAGGGGGCTGGGGGGTAACCCGCTGCAACAATTGCCGGACACGGGCTGTTTCCCAGAGCGGCAAAGCCATACTGTGCTTCGTTGCCTGACCCATGAGCAGTGCTTTTCTAAAAAATGAAACGGCCGACGCACCCGTCGTGATTCCGGCACGGGCCCCGCTCCCACCGGGTACGCCCAACTACGTCACGCCACGCGGACTCACGTTGTTGCGCACGGAACTTGACGATCTGGAGACGCAGCGCGCCCATCTGCAAGGCACACAGGCCGACGACGAAAATGAGCGTAGCCGACAGCTTGCCCTGTTGAACGGGAACATCGCTAACCTGAACGAACGGATTTCCAGCGCCAAAGTGGTCGATACGCACGAGCAGGACCACGTTCGCTTCGGGGCCACTGTCGACCTGTCTATACGCGGTGGCAAGCTGGATGGGACTAAGCGGCAGTTCACCATCGTGGGTGTCGACGAAGCCAATGCAACGAAAGGGCTGATTGCGTTTACGGCACCATTGGCCCGGGCGTTACAGGGAAAACAGATCGGCGACGCCCTTGAATGGCCTACGCCGGGCGGGAAGCAAGTGATGGAGATCATTCAGATCAGCTACGACTAAATCAGCCGCTTCGACTGACTCGTCCTCAACGCTACTCCTCCAGATAGTCGAGGTCTTTACCGTGGGTTTCGGGAATGGTCAGAACGGAATAGAAGCCTAGGATAAAACTAATCAGACCAACGACAGCACCGGCATTGACAACAGCCAGCGAAGGCTTCAATAGCTGATAAGTTAGTGTCATCGGAATCACCAGCCCGCGTACCATGTTGGGAATGGTCGTAGCAGCCGTAGCCCGGAGGTTTGTTCCGAACTGTTCGGCACCGATTGTCACGAACATGGCCCAGTAGCCGATACCGACACCCGCTGCCAGGCAAAGCGCATACAGCGTGGTGGCACTGCCGACGCCCGCGTACAGATACAGCAGACTAAATACTAGCGCTATACTCATCAGCAGGGCAACGCCCCGTTTCCGCGACGACAGGGCGTGACTGATAAATCCACTGGCCAGATCGCCAACGGCCAGACCGACGTAACACCACATGATCGCCAGTCCCGGCTGAATTTCTTCGGCGATACCCAGCGCCCGACCAAACTCATTGCTGAATGTGGCCAGAATCCCGATGACAAACCAGGTCGGCAGACCGATGCCGATGCATTTGAGATAGCGACTCAGCCGGTCGGCATTGGTAAAGAAAGCAAAGAAATTACCCCGGCTGACGTGTGACTGGGCACTGACGTCCTTGAACATTCCCGATTCGACCACGCCGACGCGCATCAGCAGGAGTCCGACACCCAGCCCGCCACCGACCAGAAAAGCCGTTTGCCAGTCGAACAGTTTGACGGTGAAGTACGCCACGACCGCGCCCGACAACCCGATACCTGCCACCAGCGACGTACCGATGGCCCGCTTTTCTTTCGGCAGCACTTCGCTGACCAGCGTAATGCCGGCCCCTAACTCACCCGCCAGGCCGACACCGGCGATGAATCGCATCAGGGCGTAGTAGGTCACGGGGTCCATAAACGTTACCTGCTTCACAAAGCCACAGGCAATGTTGGCGATGGAATACGTAATGATCGAGCCGAACAGCACCGACAGCCGGCCCCGCTTGTCGCCCAGCACGCCCCAGAGAATACCGCCGATCAGCAGACCACCCATTTGCCAGTTCATAATCGACGTACCGACGCTGGAAATCTGCTCGGCATCCAAGCCCAGATCTTTCAGACTCGGCACGCGCACGATACCGAACAGCAGCAGGTCGTAGATGTCGACAAAGTAACCGAGAGCCGCCACGATGACGGGTAAACTAAACAAACCGACCGGGGTCGACTGTACGGGAGACGGATGGGTAGGAACTGCCATAAAGTATCTTCTGACCTCGTGGCCAGCATTCGTTCTACAATAATACGCAATGGCCAAATTTTCCGGCACAATCTAATCGCTTTACGTCCTAAACAGCCTTGCCTTATGCAAAATCAGCCAACGCGTCGTCAGTTCATAAGCGCAACGGCCGCTCTGCTGTCCGGCGTTGTACTCAGCAACAGCAAGCTCTTCGGAGCCCCCGCCCTCACCCGTAATCTGGGCGACAAACCCAACTCCCGGATCGGCGGGGTACAGATCGGCACGATTACCTACTCGTTCCGCGATATGCCCGACCAAAGCGCCGACGCGACCTTGCAATACGTGCTCGACTGTGGGATCAGCGCCATCGAGCTGATGGGCGGACCAGCCGAAACGTTTGCCGGTGCGCCGAAGAATCCGGTGAACATGCAGGCTATTTTTCCACTCATGCGCAAGCGTCGCGAGAACCAGACGCTGACCGACGACGAGCAGAAACAACTGGCTGATGCCGATGCACAAACCAAAGCCTACCGCGCCGAGCTGACCAAATGGCGGCTATCGGCCCCGATGGACAAGTTTGCCCAGTTGCGAAAGCAGTACAATCAGGCGGGGGTAACGATTTACGGGTTTAAACCCGATGCGTTCGGCATGAACAGTTCTGATGCAGAAATCACCTACGGCATGCAGGCGGCTAAGCAGTTGGGTGCCAATCAGGTCACACTGGAGCATCCGGGCAACGACGCGCATACACTCAAGCTGGGTAAACTGGCCGAGAAGAACGGGATTCGGGTCGCCTACCACGGGCACGAACAGCAGACGCCCACTTTCTGGGATACCGCCCTTGCACAGTCGCCCGCCAACGCCATCAACTTCGACCTGGGGCACTACATTGCGGCTGGTCAGCCCGACCCGCTGGGATTCATCCGGGCGCATCATACCCGCATTGCCAGTATGCACATCAAAGACCGGCAGGGACCCGACCACGGCAAGGGAAATCTACCGTGGGGTCAGGGCGACACCCCCCTGAAGCAGGTGCTGACGCTGATGCGGGAACAGAAGTACACTTTCCCTGCCACCGTCGAGCTGGAGTACAAAGTGCCGGAAGGCTCGACCTCGGTGGCAGAAGTGAAAAAATGTCTGGCGTACTGCCGGAACATGTTAGCCTAGCCGTAGTTTATCGATGACATAATCTGCCTGCTGGTCAGACAGCGGCTCGTTATTGTCATTGATACCGGCTTTTTTATGAACGACAAACTTCGACAAGTACTGATTGTCGTCACGATCGTTGGCCTGATCGTGGTGAACGCTTTATCAAACACAGGTGCCTTCGGGGGTCAGACCAACGGCGAGGTGTCGGCGAAATATCCGACACTAATCACACCGGCTGGTTACGCCTTTTCGATCTGGGGCTTGATTTTTCTGGGCCTATTAATCTTCGCAGTCTATCAGGCACTTCCCGCGCAGGCAACAAACCGCCGGTTCCGTGCTGCCGGACCGTGGATCATTCTTAACGCCATCTGCAACGCAGTCTGGAGTCCGATCTTCAATCAGGAGCGGATTGGCGTGGCGCTGCTGGTCATTCTGCTGATGTTCTTCAGCCTGCTGATGGTCGTCGAGAAACTGGAGATCAACCCTAGGTTAGACATCCCCGATCCCGCCCCTACGCAGGAAACGTGGCTGGCCCGGATACCGTTTCTGCTGTATTTCGGCTGGCTTACCGTTGCGACAATTCTAAACATCACCGTCTACCTGAAAGCCAGCAATTTCCCGCTGTCGGGTCTTTCCGAAAGCACCTGGGCTGAAGGTGTCCTGATTGTCGGGCTGGTCGTTGGCACCTATCTGTTCAACCGCTACCGGAGTGTGGCGTACATACTGGTGTTTGCCTGGGCCTATGCTGCCATTGCCGTAAAACACCAAGCGAATCAGGGCATCCTGATCGTCGCCAGTGCGGGTGCCGTTGCGGCTGTTGGGCTGGCTATCGCGGGGCTGGTATCGCGCCGGACTCCGAACGTTGCGTAGTTGTTTGTCCCATGTTCGTTATCCCGGTGGCTGTGAAGACATAGGAGAGAAGTTGTTTACCCCCCGCCCCCTGAAGGGGGAGAAGTTTGTGCTCGAATTCCTCCCCCTTCAGGGGGCGGGGGGTAGTCTAACGGCACCGGCCGGACGTAGGTCTGTGAAGACACAGACCTTGGAGAACAGGAGAACGACTTCTGTCACCTCTCGACAGGGACACGCAGCAGACAAATCTACACGTTTACCTGCTTCTGTAAGTACGCTACCATCTTTGCCAGCGCACGGGAACGATGACTGATCGTTCGCTTCTGTTCCGGTGTCATTTCGCCGAACGTCTGATCGTAGCCATCGGGCAGGAAAATAGGGTCGTAGCCAAAACCGCCCGTGCCGCGCGGCTCATCGACGATCGTTCCGTTAATCGCCCCCTCAAACTGGTGTTCAAGGCCGTGCAAAACCAGCGTAAATACGGTAACGAACCGCGCCTTACGGCTGGCTTTATCCTGTAACCTGGTCAACACTTTCCGGATGTTCTGCCCCGCATCGCGGCTCCCCGAATAGAACGCCGAGTCGACACCCGGCTCGCCATCCAGTGCGTCGACCTCCAGTCCCGAGTCATCGGCAAAGCACGACACGCCGAACTGTTTCCAGACGTAATCGGCTTTTTGCCGGGAATTACCCGGTATCGTACCCGAGGTTTCTGGCAATTCATCGGTACAACCAATATCGGCCAGCGTTTTCAGCACGAAGGCATCGCCCAATTGAGCCGATACTTCAGCCAGTTTATTCTTGTTATTTGTAGCAAAGCAAAGATCCATAGCGTCGTTATAGATGAAAGAAGAAAGACGTAAGACAAAAGAACAGCATGCTGGTGACACAACGCGTTCTTTTGTCTTACGTCTTTCTTCTATTGTCTTTTTTCTCTTATTCGCCTACCGCCGTCCCCGGCCACCCCGCCGGTTTTCGCCTTTGGCAGCGGCCCCGTTCCGGCCACCGCCCGACTTCCGACCGGCCGATACCTGTGCCGACCGACGATCGCGGTTAGAGCGCGACGCGTTTTTATTACCCGCATCGGTTACCCGACCCGCCTTGTCGCTGACGAGAATGTAGTCCATGCTGCGCCGGGCAAGGTTGGTTTCCTTTACGCGCACCACGACCGGATCACCGAAGGTGTACATCTTTTTCGACCGCTGCCCGACAATGCGGAAATTGTCTTTGTCGTACTCGTAAAAGTCGTCGCTCAGATCCTGCATTCGCACAAGCCCTTCGCAGTTGTTCTCCGTGATCTCCACGAAAATACCGAACTCCGTAACACCCGAAATAACGCCTTCGAAGGTCTTGTCGGTATCCATCCGGCTCATGAACTCGACCTGCTTGTACTTGATACTGGCGCGTTCGGCGTCCGAGGCCATTTTCTCCCGCGCCGACGCGTGCTTACACTGTTCCTCCAGCGGCTCCCGCGCTTCGGGTTTGCCCTTGCTCAGGTAATGCTGCAACAGACGGTGCGCCATCATATCGGGGTAGCGACGGATCGGCGAGGTGAAGTGCGAATACCGGCGGAACCCAAGGCCGAAGTGGCCAATGTCTTCGGTGCTGTACCGTGCTTTCGACATCGTCCGGATTGCCAGCTGCGATAGCATACTTGCTTCCGGCTTTCCTTCGATGGTCGCCATAAACTTGTTCATCGACCCCGACAGATGCTCGTCGTCCAGTTTGAGTTTATAGCCCAGACGACCGGCGAAATCGGCAAACAGTTGCAGTCGGTCGCGGTCGGGGCCTTCGTGGATACGATACACCATCGTGTTCTCCTCGCCTTTCTTCGACAGCTGATGCACAAACTCGGCAACGCGCTTGTTGGCCAGCAGCATAAATTCTTCGATGAGCTTGTTGGTGTCCTGCCGCAGCTTCGGATAGACCGACAGCGGCACGCCATTCTCATCGAGTTTAAACCGGACCTCTACCGTTTCGAAATTGATAGCGCCGTTTTTGAACCGCTCGTCGCGCAGTTTGTACGCCAGTTCGTTCAGCAGTTGCAGCTCCGACAGGTAATCACCGTTACTGTTGTTGAGAATGTCCTGCGCTTCCTCGTAGCTGAACCGACGGTTCGAATGAATCACCGTCCGGCCGAACCATTCCTTCACGATTTTCGCGTCGGGTGTCAGTTCAAAGACAGCCGAAAACGTCAGCTTATCTTCGTTCGGGCGTAGCGAACACAGACCGTTCGACAGCTTTTCCGGCAGCATCGGCACAACCCGGTCCACCAGATATACCGACGTGGCCCGTTTAAACGCTTCTTCCTCCAGCCGCGAACCGGGGGTTACGTAGTGCGTTACGTCGGCGATGTGTACACCAATTTCGTAGTTACCGTTGTCCAGAAACTGCACCGACAGCGCATCGTCAAAGTCTTTCGCATCGACGGGGTCGATGGTGAAGGTCGTCACCTCGCGCATGTCGCGCCGTTTGTTGATTTCCTTCTTCAGAATCCTGGTCGGAATGGTCTCGGCTTCGGCTTCGACATCGGCCGGAAAGTCGATGGGCAGGCCAAACTCAGCCAGGATGGCGTGCATCTCGGTGTTGTTCTGCCCGGCTACGCCCAGCACCGTGGCGACTTCGCCTTCAAAGCGCTGTTTGCTGCTGTAGGGGTCGGGAAACTTCGTGATGCGGACAATGACTTTTTCGCCATCGTTGGCAGCCCCCAGCTTGTCTTTCGGGATGAAAATATCGTCGTAGATCTTCCGGCTATCGGGAATGACAAAGCCGTAGGTATCCCATACCTCGATGCGGCCGACCAGTTCGGTACGTCCCCGCTCGACAATACTGGCGACTTTACCTTCCGTACGCCGGTTACGGTTGCGTGAATCGGTAAACAGTACCACCTTGACGCGGTCGCCGTCGACAGCCCCGTGCAGGTCATCGGTCGATACCCAAATGTCATTATCGCGGTCGGCACGGGTACCCAGCGGACTGATCGGGCTAACGAACGCAAAGCGCGAGTTAACGTGATCGACCGTGCCTTCCACGGTATTGGCCTCCGGCTCGGCGCTGTACGACCCGTCGGGATTACGCACCAGCGCTTTTTCCTTTACCAGTTCGGCAATCAGGCCGTACATCATCAATTGTACGCGCCGGTCGCCGGTATCGTAGTGGTCGATTATCTGTTCAATGGTGAACGATTCGCCATCGTTGATCTGAAAAAACGCCATAATGTCGTTTTTCAGCTCGTCCAGAAACACATCACCCGACCGAACGGCATTGCGGGAAGACGCCCGTTCGGCACCTTTCTCGCGGGTGCGGCTCGTAGCCGACCGGCCACCGCCCGCCCCCTCCGGGCGTGTGTATTTAGTTTGTTTTGGTTTTTTCATGTTTGGCGGTTTACGGTATTCGGTTTACAGTTTTCGGTCCATTCGGCGGCAAACTATCTTGTCGTGAATTAGCGGCCTATTGGACCACCGAAAACTGTATACTGTAAACCGTACACCTGTAAAAGTTATGCGTGTAAAATTCCTTCCAGCCCCAGTAACGGCACCGTTGCGAGGTTTTCCTCGATGATGCTGTCCGGGACAAAGATGAATTTTTTGTCAAAAATCTGGTCGCCAATAAAATAGCTGACCCAGTACTCATTATTGAGATGAAACACGTCGGGCATGATCGTTTCAACAATCTCATGTCCGCCCGGCTTGATCTCGGCAAAAAAGTGCCGCAGCGTCGACGTCTTCTGCTCTTCGTCATCTTTCTGTCCGTAGCCTTTCGAGGTCACAAACACGTTCGTGATCGGCGCGTCGTTCTGGTTGAGGATAAACACCCGCCAGTCGTACTGCCCCAGTTCGTTTTCCTGCCGGGCAATCGCTACCTGTACGCCCTCAACGGGCAAAAAATTTATGTCTTTCTTCATACTCGTTTCCGCATTCTTGGTGGCCCGGCTTCAACGGACCCTGACTGTCTGACAACTCTGATTCCGGTGCAGGCAGTCGATTCAATACACAAAGGCAAACAGATTGCCCAAGTGATAGCGCACCCGTTCGGCAACCTCAGCCAGCGGCACATCATGGCCCAGTTCAGCCGCCAGCGACGTCACGGCCTTGTCGGCGATACCACAAGGCACAATATGGTTAAAATACGACAAATCCGTATTGACGTTCAACGCGAAGCCATGCATCGTTACCCAGCGGCTCGCCTTCACGCCCATCGCGCAGATTTTACGGGGTCGTGTGCCTCCGTCGAAGTCGAGCCACACACCGGTTAATCCATCGATACGACCCGCCGTCAGGCCGTAGTCGGCCAGTGTCAGGATGATGCCTTCTTCCAGCAACCGCATGTACTGATGAATATCGGTGAAAAAATTCTCCAGATCCAGAATGGGATATCCGACCAGTTGACCAGGGCCGTGGTACGTAATGTCGCCCCCGCGCCGAATCTTGTAGAACGTTGCGCCATACTCACTGGCCAGCCGCGCTTCGTCGATCAGCAGGTGGCTTTCGTGCCCGCTCGTACCCATCGTGTACACGGGTGGATGCTCACAAAACAGCAGGTAATTGGCGGTCGGCTCGTGCAACTCAACCGACCGGTTTCGGTTGGCCAGTTTCGTGGCTACGATGTCGGCAAACAATCGTTCCTGTTCATCCCAGGCATCCTGATAACCAACTTTTCCCAGGTGCCGCACGGCGACTTGCTTATTCAGTACACTATTCATTGTTTTACAACTCCGCGATGCGTCGCTACTGTATAACAGGCTGGAAGCGGGCTTCGTTCGGATTTTCCACACCATACGAACCAATGGCACAACACAACGAAACCGGCCGACAGGGTGAGGCCGAAGCCGCCCGTTTTCTCCGCGAAAAAGGCTACGATATCCTGACAACCAATTTTCGCTACCAGCATGCCGAAATCGACCTGATTGCGCAGCGGGGCAAACTACTAGTATTTGTCGAGGTCAAAACACGCACCGGCACCGCTTTTGGCAATCCGGAAGAGTTCGTTTCCTACACCAAAGCCCGGCTGGTGATGAAGGCGGCTGAACACTACATTTTCACCCATAACTGGCACCACGACGTGCGGTTCGACATTATCGCCATTCTGGTGTCGGGCAGTGCGCAGCGCATTCGGCATATCGAAGATGCATTCAGCTGACAAACAGTGGCTTTACCATCGATACCGACCTACCGGCAATGGCATACTCACTGCGTAGTTATCTCCTATCAGCACTACATAGGCGGGAAATAGGACTATGCGTAAAAATGCTTGTGTAGTTGGCAACTATAGTGACTATCTTGTACGTTTATAGCCTATACACTTAGGCACTTTCCAACTTACTCTATGCACTTTATCAGCGCTCTACGACAGACACTGCTTGTCGCAGCATTCGGTACCGTTGTGCTTTCGTCCTGTAAGCGTGAACCCGACGTTGCGCCCTCGACAACCACTTCTACGACGTCAACGACCACGACCTCATCGGTTTCGACGCTGGAGGTTAACAACTGGGTGCTGGATTCCATGCGAATCTATTATTACTGGAACGACAAAATTCCGGCCAATCCCGATAAGTCGCTGCAAACCGGAGGCCCCGGAGGCTTCTTCGATTCGATCCTGTACAAATACAATGCAACGACAAACAGAGACGGTGATCGGTTCTCCTGGATTGCTCAAAGCGCAGCTGACCTGAGCGCCAGCCTGGGTGGACAGAGCAAAACGGAGGGCTTCGAGTTTCGTTTAGGCTACCGGTCGAGTGCTCGCACCGAGATCGTTGGGGGTGTTATCTATGTGTTGCCCGGTTCACCCGCTGACAAGGCAGGCATCAAACGCGGAGACATCTTCTATAAAGTCAACGGATCGCGGCTGACAACCAGCAACTATCAGTCAGTACTCTCAGCGACAGGCGATACAAAAACATACACGTTCGGTACGATTGGTAGCACTGGATTAGTCGACAGCGAAATCACGAAATCAGTTACAGCCGTTGTATTTCAGGAAGACCCCGTACTCTTCGACTCGACTTATACGGTTGGCTCGAAGAAAATAGGGTACCTCGTTTACAACCAGTTTATTCCCGGCGTGTACAACGCAACAACGCGCGTCACAGACAATACCTTTGACAATAAAGTCGACGCTGTGTTTGGCAAGTTTAAATCGCGGGGGGTCAATGAGCTTGTTCTCGATTTGCGTTACAACCCAGGGGGTAACGTCGGATCGGCTATCAATATGGCTAGTCTCATCAGCCCAAACGCTAGTACGTCCACGGTTTTTGCTCGGTATGAGCTGAACAAAAATTTTATGGCTGCTTACCAGGCACAAGGAGTTGCGGATCAGCTCAGTTACAAATTCCGCAGCAAGGCAAACAACATTGGTAGCAGTCTTCAACGGGTATTTATACTTACAGGTAGCGGAACAGCTTCGGCCAGTGAGTTAGTTATCAATGGTTTAAAGCCATTTATGAACGTTGTTATTGTTGGCGATACAACAGTGGGCAAAAACGTTGGTTCGCGCACAATCTATGATCCGACGAACCGGATTCAGTGGGGTATGCAGCCCATCATTGTCAAGATTTTCAACTCGAAAGGCGAGTCGGATTACACGGCGGGGTTTGCGCCTAACGTGGTCAAGTTCGAGCCGCTGAACCCGCTGCCATTTGGCGATACGCGTGAGACGCTGCTCAACGAAGCCATGTATCAGATCACCGGTGCGCGGTCAGGTCGCCGGGCCGCTACTGCCGATGTTGGTGTACAACAGGATGTATTCTCGTCCGTTTCTAAAAAAGCGGGGGGTAGCAATATGTTTGTCGACGAGCAGGCAATCCCATCCCTCAAAAAACGGTAGCTCGGTTTAACTCCTTCAGAAAGGCAGGCTACGGTCTGCCTTTCTGCGTTTAAACGATCAGCTATCTTTTTAGTCCAATTATTGCCTTGTATTGACCAATACGGCAACACAGAAAGACGCAGACCGGTTACGTATATTTGATCGGTCAATTCGTCAGTAAGCTAGCAGTTCCAATGTACGACAAGAATATAGGCACCAAGCAGAAGGCGTTACGCATCAACCTCGACCGCCGTATTTATGGCTCCTTTGCCGAAATTGGGGCGGGACAGGAAACGGCCGCCATGTTCTTCAAAGCGGGTGGTGCGTCGGGCACGATTGCCAAAACCATGTCGGCCTACGACATGACCTTCAGCGACTCGATCTACGGCGTGGAAGAAAGCGGCCGGTACGTGGTCGAATCACGGCTGGTCAAGATGCTGAGTAAGGAATACACCCTGCTCGAAAAACGACTGGCCGAAAAGCGGGGGCCTGACACCACGTTTTTTTCCTTCGCCAATACCGTTGTTGCGCTTAACTATCAGAAAACCAACGAAGCCCACGGCTGGATCGGGTGCCGGTTTCAGCTAACCCCCCAGTCGGGTTATAATGACGTGATCATTCACGTCCGGATGCTCGACAACGAGAACGTGCTGCAACAGCAGGCGCTGGGCGTCATCGGCGTCAACCTGATTTACGGCTGCTATTACTACGCCAAAACGCCCGAAACGCTGGTGCTGTCGCTCATGGACGATCTGTCACCGGAGCGCATACAGATTGACATGATCCGGTTCAGCGGTCCCGATTTCGCGACCGTCGACAATCGGTTGATGACGCTGCATCTGGTCAAGAACGGCTTTACCGATGCGGCCCTGTTCGGACCCGACGGGCAGGCCCTGCAACCGTCGGAAGCGCTGTACAAGAAGCACATTCTGGTGATGCGTGGCCGCCTGCGCCCACTGACTAACGTGCAGCTCGATATGATCGAGAACAGTCAGAAGCAGTTTATGGCCGAAGACGACGTTGATGAAAACCGGGTCATCTCGATGGCCGAGCTGACCCTGCACAATCTAAAAGCCAACGAGCAGGGCATTGACGAAAAGGACTTCCTCGACCGCGTCGATATTCTGTGTTCGATGGGACTGGCGGTGATGATTTCCAACTATTTAGAATATTACAAGCTGGTCGCGTATCTGGCCCGGCTCACGCGGCTCAAGTGCGGGCTGGTCGTCGGTATTCCCAATCTGGAATACATTTTCGATGAGGGGCATTACGAATTCCTGCCGGGCGGTATTCTGGAATCGTTTGCCATGCTGTTCAGCCGTAAGATCAAGCTGTTTGTTTATCCTACGCTGCGCGACGGGGCCATTTACAGCTGCGAAGATTTCAAGCTGCCGCCCACGCTGGAACCGCTGTATCAGTACCTGATTCGCAACGACAAGATCGAGGCTATCCGCAACTACAACGAAGAGAACCTGCATATTTCGACCGATGCCGTGCTGGAAATGATTCAGGAAGGGCGCGACGGCTGGGAAAGTCTGGTACCGGCGCGCGTGGCCGAGCAGATCAAAAGCAACTGCCTGTTTGGGTACCCCTGCGAAGTGGAATACATACCCATCGGGCAGCAGGTACGGCAGCAGCAGGAACAGGAGCAGGGAGTTGCCGACGTCACACCGGGTTAAGGCGCGACATACTCGACGGTGGCGTTGGCAAACGAACGGGCAAACTGATCAACCAAACGGTTGAGTACCAGAAAGCCCGTTTTGGTTTCGCCCTCGTGCGTGAACGGCTGGTCGGTGTCGGCCCAGTCTGACGGACGACCTTCGGCGGTGAAATGGGCTGTTCCCCCATCCACGCTAACCAGCACCCGCATCGACGGCGCAACATTTTCGTTTAACTCAGTCGACAGCGTGTACGTTTGTTCGTCCGTCTGTTCGATCACGAATTCCTGCGTTTCCAGGAATCCCGATACCGCCCTGAACAGTGCCGAGTCGGGCTGGGCCGTAACCAGATCAACGCCGGTTGCGCCGGCAGGAATTGACTGGGCGTACCCGCCCCGGAGAATCAGTAGCCACAGCAGGCAACTCAGGATCAGTGCATGTTTCACCGGATAAAGATACCGCAATCGATTCGGTTGTTCTTGCTAGTTTAGTACGTACCTACGCAAATCACCCCACCTGCCCATGAAAGGACATGAACTGGACTGGTATCTGAACATCGGCTTCTTCCGGATGCATCAGGACATGTTTACGTGCCAGTACATCATGCACGACAATACCGCCTGTCCGGTTCACTGGCTCCGGCTGACGATCCCGGAAGTCGTTCTGGGCGAGAAACAACGGCGGCTGGTGCGTGTCAACCGTATATTTCAGCGCAGTATTGCTCCGTTCGTATTGACCGATGAGATCGAACAGTTGTACGCGCTGTACCGGGCCAACGTCTCGTTCGACGCACCCGAATCAGTGGCGTACTGGCTCAAAAGCGGTAACGCGTACACGCAGTTTGACACGCGGGCGGTTGAGATTCGTGACAACGGGCGACTGATTGCGATGGGCATTTTCGATCAGGGGAACCGGAGTATCGCCGGAATCATGAATTTCTACCACCCCGACTACGCCCGCTACAGTCTGGGCAAGTACCTGATGCTGGAAAAAATACAGTACGCGCAGGACCACCAGAAGCAGTATTATTATCCCGGCTACCTCGTCAGCAATTACCCCAAGTTCGATTACAAGCTGTTTCCCTGTCAGGCGGCCACGCAGGTGTTCGATGCGGGCACGCATCAGTGGTTGCCTTTCGCCTGGGATACCGTACACCGACTGGCAACCGAAACACTTAACGAATTACACTACGACCCGTTTACCGATAGCTGACTATTTCGACAACGGATCGATTACCCGCACGGTGTAGGTGTACGAGCGGGTCTGCCCGCCTTGCCTGACGTTCTGAATCGTCACATCGTATGACTGATCGGTTGTGGGTTTTGAAACGGCTTCTACTTCCCAGATCAGGGCATTGTCACCATAGTTCGTATCCGTACTGCTGACGATAGTGGCCGGTACTGTTTTGCCCTCTTTCGTTACGCTGACCGTGCTTTTCGAAAAATCAGCGCCGGACAGTTGAAACGACCACCGGGGAAATACGAGCTGATAGGGATTGTATCCGGCCACGGGCCAGCAGACGTATTCGGCACGCGTCGCCATCCGGTTGGTGGAAAACGAGCTCAGATTCATCGGCAGCGCGTTATAAGCGATCTTCGATTTTGGATGCAGTATGTTGCCCGTTCCCATCACGGTAACGGCCGGCGATAGTAGCCATCGCCGGTGACCAACATCCGCGTTATTATCGCCTTTATCGGCAATGTATTGAGTAATGAAGTCCGGATTCGAGCCGCCCGCCTGTGCCAGATTTGAGTTAACGACGGCCCATTCGCCCTCGATTGAATGGCATTTCCAGCTCTTCTTCACGGCATGGGTCAGCACGCCCGCTTCACCCAGCATCAACACCCCTTTTTGCGCTTTCCGGTTCAACGAATCGGCAAAGACGACCTTACCATCGATGCCTGCCATGGCCCGGTAGAAATTGAGCCGGCTTGCCTGTGCCGTAATGTACGCAGCCGACACCGTTCCTTCGTTGCAGTTGCTGACGTTCCCCGACCAGTTCATGGACGGTACGCCGGCGAACTCTTTCGTGTAGGCATCAACGACTACCTGGCGGCTTGTCACATCCAATACGGTTGACGAAGCCCCTTTCACCAGCACCACCGGTTGTGGTTCGGGCTGCGGATCGATTGTACCCGCAGGCTGGCACCCATTCAGGGCGACAGCACACAGCAGAGCGGCTGTACGCAGGCGAATAAAGGCGCGTAGCTTATTTTTCATAATCGGGCATGGATACGGGATAATAAAGCGCAGCGGCAATACGGGTACGGCCGATTCGGTTGACCGATCAAACTAACCGAATTATACATATAAATATATACAACAAGTTACAAATATTGTTTTTTGCATAACCATAGATAATTTCAGGTACGCTTACTGTATCATCAGGCCCTTGTGATGAAACCTCGTTTATGAAGTACTGCGATCAACAGAATGGTAGTTTTCCGGTTGTACTAGGTAATTAATCAAAAAGCTACCTGTCAACGGAACATCGCACTATGGAGAACAAATCAGGTTACCAGCCCGGCGACGTGGTCACACTGCTGGAGGGAGGAAAAGCACCCATGACAGTAAAATCGGTTAAGAACGGCGGTATGACCATCGTGTGCGTCCCGAACAATGATTCGAATGCGAGCGAAGAAGAATTCGACGCGACGAAGCTGACGAAGCTGGACGCTAACTAATCAGCTACTCCCGGCACCAGACGGGCCACTTCCGGAAAGAAGTGGCCCGTCTGGTGTTGCGTAATCATATGTTAAGGTACCTGACAGGGAGTAACATGACAGACCAGCGGCAACAGCATAGTACGCGGTGGTTGGCGGAGAGGTGGCTGGCTCTACTATTCGGACTTGCTATTGTCGCCGATCTGAGGGCGCAACCCGCGCAACTGCCCGCCCCCGAAACGATTACCGCCCGGCAGGGACTACCGCAGGCGTTCGTGCCCGCCATTACGCAGGACAAGCGCGGCTTTATCTGGATGGCTACGCGCGACGGGCTGGCCCGGTACGATGGCTATACATTCAAGGTTTTTCAGCCTAAGAATACCCCACGCCCTTCCTTATCTTCTCCTGGTCTGACCCGGCTGTCGATCTCCCCGGACGGTTATCTTTGGATTCAAAATGATCAGTTTGGGCTCGATGGCTTCGATCCCCTCCAGGAAACATTCGTCAATCTCTCACGCGAGCCTGCCTATCAGCGCGCCTTCGCCAAAGACACCCTGGTCGACGTTTATCCCGATTCGCACCAGCGGCTTTGGCTTATTTTCCGCCAGAGTGGCCTAAGCTGTTATGACCTGAAAAGCCGTCGGTTTATCCATTACTCAACGCGGTCGAAAGTGCCTGGCACGCAGTCGGCATTTGCCGTGGCGGAAGACGGCTGGAACCAGCTCTGGCTCGCTACGGATCGGGGGTTGAGCCGGTTTGATTCAACTACCCGGCAATTCATTCCTGTTGGCTACCCGACCCGAAATGACCAAGCCCGAACACCGCTGACTGACCCCATTCGCCGGCTCTACCGACGCCCGAATGGCGAACTTTGGCTGTGTACCAACCAAACCCTGACCCGCTGGAACCCTAAAACCGGCCATACGGTGGTGTATCCGCTGGCGGGCCCAAACAAGCGGGCGGACTGGCCGCAGCAAATTACGGCTGATAGTCAGGGAAACGAGTACCTGAGACTGGACCAGCAACTATTCCGCTACACAGAGACGCAAGGGCTGCAGGCCCTGACGCCACCCGGGGGCGCGGCTATGTACGTGTCGCTGTTCATCGACCGCTCCGACGTGCTCTGGCTGGGTACGGATCTGATCGGTGTGCATAAAATAAATCTGCGGGCAACTCCCTTTCACAATACCGCCAATCGACGCTCGTTCATCGACGACTGGTTACTCAATTATGTTGGCCTGTCAACCAGCCAGTTACCTGCCTGGCCAAAAGAAACTACATCCTATAATCTGCGAACAACGATTGACAAAAACGGGCAGGTATGGTTCGCGGCTGGTGGTACGCCACTCTATCAACTCAATCCAGTTACCCGCCAACTTACCGCAAAGGCGGGTCCGATAGCGCTACGCGACTACCTACTGGAACGCCCGACCCTGCTCGCTACCGACCCCGACGGGCAGGTATGGCTAGCGCACCCCGACTGGATAGGCCATTACGACGCAATCCGAAATCAGTGGGTCCAGTTCAGCACAGCTATCGCGCCGATCATTCGATCGCCCATGCTAAAACTGGTTGTCGACCGCCAGGCGCTATGGATAGCCACCGCCAGCGCCGGTCTTTACCGGGTCAGCCGGCAAAGCGGGCAGATTCAGCAGTATCAGCGCGACGCGCATAATCCAGCTTCGATTAGCAGCAACAACCTCTACTGGCTTTCGGATGATCCGCTGGATGCGAACCGGCTCTGGATCGGTACCTTCGGCAGCGGCCTGTGCCAATTTGACAAGCGCACCGGGCGTAGCATTCACATCACCACCCGGCAGGGCTTACCCAATAATGTCGTGTACGCTGCCATCCCAGATCGTTGGGGATCGGTGTGGATAGCCACTAATCAAGGAATGGGGCAACTCGATCGGCACACGGGGCATATTCGCATCTACCGGCAGGAGGATGGCCTGATTAACGACGAGTTTAACCGCTTTCATGCGGTGTTGATGCCCAACGGGCAGATTGTGCTGGGGGGGATTTCCGGCCTGGTCGGCTTCATGCCTCGAACAATCCGACCCGATACGTTCCAGCCTGTCGTACAATTATCCGACGTACTGGTCAACAACCGGATCTGGCCGCTCGACTCGCTCCTGAAACCAGGCGGGAACGGCCAGCTGGAAACACTCAGCCTGCCCTACAACCAGAATTTTGTCACGGTTCGCTTTGCGGCCATGCAGTACAACCGGCTGGGGCAGGCCATGTACCGCTACCGGCTGGGCGGTCTTTCACCCGACTGGGTGACGACCAGCCGACCGGAAGCGATTTTCACCGCGCTCCCCCCCGGTCAATATGATCTCCGGATACAGGCGGCCAACACAAGCGGGCAGTGGAGTCGGCATGTTCGGCAACTGCGTATCGACATCGGCTTTCCCTGGTGGCAGACCGGCTGGGCGTACGCTGGCTACAGTTCACTGGTTATTGGCCTGATATTGACGTTTAGCCAATTTCGAAACCGGCAACTTCGGCAGCGACAAGACCAGCTCAACCAGCAACGCGAAGCCGACCAGCTACGACGGCTCGATGAATTGAAAACCCGCTTCTTCGCCAACGTAACGCACGAACTCCGAACGCCACTCACGCTGATCCTGGGCCCGACCCAGCAGTTAAAAGCGCGGCTGCATGGCCCCGAAAATCAGCAGTGGCTGGCCCTCATCGATCGGCAGGCGCAACAGTTGCTCGCCCTGACCAACCAGTTGCTGGATCTATCAAGGCTCGAAGCAGGCGTGGTGCAGGTACACGCGCAACCCGGCGACCTGGTTACGTTTGTAGCCCAGCTTATCGAGTCAGTTCGGCCCGAGGCCGACCGGAAAGGCCTGACTCTTGGGCTAACCAACGAGTTGACCCGCTCGCGGTACCGGTTCGACGCGGAGAAGCTTGAGCGCATCACCCTGAATCTGCTCACCAACGCCATCAAGTTTACCCGGCAGGGAAGCGTACAGGTGACACTGCGGGGGGCGGTCGAACTAGTAGTAGACGATACCGGGCCGGGACTGACGGACAGCGAGCAGGCGCGGGTTTTCGATCGTTATTATCAGGCCAAACCCAGCTCGGCATCAGCCCCAGGGTCGGGCATCGGACTGGCACTGGTGAAAGAACTGGTGACGCTACAGCGGGGTACGGTGCGGGTTACCAGCCCCTGGGCAGACGCCCATAGCGGTACGCGGTTCGTTGTCAGCTTACCCTACCAACCGGTTGCCGAACTGTCAGACAGCCCCCAGACCGGTTCGGCACCGCTGTCTGTTACCCATAGCCAGCCCCCGGCAACGCCCGGCAATCCGCCCCCCGACACGACCCCACTGATACTGGTAGTCGAAGACCAGGCCGATCTGCGGGCCTTCATCGGTCAGACGGTAGCGGATCTTGGTCGTATCCAGTTGGCCGAGGATGGACAGGTAGGCTGGGAGACCGCGCTGGCGCTGGGCCCCGACCTGATTATCAGTGACGTACTCATGCCCCGTATGGATGGACTTGCCTTATGTCGCGTCCTGAAAGAAGACTTGCGCACCAGCCACATTCCTGTACTGTTGCTAACGGCTAAAACGACCTTCAGCGACCGTATGCAGGGGCTGGCAGGTGGTGCCGATGCGTATCTGGCCAAACCCTTCCATCCGGCCGAACTCCAGCTACAGGTGCGTAACCTGCTGGCCCGGCAGCAACGACAGCGGGCCAGGCTACAGGAGCAACTCCTGCGCCCCGATGCGATACCGGCCGCTCCCTCCGCTACCGACGAGTCGCCGTTTGCGACACCCTCTCTCAACCCCGACCCGTCTTTCACAACGCAGCTTCAGACCATACTGGCTCAGCACCTGAGCGACCCCCGCTTCAGCGTCGAAGAACTGGCCAGCGCCCTTCAGTTAAGCCGGGTGCAGCTCTACCGGAAAGTGAAAGCCCTCACCGGCTTTACCGTTACCGAACTGCTGCGTAATTACCGACTGGGACAGGCGCGTCAGCAGTTACGCACTACCGCGTCGGTGGCCGACGTGGCCGAAGCGGTAGGCTTCGAGAGCGCCGGTTATTTCGCTCGCTGCTTCCGAGAACAATATGGCCTGACACCCACCGCCTACCAACAGGGTGAAGAGTCGCTGCCCTCAGCCTGAATCCAAGCATCCGTATTTTCGGTCATCCCTACGATAGCGATGACCGAAAATTGACACGCGTAGCAGCTGATAGCTTATTCAGCCAGCAAAACTCGTTTGGTGATGCGCTGTACGCCCTGTTGTAACAGGAGCAGATACGACCCACGCTGTACAGAACCGACGGGCACGCGAACGACATTTTCGCCAGCAGTTGCCTGATGCGTTGTTTTCAGCACCGGACGGCCACTCATGTCCAACAGGTCAACCTGGGCCTCGCCGGGCTGCTCGGCCTGATACCGCAGCCAGATTTCATCTTTCGCCGGTACGGGATACACCTGTACCGGATCAGAGTCAATCCGTTCGGCCAGCACCGCAGCACCGATACGAGCGCTGCCCGCCGGAACGAGCCGGGCACCGGCCCAGTCGCCGTGATCACCACAGGCATCGCCGTTGCTGGCAACCACCAGCCGCAATGTCTGCTTACCCCGTACGTCCAGATTCAGCGATTTAGTCGGTGACGTCGGTAGCATCAGGGTGCTTTCGTACACCAGCGCATTGTCGGCATAGACCCGGAAAATCACGGAGCCACAGTCCCGGTCGCCCATTTCGTCGTCGACGCCGATGTCCGTCAGGAATGTTTTGTAGCGGCCGGCCAGGTTATAGACAATTTCCGAGTTAGCGTGGCAACCCAGCCCTTTCGCGTAGGTTGTCCCGTTTAATTTTATGGTTCGGCCATCGCCTGCGGCCGCATTACCATTGCTCATATCCAGTTCCACCGGTCCGTAGCCATTGGTTACGCTAACCCAGTTCAGGTCAGACAGGTAAACGGAGTTCGTCGTACCGTCGTTGGCTTTGAAAAGCACCAGTGAGGTAAGGGGTGCCAGCGTTACCTTGCCTGCGTACGCTTTGTTCCAGCCGTCGACGTAATTGCCATCCAGCGACACCGTACTTGGGTTGGCCGACGGATTGTGGTAGAATCGGATGTAGTCGGCCACGTTGCCCGATTTGATGTACGTGGCCGGGCTGTTGAGGGATGCGGCATCTTTACCGAACTGACTTTGCCACTGCGCCAGTGGTAGCAGCGCCCCCGTCGTGCTGTTGTAGACCGCCAGAATTTTACCGCCATCGCTGGCCGGGCGGGCGTAGACGTTTCGATCGATGGTCCCATAGCTCGACAGATCGTTGGCGTTCGATTCGAACTTGGCAACCAGCTGACTTGCCGTGCGACTGACGAACGTATTATTCTGTACCGTGTTGTTGCGCATCGGGCAGGCACCACCCGTATGCAGCATCGCCAGTTGCGACTCGTTGTTATTGAACGCCGTGTTGCCCGTCATCTGTACGGTCGACGTGCCGTGCAGGTAGAAGCCGTAGCCGTAGCAGTTGAACACCGTATTGCCCGTCACTTCGGCGTTGGTCGAGCAATCGTCGAGGTAGATGCCGTGCGCAGCCGTGTTGCTTTTGTACGACGTTCCCTCGAACGGACCATTGCCTCCGTAAACGATGTTCGACAGAATGCGGATGTTGCCCTGGGCCTGCCGGTTGCCATTCCAGGTGTAGATACCACTGCCATCGCTCTTGGTCATGCAGAAGTTCGAGATCAGGTTTTTCTGGACGACCGTGCTGTTGGTGAACGTAAGCGCATTATACCCGATATTGTCGATGATGTTGTTCTCGATCAGCGTATTGGACGGGCCATTCGTCTGAAAGCCGACGTACTGCCCGTCGCCACTGCCACCCCGACCGGCTACCATACCCACCCGTTGAATCGTGTTGCCCCGGCAGGTAACGTTGGCGTACCAGCTTATCGATAGCCCATTGTTGTTCACATCCTGAATCTGACAGTTGTCAATCAGCACGTCATTGCCCGACCCGGTCAGGACCAGGCCGTCCGTACCAGCGTTGGTGATGTCATTACCGGAAAAGGTCAGGTTTGCACTATCCGTAGCCCGAATAGCGGTCGTTTGTGTCTGCGTAATCTGTAGGTTCCGAACCGTGACGTACGCGGCATTCGTCAGGCTGATGCCATCGCTTATCGTTGCCGTTATAAGCCGGCTGTTGGGGTTACTCCGGTTGTCGAACAGTTGAATCGTTTTGGTCGCCGGGTTATAATACCACTCCCCCGCCTGATCGAGGGTACCGGGATGATTCTGGATGAAAAAGCCCCAGCCGTCGGTTGGTGTGTAGTTACTGGTGTAGCTGAGTTGCAGGGTGTTTCCGCTCTGACCCGTAATAGTCGCCCGGTCGAGTATCCACTGCGCTGGCCGGATGACGGCCTCGCCCCCCGTCCAGTTTTTGGGCAACCCCTGCTGACTGGTGATCTGCGTCTTGCCGTTGTGCGATTGTACCGTCAGGTAGCCTTTGTTGGCATCGGTCAGGTTTGGATAGCGGCCCAATGGCAGGGCGGTTCCGTTACCGTACAGGCCGGCGATGCGGCTCCCGCAACTGGCGCAACTCGCCTGCCAGGTGTTATTGCCGATGTTGGTCCAGTTCGTAACGGGCACGGCACCCGTCAGTACCGGCTTGTTCCCACTACCGTACGCATCCACGACAATCGGCTTCCCAGCCGCGCCCGACTGCTTGATTGTCAGTGTACCCGAGAAGGTATCGTTTCGTTTCAACAGGATCGCATCGCCGGGTTTCAGCGTCAGTTGATTGACGCGCGCTATCGTCTGAAAAGGGTTGCTTTCCGACTTGCCGTCGTTTGTGTCACGCCCGGAACTAGCGACGTAATAGGTAGTTTGCCCAAAGCCGAGCTGTGGACTGGCGATTAGGCCAAGGTGGAGCAGGCCAGCGTACAGGGGCGCCAGCAAATAAGTACGGTTGGTAGAAATTGGCATTTCGATGGAGGAGCGTTACGTAGGCCAGCATCGCGCTGACCAATCCTCCGCTTGCCAAAAACTGTACCGATGTCACTCTTTAGAACAGCCCTCCTATAAACTCAATATACAGTATCGAAACCGTGCCATCTACGCAAGTTTTAGTCAGTTGTATACAACCAATCAACGTTGCTTTAGCCGTGTATTGCTGATTATTACCGGCTAATTGAATCGGCGCACCCGGTTCAATAGTTTTGCCAATAGCATTAAACCGGCCCATTGGCCTAAGCCGCTGGCAGCTTGCTACCGCCGGTGACTGAGCCAGTCGAGCACAGCAAGGGGGAGGCCGCTCGATCCCACGAGACAGCAAGAGAAGGTGCAGTAATCAGCGTCAATCCAACCGTTAGTCGAGTTGTTGTAAAATCGACGCCCGATCCCGCTCTACTAAAATCCCTTCCTGCGCTAACGCCAGCATCGGCGATGTAATCGTAAGTGTACGGAACCCGGTTGCTGTGTGAACCACTACGCCATAGGTATCATCGGCGCGCCGGGCATGGCCCCTGTACCGGGCCGTACGGGGAATGGCCAGATTAAGCAACGTTTGCATCAACGCAGCTTCCCGAAAGGTAGACTGGTCCGAACCGGACCCTGTTTGACTAGGTACTGATACCATTTTTTTAAAGAGGAGGTTGATCGAATCACAGCCATTCCAGGTCTGTTGCACCAGCCTGTCAATTGGTGCTGACGGCCGTTTCTGCTGAAACAACCGGATAGCGATTCATTTACTAAGTTTTTTATTAATGTGTTCATATGTAACAATAATGCTGCCAGTAAGCGTATATATTGCCACATAATCAAATAACCGGTTACCTTTTGTTATGAAAAACGGCTTTTCCTTGTATAAAAACCATCTACTAGCGAGTCAGGTTGCCAAGCGCGGTAGCTTTGCCTGGCAATACGGCCAACTGTTAACGGAAGCGTTCTATCTGGTAGGCGTCCGAAAACTATTCGACCTGCTGGAACAAGCCGACGAAACAGGCCAACATATCGAACTGGTATACACACCCACTGATGGCGTGACGATTCCTGTCGCGTTCGACATTCGGCTTGCCGATGAAACGAGCGAAACGCCAGCATTTCGTTACTGATAGCCGGGATTACCGCCTTACCAGCGTAGCGCATACGGTACACGTACGCGCAGCCTGTCTATCGCTAAGCAATTAGTTGGCCAACGTTACAGCATCGAGTGTATCGTAGCCTTCGGCAGTACGGGCAAGGTATTTGCTCTGGCCTTTTCCCAACAAAAAAAGGCTGACCCAACAGGCCCAGCCTTTCCGTTCGTATGGATTATCCACGCTGACTTTTTACTACAGATACTAGTTGTGGGTTACCGTCAGACAAACTGCCGGGCGTGTTCAGCGATAAAGGCTTCCATGGTCCGAGCCGGTTTAGCCAGAATCAGCGGAACAGCATCGCTAACGACATCCGCCTGCCCATTACGCTGTTCCTGCGCGTAGGCCAAAACTGTATCGATCAACCAGGACGGCATTCCTTTCTGGGCCATGCGCTGTCGGGCCTGATCAGGCTCAAGATCAATATAGGTTACGGGTTGACCAATTGTTCGGGCGATACAGCTGGCTAGCTGTCGGTAGCTCACGGCTTCCCCACCGGTAAGGAAATACGCTTTGTGGCGATGCTCCCGTGGTTGTGTCAGAATCGTATAAGCAACCGCTGCAATATCCCGCAGGTCGATAAACGCCCGCTTTCCGTCGCCGGTAGTCTCATAGATTGTACGTTCGTGGCGAACAGTGTGGGCCAGTTCGCCTAACCAGTTCTGCATAAACCCATTCGGACGCAACATAGTCCAGTTGAGATCCGAATGGTGCAGGGCCGCTTCAATCTGACCGTGCGCCCGTGCAATGGGTTGACTGGCGTTCACATCGACAGCACCGGACGATAGTTTGACAATATGCGCGGCCGCTTTCCGTCGCGCCACCTCGATAACGTTGATTTGCTGCCTGACCATATGCTCACTCATGGGCGACAGCAGAAACAAGCACTGCCCCGCGTCAATGGTCGGCTCCAGACTGACAGGGTCGTTCATATCAGCTTCGACCCAGTTTATATACGGTAATGAAACTGCTTTCTGTATGTTTCGGGTTACAGCCCGTGTACTGACCTTCGCATCGGATAATAGCTGTAGTACTTCTATGCCTATTTTACCGGTAGCCCCGAAGAGGGTAATTGTTGTCTGGCTCATTGTTCATGTTAGTTACCGACCCAAAAGTAGGTAGCGTCAATAGCTGACAATCAACGCAAAACGGCGTCAAAACAACGTAAAACGAAGTCATGAAAACGACGTACCAGCCCGGCGAAAATCAACGGCAATCTGACCCGCAGGAAACAGCACAAACAAGCCAACAAACGTTGGGCTATACACTACACACCAGCGAGATCCGGTTCGACGACTTCGGCTTGACCTGGGGCACCTACCTGAATCCGGCCCCACAGACGCTAACCGTTCATCCGTCCCGAACCGCTGTAGTGTCTCATATTCGTTTGACCGATAGCGGGTTTCCCAAACGTCCGAAAGCTGGTACGTTGGCCGAGAACCAGTTTGTCGTTTACAGAGAGCCGGCGCATGCCTATGATTTGCACTTAGCTGCCACAAGTAGTCGTCCCCGTCTTTTTTTTGAACTGAGTTTATCGGAAGGTTTCTTTACTCGTCTGCTAACCAATGAAAGCCCGTTCCTGACCAACTTCCCGGTTCAGCCTAGGCTCCCATCGCCCGATCTAACCTTTTCGGCGCGGGTCGTACCGGCGATGCACGCGCTGATCACGCAGATGCAGCAGACGACGTATCAAGGTCACCTCAGGGAGTTATATCTGGAAGCAAAAGCTATCGAGCTGTTTCTGGTACAGGTACAGCAGTTGGACGGATTACCGGCACTACGACCGATCACGCTGAGTGCGCGAGACATAGATTGTCTGTATGAAGTGAAAAACCAGATTGATGCGCACTATGAACAGCCGGGATCGCTTCTTGATTTAGCCAGACAGGTTGGCATCAATCAGCAAAAATTGAAACATGGATTCAAAGTCCTTTTCAACACAACAGTCTTCGGCTACGTTACTGAGGTCCGCATGGAAGAAGCTAAACGGCTTTTACTGGACGAAAGACTGCTGGTCAACGAAGTGGCTGACCGAATTGGGTATAAACACCCACATCATTTTACGGCGGCTTTCAAGCGTCGATACGGCTACTTACCAAAAGCGTTGAAATCGTAGCCATCTGCCCGGTTTGTGACCGGGCATGTAATGCTGATGAGCGGCCAATAGACCGTTTTCAAAGTAATTATTTCCTAAACGTCGTTACCGGTTCGGCGTAGATGCGCAAGCCGGGAATCTCGCGGGCTCCGTCAGCAATAGCCGCTTTTATAGCCGCTTCGTCAATTTTCCAGTAACCGTTGGGCAACTGATTAACGTCGACCACGTCGAATCGCCAGTCGAGCTTGACATTCTTGGGTAAGCTGATGGCATCAATCTGTGGACTCAGCCAGTCAGTCGACTCCTTAGTACCGTCTGTCGAATCAACCGGTGCCAGTTCGGCCTGCTGATGTTCCTGCACGCGCAGCATTTCCCGATTGTAATGATCAACCGCATCTTTCAGCGGCTGCATGGCCTTTACGATGGGATCGGTCAGTTGTTTTTCGATCGCCATCCAGTCGTGCTTTTGCTGATCGAGCTGCCGGGTAATTTTGAGTCGTTCTGCACTCACCAGTTTAATCAGCTCGTTCCCCTGCGCGACGTGCTTGACGAGCGCCTGATGCTGCTCGGGCGTACCGCAGAAAGCGGGTTGGCGACGCAGAAAGGCAACATAATCGTTGAGTGAACTTTCCAGTAGTTGCCGACCCGGCGATTCGGTTAAGGAGAGCGCAGTGGTAGTCTTAGAAGGAGTAGCCATATGAGCGTAAAGCCCCGGATACGGCTAAATGTTGGCCATTCCCCCGTTTTTGTTGCCCACTGCTGATGGTATGCAGCAAGTAACCGGTCTAATAAGCACAACCAACTTCCCAAAACGAAAGCAGCCGACTAACATGTTTGTTAATCGGCTGTTCGTTTATGAGCGGGAAATGAGTCTCGAACTCACGACCTGCAGCTTGGGAAGCTGCCGCTCTACCAACTGAGCTACTCCCGCGTTGAGGAAGACAAATGTGGCGCAAAGGGCCGTAAATTGCAAGCTAGTCCGGCAAACTTTATGCATTGTGCGCCGGGCTTCGTAGCTTACCCCACTCGACTACTCTTTTAGTCCGCTCATGACGTCGTCTGAACACAAACCATTTATTCCCGCTACCGAATCGCCCGCCGAATTCACGCTCAAAGCCATTATTACCGGCGCTGTCTTCGGTGTACTCTTCGGGGCGGCTACCGTCTATCTGTCGTTGAAAGCGGGGCTTTCGGTATCGGCCTCGATTCCTATCGCCGTGCTGGCTATTTCGCTGGGTCGTCGCTTTCTGAACACAACGATTCTCGAAAACAACATCATTCAGACGACCGGCTCGGCGGGCGAAAGTATCGCGTCGGGCGTCGTGTTCACCATGCCGGGCTTCCTGTTCCTGACCGACGGCATCGGTGCCGATTTCTTTAACTACTGGACCATCCTGACGCTGTCTATTCTGGGCGGACTGGTTGGTACGCTAATGATGATTCCGCTGCGCCGGTCGCTGATCGTGCAGGAGCATGGCACGCTACCCTACCCCGAAGGAACGGCCTGCGCGTCGGTGCTGATTGCGGGCGAACGTGGGGGCAACTTTGCCAAAACGGCTTATCAGGGACTCGGTATGGCGTTGCTCTACGCGTTTCTGCAAAAGGTGCTGCACGTAATCGCCGAAGTACCGGTATGGGCGACGAAGCAAACCAATCGGTACTTTCCGTCGGCGCAGGTGGCGGGCGAGATTACGCCGGAGTACCTGGGCGTGGGTTACATCATTGGCTTTCGTATCTCGGCGGTATTGGTCGGGGGCGGTATTCTGGCGTGGCTGGGGCTGATTCCACTGCTGGCGTCGGTAGTGCCGGGCGATACGATTGCGCTGCAACTGCAAAAGCTGGGCTATCTGACCAACCTGCAAACGGCGGGCGGACCGGGTGGCTGGAATCCGCAGACGCATACTTTCGCTGATACCGCAGCTGCCATCTACCGGGCGTACATCCGCCAAATTGGGGCGGGAGCCGTAACGGCGGGCGGCTTCATGACGTTGCTCAAAACCATTCCGACCATCGTTTCGTCGTTCAAACAGAGCTTTAGCCGGTCGTCGGTAGTGGCGATGGAAACCGAAGAACAACTCAGTACGAGTCAACGGACGGCGCGTACCGAGCAGGACCTCAGCGTGCGGATCGTACTGATTGGCAGCGTTGTGCTAATCGCGCTGATGATTGTTCTGCCCCAGATACCCGGCGACTCGCTGCTAACGAAAGCCCTGATCGCCCTACTAGTCATTGTCTTCGGCTTTTTCTTCGTGACCGTTGCCAGCCGCATCGTCGGGCTGATCGGGTCGAGTTCGTCGCCGGTGTCGGGGATGACCATTGCCACAATCATGGGAACGGCACTTGTGTTCATCGGCTTCGGCCTGACGGGGCGGGTCTACGAACCGGCGGTGCTGGTGGTGGGCAGTATGATCTGTGTGGCAGCCGCGAATGCGGGGGCTACGTCGCAGGATTTGAAAACGGGCTACCTCGTCGGGGCCACACCGAAGTATCAACAGATGGCGCTGTTCATCGGTGTTATCGTTTCATCGCTGGTCGTGGGCGCTACGGTCAAAATTCTCGACACACCCACGCCCGATTTGCTGGCGCAGGGTATTACCCACGCGATCGGTTCCGACAAATTTCCTGCGCCACAGGGCACGCTGATGGCGACGCTGATCAAAGGGCTGCTTTCCTTTAACCTCGACTGGCAGTTTGTGCTGGTCGGCGCGTTTATCGCCTTCGTGTTTGAACTCTGTGGCGTCAGCGCACTGGCCTTTGCCGTTGGGCTCTACCTGCCTTTGTCAACGACACTCCCCATCTTTGCGGGTGGTCTGGTCAAGGCCATTGTCGACTGGAATGCGAAACGGAAGGGCGCTGTCGAAGAGGATGCAGACCTGGGCCGGGGCAGTCTATTTGCAACGGGACTGGTCGCCGGTGGGGCGCTGGCGGGCGTTGCCGTGGCCCTGCTATCGGTCAATGAGTCGATCTACAACACACTTACGTCGTTGACGCTGGAACGGGCGCTGGCAAGTGCGCTGGGCGAAGGTGGCTACATGATGCTGGGCGCGCTAGCCTTCGTCGGACTGGCCGTGTTGCTGGCCAAAGTTGGCGTAACACGCGCATAAATCGCGTCGTTTACCGACGGGCGTTTACGGATCAACGCCCGTTTTCTAGCTACTGCGCTCATGCCGTACATTCCGTTTGTCAGCACCGTCCGCGACTACGTGGTTGCGTTTTACCAGACGCAGCGCAACGCTCTGATTGTTATCATTACCCTACTGATCGCCCTGTACATCCTGACGGGTACCGATCAGGCGGGGGATATGATCGAAGCGGTTATCAGCTCCGGTGTTGGCAGTCCGCTATTCCTGTTTATTCTAATCGGTGCCTTTCTCTGGAGCTGGACGGTCTACAGCAGTACACGACTTATTCTGCACGTATCGCCGGTTGGGTTACGGCTTAGTCCGGCGATGGATATGCTACTGCGCTGGCTTCCCCGGCTGGGCGGTATGCTGCCGAGCCTGATTCTTGCCTTTGCGTTCTGGGAACCGATGCATCCGCAGCCTTTTCTGCTGATGGGCATGAGTGGCCTGATGCTGTGGTCGTTTCGGCTGGTCGAGCAGCACGTTCCTGTTTTCGCGGTACCTACCCGCTGGATATTCCGGAATCGCTATACCAGTATCGTGCAGGACGTTCGGACGTTGTGGCGGCATCCGCTGGGGCGGCTTGTCGTTTCAATTGGCTTTATCTTGACGGCTGTACTGCTGATTCTGTTCAGCCTGCCGGTGCAATGGGGTATCGCCCGGTATTTCCGCCCGACGGCCGTTATTCTGTTCGGCATTTCGGTGTACACGTTTTGGGGAAGCCTGCTGGTGTACTTCAACGACTACCGCTATCGGCCTTTGCTGCTGGTGGTCGGCCTGTACTTCGTAACGGTTAGCGCTTTCAACGACAACACAACGGTTCGGACCGCCACCGACACATCCGTTGCCCAAATTAGTAACCGCCCGACCGTCGACGCGCATTTCGCCCGCTGGGTAGAAGCCCGGCGTAGTGTCGCCCAGCGTGGAGTCGCCCGGCGTGGAGTCGCGGGACGCCCTTCTGCCAAAGACACCATCCCGTTGCTACTCGTCGCAGCTGAAGGGGGCGGCATCCGGGCGCTGAACTGGACCGCCGAAACGCTCATCCGGCTCGACTCCATCATTCCGGGCTTCAGTCGCCATGTGTATGCGCTGAGTGGCGTCTCGGGTGGGGGCGTGGGGACGGTGTTTTATACAGCCTTCCTGCGCGACGTTGCCGAAGCCCGGCGTATTCATCGCTTCTCGCAGTTCCGTCGGGTCATCCGGGATGATTATCTGTCGGCGGTGTCGGCGGCTTTATTATTCCCGGAAGCCATTCAGCGCCTGTCGCCCGTGGCCATACCGGCGCTGGAGCGGGGCAAGTGGCTGGAAGATTCGTGGGCCGATTCGTACCAGCGCAACCTGGGGCTGTCAACGCTCGACAGTGCCGTAACGAGCCTATACCAGCGGCCCAATGGTTACAATTACGACCTGCCCTCGCTGTTGCTGAACGGTACACTGGCGGAGTCGGGGCAAAAGGTTATCACGTCGAACCTGAAACTGGACAGCCGTTATTTCCGGGACGTTGTGTCGACGGTTGACTTACTGGGTCACGACGTGCCCTTGAAAACGGCGGCTTCGCTGTGCAGTCGTTTTCCGGTGGTGACCAATGGCGCACTGATCCGCGACAGTGCGCCCACAAACGGGATTACGCAGCCCTACGGTGGCCATGTGGTCGACGGGGGCTATTTTGATAACTCGGGCGTTGAAACCTGCTTCCAGTTGCTGAACAACCTCGTTCCGTCGATTCGCCGACTGGATTCGACAGGGCAGGCTACGGTCGTCCCCTACATTCTGTTTATCCAGAACAGCAACACCATGGGTCGAACGACGCGGGCGCAGTCGGTGATGCAGATTATCCGGATTCCGCTGCTGGGCTTTTTCAACGCCTGGGACAACGGGTCGATCACCCGCGACAATATGTTCAACTCGTTTGTCGATCGCTTTGCCAATCCGCGCACCAATTACCTGACGCTTCGGCTGGCTTATAACGATCGGTATCCGCTGGGCTGGTACTTGTCGGAACGTGTCGCCAACCGGCTTAGCGATCAGGCCCGCGACTCGATCAGTTTAAAAAACCCCGCCCTCCGGCAGCTTCAATCAGCGTTCCGGCGAGCGGGGGTGAGATAGACGTAGCCCGTACTATGTAGCCTGGACCTCCAGGTCCGGGTGCCCGTCAGGGCAATCGATTCCGGCGGTAGCTTTCCTGGTCGCTGTCGCGCCCACCCGGACCTAGAGGTCCAGGCTACATAATACAGGCTACTCCTATTTCTTCGCAGTGTACATAATGCGCCAGACTTTCCCTTTTACGGAATCCGTTACGTAGAGCGATCCGTCGGGGCCTTCCGCCAAACCGACCGGCCGCGCTTTGGCATCGCCGGGACTAGCCAGCGCCAGTTTACCGGCGTTCGCGTTTTCGCCCGGTGTTCCCTGCTCCTCGACACCCGCGAAATTTTCGGCGAAGACCTCGTATTTACCCGATGGCAGACCGTTTTTCCCGAACGGAATAAAGGCCACGAAATAACCGCCCTGGTTCAGTGGCGCGCGGTTCCAGGAGCCGTGGAAGCAGACGAACGCGCCGTTGCGGTAGCGAGCCGGAAAGGCGTTCGCCCCCGAACTGCCTTTGTAAAACAGCAGATCGTTGGGTGCCCAGTGCGCGGGAAACGCCATGATTGGCTTGTCTTTGCCGGCACAGCGATCCTGCGTTTTGCCGTCGCCACCGTACTCCGGTGCCAGCATTTTCTTGTTTTGAAAATGGTCGTTGTAGCAGTACGGCCAGCCGAAGTCAGACCCATTGTTGACCTGTAGAAATTCCTCCGACGGCAGTTCGGCGCTGACGGTATCGGTAAATACACCGCCCCAGTTGTTGAGGTTATCACGACCGTGTTGCAACGCGTACAGCTTGTTGTCAGACGTGTTCCAGTCGAGGGCTACGGCATTACGAATACCCGTAGCATATCGTTTTCCGTCCGCCTGTTTCTGGTTCAGTTTGTTGGCGTCGAATACCCAGATACCACCGTAATTTTCCAGAATCGGGCAGGGGTCCATGCCTTTCGAGCCTTTCTGCCGGTCTTTTTCCTGACAGGCGTTCGACGGTGCGCCGAAGTTGACAAACAACTTGCCATCGGGCGAGAGCGCCAGCGACTTACTGGCATGTTGTCGTTGCAGCGTCAGCCCCACCACGATCGGTTCGGCCTGCGTGGTCGCCATTACCTTGCCATTGGTCATCTTGTAGCGATACACCGACGTATCCGACGACGCGTAGAGATAGCCGTTGTAAATGCCCATTCCCGTACCGGGATAGGTACCGAACGTGATGGTTTGGTCGGCCCGGCCGTCGCCGTTCGTGTCGAGCAATTCAACGATGCCCTTCCCGTCTTTCAACCGGTCGAGTTTGACGTAGAGTGTGCCGGTTACGGGGTCGGCCACGGCGTGGCGGGCACGACCCAGATTGTCGGCGAACACCAGCGCCTGAAAGCCTTTGGCCAGTTTGATACCACCGTTGTCCGGGTCAGGCGCAATACGGGTCGCCGGGTTGGGTGTCTTACTTCCCTTTGTCGGGGGTGTTCCGGCCTGTACCGTTAAGGTTAGGGTTGTTGCGGCCGCAAGCAGCCATACAGTTGATTTCATGGGTATGAGTCGATGCGTGTACGTTTGTGACGCGAGGGTAACCATCCGGTACGGGTGAAGGTTTCTTCCGGGAGGACTCTCGCATGCATTGACAAAATAGCCTATCTTATCAAAGTTACTCATCCATTAACCACTACTGTATGAACACACCCGAGCAACCCGCCCCGATCAGTTGGGCCGATTTCGAAAAAGTTGACATGCGGACTGGCACCATCGTCGCCGTCGAGCCGTTTCCGCAGGCCCGTAAACCGGCCTACAAGCTGACCATCGACTTCGGCGACCTGGGACTGAAGCGCAGTTCGGCCCAGATCACCACGCTCTATACGCCCGACACGCTGGTCGGTCAGCAGGTTATTGCGGTGGTAAATTTTCCACCGAAGCAGATCGCTACGTTTCGCAGCGAATGCCTGGTGCTGGGGTCGGTTGCCGCCGATGGTACGGTTACCCTGCTACAACCCGAACGGACTACGCCAAACGGCCTTCGGATTGGATAACATCCAGCGGCCCCGTACGTTTATGAAGGCAAAGCTCTACCGCCATTCCCAGTCTCTATGCGCTACATTTTTCTGTTCGTGTTGCTGATCAGTACTCAGCTCGTTGTCGCGCAGCAGCGTGCGGGCGAAGACACCGTTTACTACCGCTCAGCACCCATCCCCCGGCATTTGCTTCCCATCGAACGGGCCGGTGGTACCATCTACTTTTACGGCGGCAAACGACTTTCGTCGCCCTATTCGCTCGAAGTACCGTTCTACGAACTTAACGACCCGACGGTGACGCACCACTTTCGCACGTTCCGCACGCTGCGTACGCTTAGTCAGCTGACCTCACTGGCGACCCTGGCCTATTTGGTTTTTTCGCCCGGCCGGGGCCGCGACGATGCCTATTGGATTGTCTACGGTTCGTCGATCGCGGCATCGCTGACCATGTCGGTTATCGGCAATCGGCAGGTCAACAAAGCCGTTACACGGTACAACGAATTGCTCCTGCAAACCCGCATTGGTCTGGCAACCCCCATTGTGCCGCTGACGGGTCAGCCTGCCATCGGCGCGGGCGCTGCCTGGTCGTTTTAGGAGCGAGTAAGTCAATATGAGCCGGGTTTAACGTCGGCGCAACACGGCGAATTCAGCAGTCGTGCATTCCTGCGCGTTTTTGGGTAGATTCGGGACCCAATTATCGACTCATGAACAAACGCTACGCTTTTCTCTTCGCCTTGCTGACGGCTTCGCTTCCGTCGGTTGCGCAAACCATCATCGTCAATCGCGATCCACAAATCGCCGACCTCGTCAGTCAGCTGTCGGCCGATAGCCTGCGGTCGCACATCAACGGCCTTGTCAGCTTCGGCACGCGCCATACACTCAGTACTACGAGCGATCCGAAAAAAGGCATCGGTGCCGCCCGGCAGTGGATACTCGGCAAGTTCAATCAGTACGCCAGACAGTCGGGCGGTCGTCTGACGGCCACCATCGACAAATGGACGCTGTCCGCCGACGGGCGACGCATCGATAAACCGGCCGACATGGGCAACGTCATGGCGACCCTGAAAGGTACCGACCCGGCCGACACGCGGGTGTTCATCGTGCAGGGACATATGGATAGTCGCGTCACCAACGTCATGAACCGCGACGCCGACGCACCCGGTGCCAACGACGACGGATCGGGTACGGCAGCGGTCATCGAACTGTGCCGGGTGATGAGTAAAAGTCAGTTTCCCGCAACGATCATCTTCGTCGCACTGACGGGTGAAGAGCAGGGCCTGCTGGGTGCCGAGCATCTGAGCGAACGCGCCGTGACCGAGAAATGGAATCTCGAAGCTGTGCTGAACAACGACATCATGGGCAGCAATAACAGCAACGAAACCAACATCATCGACAACACGCGGCTGCGGGTGTTTAGTGAGGGACTACCCGGTAACCTGCTCAAAGACACGACCAATCGCATCAGTCAGATTCGGCAGTTCGGCAACGAAAACGACGGCAAAGCCCGCTCCCTGGCCCGTTACCTGAAAGAAGTCGGCGAACGTTATGTCGACAATCTGGAAGTGGTGATGGTGTACCGCAACGACCGGTACCTGCGCGGTGGCGACCATACGCCCTACGTGCAGCGGGGATTTGCAGCCGTGCGGCTAACGGAAATGAACGAGAACTACAACCATCAGCATCAGGACCTGCGGACAGAAAACAGCACTGAATACGGTGACTACCCGAAATTCATGGATTTCGATTATCTGCGGAAAAATACGGCCGTGAACCTGGCAACGCTGGCCAATCTGGCGAAAGCCCCCACCGTACCCCAGAAAGTAACCGTCGACGTACGCAACCTGACCAATTCGACGGTGCTGTACTGGCAGGCACCACAGGTCGGGAAAGTAAAAGGCTACTATGTGCTGATGCGCGAAACGTACTGGCCGTTCTGGCAGAAGAAGTTCTTCACCACAAAACTCGGCATGACCCTGCCCTATTCGAAAGACAACTATTACTTCGCCGTGCAGGCCGTCAGCGAAGACGGCAACGAGAGTCTGCCCGTACTGCCGGTGCCCAACCTGCGGTGAGGCTTCGGTTCACGGTGGTTGACGCGCGAGTACTCTGGCGTCAGCCACCGTAACCCATAAACCGAATACACTTATCCGAAGTACCGCTGCTCGATACGGCCGATGTAGCCCAGGTAGGTGGCACTGCTGAACCACGGCAGAAGCCGGGCACCAACGTTGGGATAGAGATTGAGCTGGGATATGTCAGTTATGGGTTTCCAGACCAGTTCGAGGGCCGACGTTTCGGCGGGATTTAGTTCGGGGGTTCCCTGAAGGTTACGGGCGGCAAAAACGACATGCAGTACATCGTCGTTTCGCTCCGTTAGCAGCATTTCGCCCGCAAGAATCATCTCCCCCACGTCGACGCGCACACCGAGTTCCTCGTGTAGTTCGCGGACGATTGTTTCGGGTAAAATTTCGCCCCGGTCGGGGTTACCGCCGGGCAGGGCAAACACATCCTGGCCGCCATAGCAATAGCGCATCAGCAACACTTCGGTTTGGCTATCCTGTACGCGCCAGATCAGCGCAGAAGGCCGTACTTTCATATAAAAACAGTTTACGGTATTCGGTTTACAGTTTTCGGAGGTACTATGATACGACCGATACACCGTAAACTAAATACCGTAAACTGGATACTTTAGTTAATGTCCCGCGTGGTTTCGAAGAGGAACCAGCTGCGACGCTCGGTTTCGTCGATGTAGTTTTCGAGCAGGCTGGCCGTCGCTACGTCTTCGGCATCGTCGGCGATTTTGTGCGTGTCCCGCATGTTCTTTGCCATCTTTTTATTCTCGTTCAGCAGGTCGAGCAGCATGTCTTTCGGGGCCACGAAATCTTCGTCGTTGTCTTTCACTCGTTGCAACTGAGCGATGTGCGCCACCGACCGGATGGTGTTACCACCAATTTTTCGGGCTCGCTCAGCTAGTGGGTCGATGGTTGCGAAGATCTGATCGCCCTGCTCGTCGAGCAGCAGGTGATAGTCACGGAAGTGCCGACCCGACATATGCCAGTGGTAGTTCTTTGTTTTGATGTAAAGCGCGAATGCGTCGGCAACGAGTTTGTTGAGCGCATCGACCACTTTCTCCCGGCCTTTTTCCGCTAAGTCGTTCGGGGTATCGAGTTCTTTCACCTGATTGATATCGGCCATGATCTATGGGTAATTTATCCGTTTGTGTTCAGATTCGTTTGTGGAGAAAACCAGGCCCATACGGGTTTGTTCGGTAGACAAACTAGATTTAATGGCTGTTTAAAGTCAGTCCAAAACCGGCTCCGACTCGTATATCATTGGTAGCTTAATTCATTCGATTCAATGCTTTTTCAATTTATCGCCCAGCTTGCTGCCCTGACGCTGGTACTTGCCTGCAACCAGTCGTCGCCCACGCTTACGAAACCCATTGCCGGAACCTCACCCATGCTCACAGAGCCCGCTACCACAACAGCGACCTATTCCTTTCTCTCACTCGGCGACTCCTATACGATCGGGGAAAGCGTCGACGCGGCCGACCGGTGGTCCGTTCAGCTGGCGGGCATGCTTCGTCAGGACAATAGCAACGTTATGAACCCCGATATTATCGCCCGAACTGGCTGGACGACGGCGGAGTTGCAGGATGCGATCAAAGCCGCCAACAACACGAAAACGTACGACCTGGTATCACTGCTGATCGGGGTCAACAATCAGTACCGGGGGCAGTCGGTCGATCGCTACCGGACGGAGTTTCGCAACCTGCTGCAAACGGCCATCCGATTTGCGGGTAACCGGCCCGCCCGTGTCGTTGTGCTGTCGATTCCCGACTGGGGTAAATCGCCGTACGCGAGTGGACGAAATCAGGAACAGATTGCCAACGAAATCGACGCGTTCAATACCACCGCTCAGGAAGAATGCGACAAAGCGGGGATCTCGTTCGTCGACATTACGCCCCTGACCCGGCAGGCTGCAGGCGATGCCAGTCAGTTCGCCAATGATGGGCTTCATTACTCCGGCCGGCAGATGAAACAGTGGGCTGAAAAAGCCCGGCCGACTGTGGAAGCGATGCTGAAGCGGTAGTTGTTTGTGAGTGGTGTCAGGTCGGGCCGAGCTGGCGCTCCAGACCTGACACCACTGTGAATCAGGTAGCTGCTAATTGGTCGCTGTCGCGCCCACCAGACCTGGAGGTCTGTGCTACACTGCGTGGTGGCCACCGTAAACCGTATACTGAAAACCGTCTACGCCAAGGTTGTCTTGGGGCGGTCGAATTTCTGTTTGTAGTGTCGGATGGTGCGGGCGATAAGCAGGCCACCCACCAGTGTTGGGGCAATCCAGCCGATCGTACCGACCCATTCAGGTGTTCCCGCTGGCATCATCCGGTACATATTGTTGACCAGAAAGGCGGTGAACGTGGCGATGTACGATGCCCCCATCCGGGCAATGTGGTGGTAAAACCAATGCATTTTTTCGGGTGCGTGACCAAACGATTTGGCGTCATGCCACGCGTTCCGGAACGTCAGGAAACCGAAGAACGAAAACAGTACGGCAAACACCGACACACCGTCTGTCAGCAGGTAAGCACCAAAACCCATCATTCCAACGCTAACGACCAGCGTTCCATAAGTCAGCAGTCGGTCGGCCTGGGTGGGGCCGGATTTCTTTTGTTTGGTAGCCCGCCAGCCGGTCATGCAGAGGTAAAAACTCAGCACGGCGATACCCGTCAGAAACAGGCGGAACAGGTTGAACGATTGCAGCACACACATCGGTAAGGCGGTCACGGCGACGACAATCATTGCCCAGACGTAGATCAGTCCGCTACGGTTGTGGACTTTAGCGCCTTTCTTGGAAAACATAGCGACCAGACCAACCAATAAGGCAACTGTACCGGCGAGAACGTGAATGATGGTGATGGCGATAATAAGCGTATGCATGACCGTTTGTGTTTGCGATTCGTTGGGACAAACGTAGCGCAACTCATCCGGCGGGTGCAATTTAAAGGGCTGTCTGACAGCGTTTGGGGCGTTTGGTAACCCAAAATGGCCAATGGGACAAACGGGAAGGCTGATTTACAAGGCTTTCAGCTGCGCCACCAGGCTGTCGTTGTATTTGCGGGCAACCGGAATCTGAAACTGCCCGTCGAACAAATGCAGCTTGTAGCCCTGTGCATTGCCGGTTACCTTTTCGACCCGATCAAGGTTAACGACAAACGACCGGTGGCAACGAACAATGTCCGCCCGGTCGATCTGCCCTTCCAGCCGGCTCAGGCTACTGCGCAGGAGCGGCTTTATGGGCTGTCCGTTTTTCAGGTACACCACCGTGCAGTAGTTATCGCTCGACTCGATGTACAGCAATTCGCCGGGCTGGAGTGTAATCGTATCTTTCTCGTTGTCGGCAACCAGCGTTAGCGATGTAGCCTCAGTCAGTTCGGTGTGAACCGATTCGGCAACAGCAGGTGGTGTATGTACGGGTAGCTCGGCCGCCTGCCGGACATACTGCCGCAGGCGAATCACATAGCCGGCTACGACAGCACCGACCGATGGGAAGACCCCAATCAGAAAAGTAATCGCCAGCATGCTCAGCCAACTACTCATACCGGGTTTAATGCCAGTCAGTGCAACAAGATAAAGCCGGTTGGCGACCGTAATAAGCAGGATGTTGGTAACGATCAGCAGAATCGCTTTTCCCACCGTCCAGACGCGATCCGAGAAAGCGGCCGGGAACAGCCGGGGCCATACTAGAAAGTGCAGTGCTGTCACGGCGAAGCTGACGACGCCATAGCCCAGAATCTTCGGTGTCTTGTACGGCGTTTGCCAGGTTGCGATACCGAACGGCTGGAAGATCAGCAAAAACAGGCCGACGAACAGGCCGATCAGCGCAGCGCGACGCAGGGCCACGCCAGCAGGCTCCTCGATCGGATACGGTTGACGAAGCAGCCGGAACATAAATGGTTAGAAAATACGCCAGCTGGCAATTTGCTCGATAAACTGGGGCAACACCTGCGGATAGATCGCGATCATGGCCACGATCCCGAAGATAGCTCCGTACAAGTGCGCGTCGTGGTTGACATTACCCCGGTTCTGCTTCGATTCGTAGTACGAATACGCCAGGTAGAGCGCGCCGAAGATGAAGCCCGGAATACCGATGGGAATGAAATAAATGTAAATTTTCGACAGCGGGCTGAACAGGATAGCCGCGAACAACACCGACGAAACGCCCCCCGACGCCCCCAGCGAGTTGTAGGCCGGATCGAAGCGGTATTTCAGGTAGCTGGGAATGTCGGATACCAGGATACCCGCCAGGTAAAAACCGATCAGGTAGATCGGACCGAGCCCGCCGAACAGCGCCGAAAAGATCTGCTCGATTATTCCGCCGAAGAAATACAGGCTAAGCATGTTGAACAGCAGATGCCCGACGTCGGCGTGGATAAAGCCCGATGTCAGGAATCGATGGTATTCACCCCGGCTATAAATCCGGTAGGGATTCATGAGCCAGCTGTCCAGCAGCGACGGGCTGCGCCAGGCCAGAAAACTGGTCAGGGCTGTAACAGTGATGATAAGCAGAATGGTGGTCATGCAGGCAATTTGTTGTGTACTGCGGTTGTGCGCCGGTAGCCGACCGCACAAACCAATAACCCGGCATTGCTGGTATTAGTTAGCTTTCGCGTCCGATCAGTTGCTGTACGAAATCGAGCAGTACCGCCTTGCGGGCGGGGTCGGCATCGATGCGGGCGAAGCAGTCGAAACCACGAGCGAAATAGTCGTCGATGCGCTGTTCGGTCAGCTGACGAATATTCAGCTGATCGTAAATCGACGTGACGGCCCGTACCTTTTCCGCTTTGTCGAAATCGGTGCGCCGGAGCCAGTCGTCCAGTTCACTGCGCAAGGGCCCCTGGCCTTTTTCTAGCGCTTCGATCAGCAGAAACGTCTTTTTATTGGCGATAATATCCCCGCCCACCTGTTTGCCGAACTTAGCCGGATCACCGTAGACGTCGAGCAGATCATCTTTCAGTTGAAACCCAATCCCGACGTTGACGCCTGCGTCGTAGAGCAGTTGGGTCGTTTCCGCATCGGCACCGGCAATCAGCCCCCCCAGTTCAAGGGCAAAGCCCAGCAGCACCGATGTTTTCAGCCGAATCATGTCGATGTACTCCGTCTCGGTAACGTCCCAGCGGGTTTCGAAATTCATGTCCAGTTGCTGCCCTTCGCATACTTCGGCAGCCGTCCGACTGAAACGCGTCATGACCGTTTTCAGCGCGCCAGCCTCTACGTTCAGCATCAGTTCGAATGCATTAACCAGCATCACGTCGCCTGACAGGATGGCGGTGTTGGGGTTCCACTTCTCGTGCACGGTCAGATGGCCCCGGCGCAATGGTGCCTGATCCATGATGTCGTCATGCATGAGGGTGAAGTTGTGGAACACCTCGACAGCCAGTGCCGGGCGTACTGCCTTCTCCCAGTCGTCGGTGAACAGGTAAGTCCCCATCAGTGTCAGCAGCGGCCGCAGTCGCTTGCCACCCAGGCTCATAATGTACCGAATGGGGTCGTATAGTTCGGGCGGGTGCTGCCCGTATTGGGTAGTAGTCAGTTCGGTTTGAAGGACGTCGACGAAGGAGTCTATACGCATGGGTAGGGCCAGCGGCCACGTAGGTTGTGGCTCAAAAATAAGGCAAATACCGCCGAAAACCCTAACCCCGGCAATAGAGTCGGTACCAGCGATGCACCGGCATATCGATCAGCCGACCCGACAAAATAAAGCACACCTCGTTTTTTCCGGGGTTACCCCGATTGTCAGCCGGTTTGTTGGGTCATAGCAACGATTCACGTTTACGGTCCCTGAGCGCAGCAGCCAGTGGCGTCAGGCGCTTCCGCGAGCCATGCCCTGTGCTGGTTTTATTAATTCGTCGAGCAGGTGCATCAGTTGCTGCGGTAAAAACGGCTTCCGTAAAAACCCGTCGAAGCCGGACGTCCGTACCTTTTCCAGCGTTTCGATGCTATCGTCGGCGGAGAGCGCGATAATCGGGGTATCGGGTTGGATAGACCGTAGTTCTCCGGCCAGTTCGTAGCCATCCAGTTCGGGCATATGCAGATCCAGCAGCATACTCAGGTAGGGCGTCTGCCGGGCTGCGTCGAGGGCCACCACCGGGTCGTTGAACGCGTCAACCTGTCCACCCTGTTGCAAAATGGCGTGTACCAGCATCTTGGTGTTGAACGGACTATCATCGACGGCCAGCAGCTTGCCCGCCGTTCGCCAGTCCACGGTAGGGGGTGTCAGGTCGACTGTGGGCAACGTAAGCCGGAAACCGAAGCAGGACCCTTTGCCGACTTCGCTCGTTACCTCCATCCGGCTATTCATGAGGTCGATCAGTTGCCGGGTGATGGCCAGCCCCAGCCCGGTTCCCCCATATTGCCGGGTCGTCGCGGCCGATACCTGCGTATATTCGTTGAACAGCGTTGCCAGCGACTCCGCCGGAATACCGATCCCCGTATCGATCACGTTGATTAAGACAGTTACGTCGGCATCGGTCCGTTCGACAACGGTGGCTTCCACGCTGACGCCCCCTTCTTTGGTGAACTTAAGCGCGTTGCTAATCAGGTTGATAAGCACCTGCAAGAGTCGGGTGGCATCGCCCCGCAGCTGCTGCGGAATCGTCGCGTCGAGTTTGGTGGTGAGTTGCAGTTTTTTCTGCCGGGCCTGCCACGCCTGCATGTCGACAGCCTGCTGAATCAGCTCGGCAACCGAGAATGGAATGGCTTCCAGCAGTAGCTTTCCCGCCTGTAGTTTGCTGTAATCCAGAATATTATTCACCAGACTAACCAGCGTTCGGCCCGTCGTCTGAATGCGTTGCAGGCTGCTTTGCTGATCGGGGTGCGTGGGCTGTTCAAGCAGCAGTTGCGTGTAGCCTTCCAGCGCGTGCAGGGGCGTCCGAATCTCGTGGCTCAGCGTGGCCAGCAGCTGCGCTTTCTGATGCGCCAGGGCTTCCGCTTCAGCCTGGGCTACACGTAGATTGTTGTTTGTGCGGTGTAGTTCCATCAGCAGTGCCACCTGATCGGCCAGGGCTTTCAGCGCCGTGTGTTGCTCAGACGTCAGCTGACGCGGTTTCTGGTCGATCACGCACAGCGAGCCGATGGCATAGCCCTCCGACGAACGCAGGGGCACACCGGCGTAGAAGCTAACGTTTGGGTTACCAATAACCGACGGATGGTCCCAGAACCGGGTATCCGTCCGCATATTCTCGATGATCAGCGGCCCTTGCTGATTGATCGTGTGTGCGCAAAATGACAGATCGCGCGGAATATAGTCGACGTCGATGCCGTGGCTCGATTTCACCCATTGCCTGTCCTCATCGATCAGGCTCACCAGCGCAAATGGGGTCAGGCAAAGTTGCGAAGCAATGTGGGATACGCGGTCGTACTCAAGCTCTCGGGGCGTATCAAGCAGTCTGTACTGATGAAGTGACGCAAGCCGTTGTACTTCATCAGCCGGAATAGGCGCTTTCTGCATTAGTCGAAAAGATAGCGTTGGTCAAGGGGCCGACTGTCTTTTGCTCGTCATCGCACACCAGTCTCGCCACGTTCGTCAGAACGCTCCGTACAAAAAGCGTACTAACCGACGGAAAAGAGCGAATCATACAATTAATTACACGCTAATTCATCAGTTACCCCCTGAAGTATATACGAGTGATTTATAGTTCGCCGATGTCTTCGTTCCAGAGCGTCGGTCTGTCGGCAATAAACTGCTCCATCATCTCGACACATTCCGGCAAATCGAGGTCGATGACTTCAACGCCGTGCTGTTCCATAAAGGCCCGCGCCCCGGCAAACGTCCGCGATTCGCCAACGATCACTTTCGGAATTTTAAACTGCACGATGGTCCCCGCGCACATATAGCAGGGCATCAGCGTAGAATAGATAACCGTATCGCGGAATGACCCGACCCGACCGGCATTGTTCAGGCAATCCATCTCGCCGTGCAGGATGGGGTTATCCTCCTGCACCCGCTTGTTATGGCCTGCGGCCACGAGTTCACCCTTCTTCACCAGCGCCGAGCCGATGGGTATCCCTCCCTCACTCAGGCTTTTCCGGGCCTGCCGGATAGCCTCTTCCATAAATTCGTCCATGGTTTCGGTAATCAGTTTTCGGTATACGGTTTTCGGTTTTTCTGTCCGGTTTTACCTGGGAAGTACGAAAACTACGAACTACGCACCGTAAACTGTATACGGTAAACCGAAAACCAGCTCAAAAGCGAAAACTCAATCGGTGGTGCGGTGTCTGACCGAATTGCCGGATGGCATCGCGGTGAAGGGGGGTTGGGTAGCCCGCATTCTGCGCCCAGCCGTAGGCCGGATAGTCAGTTCCTAGCTGGGTCATCAGCTCGTCGCGGTAGGTTTTAGCCAGCACGGAAGCCGCAGCGATCGACAGGTAGAGACTGTCGCCCTTTACGATGCAGGTGTGAGGCAGCAACGGGTACGGTACGAAACGGTTACCGTCGACCAGCAGGTGCTGGGGGTGCGGTAACGCCGGTCGGCTGACGAGTTGATCGACGGCCTGGTGCATGGCCAGAAACGACGCCTTCAGAATGTTGATTCGATCGATCTCGGCGGGCGACACCTCGGCAATCGCCCAGTTCAGCGCGTCGCGTTCAATGTCGAGCCGGACCCGCTCGCGCTGCCGCCGGGATAGCTGCTTGGAATCGGTCAGTATCGGGTGCTGATAATCGGGGGGCAGAATAACCGCAGCCGCCACGACCGGCCCGGCCAGACAGCCCCGCCCGACCTCATCAAGCCCGGCTTCAATCAGTGTCGCGTTATAGTGGGGTTTGAGCATGTTGGGTTTGTCGTTTACGGTTTTCAGTATTCAGTATACCGCTGTTTGTGTAGCCTGGACGTCCACGTCCGGGTGGGCGCGGAGCGACCAATTAGCTACCGCATGGCGTTGTTGCCCTAACGGGCACCCGGACGTGGACGTCCAGGCTACACAAACCACCAGCTTCAAACCCTAATCCTCAAGCACATTGCCGAAGATGGTTAGTTTCAGGAGCATCACGAACAGCAGAAACGAAATGCCCCAGTAGAGATAAATTCGGTAATAATCACGCACGTCTTCATAGACCCGAATCTGGACAGGTGCCTTTTCGAGCCGGTCGATCTGCGCGAAGACGGCCCGCAGGCGTCGGGCGTCGGCAGCGCGGAAGTAGCTGCCCGCTCCCGTCGTCGCGACGGTTTTCAGGATGCCTTCGTCAACGGTGGCCTCACTGTTCTGTCCCGCCAACCGCCCAACCGCAATGGTATAGATGCGAATACCGAACGCCCGCGCCAGCCGGGCCGCCGTCAGCGGGTCCAGGTTACCGGCCGTATTGTCGCCGTCGCTCAGCAGGATAATAACTTTACTGCGTGTGTTGGTCGTTTGCACCGAATCAGCAGAGGGTGCCCCCGGATCGCGGCCTGGCGACTCCCGGAGTGGCGACTCCCGCAGGCGGTTGATACAACGAGCCAGGGCGTCGCCAATCGCCGTACCCGACGTACGAATCAATTGATCGTTCAGCTCGCCGACGTATTGTTTCAGCACGACATAGTCCGTTGTAAGCGGGCAAAGTGTGAAGGCTTCGCCGGCAAAGGCGACCAGCCCGATACGGTCGCTCCGGCGGCCATTGATAAACTGCTGCGCCAGCTTGCGCGCTACCGCCAGCCGATTGGGTGGCAGATCGGTATCGGCCATCGACGCCGACACGTCCATCGCCAGCATAATGTCGATACCCAGCGATTCTTCTTCCCGTTTCTCCCGTACCAGTTGTGGCCGGGCCAGGGCGATCAGCAGCAGGCTCATGGCCAGAAACATCGACAGCGGCAACAGATAGCGTAGTCCGCTGACAAGCCGTTGTAACAACGACATCGGCACCGGCCCGCTGCCACCTCGCCTGTCGTTCCCCGACAGAACCAGCCGCTGCCGGGTGGCTCGATACAGGTATTGCCGCAGCAGAAACAGCAGCAGCGTAGCCGGAATCAGGTAGAGCGCCAGCGGATGCGCGAAGCGAAACGACTGCCAGACAGCAGGGCTGAACCAGTGAAGCGAATACCAGGCGTCCATATCAGTTCGGTTCGTCGGTTTGTGGTTCAGGCGGGTTCGATGTCGGCTGCAGAATCTGCTGCCGACATCGGACGTAGGTTTGTTCAGCAACGTCACGCAGTACGCGCAACGCCCCCACCGATTGCTCCGAGAACGCCCCACCGTAGATCATCCGATCGGTGGTGCGCAGCGCATCGGCTACCCGGTCGTCGCCGGTAAGGTCGGCAATTTCCGATGTCGTCAGCGCAGCATACGCCTGTCCCGACAGCTGTCCCATGTACGCTTTCCAGCTTACCGTTACCTGATTGGCCGTGTCGGCAATCGTTTCGCTGGACAGATTGGTCGTCAGCCGGTCGTGCTCGGCCAGAAAGCGGTTATGCCGCCGGCTCAGTTGATACAGCCGCCCCTGCTGCCGCAGCCACTTACCGAACAGCAGCAGCAACACCAGCAGACTGAGACAAAGCAGCCCCACGACCTGAAGCAGCCGGGGATAGTTGAACTGTTGCCGCAACGGAGCCAGCCGTGTATCGGAAGCCAGCGTCGTTGCCATTGGCTGGCCGGGGCGGGTTGTCAGGCGCGACCGTAGAAACACCGTGTCGGGCCGAGATTCGATCGTCGTGCAGTCAGCAGCGTTGATGAGCCGGACGGGTGGTTTTATTGTTTGTAGTGGGTCGACGCTGAACGACACCAGCGTGTAGACGGCACTGTCGCGGCTGATCGAGCCCGTCGTCACCGTTGGCGTAACGGTCACCTGCGTCACGCGAAACGGGCGAAACTGCGTGGCAGTATCGGGGAACAGCACATCGACGCCAGCCGCGTGGTGGTACGAAAACGTGTACTGAAACGGGCGGCCAATCTCGATACTGTCGGTCAGGAAACGACCCACGGGCAACCCCGCCGGCTGGGGTTGCGCCCACAGCGCCCCGCCCGTCAGGCCAATGGCAAGCAACAGCAGTACGAGTCGGTTCATCTATTGGTATTTACGCACCCGAAATAAGTCGACCAGCCGGGGAATAAAATCTTCCTGCGATTCGAGCGCCAGGTAATTGGCGTTGTACTGCCGACACAGCCGCTCGAGCTGCCGCTGATTGGTCTGAAACGACTCCCGCAGCTGATTCCGAAACGCCATCGACGACGTGTTGACCCAGCTGACCCGGCCCGTTTCGGCATCGTGAACCGGGATAATGCCCAGCCGGGGCAGGTTTACTTCCCGTCGGTCGTAGAGGTGAACCACAACCAGATCGTGTTTGCGGGCCAGTGCTTTCAGGTTATGCTCGTAGCCAGTATCGATAAAATCAGACAGCAGAATCACAACGCTGCGCCGTTTCAGAATATTGAGCGTGAACAGCAACGCATCGGCAATGTTGGTACGCGTCGATTGCGGCTCCAGCGCCAGCAGACTCGTGAGCAACTGATAGCCGGTTTTCATCGTACTGGCCGGTTTGATGTAGCACTCTTTCTGGTCGGAAAAACAGTACATCCCGACGTGGCTGGCTTCACGAATGGCCGACATGGCCAACACGCCCGTTACGTCGCGCGTCGTATCCAGTTTGAGCCGTTGCCGGGGGCCCACCTGCTGCGATGCACTCACGTCGACGACGAAGAAAACGGTCTGGTCTTTTTCCTCCCGAAACACCTTCACGAACGTGCCGTGCCCCTTCGACGATACGTTCCAGTCGATGGCCCGCACATCGTCGCCATACTGGTAGGTACGCAGATCGCTGAACTCAAGTCCCGTGCCTTTAAAGACCGAGCGAAACGTACCGCGCATCTGCGAATTTACCGCCTTTCGAATCTGAATATCGAAGTAGCGGATTCGGGCCAGAAACTCATCGATCTGCATTCGGTGTTAGGCTTTTTTAACGGGCACGTCCGAACTTTGCCCGGTAGGATTAGCTTACAAAAGTAAGGGTAAAATCCATGTACAGACTCTTGAACACACAAACCGTCCGGCACGGCTGGTACCTGCTCAGCCTGCTGTTGCTGCTGGGCTGTCAGGCACCGGAAGACCAAAAGCCCGACGACCTGATTTCGGAAGACCGGATGGCCGATATTCTGACGGAGGTCCATCTGGCTGAAGCGCAGACGAGCCGCCTGAGCTTAGCGTCGACCGACTCGGCACGGGTAGCCTACAAGCACATCGAAACCAAGTTGTTCCAGAAGATGAAGGTCGACACAGCGGCTTATTCGCGCAGTTTTATCTTCTATTCGTCGCATCCGAAGTACCTGGAGCGCATTTACCAGAACGTGGTCGATCAGTTGAAGAAAAAGATAGGTCAGGTCGATACGCTGCGCAAATCATGAGTATCGGCATCATCGGCGCGGGCATTTCGGGGCTGACGCTGGCCCACGCGCTACAGCAGCAGGGTATCGCCTATCACCTCTGGGAAGCCAACGATCGGGCTGGCGGATACATCGGCTCGACCTGGGAACAGGGGCCCGATGGCCAGGCCTATCTGCGCGAACTGGGCCCGAACTCACTGCTGGGCGACACCGCGCTTCTCAACTGGCTGGACAGCCTGGACCTGACACCCGAGATTGTCTTTAGCAACGACGTCAGCAAGCACCGCTACATCTACCGCAACAGGCAGTACCGCGAACTACCCGGCACACCCCCGGCCCTGCTGCTGGGATCGTTTTTCAGTCTGCGAACCAAGCTGGCAGCCCTGCGCGAGTTGTGGAACAAAACGACCTCGCCCCCCGGCGAAACGCTCGGCCAGTTTTTCCGGCGTCGGTTCAGCCCGGAAGTTGTCGACTACGCACTCGGCCCTTTTGTCGCGGGTATCTACGCAGGCGACCCGGAGCAGTTGCTCGTCGCTGAAACGTTTCCGTCGCTGCTGGCGTATGAACGGGAGTACGGTTCGGTGGTGCGGGGACTGATTAAAAATCAGGGAAAGACCGAGCGAAAAAAGTCGTTCAGCTTTCGCAATGGCATGCAGACGCTGACTGATACGCTGGCAAAATCGCTGACAGGATTGTCGCTGGCAGACCCGGTCGGTCAAATCGAGCCACTTGCTGACGGCTGGCGGGTTACGGCTTCGTCGGGTACAGTGCAGGTCGACCAGCTGGTCATCGCAACGAATACCGGGGCGGCAGCCCGCTTGCTGGGTACGCTTGTCCCTACCGTGGCCGACGCACTGCGGCAGATCAACTACCCGCCGATGACAGCGGTCCACACGGTCTACAAACGGGCCGACGTCAGTCATCCGCTCGACGGCTTCGGTGGCTTGAATCCGAAGGTGGAGGGTCGGTTTGCTGCGGGGCACATCTGGAGTAGTTCGGTATTTACCGGTCGCTGCCCCGACGATGAAGTACTGCTGACGACCTTCGTGGGCGGTCAGCAATCGGCTGATAATGCCCGGCTGGACGACGCGATCATCCGGCAGCGCGTGCATCAGGAGCTGGTCGACGGCTTCGGCGTACGGGCGCAGGCACCCATCTGGCAGTCGGTATTCCGGTGGGAGCGGGCCATTCCCCAGTACGACGCCCGGCTGGCCGCGCTTCGGCAGCAAGTCGACACGCTGCCGCTGCCGAACCTGGCTGTGTGCGCGAACTGGTACGGTGGTGTATCGCTGGCCGACTGCATCGGAAAAGCCCGTACGCTGGCCGATAAACTGGCCGCGACTACGCTGATTAAGAAATTTTAACGATTAACTTGTACGGAAAACAGGACGGTCATTGTTTAACTTACAGAACCGCTTGTTCCCTAATTACTCCCAATCCCGTGAAAGATCGCCTGGTTGTTATTCCCACTTATAACGAAATCGAGAACATCGAAGCCATTATCCGTAAGGTGTTTAGCCTATCCGTGCCGTTCGATCTACTCATCGTCGACGACGGCTCGCCCGACGGGACGGCGCAGCGGGTTCGCGACTTGCAGGACGAATTTGCGGGGCGGCTGTACATGCTCGAACGGCGGGGCAAACTGGGCCTGGGAACCGCCTACATCGACGGGTTCAAATGGGCACTCTCGCGGGGCTACAACTACCTGTTCGAGATGGACGCCGACTTCTCCCATAACCCCGACGATCTGGTCAACCTCTACCGGGCCTGCGCGGAAGGGGGAGCCGACGTAGCCGTTGGATCGCGGTACATTCGGGGCGTCAATGTCGTCAACTGGCCGATGGGTCGGGTACTGATGTCGTACTTTGCCGGCGTATACGTGCGGTTCATCACCGGAATGAGCATCATGGACCCCACGGCGGGCTTTATCTGCTACCGGCGCGAGGTGTTGGAAATCATCCTGCATAACCCCATAAAATTCGTTGGTTACGCGTTTCAGATCGAGATGAAGTTTACCTGCTGGAAGTACGGCTTCCGGCTGGTCGAAGTACCGATTATCTTCACCGATCGGACGAAGGGCGTGTCCAAGATGTCGTCGCGCATTTTCAAAGAAGCCGTTTTTGGCGTGATTCAGATGAAGATAAGCAGCTTTTTTCGCCACTACGTCCCTCGAAAGCCAAGTGTCACTGTCGCCGAACCGGTCGACGTTCTGTAATACAGACTATCCTGTGAAGAAGCGCCCGTAACGAAGGCGCTTTTTTGTTCTGATCCGTCCTACACAACAGCCTTCAAGACGGAGATTCTGGACGTGGGTGAGTTATCTCCGCTCACCTGCCCGGCGTGTACTGGTGTCCTGATCTGCATTCAGGAGGATAACCGGATTTGCTGCCGCTGCCATACCGATCACGCACCCACGGCAAGTTCGCTACTGGTCGAAACGGCCAAGCTGACGGGCAAAACTCGGACTGTCTACGAACCACCTGAAGCGGAAACCGTCTTTACTCGGTCCAGAAACCGCGCGTAGTCGGCTTCTGACACAGCAATGTCCAGCCGCTTGTGCGGATTAGTGAATCCAGCGACGATGGTTACGGCAGACTTGGGAATACCCAGCTCACGCGCGAACAGTTCGGTCAGGTAGGCATTGGCCCGCCCCTCCTGCGCCGGGGCTTTGAGTTTGACCGTTAGTTGCCCGGCAGCATCGATCGCAAACAGATCGACTTTGCTGCCGGGCTTCGCTTTTACGGAAATCGTCACGCGGGCTGTTGTAGTTGGCTGGCCAGTACGGCAATGCCTTCTTCGAAGCTGTGGGGATCGTAGCCAAGTACCGTCCGGGCCTTGTCGAGTACGAAGCCTGTACGCGGGGGCCGACGGGCGGTCTGTTTGAACGTCGATCCATCGGCCTGGGCAATCAGCGATTTGTCGAGTCCGAAATAGTCAGCCGTTTTGATGGCCATCTCATAGGGCGTCAGCACTTCCTTACCGGAAATGTTGAAGATACCCTCGGCCCGCTGATCGGCGATCAGGTAGCAACCCTTCGCCAGGTCTTCGGCCAGCGTCGGGCTCCGCCACTGATCGGTCACGACCTTGATATTTTTTCCGTCTTCGAGCGACTTCTTCACCCACAGAATGATGTTGCTGCGGCTCATGTCGTGCGCGATACCGTAGACCAGCACCGTGCGGGCGATAGCCCAGCTGATACCCGAGTGCCGCACGACACTCTCGGCCGCCAGTTTACTCCAGCCGTAGAAGCTAATCGGGTTACCTTCAGCTGTTTCGTCGTAGGGGCCAGCCGTACCGTCGAAGATAAAATCGGTCGAGACATGGACCAGAAAAGCGCCCGTTTCGCGGCAGGCTTCGACCAGCGATTCGGTGGCGGTCACGTTCTGTGCCCAGCAGTCGTCTTTCTGCAATTCACACTTATCCACATCCGTCATGGCCGCAGTGTGGATAACTACGTCCGGGCGGGTCGAACAAATGACGTTCATCACCTGTTGCCGGTCGGTAATATCCATCGGCTGATATGAGTAGCCCTCAGCGTACGGCAGGCGATTGTCACCCCGAGCAGTAGCAATAAGCTCTACGTCAGTCGTTTGCGTTAGCAGATCGACCAATTTCTGACCGAGTAGCCCATTCGAGCCGGTTAAAAGAATCCGTTTTTTCATTGTGTGCTGGTAGGCGGTTGCGTTGGTGATTGAGCCGCTTCCGACTTATTGCGGATAAGCGTATCCGTATTGCTTGCTAATTTTTTTCTTTTTGACCCATTTTCCCGTCATCCGCATGTGGATATCTTTTTGGGGTCGATTGCGCTCGTCGCGGGCTTGTTTGGCGATGCTATCGACTACCGCCAGGCCGTCGATAACCTGTCCGAAAACCGTGTAGTTACCATCGAGGTGCGGACTACCGCCCAGCGTCTTGTACACTTGTTGCTGCTCAGGTGTCGGCACATGCCCGTTCATGCTTTTGATCCGGTCAATCTGCTTCTGTAAACCGGCCTCGTCCCAGACGCGTCCCTGAACGATGTAAAACTGACAACCGCTTGAGGCTTTTGCCGGATTGTTGTCGCGGGCCGCCCCCAGCGCACCTTTCTTGTGGAACAGCGTGGGTACGAACTCGGCCGGTACTGTGTAGCCGACATCGCCGTTCCCCAGTGCAGCGCCAGCCACGGCCGTACGCGACTCAGGGTCGCCCCCCTGAATCATGAACGATTCGATGATGCGGTGAAAAAGCAGGCCGTCGTAGAACTTCTGATCGACCAGCTTGATAAAGTTATCCTTGTGCTTCGGTGTCTGATCGTAGAGCACCAGGGTCATTGGGCCGTAGTCGGTCGTGACCGATACAACGTAATCTTTCTTTTTCCGGTTTTGCGCAGTGGTTACCAGCGGAATCAGGCAGATGAGCAACAGCAAAAACGCGCGGAAGCGATACGGTGGTCCTGGCATCATAGTGCAACCCGATTAGGGAACACATCTTTCAGCCGCTGATCGTGCGTTACGACAATCAGGCTGGCCCCGATCTGTTCCGATTGTTCGCGCAGTAACCGGACCACCCGGTCGGTATTGTCGTCGTCGAGGCTGGACGTCGGTTCGTCGGCCAGAATCACGTCAGGCTGATTCATCATGGCGCGGGCAATGCTGACGCGCTGCTGCTCACCCTGACTCATCTGATTCGTTTTCTTGTTCAGGTGTTCGCTGAACCCCAGTTGACCCGCCAGTTCTTTCGCCCGATTTTTATCCTGTGGCTTACCGGCCAGGTAGTTGGCCATGAGCAGATTGTCGAGCACGGACAGGGAGCTGACGAAGTGCGGCTTCTGGTAAACGATTCCCAGGTGCCGGGCGCGGAAAGCCGCCGTCTGTGCGGGGCTAAGCGTGGTCAGATCGGTGTTGTCGATGGTCACCGAACCGCTTTTGGGTGTCAGCAACAGGGCCAACAGGTGCAGAAAGGTCGTTTTCCCCGTTCCCGACCGGCCCAGAATCAGCAGGGCTTCGCGGTTGGCGCAGCGCACGTCGGGAAACGCGAACTGCTTATCGGGGGTGTACGCAAACGTAAGTTGGTTGGTTGCCAGCATCGGCCGCTTGGGTTGACTACGGACAAAAATAGGCAAAAGTTGTAATTTGCCCCCGTCAGAGTTTTTTCGACAGGATTACGGGATTGACAGGATTATCAGACAACTCATCGTAGTCGTATCGGGTCCATTGCTATGATACCATCGGAACCACTTGTAATACTGAAATCCTGCTAATCCTGTAATCCTGTCAATAACCCCTTTTTCCAGTGAAACGCATTGCCATTTTTGCCTCAGGTTCGGGGTCTAACGCCGAGAAGATTGCGGACTATTTTGCCAGTTCAACCGACGTGTCGATTGAACTGATTGTGTCGAACAATCCGAAAGCGGGCGTTATCGACCGGGCACGACGGCTTCATATTCCGGTACTCCTGTTCGACCGGACAACGTTCTACCAGACCGACCGCATCACGCACCTGCTTCAGCAACAGAGGATCGACCTGATCGTACTGGCCGGATTCATGTGGTTGATGCCCGCCGGACTCGTGCAGGCGTTTCCGGACCGGATCGTCAACATTCACCCGGCGCTACTGCCCAAATTCGGTGGTAAGGGTATGTACGGGCATTTTGTGCACGAAGCCGTCGTGGCCGCTCAGGAAACCGAATCCGGCATCACGATTCACTTCGTCAACGAACACTACGACGAAGGCGCTCCTATTTTTCAGGCCCATTGCCCGGTTACGCCGACCGATACACCCGACGACGTAGCCCGAAAGGTACAGGCCCTGGAACACGATCATTATCCACGCGTCGTAGCCGAAGTTCTCGCTACCTTACCTCCTCGACACCCATGAAAATCGGCTACCTGCTGTTACTGACCGCCTGCCTGTCGGGCTGCTTCCCCGCCCGGCTCTACCTCAAAAACAAGCCGAACTTCCCCGTCGACGTGTTTTACGAAAACCAGCGCCCCGAACGACCGTTCGAGCCGATCCGCGATCTGGAAGTTAGCGAGGAAACACCGGTGCGGGCTGGTCAACTGGTCAACAAGCGGCTGCTGAAACGCGGCAACGATATGCAGGAGAAAGAACTGCTGCTGGCCCGGCTGACACTACAGGCGAAGAAACTGGGAGCCAACGCCTTGGTCGGCGTCAAATACACCTATTACACCAGCGCGACCGATAACGGCTACAGCATGCGCGGGTTAGCCGTTCGCTACCGGAACGAAGAACCGAGCGGCAACTAAAAAGCGACGGGCAGCTATCAGTAGCTGCCCGTCGCTTTTTATGGATGTGTCCCCAGTAGGGCTACTTACTTTACTTCCTCATAGTCGACATAGTCGCCCCCTTTGAATGGCGCATCGCCTTTCGGTGGCTTATTGTCTACCCGAATCTCACCCTCCTGACGGCGCTCAAATCCGTTCGCCTGCCGCTGTTGCTTCACCAGTTGCCGACCGACCAGCAGGTAAAAAACAAACCGGCGGACAGGGGGAACAAACAAAATGATAAGCGTGATGATGAACAGATATTTGAGCAGCATGATCGAATCGTGTTGATAGGGTATAAACGCAGGGTTTCCCGGATTAGTTTGTTGGTGTCAAGAGCCTGCCTATTCACAGGCCCCCGCTTATTTCCCGTACAAGGCTTTTCCAGCGGCTTCATACTTATCGCCCGCCGACCACTGTGGCCGGGTAGTGCGGTTAGCGATCAGACGGGCCGCGTGGGCGTAGGCTTCGCAAAACCGGTAAACGTAGTTCATGTCCAGCGATTCCGGGTTGTCGATGGCCTGGTGATAATATTTGCCGATCGCTTCGTCGAAGGCTTTGAAACCCGGTGAGAAGGTTGGGGCCGGAATACCTTTGGCGGCAAACGCGACATTATCAGACCGGTCGAACAAACCCTGCTCAGGAGCCGGTTCAGCGAATACACTGAGACCGGCAGCTTTGGCAGCGGCTTCTATTTCCGCTTTTGCCCCAGTCCGTTCCAGACCGATGACCGATACCAGCGTCGTGTCGTTATAACCAGCTCCATCGGTGTTCAGGTCGAATATAGTTTGCTTCAGCGGTACCAGCGGATGATCGGCGTAGTAGGTGCTTCCCAGCAACCCAACTTCTTCACCCGTCAGGGCCAGCACCAGCACCGATCGTTTGGGCCGTTGCTGACTCAACGCTTTAGCAGCCGCCAGAATCGATACCGTTCCGAACGCATTGTCCCGCGCGCCGTTGAAAATGCTATCGCTAGGCTGGTACGGGCTGCCCCCCTGCTTCCCAACGCCCACATGGTCGAAGTGCGCCGACAGGATGACGTATTCGTTTTTCAGCGCGGGGTCGGTGCCTTCGATGATACCGGCTACGTTCGCCGTCGACACGGATAGCTGCGACCGGCCCGACGTTTTCAGCGTCACCGCCTGCCCGTTTTCCTTGAGCTGCTTATACTTGTTGTTGGCGTTGTTGATCCACAGGTGCGTGACCGGTGCTTCGCTGGTTTCGGCAACGGGTAAATTCACCTGCTCACGACTAAAATACTGATTAACGAAGCCCCACGGAATCGATTCGCTGTACAGTTCCAGCAAGGCAGCGGCCCCTTTCTGCGTAGCCAGTTTCCGCTTTTCGTTAGCCGCCCGAAAAATTTCACGCGGGCTTTTAGCATCCGGCGAACCACCCTGCACCACGACAATCTTGCCTTTCACATCCTGCCCCTTGTAGCCCTCCTCACCGTCGGTCAGGCCATAACCAGCGTAGACGATACCGCCGGATACGGTAGCAGGTCCACCCGCCATGACGACGAGTTCTTTGCCCAGCCGTAGCGTATCGGTACCGATCAGCAGCGTCGCCGACTGAGCAGCCCCGATTTTATCGAGCGAAAACCGCTGTAGGTAATCGCCCTGATCGCCAGCCGGTTTCAGGCCCAGCATGCGGTACTGTTCGGCAATGTATCGGGCAGCTACGGCATTGCCGGGTTCACCCGTGCGTCGGCCCATCAGCTCATCGGATGCCAGAAAGCGCATCTGTGCCTCGATTTCACCCTTTGTGACAGCGGGTTCAGGCCGACCGGGTAATGGCAGTACGGTGGTGCCGATTTTAGTGCGGGGTTTGGTCGTTTTTGGTTGCGGCTGCGCCCACGCGCCAGCTACCGTCAACGTAGCCAATGCCGCCGTAAGAAGATAATTCATTCGGAGTTTTGGAGTTGTAGGGTTGTAAAGTTATAAAGTCGTAGGGATGTAAAGTTGCTGACGCGTCAGTCCATCCGGCCGATTGCCACATGCGCCAGCAACTTTACAACTTTATAACCCTACAACTCTATAGCTTTTTTTACAATTCTATTTCGGCCGTTTGTAGAGCGGTACGGTGCTACAGGGTTCGCCGAACAGCAGGCTCTGCACGACGGGCTTCAGCACACGGGTCAGTTCGACGTAGGCCGCTATCGGTACAGGCACCTTGCTACAGCCTTTCACCACCACACGCGCATCGCGGTACTGCTCGGGGTCGATGCGGGCGATGGCGTCGAAGTAAAGCTTTTCTTCCAGGTCGGTCAGTGCGCCAAAGACAATCGTGTTGGCATGGGGTTGCAGGTGCAGCGTCAGGAGCATATACGCCCACGTCGGTACGATGGCGTCTTCCGTGCAGGTGATTGCGACGTTCTTACCTGCATACTGACGCCAGTCGTGCTCTTTCAGAAACGCGCGAAAGTCTTTTTCCCGCAGCATCAGCCCCATGTATAAATTGTCTTTCAGGTCGTAAAGCACCCGTTCGCCGGGATGGTACAGTTCCTCCAGATCGAGCGAGACAAGGCCGCTGGTAGCGACGCGGTTTATGATTTCGGTTTCCATACAGATTCAGATAAACCGCTGATTCCAACGGCTGGCATGAGCGCTTCCTGCCGGTTGAGGAAGCCACTTTCTCCGTCAACAAGGGCAGTCTGTCGATTGGTTTCTTTCCGGCTGACAAGACACCACAGGCTCAGTTTTTTTTGCTACTTTTGTTTTATATAAAGTAGCAATCAGCCAACTAATTCGGCCTATGAAATTTATCGTCTCCTCGTCGGTACTGCTAAAGAACCTTCAGAATATCAACGGCGTCGTGGCAACCAACCCGATTGTGCCGATCCTTGAAAATTTCCTGTTTCGTATCGATGCGGGTACGCTGACGATTACGGCGTCGGATCTGCAAACGACCATGACCACGCAGATTGAAGTCGAAGCCAGCGAAAACGGCTCGATTGCCATTCCGGCCAAGCTGCTGCTCGATACGCTGCGTAGCCTGCCCGAACAGCCCGTTACGATCAATATCGATACGGACACATTCGGCACTGAAATCCTGACCGACAACGGCCGTTACAAGCTGTCGGGTGAAAATCCGATCGACTTCCCCAAACTGCCGACAGTGACCAAAACGCAGTCGGTTGAAATGACCTCGGACGTCCTGCTGAGCGCCATCAACAACACGGTATTCGCCACCAGTACCGACGATCTGCGCCCGGCCATGACGGGGGTATTCCTGCAACTGAGCAGCGACAATACCACCTTCGTCGCCACCGACGGCCACCGGCTGATTCGCTACCGCCGGACCGACCTCGGTACGCCAGCCAGCAGTTCGATCATCGTGCCTCGCAAGGCCCTGCAACTGCTGAAAGCGTCGTTGCCGGAAGGGGTTCCCGTTACGGCGGAGTTCAGTCAGGCCAATGCATCGTTTACCTTCGGCGGTAATGGTCGCCCGACCACGCAGCTGATCTGTCGCCTGATCGACGAGCGCTTCCCCGATTACGAAAACGCCATACCGACGAACAATCCGAACGTGATGACCATCGGCCGGACGGATCTGCTGAACTCGCTGAAGCGGATCATGATCTACGCCAACCGGACTACGCATCAGATTCGGCTGTCGCTGAAAGCCAACTCGTTGACGATTTCGGCTGAAGACCTCGATTATTCGAACGAAGCCAACGAGAAGCTACTCTGTGATTACGACGGCGACGCGATGGAAATCGGCTTCAACGCGAAGCTGATGGCTGAAATGCTGAGTAACATCAGCGCCCGGATGATTTCGCTTGAGCTGTCAGCGCCTAACCGCGCGGGTCTGCTGATTCCGGCCGACAAGGAAGAAAACGAAGACATTCTGATGCTGGTTATGCCCGTCATGCTGAATACCTACGCGTAAAAAGTGACGGAACCGGGCTCTGAGGAGTAACTCATCAGGGCAGGCAAATCCACGCACTGAGATGGCTTGAAGCCCTCGAAAGAATCAGTCCCAGTCTGGTCAGACCGAAGCCAGACTGGGGCTTTTTTCATGCCCCGATACTAGCCACCCTTGCAAACTCTTTGAACATGGGTATTGATCAACGTTTGATAGATGCAGTTATCCACTTCATCGATACACGTTTTCCCGGTAATCAGCCGGAGGGTGCCGCCGGTATGTATACCGCAACAGGTAAGCTTCTTATCAGCACAGCTCCCGACACCCTGAACGATACGGTATCTCTGTGCCATGAAACGGGTTGTTTATGTCAGGCGTATACGCTGAATGAACCCATTGTCAGTAGTGTCTGCATGTACCGGGAATCGCCAGGTCGTTTTATCATTTTAACGCCCTGTGGCGTGTGTCAGGAACGGCTTTTCCTGTATGGACCCGATGTTATGGTCGGCGTTCCAGCTAGCCACGATCCGACGCAGTGGGTAGCTAAACGATTAGGTGAACTACAGCCATATTACTGGCGTAATGCGTTATCGTAGGCCTACTGCCAGAGCCTGTCTGAACCCCGGCTACGTCACCAGCATCGCATTTGGCTAGTTGTTATGGCGTCGTAGCGTGCTGACGCGTCAGTCCGTCTGTCGGTAGCAACGCTACAACGTATAACTTTACGACCTTACAACTTCCTAACTCCTCCCCCCATGCCCAAACGTACGGCTCCGGCACTGGCGTTTATCTTCATCACCCTGCTGCTCGACGTTACGGGCATCGGTATCATCATCCCGATTTTCCCAACGCTGATCGAACAGCTTATTCATGGCACTATTAGTCAGGCCGCTCGATACGGTGGTTTTTTGGGGGCTGCTTATGCGCTCATGCAGTTTATCTTCTCGCCGGTCCTTGGCGGATTGAGTGACCGCTATGGACGGCGGCCCGTATTACTCTTCTCGCTGTTTGGCTTCGGTATCGACTACCTGTTTCAGGGGTTTGCTCCGACGATTGAATGGCTGTTCGTTGGACGAATACTAGCGGGCATCACGGGAGCCAGCTTCACGACAGCGAACGCCTACATCGCCGACATCAGTACCCCGGGGAAGCGGGCGCAAAACTTCGGTCTGGTCGGAGCAGCATTCGGTGTGGGCTTCATTCTGGGGCCAGCCCTGGGCGGTTTTCTGGGGCAATACGGTCCACGCATCCCCTTCTTCGTGTCGGCGGGCCTGACACTGCTCAATTTCGTCTATGGCCTGTTTGTCCTGCCTGAATCGCTAGCCCCCGAGAACCGGCGACCGTTCAACTGGAAGCGGGCTAACCCCATCGGCTCATTGCTAAACCTGACCCGCTACCCGGTTATCCTGGGACTGGTTGCGTCGCTGGTACTGATTTACATCGCCGGCTTTGCCGTGCAGGGCACCTGGACGTATTACACGATAAAAAAATTCAACTGGGATCAGAAGACGGTAGGACTGTCGCTGGCAGCCATCGGCCTGTCGTTCGCCATTGTGCAGGGCGGTCTCAGCCGCGTGATTATTCCGAAGCTTGGTCAGGAGCGTTCGATTTACGTCGGACTGCTGTTTAGTGCGCTGGGCTTTGTACTATTTGCCTTCGCATCGCAAAGCTGGATGATGTTCGCGTTTCTGGGCGTCTACGCGTTGGGAGGCATTGCCGGACCGTCGGTGCAGGGCGTCATTTCCAACCAGGTACTGCCCAGCGAACAGGGGGAGATACAAGGTGCGCTGACCAGCCTAACCAGCGTGACATCGATTGTTGGGCCACTGATTATGACCAACCTGTTCGCTTATTTCACCGGCTCGGCAGCTCCCACGTACTTCCCCGGTGCGCCGTTTGCCCTGGGTGCAGTACTGATTCTAATCAGTGCCGCCCTGGCCCGCCGGAACTTTGCCCGCACCAGCAAGAAAGCTGAGCCAGCCGTGCAGCAATAGACCTGACAGGTTTCCAAAACCTGTCAGGTCTAACAATTATTACAGTTTGAATACAGCGTTGATTTTCAGCAACAGATCATCTTCCGTTTTCATACCCATCAACGATGGGCGCTCAATTTTGTAGTCAGTCAGGCTAACCGGAAACTCGCCGGTCAGCGTCATCGTGTTACCGGCCTCCTTTCGCGTAACCGGGACCGTGATAGCCTTGGCGATTCCGTGGAACGTAAGCGTTCCTTTCGCCACCAACTGACCGTCGGAACCCGGCTTGATGTCGGAGCTGACGAACGTAACGTTCGGGTATTTAATCCCGTCGAGCACTTCCATCGCGTGTGAATCCCGGTTGTTGTTGTCACTGTCGAACGACGCTACTTTGATCGATACCGCTACGCTTTCCGGTAGCTTCGTTTCGTCGTTGTAGATCATGGCGCAGTTCACGTCGTGGCTGACGCCATCCCACTTGTGCAGCGGGTGTTTGGCCGAGTAGGTCACTGTCGACGTACTTTTGTCGGCCATGATTTTTCGCTTTGCCATCGGCATGGCGAGGCAAAGGAGTACGAGCAGGAATTTCATAAGGTATACGGTTTTCGGTATACGGTTCTCGGTGAGCGTTTCAGGGCGGTATTACCGTAAACCAATCACCGAAAACCGTATACCGTAGTTAAAACGTCAGGGCAGCGATGGAGACCGCGTAGGCCCCGAAAGTCGTGTAAGCAGCCGCCCGGTGAATGGGCTTCAGGTCGGGATGCTGATCGATCATACCGGCCAGCACGTTAGTGGCGATCATCCCCGTCAGGTGCAGCACGGCCAGGTACTTATGCAACTTGATGGTCGTGAAGCCGCGACGAGCACCCACGATCGGCGGTGGGGTTGTCAGCGATAAGGCCAGCGTCGTACCGTACGTTACGTTGATGATCCCGGCCGTCCGTTCGTGCCAGCGCTTCAGGTCGACGTACTCCTGCCCTTTCGCATTGTACAGTTTACCACCCAGAATGCCCTGCGCCACGAATCCCGCCAGCGTGACAAACCCGCCAATCTGGTGCGCGACAAGCATCGTCCGCCGGATTTTTAGCTCTTTGGCCCGACCTTCCGGCGTTAGTGGGGCAAGGTTCATCGTACGTAACAGCCCTTTCGGTCCCCAGAATATCCGTTGCGTAAAGATCATCTTACGGGGCAGCAACGGTTCGGTAGTGGTCGAATCGGACAGGCCAGCCAGCAGGTCGGTCGCCGACTGATCGACAGCCGGAACCGTATCAGCCGAAGCCACCGGCCGAACGGTAGTCGAGTCCTGCGCCCGTGCGGAACAAACGGCCAGGCAGGTTAGCCAAACGAACAGAAAGAATCGCATCAGGTTGTTGTCAGGATTAGGTCGTGATGGTAAGCGTGTTGCCGTCGCTGCTGAGCGTGGTTTTGTACACCGTAAGGGGCGTACCAGCCGGGCCAACCTCAACGGCACCGGTAGTGCTGAACTCCGAGCCATGGTTTGGGCAGTAGAAGTCATTCTGCGACAGCCGGTACTGTACGTTTGTTCCCTGGTGGGTGCAGGCTTTCGACAAAGCTACATAGCTTCCTCCTTTCACGCGGGCCACAATCATGCTGCCATTGTAAACATAGCCCCCTTCGGTTTTCAGTGCGCTGTTGCCCGATGCCGTCAGATCAAGCGTACCGGTTCCGGTACCCGTACCCGTACCCGTCGATGGTGTTGGATCAGAACTGCCTTTCGAGCAGGACGTCAGCGTCCCCATGCAGTAGAAGGCCATCAGCGCGGCACTACTCATACCCAGCGAGCGAAGAAATTCACCCCGATTCAGTTGTTCTGTCTTTTGCGTTTCCATCTGGTTTTGGCTTATGTGCTGTTTTATAAAAAAAGTGGTGGTAATCGAATCGGACGACTACAGTCGGTAGCGTAGCGAGAAAAAAACGCCGGTACTCAGGAGATTGACTTTGTAATAGCCGACACCTTTCAGCGGGGCTTTTAAAAATGGCTCTACCTGCCAGAACAAACGCTGCGTGACGGCTCGTTCGTACCCACCGGATAGATTCAGTTGACTAAAACCATACCGTCCGGTCTCCGTCGTCCAGTCGCGGTACTTGATCTTGGGGTCAGCCGGATTATCGTATTTGTAGCTGTAGTCTTCCCGCAGCATGTAGTACGTCGTTGCACCGGCACTGACGAACCAACGGCTGGGTGGCAGCGCACGCTGACGAGGGATCAGCGCGACGTCATACCGCAGATTGATCGGTATGTCCAGCATGTTACACCGACCGTCGATACTGTTCGGTACCACAGCCCACTGTCGTACAGCCGAATATTCATACGCCGACTCGTTGGCCTGGTATACTTTGACGCTACGCAGCACACCGGCCTGCATGTGCCACCGCTGAACCTGATACTCCAGCAGTAGGCCAACGTTCGTACCGGGCCGGGAAAAATTGGCCAGGCCAACAGAGCTTAGGTCAGGTGATACCATCGCCCGCAAACTCAACCCGGTCGTTCGATCCCGGTCGACTGCTGGTAGCTGCGCAGGTTGCACGTCGGCTACGGGCGCTACCATTGGCCGGTCAATCGTTGGCAACTGACCAGCGGTTGTGAACGACAAACTCCGCAGCGGCTCGATGACGAGTTGAAACCGGTCGGTCGGGCTCTCTTCTACAGCCGTAGCCTGCCGGTCAACAACGCTAGCCATGCCGTTGGCTTCTGACTTGCTTCCCATCGGTGTTCGGCTAACGCGCATTGGTGAACCGGGTTCAGGAGTGAGTAAACCGGCTGCTAACGGCTTACCTACGCGCATTCGTTTTGCCCGGACCGTTCGCGTCGTTCGGCTGGCAGATACCAGTGGCGTTCGTGTTATCGATCCGGGCTGCTCTGACAATACACCGTCTACTAACACAACTTCTCCCGGTTGCTCCGAATCGGTAGGCTCCGATGAACCCACGGCCAATGCTGGCGCTGGTGGTTGTAGTCGTTTACGTTTAACCGTCGGCACGATATCAGTCATCCGTCGATCGACTGACTGCCCCTGTTCGTATGTCCCTGGTGCAGCCGATTCGATTTCGTCCGCTACAGCACTTCCACTGGCAACCGATCTACCTGACGGGCGCGCGTTTGATTGCGTAGCTGGGCTACCAGCAATCACTTGTATTGGCTGCGCCTTGTCGTTCTGCCCGACAGACGACCTGTCGTGCGTCAGCAACCATAAGCTGACGGGCAGCACCAGCAGTACAGCAACGGGTAAGACACGGCGCAGCCAGCGGTACCAGAACTGCTGCCGGTCATGAACGGCCAGTTTCTCAGCCATCATCGGCCACGCAACCGGGTCGTAGGGTGGTGCAGACTCTTCCAGCGATTTTCTGAAGAGTCCGTCCAATTGGTCATCGGGTAACTCTTGCATACTCATCCGGGTGGTGGTGTTTCAGTAACGTCCGCAGTTTCTCACGGGCGCGGGCCAGATTCGATTTCGACGCTCCCGCCGATATACTCAGTTTCTGGGCAATCTCATCATGCGTGTAGCCGTCGACAACGTACAGGTTAAAAACCAGTCGATAAGCGGGCGACAGCCGTTGCACCAGCGCCAGTAACTCGTCATGGGCCAGTTGCGTGTAAGCATCCGGCTCAGGCGCAACGCTCAATTGGTCAGCCTGTTCGATATCATTCGATTGCACGTGGCGAACGTCCTGCCGGTACTGATCGATAGCCGTATTTATCATAATCCGTCGAAGCCAGCCTGTAAACGGTTGCGCCGGATCGTACTGATCGAGCCGGGTAAACACCTTCAAAAATCCGTCGTTGAGCACCTCCAGCGCACTGTCGCGGGTGGGTGCGTACCGTAGGCACACGCTCATGGCAAATCCGTAGAACTGCCGGTACAGCAATTCCTGGCTCTGTCGGTGGTTGCGGAGACAACCGGCCAGCAGATCGGGCAGGGCAGCACTATGGGGCGCGTTAGCCATCGTATCGACGCAATGGGCTGAACCGGTTTAAGTCGCTTTTAACCACTGTACGTACAGACCACAGGTGAGGGTTGCGTCGGGCGCAAAAAATAAGTGTATAAACCTGTTTTTAACCCTTTTGCCGTAAACTTGCCTGTAACTGACGCGGTATCACAACCCGTCGGACACTCATTGCAGGCTGTGGGCATAGACAGATTAGGCCGTCCTGTACGTTTACTGTAGACCATGAAAGCTGCTTCGCTGCGCACCCTTGCTTTTGTACTCGCGCTGATTGCCGTCAACGTTCTGTCGGCCTTTGTTTTTTTTCGAATCGATCTGACGCAGGAAAAGCGATACACGCTTTCGGACGCCACACGCACCATGCTGGAAACGTTACCCGGCGACGTGCATATCGACGTGTACCTGACAGGCGACCTGCCACCGGCCTTCAAACGACTGGAAAACGCTGTGCGCGAGACGCTTGATGAGTTTCACGCACAGACCGGTACCACCCTCACTTACCGATTCATCGATCCGGACGCGATTACCAACGCCGACGAAAAAGGCAAACTGATCGACCGACTCCAGCAACGGGGTTTATTACCGACAAATCTGGTTGCCAACGAAGGCGGTAAGCGAACCGAGAAGCTAATTTTCCCCGGCGCTATCGTATCCTATGCCGGCAAGGAAATTCCCGTGCTATTGCTAAAGGGTAACAAAACGGCGTCGAAAGAAGAGCAGTTGAACCAGTCGTACGAAGGGGTGGAATTTCAACTGGCATCGGCGATTCAGAAGCTGACCCAAACGGCGGAGAATCGCCGGCGCGTAGGGTTGCTGTACGGAAACACACAGGTACCGCCCTCCCGCTTCGCCGACCTACTGGCATCGGTGCAGGAAAAATACGACCTGTTTTTTGTCGACATGAGCAAACCCGGTCCGATTACGGGCATCGATGCGCTGCTCGTTCCAAAACCCGACAAGCCATTTTCCGACGACGACATTTTCAAGATCGATCAATACGTCATTAAGGGCGGGCGGGCGTTGTTTTTCGTGGATGGTCAACGCGTCGATTCGGTCAGCAACGAAGGCACTTACGCGCAGCCGCTGAACCTGAACCTCGACAACCTGTTCTTCCGCTGGGGCGTCCGCATCAACCGCGATGTCGTGAAGGATATGTACTGCGCGCCCATTCCGCTCAACGTGGGTAACATGGGCGACAAGCCCAACATTCAGTTGTTGCCGTGGCGGTTCTATCCCCTGCTCAACAACTTCGGCAATTCGGGCAACCCCATCGTACGTAACCTCGATGTAGTACTGGCCCGATTCACCAGCTCGCTCGATACAGTGCAGTCGCGGGGTATCCAGAAAATACCGCTGCTGCTCACGTCGCCCTATACGCAGGATCTGAAAGCACCCGTGCTGATTTCGTACACGGAAGCCCGCAAACAACCCGACCCGAAAACCTATACCGGCGGCTCTAAGCTGATTGCCTGTCTGCTGGAGGGCAAGTTTACCTCGCTCTACGCCAATCAGATTTTGCCCGGCGACCCACGGGCGGCTGGCTTCGTGGCCGAAGGCGTTCCCTCGCGCGTGTTGATCTGCTCCGACGGGGATCTGGTCATCAACGACGTCAATTACCGGCAAAATCAACCGTATCCGCTGGGTTTCGACCGGTTCACCCGCACGACCTACGCCAACAAGGATTTCGCCATGAACGCCATCGATTATCTGGTCGATCCGGACGGTGTAATTGCCTCCCGCGCCCGGACGGTGACGCTACGCCCCCTCGACAAGATTCGGCTCGACACAGATCGTACCGGCTGGCAGGCACTCAACCTGCTGGGACCACTGCTGCTGATCGGGCTGGTTGGCGTTGGCTGGCAGGCCCTGCGCCGAAGCCGTTACGCGCGGTAGTTGCCTTTTACGACGGCGGGGACGTTCTTCGTATTCCTGAACCTACCCTGCTATGTCGTCCGGCTCTACTTCATTTCGTCCCCTCTTTTCGCTGCCCGTCATCGTGGCCGCCCTCGGCTATTTTGTCGACGTGTATGATCTGTTGCTATTCAATATCGTCCGGGTACCAAGTCTGAAAGACATGGGGCTGTCGGAAGCGGCTATTTCGCTGGAAGGAGGCCGAATCCTGAACATTCAGCAGGCAGGTCTGCTACTCGGCGGCATCCTGTGGGGTGTACTGGGCGACAAGCGCGGGCGGCTGTCGGTACTGTTCGGCTCGATCATCACCTACTCACTGGCGAATATTGCCTGCGGCTTTGTGCATGATCCCGGTCTGTACGCGGTGCTCCGATTCATTGCCGGGCTGGGACTGGCGGGCGAGTTGGGCGCGGGTATCACGCTGGTGAGTGAAATCCTGCCCCGACAGCTACGCGGCTATGGCTCGTCGCTGGTGGCGGGCGTCGGGTTGTTCGGAGCCGTGGTGGCTTACTTCACCGTATCGCTGTTCGACTGGCGCACGACTTACTTTATCGGTGGCGGATTGGGGCTGGGACTACTGCTGCTCCGCGTAACGGTGCTGGAATCGGTTCTGTATCGACAGGCGCAGCAGACAAACGTGAAACGGGGTAATTTCTGGGCGCTGTTTCAGAACCGTGATCGGCTGATGCGCTATATCTGGTGCATGGGTATTTCGCTGCCCACCTATTTCGTGATCGGTATTCTGGCCACGTTTGGTAACGAATTCGGTAAAGCCCTCGACTTACCCGACGCGATTCAGCCGGGCCGGAGCGTGATGTTTACCTACGTCGGAATGGTTGCTGGTGATTTGTTGAGTGGACCATTCAGTCAGTTGCTTCGGTCGCGACGCAAGGCTATTGGCCTGATGATGGGGCTGACGCTGGTATTTGTGCTGCTTTATCTGTTCGGCGGAATTTCCTCGACCAACGTGTTTTACGCACTCTGTGTCGGCATGGGCTTTGGCATCGGCTACATTGCCCTGTTCCTGACCGTTACGGCCGAGAGCTTTGGCACCAATCTCCGGGCAACGGCAACCACATCCGTCGCCAACAACGTGCGGGCCACAACCCTGTTGAGCATCCCCGCATTCCAGGCGATGAAACCAGCCATCGGCACGCTGGCTGCCGGTGGCGTCATCGGGCTGGTTTGTTTTAGCCTGGCGTTTTTGTCACTGCTAAAGCTTCCCGAAACGTTTGGGCGCGACCTGGACTACAGTGAGGAATAAAGAAAATCGGGGTCATTCCAGCGTTGGAATGACCCCGATTAGCGTCGAAGCGATACCGTCAGTATTCGTCTTCGTTAAAGAAGAAGTCATCTTTTGTCGGATAGTCCGGCCAGATTTCTTCGATGCTTTCATAGGGCTGGCCATCGTCCTCGAGTTCCTGTAAATTTTCTACGACTTCCAGTGGCGCACCGGAGCGAATCGAGTAATCAATCAGTTCGTCTTTTGTGGCTGGCCAGGGGGCATCTTCAAGATAAGAAGCAAGTTCGAGAGTCCAGTACATAGTGTATTTTGGTAAGGCGTGACTGTTTTTTTCAATGAGGGTGCAAAACTATAAAAAAGTGATTATCCTGATAGGCCTCTGTTCAGCAGAATATTCACCAAATTACCTGTGTAGGCAGTTAGCCGATTAACCAACGGTAATCCGCATTGTTTCGTCTGTCGGTCACAATTTATAATCGGTTCCTGTTTTTCTTCGGCCAATATACATCATTCGTGCCAGCAGACTGCCGTAGTTTTGCGCCGTCGGGATCAACGTTTTCCCCCGACTCCGTACGACCATGACGATCGAAGTATGCGCCTACTCCCTGCAATCGTGCCTGACCGCCCAAACCGCCGGTGCCGACCGGGTTGAGCTGTGCGGTAGCCTAAGCGAAGGCGGTACCACACCCAGCATTGGACTCATTACCGAAGCCCGCCGTCACCTGAATTTGTCGCTATATGTTATGATTCGGCCGCGTGGGGGCGATTTTTTGTACTCCGATACCGAAATCGCGGTGATGCGGGCCGACATTGAAGCCGCTAAAAACGTGGGAGCTGATGGCATCGTGCTGGGTCTGCTCCGGGCTGATGGCACGGTCGACGAGGAAACGACAAAGACGCTGGTCGACCTGGCGCAACCGCTGCCTGTCACCTTTCACCGTGCGTTCGACATGAGCCGCGATCCGGCCGAAGCGCTCGAAGCGATTATTCGCACCGGCTGTGCCCGTATTCTGACATCCGGTCAGGCGACATCGGCTGAGTCAGGAGTCCCCGTGTTGCAGCAGTTGGTCGAGCAGGCCGCCGGACGTATCGAGATTATGGCCGGCGTCGGCGTATCGATTCGGAATGCGCAGGCATTGCTGAATGCCGGTGTCGATGCGCTGCACCTGAGCGGTAAGTCGTCGCAGGCCAGTCCGATGGAATACCGTCGCCAGGAATTGTCAATGGCGTCGGCAGTGCTGGGCGAATACGAACGTATCGAAGCCAGTGCCGACGCCATTGCGCCCGTGGTAGCGTTAGCCCACTACCAGAAATAAGCGTACAGACCAGCCACGACCAGCAGTACCATCGTTGCGCCAATGGCAAAGCTAGGTGCAACTTTGAACATGCTGGAATCGATTTCCAGCCCTCTCGTGCTCGGCTTTTGCATACCCAGTACGAACATAACGGCTACGCAGATCAGGAATACGAAGCCCATCGTGTCGAGGAACGGGATAGTATACACGCCGTCGGCACCCTGTACGGCGAAGCCCAGCGGAGCCAGGAATGACAGGTCGACGGCACCCGGCAGTACGTATTTGAAGAACAGCGACAGCAGGAAGCCACCCACGATAGCAAACAGAGCGCCCGCCGAGTTGGTCCGTTTCCAGAAGAAGCCCATGATAAAGGCGGCAAATACGCCCGGCGAGACCAGCCCGGTCATTTCCTGAATAAACTGGAAGCCGCCTTTTTTATCGATACCCATAAACGGCGAAATCAGAATCGCCAGAATCATGGCCACGACGATCGTGATCCGACCGATGTTGACCAGTTTGTAGTCGTCGGCTTCAGGAGCAATGTATTTTTTGTAGATGTCGAGCGTGAAGATGGTCGAGATTGAGTTGGCCTTACCCGCCAGCGAGGCTACGACGGCAGCGGTCAGGGCGGCAAACGACAAGCCTTTCAGACCCGTTGGCAGCAGGTTCAGCAGCACGGGATAGGCGTGGTCTTTGTTGACTTCACCAGCCGCGTCGAGCATCTCCTTCTGGAACAAACCTTTCTGGTACAGCGTGTAAGCCGCGATACCCGGCAAAACGACGATGATCGGCATGAGTAATTTCAGCAGGGCGGCAAACAGAATGCCTTGCCTGGCTGTCTTCAGATCAGCTCCCAGCGCCCGCTGCGTAATGTACTGATTACAACCCCAGTAGTTCAGGTTAACGATCCACATACCGCCGATCAGCACTGTCAGGCCGGGCAGCGACGCGTAGAAGGGGTGCCCTTTCGGGAAAATCATCTGGAAGTGATCCGCCGACTGCGTCAGCATGATGTCCAGCCCGTTGGAAACGCCCGACGTTCCGCTCTGTGCCGATACCAGATCGATCGCCAGATAAGTCGTTGCCAGACCACCCAGAATCAGGAAAAACACCTGAATCACATCGGTGAAGCCGATTACTTTCATCCCGCCGATGGTGATGATGACCGCGAATACGGCCAGCCCGATCATACACAGCGTGAAGTTGATACCGGAGATGGTCGACACGGCGAGTGCGCCCAGAAACAGAATCGACGTCAGATTCACCAGCACGTAGAGGAACAGCCAGAAAATGGCCATAATCATCGACACCGTGTTGTTGTAGCGCTGCGTCAGGAACTGCGGCATGGTGAAGATGCGGTTCTTGAGGTAGATCGGCATAAAAAATACCGCTACCACAATCAGCGTAGCCGCTGCCATCCATTCGTAGGTTGCAATGGCCAATCCCATGGCGAATCCATCGCCCGATGCACCGATAAACTGCTCGGCTGAGATGTTAGACGCGATCAGCGATGAGCCGATGGCCCACCAGGTTAGTGATCCTTCGGCCAGAAAAAAGTCGGTCGTCGACATTTTTTCCGTTTGTTTCCGCCGGTAAATCCAGACACCGTACGAGGCAACAATAATGAAGTAGAAAAAGAAAACAATGTAATCCAGTGCCTGAAGCTTTTGCATGGCGGGTTTGAGAGGCAGGTAGCTATAAACTGATTTTTATACGAGTTGACGTATTCCGAGTCGAAAGATAAGAATTTGGTGAAATTTCGACGGATTATTTGCTCAGACTGCAATGCAATCGGTTGAAATTAGAGAACAATGGCCCGATTGCCAGCGATAAAGACGCGGTCGTTGAAGACTAGTTTGAGCGCTTGTGACAGGACAATTTTCTCGACGTCGCGCCCTTCCATCGCCATGTCCCCCGCCAGTTGCCGGTGGTTTACTTCCTTGACATCCTGCGCGATGATCGGCCCTTCGTCCAGGTCGTTGTTGACGAAATGCGCCGTTGCCCCGATAATCTTGACGCCCCGTTCATACGCCTGCCGGTAGGGATTAGCCCCGACAAAGGCCGGCAGAAACGAATGGTGAATGTTGATAATCCGGTTGGGGTAGTGCCGCACGAACTCGGGCGTCAGCACGCGCATGTACTTGGCCAGCACCAGGTACTCGGGTTCATAGATCGCCAGCGTTCGCAGAATAGCCTCTTCGTGCTCCTCTCGGCTCTTGCCTTCGTGCGATACGTAATGAAACGGGATACCAAACTTGCTGACCAGCCCCTGCAACGAATTGTAGTTGCTGACCACGGCCAGAATATCGGCATCCAGTTCGTCAAAGGCGTAGCGGATCAGCAACTCGGCCAGGCAATGGTGCTCTTTGGTAACCATCACCACAATATTCTTCCGGCGCTTGGGATTGAGTCGGAACGTGATTCCCTGCGCATCGGTCTGCGTCGACAGGGTTTCGTTCAGATCTTGTAACAAGGCTTTGCTGTCGAATGCCCCTTCAAACTCGGTCCGCATAAAAAACCGACCCGTCGGGCTGACGTATTCGTCGTTGTGAATCACATTGAGCCCGTGCCGAAACAGAACGCCCGTCACATGGTGAATCAGGCCCTTCGCATCCGGGCCATCCATTAGTAAAATATGCTTATCCAATTCCGCCATGACAGACCAGTAAGAAAGTCGGCCAAAAGTAGTGAATGCCACTTGTTAATTCCTTTATTTTGGGCCGTAACCCTTACTTCATGGTAAACAGACGACGCTTTTTAGGTTTAGGTCCGCTGATCGGTCTTTTCCCTTCGCTGGCCTTCCGCTCGACCCAACCGCAACCGACAACGACGCCCGGACCGACAGCACAACCGGGTCCATTGGTTATTTCAACCTGGAAACAACCCAAGGCTCACGCAGCCGCACAGGCCGTACTGGAGCAGGGCAAACGCGCCATCGACATCGTCGAAGCGGGTGTACGCGTTCCCGAAGCCGATCCCAACGATACAAGTGTCGGTTACGGTGGCCTGCCCGACCGCGACGGCCGTGTCACGCTGGATGCCTGCATCATGGATGAGCATGGCAATGCCGGTTCGGTGACGTACCTGGAAAACATCATGCACGCGATCTCGGTAGCCCGGGCCGTGATGGAAAAAACGCCCCACGTCATGCTGAGTGGTGAAGGCGCGCAAAAATTTGCGCTGGCCAACGGCTTCAAGAAAGAAAACCTGTTAACGCCTGCGGCCAAGGCTGCCTGGCAGAACTGGCTGAAGACGGCGAAGTACAAACCCGTTATCAACATCGAGCGACACGACACCATCGGGATGCTGGCCATCGACAAAGCCGGTAATATTTCGGGGGCCTGCACCACGAGCGGACTGGCGTTCAAGATGAACGGTCGGGTTGGCGACTCGCCCATTATCGGCGCGGGTTTGTTCGTTGATAATGAGATCGGTGGGGCCTGCGCAACGGGGCTGGGGGAACTGGTTATGCGCACCTGCGGCTCGTTTCTGGTTGTCGAATTGATGCGGCAGGGACGGACACCGCAGCAGGCCTGCGAAGAAGCGGCACTACGGATTGTCAAGAAGCAGGATTATAAAGACATACAGGTTGGCTTTATTGCCGTAAATAAGCAGGGAGAAACGGGCGCGTATAGCATTCAACCCGGATTTAATTATACATTGACGCAAAATGGGCAAACACAAGTGACAGACGCCCGTTCCTATCTGAAGAAGTAAACGTAGCCGGTGTCAACCTATCACCCGGCTTTTTAAACGACTGAACTAGCCTTGGAATCCATCTTTTCAACCTCAAAGCGCAAACTACTGCTGGAAGTAGCCTGGGAAGTGTGTAATCAGGTCGGCGGTATTTATACGGTCATCCGGTCAAAAGTACCGGCGATGGTCGAAAAGTGGGATGATAATTACGTTGCGTTGGGGCCGTACTTCCCGCAGCGGGCAGCCGCCGAATTCGAGCCGATTACGGATTCCGACGAAACTGAAATCGGACAAACCGTCAGCAAGATGCGGCAGCTGGGCTATCGGGTCGAGTACGGTTACTGGCTGATCACGGGACGACCGCGTGTGGTGCTGTTCGATATCTTCAGCATGACGACCGATCAGCTCAACCAGGTCAAGGGGCAGCTTTGGCGCGATCACCAGTTACCCACACTCAACGTCGAGGACCTGGTTAACCAGACGATCGTGTTCGGCGAGATGGTCCGGCAATTCATCACCATCCTGGCTGAAAACCACGCCCGCCGGGTCGACTTCGTCGCTCACTTCCACGAGTGGATGGCAAGCACGGGCCTGCCCGACCTGCGCCGGGACAATGTCCGGGTAGCGACGGTATTCACTACCCACGCCACCATGCTGGGTCGGTATCTGGCCCAAAACGAAGCGGGCTTCTACGGCAAGCTCCCGTTTTTCGACTGGCTCCGCGAAGCCCAGCATTACGGTATCGAAACGCAGGCGACGATCGAACGGCTGGCGGCTCAACAGGCGCATGTGTTCACGACCGTCAGCGACGTAACGGCGCGGGAGTGTGAGGTTTTTCTGGGTAGAAACCCCGATCTGGTATTACCCAATGGGCTCAACGTAACGCGCTTTGCCGCGACACACGAGTTTCAGAACCTGCACGTTCGCTACAAGGATAAGATTCATGAGTTTATCATGGGTCACTTCTTCCAGAGTTATTCGTTCGACCTCGACAAAACGCTGTACTTCTTCACGTCGGGCCGGTTCGAGTTCTCCAACAAAGGCTACGACCTGACGCTGGAAGCCCTCGCCCGGCTTAACTACCGGATGCAGCAGGAGGAGATGGATATGACGGTGGTCATGTTCCTCGTAACGCGACAGCCGTACACCTCGATCAACCCCGACGTACTGCATTCGCGGGCGCTGCTCGACGAAATTCACGAGACCTGCGAAAGCATCGAGAAGCAGATAGGCGAACGGCTTTTCCTGGCGTCGGCTTCACAGAGCGACGCCAAGATTCCCGATCTGAACTCGTTTATCGACGAGTACTGGCGCCTACGACTCCGTCGGACCATTCAAAGCTGGAAAACGAAGACCTTGCCGCCTTTCGTAACGCACAATCTGGTGCAGGAAGACGACATGACGCGCTTCATCCGACGGGCTAACCTGATCAACAACGAAGCGGACCGGGTCAAGATCGTTTATCACCCCGACTTCATTGCATCGACCAATCCGCTGTTCGGTCTCGACTATAGTCAGTTCGTACGGGGTTGTCACCTGGGCGTTTTCCCGAGCTACTACGAACCGTGGGGCTATACTCCGCTCGAATGCGTGGTCCGGGGCATCCCGACCGTGACGAGCGATCAGTCGGGCTTCGGTGATTTTATCATGCAGATCATGCGTGATTACGAAAACCGGGGTATCTACGTCGTCAACCGGCGGACCAACTCGTTCAACGAAGCAGCCGATCAGCTTGCCGACATGCTGTACCGATTTGTCCGCCTGAGTCAGCGCGACCGGATTCAGCAACGGAACCGCGTCGAAAACATCGCCGAGATTTTCGACTGGCACAGTCTCCGTTCCTACTACGACACCGCCCACGACCTCGCGCTGAAGCGGAGAAAACCGTAGAGACGTTTACAGTAGTCGGTTTACGGTTTTCAGTGGCTACCGCACGACCGTAAACCGACTACTGTAAACCGTAAACCGACTACCGACCAAATGATTCGCATTGGCATAATTAACGTTTCGGACCGGGCCAGCGCCGGGGTGTATGAAGACATTCCCGGCAAGGCCGTCGTTTCGTACCTGACCGACTGGCTTATCGGCGACTGGGAGCCCGTTTATCGCATTATCCCCGATGAGCAGGATCAGCTGGAAGCGACGATGATCGAGCTGGCCGATACGGAAGGTTGTTGCCTTGTCGTGACGACGGGAGGTACCGGCCCCGCGCTCCGCGACGTCACCCCGGAAGCAACCGAAGCCGTTTGCCAGAAAATGCTCCCCGGTTTTGGTGAACTGATGCGCCAGGAAAGTTTGAAGTACGTGCCGACAGCCATCCTCTCCCGGCAGACGGCGGGTATCCGCAACCAGACGTTACTACTGAACCTACCCGGTAAGCCAACCGCTATCGGACAATGCCTGTCGGTTGTATTCCCCGCCATCCCCTACTGCATCGACCTGATCGGCGGCCCCTTCCTCACAACGGATGAAGCGAAGATGAAGGTGTTTCGTCCAAAGAGCTGACGATGCCCTTTGGCCCCGACTTGTAGACGCCCATTCGTCGACAGGACGTCAATCTATCTGCGAGTGTTTCCGGGTATCTTTCATGAATAGATATACCAGCAGCGAGAGAAAGATGCAACCGGTAATGTACCAGTAGAAGTAAGTCTCGTGGCCCTGATTTTTGAGCCAAAGTGCCACGTATTCAGCGGTCCCCCCGAATAGCGCAACCGTAAGTGCATAGGGTAAGCCGACGCCAAGCGCCCGGATTTCCGCCGGAAACAATTCAGCCTTAACGACAGCGTTGATGCTTGTGTAGCCGCTGACGATGATGAGCGCAATCAACAGCAGAAAAAAAGCGCCGTATAAATTGGTCGTGTGGCTTAGCAGCGTCAGCAGGGGTACGGTGCCTAACGTGCCCAACACCCCAAAACCGATCAGCAGCGGACGCCGGCCAATGCGATCAGAAAGCGCACCGAAAACGGGTTGTAGCAGCGCGAAAAATAGTAGACTGACAAACGAGATCAAGGTCGATTCGCTCTTCGAGAGGTGAACGGTATTGACCAGAAACTTCTGCATGTACGTGGTGTAGGTGTAGAACGCCAACGTACCGCCGAGGGTGAGGCCAACCACCGTCGCTACGGCCCGTGGATGCTTCAGTAGTTCCCGTATCGTTCCTTTCCGGGCTTCTCCTTTTGCCTGCTGTGCCGTAAACGCGGTTGTTTCGTGCAGGTTCTGGCGCAGGTAGAGCGCCACAACGGAGAGTATAGCGCCAATGACAAACGGGATACGCCAGCCCCATTCGTGCAGTTGCTCCTCCGTTAGCAGCAGCTTTTGAAGAATGAGCTGGATAGCCAGCGCAATCAGCTGACCACCAATCAGCGTGACGTATTGAAAACTGGAGTAGAAGCCCCGCCGATTCCGGCTGGCCATCTCGCTCAGGTAGGTCGCCGACACACCGTATTCACCCCCAACGCTAAGCCCCTGCAACAGCCGCGCGACCAGCAACAGCACTGGTGCCAGAATACCAATTGTCTTGTAGGTCGGCGTGAGCGCAATCAGCAGCGACCCCAGCGACATCAACAGCACCGACAGGGTCATGCTTTGCTTACGGCCAACCTTATCGGCGATTCGCCCGAATAGCCAGCCACCCAGCGGGCGCATCAGAAAGCCCAGCGCGAATATGCCGGCCGTATTCAGCAGTTGCGCCGTGGGATTGTCCTGCGGAAAAAACGAGCTGGAAAAATACAGGGCAAATGCGGAGTAAGCGTACCAATCGTACCACTCGACCAGATTACCGATCGAACCGCCAATAATTGATTTGAGTGTAGTGGCCGAGATGGCTCCGTTACGATCGCTCATGCGTTGCGGGAAAATCATTCTGTTCCCAATACTAGGCTAATCCGTGGTTTACCCGGCAAAACACAAGAAAGATTTTGTAGAACGTATCAACGCCGGTCGTACAGCGCCAGCCCGGTCCTGATGGCAGTAGGCACAGTCAGACAGGCAGACTGATCTTGCCCATACTGACGGTGGGTACGCCTTCGCGACTCCCAAACGAAGTAGTACTGCCCATAACGCATTCATTAGCCAGCACGGCAAACAGAACCGCTTCTTTGGCGTCACCACTGATTCCTAACGCATCAGTACGGCCAAATCGGCATTGGGGTAGTTGCGCCTGAATGGCCCGGGTCAGGGCGGGGTTGTGCATACCTCCTCCGCTCATGTAAACCACGTACGGCTCACCCGGCCGCAGCACCCGCCGGATGGCTTCCGTGATGGTGTCGGCACTGAACTGAACGAGGGTTGCCATACGATCAGCCGGCGAAATTGTCTCGGCCTGACTGCGCTGGATAGCCGACTGAACATACTCGTCGCCGAACACTTCCGGGCCCGTCGTTTTTGGAAAAGGCGCGTCGAAAAACGGATTGTTCTTCAGGGCGTTCAGTAACGGCCTATTTACCTGACCGTTCATCGCCAGTTGACCATCGGCGTCGAACGGTTGACCCAGAAACTGCCGGGCGCAGGCATCGAGTAGCGTGTTACCCGGTCCGGTATCGGTCGTAAATACGGCGCTGGCGTCTTCGTCGGCGGGGAGATACGTAAAATTGGCGATCCCCCCCATGTTAAGCAGAATCCGGTTTTCACCCGCCTGCGAAAACATGAAGTAGTCGCCATAGACGGCCAACGGAGCCCCTTCCCCACCGGCAGCGATGTGTTTCTGCCGGAAGTCGCTCAGCGTGATGATGCCGGTGGTAACGGCAACGTGGTCGCCGTCGCCGATTTGTAGTGTCGCATTCGGAAATTCCGGACGGCCATGCTGTCGCTTCGGCGCGTGGTACACGGTTTGTCCATGACTGGCGATCAGGTCGACGTCAGCCGGTGCGATATTCCAGTTGCGTAAACTATCCAGAATAAGCTGCCCATGGAGCCGGCCGATGTAGGGGTTCAGCAAACAAAGCGTCTCGAATTCGATTTGGTCTTTAGCGAAGATCGTTCGGATATGTGCTTTTATCGGCTCATCATACGGTATGGTGGTAAAAGCGTCGAGCGTTACCTGGGTGGCCGGACCACTACCGGAAACGCGGCACAACGCAATGTCGAGGCCGTCGAGTGACGTACCCGACATCAGGCCCACGATGCGCCGGGTCGGTGCTTGTGCCAGTTCGTACAGGCGTTGCAGGTGCGGGTTCATAAGCGGGGTAATTTGCAAAAGTAAGTAATCGAGTAACAGACCGGGGCTACGTCGCTTCCGGTGAATGTACAGTATATGGATTTCTGGGGTGACGAGCAGTTCTCGTTTTTTGAAAGCGTTCTGTTTTCAGCCCTCGGCCATTCGGTCGAGGTCATCGAAACGCAGTTTTTAGCGGGTGGCGATATAAACACGGCGGCACAGGTCTTTTCGTCGGAAGGCGTGTTTTTCGTCAAATGGAACCATACCGATCAGGCGATCAACATGTTCGAAACGGAGGCCAAAGGCCTGAATTTACTCCGGCAAACCGACACGGCGGTTATTCCTGAGGTAATTGGCTACGGCTGCTACCAGGATAAATCGTACCTGGTGCTGAGTTATATCGACTCCGGTAAACTGACCGACGACTACTGGGACCTGCTGGGACAGTCGCTGGCCGAAATTCACTCGCACACGCAGCCCACGTTTGGCTTGTCGTTCAATAACTACATCGGTTCACTCCCCCAGAATAATCAGCCCGTCGCCAACGGCTTCACTTTCTTTTTCGAGCAACGGCTGCTACCGCAGGCGGGCCTGGCGTTTTACAACGAGTTACTGTCGAAAGCTACGTACGAGGCCCTGTTGCGCCTGCGCGACCGTCTGCCGGATTTACTCCCGGCGGAACGGCCCGCGCTACTGCACGGCGACTTGTGGTCGGGCAATGTCATGATCACCGAAGACGGCGCGCCCGCCCTGATCGACCCGGCAGTCTACTACGGTTTTCGGGAAGCCGATCTGGCCCATACGCGCTTGTTCGGCGGCTTTGACTCCCGCTTTTACGACGCCTACAACGAAGCGTTCCCCCTTGAAGCCGGTTTCGATGAGCGCGTTCCAATCTATAATCTGTATCCGTTACTGGTGCATGTCAACCTGTTCGGGTCGGGCTATGTGAGTGGCGTCGAGCGCATATTGAAACCGTTTTAGGGGTAAATGGGGTTAGCTTTGCTTATGGGGTCGCACAGTAGAAACCCGACTGGCACAAACAGTCGGTCGTCCCCACCCCTTCCGCTATGGATATTACGTCTTTCGACCAATTTGAGTTAAACCGGCAGTTGCTCAACGCCGTTGCCGATCTGGGTTATACCGAACCGACACCGATTCAGCAAAAAACCATCCCGATCAGTCTGGGCAACCACGACGTGCTGGGCATTGCGCAGACCGGAACGGGCAAGACAGCGGCCTACCTGTTGCCGCTGCTGATGAAAATCAAATACGCGCAGGGTAAAAACCCACGGGCGCTCATTCTGGCCCCTACCCGCGAACTCGCCATTCAGATCAGTAAGTCCGTTACCGACCTGGCCAAATATACCGACCTGCGGCACCTGGTTGCGTACGGTGGGCTGGGGCCCAAAACGCAGATCGAAACCTTGCAGCAGGGCGTCGATCTGGTCGTAGCGACACCGGGCCGGTTTATGGACCTTTACCGGGCCGGTGAACTGATTACGAAAGACATTCGCACGCTGGTACTCGACGAAGCCGACAAGATGATGGACATGGGTTTTATGCCCCAGATCCGGTCCATCCTGGAAATCATTCCGACAAAGCGGCAAAACCTCCTGTTCTCTGCTACGTTCGGCGGTCGCGTGGAACGCCTGTCGGCCGAATTTCTGGAAGCGCCGGTAAAGATCGAAGTGACCCCGCAGGCATCGACGGCCGACATGGTCGATCAGGTGATCTACGACGTTCCCAACTTCCGCACGAAAGTCAATCTGCTTGAGCATCTGCTGACGCAGGATGATTTTCAGCGCGTCATCGTGTTTGCCCGGACCAAAACCTCGGCCGAGAACATTTACAAGTTCTTGACTCGTAAGGTGTTCGACCCCGGTCAGGTGCGGGTGATTCACGCCAACAAAGGGCAGAATACCCGTATCAATTCGATGGAAGCCTTCAAAGAGGGCAACGTGCGGATACTGGTAGCGACCGACGTAGCCGCGCGGGGTATCGACGTAGCTGAGGTCAGCCACGTTATCAACTTCGACGTGCCGCTGATTTACGAAGACTATGTGCACCGAATCGGCCGGACCGGGCGGGCCAACCGAACGGGACAGGCGATTACGTTTGTTACACTGTCGGAGAACTATCACGTCGAAAAAATCGAACGCATTATTCGGATGACCGTACCGCGTCAGCCTATGCCTGCGGGGGTAGAGATTACCGAAACTCCATTCGATGAGCAGCAGGCTATGCTCCGGGAAGTTGACGAACAGCGCCGGAAAGAAGACCCGAATTTCCTGGGTGCTTTCCACGAGAAAAAATTTAAGAATACCGCAGCAGGCCGGGCCACGCAGCAGGCAAAAGTTAAAGCGGCCAAAAACGCAGCCAGTCGACCCAAGAGCGCCCGGCCCGGTGGACCGCGATCAGCCGGCCCCAAACGGAACAGTTCGCGGGGTGGCAAGCGTTAGGATGGCGATGAAAAATCGGCTATACTTATACCCCGTTCGCTGACGCACCCGGTCCGGCTTTCCGGCATGCCGATTGCTTCAGCAGCAGTGCCACCGTAGCTACCGCGTCTAATCATAAACCGAATGTACTAACCAGTACACGAGTATCGTTCTAACCAGACAATCCGTTGCTTGACTGTCCGTATGAATGTTCGTAGGAATCGGGGACACTGGAGTCTGATTCTGGCCCTGCTGCCCCTGGTGGTTGCAGCCCAGCCACGACAGTTGATGTCGTCGGCCCGTCCGGTCACAGCCCACGTTGCCAGCCATACTAGTACGACATTAGATAACACCCGCTCGGAATCGATCGATATCGAGACGCTTAGCATCATGCCGTTGTTTGGTGAGCGCCCCAAAACAGCCGAGCAGATCGACCGTGAAATTCATTTTCTGAACGACTGCGATCAGAACTTCACCAGCCGCACCGAAGCCAGCGAATTTTTTGCGGCTCGTGGCTGGGATTACATTTCCGACGGGCAGCTCGACACGGCAGCTCACCGCTTCAATCTGGCATGGCTCCTCAACGACCGCAATGCCGATGCGTACTGGGGGCTGGGTGTCGTATCGTACCAGAAAGAAAATTTACCCGAAGCGGTTCGTCTGCTTCGCAAAGGCATCGATGCAGCCGGAACAAACGTTGAACTGATGGGCGACCTGGCAACGGTCGAAATCAAGCAGTTTCAGAAGGATCATCACCGCCCTACGCTTGACGACGCCGAACAGCAACTTCAGCGTATCGTCACGCAGGACCCGGCTCACGCGGCTTCCTTCCAGAAGCTGTCGCTGGTCAGCTACCTGAAAGCCGATTACGACAAGGCCTGGGATTATTTCCATCAAGCGCGTCAGCTCGACATGTCGATACTCGATCTGAGCTTTCTGAGCGACCTGATCGCCAAACGTCCGGACCCCAAGGGGGTATTTAAGTAGCCAGCTTACGGTTTGCAATGGTACCACGGGGTTGAGTGCATATAGGCAATCTCATGCAACGCCGGGTTTCGATCCGGCGTTGCCGTTTACTACAGTGATAGTCTGGCAAGTAGTACCTAACGTACACTGACCCAAAAAAAAGCACCGGGTTGAAACCAGGTGCCTGTATCTGTTTCGATCGCGCCGGGCTTCAACCCGACGCTGCAAGACTAATTGCTGGCTTCTTCCTCCTCAACGACTTTCTCTTTACCGCGTTCGTAGGTAGCTTTCCCCTTTTCATCCCACTCCGAGATAACATAGGGTTCAAAATTCGTATCCCACTGATCGGTACCGTATTGCATTACTTTCTTGCGCATCCGGCGACCACTGGGGCTAATCGGGTAAAACTCCGTCCAACGGCCAATCTTGATGCCGTTGTCGTACTTGCCTTCTTCCGCCAGCAGCCCATTTTCGTAAAAAGCCATGTACGTACCTTTTACCTTGCCATATTCCATCGGTACGATTTCCCTGATTTTGGTACGCGTCGAATCGTAGAATGACACGATCGATCCAGCCGGGACACCCCGTTGCCAGTGGGTTTTATCGATCAGCATGAAGTGCGGATCGTAGCGTTCCCAGCGTCCGTCTTTCATCCCGGCATAGTAATTTCCTTCTTCGATCAGGTCGCCGTTCTGGAAACGCTTATAGGGACCATGCAGCAGTAAGCCGCTTCCTTCATCTTTCACCACCGCGCTCGACACCCGTCCCGTCCGCTGGTAGTAGCGGTACACGTCGCGGACGAACGTCGCTGGCTTAGCAGCATTATTGTCTTTGAGCACGTGAAACTCTTCGACGATGGTCCGGTCGCCACTACCGATTTTCGTGTACGCTTTAATCATCGAAAGGCCTTCGTATTCGGTTTTCGACAGTTTGGCTTTCGACTTCCGGTTCTCCTTTATTTTTTTCAGCTGCTTCAGCTTCAACCCCAGGTCGGCTACGCTGGCCACGTACGCATCTTTTTGCTCTTTCAGCGACGACATACTGGGCAGCCCCAGCGTGGTCAGCGACGCGGGCATGGATGTTGTGCCAGACGACTCCAGTACGGGTTTGGCGGCTGTGGTCAGCGAAGCGGGTTCGGTCGTCTGCGCCTTACCCGTTAATGTAAATCCTAGTAAAACGCCGACCAGTAAGTAGTTATGTGCCAGTGAGGTCATGGTTACAGCGGCAATTAGTACAGTAAGTTTATTAATTTTGCAACGCTCCCCGGAGCACGATTATTTTGTTCAACCGCCTTGCCGACGGATTCGGTGTAGATAAGAATACAACTGCTGTGGAAAAACAAGCGCGCATCTATGTTGCCGGTCATCGGGGCATGGTTGGTTCGGCCATCGTTCGTAAGCTGGAAGCCGACGGCCATGAAACTATAATTACCCGTACATCATCAGAGCTGGACCTTCGGAATCAGGAAGCCGTCGCTTCGTTTTTTGACACCGAGCGCCCCGACTACGTTTTCCTGGCAGCCGCTAAAGTAGGTGGCATCCTGGCCAATAACATCTATCGTGCCGAGTTTCTGTACGATAACCTGATGATCGAAGCCAACATCATCCATAGTGCCTATAAATCGGGTGTCACGAAACTACTGTTCCTCGGTTCATCGTGTATCTACCCGAAAATGGCCGAGCAGCCACTCAAGGAAGAATACCTGCTCAGCGGTTTTCTGGAACCGACCAACGAGCCGTACGCCATCGCCAAGATTGCCGGGATCAAACTTTGCGAAGCCTACCGGAGTCAGTACGGGGCCAATTTCATCTCGGCCATGCCGACGAACCTGTACGGTCCTAACGATAATTACAACCTGCAAGGTTCGCACGTACTACCCGCGCTGATTCGCAAATTCCACGAAGCGAAGATCAACGATCAGCCAACCGTTGAAGTATGGGGTACGGGATCGCCCCGGCGCGAGTTCCTGCACGCCGACGATCTGGCCGATGCCTGTGTTTACCTGATGAATTCGTACGATGGTGAGCAGTTCGTTAACATCGGTACGGGTGAAGACGTCACGATTCGTGAGCTGGCTGAAATGGTGCAGAAAGCGGTCGGCTATGAGGGCGAATTACGCTGGGACAGCAGCAAGCCCGACGGTACACCCCGCAAACTGATGGACGTGTCGCGCCTGCACGCAATGGGCTGGAAACACACTACCGACCTCGGCGACGGTATCGAACGTACCTACCAGGATTTCCTGGCCAACGAAGTCCTGTACGTAGAATAGCATAACACTGGTTTGTAGCGCCTACTGTTTTACCAACCACTAACAGAAGCCAGGCCTGCGCCGAATGGATGTACTATCCGTTCGGCGCAGGCCCGGCTTCTGTATGCGTAATCGCTTTAGTTTCGGGGGAATGGTACCGAAATCGTATCGGTTTCGATCGTATTGGAAACGTTCAGTGCGCGATCGCGAATCTGAATCTGGAACTTGACCGGGTAAAGCTGATAACTGGTACCATACTGAAAAATCGTGCTGAAATCCAGCGTTCCTTCGATGGGGCCTTTCGGCTTGTTCGCCGTCAGGTCGGGGAAGTACAGCGTAGTGTTAACCGGAATGATTACTTCCTGATACTGCCCCCGCACGAGCCGGAACGTACGAATTCGGTAATTCCCCCAACCGCCGTTACTGGTGTACAAGGCAGAATCGGCTTTCGACACGGGCAGCGAAACCCCCAGATCGCCGTCACCATCCTTAAACCCAACCGTAATTACGATTGAGTCGCGCCGGGACTGTCCGACGCCGGAACCGGCCGCAATCTCATACGGGAAGATACTACGGAAGTCGATAGCGGGCGTATTGGAATAATTGGGCTCGTTGAAACAGCCCATCATCAGCAAAGCCATGCCTATCGTGAGCACGTACGGTTGAATTTGTTTCCGGCGCATACTGTTGTACTCGTGTTGCAATATAAACGTATCCGTTATTTTGTCGTTTCCGTTTCCGCTTTCTATCGATGTTACGGCCCGGCGGCAGGCCCTCCGTTCGCGCATCATACACGTCGACACGGCCTCTTTTGATACATTGGCGCTGGACGTGTTCCGGTATCAGGCCGTGTATAATCCGGTCTACAGCCGCTACCTCGGCCTGCTGAACGTTCGGTCCGAGACCGTTACCAGTCTGCGTCAGATTCCGTTCATGCCCATTGGCTTCTTTAAAACGCAACCTGTTTTAGCGAGCGCACAGGCGATTCCGGACCCGACAGATTCGCTGCTGACGTTTGCCAGTAGCGGTACGACCGGCGACCAAACCAGCCGACACTATGTTGCCGACCCGGCGCTGTATGACGCTGTCAGTATCCGCATTTTCGAGGAGACCTACGGGCCTCTCGATCAGCTGGCGATTCTGGCACTGTTACCGTCGTATCTTGAACGAAATAACTCGTCGCTGGTGTATATGGTTCGCCAATTTATGAGCCGTTCCGCCCACCCGCTATCGGGCTTTTTTCTGAACGATCACAGCGAATTGACCGCGCGGCTGAAGCAGTTGAGCGAGCAACCCGACGCCCCGCGCGTACTCCTGATCGGGGTCACGTTTGGCCTGCTCGACTGGGCGGAATCCGGCGTCGATCTGTCGTTCCTGCGCCACAATCCGAATCTGATTGTTATGGAAACGGGCGGTATGAAAGGACGTCGGAAAGAACTACTGCGCGATGAGGTACACCAACTGCTGACCGACCGGTTGCACATCCCGCGTATTCATTCGGAGTACGGCATGACCGAATTGCTCTCCCAGGCTTACTCAACAGGGGAGGGCGTTTTTCGACCCAGCCCAACGCTGCAAATCCTGCTGCGCGACATCAACGACCCCTTTGCAATATACCCGGACGGCCATACCCGATCGGGAGGCATCAACGTCATCGACCTCGCCAACCTCGACTCCTGCTCCTTTATCGAGACGCAGGACCTCGGTCAATACGTCGGTACAGACGGCAGTTTCCGCGTCATCGGCCGTTTCGACAATTCCGACATCAGGGGATGTAATTTAATGATTGAGTAGTTGAATGAATGAGTGATGGAATGATAGAATGATTGAGTGGGCTGGCGCATAGACTCATTCAATCATTCCGTCACTCGTTCATTCAATTACGCATACGCGCGTACGTCTTCGAGGTTGATTTCGTCGCCACACATAATCACAAGCCGCTCGACAACGTTGCGTAGCTCGCGAACATTCCCCGTCCACGGCAACGATTGCAGATACGTCATCGCGTCGGATGTGAGGTCCTTGGCCGTCGCGCCGTACTCGGTAGCGATGTCCTGTAAAAATTTGTCGGTCAGTAATGGAATATCACCCCGACGATCGGCGAGGGGTGGTACGTGAATGACAATAACGCTTAACCGGTGAAACAAGTCCTCACGGAAGTTACCGTTGGCGATCTCCTGCCGTAAGTCCTTATTCGTAGCCGCGATTACCCGTACGTTTACCTTGATTTCTTTGTCGCCCCCGACGCGGGTAATTTTGTTTTCCTGTAGGGCGCGCAGTACTTTGGCCTGTGCCGACAGGCTCATGTCCCCGATCTCATCGAGAAAGAGCGTACCGCCGTCGGCCTGTTCGAACTTACCCACACGTCGGGCCGCAGCTCCGGTGAAGGCTCCTTTCTCGTGGCCGAAGAGTTCGCTTTCGATCAGCTCGCTGGGAATAGCCGCACAGTTAACCTCCACGAGCGACATAGCCGAACGGCTGCCTTTTTCGTGAATCTGCTTGGCAACCATCTCTTTACCCGACCCGTTGGGCCCCGTAATCAGGACGCGCGCTTCGGTAGCCGCAACGCGGTTGATGGTTTCTTTAACACGCCGGATCGGGTCGGACTCACCCACAATCTCGTTGAGTTTGTAGATCCGTTTCTTGAGCGTCTTGGTCTCCTGTTCGAGCTTGGCCCGCTCGATGGCATTGCGAATGGTAATCAGCAGCCGGTTCAGATCAGGTGGCTTGGTAATGAAATCGAAGGCTCCACTTTTCGTCGCTTCGACCGCATTTTCCACGTTGCCGTAGGCCGATATCATCACAAATTGGGTGCCTTTGCTGCTTTCACGCGCCTTTTGAAGCATCTCCAGCCCGTTCAGTTTCGGCATGGCAATGTCACAAAGTGCTACATCGTACTGCGTGCGTTGTAACATTCCCAACCCCTCTTCTCCGTCGCGGGCTTCGTCAATTTCGTAGCCTTCGTATTCCAGAATGTCACGCAAAGCTGACCGGATAGCTTTTTCGTCGTCAACGATGAGCAGTTTAGCCATAAATCATACTGATTGTCATTTGGATTAGCTTGCCCGAAAGTAGGCATATTTAATACGGATTGACAAGATGCAAACCGCAAATTTTGTTTTCGTTCCCACTGAATTTGTTCACTAATCAGAAAAAGGACGTATCGCTTAGTGTCTGACAGACGCTATTCTCCTGAATCGGGTTGCCAGTTGTCCGGCTTCAGCTACTGAAAGCTACGAAAAAAGCATTCAGGCGATAAGCATTTTACGACATCCGGGCGTTTATCTCCTGAACAAACCCGTAACCAGCAGGCTGTACTGCGCTTACGACCTCGTAACCAACCCGACCTGTCGGCAACGAGTACATACCCATTCCGTTGCTTTCTATCTTCCTACGCTATGCCTACTGCCCGCTTGCTTCTCTGTCTTCTGCTGGCCGTCACGCTACGACCGACATCAGCCCAATCGCGCCGACGGGCGCAGCTTACCAATCCGGCTACGACCAATACGCCCGTGCCAGTCGTAGCAGCCCCACAGGCCCGGCTGCTGGAAGGTATGGTCGTGCGCAGTTCGATCATGAATCAGGCGGTGCGCTACTCGATTTATCTGCCGCCCGACTATTATACCTCGAACCGACGCTACCCCGTCGTGTATCTGCTGCACGGCTACGGTGACAACGAAACGAGCTGGGTGCAGTTTGGTGAGGCCGACCGTACGATCGATGAGGGCGTTCGGTCGGGCGAACTGGCCCCCTGCATCGTGGTGATGCCCAACGGTGGCACCAGTTATTTCATCAACGACTTTCGTCAGCAGGTCCGTTACGAGGATATGTTCGTGCAGGAACTGATCCCGCACATCGACTCGACGTTTCGAACACGTACCCAGCGTGAATTTCGGGCGATCTCAGGTCTGTCGATGGGGGGCTTTGGCTCGCTGGTTCTGGCGATGCATCACCCGAATCTGTTCGGTTCCTGTGCGGCTCTGAGTGCGGCCGCCCGCACCGACGAAATGATAGCCGCCATGCCAGCCGAGCGCTACAACCAGACGCTGGGGCCCGTCATGAGTGGCCCCGTCAATGGCAACGACCGGCTGACACTGACCTGGAAACGGAACAGTCCGATCACGCTGGCCCAATCGGCTCCCGTTGCTGATTTGCAGAAGGTACGCTGGTACATCGACTGTGGCGACGATGATGCCCTTAGCGAAGGCAACGCGGTGTTACACATTGCCCTGACCAAACGGCAGATTCCGCACGAGTACCGCGTTCGCAATGGCGCACACAACTGGGCGTACTGGCGCAGCAGCTTGCCCGACGTACTCCGCTTTTTCGCAACGGAGTTTCACCGCTGATTACTTGTCCCGCTTACGAATCGGCACGACGGCTTCGGTTTTATCCCAGGCCAGCACCATGTCGGTTCCTTCGTTGTCGGGCACGAAGCTGATGTAGAACTGCTCGGCTACCCGCGACCGGGTACGTACCGGCACCGGCACGCGCAGTGCATCTTTGGTCTGATCGTAATTTGTGCCCCACTGCCCGGTTTCACGGTTGAAAATCGCAATCCAGCCCCCCTGCGACGGGATGGTCCAGAGCGAGTACTTACCTTCGGCAAGCGGTTGACCAGCTACGAATACATCCTGATCGAAGTCGATCACCGTCGCTTCGTTGGCACCCGTTCGCCATACCTGTCCGTAGGGAACCAGACCACCGAAAATCTTCCGCCCTTTTTTATACGGTTGGCAATAGTCGACGCGGATCGACAGGCCGTTTTGGTTGACCTGGGCGACAGCTTCGGGACTTTTCGACTTGGTGATGCCACGCAGGGTCAGATAGCCCGCCAGCAGGACGACGGCGATGACGCCGATGATAATCAGGATTCGTTTCATGGAATTACGCGCGTGAGGGAGTTAGGTTGAATGCCGTTTGGTGGCGGTGGTCGTACTGTCGGCTTTCGACGCCAGCACAGGTTCTTTGAGCGTCAGGCTGATCTGCCGGCCGGGGGTTTGTTTGATGACTGTACCCGGCTCGACCGATTGTTCGGTGACTTTACCCCGGCCCTGTATGGCAACCCGCAGACCCCGGTTTTCGAGCAGGAACAAGGCATCGCGCAGACTAAGCCCCCGTACGTCGGGCACTTGATCGGCACGGGTGCTCCGCTCGACCCAGTGCCCTTTTTTGCTGGCTTCGACCCAGCCTTCGATACCTACACGCTGCTTGACACCCAACACCGAATCGATGGTGTGTAAATCGTCGGCATAACCGGCCATCAGGGCCGGACCGTCGACCTGATTTTTGGCACGCACGGGTTTCTGAATCTGCACGTCGTACGCCATGATCCGGTCGGCAACCTCCTTAAATACCGGAGCGGCCACGGCTCCGGCGTAGAGCAGGTCGATATTGTCACCCTGCGGGCTGTCGACCATCGCGACCATGCTGTATTTGGGTTTATTAGCCGGGAAGTACCCAATGAACGAAACGCTGTATTTACCGACCTGATATTTCCCATTGATGATTTTCTGGGCCGTACCGGTTTTCCCGGCAATCGCGTAGTACGGACTCGCGATCTTTTTCGCCGTTCCGTTTTCGACAACCCCCCGCAGCAGGCTTTGCACCTGACGAACCGTCGACAGCGAGCAAATCCGTTCCGACGATACGTAGGGCTTATTGTCTACCTTAACTTCATCGGCCAGTTTGACCTGCCGCACCAGCATGGGCCGTACCCAGTAGCCATCGTTCGCAATGGCATTGTACAGCGTCAGCATTTGCAGTGGTGTCTGCCGCATCTCGTAGCCAAGCGCCAGCGACGGTGCCGACTGACCGCTCCAGCCTTTCATCTGCGGGTTCGGCAGCAGCGGCTGCGCTTCACCGAGCATGTGAATACCCGTTTTTTTATCCAGATGAAACTGACGCAGCAACCGACAGAAGTCGTCGGGATGGCGGTAGAAATAATTGCGCATGAGTAGGTGAACACCCACGTTCGACGATTTCTCGAACACCTGTCGCGCCGTAATCGTACCAAAACCAACGCGGTGGGCGTCGCGGATGGTACGCGTACCCCACTTGGCAATGCCATCGCCTGTCGCAACGGACTGATTCAGCGACACGACTTTCCGTTCCAGCATCGCCATCATCGTCGCCAGCTTGAAAGTCGAACCGGGATCGGTGCCGCCCGCCAACGCGTGGTTGAACGTTTCGATATAGCGGGGACCGTTTTTCCCATCGACCCGGCTCAGGTTCGCCATCGCCCGGATTTCGCCGGTATTGACTTCCATCACCACGACGCACCCTTTAGCCGCCTGATATTTTTCCAGCGTCGTCCGTAATGCCGATTCGGCCATGTCCTGATAGTTGACGTCGATCGTCGTGTGAAGATCCATACCGGGTTCGGGCTTCATATCCGGTCCGTCGACAACGGGTTTGTAGACACCCCCCGATAGCTTTTCGGCTTCCCCGACGGCATCGCGCCCGGCCAGTGCCGTTTGGAAACTGGCTTCCAGCCCACGCTGCCCCCGGTGGGTTTCGGGATCGAGATTACCGATGGTCCGTTCCGCCATCGTACCGAACGGATGGTAGCGTTCGTAATGCGCCCGTAGTACCCCGCCCCGCGCCGACACTTTCCCGCTCGACCGGAAGAACGGCCACTTCAGCATTTCCTGCCGTTCGGCGAAGGTTACGTACCGATTACTGAGCAGTACATACTGCCGCTTTTTCCGACGGGCATCGCGCACCAGTTCGGTATAGTCGCGCGGGGATCGGTCGCCGTAAATGCGCGACAACAGCAGCCCCAGTGAATCGGCTTTGGACCGAAAGTAATCTTCTTTGGCAACTGTAGGGTCCAGCCCCACTTCGTAGGAAGGCAGCGACGTTGCCATCAGGCTCCCGTCGACGGCGTAGATGTTGCCCCGCATCGCCGGTATCGTGATGGTCGGAAAATCTTTCTCCTGCCAGCTCGCCCAGCTGCGGCCCTGATAGGTATCGAAATACTGCACGTAGATCAACCGCCCGACAATGCAGAAGGCCAGCGCAAACACGAGGTACGACACGTGTTTGGCGCGCCCGATAATCTGTTCTTTATGGTTCGCCACGGTCGATAATGATTTTATGGGGAGGGGTTACGCCACTCGTCAGGCCAAGTTCAGAAACGCGTTTCATAATCTCCGACTGACGGCCACTTTTGTCGAAATCAGCCCGCAGTACGGTAGCCTGCGACCGTTTTTCGTCGAGCAGCAGCCGGGCCGACTGGAGCCGGCGCACCAGACTTTCGGCGCGCAGGTTGCAATAAATGTACACGCCAATGAGCAGACTCACCCAGACGATGCGCCAGAAGTTGTTCGACGCCCACGAATTATCTTCGCCGACGAGCCATTGGGTAAAGCGGTCCAGCGAAGCCGAAAACTGCGACTGGCCTCCTCTTCTCCGACCACCGGGTTGCTTCTTCGGCGGTCGTTCAAACGTATTTTTTGCCATGACAATGCAGAAGAACTGGCTAACGGGGGCCTAATTTATAAAGACCTGACCCGTTTTGGCAACCGGTCGGGCAACATGCACTTATTCTTTCCAGCGCCATTCGTTGGCAATCTGTAACGGTGTCCGCAGTCCCTGCGTCACCAGATAATCACGCGTCTGCGTATCCGTCTGCCGCCTGGTCGGGATTGTTTCGGCGTTGGCGAGGGCATAGAGCAGCATGGTCGAGTAACGCACCGTATTTTTCAACTGCTCGGCATTGACCAGATTGAGCCGGTCGCAGTCGGCATGGTAGCAGTCGAGTACACTGCGGTCGAGGTGACCGTTCATGCCCACGATGGGTACCCCTTCAAGCATAAACGGCTGATGATCGGAGTGCAGCCCGGCCTGATTGCTTAGCTGGTTGGCGAAAGCCGGATCGGTCCGCTTCATGGTTTCTCCCAGTTCGGTCAGCATGGCGGTCATGTCGCTTCGGCCGAACGCGTTCAGTCCTTTCGGGTCGTTGGTCATGTCGAGGTTCAGCACATAACGCAGTTGGTCAAGCTCTTTCCGCCGTTTCAGGTTGGCCACCATAGCCCGCGAGCCCAGCAGCCCCTGTTCTTCCCCCATGAACAGCACGAACTGAATGGTACGTTTCGGTTTCAGCTTCAGGGCTTTAAACGTACGGGCAATGTCCATAACGGCAAACGAACCGATGCCGTTGTCGATTGCGCCCGTTGCCAGATCCCACGAATCGAGGTGACCGCCGACGATGATTTTTTCGTTGGGCAAGTCGGTACCTTTCAGTGTCGCGATGACATTCCGCGCCCGGATCTTCTGACTCTTGTTGGTCATGTTGATCTGCGCATGCAGCCGACTGGGTTCTTCGGCCATCCAGCTTCGCAGGGCCTGTCCACTTTCCAGCGAAATACAGACCGACGGGACCGGAATCAGCTTTCCCGTCACCGACGCCGTTCCCGTCAACAGCACGTTACCCGGCACCAGATTCACCATAATGACGCCGATGGCCCCGTGCTGAATAGCGAGGGCGGTTTTTTCCGACCGGTGCAGGTTACGTGCCCCTTTCGTGGGTGCTGCCAGCCCAATATTGACCAGTACGACCTTGCCTTTTATTTGTTGTTTCAGCTCGGCAAAATCACCTTCCAGCCCATTACCAACGTCGATTATTTCCCCTTCTACCTTCGCCTTTACCGGCGAATGCGCCAGCGAGACCACTTTCAGTTCGCGGAAATTATCGCTGCGATTCGGCACGACCGACAGTGTAACCGTATCGCGGCTCCAGGCTTCTACTTCGAACGGTTCGTACTGTACATCTTTGAACCCATACGATTGCAACAGATCATGCGCGTAGGTTTCGGCTTTGGCTCCGTTATCGCTACCCGTTAGCCGGTGGCCAATGCGTCGTGAGGCATCGGACAGCGTTTCATAGGCCCGACTATTCTCCAGTACCTCGGTATTGATACGGGCAAATGTTTTGTCGAGTGGCGCCCCGTCGAACGAACGTAAGGCGAAAAGACCGGCCGTTCCGAGGGAGAGCAGCACAAGCCGGGAGAAAGACAGGTAGCGCGTTGGTGTCATAAGAGGCTGTTATGTTGAGCTGGCTAAAGATAGCGAAAAGCGGGAAGCGATTCGGTGTCGCCGGGTTGAAACCCGACGCAAATTCTCTGCTGTGTTACTGGAATCCCCCCCACCCCCTGAATGGAGATGATTCCGCAACTAAACTAGTCTCCCTTAAGGGCAAGGTTGTTAAGTTCTAGTCCACCTACCCCCCAGCCCCCTGAAGGGGGAGAAATCCGCGAATAAACCGCTCCCCCTTTAGGGGGCCGGGGGGTAGGTGGAGCGAAGGAAATTTGGTTCCTGATAGTATCAAATCAAGAACTTAACAGCCCTGCCTTTCAGGGGGCGGGGGGATAATCTAATCGCTTGATTGGTTTCAGGTAAACCGTCTGTCGACCGGCCAGCCAGACGGGGTCGATACCGACGATGCCGAAGACGCGGTCCCAGCTTCGCTCATAGCAATGAGCCGCATCGGGAAATGAGACGGATACATCGAGCGCGTGCCGGTAAAAGTCGATGGGGCGCTGCCGGATCAGGTCACGGTGAACGGCAAACTGCGCCCCCAGCACGAAGGTGTACAGATCAGGACCATCGGTACCAAACAGCGCGCGGTGGAAGCCAAGCAGGTCGAGGCCACGCCCATCTTCGTTTTTGCTCCAGGGTTGAAACAGCCGTTGCCCCTGCTTATCGTCGGTATCGATCAGGTGACCCAACCAGTGAAACGGCCGACCGGCGGGGTCAATCAGCGGATCGGTATGCTCGATGTACGACCGTAGTGTTTTCTTGAAATCGAAGGCATGATCGAACGGTTTGCCCTGACAGAAAATCGTCCACTCGGCCAACTGGTCGTACTGATTCACCATGTGCTGCAAATACGTGTGCGCTTCCCGGCCTATGTTGGGCAGCGTCACGGCCCGCGCCCCCGCCGACCGGTCGGGGCTTTTGTCGTAAACGGTAATCGTTACCCCCGCCGACCAGCCATCGGGCGTTCGCTGGACGGGCAGGTTGTAGAGCCAGTTCAGATTCTCCTGGTAACGGGCAACGACCAGTTCGGGTTGATTCATACCAGCAAAGATGCAGCAAAGCCGTATTTTTACCTGCCTATAATCGAACCGTTCGATGAAACACCTCTGTTTTACACTCATCACCACGCTCACGCTGCATAGCATGACTCAAGCCCAAACCCCCGTGCCGCCGAAAGCGGCCGTCAAGCCCAAGGAACTCGTTACCAACGGACATACCCGCGTCGACAATTACTATTACCTCAACGAGCGCGAAAACCCGGAGGTCATCAAGTACCTCAACGATGAAAACGCATACGTCGATCAGATGCTGGCTCCGGTCAAAACCTTGCAGGATAAGCTGTTTACCGAGCTGAAGGGTCGGATCAAAGAGCAGGACGAATCGGTTCCGTACAAGGAAGGCAACTTTTTCTACTACTCCCGCTACATAACAGGGGGCGAATACCCGATTTACTGCCGCCGAAAGGGGTCAATGCAGGGTACCGAAGAAATCCTGTTCGACGGTAACGCCATGGCCGAAGGACACAACTACTATCAGCTGGGCGGCTACGAAATCTCGGACAATGAAGAACTGGCGATTTTCTCGGAAGACACCGTCAGCCGCCGGCTCTACACGCTGCGGGTAAAAAACCTGAAAACCGGTACGATCTATCCCGAAGCGATTGCGAATACGGAAGGAGGCTCGGTAGCGTGGGCCGCTGATAACAAGACGCTGTTTTACGTTAAAAAAGACCCGCAGACGCTGCTGGGCTATCAGGTTTACCGGCATGTGCTCGGTACCGATCCGAAAGCCGACGTACTGGTGTACGAGGAGAAAGACAACCAGTTCTACATGGGCCTGCACCGCTCGAAGTCGAAGAAATACGTCGAAATCGTATCCGACCATAACGGTGTAGCTACGGAATACCAGTTGTTGGAAGCAAGTCAGCCAAACGCGGCTTTCAAGACGTTCCTGCCCCGGCAGAAAGGCCACGAGTACGACATTGTCCACTACCAGAACAAGTTCTACGTCCGCACCAACTGGAAAGCGGAAAACTTCCGGCTGATGGAAGTACCCGAAGGTAAAACGGCGGACATGGCTGCGTGGAAAGAAGTCATCCCACACCGCCCCGACGTGTATCTCGGCAATATGGATGTGTTCGTGAATCACCTCGTGCTGGGCGAACGTAAAGCAGGTCTGACCAATATCCGCGTTATTAATCAGAAGACAAAGGCCGACGAATACCTGGACTTCGGCGAGCCGGCATACGTAGCTGGAATCGGCTACAATCCCGATTTCAACACCAACGTCCTGCGTTTTGGCTACTCCTCGCTGACGACCCCGTCGTCGACCTTCGATTACAACATGGATACGAAGGTCAAAACGCTGCTCAAACAACAGGAAGTGCTGGGCGGCTTCGACAAGAACAACTACGCGTCGGAGCGTATCTATGTCAAATCGCGCGATGGGGTGCAGGTTCCGGTGTCTATGGTCTACCGTAAAGGCACAAAGAAAGACGGCTCGGCTCCGTTGCTGCAATACGCTTACGGGTCGTACGGCTACTCGACCGATCCGGGTTTCAGCTCGACGCGCCTGAGCCTGCTCGACCGGGGCTTCATCTTCGCCATCGCCCACATCCGGGGTGGTCAGGAAATGGGTCGTCGGTGGTACGAAGATGGCAAGATGCTGAAGAAGAAAAACACGTTCAACGACTTTGTCGACGTGTCGAAGTACCTGATCGATACCAAATACACATCCGCCGATAAGCTGTTTGCCATGGGCGGCAGCGCGGGTGGATTGCTGATGGGCGCGGTCATCAACCAGGCTCCGCAACTCTACCGGGGCGTCGTTGCCGCTGTACCGTTCGTCGACGTAGTGACGACCATGCTCGATGAGTCGATTCCGCTGACGACGGGCGAATTCGAAGAGTGGGGTAACCCCAAGAACAAACCGTATTACGACTACATGCTGTCGTATTCGCCGTACGACAACGTTACGAAGCAGGCTTATCCGAACCTGCTCGTCACGACCGGTCTGCACGACTCACAGGTACAATACTGGGAACCCGCCAAGTGGGTCGCCAAGCTACGGACAATGACGACCGGAACGAACCAACTTCTGTTACACACCAACATGGAAGCGGGTCACGGCGGGGCCTCGGGTCGCTTTCAGGCGCTGAAGGAAATCGCCCTGGAATACGCCTTTATGCTGAACCTGGTTGGTATTCAGCAGTAGTAGTCGATTACCGTAGTATAAAAGGCTCACCGGCAAACGCAGGTGAGCCTTCTTTGTTTACGCACCGAGTATAAATACATAGTCACCCAAGACAAAACTGCGAAACAAGACCTCTAGCAGCCAGGGTAACGGCTGTCCTGTAGTCAGCCATACCATACACTTACAACCTATACATCAGTATATTATATAGCTTAGCCAGCCATAAAATATAATCAATCCCTACCCATGCGTAGCGGGGAACAGCAACCCCAGCACTGAGTATATTTACCATCAAGTAGATACAACTACTGTTCAGACACAAACAGACAAATCGTTGATAATCAGCCGCTACTAATTAGCCAAAGTTTGATGGCACGGCATTTTCAACAAAATGGTATTACTACACAAACTAGTAACTACCATGCTTTTACAGAAACGTAAGTACCCACAGGATTACATCAATGATCAACCTTATCTGTCAGGCTTGCTGACCGGACTGGTCGCCGGGCTGGCCGTTGGTTTTCTATTCGCTCCGCGATCGGGTAAGGCGTTGCGCAAACAGATCGCAGAATCAGTGGGCGACCAAACCAAGGAAGTTAAACATCAGTGGGACAAGACCAAAGCGCAGGCCAAGGATACGGTCAATACGATCAAGACGAACATTGGTCTGGCTGCGGACAAAGTAGAAGACGAGTTTAATACGTACGCTGATAAGGCCGCCAAGGAAGCCGAAAAAGCAGAGGAAGCTGGCCACAAAGCCATGAACGAAGCAGGTCGGTTGGCGGACGAAGCGAAGTCGGCAGTCGATAAGTTCAGAGATACGGGCAAGCTCAGCTAACGAGCGACCGACACGCATCAGCGCGTTCTGATTTATTCAACGATCATGAAAAGAACCCGATTCATGACCTGATTCGGGTTCTACACTTCTGAGTAAAACTGCCCGGACAACCGTCGTAAATTCATCTCATCACGGATTCTGGTAGTTCGCTCACTTTTCATTACCAAACGTTTTCTCACTGATAAATACAATGGAACGTATTCACACATACGCAGACGACGCGGTAGTAACCCGCGCTGCTTTCACGAAACGAATTGCCTGGAGTGCCGTCTTTGCCGGTGTTCTGGTAGCTATTGTCAGTCAATTACTGTTAACGCTGCTGGGGCTGGGTATTGGGCTAAGCACGGTCGATCCGGTCACGGAGCAGAACCCAACGGCTGGTCTGGGTATCGGCAGCGCCATCTGGTACGCGATCAGCAGCCTTCTCTCGTTGTTCGCCGGTGGTTGGGTAGCTGGTCGGCTGGCCGGTAGTCCTCAGCGGTTCGACGGTATCATCCACGGTGTACTTACCTGGAGCCTGGTAACGCTGATTACCATCTACTTTCTGACTACCACCATCGGTAGCCTGATCGGTGGAGCTGGTCGGCTGGTCGGTGGTCTTGTCAGAACGGCCGGTTCAGCCGCTGGTTCGGTTGCTTCAGCCGCCGGCCCTGAACTGGGACAGGCGGTAAAAGGTGAACTGGCTAAAAACGGCATCGACGTAGAAAACATCGACCTGCGTGATCTGCAAAAAGAAGTCAACACGGTTTTGCGGCAGACGGGCAACCCGGCCCTGAACCCGGACGCACTGGAACGGAAAGCCAAGCAGGCGGGCGATCAGGCAAAAGCGACCGCCGGGCAGGCCGCCGAAAATCCACAGGCTGCCGACGACATGGCGGGGGGACTGTTTGACCGGCTCTTCAAGCAGGGACAGTCAACGATCAGCCAGGTCGATCGGGACGACGCGGTCAACGTCGTAATGAAACGGACGGGCAAAAGCCGGGCCGAATCGGAACAGATCGTCGATAACTGGATCAACACCTACAAACAGGCTGCTGCCAAATTCGAGCAGACCAAGCAGGAAGCCTCGGTAAAAGCACGCGAGATCGCCGACGCCACGGCATCGGGCGCATCGAAGGCAGCCATCTTTGGCTTCTTTGGTCTACTGATCGGCGTCGCAGCAGCGGGCTATGGTGCCAAGATGGGTACAGATTCTAAAGAGTAGTCATTACCCAGCCGCTCACCGTCTGCATACACTGCCGGGTAGCTAGTTCATCGTGAATAGCTACCCGGCTTTTTAATTGGCGTAACTGGCTGAAGATACCCCAGCATTTGTGCCCGTCTCCACTCCCCATTCCCAACATCACGCACGTTCATACACATGACAACAAGTCAAAGATTAGCCGCCGAATTTATCGGCACGCTTTGGTTAGTACTGGGCGGATGCGGCAGCGCCGTACTGGCTGCGGCTTATCCTGAGCTGGGTATCGGCTTTGTCGGCGTGTCGCTCGCCTTCGGCTTAACGGTAATGACCATGGCTTATGCCGTGGGGCGCATTTCGGGTGGGCATTTTAACCCCGCCGTAACGGTCGGCCTTACGGTCGGGGGCCATTTCGATCGTGCGATGGTCCTGCCTTACATGGGTGCCCAGGTAATCGGTGGCCTTACCGGCGCGGGCCTGCTCTACCTGATTGCCAGCGGAAAACCGGGCTTCGAGCTGGGCACGTTTGCGGCCAACGGGTACGGAGCGCACTCACCGGGTGGCTATTCGATGCTGTCGGCGCTGGTGACCGAAGTGGTCATGACCTTTATGTTTATCCTGATCATTCTGGGCTCGACCCACAAAAAGTCGCCCCGCGAGCTGGCCGGTATCGCCATTGGTCTGGGCCTGACGTTGATTCACCTGATTAGTATCCCCGTCACCAATACGTCGGTCAATCCGGCCCGCAGTACCAGTCAGGCGCTTTTCGTCGGTGGGTGGGCACTGAGTCAGCTGTGGTTGTTTTGGTTGGCACCACTCGTGGGGGCGGCTCTGGCCGGCATCTTCTACAAAACCTTTATCGACCCTTCGGAGATCGACCCAGACTAAGAGTCTATCCGAAAATAGGGAAAGCCTGACGAGTTGAGCAATTTTGTGGTATCTCACATCACAATATTGCTCACCATGCAGGCTTTCGGCTACG
>NZ_PVTE01000019.1 GCF_003002825.1 Spirosoma oryzae | reverse complement strand
GCTGGTGGAGCTACCCTGATCGACGTAGACGGTATCGACTACGCTACGGTCGAGGTTGGTGGTGATGCTGGCGATGGTGGTGAAGTTGGTACCGGCCAGGCCGGTGGCGCGCTGAATGCGGTACTGGTAGGGCCCGCCCAGATCGCCGGGCCGAAGGTCGAGAGGCCGGGCCCAGCGCAGGGTGATGCGGCCCCGGGTCTCGTTGGTAGAGTCGACGGTGACCTGGGTGATGACGGGCGTCAGGCGGGGTAGTTCGAGACAGGTCTGCTGGGAAGGCAGGCTGAGTCCACCGTTGTTGACGTCGCCGGGATTGCGGGCGACGATGACGTAGGAGTAGGTAACCCCGCGTCGGAGGGCGGTGGTGTCGGTGAAGGTGGTGGTGGTGAAGGGCACACGGCCGACCTCGACAAAGCCCAACCCGGCGGGTACACCGGTTGTGCAGGTTTGTGGTTGAACGGGCGAGCAACTGCCTTCGCGTCGGTAGACGATGAGTTGGGTCGTATCGGGTCCGAGTCCGGCATCGACGATACGCCCGCAGGTGTACGCGGCCCAGTTGAGCTGAATAGCCCGCCCGCCGGCCAGGGCGCTGGCCCGTCCGCTGAGGTTGCGCACGGCGGGGGCAATGACCCGTACGTTCAGCGTCGCAAACGACACCAGCGACGTGGTGCCACGCGGTACGATATCATTGACTTTCAGGGTAATATCATACGGCTGGTTGCGAACGTGATTGCAGTTGGTCTGCCAGTAAAACGTGGCTGTGCCGGGCTGGGGGAGGGGCGTGCCGCCGTTGATAAGTCGTGCATAGTCGGGGCTGATACTCAGCCCACTTGGCAAGGGCAATCCATCGGCCGTCAGGTTCAGCGGACCACCGAAGGCTGTTATGCTGACGCGCTGCCCGTCGGGGTCGGTAGCAGTGACGGGTTGCTGAATAAGCGTTCCCGCTTCCACACAAAGCGAGGCTCCCTCGATCAGCGGCCGTCGATTGGGCTGATCGACGACCACGATCTGCATATCGCGGGTGACCTCACCGATCTTGACGCCGTTCCGCCACTCTTCCACGATAAAGGCAAAATTAAACTGACCGGCCCTGTTGGGCGCATCCCAGCAAAGTTGCCCGGTTTTGGCGTCGATGGTAAAGGTAGGGGTGCCGCCCGATTCGCTGGTCGTGCTGTAGACGGTCGGGTCCTGGTACCTGGAGATAAACTGGCTACGGCAATTGCCTGTGCTTTCTTTAGGGCGGCTCAGGCGGTAGGCCAGGCTGTCGCCGTCGGCATCATAAGCCGCCGGATTATGGCAAAATTGCTGGCCAACACGCGCCGAATCAAGGGGTGGGTTGAGCAGTACAGGCGTAGAATTCAAGCCTAGATTCGTTGCAATCGATATGGTTGTGGAAACATAGAAGCTAATGTCCTCCGAACTTCCTGGCGGTGGTAGATTAATTGTTAGATTATTCCGATTGACAATAAATGCGCCTATTGTATAGGTGCCTGGGGCGGGAAATGTATGTACGGTACGGTAAATATTGATGGAGGATGTACCACCGTTTAAGAAGCGAATCGGGAGGAGTCGGGGAACCTTTTCGGTTGAGTTGTCGCCGAAGCAGAAGTCTACTTCTCTTGTCTCGGCAGCCGCGCTTTTGCCACGTTGTTCGTCAAAATAAGCGGTCAGGGTTATCTCGTACGTAAGCGAGGTGGCCGATAGCCGGCGGGTGGTAATTTCCCCAGCGCGAACGTGCGTGGCCCGGCTGGTTATTGGTATGAATAGTAACCCGAGGAGGAGGGCTATAAGCCCATACGTGTAGAGCCGGCGCATCGTCTTAACTGGTTTTTAAGACAACGTGGCAGTGCGAAAAAGTAGCGTTAGATATAAATTATACGGTAGCTAATTTAATGCCCCCTGTCTGGCGGCTGACTCGTCGCAAAACAGGGGGCAGGATATGCAGGAGAAAGACAAGCTTTCGGTAAGTAGACTATAATAGCAGACCCGCCAGCGTGGCCGACATATAGGAAGCTAACGTGCCACAAATCAGTGCCTTGAAGCCGAGCCGGGCCAGGTCGCGCCGGCGTTGTGGTGCCAGCTCGCCGATACCACCTACCTGAATGGCAATCGAGCTGAAGTTGGCGAAGCCGCACAACGCGAAACTGACAATGGCGATCGTCTTGGGACTTAGCGTATCCTTGATTTTCACCAGGTCGAGGTAAGCGACAAACTCGTTGACCACCATCTTCGTCCCCATCAGCGAACCCGCCTGCTGGATGTCTTTGGTCGGTACGCCCATGGCCCAGGCAAAAATTGAAAACACCTTGCCGAGCAGGAAATTCAGACTCAGGAAATCGATGCCGATGATGTAAAAGCCGATGCGGAAGAGGATACTGTCGAGCAGCGCGATCAGGGCGATAAAGCCGATCAGCATGGCTACTACGTTCAGGCCAACTTTCAGGCCCTCGCTGGCACCGGCGGCAATCGCGTCGAGCAGGTTCGCGTATACTTTTTTGATTTCGACTTTAACCACGCCCTGCGTCTCCGAAGGCTGCGTTTCGGGCATCACGATCTTGCTGATAACCAAGGCTCCCGGTGCCGCCATAATGCTGGCTGCCAGCAGGTAAGGGGCTGGTACACCCAGCGAAATGTACACGGCCAGTACGCCCCCGGCGATACAGGCAAACGAACCCGTCATGCTGGCCAGCAGCTCTGAATTGGTCATGCCGTTGAGGTACGGTTTAATCATGATCTGCGCTTCGACCTGTCCGACAAACGTACTGGCGACGTTCGATAAGGCTTCGGCTCCGCTAACGCCCATCAGTCCTTTCATCGCCCGCGCCATGATGGCGACGATCCGCTGCATGATGCCGAGGTGGTAGAAAATATTGACCAGTACGGCCACGAAAATGATCGTCGGGATGACTTTGAAAAAGAAGATAAAGTTGTTGCCCGGACCGAAGGCCCGTGTCAGCACGTCGGTGCGTACCAGCGACGAAAAAACGAACTCCGCACCAACGTTGGCTTTCTGGAGCAACCGGTCGACATAGTAGCCGAGTTTTTGAAACAGGCTCTGACCGAGGTCGGTCTTGAGCACGAATATGGCTAACCCAAACTGAAGCGCCAGACCGACGCCCACGGTACGAAAATTAATTGCCTTGCGGTTGTCTGACATCGCGAACGCAATGCCAAGGATAAGAACGATGCCAATGAGCCCGGTAAAACGATCCATTCAGACGTACAAATTGCGGTTAAGACGGCGAATATACGACAAAAGGGGTAATGACTGGCTGGCTAAAGCGGGGGATAAATGGGTAAACAAATGGGGTCGCACGATCGGATAGATCGTGCGACCCCATGAAGTCTATATGGCTCATGCATTCAGCGCGTTACTGGCCTGAACGTATGCAAGAAAGCGGATTATATGTTCGCGATGGCGCGTTCCGCGTTTTCCTGATACTCGTCTTCGAGCTGGGCAACGTCGGTCGGTTTTTGCTCGGTCTCGAACAGACGGGCTTCCATGGCGTCTTTCTCCGTAACCTCGAAAAAACGCTCGTGAATATTCACCGGCTGTTCATTCTCGCCAACCTCACATTTTTTGAAGTTGCCGTCTTCCATCAGCTCGTATGCGTTGACGTTGTCGCGCAGGTTATCCTGTAGAATCAGAATAGCCTGTTGTTTTACCCGGTCGTTGGCGAGATAAAACAGCGATTCGATACGCCGGTCGAAGCTGCGAACCATTACGTCGGCACTACCCCCGTATACTTTCGGGTCACCGTTGTTGTGGAAGTAATAGACGCGGGTATGCTCCAAAAAATCACCGACGATCGACCGGACGCTGATGTTTTCGCTCAGGCCAGCCCGCTTCGGCCGCAAACAGCAGATACTTCGTACGATTAGTCGGATCGGTACACCCGCCTGCGACGCTTTGTACAGTTCGTCAATCACCTGCTTGTCTTCCAGCGAGTTGACCTTGATGCAGATACCGCTTGTCAGGCCACGCCGGGCGTGTTCGGCCTCGGTCTGTATCAGGCGAATCAGCTGATCGCGCATGTCGCGCGGGGCCGTAATCAGGTAGTTGTATTCGTTGGGCAGCGAGTGACCGGTGATAACGTTGAAGAACTCCGAGATGTCGTGTGTGTACGTCTCGTTGGTCGTCAGCAAACCAATGTCGGTGTACAGTCTCGACGTATCTTCGTTGTAGTTACCTGTCGCCATGTGGGCGTAGCGCACTACCCGGCTACCTTCGTTGCGCACCACCAGTAACAGCTTTGTGTGCGTTTTGTAGCGGCTGATGCCGTAGATCACGAAGCAGCCGGCTTTCTGTAGCCGCTGGGCTTCGCGAATGTTGTTTTCTTCGTCGAAACGGGCTTTGACCTCGAACAGTACCGATACGTGCTTGCCGTTTTCGGCGGCTTTCAGCAAGGCTTCCGTCACCCGCGACCGTTTGGCCAGTCGGTAAACCGTGATCTTGATGGCCAGTACGTTCGGATCTTCTGCCGCCTGTTCCAGCAGTTGCAGAACCGGCTCGAAGTTGTTGTACGGGTGATGCAGCAGGATGTCGCGCTGCTTGATCGTCTCGAAAATGTCGTCGTTCTTCTCGCGATTGATGCCCATCGGCTGTACCGGCGGATGCTGACTCGGCATGTCGTCTTTGAATTCCGGATTGCCGATGATCTGCCAGAGCGACGTAAAATCCAGCAGCGTGGCTGACTCAAACACGTTCAACTCATCGATTTCCCACCGCTTTTTCAGCAGGTTCATCATCCAGGAAGCGCCTTCGTTGCCGTTGCAGTCGGTCTGCACCTCAACGCGCGTCACCCGGCCCAACCGCCGATTCTTGATCTTCTGCCGGACTTCGTCGATAAAGTCGACTTCGTCGTCATCGTTTTCTTCGAGCGTAAAATCACCATTCCGCGTAATGCGAAACAGGTTGACCGACTCGATTTCGACGTTGCGATACAGTTTTTTGATATTGTGTCGGACCACCTCTTCGATGGGCAGGAACAGGACAACGTCGTCGCGTTCGAACGTCAGGAAACGGGGCAGGTTGGCGGGAATCTGTACGAAGGAGAGCCGCTGCCGACTGTCTTCGTCTTCCGGGCGCAGGCTTTGCAGATTGGCCGCTTCGTTGTTATGCGTGACCACACCGAAGATCAATACCTTGGCCAGCAGCACCGGGAACGTATGCGTGTAGTCATACAGCATCGGTGTCAGCGTGGGATAGATCGCCTTATCGAAAAAGTCGGTGGCTTCCGCCTGTTCGTCGGCCGTCAGGTTTTCGAAGTCAGTGAGCTGAAGGCCGTTCTCGACAAAATGCGGCAACAGCTCTTCGTTGAATACCTGCTGCTGATCGCGCACGAACTGTTGAGCCGCTGACAGTAACGCCTTGCGGAACGGCACTTCGCGCAGACCCGAATAATCGACCCGTTGCTTGTGGTAGTCGAGGTAGTTATACAGGCTACCCACGCGAATCATGAAAAACTCGTCGAGGTTCGAGGCAGAGATGGCCAGGAACTTTAGCCGTTCCATGATCGTCCGGTTGCGCAGCGGAGCCTGCCGCTCGCGGGCCTGATCGAGCACACGTTCGTTGAACTTAAGCCAGCTCAGGTCGCGGCTCAGGTAGTTACTCTGATCGATAACGCTGGTAACCTTCTCGCTTACTTTAACGAGTTTGTCTTTATCAGCTGGGGGCGCGGTTGTCTGGGGTTCTGAATTGCGATGCGTTAAGCGTGATACCAGGCTACCTAGCATTGTTTTGTGAAGGTGTTGTGAATAGCGCATAGAGCTATAAAGTTAACGTAACAACAAAAAGGCGGGCTTGTGGGCCCGCCTAGTGTTATCATTCGGTTAAATATCCACCCGGGCGTATTTGGCGTTCCGTTCGATAAACTCACGCCGGGGCGCGACTTCATCGCCCATCAGCGTGGAGAACACGTGATCGGCGTCGGCCGCTGATTCGATCGTGACGACCTTCAGGCTGCGCGTATCCGGGTTCATCGTGGTGCTCCAGAGCTGCTCAGCGTTCATCTCGCCAAGGCCTTTGTACCGTTGCACACTCACATTTTCTTCCCGACCAGCGCCCGCCAGCTCTTTTACAGCCGCTTCGCGTTGGGCTTCACTCCAGCAATAGCGCTCCTCCTTGCCTTTCTTGATCAGATATAGCGGGGGCTGCGCAATATAGATGTAGCCATTGTCGATCAGCGGCTTCATGTTCCGGTAGAACAGCGTCAGGATCAGCGTGCGGATGTGGCTACCGTCGACGTCGGCATCGGTCATGATGATGATCTTGTGATAGCGGAGCCGTTCCAGATTCATCACCGTTTCATCGTCCTTCTTTTCTAGCCGAATTCCCAGCGCGGTCCAGATGTTTTTGATCTCTTCGTTTTCGTAGATCTTGTGCTCCATCGCCTTTTCGACGTTCAGGATCTTACCGCGCAGGGGCAGAATGGCCTGGAACGCCCGGTTCCGACCCTGTTTGGCCGTACCACCTGCCGAGTCACCCTCTACCAGATAAAGCTCGCACTTTTCCGGGTCAGTGTCCGAACAGTCAGCCAGTTTACCCGGCAGACCGGCACCGCCCATAAAGTCCTTGCGCTCACTCATGATGCGCTTGTAGGCCTGATCGGCGGCAATCCGTGCCTGCGCCGACACGAGTACTTTCTTGACGATGCCCTGTGCCGTCTTCGGATTTTCTTCCAGCCACGTTTCCAGCAGATCGGCCATGGCCTGACTAACGGCACTGACAACCTCCTGGTTACCCAGCTTCGTTTTCGTCTGACCTTCAAACTGCGGCTCCTGCACTTTCACCGAGATAACAGCGGTCAGTCCCTTCCGAAAATCTTCCCCGCTAAACGTCACTTTACCTGCGTTTTTGGGCAGCACGTTGGGGTTTTTATCGGCGTAGTTTTTCAGCACCCGCGTCAACGCCGACCGGAAGCCCTGTACGTGTGTACCGCCTTCGTGCGTGTTGATGTTGTTGACGTACGACAGCACATTCTCACCGGCTTCGTAGTTGTACACCAGCGCCACCTGTACGGGCGTCGACCCTTTGTCCGACTCCATGTAGACTGGCTTCATATTATCGAGCGAGGGGCGGGTTTGATCGAGGTATTCTACGAACTCGATCAGACCGCCTTCCGAAAAGAAATCGTCGTACCGTACAGGCTGACCATTCTCGTCGAGTTCGCGTAGGTCATTCAGGAAAATGTGAATGCCTTTGTTGAGGAACGCCAGTTCGCGCAGGCGTCCGGCTACCGTTTCGTACTTGTATTCGGTTTCGGTGAAGATACTGCCGTCGGGCTTAAAGTGCGTCCGGGTGCCGGTGTCGGCAGCCTCGCCAATAATGCGTACGTCGTACTGTGGAATCCCGATTTTGTATTCCTGTTCGAAGATTTTTCCTTCCCGGTGTACCTCTACCCGTACGTCGGTCGACAGGGCGTTGACGCAGGATACCCCCACGCCGTGCAAACCACCGGATACTTTATACGTGTCTTTGTCGAACTTACCGCCAGCGTGCAGTACCGTCATGGCAATCTCCAGCGCTGATTTGCCCGTTTTGGTATTTATGCCGGTAGGAATTCCCCGGCCATTGTCCTGTACGGTGACGGAATTATCCGGATTGATCGTTACGGTAATGGTATCGCAGTAACCCGCCAGGGCTTCGTCAATCGAATTGTCGACTACCTCCCAGATAAGGTGATGAAGCCCCCGGATACCCACATCGCCAATGTACATCGCCGGGCGTTTGCGAACAGCTTCCAGGCCTTCCAGGACGGTGATACTGTCGGCCCCATACTCCTTTTTTGGTTCGTCCGTTGCGAGTGCGTCTGCTTCAATCAATTCGTTGGTCATATTGGCTACAGGTAATATCAGAAACTCAATGTAGCAGGCTAAAAACAGTGGTCGTTAGCGCCTATTTACAGATGGTAAAAATACAAAAAAATGTCCACTTTACCTAGTAAACTTTATCCTGAAAAGCAATGTATTTTGTATGCTTCAATTGAAATACTATGTTCGATAAAGACGATAAAACGGCCCTGTTTGCTCAGAATAACGGTTCCTGGTGCAATCCTGACGTATAGCCGTTAGGGGACCTTAAAACCCGGTGCTCGTAATGGTACGTTCTTGAAAAAATAGAATTGACTTTGGCCGGGGCCACGCAAAAAGAAAGCCGGATTTTTGAATCCGGCTTTTACGCGAAGTAAGGGGCTAATACGCTTAATCTTCGGGGTACGGAATGTACACAAAACCCGCAAAATCACCGTGTACGACGAACAGACAGGCGTATTCATCAGCTTTCTTGAAATTCTCTTTCCAAAGCTCAATGGAATCTTCACCGATCAGCTCGCGCTGTACGAATTCATCGAATAGCGACGCACGGTAGTTCCACTTGTTGCCCATCTCATCGACGCCGATCAGCAACTGCCCAATCGGAACGTCGCGCCGGGACGCGACGAAAATCGGGAAGTCGGAAAAGCCGCGCTTGCGAATCTGATACGACGCTTCCTTGAGCGTGTCGGCTACGTTGACAAAGTCCGACGATATGATGCCCATCAGTTCTTTGTTGACGTCGTACGAGTTGGCATCGTCCAGCAGGACGTTTTCGTTGCTGTGATTAATCATCAGTAGTTGGTTTACGGTATTCAGTTTACGGTTTTCTGTGGGCGACAGGCGAGTCATTGAACTGCCGTAAATCGAAAACGGAACACCGTAAACCGAAAAGTTAAAAGCGGGCGGCCAACAGCAGGTCCAGTGCTTTAAAGCGCATGTTGAACTTCTGGGCAATGTACAGGTTCGTCAGCGTGCCTTTATGCGCATAAACACCTTTCATAAACCAGCGGTTCGCGTACAGCATCTGTTCGATACCGCCCGTCGTACCAGTTTCGAGCAGGAAGGGTAAAAAGATGTTACTCAGCGCCATACTGGCCGTATACGCCACGCGGGCGGCAATATTGGGTACGCAGTAGTGAATGACGTCGTGGTGGCGGAACGTGGGGGCTTTGTGCGTCGTCATGCGGGAGGTTTCGAAGTTGCCCCCCTGATCGATCGATACGTCGATGATGACAGAATCCGGCTTCATACGGCTGACCATATCGTCGGTTACCACGATTGGACTCAGGCCATCGTCTGCCCGCATCGCCCCGATGACGACATCGGCTCGTTGAATGGCTTCCGTCAGTGTATCAGAATCGATGATGGACGTGTAGACGTGCTGGCCGACGGCGTATTTCAGGCGTTGTAGCTTGTACAGTTGCTTGTCGAACACTTTCACGTCGGAGCCCATGCCGAGGGCCGTCCGCAGGGCGTATTCGGTCACCGTACCCGCGCCCAGCATCACCACCTTGGTGGGTGGAATACCGGTGATACCGCCCAGAATGACGCCCCGGCCGTTGTCGGCGTTGCTCAGGTATTCACCCGCGATCAGCATGACCGTACTACCCGCGATCTCACTCATCGAGCGAATAACGGTCATGTTGCCAGCCTTATCCTCGATGAATTCGTAGCCGATCATCGTCAGGTTCTTGTCGTTGATCCGTTTGAAGTAATCGCGGTTCCGCGCCGGCAGGTTAAGTGCCGAAATGACCGTGCTGCCTGCCTTGATGAACTCGAATTCGGCTTCGACCAGTGGCTCGACTTTCAGAATCAGGGTAGCCTCCTCGTAGACGTCTTTGGCTGAATACGCGATACGGGCACCCGCTTCGCTGTATTCGTTGTCCGTGAACTTGGCTTTCGTGCCCGCGCCCTGCTCGACGATGACTTCGTGGCCGTGCCGAACCAGAATGGCGACCGCTTCGGGGGTCAGCGCGATGCGGCTTTCCTGCAACGACACCTCTTTGGGTAACCCAATAAGCAGGCTATGCTGGCCCTGTTTGACAGCCAGCGGTGATTCTTTCGGGTAGAGGGCCGTTTGTTGGGCCAATTCCTCAAATCCAGTCAAGATGGTGGTTGGTTTTAGCGTCTGAGGCTATACGATAATAGGCAATGGATAGACACGATGGGTGGTTAGTCAGTCACCAGTCTGGCTTCGATCGTTCGCTGATCGTCGGCACCGGCGGTAAGCTGAACCTGAAAATAACGGGCCGGCCAGAGCGACACAACGCGTTCGGGCCATTCGATGAAGCAGTAATTGCCCGAAGCAAGGTATTCTTCAATACCGATGTCGAGCGCTTCGGCTTCGTTGCGGAGCCGGTAGCAGTCGAAATGGTAAACGGGATGCCCTTCGTGGGTGGTGTATTCGTTAACGATCGAATAGGTCGGGCTTTGCACAGGAGTCAGTACGCCCAATGCCCGGCAAAGAGCTTTAATCAGCGTGGTTTTACCCGCGCCCATGTCGCCCTCGAAAAGCCATACCGGCTGCTCGCGCCCTGCGGCCAGTAACCGGTGGGCTACTGAATCGATGTCATCGAGGTGTTTAAGCTCCAGCGTCATAGGCAAACTAAATCAGCCTGCGAAGATACAAAAAAGCCAGTAGTCGACTGAGCATACGGCAAACGTTGTTAAATCTTGATGCTGCGCGCGGTGTTAATACAAAGCCCGGCTACGTCAGACGCATCCGGGCTTCTCATCTATTGGTAGTTAGCGGATTAAGACAGCTTCAGATCGTCGATAACGCGCTGTACTTTGGCTTTCAGTTGTGCGTAGGTGTCGTCAAACGCTTCCTTGCTGGCGAGTGGCTCACGAACGCTGACGTAAAACTTAATCTTCGGCTCCGTACCCGATGGGCGTGCCGACACTTTTGTCCCGTCTTCGGTGAAGAACTGTAGTACGTTCGACGACTCGATTCCCATCTTACCGGCTTCGATTGCGGTCGCGTTACCCGACGCATCCGTCCGGGTGAGCGCCTTGTAATCGTCGATGCGAACGACGGTAGAACCGGCGATTTCTTTGGGCGGGTTGGCGCGGAAGTCAGCCATCATCTGCTGAATTTCTTCGGCACCGCTCTTGCCTTTTTTGGTCAGCGACACCAGGCTTTCGTAGTAAAAGCCGTTTTCCTGGTACATCGCCATCAGCATGTCGAACAGGCTTTGGCCGTTGTTCTTGGCGTAGGCGGTCAGTTCGGCAATCATGGCGCAGGAAGCGATGGCGTCTTTGTCGCGCACGAAATCGCCGATCAGGTAACCATAGCTTTCTTCACCACCTGCGATGAACTGCTCTTTCCCTTCCAGCTCGCGAATGACTTCGGCAATGTATTTAAAGCCGGTCAGCGTGTTGTAGCAGGTCACGTTATAGCGCTGACACATCGCGTCGATCAGGTCGGTCGTTACGATGGTCTTGGCGATGAATTCTTTCCCGGTCAGCTTCCCGGCATCTTTCCAGGCGTTGAGCAGGTAATAAATAATCAGACTGGCCATCTGATTACCGTTCAGCAGCTCAAACTCGCCGTGGTGATTGCGGGCACCAGCGCCTACGCGGTCGGCGTCGGGGTCGGTAGCCATTACGAGGTCGGCGTTCAGTTCGTTGGCCAGATCGAGCGCCAGTTGCATGGCGGCCCGCTCTTCCGGGTTCGGCGATTTAACCGTCGGGAAGTTGCCATCGGGGGTTGCCTGCTGTTCTACGATGTGAACGTTGGTGAAGCCCAGCGCGTCGAGGGCGCGGGGAACCAGCGTAATACCCGTGCCATGGATAGGCGTGTAAACGATGTTCAGATCGGCCTGCTTCTTGATTACGTCCGGGTTTACCGCGTTCGACTTGATCCGTTCGATATACGGTGCGTCGATTTCTTCATCGATCTGATGAATTCGCTCGGGAACACCCTCGAATTTGATGCTGTCGATCGACGTAATTTTGTTTACCTCCGCGATGATGTTCTTGTCGTGCGGGGCAACCACCTGCCCACCATCACCCCAGTACACCTTGTAGCCATTGTACTCCGGCGGATTGTGCGACGCCGTTACGACGATCCCACTCTGACAACCCAGTTGCCGAATGGCAAACGATAGTTCGGGCGTGGGGCGCAGGCTGCTGAACAGGTATACTTTGATACCGTTGGCCGAGAAAATATCCGCAACGAGCCGGGCGAATTCGGGACTCATCCGGCGGCTGTCGTGCGCAATGGCGACGCTGATATCGTCCTGACCGGGAAACGTTGCATTGATGTAGTTACAAAGGCCCTGCGTGGCAGCCCCCACCGTGTAGCGGTTCATCCGGTTCGAACCAACCCCCAGTACCCCACGCAGACCACCCGTGCCGAATTCCAGATCGCGGTAGAACGAGTCTGTCAGCTCGGTCGTATTTCCCGCGTCGATAAGTTGTTTGATCGCCGATTTGGTATCAGCATCGTAGTTGCCGTCGAGCCATTTGTCGACGCGCTCCTGGGTAGATGGGTCTAGTGTTGTGGTCATGAATGAAACAGACTGAAAAAGGATTGTTAAGTTGAAATGAGGTAGGCTGGTAGCGTATGATCAAGGGCGCGAATAAGTCAAAAATCCGCCCGCTGTAAGGTCTTCATCTAATTCTTCCCAGTGTATGCCGTAGCCTCCCGCTACTAAGTCGAATCGATTGCGTTGGGCCGGCGTTGCCTTCTGTAGACGGGGAAACCAGGCTAGTGGACTACCTATAATTCGGCCATCGTTCAGTTCGACATAGATGTGTTCAGCATCGAACCAAACTCGTTGTGTAGTGAACTGGTCTGTAGATCGAGGGTTTGGATAGTACATGGTTAACGAGCCAAAATTACACTTCTCTATCTGTCAACCAAGCCCGTTAGTTGGAATGAGAGTGTATGGGCAGAATTACAGAATTTTGGCGATACAGACCGTGGATATTGCAACCTGATAGAATCATGAAAATCCTGTAATCCTGTCAAAACCCTACACGTACCGTTCGGTGATGTGCGCGGTCTGTTCGGTTGTTTCGAGTAGCAATGGATGCCGGGGGTCCGCCAGGCCTGCTTCCAGCTCGGCAATGGTATCGCGGAACAGCAGATAAACCGGTACCGCGATCGACTCCGTCTGATTTCTCTGGTAAACCAGCTGCGGGCGAACCGTGCCGGAGGCCGCCAGTTCGTTGTACTGCTGTTTAGCCGCCAGCCACTGATCGTCGGTTGCGCCGAAGACCACCGATTGCTCGGGCAGGGGCGTCCGCTTGCGATCGACCAGCCGCTCATCCAGCCTAAACAGTAGCTGCTTCAGGTGCGCCGTGTCTTTTCCGGTGCGAATTCGCTCCCGCAGCGACTGCCGGATCAGGTACGTCAGCGCATTGGTTAGGTTCAGGCCGATCTCCGCCATTTGTTTGAAAATCAGCGATGAGGGCGACATGCCCGGAATCGTGTTCGGGTCGTGCAGCAGCACATCGCCCGCTGGCGTTAGGAAACCGTCGATGCGGGCGTATACGTTGATGCCCAGCCGCGTAAAAACTTCCGATACGGCCAGTTGAATCTTGCGGTTGTTTTCCAGACTTGTTTCGACGGGAATCCGCTTCTTCGTCGTGCTGAGTTTATACTTCGACTCGAAGTCGAAACTCGTTACGTTATAAATCTCGGTGGGGGGGAGGGCAATCGCCGTTTGATCGTCGTCCTGAATGACGCCACACGAAAATTCCTGTCCGCTGATAAACTCCTCGAACAGTACTTCGTCTTCCGCATTGACCGACGACAGCGTAATCCGGGGCGAACCGTCAGCCAGCAACTGATCGAGCGTCTGAACAAATTCCGCCGGGTGGTTGATCCGCTGCCCCGTTTGCTCGACGACAACGGGAAAACTGATACCGGCATCGAGACTGGTCATCTGCTGTGCTAGAGCCTCTTTTTCTGTGGCCGACAGCGATTGCCATTCGCCCAGTTTCGACCAGCCATCGGGCTGAACGGTCGTTGTGAAGAAGCATTGTTCGACGGCCCGACAAAACTGTGCCAGATCGTTTTCGCGCACAATGGCTACCCCGATGCTCGACCCCTGATGAGGTGCTTTCACAACGATAGGCAGGCCCAGATGCGCCGTGAGGGACTGGAAGAACTGTGCTTTGTCGGCCTGTACGTAGGCGTCACGGTTAATCGTCGCGGTCTTTTTCTGCTGACCGTTTGCCAGCGCGATCAGTTCGTTTTGCAGGATCTTGTTGATTCCCACCGCCGACCCAGCCAGCCCCGGTCCCGTATACGGCATTTTGTACCACTCAAGCAGGCCCTGAATCGCACCGTCTTCGCAGTCGGGACCGTGCATGGCCAGAAAGACCATGTCGAAATGATCGCGGAACTGTTCCGGGCGTAGTTCAGGCAGGGCTGCGTCGATGCGGTCGACCGGGCGTGATTCGTCGTAAACGGAAAAGCCGGTTTCGTCCTGCGGCAACACGTCGCGCAGGGCGTTTCCCTGTAAAAAATCAGCGTCTACGAGCCGGAACCGCCCCCGTCCGTCGACGAATACGAGTACGGGCTCGAACAAGCCTTTATCCAGATTTGCCAGTGCCGTGCGACCACCTGCATACGAAACTTCCCGCTCACGCGCCGGACCACCGAAGAAAATGCCAATTTTCACAGAATTGAAAGCCTTTGGTACTGACGCAAAGAAACAAAAAAGCCGTCTGAGTTTAGCAGACGGCTTTTTATTAGGGTCTTATTATGGTAGCTCCTGCGGGTAACGGTGCTTCCAACACAGCGAGTAGTTGCGGTATCACTGCCCGCAAAACTGGATATGCATTCGTGTGTGTATCCAACACGATGATTGGTGTGGGGTACCGGGAAAGATTTTGCTGAAAGCGCAAATTCTTATCGCAGGTGATCAACGCGTCGAAATTGAAGTCGACCAGGAACTGGAGAATTGTTTGATCCTCGTTGCCGTGCTGCTGTAGTTCCCTTACGGTGCAAACGTAATGACCAGGTACGTCTTGCTTAAGTTTTCTGGGAACATTCTCATCAAGCAGCAGCCTCATATATGGCGTTTAGATTCGACGCAGTTAATAAACGTTCCGCAATTTTCAACGTAGTAAGAACTTGTTCTTTTGAAACGCTGGGAAAGTCATCCAGAAAGTCATCGACTGAAATACCTAATTCCAGGTGATCGAACAGGGATTGTACTGGCACGCGTGTCCCTTTAAAAACAGGCACTCCACTCATGACGGCGGGGGTGCTGCTAATCACGTCTGGAATGGCTAACATAGCTTAAAATGCCGGGGTGATATTGACCGCTTCTACTTTCGAAATCTCAGGAACTGCTCTTAGTATCGCTTCTTCAAGCCCGCCCTTGAATGTCATCGCCGACATTGGGCACGAGCCGCACGAACCCATCAGTTCGAGCCGTACGGTCCGGTCTTCAGTCACTTCCAGTACTTTCACGTTCCCTCCGTCTGCCGCCAGGTAAGGCCGCATGCTGTCGAGGGCGCGATCTATCTTTGTAATCAGTTCGTCGTTGTTGACCACCGTCTCCATTTTGTCCTGTGATTTACCGTAAATTTACAGAGCGACGGCTTCTTACGCAACCACCACTCGCTTTGTCTGTTCAACTGCGCTGTTGCGAATCGCAACCTGCTGCGCCAGCGCCTGTGCCGCCGACTGAAACGCTTCGCCGACGATCGGATCGCTGACGTTGAAAGCCGGCCGACCGTCGTCACCTGCTTCCCGAATGCTCTGCACCAGCGGAATCTGCCCCAGCATCGGTACGTCAAACTGATTGGCCAGTTGCTGTCCTCCACCTTTTCCGAAGATGAAATACTGATGGTCGGGTAGTTCCGCCGGGGTAAAGTAGGACATGTTCTCGACTACGCCCAGTACCGGTACGTTGATCTGCGGCTGCCGGAACATAGCCAGCCCTTTCACGGCGTCGGCCAAGGCTACTTTCTGGGGTGTCGTGACAATGATGGCACCCGTCACCGGTACGGTTTGCACCAGCGTAAGGTGAATATCGCCCGTACCCGGCGGCAAGTCGATCAGCAGGTAATCGAGTTCACCCCAATCCGCGTCGGAGAAAAACTGCTGCAACGCCCGTCCGGCCATCGTACCCCGCCAGATGATCGCCTGCGTCGGGTCGACAAGAAAGCCCATCGACATAATTTTGATGCCGAACTGCTGTACCGGCTCCATCCGGTTTTGCCCGTCGACCTGAAAAATACGTGGTCGAATATCTTCGGCTCCGAACATAGTTGGCATTGACGGACCGTAAATATCGGCGTCGATAATGCCCACTTTCGCGCCGGATTTGTGCAAGGCAACCGCCAGGTTAGCCGTAACCGTCGACTTGCCAACGCCACCCTTACCGGAAGCCACAGCAATGATGTTCTTGACACCGGGTAGGGTTGGCGCGTTGTTACGCGTCGACGTTACGTCGGAAGTCATGTCGACCTGAACCGTAATCTGGGGGCTAATGTGGGTGTGAATCGCGTCTTCGCACCGTTTCCGGATAACTTCCTGCAACGGACAGGCAGGGGTTGTCAGTACAACGGTGAACCGAACTGAGTCGATACCCAGCGTAATGTCGCGTACCATGTTCAGCGACACAAGATCGCGCTTCAGGTCGGGCTCTTCAACGGTACTCAACGCCTGCAAGACGGCGTCTTTATGTAATCGATAATCAGACATAGTCAGTCAAGAAAGAGGCAGTTGAGAATCAGGCGTTCTGCCTGTCGAGTTCGTCGGTACAGCCTGCCGGTATACGTGCCAAACGGCTGCGTACATCGAGCAGTTCCACCGATGTATCGACGCGATCGGCCAGTTTTTCCAGCCGGGTTACCAGTCGGGTCAGAAACTGACGGTCAGCAAGGGTATTGCCGCCATGTAACGGACGGTGAGCCAGCGCCTGCCGCACGCTTTGCCAGTCCGTAACGAAGGCGCGAAGTTCGGCATCAAAGGCGCTCTCCGCAAACTTTCCGAAGATATAGTCATGCGCCTGCGCATTCGGGTGAACCAGATCTGCTTCGTAGAACCGATAGTCGCGCAGATCGTCGATCATCAGTTCGTAAGCGGGGAAGTAGTGAATGCCATCCCGCCATATGGTCAGCTCGTGCGCCAGTAGTCGCAGCATCGACTTACTTACCTGGTTGACGGGTAACGTATCGCGCGTGTGTCGTACCGGACTTACGGTTAGTACGATATGCAGTGCAGGGTTTGCCCGGCGTATCGTCCGAACAAGTGCCATCAGTTCATCTCGCAAATGATCGACCTGATACAGATACTTATCGAATAGTGACCCCGGCATTTTGTGGCAGTTAGCGACAACTTCGCCCGATTGCCGATGTCGGTATACAACGGCTGACCCCAGCGTAAGGAAGAGATAGTTGGCTTGTCGAATGGCTTCGCCTGTCTGTGACAATGTATGAAGCAGCCGCGATTTCAGCTCGTTGCGGCTGTATGCCCAAAGCGACGAGTGAAAATCGTAATGAAACCAGATGCCGTCACGCTCCAGATACCCGTTCTCATCGGGTTCGCTGCCACACAGCGCCATCGTAATGAGTTTGTTGATGGAAATGGGGTTGAATACCGTGCCGAACGGATTGATAAGCACCGGTAGTTTTGAATCGGCTAATCGGCCTCCCATGACATCGGCGAAGCATGAGCCAATCGTAACGATGCGGCTGGTTAAACTGATCCGCCGTGGAAAGGCGTCAGGTGTTAATTCGGTACGAAACTGCATACTAAATCAACAAAAAAGCGGCTCGGTTAGGTCCGATACAGTAAAACTTTGTTGCCTATAAATGGCTGATAATTAAGTGGAAAGAAGGGTAGCTAGTGTCTGCATATTCGCCGTTTCGTCAAACAGAGACAGGGTTGAAACAGCGAAGCCATTTACCTGTTGTGCTGTCAGTATGTCCTGTCCGGTATATGTGTTGATAAGCGCATACTCGTTCGTTGCTGCATCCAGCGTGTACTGTTCGACAAGTTGCTTGCTGGGGTTAACGATCCAGTATTCAGCGATGCCGTTTGCGGCATAGTCCGTAAACTTGATGCCCCGGTCTATACGGGCCGTACCTTTCGACAATACTTCAACGATCAGATCCGGCGCAGGAAATTTCATCTGATCGGCGGTGAACTGGGCGGCTTTCTCCTGCTTCCAGAAACAAACGTCCGGTTCATAATCATTTCGTTTTAAGGTAACAAGCGCCTTCTCCGACGCAACCCGGCCGAGTTTGTTCTTGATGACAAATGAACTTAACAGGCGGTAAATATTGCCCACAGCCGTCCAGTGCCGCTCTTTTACCGGTGAGTGCATGACAACTTGGCCGTTGATGAACTCAGCCTTAACGTCCTCCTTAAGCCAGGCATAAAATTCCTGCCGCTTACGGGCTTCTTCGCGTAACGCCCGCTGCGCCTGCTCGATGAGCTGGGGCAGGTTTGGCGCTTTCATAAGTTGTTCAAGTGCAATTGTAGCCATCTGGTGTGTCGTATACCCAAAGATATAAAAAAATCGGCCGGTCTATCCGAGGGAAGACCGGCCGATTGGCTACGTCATTAGCTGGGACTATTCAGCCGCAACAACGTCGATTTTAACTTTGTGCTTCACATCCTTGTGCAGGTCAAGCGAAGCTTCGTAGGTGCCCAGGTTCTTGATGTCGTCGATCGTGATTTTCTTCCGATCGATGTCGAAACCTTTTTCGCGCAGGGCGTCAGCTACCTGCGTGTTGGTCACACGGCCGAAGATTTTGCCGCTGTCACCTGCTTTCGCGGGGATGGTCAGCGTCAGGTCGCCGATGTTGTCAGCGGTTGCCTGCGCATCGTTTTTGATCTTCTCCGCTTTGTGAGCCGCCTGACGGATGTTTTCTGCAACGATCTTTTTGTTCGAATCAGTTGCCATCATGGCGTATCCCTGCGGGATAAGGTAATTACGGCCATAACCAGGCTTCACCGTTACGGTGTCGTTCTTATAGCCCAGGCCGGCGATATCGGTTTTGAGAATGATGTCCATTTTAAGAAAGGTTTTCGGTTTTCAGTTTTCGGTTTTCAGTTTCGGTCCGCCGGAACAGAATGTCAGCAAGCCGTAAACGGTAAACCATATACCGAAAACACTATTTCAGTGAATCGCCTACGTAGGGGAGGATGGCCAGGTGACGGGCACGCTTAACGGCCTGCGCCACTTTGCGCTGGTTTTTCAGGCTGGTACCGGTCAGACGGCGGGGCAGAATTTTGCCCTGCTCGTTGAGCAGTTTCAGCAGGAAGTTACCATCCTTGTAATCGATATATTTGATACCGGCTTTCTTAAAGCGGTCGTATTTTTTGCGGGTCTCGGTTTTTGAGACAGATTCGTTTTGCAGACTCATGATTACTTAGCCTCGTTTTCGGTTTGTTTTTTCTTGCCCACCAGTCCGTTGCGCTTACGATCGTTGTAGTCAACGGCATGCTTGTCGAGCGAAATCGTCAGGTGACGGATAACGCGTTCGTCGCGGAGATACTCGGTGTTGAGTTTCTCGATGATCGTGCCGGGAGCCTTAAACTCGAAGAGTTGGTAGTAACCCGTGTTTTTGTGCTGAATCGGATAGGCCAGCTTACGCAGACCCATGTTCTCTTCGTGAACCAGTTCCGCGCCATTTTCGGTCAGCACACTACGGAACTTATCAACGGCGTCCTTCATCTGAAGATCAGATAAAACGGGAGTTAAAATGAACACCGTTTCGTAATTATTGGGAAACATTGTGTAATTGGTTTGAAATGAGGGCGCAAAGGTACGAAAAAGTTATAGAGTTGTAAAGTCCTGTAGTTATAAAGTTGGCTGTCGCAAGCAACATCGGTGCTAGCCAACTCTATAACCCAAAAACTTTACAACTCTACGACTGTAAAACTCTACAACTTCGTAACGCCAGCCTATCGTACCGTAAATTCGCCCTCGCCGATGCGGAAGCCTTCGCAGTAGATCTCAACAACGTGCTTGCCTACGTTGAAGCGTTGGGCACCCCGATCATATAGGAAGGTAACGTCTTGTCGGTTGTTAGTGAACGTAAACGGCTGCTTGGCGGTGTAAATCATACCCTGTCCATTGTAAGTAAACTCGCCGGACCCCGTAGCCATATCGGAAATGACGGCACCGCTCGGGTCCAGGATGCGCATGTACAGTTCTTTCTCGTTCTGCTGGGCCAATCCGTTCGGGGCCAGTTTTACGGCTACTTTGATTTTTTCGATACGCTTGGCCTTATAGCTGCCGCCGTCTTTCTCTTTGCCGCGCCGGTTGATAGCGTCGATCGTAATGGATTCGGCCCGGAGGGCAGCCGCTATCGTTACCTTCTCGTTGAGTTCCCGATTGCGGGCTGAGTAGGAAGACACCGAATCGTTCAGACTTTGCCGCTCGGTACGCAACGTGTTGTTTTCCGTGCTAAGTGAATCGTTCTTAGCTACCAGAATACCGTTCTCTTCTTTAAGCCGGGCAATCTCCTGGTCTTTCTGGGCTAGCAGCGACTGGTAGTTTTTGATCTTCTGATCGTATTTCTTGCTGCTGAAGCTGGTCAGGTTGCGCAGTTCGCGCTTGTCGATTTCGAGTTGTGCCTTAACCTTCATGAGCGAGTCAACACTGCCACCCAGCCGCTGAATCTCGGCGATCTTGGCGTCCAGCTCATTGGAAATCGAATCAAGCCGGGTTTTTACCGTTAGCACTTCTTCCGTTTTTGCGGCAATCGTGGCGTCTTTGTTCTTGTTGAGCTGATGTTCCTGGTAATAGAAGTAAAGCAGCAGCACGTTTAGCGCAGCGAGTACGAGTAGCGCCACCAACAGGTAACTACGGCTGTTATTCGTCTGATTACGAGGTCTTGATTCCATGACAGGGGCGTTAGAATTAGTAGTAAAGATGTCGACACCAACAACGTCGCAGGCGTGATTCATTATTGCCGTATGGCTGATAATGTGCCTTAGCGGGCCAAAAACTACAGGATTCTGCGTAGTTCTCAAACCTATCTTTGCACAATATTAACGAATGGCTACGGCCGTATCCACTGAAAAACGACCATGATTGCAGAGCGTATTCAGGTAATTGAGCAGAAAATAAAGGGCCGCGCCCGACTGATTGCCGTCACGAAAACGAAGCCCGTAGCGATGTTACAGGAGGCTTATGAGGCTGGTGCGCGGCTATTTGGCGAGAATAAAGTGCAGGAGATGGCGGAGAAACAACCGCAACTGCCCGGCGACATTGACTGGCATCTGATCGGACACCTGCAAAGTAATAAGGTGAAATACATCGCGCCCTTTGTCAGCCTGATTCATTCGATTGATAGCCTCAAACTGCTACAGGAAGTAAACAAGCAGGCGCTGAAAAACGGCCGCGTTATCGACTGTCTGTTGCAGATTCACGTCGCTGATGAAGAAACCAAATTCGGCATGCTGGCTGAAGAAGCAGAAGCGCTGCTCCGGTCGGAGACGCTCAACGACTTACAAAACGTTCGTATCGTTGGCCTGATGGGTCTGGCGACAAATACCGACGATGAGGAGCAGATTCGTCGGGAGTTCCGTGGGTTAAAGCAACTGTTCGACAAGCTAGCCACCATACAAACAGCGCAGGTTCAGTTTAGCGAGTTATCGATGGGCATGAGTGGCGATTACGAAATCGCGGTTGAAGAGGGTAGTACCCTGGTCCGGGTAGGGAGCGCCATTTTTGGGGCGCGGTAGTCGGAACTGTGATTTTTGTGATTTTTGTGATTTCACTGATTTCAAAAAATCACACTTCATCAGCGTAATCAAATAAATCATAGTTCAAGACTAAATCACAGTTCAAGACAAATCACGATGAAATTTTTTATTCAGGCAGGGGCTATTTTAGGGTTAGTAGGTGTAGGGTTGGGTGCGTTCGGCGCACACGCGCTGCGGACTATGCTGGAATCGACGGGGCGGGCAGCTACGTTCGAGACGGCGGTCAAGTATCAGTTTTACCACGCCCTGGCATTGGTGCTGGTAGGCGTATTGATGCAACTGGTGGGGAACAATCCGGCCGCTGTCCGGCTGTTGGGCTGGGCAGGCTACTCATTTCTGGGGGGCGTTCTGATTTTCTCGGGTTCGCTTTACGTGCTGTGCTTTACCGGTATCACGTGGCTCGGCGCGATAACGCCACTTGGCGGAGTCGCTATGATTGCGGGCTGGGCGTTGCTATTCTGGGCGTTTTCGTAAAAAAAACAAGACGGACGCGTTACGTCAGATGCTGTCTTTCGTCCGAAAGGCCCAAAACCCAAGCAAAGCATGTACAGTCAAACCGACACCTACCAAATCATACTCTGTGTTGTAACATTAGGCGTAACGCTCACGGCCGGATTTCTAATGGGAATTCTGACGAGCGAGCAGTGGACCCGAAAAACGCGCCCGCAGAAAGTACGATCGCGCTTCTTGTAATACAGCCAATACGCTCATTATTCAACTGTTACATCAGGCCTGGCCGCATCCCCGCAGTCAGGCCTGACTTGTTTTACCGGTGTACATGCAGCAGGCAACTATCCTTACTTTTTCGTATCTTTGCTGCCTGATTCTGAGAATAATGCAAACGAATATACAGGCTGAAACCGCTCGTCGGCGGACGTTCGCCATCATCAGCCACCCTGACGCCGGTAAGACCACACTCACCGAAAAACTGCTGCTCTTCGGGGGCGCCATCCAGACGGCCGGGGCCGTGAAGTCAAACAAGATCAAGAAAACCGCCACGTCCGATTTCATGGAAATCGAGAAGCAGCGCGGTATCTCGGTCGCTACGTCGGTAATGACGTTCGAGTACAGCGATCTGAAAATAAACATTCTCGATACACCGGGCCACAAAGATTTCGCGGAAGATACGTATCGGACACTGACGGCTGTCGATAGTGTCATTCTGGTTATCGACTGCGTGAAAGGCGTTGAGGAACAGACCGAACGCCTGATGGAAGTATGCCGGATGCGTGATACGCCGGTTATTATTTTTATCAATAAGCTGGACCGCGAAGGGCAAAATCCCTTCGATCTGCTTGACGAACTGGAAGAGAAACTAAACATCCGTGTGCGGCCGATGACCTGGCCCGTCAATATGGGGTCTGACTTCAAAGGCGTCTACAGCCTGATCGAGAAAAAATTATATTTCTTCAAAGTCAACAAAACCAAAGTAGAAGACGATGTCCTGCCCATCGAACTGACTGATAGCCTACTGGATCAGAAAGTGGGTGCGCGTGATGCGGCTCAGCTCCGGGAAGACGTCGAACTGATCGAAGGGGTTTACGATGCGTTCGACCGGCAGGCTTATCTCGATGGTAAACTGGCCCCTGTGTTCTTTGGGTCGGCGGTCAATAATTTCGGCGTGAAGGAATTGCTGGAAGGTTTCTGCTCGATCTCGCCCGAGCCGATTGCCCGCCCGACCGACAAGCGGGAAGTGCTGCCGGAAGAAAAAAACTTCAGCGGTTTTGTCTTTAAAATTCACGCAAACCTCGACCCACGTCACCGCGACCGGATCGCCTTTTTGCGCATCTGCTCGGGCGTATTCGAGCGGGGTAAATTTTACCACCATACCCGGCTCGACAAGAACGTGCGCTTTGCCTCGCCGTTCAGCTTTATGGCCGACAGCAAAAGCGTCGTTGAAGAAGGATTTCCCGGCGATGTCGTGGGTTTGTATGATACCGGCACGTTCAAAATTGGCGATACGCTGACGGAAGGGGAGGAGTTACAGTTTCAGGGAATTCCGAGCTTTTCGCCGGAGATTTTTAAAGAGCTGATTAACCTCGACCCCATGAAGTCGAAGCAACTCGATAAAGGAATTCAGCAGCTGACTGACGAGGGTGTAGCGCAGCTGTTCACGCTGGAAATCGGTAATCGGAAAATCGTCGGTACGGTGGGCGAACTCCAATTTGAAGTCATTCAATACCGGCTCGAAAATGAGTACGGTGCCAAGTGCCGCTGGGTGGGTCTGAACTACACGAAAGCCTGCTGGATTACGTCGGATAATCCTGCCAAGCTGGCCGAATTCATTCGCCTGAAAGGCACTCAGATTGCGTACGACAAAGATAATCGACCGGTGTTCCTGGCTGAATCGGACTGGATGCTGCGCATGAATCAGCAGAATAACCCGGACGTACAGTTTCACCTGACGTCGGAGTTCGACGTGGCGGTCTAACCAGCGCCGGATATTCCCCGCTAATTTTCAAACCACTGGCAACGAGTGGCGTTATCATAGCAACGAACCTAAATCGCTCGCTATGAAAACGCCACTCTTTTCGTTTGCACTCTCGCTGCTGATCGGCTCAGCCGTGTTAGCCCAACAACCCACAAAGAAAAATAAATCGACCAGTAAAGCCGGTGGAACGATGTCGCAGATGGACGCTAAACGATCGAGCCAATCGGAATCAAACGCGCACGATGGACTGCCCGCCGGTACTGGCACGACAATGGAACAGACACAGGCTGCCAAAATGCCAACCCAGCCAACGACTACCGACGCACGCAGCAGCACGATGACTGGCCCCACTTCAGTGAAGGCGCGGATGAAAAATGTAAAGGGGGGCAACTAACGGAGTTTAATAAGCCTTTAACAACTTTTTAGCGATCATGTAGTTGTGGTTAATAATTACAAAATCAAACCACGTACACTCATGAAAAAAGTAATGCTTGCTCTTGTCGCTGTTGTCGCTATGTCCAGCGTTTCGCTTGCCCAGGACGATGCGAAAAAGGCGCACAAAGAAATGAAGAAAGAAGCTAAAGAAATGAAAAAGGAAGCTAAACGCGCTGGTGATGATACCAAAGCTGAAGCAGCCAAGGATATGAAAAAAATGCACAAAGAGATGAAGAAAGATGCCAAGAAAATGGACAAGTAATTTTTCTTCTCTGTAGCAAAAAGGCTTGCCAACAATGGCAAGCCTTTTTGCTTTTTATACGCACGTGCCTACAAACTTGTCAGTGCTGCGTCGTTGAATCGGTAGATATTCAAATTTGGTTCCAGATCCGCCAGCGATACTTTAGTATCGGTTAGTTGGCCGTTTGACAGGTCGTATACCCAGCCGTGAACTTTTATGTCCTGGCTTTCGAACAGCCGCTTTTGTACGAACGACAGTTTCATCACGTTCAGGCACTGTTCACGCACGTTTAATTCAACAAGTCGACGGTGCCGTTCTTCCGAATCCTCGATAGCGTCAAGCTCGTCGCGGTGGATACGGTACACGTCCTGAATATTGCGAAGCCAGGTATTCATGTACCCGTAATCATCGTGTGAAACCGATGCTTTCACACCACCACAACCGTAGTGACCACACACGATAACGTGCTTTACACGCAGGCTCTCGACAGCGTATTGAAGTACGGCCAGCGAACTGATGTCATTGTTTGGTACCAGGTTGGCGATATTCCGGTGAATGAATACGTCGCCGGGTTTGATACCCATAAAAGCGTCTGGCGACACCCGGCTGTCTGAGCAACCGATATACAGGAAGTCAGGTGCCTGGTTTTTGGCCATTTCAGAGAAGTAAGTCGGGTCGATGTCCAACTGCTTCTGTACCCATTCCTTGTTGTGACTAAACACTTTGTCGTATAAGCTCATAAAGTTTCCTTTGTTTTAACGCAAAATTAATGAGTTCCTTTGTCTAGACGGTTCATATGCTCCAGTCAACACCGAATTCGTTCGTTAATGGTCCTGCCTGTCAATGCTCGGGCAGTGCTGTAACGTCACGGGTGCTGACCAGGGCGGATGTCGCCGACGTATCTGCGGCTACCCTGTTTGGCAGGCAAACGCGAAACGTAGTTCCCTGACCGAGTGTCGACTCCACATCAATCGTTCCCTGGTGAATGTTGATAATTCGTTTTGTCAGTGCCAGCCCGATACCGTGTCCGCTGACGGTCATGGTTGAATCGGACCGATAAAAGGGTTCGAAAATATTGGGTAAATCCTGCGGTGGAATACCATACCCCTGATCGCTGACGGTAATCTGAACCTGTTGGGGCTGGAACGCAAGGCGCACCGTAACGGCATGGCTGGGCGAATATTTACAACCGTTCTCCATCAGATTCAGAAAAGCAGTCTGCAACAGCGATTCGTCGCCCATCACAACCAGGTCGTCTTCCTGATTTGGCAGGTCATCGAAATCGATATCGATCTGATAGTCCGATTTTTTGTGAATAAGCTGGCTTTGCGCCTGCCACAGCAACTCGTCCAGTCGAACCGGGTATTTAGGAAGCAGATTCGGAAAACCAGTGTTTGCCCGCGCCAGTTCAAGCAAACCATTGACCAGCCGGATCATGTTTTTTACTTCGTCAAGCAGCGCATCGAACGCGGTCTCATAGTCGGTGGTCGAGCGCGTCTGAAGTCGGGTAACCTCGATCTGCCCCATCATCACCGTCAGTGGGGTACGCAGTTCGTGCGATGCGTGTGAGACAAAGCTCTTCTGCGAGACGAATGCTTTTTCCAGTCGATCGAGCAGTTCATTGAACGTACCCGCCAGATCTGCCAGTTCGTCGCGCTGCCGCCCGACATGAAGTCGTTTGTGAATGTTCGTTGCCGAGATCGTATTGGCCTGATCAATCAGTTCGGCGACGGGGCGCAGTGCGTCGGAAGCAAACAGGTAACCGGCAATGGCGACGATGAACAGGCAGAGTAACCAGCCGAAGAGCAGTATAGTCCGCAGACGCTCCAGCTTGGAAAACCCGTACCGATCATAAGCCGAAGCCACCGACACCAACACCCGTTTACTCGCGCTGACATACCGGACGCCAATCGTCTCGCGGTCACCCTGCCGAATGTAAGGCGTCTGCCCCGCCGACACGTGCCGAAGAAAGGAAGGCGTTACCGGATACCGTCCCGACACTTTACCCAGGCTGAACAGTACCCGACCCTGTTGATCGTAGATGGTGATCTGTTCGTCGGCCAGGACGGGTAAGTCCCCCGCCGGTATATCGCCCACGTCGTCGCGCAGCCTGACCGTTGTTATCGCCCGTTCCACGAGTCGCTTCTGAAACTCCTGTTCCCGAAACTGATTATATAGGTAATAGACAGACACTGAGAACAGCATCAGAATCGAGCCAACGAGCAAGCCAAATAAGAGCGTCAGTCGAATGCGAATGGTCATGAGCCGAGCCGTAACATACCCCAGAGCGAACAGCCCTGATGCTATTCGTCTTTAAGCATGTACCCCATGCCAATTACGGTATGAATAAGCTTCTGCGGAAAGTCTTTGTCGATTTTCTTTCGCAGGAAGTTTACGTAAACGTCGATGACGTTGGTACCGGTATCGAAGTGGATATCCCAGACTTTCTCGGCAATGTCGATGCGCGACACCACGCGGCCCCGGTTACGCATGAGGTACTCCAGCAAACCGAATTCTTTGGCGGTAAGCTCAATGCGACGGTTGTCGCGCCGGGCCACTTTCTCGTTCAGGTCCAGTTCGAGGTCGGCTACTTTCAGTACGTTGGCCTGAATTCCGTTCTCGGTGCTCCGTTTCGTCAGCGCCCGCAGTCGAGCCATTAGCTCGCGAAACTCGAAGGGTTTTACCAGATAGTCGTCGGCACCCGATTCAAAGCCAGTCAGTTTATCGTCGACTGAACCCATTGCTGTCAGCATCAATACCGGCGTCTGATTTTTCTCCTGCCGGATTGCCTGCACTACGTCGAAGCCGTTTAGTTTGGGCAGATTCACGTCCAGTACAATCACATCGTAGGAATTGCTGAGCGCCATGTTACGGCCCATCTGACCGTCGTAGGCAACATCAACCTGACAGGATTGTTCCTCCAAACCTTTCTTAACAAATGACGCCAGCTTTGGCTCGTCTTCTACAACCAGTATTTTCATAATTCGCTACAAACAAAAAGTGGGGGGATATTACTAAGAACGCGCCAGTGCGCACTAGGTTTCAGGACTTTTTTAACTTTATTTTAAAAAGTAATCATCCATTCATATCATCCAGCTAACTGTATGTGACCCATTACAGACAAAAAAGCCGCTCCGAAATTCGGGGCGGCTTTCCGCTTCTATCCACACCATTTCGAGAAAACAAGCCAGATCGGCTCGTAATCCCGATTGTTCAACCTTCCCTTTGTAAAGGATTAATTGATAAACTAGACAACGCAAACTTAAGTTCAATGTGTAACAAAAGTTTATAGGAGCTGTTACGCCACCATGTCTGTTCAAGCAATCCATACTATAACGCTCCGGAACCTAAAGAACGTGTGTAGCACCGACTTATAATTCCAGAAATTTATGCCGGTAGAAAACGTAAAATATCAGCGGGAAAATAAAAAGCGTGAGCAGCGTTGCCGTAACCAGCCCACCAATGACAACGATAGCCAGGGGCCGGGCAGTCTCTGAACCGATACCGTGCGACATGGCTGCCGGAATCAGGCCAATACCGGCCATCATGGCGGTCATCACCACCGGTCGAATGCGCGAAACAACACCCTGTCGGATCGATTCACTGAGGGATAGCCGGTTGTGCAGGTTCTTTTTAAAGACCGAAATAAGGATGACGCCGTTTTGAATACAGATACCGAACAGAGCAATAAAACCAATACCGGCCGAGATGCTGAAGTTGACACCGGTCAGTAGTAAGGCTGCAATGCCACCAATGATCGCGAATGGTACGTTGACCAGTACCAGCCCGGCATCTTTCACGTTCCCAAACAGGACGAACAGAATAAAAAAGATAGCCAGCAAACTGATCGGGACCACCTGTTCGAGTCGTAGTGTAGCCCGCTGCTGATTCTCGAAGTCGCCTGCCCATTTGATCGTATAGCCGGGGGGAAGTTTTACGTTGTCCCGGACGTTTTGCTGGGCTTCGGCCACCGCTCCGCCCATATCACGCCCCCGAACGGAAAACTTCACCGCGCCGTAGCGTTGCCCGCCTTCCCGGAAAATCAGCACTGGGCCCGTCTGCGTATAGACCGTCGCGATCTCTTTGATCGGAATCATCGAGTTGTTTTGGGTGGGCACCATCAGGCGGCTGATCTGCTGCTCATTCGACCGGAAGGGTTGATCATAGCGGATGCGGAGATCGAACTTGCGCTCGCCCTCGTAAATCTGCGTCGCTGCTTTACCGCCGATCGCCATCTCGATTACGGCTTCGGCATCTGCTTTATCGACGCCATACCGGGCCAGCTTGCGTTCATCGAGTTCGATACGCATTTCGGGTTGGCCCGTCGTGCGGATCACACCCAGGTCAGCAATGCCCTGCACGCGGGCCAGCTGCTTCTGAACGTCGTAAGCTTTGCTTTCCAGAATCGATTGGTCGGGCCCATAAATTTTTACGGCAATCGAACCTTTTACGCCGGACACAGCCTCTTCCACGTTGTCCATAATGGGTTGCGAGAAGCCAAAATTAACGCCCGGAAATATGCGCAGCTTTTGCTGCATCTTCTCCACGAGTTCTTCTTTGGTGAGCTTACTTTTCCATTCGTCCTGCGGATAAATATCAACCAGGAATTCGATGTTGTAAAAGCCCGTTGGATCGGTGCCGTCGTTGGGGCGGCCGGTTTGTGAGATGACGCCCCGTACTTCGGGAAACTCCTGAAAAATGTGCCGCATCTGAATCGTTTCCTGCACCGATTCCGGCAAGGAAATACTCATCGGCATGGTGGCCCGTACGTATATGGAGCCTTCGTTCAGTTCGGGAAGAAATTCCGTACCCAGCAGCGGAAAGCCCGCTAGTCCGATCAGGACAATAACCGCCGTCGTAATCAGGCTGATACGTCGGTGCGAAAAGGTAAAGGCGAAAATGCGGGTCGCGTATTTCGTGATGAACGCAACGAAAGGATTGTGCTTTTCGCGGACATTTTTCTGGAGCAGAATACTGGCCAGGACGGGGACAAGCGTAAGCGTAAACAGCAGGGCTCCCAGCAGTGCAAAACCCAGTGTCCAGGCCAGCGGAGAGAATAGCTTACCTTCGACTTTCTGAAACGAGAAAATCGGAACCAGGCACGTGATGATGATGAGCTTGGAGAAGAAAATCGCTTTCCCCATCTCGGTACCCGTACGGCGTAGCAGCCCCATCTTGGCCAGCCGGTTGAATCGTGCCATACCGACCCGATGCGCCAATTCATCCATGGTGACGAAAATACCTTCGACCATCACAACGGCCCCGTCGACGATAATCCCAAAGTCGATGGCACCCATGCTGAGTAGGTTGGCCGACATGCCTTTCAGCCGCAGGCAGATAAACGCAAACAGCAGTGCCAGTGGAATGACAATCGACACCGTGAGCGTGGTGCGCCAGTCGGCCATGAACAGAAAGACGATGACCGTTACGAAGACGATACCTTCGATCAGGTTATGCGTGACCGTGTGCGTCGAAAAGTTGATCAGCGTCTCACGGTTATAGAACGTGTCGATCTGTACGTCGCCGGGCAGAATCTGCTCGTTCAGGTCGTTGATTTTTGTCTTGACGCGCTGAATGACTTCACCGGGATTCTCCCCCTTTCGCATGATTACGATGCACTCAACGACATCGTCAACCGGGCCACGTCCGGCCTGCCCCAGTCTCGGTAGAGCCGATTCCGATACGTGCGCGACGTTACCGACCATAATGGGTGTGCCATTGATGGTCTTGATGGTGATACTCTCGATATCGCGCTGATTTCGCAACAGGCCGATACCCCGCACGACGTATGACTGCGCGTTTTTATTGATGACATCGCCCCCGACGTTGACGTTTGACGAGGAAACCGCTTTGTACAGTTCGAGTGGCGTAATATCGTAATCGATCAGCCGGCGCGGGTCGAGCGATATTTCGTAGGTTTTCACTTCTCCGCCGAAACTAACGACTTCGGCGACCCCCGGAACGCCCTTCAATTGTCGTTCGATAACCCAGTCCTGTATCGTCTTCAGTTCGCGTGGACTACGGGTGGGCGAACGTAGCGTATACCGGAAAATCTCGCCCGTCGGTCCGTACGGAGGCTGTACGTCGGGGCGTATCCCTTCCGGCAACTCAATGCTGTTCAGGAGGTTGTTTACCTGTTGCCGGGCAAAGGTGTCGTCGACGCCATCATCGAAGATAATCTTGACGACCGACAGGCCGAACAGCGACGTCGAGCGAATGTCCGTTCGGCGCTGAACCGGATTCAGGCCGATTTCGATGGGTATCGTCACAAATTTCTCAACCTCTTCAGCCGACCGACCCGGCCATTGCGTGATGAGGGTGATTTGTGTGTTGGTGACGTCCGGGAAAGCCTCAATCGGCGTGTCGCGGTAACTGATAACCCCCGCTACCACGGCCAGAAACGTCAGGAAGAAAATGAAAAATTTATTCTTGAGCGAAAAGGACAGAATGCCTTTGATAAACTTGTTCATGCACGGTGGGTGAGAAGCAACTAGTTGCCCAGCGCGTTGTAGATCAACAGCTGATTGCGACTGACGACCCGGTCGCCGGGTGATAAGCCAGCCGTCAGGTACGTTTTATCACCGATGGTTCGGTATAAACTCACCTCCCGCACAATGGGATTGTTCTGCCGGTCAACGGCAACGACGTAGTTCCGATTCTTGTCGAAGACCACCGCGCGGGCTGGTATCGTGACACGCTCATCCTTACCCGCGTAGGTAACATTGACGTTGGCGAACATTTCGGGCTTCAGCCGATAATCTGCGTTGTCGAGCGTGACCCGGACTTTCATCGTCTTGCTGGCCGCATCGAGCACGTTGAATATCTTGTCGATGTGCCCTTTGAAGGCTTTGTCGGGGTAGGAGATGGTCGTAATCAGTGCCCGATCACCCTCGTGGACATGAGATAGGTCTGATTCGTAAACATTAGCCAGTACCCAGACCCGATCGAGATTGGAAATGGTGAAGAGATTTTCGGGATCATCGGACCGAAGTTCCATTCCGGCCGACGCCGATTTCTCGACGATAAAGCCGCTCATGGGGGCCTTGACGACGTAGGAAGAACCGCTACCGCCCAGAATTCGACGCCGTTCGGCCACGCGGTTTACTTCGCCCTTGGCTGCCTGTAACTGCTCACGACTGGCAACCATATCCCGATCAGAGCTGAACCCAGCTTTATTCATCCCCTCCGTCACCTGCATGTTCTTCTGAGCAACGGCCAGTTCACCTCGGGCCGTCACGGTAGCCTGCTCCAGGTCGGCCAGGTCACCAGACCGGATCACCGCCAGCACTTGTCCTTTTCGAACGTAATCACCCAGGTCCACTTTAAGCGCTTCAATGTGACCACCGACAAGCGGGAAAACCTTGACGACCTGATCCTGATTGAACGTTACTTTACCCGTAAGGCTGAGTTCATTGTTCGTCCGCTCCAATCGGGCAGTGTCAAGCGTTGCTGCTTTAAGCAGATTGATGTGATTGGTAGACCGTTTGGCAACGTGTTCTGGCTTTTCTGATGAGCCACAACTTCCCAGAAAAGTAGTAAGTAGTGAAAGGCAGAGCAGTTTGCCAACGGTATAGCCGACGGCTTTGTTGCGGGACCAGGTGGGATTGCAGACTGAAAGAGCAAAACTAGATGGCATCGAAGAATTAGTTGATCGTGGTGAAATAGACCACTTACAAATGTGACATCCCGTTGTTAAATATTACTTAAACAAGAATTAAAAGAATGTTAAAGCTCAATAAAGCAGCAGAGCCCGTTGACAGTCGTCAACGGGCTCTGCTGCTTTATTGAATCAGCTTGTTACTAGCTGGCTTTGAACGAGTTTCTTGCGTCGTCTACGCCTTCTTTCGCGCTGTCGGCAAGGTCATCTACCTTTGAATTGAACGTCGACTTTCCGCGCTCGAACTCTGACTTCGCTTCGTTCTTTGCAGTATCGAACTGCGACTTGGTTTGATCGACGTATTGGTTAACCTGCGTCTTCGCCTGATCAGCGTACTGGTTGACCTGGCTCTTCACCTGCTCATAACCTTCTTTCGCCTGAGCCACGCCCTTTTCCCATTGGTCTTTCAGGCCTTCGCTACGTTTGTTTGCCTCATCGACCAGCTTTTCGCGCGTCTCTTTGCCGCTACGTGGTGCCGTCAATAAGCCGATGACGACGCCCGTTATGATGCCTGTGAAGAAATCTCTTGTGCTTCTCATGATTGCTATTGTTTATCCGTTTTGCGGTTGTACTAGAATTTGGCTTTGCGTTTTACTTCGTCAGCGATGTCTTTCGACTTCGAACTCGCCTGATCGACGAAATCATCGTACTGACTTCTGATGCTGTCCAGACCAGACTGAAGCTGATCCTGCAGGTCGCTGAACAGTGAATCGGTTTCTGACGAAATCCGCTTGCGCGTTTTCTTTCCGCTCTCAGGAGCCAACAAAACACCGACAATAGCACCTACTGCCAAACCAACCAAAATTCCGGGTAACGCTCTCATTTCTCTGTTAATTTAGTGAGTGAACAAATACGGTTTTCACAGAGAGAATACCATACCAACGCAATTTTGTTAGATTAAATGATTGATATATAGAAAATTATAGTTGCATGTGCTGACGTTCGTTTACGGAATGATTGAGTAAAAATTTCCCCAGAATACCCTAACAATTCCTCACTGTGTCGATTTACAGGGCTGATTCGGCAGCAGTCGTTGATTGGCAGGGTACAAATAAAAATCCCTGCGCTCAAACTGGCGCAGGGATTCCGTACCCACCGTAACTTGTACTTAACCTAAAATCGTTATACCAGAGTGAACATTATGTTCTCTAACCGGCTATTTATGTTTGTCTTAAAGACAAGGAAACCTCTTTTCAAACTAACACGTCCGTGAATCGGATGTGTTGTGGCGATGACTACCAGCAGAACGCTTATCGACTACCGATGCTGAAACTATTAAGCCGTGTAAGTGCTGAGCTAACAGTATGCAACCGCGTAAAGAAGGTTTCCCATAACGTTCGTTCGAGTAAATCAGAATTGCCTCTTTCTATGTGCTGAAGTAGAAAAATGTGTGCCAGAAGCTGCATTAGCTATTGATACACAGTTTTATAAACGCAGGTCGCTGTAAATGAGTGTTTAAACAAACATATATGAAAAGAGCTGCGTATAGCCATTGGCGTTTGTTTAGCCTGTGTGTGTAGAAAATTTTCTACAACTGTAGAAAAGTCGTGGAAAATTGACACGGTATATACGTAAGATAATGCCCACACAGGCACCACTAAGAAGCCAGGGCCCGGTGTAAGCAATACGATTTTCCCTTTGGCACTATTTCCATATCCTTTTTTGGCCGTTTGAGTCATTAGATGACAAATTCGGCATAGAATTGTATGCGTTTGATGCAAGCGGGTTGACTGCTATACTACAATGGTACAAATGACGACGCGATATAATACCGGTTTTCAGCCCGGAATAGCCCCTGCAAAAGTGAATACAGTCTCCTCGAAGCGTGTACTGATTATTGATGACGAATCGGATATATGCCTGCTACTTTCGGGATTGCTGCGTAAATTAGGGTACATACCTACCTGTGCGCAGTACATCGAAGAAGGTCGCCAATGCTTACTTTCTCAACAGTATGACGCCATCTTTCTTGACCTCAACCTCCCCGACGGACTGGGCTTCGACCTATTACCGCTTATCCGGGAAGATCAGGTAAATGCACGGGTCATTATGATTAGTGCATTCGACGGACAGGCGGAACGGCGTCGGGCTGTCGACCAGGGAGCCGACTTTTTTGTGGGAAAACCGTTCACCCGTCTGTCAGTAGAGAAGGCCTTGCAAAGCACTCAGGTTTAAGTATCTTTGTTGAACAAGGAAAACGAACCAACCGCTTGTGGAAGCACCTTCCTTAACCTGTTACCGGCCTCAAAACCGGAAGGCCTTACTTCATGGAAAAAATTCTGATCGTTGACGATAATCATGATATCTGTCTGTTGCTCGAGCGATTTCTGAGCAAACAGGGATACAAAACGGCATCAGTTCAGCGGGGAGAAGATGGTCTGGCCTTATTACGAAAAGAAACCTTTGAACTAGTTATTTGTGATTTCAAGCTGCCTGATATCGACGGGCTGGAAATGCTTCGTCGAATAAAGGTGCTGAATCCGGCCACGGCCGTTATCATCATAACGGGCTATTCAGACGTTCGTATTGCCGTACAGAGTGTGAAGCATGGCGCGTATGATTACGTAACCAAACCGCTCTATCCAGACGAAATCCTGCTGACAATAAAAAGCGCCCTGGAACGGCGTGCCAAAACCCTCAAGCAGCAAACGACGGAGGGACCCGCTACCGCGCGACCTACTGCGACAAAGCCAGCTACGGGCAAAGTTGCCACCACCTCGGATGGAAAGCGGTTTATCTTCGGAAAAAGCCGCGTAGCCGACCAACTGCAAAAACACATTGATCTGATTGCCCCGACCGATATGTCGGTCATCATTACGGGTGAGACAGGAACCGGTAAAGAATTCGTTGCCAACGCCATCCACCTGCGCAGCAAGCGGGCTGATAAACCATTTGTCGCCATCGACTGTGGTGCGTTGAGTAAAGACCTGGCGGGCAGCGAGCTGTTCGGACACGTGAAGGGGGCCTTTACCGGAGCAATGTCCGACAAAGCCGGTAGCTTCGAATACGCAAACGGAGGAACGCTGTTTCTGGACGAAATCGGCAACCTGTCGTACGACAATCAGATCAAACTGCTGCGCGTATTACAGGAGCGAAAGATCCGCCGGATCGGTTCGAACCAAGATATCGCTGTCGACGTCAGGATTATTGCTGCTACCAACGAAGACCTGCGCGATGCGGTCCGGCAGGGCCGCTTCCGGGAGGATATTTACCACCGGATCGATGAGTTTGAGATTCACCTGTCACCGCTGCGCGACCGGAAGGCCGATATCATGATCTTTGCCGATCATTTTCTCGAACTGGCTAACCGGCAACTGGAAAAACAGATTGCTGGTTTCGACGAGGGGGCTCGGGAGAAATTGAAAGACTACTACTGGCATGGCAACCTGCGAGAACTTCAGAACGTGATCAAGCGATCAGTGCTGCTGACGCAGGGAGACATGATCGAAATGGACGTGCTGCCCCGGGAAATTGTGTCCCCGCAGTACCTTACGGTTGAGGATGCCGTGCCCAGTGCGCAGATCAGTGCTGAGCCGCTTCGGACCGGTGCGCCGGCAAACGGACAGGCCGGCGCTAACCTGAAATCCGTGTCGGAGAATGCCGAACGGGCCGCTATCCTGCGTGTTCTGGAAAAAACAGGCTACAACAAAACGAAGGCCGCTGAAGTGTTGAACATTGATCGGAAAACGCTGTACAACAAACTCAAAGCGTACGATATTCATCTGTAGCATACAATCGACCCCATAACGCACAAGGCCCGGTTCATCGCCGGGCCTTGTGCGTTATGGGGTCAGTCTGACTAGTTGATGCTGAAGCCAACGGATAACATACCCACCGAGTTTTTAGCATTGCCAAGCAGGGTAGATGCCGCACCACTGTTTGCGATTTTTTGCAGGCCCTGCCCGTAGCGGGCACCAATGAATGCTTTGCCGAAATAGAAGTTTATACCACCGGCAAGACCGTAGTCAAACCGATTGAAGTTATCCGCGTTGATGGCAGCTGTTCCTGTTCCAAACGAACCATTCGAATTCACGTTCGAATTGACCAGGTAGGCGGCATATGGACCCGCTTGTAACTCAACGGCTTGCCCTAGTTTAAACGTCAGCAGTACGGGCAACTCGGCGTAGTTGAGTCTAAACGTGTTGCGACCATTGAGACCAAGCACGTTGTAATCGGCAGATGCGCCTTTCGTTGTGTACAATAATTCAGGCTGAATGGCTAGAAATTCGCCCAGTGGTGCCTGAGCAAATACACCGAGGTTAAAGCCGATTCGTTCGTTCTTATTGGTTACTCCCTGATTATCATAAAATAGTGAACTGGCGTTTAAACCACCTTTCAAACCAATGCGAGCTGTACTCTGTGCGGCAACCTGTGAATTAGTGAAGAAAAGGGTGCCTGCGGTAAACAGCGTTGTAGCGATCAGTTTAGCTGAAAATTTCATAGTATTAGTGAATTGATGCATAGAAAACACGTTTCTACAATTCGCTCAGTGTTCGTAATATCATGCCATAGTAAGCGGAACTGGTTTTGCCAGAGCTGATGACCTGTAAATCAATTCAGTGTCAGAAAAAGTAGAATTGTAGCTTCTCTTTTATACTGCGGATTCAGCTCCACAACTTGGGGAACAACACAGTCAGTAAAACGAAAAATGGGCGTGCTTGAATAGCTTTCGTTTGTGCCGCTGGAATCAACGAAACACTTCGATGGGGGAGCAATTCGAATTCATCTGTACGCTTAACTGGAATTAATAGGTAGCACTTGCGATAGTCCGGTGTATTCCCGTTATTTTTGAAACAGGATTGGTTGCGGAATCGCATCCATCGTTGCCACGCGATCGCGCATCTGAGGTGGAAATGGATGCTTAGCACCGTTTATCAATTGTGCACAGCCACCACGCCCGTAGCAATACTTAGCTGAAGTTTATGGACCGTAAAGTGACAACAATTCTGATTGCCGACGACGACCAGGACGATCGCATGTTTCTCGAACAGGCGATGCGTAAATGCGGCTATTCGCAGAGCATCCACTTTGTCGATGACGGGGAAGAATTGATGAATTACCTCTACCGGCGGGGTAATTACACAGAAGACAATGCGCCCTGGCCCAGCTTGCTCATCCTTGATCTGAATATGCCCAGAAAGAACGGCTTTCAGGCTTTGAAAGAGATTAAGGATGATTTATCGCTGCGACGGTTGCCAGTGATCGTTATGACGACGTCGACGGCCGATGAGGACGTGGTTAAATCGTACAATCTGGGCGTAAATTCGTTTGTTACGAAGCCGTTTCATTTCAGTAAGCTAGTCGAAATGATCGGGGCGCTGAAAATGTACTGGATGGATATTGTAAAACTGCCTTAGCGCAGGATCTGACCTGATTGCTATTATCCTATGATGAGTAACGATTCGCTGCTTGATGCGCCGGTAAAACAAAACAAGATTAACGTACTGCTGGTCGAAGACGACGAAGACGATTACATGCTTACGCGGGCGCTGGTATCGTCGCGTGAGAATGCCAACATCCGACTCGACTGGGTCGATAGTTATGAACGGGCTATCGACATGATTATGACAGGTAAACACGACGTTTACCTGGTCGATTACCGCCTGGGGCCGCATACCGGCATTAATCTGATTCAGGAAGCAACACAGATGGGGTGCCGGGCACCCATGATTCTGCTGACTGGTCAGGACGATCTTACGGTCGATCAGTCGGCGCTGGAAATGGGGGCGGCTGATTACCTGGTGAAAGGTCGCATCGACGCGCAGTTGCTGGGCCGCAGCATCCGGTACGCACTCCGACAGGCCAGCGTACTGTCGGAAGTTGCCGATAAGGAAAACAAATACCGCTCGCTCTTCGAACGGTCGATCGACGCCATTTTTGTAATCGATCATGACCTTCGGTTTCAGGATGCCAATTCATCCGTCGAGCGGCTGTTGGGGTACACACGGGAACAGCTGTGCGGTATGAACCCGGCCCGTCTGTTTGCCGATCTGAACTGCCTGCGTGAACTGCGCTTTAACGTGCGCGAACACGGACAGATTAAGGATTTCGAAGCCATTCTGCTGACACGGGAAGGGCGAAAACGAATCTGTCAGTTGTCGATCTGGGCCGTGGACGATAGCCGGGGGCAACCCGAGTGGTTTCAGGGAATTGTACGCGACATCACCGAACAGAAAAAGGCGCAGCAGGACCTGATCCTGGCCGAGAAACTGAGCATGACGGGTAAAATTGCCCGAAGCATCGCGCACGAAGTACGCAATCCCCTGACGAACCTGAGTCTGGCGCTCGAACAGCTTAAAGACGAGCTGGAAGTAGATAATGAATACGTAACCATGTTTACCGATATCATCGGTCGCAACGTCGACCGGATAGGGCAACTGATTACGGAGATGCTCAATTCATCGAAACCGCGCGAACCGGAGCGTCGTCGGCAGGATTTCAATGAAGTCGTTCGCTCGACAGTAATGATGGTCAACGACCGTATCAAGCTGAAACGGATGCGGCTTGAGACGGATTACGTAGCCGGCGATTGCCAAACGCTGATCGACCGGGAGCAGATCAAGACGGCTATCCTCAACCTGCTGGTTAACGCTGTCGAAGCTATGGAAGAAGGCAAAGGCGTGTTGCAGGTGCGGACGGATTGTTCGGCTGACAAAGTATACGTGCAGATTACCGACAATGGTGGGGGAATCAGTCCTACGGTTCGGCAACGGCTGTTCGACCCGTTTTTTACCGGCAAATCAGGCGGTATGGGGCTTGGACTGACAGCAACGCAGAATATAGTCGGGAGTCACAAAGGATCGATCGAGGTGGAAAGTGAAGTAGGGCGGGGAACAACTTTCCGGCTTTCATTTCCCAAGTAGACCGGATCGCGTCACAAGAAGAGTCAGTCTACAAGGCTGACTCTTTTTTTGTGGAAAAATTCCTTGCTGAGTGAGTATTTTCTTACACACTGGTTCCGTTGATTTACGAAAAATGTATTAAGCAAATAATTTAATTTGCGCTGTATTTATTGACAATGTATTGATTTATAGGTGGTTGCTACCGCATATGAGTAGTGACTTGCTACCTAGCTACTATGTGGCACAAAAATCGAACACGATAGGTCAAACAAAGTATAAGTACGATTATGTGGACCCCAACTCACTTCCCGGCTGCTATGCGATCGCTTAATGCAACGACGCGGGCAAAGGCAATAGAACTTGCCAACCAACTGATTGGGCAGGGGTACACAGATAAAAACGAGATAATTCAGCACAGCGTATCGGAAGCCCGGCGCTGGGCGCGCGAGCATGCACAACGAAATGAACGCGTGTTCGTCTCTTCTCATTCCCAACGTACGTTCTGATGGCAAACGCGCAGTTGACATGCGACAAGGCGTTAACTGCCTGTGCCAGTGAGTGTCGTACAGTCGCTTACGAGCATTGTCGGGATGTTGACCATCGCAGCGAACTAATCATACTCAGTTTGGATTGCGCCGACTTGTGTCGGCAAACGTCGATGCTTTGGCGCAGCAAATCAGAAAAAACAAAGGCGATTGCTTTACAGTGCGTGGAAGCATGCGACCAACTAATCCGCCACTTGACGGATGATACAAGTGACTACGCGCACCGGCTGTCTGATTGCTGCCTGAAAGCCAAACGGTGTTGCAGCGAAATTGCAGCGCAGCCCTGGGTTAGTAGTCATTCGATCAGCTACCCGACAGCGACCGTTTGTTACGGAATAACACTACCCGCCAGCATTTATCGGGCGTAAGCCAAACAAGACCGCTTCTCGCCTGTTTTGTTGAATACACCAAGTTGATACTACACGTTATGAGCACGATTGCACAAGACCCAAAATCAATTGAGAAAGTTCTCGATCTCATCAAGGATATTCACGTTGCCATGATGACCACTGTCGACGAACAGCAAAACCTGGTTAGTCGCCCAATGGCCCTGATTCACGCGAGCGCCGATGGGTCGTTATGGTTTTTCACTAAGAAGTCATCGCCCAAAGTCGATCAGATTGAGGAAAACGACAGCCGTGTGAATATCGCATTCGCTGACACCGACAATTCGACCTACGTATCTGTATCGGGTACGGCATCGGAAGTCGATGACCGGGCAAAAATCGAGGAGTATTGGACCGAGGAAGCAAAACCTTGGTTTCCGGCGGGGAAGGAAGATCCCGAACTGGTGCTGCTGAAAGTGACTACCGAAATGGCCGAGTACTGGGACGCTAACTCAAGCCGCATCGTCCGGTTGTTCCAGATGGTTACCGGTGCCATCACCGGGACACCCCCGAAGATGGGCGAAAACGAAAAAGTATATAACTAAGTACCCCCAATGAAGAGTAAGGCAGGAGTTGCGCAGGTGGCTCCTGCCTTATTCGTTTATAGACCCCTATATGATTGTCAAACAGAGTGATACCGGTTGGCTGATTATCAATCAACCCGCACATGGACTACTGGCGTTTAGTCTGGCGTTGCAGTGGAGCGAATCGAAGCGCCCTGACTTCTGGCCTGAAACGCTGATTGCGCTAACCGAGCACGACGACGGCCAACCTGCCTGGGACGGACAAAACCACCTGACGGCTGCCGGTACACCGCTGGATTTCAAGATTCTGGCGTATTCCGCTGAGCAATGCCGTAATCTGATTGGGGTGGCGCTTCAGAAAAGCCGCTGGAACGCGCTGATGGCGTCGATGCACACGACATTCTTGTACGAGGAAAAACGCGGGACGGACAAAGAACTGGATGAGTTCCTGAATCAGCAGGCCGACAATCAGGAGAAGTGGCGTAAGCAGTACAAAGCAACGAAGAAAGCGGCTCAGTATGGCTACGACTTTGTGCAATGGTGCGATGCGCTATCGCTGATACTATGTCAGCAGTTGGTGCCGATGAACGGTCGGCGGCTGGAAATCAGCGTTGGTCCCGATGGTGTTCCGTACTACATTGCGCAACGGGATGATAGTACGTTAAACGTTGATCCCTGGCCGTTCGCGACGGATTCATTTACCGTGTACGTTGAAGCCTTCGCTGTTGCTCAGGTCGTGTTTACATCCGATGATGAGTTGTATCGGGCAATTCAGGACGCGCCGGTGCAGCGTTGCGAGTGGACGTTTAAACGCTGATGGCTGAACGGAGGTAGATGTTTGCAGGGTATAAAACGACTGGCCGCTGATAGTACCAGCGGCCAGTCGTTTTATGAAAAAATGGGCCCGTTGACAGCGACTTAGCTCAGGCTAAGCAGCACCGACGAACGGGACGGAATTACGTACTCATGACCGCCCAGCACGGGGTTCCACTCCGGATTGAACTCGCCCGTCGAGGTATCGACAACAACCTTCCAGTTTGACTTCTTACGGCCTATTTTGGGCAGCATAAACGGAATGTCCTCCCAATAGGCGTTCAACACCCAGATCAACTGCTCGTCGCCGACTTCCTGGCCGTCTTCCGTTTGCTCGTCAACCCGTACACCGTCGATGAACAGGGCCACGCAGCGGGTATCCGGATTTTGCAGGTCGTGTTCGTTCATTTCTGAGCCGTCCGGGCGCAGGAACGAAATCTGTTCGTTACCGTAGAATTTGCGACGACTTAGCAGCGGCATCTGTTGACGCAGGGCGGTCAACTGACTGGTGAAGTCGAACAGGGCCTGCTGTTTCTCATTCCAATCCCAGCTCATCCAGCTGATCTCGCTGTCTTGATTATATCCGTTGTTGTTGCCGTGTTGTGTACGGCCGCACTCATCACCCATAACAATCATCGGCGTTCCCTGACTCAGCAACAGTGTCGAGAGGAAATTGCGCTTCTGACGTTCACGAAGTTCGTTGACGGCCGGGTCGTCGGTTGGCCCTTCGGCGCCACAGTTCCAGCTCATATTATCGTTTGAGCCGTCGTTATTGTCTTCGCCGTTTGCTTCGTTGTGCTTTTCGTTGTAGCTGACAAGATCGTTCAGCGTAAAGCCGTCGTGCGCCGTAATGAGGTTGACACTGTTGGCCGGCGAGCGACCGTCGGATGCGTACAAATCGGGGCTACCCAGCATACGCAGCGTCACCTCGTTGGCCTTGCCTTCGTCACCTTTCCAGAACGCCCGGAAGGTGTCGCGGAATTTACCGTTCCATTCCGACCACTGTACCGGGAAGCCACCTACGTTGTACGATTCGATGTCCCAGGGTTCAGCGATAAGCTTCACGCGCGCCAGAATCGGGTCCTGCGCGACGGTATCAAGGAACGAGGAAATACGGCCGGCTTCTTCGTCGTCGCGCGTCAGCGTAGCGGCCAGGTCAAACCGGAATCCATCGACGTGCATTTCCGTCACCCAGTACCGCAGACTGTCCATTACCAGTTGCAATGTCCGTGGCTGAGTCAGGTCAAACGTATTACCCGTGCCGGTGAAGTCCCGATAGTACTCGGGTTTCTCACTCATCTGCCGGTAATACACTTTGTTGTCGATACCCTGGAACGACAGGGTAGGGCCGAGGTGGTTGCCTTCCGCCGTGTGGTTGTAGACAACGTCCAGAATGACTTCGATGCCGGCTTTGTGCAGATCTTTTACCATCTGCTTGAACTCCGTAACCTGCTGACCAGCCATCCCCGACGAGGAATACGTGTTTTGCGGTGCGAAGAAACCGATGCTGTTGTATCCCCAATAGCTTTCGTTCGTGAACTGATGAACGGGTAGCAGTTCAACCGCTGTGACGCCGAGCTTATTCAGATAGTCGGTGCTCTCGGGCGTACCCAGGGCCGCATACGTCCCCCGGATCGACTTATCGATGGTGGGGTGGAGGTGCGTGAAGCCTTTCACGTGCATTTCGTAAATCACCGAGCGATGCAGTGGGGTGTCAGGGGCCTTGTCGTCTTCCCAATCGAAGGTTGGATCGACAACTACGCACTTGGCCATGCCGGGACCGCTGTCTTCGGTGCTCATAACGAGGTGACGATCGTCGGCCTTGTGCTTGTAATCATAACCCAGGCGGCTGTTGTCGTCGTTGATCGGCGCATTGATAGCTTTCGCGTATGGGTCGAGCAGCAGCTTGTTCGGGTTGAAGAAATCACCTTCCTGTGGGTTGTACGGCCCTTCGACACGGAAACCGTATAACTGACCTGGCTGTAGGCCGTCGACGTAAACGTGGTATACCAGCTCGGTATACTCCATCATCGGGATACGGGCTATTTCCTTGTCGGGTTTAGCGGTGTCGTACAGGCACAGATAAGCACCGGTACCGTGTTCGCTGAACAGAGCGAAGTTTACGCCTTCGCCGTCGTACGTAGCACCAAGTGGATATGATTTACCGGGTTTTGTTGAGTAGTCTTGAGCCGCCTTTGGCTCGGCATGTCCAGCCATGTTAATCAGGTATGCGTTGTGAATGAATGTACCAATAGATAGCGTTTGAACCTGCTGAGAAAGTGTAATGTTTAGCGCGGTGCTGAAAAAGAAATCGCTGCTTCAACCAGGTCGAAGCAGCGATTCACTAGAAAAAGCCCACCCCCAACCGGAGGTGGCTTTCCGATCCCACCATTCACTACACTGTCATTGCCAGACGGGCCATCGACGCGTGGGCGCTATCGATGCTCTGCTTCTGGCGCAGCAGCAACTCGCGGGTGCTGGCTGCCAGATCGGTTTCCTGCAACACGTTGTTGTAAGTGTCCAGCGCTTCTTTATCGCCACGCTGGCACTCTTCTACGGTTGCTTTATCATCGTTCGATGTAAATACTGTTTTCAGGTTGATCCAGGCCCGGTGCAGATCGGCCGTGAAGCTGGTACCACCGTCGGGTTCGCCACCGAGTGCCCGGATTTCGCGGTCAAGTTCCGTAGCGAATTCGCCCCGCTGTTGGGCTTGCTTGCTAAGCAGGCTTTGCAGCTCGCTTTCTTTTACGTTTTTAGCCGCTTCCTGATAGCCTTCTTCAGAATCGTGGCTGATGGTCAACAGACGGTTAAGCTGATCGAGGATTTCACCCCGTGTTTCTTTGACATTCATGACGTTGAACTATTTAAGTTTAAAAAAAGTGAGTGTGTTCTGGTGCAACCGAATGTAGACACGCTGCTTTAGTAACTGGCTGTGGCAGTCAATTGTCTAATAAATCGCTAGAATTAATTCTCTAATTTACCATCTTTCGCGTCCCGTTGCATCTTTTTATTGGCAAAAACGGCAATGTCGACCCGACGGTTTTTCCGACGGCCCGCTTCGGTTGAATTATCGGCAACTGGTTGTTCTTCACCGTATCCGATTTCGTCGACCCGACCCGACGACACGCTCTGTGCCTGCAAGTAATCTCCCACCGCTTTCGCACGCTCACGCGATAGTTTCAGGTTGTAATCGTCCGGACCGGTTGCGTCAGCATGCCCCTCGATACGGATATCCGTGTCGGGGTATTTGTTCAGGGTCTGGGCGAACTCGGTGAGCTGGCGCTTTGTCTCGGGCTTCAATGCGTACGAGTTGACGTCGAACAGAATATCCGAGCCAAATGTGATCTTGATCCCTTCGCCGACACGCTCTACTTGAGCGTTGGGTAACTCGCGCTTCATTTCCTCTGCCTGCTTGTCCATCCGCCGACCGATAATCGCACCGGCGGCACCGCCGACTGTAGCACCGATAATTGCGCCGATGGCCGTGTTGCCCGTTTTACGGCCGATAATACCGCCTACTAGCGCACCACCACCGGCACCCACTGCGCCACCTTTCTGCGTCTTGTTCATCGGTTTGCCCGACTTACAGCTTGTTAGTACGTTTCCCGACAGCATGCTGACGGCCATCAGTACCAAAAAGGGTTTTGCATACATTGACTTCATGTTCATTTTCATGTGATATGAATGGTTAATCCGTGACCTGATCGGCCAAACCTTATACCAGTATAGAGTATAGTAGACGGTAGTGGGTTTAATAGTTGGCAGTAAGTGGTTGTAAGTCAGTGGCTTGTTAATATGAAAGAATTGTGAGGGCACGTTGATAGCCGTTTCTGTACGAGAATCAGCAAGTAGCCGGTGGGAAGTGAGAGACCTAATTTGTGGAACATGCTCCACACTGAATCGAGTGCGTAACGGAAAACAAACGAATTGAGTAGGTGTAGCGTTAATTGTGTACAATCACAACTCAGTCTACCGCTTTTCCAGATGCGTTTTTTTAAGACAAGTGTACTGTTGCTGCTAATGAGCAGCCTGTTGCTGCTGGCTCCCAGTAGTTGTAAAATGGCGGGTGGGGGCGACGCTGTCACGCCGAACGTGCCCAACACACTCGTTAGCAGTACCCTGATCGGCCAATTCACAACCGACCAGCTACGCAGCCGATTTACGGGGACTAACGTCGCGTTTCAGCTATTCATACGCTATCCGATCAGCGTATACCGTATAACGTACACAACAACCAACACCGACGGTAAGTCGATCACGGCGTCGGGGGCGCTGCTGATCCCAACGGTAAATGCCGGTACGAGTGTCCCCATGCTTAGCATTCAGCACGGAACAATTACCAGCGACGACGGGGCACCGTCGAATTACCAGTCGGGCAGTGAAGCATACACCTTCGGGTCGGTGTTTGCTTCGCAGGGTTATATCATCGCAGCCCCCGATTACATTGGCTACGGTGCCTCGAAAAACGTACCGCATACGTATGAGCACCGCAGCGGACTGGCCACGGCTTCGCTCGACATGCTCCGGGCCGCCCGCCAGGTTCTGACGAGTCAGAACGCCAACTGGGACAAACGATTGATGATTGCCGGCTATTCGGAGGGTGGCTATGCGACGCTGGCATTGCAGAAGAAAATTGAAGAAGAAACGGGGTCGGAGTTCAACCTGGTCGCGTCGAGTTGTGGGGCCGGGGCCTATGACAAACCGGCGTTTATGAAGCAGATTCTAAACAACACGACCAGTACGGACCCCAGTATCAGTCGGCTGTATTTGTGGGTGTTGCTGACCTACGACCGGATTTACAATTTGAACCGTCCGGCTACGTATTATTTCAAGGAACCGTATGCAACGCGGATTGCGGCCAGTGGCTACACGGCCAACCTTGGCGGACTAAGTTTCAATCAGGTCGTGACGGACAGCTTTAAGCAGGCCATCAACAACGGCACGGATACCGACTTCCTGAAGGCCGTGCAGGACAACGACATTCACGACTGGAAACCCCGTACCAACACACGGCTATACCACGGCGATGCCGACGACACGGTGCTGTTTTTGAACTCGCAGAATGCATACGATGCCATGCGGGCGCGCGGTGCAACCAACGTGCAACTGATCCGACTCAGCGGAGCCAATCATGCGACGGGTATTCTGGGGTATATCACTGGTACGTACGATTTCTTTAACTCGCTTCAATAACTTACGAAGGCAAACGACTGGCTGTCGGGCGACCAGCTTGGCACGTTGATCGTTCCCTGACCACCGGTAAAACGGGCCAATTCGCGGAGTTGGCCCGTTTTTACGTTCATGAGCCGCAGCATCACAGCCTTGTCGGCGGGATGATTCGAGCCCTGATCGACCAGGTAGCTGATGAACACCAGCCATTTTCCGTCGGGGGAGGGGTGGGCAAACCAGTTGGCGTAAGCGTCGTTAGTCAGCTGTTTGGGCTGCGAACCATCGGCCTGCATCCGCCAGAGCTGCATCCGGCCCGACCGCATCGAGTTGAAATAAATATAGGTGCCATCAGGCGAATACTCAGGACCGTCGTCGAGGCCCGGCGAGTGGGTCAGGCGAGTTTCGGGGCTACCCGTGCTGGCAATCGTGTAAATCTCGAAATCGGTTTTGCCTGCCGATTCGGTCTGTCGTTCGCCAACGAAGGCCAGCGTTTTTCCGTCGGGCGATACGCCGTGCCAGTAGGCGTGACCGACGGCCGGGTCGGTCAACTGCCGGGGCTGACCGCCGGTCAGGGGCAGCGTCATTACGGTTGAGGTGCTGCCTTTCCCGGCCGTGTTTTTAACGTTGTTGCTGATGATGATCGTTTTGCCGTCGGGTGTCAGACCGTGGTCATTGTTGCAGGCCGTCGCCGAACCGGTGTTGATCGTTGTTTTTAGCCCGTCGCTGATACGAACGCTATAAAGTAGTCCTTCCTGATTGATGATGAGCCGACCGTCGCGGGTCCAGTTGGGCGCTTCGAACCGAACACTGTCCTGCCGCACCACCCGACGGCTATTCGTAGCCAGATCGTAAATTTCCAGTCGACTAACGACTGGTTTCTGCGCGAATGCCGCTACCGACAGACCGGTAAGCAAACAGGCAGTTGCGAAATTTATCCGGCGGAATGTTGAGTGAGTAGACATAAGGCTGAGCAGGAGCGTTGTACAGCCGCAAAAGCCAGTCGATGCTTCTTTATACCGGTGTAGCGTGGATGTGGACCCGCGCTACGCGGTGGTACACGTCCAGGCTACATATGATGCTGACGATCTACGGGTGCGGGTCCATGTGCCCTTCACCCCAACTATGTCAGGAGGATACTCGATTGGGCGCTTCGCGCCCTCCAGACGTGGACGTCTAGGCTACACTATTTCACCGTAACAATCGTGTACGCTGCCTGATTGGCCTGCCGGACGCGCCGACCGACCCGCGTCTGGAAACGGTCGTCGTCGTGGATGAGCAGTAACCGGTCCTTGTCGAGGAAGGTCAGATCTTCGGCTTTGTGGTTAAAATGCAGCGGCTCACCGTTGACGGTACGAATCAGGCGAAACGGTTTGTTGGCAAACAGGTCATTTTTTGAAATAACCCACAAATACGCGTCAACCTGCCCCTTGATTTCCAGCGAGGTTAGCAGCCAGAAACAACGCCGGGCGGGGTCATATTCCAGACTCGACAGACCCAGCGGACGGGGTAGCTTTTCGTCAGCCGTTTCGGGTTTGAAATCGGCCACGACTTTCCAGTCGTTCTTCAGTTGAATCCGATCGCCGGCAACGGTGTACGATACCGCGACGATTTTGTCGACATGGCGGAAGTTGTCGAATGCCTTCCCGGCTTCCCGAACGCCGAATAGCAGTTTCGTCTCTGTCGCGGCCAAACCTTCGATCTTGAAATAGGGTAGCGAACCGGGGTATTCATCGTCGGCCAGAGCCGCAGCCAATGGTTTCCGCAGCGACACTGACGTACGGTCTGAATTGCCCAGCGATAATACGCGCGGGTGCTGCTCGTCGCCTTTACGCCAGTACAGAATCGTGTTGTAACTGTCCCAGCCGCCGTCCGGTTTGACGCGGTCGAAGGCCGTACTCAGCAACACAAATTTCTGGTCGGGTATCTGGGCAAAGTCTTCATATTTCGTCGCGTTGCTGAATGGCTGTTGCGGTTTGTACTCCGGCAATCGGGTCGAGTCGTCCAGCGTTGCCAGCGACTTCGTAAAAACCGGCGACTGGCCGGCAGGCATGTCTTTGTCGTTGGCGAAGAAAAGGTTGGAACCATCGAACCAGACCGCCGACGTTTCGCACCAGACCGGCTTCCCGCCAACTGCTGTACCGGGGGCGAAACAGGTTAGCAGCCCTTCCTGCGTGATTGCTCCCGCCGTGGGTAGCTTACGTGAAAAGGGGAGGTGGATGCGTTGACAGGCTACTGTCAGCAGCAGCAATGAAAGGGCAGTGAAACGGGTATACTGTGTCGTCATGGTTAGGTGTCGTGCTGTAAAAGCGAATGCCCGAAAATAAAGACAAACCCGATGGAGACAGCCGGGTTTGTTGTTGAGCGGGTACGTACTCGTATGAGGGGTCTTTATCGACGTAAAACGAAGCCAACCCCGTGGACGTTCTCGATGCGGATGGACGAATCGGTAGCCAGGCGTTTGCGCAGGCGGGAAATGAATACGTCCAGGCTGCGGCCCATAAAATAATCGTCGTCGCCCCAGACGGCCCGCAACATGTCGTCGCGCCGGATCAGCAGGTTGGGCCGGTCCAGCAGGTAAGCCAGTGTGGCGGCTTCCCGGTGGGTCAGTACCTGTGGTTGCCCATTGACCGATAGCGTCAGGTTGTCCCGGTCCAGCCAGGTACCGACCGGTACGGCGGGTGTCTGGCTGATGATCGTACGACGGAGAAAGACGTTGATCTTGAGAATCAGTTCGTCGATACTAAACGGCTTGGGCAGGTAGTCGTCAGCGCCGAGCCGCAAACCTTCCAGCCGGTCATCGCGGTCGGTCAGCGCACTGAGAAACAAAATCGGAATCTGCGTGTTGACGGCCCGTATCTGACGGGCCAGGGTAAAACCATCGGTTTGGGGCAGCATCACGTCGAGCAGGCACAGGTCGAAGGGCTGCGACTGAAACATAGCCCAGCCCGTTGGGCCGCTGGTACAGTGCGTGACCTGAAAGGGTACGTTTTCCAGCGTGTCGCGCACGACGAATCCCAGGTTAATATCGTCTTCGACAAACAGGATGCGGGCGGGACTCATACGGATAGCCGGAAAAAGCGTGAACCAGCCGGTGCCTGCTGGTATACCGAGAACGTGCTGCCCAGCCCCGGCGTACTGACAAGCCGGATGTGCCAGCCATGCGCGCTGATGACCTGCCGAACGTAATACAGCCCCAGCCCAAAACCGCTGGCCTGCTGCGTACGGCCCGACGGTACCCGAAAAAACTGCTGAAAAACGGCTTTCTGGTGAGCCGGTGCAATGCCGATTCCGTTGTCGCGCACCGACCAGACAAGGCCCGTTTTATCCTGTCGTGTCGCCAAGGTCACGCACGGCTGTTCGGTGCAGTACTTCAGCGCGTTGTCGATCAGGTTGTTCAGGGTTGTTTCGAGATGATACCGGTCCGTTTGAATACGAGCGTCCGGTGCCTGTAGATCGAGCCGGACGTGCGGAGCGTAGCGTTGGGCGGCTACCGTCATTAGCTCGTGCAGGTCGACATGCGTTAGCGCCATGGTAAGCCCCTGCCTTCGGGAACGGGCCAACTGTAAGACCGCGTGAATCTGCCGCTGTAAACGCTGACTTTCCTGACTGACGATCTGCGCGTACTGGTTGAGCCGGGCCGGCTGCTGACTGATGCTGTCTGACGCAAGCACGTCCGCAGCAATGCGAATAGTGGCTACGGGTGTTTGTAGCTCGTGCGTAATGTTGTTGATAAAATCGCGCTGTATTTCGGTCAGGCGTCGCTGTTTCAGCACGATCACCAGCGTATAGCCAAAGAAAATGACCAGCAGCAGTACCGCCCCCGTCGACCAGAAAAGACCCGTTAACTGACCCGCTATGAAACCCGACTGACTGGGGAATCGGATGCCGAAGTAATAGGTGTAGCGGGGGAATTTTGGCAGGTTGCGGGATTGGTGGGTCGAACTACTCAGACTGACATACGCCCCGTACATCATCCGGTCGGTTTCACAGTCGTAGATGCCGTATTCGTAATCGGTGAACAGCTTGTGCCGTTGCAATGACTGATCGATCAGTACTTCCAGGCTGTTGGGGTTGATCGGCGCATCCGTATTGACGATGAAGTAATCCGGCGATAACTGCGTGACGGCGTAGCGTTTGAGCGTAAACTGATTTTGCCGTGCAACCTCATTCGCCACTTCCTGTAAGGCAATGAACGCTGACTGCCGGAACTGTCGCTCCCGCAGGGCGTAGGCGTTGCGCAGCCATATCGCCTGCACGAGCAGAATACCGATGATGGACAAAACAGACAGGACAACCAGGATACGAATCAATCGGCGGGACATGGTGAATAGCGGTCAATTACCCAGCCGTAAAATACGCACTATTTATAGCTCCGCTCAATGGGCGAAAGGTCCGTTAACAACTCATTAACAAACGTTAGGCAGCCATTAACAGGCCTGGGCTGATTTGTCGAATAGGTTTGTCAGGTCGTTCGGGTGAACGATTTTCTACATCTTAAAACCAGTCTGTTTATGAAACGTATCCTGCTTGTTGCCCTGCCGTGTGTACTGTTGCTATCTGTTGCGATGACGCACACAACGGCTCTGTTCAACTGGAGTAAGACCAGCCACGATTTTGGCCGAATCGCGCAGAACAAACCAGTTACCGCCCGCTTTGCGTTTGTCAACAAGGGTGAACTGCCGCTAATAATCAGTTCGGCGAAAGGGTCCTGCGGCTGCACTGGTGTCGACTACCCCAAGGCGGCTGTGCTACCGGGACAATCGGGCGAGATAACGGCTACCTTTAACGCGGGTGTAGCGGGTGCGTTCAGCAAAAGCGTCACGGTCGAGTCGAATGCCGAAACGGGTGTGCAGATGCTATCGATCAAAGGCGAAGTGGTCGCGGAGCCGGTAGTGGCCCACTAGTATTGATGAACAAGCAAACGGGGCAGCGATCACTCCCTGCCCCGTTTAATTTACTTCCCGTCGAGTTCGTATTTCATTTCGCCCCGATCCTTCTCTACGGCCGTGCGCCCTTCTTTCATCCAGAGCGGCATGGGCGCATCTTTCAGATAGTAATCGAAGAACTGGTACAGGCGAACGCTCAGGTCTTTGGCGTTGTGACGCTGGGTCAGGTTGTGGCCTTCACCGTTGTACACCAGCATCCAGACGGGTTTATTCAACCGGCGGAGGGCCGAGTAAAACTCGATTCCCTGGTACCAGGGAACGGCCCCGTCGGCGTCATTGTGCGTCATCATCAGGGGCGTTTCGACCCGGTTGGCGTAGAACAACGGCGAGTTTTCGATGTAGTTCATGGGCCGATCCCAGAGTGTACCACCGATTCGGCTCTGCGTTTTTTCGTACTGAAACTGCCGCACGATTCCCGTTTCCCAGCGGATACCACCGTAAGCCGAGGTCATGTTGGCAACGGGTGCACCAGCTTCAGCCGCGCGGAACAGGTTGGTGCGGGTGATGAGGTAAGCCGTCTGGTAACCACCCCAGCTTTGCCCCTGAACACCCAGCCGGTCGCGGTCGACAAAGCCCCGATCGATCAGGCTCAACACGCCCGGTACGATACAATCGTAGGCGTTCGGTCCCGGCTGTCCGGTGGTGTAGACGATATCCGGCACGAAGACGAGGTAGCCGTTCGACACGCAGTACGGTATGTTGATGGTCGAGCGACTGGGCGACGGCGCGCGGTAGTCGTTCAGCGTTTCGGCATTGCGTTCGTAGAAGTACGTCAGCATGGGGTACTTTTTCTTGGCCGGGCCGCCGTTGCGGTCGAACCCTTCCGGTTTGAAGAGCAGTCCTTCCAGCGGTACGCCGTTCGTACCCATCCACTTTACCAGCTCGACCGAGCCCCAGCGGATGCTGTCCTGCTGCGGGTTGGTGCGGGTCAGCTGTACGGGCGAAGTCAATGTGGTGTCGGTGCGGAACAGGTTGGTCGATTCCTGAAAGTTGCCCCGATAGAAGGTCATCGTGCTGGCATTCTTCGCTTTGTTAAGTCCGAAGTACCGGTGGTTGCTATGGGTCAGCGTGGTCGGCTCGCTGGCAGTCAGTCCGTTTTTACTTTTCAGAATTCCCGTCGATTTATCGCTTTCCCAGATACCGGTCAGGAATAGTTCGGTTTTTGGGTCAATGGCTTTTTCGGGCGCAAACCGGCCCGGTGTGTCGTCGTTGTCGAGTTCGGCGTAGCGCAGCCGGACACGGTTTTTGCGGCCCCAGCCCGCCGTCAGGTTCAGCGGCTTTTCCCGGCCCGCCGGATCGATCTGCCAGATGTCATAACGATCGTACAGCCAGACATGCCTGTCGTCTTTAGTCCAGCCCGCCGATCCATACGCACCGGGCAGATTCGGTGTGTCGTGCTCTTCGTCGAAGAATTTGTTGGGTAGGCCTTTCGTCAGGTCGATGCGCTTGTTGGCAGCAATGTCCCAGGCGCGCCAGAGGGAGTCGCGCTCGTCGAACCAGTAGGCATACTTGCCACCCGGCGACAGCTTGGGCTGCGATGCCATCGCGTCATTGGCAATACGCTTTTTCTCGCCCGTCTGCGCGTCGATCAGGTACAGATCCGTATGGCCGGGGTCCCACGATGCCTGTACCTGGTATGGCAGGTCGCTCAGGCCCAGCAGGTAGCGGGCGTTGACTTTGGGATCGAACGAAACCGTAGGTACTTCGCGGCTGGCAAGCGGAATGGTTTTGCCCGTGGGTAAGTCGAACACCGTCAGGAAGCCGCGTTCTTTTTCTTCCTTGAGCCGCTTCTGTTGCATGGGTTGCAGCCGCGTGTCGGTCCAGCTCCAGATGTCCATCTTCACCTTCTCATCGTCGGGCGTCAGCGTATCCTTGGTTGGCTTAGGCGCAATGGGCGAGGTCGAGAAGTACAGCCGTTTGCCGTCGTCGGAAAATTTCGGCTCGCGGTACTCGTTTACCGACCAGCCTTTGGGCAACGCTTTCGTCGTCGTATCGGCCAGTATGCGGAAGGGCGCTTCGAGCGGAGTCATCTTCGCCCGCTTGCCTTTCGAAGGCGTGGCCGGCTGAAGATTTTTGTAGTACAGCGTAAACACTTTCACGTCGGAACCGGCACTGTCGGCCGAGGCCATCCACGCCAGTTGCTGTCCCGTCTTGTCGACCGTCAGCCCTTTGTAAATCTTACGGGTCGAACTCGTGTCGACCAGCGTCGTCTGCCCGGTTGCGGGCGAGAACATAAAGACGCCGGGAACGGGTGCGTCGCCGGTTTTGAGCGAGTCGCTGGCGGAATCTTTACTGTAGAAGATCACCCGGCCATTGTCGGCAACGGCTACGCCCGACACATAACGGGTGGTTCGGCGAGTGCCATCGGCCATATTGAGCAGGACCAGATCGTCGCCTTTAGGTTTGCGCGTGCTTTTTCGGGCCGTCGCCGTTGTCGATACGGGCGGCAGCGGATTCAGCGTGTCTTTCGTGTCCCGGCGTGGTGTCGGCCGGGCCGATGCTGATTCGCGTCCTGCCTTCTCGTCTTTACGCTCTTGCAACACCGCCACCCAGTTGCCGGCGTCCTTGCCCAGCGTAAACGACTTCACGTTGGGTAGTTTGGTGGTTTTACCCGTCGACAGGTTCAGGACAACCATACTATCGCGGGGTAGTTCGTCGGCTTTCTTCTTTTTCAGCTTCGCCTTGCGCGTGTCGGCATACGGTGCCTTTAGACGCATCACCAGAAACTGATTGTCGGGTGTAAACTGCGCCATGTAACCCCGTGCGAAGGTATACTTAGGGGTAGCCTGCCCCGCCGGTGTTACCTCCAGCCGACCATCGCCTTCCTGGACATCGATCTGGTAGGCGATCCAGCGGCCGTCGTTCGAGATTTTCTCTGCCCGAACGCTTTGCCAGCGATCGTAGTCAGACGCGTTGAGTGGCCGTTTCTGCGCTGTGACAAAAAGGGGAACCAACAGCAGGGCCAATAGAAGTCGTTGCATGAAGCGAATTCGGGTTAATGGGACGAAACAACCCGAAGCTACGAAAAAAGCCGCTTTTTGCCGGCGATTTGTTGCTGAATAGCCGGAATGACCGCCCGAATCTATGGTTCGTGCGGGCGAATCCGAGCTGGTTTATTCGGCGTGGCCGATCGCTCACCCTCGTACCAGTTCGGCTACACCAACGCCGGAGTCGGCTGCTCCGTAGTAGACCCAGATGCGACCGTCGGGCCAGCGTACCCAGCCGTTGGCAAAGACAACGTTGGGAAAAAAGCCTTCTTTCTCCCAGGGCAACTCGGGAAATAGCAGCGGGTGTTGTGAGCGATCGAGTACCACCGATGGATCGTCTTTATCGAGGAGGGCGAGTGCTAATGAATAGGCGTGTGTCGGGTCGGCACCATGGTAACAGACGAGCCAGCCTTCGTCGGTCAATAGCGGTTCGGAACCGGCCCCAATCTTACCACCTTCCCATTCGTAGCGGGCATCGACCAGACCACGCCCGCCAAACAGGAACTGGTGATTGCCCCAGTGAACACCGTCGGACGACTGCGCCAGCCATACCGAGGGCTTACCAATGTCGGATACCATCGGTCGATGCAGCAGGTAATACAACCCGTTGATACGTTGCGGAAATAAGGCTACGTCTTTGTTGGGTGGGGGAAGAATCATGCCGACTCGTTCGACGGTCTTGAAGTCGGTCGTGACGGCCAGCCCAACGCCGGGTCCATGCTCCGATACGGCCGTGTAGGTTATCCAGTACTTACCATCCAGCAGTGTAATCCGGGCATCTTCAATACCGAACGACTCATCCATCCGGGTCGGGAATAGAAATGGCTGATCGTCGATCGTGAAGTGAATGCCATCGGTGCTGCGAGCCAGGCGGAGGTGGCTCAGCGACGTTAGGTACACTTTCCCATCGAGCGTAATGACACGCGGATCATACGGCTGTTCGGGTTCGGGGAAGTGTTTTACAGTCAGTGTCGGCACGCCGTCGTGTTCTTCCAGCAGCGGTACGTTAATGTAGCCCTGCGTTGCCAGGGGCGCTTCGGCGACCCGCAGCAGCATAATTACTTCATTATTAACCAGGCACGTGGCCGGGTTGAATGCGCCAAGGACCTCGAAGCCTGCTACGGCCGGACGAACATCGCTTGTTTTTATGATTGGCTGGTCGGAAAGTCGGCGAAGTTTATAGTTTTGCATAGTAGTTAGTGCCTTCAGAACAGCGAAAAGTGCCGCTCAGTCAACGGAAACGTTGATTTGTAAACCAAAAACACCACTTGGAGTTTAATCTGCCGGGCCGTCTGCCTTACTTCCCCATTGCTGCTGGGTAAATTGCAGCGTACTTTCAATTATAACGAATCTGTTTAGCCATGAGAAACCAGCCTGCGTTTGACCGGGACGAAGACGTGCTGATGATGAACCCCGATCCAGAGACTGCCGCTTTCGAGGACGATGATGACGACGATTTCGATGGAGGTGCCGAGTTCGACGAACTTGGTTCAGGCGCTACCAGCGGTTACGGTGAAGATGACCTGGCCGATATCGAAGACGAAGAATTCGATGAAAGCGATCTGGAGGACGATCTGGATGATGACATCGACGACGATCTGGACGACGACGATAGCCTGTAGTGTACGGTCGAAACCGAACATCTGTCTGGTTTCGGTGTTTATTGGTTAATTAACGCAACAGCATTATGACACCCGAGGAAAAAGACGCTACGGAAGTAGAAAAGGTAGCCCCTGCATCGACAAACGATGGGCCGGACGGCACGGCACCTGATTCTGAAACACAATCGTCGGCTGCCAGTCAGGACGGCGATCGCACCGCTCCCGGCGGTTCCCGTGCGCCAAACGATCCGGCCGAAGGTGCTTAATCAGCCGTCACAAGCAAGAAACCCCGACCCTTCTCCCGACCAGGAGAGGGGTTTTGTTTTTAGGTACAACTGATTCGATGGACAGATTCGGCGAAGCGTGTCTACCTTGCGCCCAAAACCAACCATCATACGTATGAAAGTGATTAATGTACTGACCATGCTGTGCCTGCTACTGAGCTTTGTTTCAGCCGCGCAGGCCCAAACGACGACTGACGAACTGGTGAAGGAATGGGAGCGGGCCAGGGCGTACACTAAAGAATACCTGGATACGATGCCGGAGTCGGGCTATGGCCTGAAACCGACGCCCGACATGCGTTCCTTTGCCGATCAGATGCTCCACCTGACCGATGGTAACTACGGTATGGGTGCTGCGGCTACCGGTGTCAAAAGTCCGTATGGTATGGGTGAACTGGAAAAATCGACGACCGATAAGTCGAAGGCCAACGTAACAAAGGTTGTGCTGGCAGGCTACGATTTCGTCATCGATGGCATCAAAAAGATGACCCCGGCTCAACTGGCAGAACCCATAAAACTGTTCGGCCGCTTCGACATGACGCGGGGCATGGCCCTAGCCAAAGTGTTTGAACACCAGACCCACCACCGTGGACAGACAACCGTTTACCTCCGGTTGGCAGGCGTCAAACCACCACAGGAAAAGTTGTTCTAATCAAAGAAGGCGGCTACCAAATTAATTCGGTAGCCGCCTTCTTTGATATGGTAGCTGATCGTTACTCGTTCAGAACTGACAATAGTGTCTGACACTTCATTTCGGTCTCCTGCCATTCGCGCTCGGGAACCGAATCTTCAGTCAAGCCAGCACCCGCGTAGAGCGTTGCCAGTTTCCCCTCCAGTTTCATACAGCGCAGGTGCACAAATAAATGGCTGGCAGGACCGTCCTCACTCATCGGACAGTTGACAGGGCCAATGAAGCCCGCATACAGTTCGCGGTCGTGCGGTTCGTGCTGCTGAATAAAATCCATCGCTTTATCGCGGGGGGTGCCGCAAACGGCTGACGTCGGGTGTAGCAGCCGCAGCATGACCGTGCTCAACTGCGGGTAATGCACGGCCTGCGTATCGATGGTAAAGCAGGTGCTGAGGTGCATCAGGTTACCGGCAATGATCGTTTTTGGCCCTACTTCAAGGTATTCGCGTAGCCGGATTTTCTTGAAGCATTCGATAATGTATCGACACACCATCGCCTGTTCTTCAATCTCTTTCTGCGACCACATGGCTTCAGCCGGACGCTTGGGCGTACCATCAGGAAAGGTAGCTGACTGTGTTCCGGCCAGCGCCATCGTCTCGAAAATACCATCGGCCCGCTGGCTGATGAGCCGTTCGGGTGTTGCGCTCAACCAGATCTGACCAAGTTCAGGAATCGACACGGCCGAGACAAACGCAGTCGGGTATTTAACGCACAAACGATCAAACAAAGCAACGGCGTCCGGGACGTCGGCGAAATCGACCTGCTTCGTGCGCGACAGCACTACCTTCCGTAAACTACCCTGCTGCATGGCGTCGATTGCCTGCGTAACACCGTCGACATACGCAGCGTGCTGGGTGTCGGGGCGAACCGTCACGCGCGACGGAGCGGGGGTAGGGCGGAGGGGTGGGTGAGCTAATGATTGCTGAAAGGCGTGCGATGGCTGCGTCGTATAGTTTACCCGCGCCGGTCCGTCATCGGGAAAAATTGCCTGCACGTCGGCTCGTATAAACAGTGAGCGGGCGGGCTTGTCTGGCCCTTCATCCTGACTGTCGAACCGACTGACGACAAAACCGGCGGGCAGCTCATCCAGGTCGACAACAACGCGGGGTAGGGTCTCTTCGAACGAAACGATGCTATGTTTTTCACGCTGATTCGGTAACCGCCAGAGCGCAGCGGGCATACCCAGACTGCGGGCAGTTTCCCAAAGATCAACGGCGGTGGGCCGACTCGTTACGGTTGTATCGGTGGTTACGTCTACGTGCATGCTAAACAGCCGCCATTAGTAGACGGCCGATAGTGTAACAGCATGTATCGCATTTTTGTGCGGAAACAAGTCATTTCTTATGACTGTCCTTTACCGTTTGTTAAGTACTGTTCTGCTAACTCATAGAACTGGTGAGCGTGTTGGAGGAGTTGTATCGCTGTATCATCTGAAATGGTTGACTCAAAATCGTAGTCGCCCAGTTGGCGTAAGTTATAGGCGTCGCTAACCCACTTGGCCGTGACGATTAAACAGATCGTAGAATCATTGCTGCGCTCCTTTATGAGTTTTAGTGTGCGTGTTTTCAGAAAAGAATAGCGCGCATAAACAATAATACATACCATAGTAGGCGCGGTTGACTGCGGCTGTAACACGGCCATCAGCAAAGTTAAAATCGGCGTCTGAAAGCGAATCTGCTGCTTCTTCCAGGGCGAGTTGTGATTCGTGGACGGGGCTCATATCAGATACGGATACCTTCTGTGCGTATTGCTTGATAAACCGGGAAGGCTGATTGCTGGAGTTTGTTCGACGAAACGGGTAATATCGATACCGCAACGTGGTGCCGGATTCCGATTTCAGTACTGAATGGTGTGATACGTAGAATCTCCGCCGACGCAGAGAACGCGTCATCCTGTAGCACCACAGCAAAATCGACGTCAGATTCGTCGTGGAATGTATTCCGGGCGTAAGAGCCGAACAGGATCAGGTCGCTGAATCGGGGGCCATACAATTGCCGAAGAGCCAGCTTCAATTCATGACCAACTGTTGACGCAAGTACATTCATAGCCAAACTAGTTCAGACAAACATACGACATTTACGCACTGATAATCGCCACCGTCAGGCGGCTGATGCAGACCAGTTTACCTTGTTCGTCGGTGATGCGTATATCCCAGACGTGTGTGGTGCGACCGGTGTGAATCGGCGTGCAGCGGCCATACACCCATCCCGACCGGACAGCCCGCAGGTGGTTGGCATTGACTTCGAGTCCGACGGCCCGCTGCCTGGCCGGATCGTCGAGCAGCATCCATGACGCCACACTGCCTAGCGACTCCGCCAGCACCACGGAAGCCCCGCCGTGCAGGATGCCGAACGGCTGATGCGTACGCCCATCGACGGGCATGCGGGCCGTCAGATAGCCCTCACCAGCTTCGGTAAATTCAATGCCCAGGTGCTTGGTAATTGTGTCGATGTCGGCAAACTGAAGGCGACTTAAGTCAAAGCCTGTTTTCATAAAGGCGGGTTTTTGCGTAATTTCGTCTCCTGATTCCAGGATTGACAAATCTACAGGCTTGCAGCAAAAAACGATCTACCTGATTCGCCACGGCGAAACCGATTTCAACCGCCGGGGCGTGGTACAGGGCAGTGGCGTCGACTCCGACCTCAACGACATGGGCCGGGCGCAGGCACAGGCTTTTTTTCAGGCCTACCAGCACGTACCCTTCGAGAAGATATACGTGTCGGGCCTGAAACGGACCTACCAGACCGCCGAGCCGTTTATCAACCTGGGCATTCCCTACGAAAAACTGACGGGGCTGAATGAGATCAGCTGGGGCATCATGGAAGGCCGCGCGCCGGGAAATACCGACGACGAGTACTACCGGAGCCTGACCGATGCCTGGTCGTCGGGTAACACGGCCCGCACGACCGAGGGCGGAGAAAGCCCGGAGCAGGTTGTTGTCCGGCAACGCGAAGCAATGGACGTTATTCTGTCGCACCCTGACGAAAATCCCATTCTGATTGCCATGCACGGCCGGGCCATTCGGATACTGCTTTGCTGGCTGACAGGCCGTCCGCTGTCGGATATGGATCAGTTTGAACACAGCAACCTGTGCCTGTACCTGCTTCAGTATAACTACGAGACAAAAACGTTTACCGTCGAACTGGCCAACGATACCGCGCATCTGCTGTCGCTGGCCCTGGTCTGATCGGTTTCCTCCCTTTGACGTATTTACCCTTTCCTCCCCCTATATTTCCATTACTGTAAAAATGCCGGGTGTACGGTTCGATCGTTGTACATTCGCCTTTAGACTGGAAAACAGGAGCGTGTAGAAATGGGTATGTCGAAGCGAAAAATATACTGGACTTGTCAGATTTTTGGGTGGACACTCCTGATTCTGGTGGAGTATCTGGCCTATCTGTTCCAGGATGGTTTCGACCCAAATGCCCTGTACCTGGCCATTGCCAATATCGGACTGGGTATCTCCCTTACGCACCTGTACCGGCTGATGATCCGGCGGCTCAACTGGGTTCGGTTGCCGTTTCTGCAACTGGCACCCCGCGTGTTGCTGTCCGTGTTTGTACTGGCGCTCATCATGACCGCCGTCAACCTGCCCATCGACCGGATTATCGTTCCCACCTATTTCGCCGATGAACCCTGGATTGTGATGGGCTACATCATGACCTGGGGGAAAACCATGCTGGCGTGGGTCCTGAGCTATACCGTCTACCATTATGTGGAACGGACGCGCGACGCTGAAATCGAACAGATTCTGCTGAAAACGAGCATTCGGGATACCGAAGCAAAAGTCTTACGCTCGCAGCTGAACCCGCATTTTATGTTCAACGCGCTCAACAGCATCCGGGCGCTGGTCTACGAAAATCCCACCAAAGCGCAGCAAAGCATTACGCAGTTGTCGAATCTACTGCGTAATTCGCTGCTGGCCGACCGGCGTAAAACCGTTGAGCTGCGTGAAGAAATCAAGACCGTCGAAGATTACCTGTCATTGGAAAAGGTGCGGTACGAAGAGCGGTTGCAGTCGCATATCGAGCTGGACCCGCGTACGCTGTTCTGGCAGGTACCGCCGATGATGTTACAGACACTGGTCGAGAATGCAATCAAGCATGGCGTGTCGAAGGGCGTCAGCGGGGGCTTCGTCGACGTAACGTCGCGGCTCGATGACGAGAAACTTCACCTCTCGATTCGAAACACCGGCGTGCTGGGCGATAAGGAAGCGTCGGGCGGCTTCGGTCTGGCAAATACAGCACAGCGACTCGACCTGCTCTACGGTCCCGAAGCGACGTTTACCATCGGGCAGGAGGACGACACGACTGTCCGGGCCGATATTATCATTCCCATTCAATCCGATACCATCTTCCGCCGGCGGGAGGCCGCACTCCGGTGACCGGTTTTCGGTGCACAGTTTACAGAAGCCGACTTCCTTTAAACCGTATACTGTAAACCGGAAACAGAAACCTCAAACCAATCCTTATGAAAACACTTATCGTTGATGATGAACGGCTGGCGCGTAACGAACTGCGTCGATTGCTGGAAAATTTCCCTAAAATTCAGATTGTTGGTGAAGCGGCCAATGCCGACGAAGCCCTGCCGATGATTGACGAACTGGAGCCTGAACTGCTCTTTCTGGATATACAGATGCCCGGCAAAAACGGGTTCGAGTTGTTACAGTCTATCGAGGGAAAAGCGCCGGAAGTCATTTTTACGACGGCTTACGACGAATACGCGATCAAAGCTTTTGAGTTCAATGCGCTCGATTACCTGCTCAAGCCCGTCGAGCTGGCGCGGCTGTCGGAAGCGATTCACCGGGTTGAAGAAGAGCAGCACGCAACCGAGCCAAGCACATCGGCGGGTCAGTCGAGTGGGCATAAACTGCTCGGTGAAAACGATCAGGTGTTCGTAAAAGACGGCGAAAAATGCTGGTTTGTGAAGCTGGGGAAAGTGCGGCTGTTCGAGTCGATGGGTAACTATGTCCGGCTCTATTTCGACGATCAGAAACCGCTGGTACTGAAATCGCTGAACGCCCTGGAAGATCGGCTCGACCCGGTTACGTTCTTCCGGGCCAACCGGAAACATATCATTAATCTGCAATGGATCGAGAAGATCGAACCCTGGTTTAGCGGTGGTTTGCTGGTAACCCTACGCGGAGGAGATAAGATCGAAATTAGCCGACGGCAGGCGATTCGGTTCAAAGATTTATTAAGTTTGTAAAGAGGGCGGTCAGCGTACAGTCTGGCGAATCGATCGGTCCCTCAGCTCGCTATGCGGTACCGACAGCACGAGTTCGGATCGCTTCTTACCGTCAGTATGATTACGCTCTTCCGCCTGCTACCAGGCTGTTTCCTCTTTTTAGTTGCCTGCACGAATACACCCTCGGGACCACCTCAACTCAAACGCGAGCAGTATACGCTCGACAGTCCGTACCCTTGTGATACAACCACCAACAAGGGGATTGACGTGTCGGTGTCGTATTTTCAGCTGGTCGACGAGTCGGACGCGGGTCGGCGCATCAACGATAGTTTACAGCGGCTCAGTGCGGGCAGCGTGACAAGCTGGCTCGACAGTGCCGCGCTGGCGGGTAACCCCGACGCCCGTACGAATCTGGCAAAAGCAGGACAGCTGTTTCTGGCTGATTACAAACAGGTCGTTTCTGAACTGGACGGTATGGGCGGCTGCTGGGATCTTGAAACCAAGCTCGATACGCTGTATACCAGCCCGAAGGTGATGACGGTGCAACTGGACAACTACGCCTACACGGGCGGGGCGCACCCGAATTCCAACACCACGTTCATGAACTTCGACCGACGGACCGGTAATACGCTGACCCTGAACGATATGGTGTCGGATACGACCGCGTTACTGAAAATCGTGGAGCGGGCCTTCCGCAAAGAGCAGGGCCTGCTTCCCCAACACAATCTCGAAGAACGCGGCTACTTCCTGCGCGACGGTAAATTTTTCCTGCCTGCCAATGTCGGCATCGACCGGAAAGGACTGACGTTCTACTACAACCCATATGAGATAGCAGCCTATGCACTGGGCCCTATCGAAATAACAGTTCCCTACGAGCAGCTAAACGGCATTCTCCGCACGGGCTGGCGATAAGATCGGGTGAGTGGACCTGAGTGTCAATAAGTGAATCGATCAACGTCGATAGTACTAGTTGCAAGATTCTGAACCAGGCATCTACCGGTGGTGATGAAACAACCATACCGACGGATACAGGTAAGCAAGTACAACGTATACGCAAGCCGGCTTATGAACCCTATGTAAATCAGGCCATCCATGACCATTGACGAATTTCGCACATCGCTGTTACAGGCACAGCCCCCCGCCAACGTGTCGCCCCTGCTTCGGGCACTCTGGCACGACGCCAACGAACAGTGGGAAGAAGCCCATAACATTGCCCAAGCGCGGGAAGGGGAGGCTAATCACGACCGGTTGCACGCTTACCTGCACCGCAAAGAGGGCGACGACTGGAATGCTGGCTATTGGTACCGCCGGGCCAAAACCCCCGTATTTACCGGTTCGCTCGACGACGAATGGCTTGCGTTGGCGAAGCAGTGGTTGAAGGGGTAGAAGAAAGAAAACAGATAAGAGAAGCAAGAGGTAAGACACAGAAGTAAAGATGCTGGTGCAAACCGTCTTTCTCCTTGTGTCTTACCTCTTGCTTCTCAAGTCAAAAAAAAGGCCACTCCCGGTTGAGAGTGGCCATCGTCTGTCGATGAAAAAGTAATGCTATAATCAGGCTAACTCCGCTTCGCGGGTCAGCACGGAATTTACGTCGGTGAGGGGCAGGCCAAACGCTTCGGCTACGCCCTGGTACAGCACTTTGCCTTCGACCACGTTCAGACCCAGGCGCAGGTCCATATTGTCGCGGCAGGCCTGCTGCCAGCCTTTGTTGGCCAGTTGCAGCGCGTAGGGAAGCGTCGCGTTGGTCAGCGCCACCGTGCTCGTATAGGGTACCGCACCCGGCATGTTGGCGACACAGTAGTGGACGACATCGTCGATGATGAATGTCGGATCTTCGTGCGTCGTTGGGTGACAGGTTTCGATACAGCCGCCCTGATCGACAGCTACGTCAACCAGTACCGTACCCGCCCGCATCAGTTTCAGCATGTCGCGGGTGATGAGGTGAGGGGCTTTCGCACCCGGAATCAGTACTGCCCCGATAATCAGGTCACTCACCTTGATCATTTCCCGGATGTTGTACTCGTTCGACATCATTGTCTGCACGTTTGGCGGCATGATGTCCGACAGGTAGCGCAGCCGCGCCAGGCTTACGTCCATGATCGTCACGTGCGCGCCCAGACCAGCGGCCATCTTAGCGGCCTGTGTACCTACGATACCACCGCCGAGTATAAGTACGTTGCCTGGTTTTACGCCCGGCACGCCACCCAGCAGGATACCCCGGCCTTTCAGCGGTTTCTCCAGGTATTTAGCGCCTTCCTGCACCGCCATCCGGCCGGCTACTTCCGACATCGGCACGAGCAGCGGCAGGCTGCGGTCGGGCCGCTCAACGGTTTCGTAGGCCAGACAAACCGCTCCTTTTGCCAGCATTGCCCGCGTCAGTTCTTCCGACGACGCAAAGTGGAAATAGGTAAACAGCAACTGGTTTTCCTTGATGAGATCGTATTCCTGCGCAATCGGCTCCTTCACCTTCATGATCATCTCGGCGATTCCGTAGACCTCCTCGATGGTTGGTAACATCTGCGCACCGGCTGCGATGTATTCCGCATCCTCAAAACCGCTGCTCACACCGGCATTCACCTGTACATAGACGGTATGACCGTGCTTACGTAGTTCAGTGACGCCAGCAGGCGTTAACGCCACGCGGTTTTCGTTATTTTTTATCTCCTTGGGAACGCCGATAACCATGATGGTGGGCCGATTGGGGGTTGGTGACTTCTAACAGTACAAAAGTAGGTTGACTGTATTTATTTTCTAGCTACTGCCTTATTTTTGGGAAATACGTCTTATTGTTGCCTGTTTAAGAGGAATTATTCCCAATTGCTGGCTAATAATAGAGCGATCACCGTAAAATATCCCGCAACGTATGATTGACCGCATTGATCGGCAAATTCTGGACCTGCTTCAGCAGAACGCCCGCCTAACCATTCAGGAGATTGGTCAGCAGATAAATCTGTCGAAAACGCCCGTGCACGAACGCATCCGACGCCTTGAACGCGACGGTGTTATCGACCGGTATGTAACGATTCTGAACCGGAAGAAAATCGACAGTTCGTTGCTGGCCTATTGTCAGGTAACGCTCGACAAACAAACCCGCGACAGTTTCGAAACCTACGAAGCGGCTGTTCATATGTTGCCGAACGTGCTGGAGTGTAATCGCGTATCGGGCACGTTCGATTACTTGATCAAGATGGTAGCTCGTAACATGGACGACTATAACGATTTCTACCAGGAGCAGTTGTCGGTTATTCCCGGTACACTCCACATCAGTAGTTTTTTCGTCATCGCCGAAATCAAAAACTCGACTGTCGTTCCGGTTAATATGTAGCCCAGACCGCTTGGTCTGGAGGCCGACGAGCCAATTGTGTAACGCGGATACTTTGTTGGACGCTGCCGCGTCCTCCAGACCAAGTGGTCTGAGCTACACCGCAATTACCTCGCCGTGGGTTTGCTGCATCACCTGCCGCAGGGCCGGGCGCACGACGGAAAAAGCCGTCAGGGCCAGTTCAGACACCAGCGGACTACCGAACAGCTTCTGGATGCTACGACCTACCCACAATCGTCGGCCGAACTGCGCTGACCAATCGCGTTGGTAAGTCGTTTCCATCGCCTGACGCGATAACTGGCCGGCTAGAAAGGCACTGGTCAGTCGGCTGGCAAGCCGGGCTCCGTGAATGGCCATCGCCATACCGTTACCGCACAGGGGCGTAATCAGTCCGGCCGAATCGCCGGCCATCAGCATATGGTTTTCGACGGCCTTTTTGGGTGCGAACGAAATCTCGTTGATGACTTCTGGCTTGGCGTAGAGATGAACCGCGTCGGACAGGGCGGCTTTCAGATGCGGGTTCTGGTAAAGAATGGCCCGTTCCATCGCCGGAATGTTGCCGTGTTGCCGCAGGTTCCGGCGCGTTGTCAGGTAGCAGATGCAATACGCGTCATCTTCTATGGCCGACATGCCGCAGTAGCCATCCGAAAAGTTGTGCAGGGCAATCTGGTTGCGCGGGAAGTCCATCCGAACGTGGTATTTGATGCCCACATACGGCGACGGTTTCTGCATAAACGCCCGGCCAAGCGTTTTATCCAGCCGCGATCGTTTACCGAAGGCTCCAATTGCCTGTCGACACTGAACGGCACGTCCGTCACTGAGTGTCACGGTAAACTGGTTGTTTTGATAGCGAATATCATCGACGGCAAGGCCGGTCACAAAACGAACGCCCGCCTGCTGACCCAGCCCATACAGCGTATGGTCGAGCCGGTACCGGCTAAGGCCAAAACCACCCAGGTCGAGTGGGGCCGCTATCTGCCGACCCGACGGTGACGAGACGACAAACTCATTGATTTTAACAGCGCCAAGTGCCGCCAGATCGACGCCCAGCGATTCGAGGTATGGCCGTACTTCGTTGGAAATGTATTCGCCACAGACGCGGTGAAAAGGATACGTTTTTCGCTCAACCAGTGTTACCGCGTGCCCGGCCCGCGCTAGTTCAAGGGCTGCTACCAGGCCTGCCAGGCCACCGCCGACCACAACTACGTCTGCATCTATCATGTCCAGTTAAGGTTAGTAAAGTAGGCTATCAATCGGCTGATTTGCTCTATGCATAGGACAAGCGAGTAAGGCCTTTGGTTTTCTGAAAAGCGGTTTACATTTGCCATATGACTTATGATATGATTGACTTACAGGATCGCTGGCAGAAAAATTACGCCACCTACACGGCGGACTATCAGACTGGTCGAACGTCCTACATCGACCGGTTACCGCCCCAGACGGCTGTTCAATTATCGGTATACCAGATTCTGGATATGCTGCACAAGCGGTTGGGCAACGATACGCTTCGCCGGGCCCTCGATCCGCAGCAAACCATTGCCAGTCCTGTGAGTAATCAGCCCGACAGCACGTGGCTGAAGAAAAGTAACATGGTCGGTATCAACGTGCGAACGATTGGCTCGTTCTGGCGCGTGATCGGCTACACGCTGACGCTACCGGCTCACCACGACAGTATCCACCTGCTGCCGATCTGGGAGCCGGGCGTTGTCGGGAGTTTATATGGCATGGTAAGCTGGCAGATTAATCCCGAATTTTTCGACGTCGATCTGGCGCGGTACGTACCGGGGCTCGATACCGTAGAGAAGCAGTTACGGGCGGTCGTCAATCTGCTGCACGCGATGGGGCGCACGGTAGGCATGGACGTCATCCCGCACACCGATCGCTTTTCCGAGATGGTGCTGGCCAACCCATCGCTGTTTGAGTGGGTTCGGCGGGATGGCGATACACTGGCCGACCACAGCAGCTTCGTATACCGATACGTGGAGGAGTCGATCTGGCAGTTTCTCCGGTCGGCCGGGGCCGCCGATGGGTCGCCGATTTCGTTTGCACGGGAGGATTTCTTTTCAACCGATCTGGCGATGATGTCCAACGAACAGCGGTCACAGATTCTGTTTGGTTATCCGCATGATTACGGTGGACGACTATACCGGCGCATTCAGCTGATCCGGCATTTGACCAGCCAGGGTTTCGAGACGCTGCCGATGACGATGGCACCCCCGTATCGCGGTATTCACATCGACGCCGACGACTTTACGGTCGATGAATACGGGCAAACCTGGTATCAATACGCCTTCGACAAACCCGAAGCCATGTCGCGCGTATTCGGACCGCTGGCCCGCTATCGGTTCTACGAGTCGAAAAACGACAACCAGGACTGGGAACTGGATTTCGACAAGCCGAATCAGCCCGCCTGGACATACATTTGCCAGAAGGTGGCCGACTGCCAGAAAGCGTATAATTTCGATTTTATGCGGGGCGACATGGCCCATGTGCAGATGCGTCCGCAGGGTGCCCCGATCGACCTGACCGGTGACCTGGGCTACTACGATCCGCTGCGGGCCATCAAGCACTATGTGCAGCAGGCGGGCGTGCCGTACTTCGGTTTCTTCGCCGAAACGTTTCTGGCTCCGCCGGGCGTGATGGGCTACGGCGATGAAAACGATCACCTCGACGCGATCGACGCTGACTCGACACTGGGTGATTTGCAATCGATGGTCGTGACCGACCCCGAATTTAGTCAGCAGTTGAACCGGTACTATCAGCTGCTGAAGACGCGCCGGTTTGCCCCTAACTTTACGGTCATCACGGCCGATAAAGACGATCCCCGTTTCGACGAGTTTTACCGCACAGGAAACTTGTTTCGCTACTTCACCGCCTTATTTCTCACGGACATGCCCAGCTACATCGGGCTTGGCTTCGAAGTGCGGAATCTGCACCTGGAGCGGGGTGCCAATGAAGAGTATTCCAAACTATATGTATTTCAGATCGGCGACGACCGGCAACCGGACAAGGTTACGCATGGGCCGTTTGAGTGGGGACAGAATGCCGCGCAGTTCGAAGCCATCAGCCGGATACGCGCCTTCGCCGAACTGATCTGGCCCGCTATCGTCGGGCAAGCTACCCAATGGCTGATTGGTCCCGACCGGCAAACGAACGTACTGGCCTGGACGCACGTCGCGCCAACGGGCTATACCTTCGCGGTGGCGCTATCGGGTGAACTGCCTGCCTTTATTCCCGGCCTGGAGCCTGTTGGGAACGTCGTCTTCGAAGAGGTTGGTTGCCGAATCTGGCGTCAGGGCGAAACTGACTAATAACCAGCTTTTTTTACCGTATAATCAAAAAAAATAGCTAGCAATCCGGTAAAGGTATAGACTGCAAAAAAGTGTAGCTTTGGTAGCCCAAAGTCATTAGTGTGACTGGGCTGCCAACTACCCAACTATAAAAAATGAACATGGTCTCGAATGCACTGGCCCACCGCGCGCGCATGCTGGCTATCTGGCTATTTGCAATCGGACTCACGGGTATCCTGCTGGGTTACCAGACAACCCTACTGGTCGACCTGACGCCCAGTCAGCCGGAGGAACTGATGCTTTGGTTGACCAGCCGGGCCATGCTGGTGCTGACGATAGTGTGCGGCTATCTGGGGGCCCGTAGTTATCAGCGGCTACTCAAAAGCCGACCCGCACACGCCAATAGTATTGTCTGGTGCTGGTTGATTGTGCTGAGCGTAATGGCCATCGCATATTATCTGCTGACGGGCGATACCACTCTATTGAGTCTGACCATTGCCGGGACGTTATTAATTGCAATGGTAACTGTGCGAGCCCGCTGGGTGCTGCTACTGATCGCGTTGCTGGTGCTGAACGTTCCCGGTCAGCTTGGTCGATGGATACAGGCTAACCGGAACTACCCCATGCCTGTCTCCGAGCAGGTGAACGTGTATGAGACCAAGCACCGAACACTTCGCCATAAACGGTCCGTGGCTGCGCAGTACTGGCTCGACAGCGAGTACAAAGCGCTGGTTCGCTATTACGCGTCGGTATGGCCGGAGCAGTGGCTGGAACAAAGTAGTCGCTGGCTGGTGCTGATGGGTTCCGTACTGCTGGGGACGGGGCTGTGGCGCTGGCAACGACTGATTGTTCGGATGCTGAACACGCTACTGGTGAGTTTGTTAGGGTTATGTATCCTGACGACATTTCTGGAGCTTACCTCGGGTCGGGTGTATTCGGCGACGCTACAGCGGTATGCCGACAGCTACCGCTACCCCGGCTATTACGTATTCGACGTTCCCGACGCTTTGTACCTGACCGTGGCTGATCTGTCCTGTTTGAGTATGGCCCTGCTGGCAAGCACAGGTTTCTGGCTGGTTGTTCGCCTGCCGATGCCCCGATGGTTGCCCGTACGTCGCCCGGCGTTGTAGTCGACGAACAGGTAGCTGGCCACAGATACGCGTTGAACGGATTCGCATATCACTACCACGACGAATTCATCGTAAGTTTGCGACTGGTCATGCGTTGCCAGCCCACATATGAAGCACTGTTACGGTATCCTGTTGTTTGCAGGTTTGATAGTCACACAACTGGCCTGCCAGTCGAAAAAGCAGGAGAGTACACAGACGGCTGACTCGGTAGCTGTCACAAATAAAGTCGACCCGGCTACCGACTATGTACCCGAGCCGATGCCGCCCCAACTGGCCAATCTGGGGCTAACCCGCGACAGCCACTGGCGGGGTATTAATCTCGGCGACCCGTTTACCGCCGTGGCCGAACATGAGCCTGAGAAGCCATTTGAGCAGGATACCAATCATGTCGGCTACACCGTCGAATTCAAGAATCTGGAATCGGCAGACATGCTGTATTACCGGAAAAACGACAAGGTGTCGGGTATCGACGTCGACTTGTTTCTAAACAGTAAGCCTTCCGTAACGACCTATCAGCAGGAACTGACGCCTTATTTCACAACCCGGTACGGGCAGCCAAAGACCGCCGATGGAACAACGACCTGGACAGGTGCCGATGGCGCACAGGTGACGCTCAAAGATGTCTCGAAAGGAAAAGATTACGGCTTAAAGATCCGGTTTCGACCACTCTCACCAGTGCAGTAGCATACGAAGTACTTGATTCGTTACCGAAGCAAAGTAAGATGAGCAGTTGGAAAAGACTATTCGGTTGTTTCATTAATCAATTCCAGATACGTTTCTAGCTCGCCAGCTGTCAACGTTTCCTTTTCCGACTTGTCATAAAGTGCCAATAGGTAAACAGCGTCCTGAGTGATCTTAACGAAAGTGATTACCCGAGCACCACCTGACTTACCTTGTTTCTTGCTGGCAATGGCCATGCGTACTTTGTAACATCCTTTGCCGATGGCAGTGCCCTGCGTAGGGTCGAGCTGCAATGAATCGAATAAAGTCCGTAGGTCTGTTTTCAACGATGGGTACTTCTTAGCCAGTCGTTTGGCCTGCCGATCAAAGGTCGGCAGGCGCTTGATCTCATAACTCATCGAGCAGCGAGTAGGCATCAGCGGCCTGCGTTTTTCCGGCTAGCACGTCGTTCAGTTCGTCAATAGACTCTCCAAATTCAGCCAGAAACAGGGCCTTTTCATTCGAGGCTCCCGCAGGCAGGGGCGTAGCCTTGAGAAAGGTCAGGTTGCGGACCAGTTTCATGACGAAGCTGAACTGGTCGTCTGGAATGTCGAGGACGATTTTCATAAGAGCAAGATACGGCGTTTTAGGAATTTTCAGCTCAGTCACGCCCTGATCGGCCTGAGTGTAAATGTAAGCTTTACTTTTCCGTTGGTTGTATGCTAAACAGGCGAACTGTGCAGCTACCGACGGCTAAATGTCATCTTTAGCACTTCGGCAGCTCGATAGGGCCGCAATGAAAATCGGGTCACCACCGAACCTGCCCATCGCCGATGACGATCCATTTCTCGGTGACCAGTTTTTCGAGCGCAAACGGGCCACGGGCGTGCAGTTTCTGCGTCGATATGCCGATCTCCGCACCTAATCCGAATACACCGCCATCCGTAAAACGGGTCGATGCGTTGGCGTAAACGGCGGCTGCATCGACTTCCCGCAGAAACTGGTCGATCAATGGCTGACGTTGCGATAAAATGGCTTCCGAGTGCCGCGACGAATACACCTGAATGTGCGAAAGCGCTTCCTCGATACCCGATACAACCTTTACGGCACATTTATAATCCAGAAACTCCCGGCCAAAATCGTTGGGTTGCGCGTGCTGTAATTGCGCGTAACCTGCCTGCTTGAAAATGGCGTATGACGATTCGTCAGCAAACACCTCGACGTTCCATTTCTGGAAATCATCGACCAGCATGGGCAAAAACCGGGCAGCAATCGTTTCGTCGACCAGCACACAGTCGAGGCTATTACAGACTGACGGCCGCGATACTCGACCGTTGACGACAATCGCTACAGCCTTATCCAGATCGGCCGACGCTTCGACGTAGGCGTGACAGACACCCGCGCCGGTTTCAATCGTTGGTACGAGTGAATGTTGGCGAACATACTGAATGAGCGCATCGGACCCACGTGGAATGATAATGTCGACGTAGCGGGTTGCCGTGAGCAGTTCCGCGACTACGGCCCGGTCGGGGGGGAGGAGCGTAACGGCGGCTGTCGGCACATCGAACTCCGTCAGTACCGATTGAATCAGACCGACGAGATACCGATTGGATGAATCCGCTTCTTTGCCGCCTTTGAGCACGCAGGCATTACCCGACCGCAGGCAGAGCGATGCTACGTCGATCGTCACGTTGGGGCGGGCTTCGTAAATCACCCCTACAACGCCCAGCGGCACCGCAATCTTTTTAAGTTGTAGCCCCTGCTCAATTGTCCGGTCGATCAGCACTTCCCCCGCCGGGTCGGGCAACACGGCTACATCGCGCAGACTGGCAGCCAGGCCGTCGATACGCGCATCCGTGAGTTTGAGCCGGTCGTATTTCGGGTCGGACGGAGGCATCCGGTCGAGGTCGTGCTGATTCTCGGCCAGTACGGTGGTTTTGTGCTGGATCAGTACATCGGCAATCCGGTTGAGTAGTCCGGTTTTACGGCTTGGGCTAAGCCGCCGAACGGCCGCAGCGGCCTGTTGTGTTGCCTGTAGGAGTGGGGTTATGGACGTCATGGTTTGGTGGGTTGATTCAGGTATCGGCTGATGTAGTCCAAAACTTCCGTCAGCGTAATGTTATGACTGTCACCTACCGTTTCAGGCGTTGACCGGTAATCGTGCAGGTGGTGCGGGAACGTGGTAATCTGACGGTGATGCGGTGCATTATCCCAGCGCATGATTGCCCGATTGTCCATTGTTTGCCAATGGAACGAATAGTTTCTGACACCCCGAAGGATACGTTCGTGCGTAAACAAGGCAGATTGATCTGTGAGTGTGATACGTAATTTTAGTAGAAAATCCAGATCAGACGGGACGTATTCCAGAACGGTGAACGAGCTGACGATTGACTGATCGAACAGCAAGTCAGGTAGCAAATTAGTCATGCAAATGATGTAGCCGTAATGAGGACGGTGTCAGTGAGTTAGGCTTCCATCTGAATGTTACCCAGCTTTATTTCGCGAATCGTCTCGTTTACGTGAGCAAGAAATTCGACATAGGCTCCCCAGTCTATATAATCATCCCACTCTTCGAAAACTTCCTGATCAGTTGTTTCAATATGCTGTTCAAATTCGCTGTATGGTTTACCGTATTTTTTTTCGAAGTGGTTAATTTTTTCTTCGTACTGATTTTTTTTTGCCATACAGTCAATCAGCATCCATTGCTGTACGGCCTGTTTGCTTACCTGTACCATAATCGGCGCATTTACTGGTGATTCTTTATCGTCACAAAAGTACAATATCGCTGGCGTTGGCAACGTCAACGTTTTGTTGGTTAAGCTGTTGCTGAAGCTGCTCCGACGAGATACGGGTGCGGGCAACCGCTACGGGCGTCTGCTGCTCGTCCAGAATCTCGACCATCTCGCCAGCCGCAAACTCGCCGAGTATCGATCGGACGCCCACTGCCAGCAGGCTCCGGCGCTGCGTCAGGGCACGTACGGCCCCGGCATCGACCTGAATTCGGCCCACGACCAGCGAGCCACTCGCCAGCCAGCGGTTACGGGCGCTCAGGGCACTGGCGCTGGGCGGAAAGGCTGTTCCCGTTTCACCCAGTAAGGCCCGGCGCAGGCTGTCAGGTTCGTTCAACCCGAAAATAACGACCCGGATACCCATACGCGTGGCCAGCTTGGCAAACGTCAGTTTCGAGGCCATGCCCCCCAGTCCCAACGATGACTTGTCGGTCCGTACCACCCCGAATATGCGCTCATCGAACTGCTCTACGCGCCGGATAATCTGGTTGTTGGCGTCGAGCAGCCCGCCAACGGACGTACAGAGCATCAGCACCTCAGCACCGAAGCCAACGGCAATGAGCGTGGCCAGTTCGTCGTTGTCGGAGAATTTCAATTCGCGACTGCTGACAACGTCGTTCTCGTTGGCAATCGGAATCAGCTCATTGGCCCACAGTTCTTCGTAGGTCTGCTTGAGTTGCAGAAACTGGTCGCGGTTGGCGAAGTGCTGCCGTTCGCACAGGCTTTGGGCAATGTGAATACCGTAGATGGCAAAAAAACGCGAATACTGATTCAGTAACAGCAGATTCCCGACGGCGGCAGCGGCCTTGCGCTGGGTAATGTCGCCCCGATAGTCGCGAATACGGGCTTTCCCGGCACCCACCGCGCCCGACGATACCAGCACAATGCGGTAGTGTGGATGTAAGGTAGCAACCTGCCGGGCAATGTCGACCATGACCGGTTCATTGGGTTCACCAGACGGTTTTGTAATGGAGGCCGTGCCGAATTTAAGCACGAGAACGGGCTTACTCATGCCCGCAAAGATACAGCATCCGGCGTCAGCTGGTCGGACGGTCGCGAAACAGATGTTCGACAATTGGCTCGGTAAAGCGGGCTTTCTTGCGCAGGGCCGCTTTCAGCAGCTTGTGATAATCGGCTTTGGGTATTTCGATAGCCCCATATCGCCGTACATTGTCATTGATAAACTGCGTGTCGAGCAGTTCGAACCGCTGCTGCCGCAAGGTCATAATCAGGTAATGAAACGCCACCTTCGACGCGTCGCTGACGCGGTGGAACATCGATTCTCCGAAGAAGGCTGCCCCCAGCGACACACCGTACAAACCACCGACCAGTTCGTCGTTCTGGTACGTCTCGACGCTATGCGCCAGTCCCATTCGGTGCAGGTCGGTATAGGCTTGAACGATCTCATCTGAAATCCAGGTGCTGTCATCGGGCGAGCGGGGGAAGGAGCAGTACCGCATTACCTGCTCAAATTTCGTGTTGAGCCGAATCTCGAACCGGTTCTGGTTCAGCACGGGGCGCAGCGAGCGGGCGGGTTTGTAGGTGTCGATGGGAATGATGGCACGCGGATCGGGCGCGTACCAGTAGAGTGTATTGTCAGCGTCAGCCATCGGAAAGATACCGTTGATATACCCGTAAATCAGTTCGTCGGCTGTCAGTTTGCTCATCATCGCACGGAATACACCTTGCTGACAAATATTATAAAAAAAAGGCGACTTTCCTTCGTCTGTACGGTGCAAGTTTGTTGCCAGTTGACTAATAGTCAGATCGAGAAACCCGTCAAAGTACGTGCGCCTGTTGCAGCTGTTCGATAAACGGTTTCTTTATACGTTATCAGACTGCGGGTAGAAAGCCAGTCGGTAACGCGACACGTTCTGGCGTAACTGGTGTTTGTGAAACGTAATTAAACCAAACCCTTTGCCCCCTGTCGAACGTTTACCACGAAACGATTCACGCAAACCATGAAAAAAGTACTTGTCCTGAGCCTGCTGGCTCTACCACTGCTGCTGGCCAGCTGCGGTATCAATAAACAGATTTCGCAGGCTAAAACCCTTGGCGATTGCCGCTATAGCATTCTTTCCGCCGACAGTATTTACCTGTCAGGCATCGACGTACAAAAGCTGCGCAAGATCGAAGACCTCGACCCCGTGAAGTATCCCCGACTGGCCGCCGGACTGTTGACCCGCAACATACCGCTTGATGCCCGGCTAAACTTGCAAATCGTAAACCCGACCAATAAGCTGGCGGGTATCAATCAGCTGGAATACAAAGTGCTGCTGGCCGGACGGGAACTGTTCAACGGTTTTCTGAATCAGCGAATTGAAGTACAGCCGGGTGGTGGACGAACAGTGGTGCCGGTGCGGCTCAACACCAACGCCTACCAACTACTCACCGACGCGCAAACCCGCGATGCCTTCACGCAACTGGTGCAGAACCTGGCCGGTTCGCCCGATACCAAACCCTCAAAGCTGACTATCCGGATCAAGCCGACGCTGGACCTGGGCAGCAAGCAAATCAACTACCCCGGCTACATCACGATCGATCAGGATGTAACGAACAAGATACTGACGGGGCGCTAGATCGCTGAACGCAGCTTGCCCTCACTGAGCAATGCTATGGGTAATAAACAAGGAGCCCCGGCTTTTACAGCCGGGGCTTTTTTAGGCTCATACCGTTCCTTAACCGATTCACTATGCGCCAATTTTTTTCCGTTTGCTTGCTGCTGAGTATGGCCACACCCATGCTGGCGCAGAACCGTATTCAACTCACCCATGCCGAAGCGGACAAACGTGTCAGCGTGACCGTCGATGGAAAACCGTTCACGGCCTACATCTACCCCGGTCCCGACGTGCTGAAAAAACCGGTGCTGTACCCCATTCAGTCGGCAGGGGGGCACTTTATTACGCGGGGCTGGCCACTCGATCCCCGGCCCGGCGAACGCGTCGATCACCCGCACCACGTTGGCATGTGGTTCAACTACGGCGACGTCAATGGGCATGACTTCTGGAACAATTCGATCGACATCGGACCGGAGCACAAGGGGCCGTTCGGTACCATCGTACATACGGGCGTCAAGTCGATGAAGAGCGGCAAAGACAAAGCAGAACTAACAGTTACGGCCGATTGGCTCGACAAAGACGGGAAGCGGATGCTGGAAGAAACAACGACCTACGTCTTCCGGGGGGATGCTGCCAGTCGTACAATCGACCGCATAACAACGCTGAAAGCCGACGGTAAGGATGTGCTGTTCAAAGACAATAAAGAAGGCATGATTGCGCTACGGATGGCCCGGCAACTGGAGCAACCCTCGACGAAGCCGGAACTCTTCACGGATGCACAGGGCGTTCAAACAAAAGTGCCGGTGATGAACAACGAAGGGGTAACGGGTATGTACCGGAGCAGCGAAGGCGTGACGGGCGATGCCGTTTGGGGAACGCGTGGCAACTGGATGAGTCTCTCGGGAACCGTCGAGGGCGAGCCAATTTCGGTCGTCTTGTTCGACCACCCCAAAAACGTTGACTATCCGACGTATTGGCACGCCCGTGGCTACGGCTTGTTTGCGGCTAATCCGCTTGGTCGGTCGGTGTTGAGCAGTGGTAAAGAGCCCGCGTTGAATTACACGCTCCCGGCGGGCAAGTCCGTCACCTTCCGCCACCGCCTGCTGATTCAGTCTGGCAACGTTGATGAGACTGCTGTAACCAAACAGGTTGCCGAGTTCTCCCGGTGATGCTTTATTGGCGATTGGATCAAAAAGTCAAAACCCGGCTACGGTTTAAGTAGCCGGGTTTTGACTTTTTCGGGGAAACCAGTCACGTCGGTCAGGCGTAGTTGGCCAGTGGATTCCCCGGATTTATTCAATTCAGGTTTAATTTAGACAAACCAGTGCCGACCGATAAACGCGGGCGTTCTGTGCGTCCTGCCAGTGGCGTAGCGTCAGGCTTTCGTCAAGTGCCCGCCCCAATTCCGTGTCGATCTGCCGCAGCAGGAAAAACAGTTGGTGAACGTGCTGCCACTGCCGGGCCAGAATCTGCGCGTCGGCGGTGGCCTGTGTCGGCTGATGAACACTCTGTGTAAGCTGACGAAGGCTCATTTTCAGGTGATACCGCAAAATCGTCAGCCGACCCGCCATGCGCGTTTCTGCCGGGAAGCGTTCCAGGTGAGAAATGCTCCGCCCAAGCATGTTATTGCGTTGCTGAAGCTGATCCGAGACAACCATCCAGGCATGCTCGGCTTTCATTGACTCATAACTAACGTTTTTCATGGTCATTGTACAGTACGGATTATAGACGAATATACAATTTATGTCTGAAAAATTGGGCCAATACGAAAAATTGTAAAATTTTAATTTGTTGATTAGCTGTTGTTCCAATGGTTAGAGTATGTCGGAGGGCGTGGGTTTAATCGGAGGCCGCTAGTATGTAGGCTAACCTGGCCCGCTATCGGCTAATCGGTGGAAGGGCAATCATATAGCGGTGGCGGTAAAAAATGTAACTTGCGGTATGGACCCGATTTATAAGGTGCTGATTGTCTGCACCAGCCACACGCAATACCCGCTGCGTTCGCAAAAAACAGGACTCTGGCTGAGTGAGGTAACTCACTTCTGCGATGAAATGGCTGACCGGAACTTGCCCTATGACCTGGCTAGTCCGGAAGGGGGCGTGGTTTCTATTGACGAAAAAAGTGTCGACCGGCGCGACACCACTAACGAAAAGTGGACGCACAACCCAACGTTTCAGACCAAACTGGCTAACTCAATCCGCCTGAATGACGTCGATCCGAGTCAATACCAGATTCTGTACCTGGCGGGCGGGCATGGCAGCATGTGGGATTTCCCCCAAAATGAAGCACTACAGGCTATCGTCCGGCAGATTTATGAGCGGGGGGGGATGGTCGCGGCCGTGGGGCACGGGGTTAGCGGCTTGTTAAACGTAACCCTGTCCGACGGAACGGCGCTGATTAGCAATCGGCAGCTTACTGGGTTTTCCAATGTGGAGGAAAAAATAGCCCGACTCGACGATCAGGTGCCGTTTCTGCTGGAAGACAAGCTACGGGAAAAGAACTGCCTGTATAGCAAGGGCCTGATTCCGTTCCTGTCCCATATCGAAGTCGATGACCGGCTCGTGACCGGTCAAAATCCGCTATCGGCCCGCAAAGTAGGGCGGAAGGTGCTGGAGGAGATGTATGAAAAATAGGTTTACGGTGATTGACGCGTCTTGTGTAGCCTGGACCTCCAGGTCCGGGTGGCCGTCAGGCCAACTCCTGTAAGCGGCAGCTATTTGGCCGCTACGCGTCCACCCGGACCTGGAGGTCCAGGCTACACCTCGCGTCAACCACCGTAAACCGAACCTTACATCGCTACATGCGGAAATACTTCGCGCAGGGTAAGTAGCTGCTGATCTTTATCGGAAACGAGCGGGTCTTTGACGCCCCAGTCGATGTTCAGGTCGGGATCGTTCCAGATAATGCCCGACTCCGACGCTTTGTTGTACACGTTCGTACACTTATACGTAAAAATGCTGTCTTCGAGGGCTACGAAACCGTGTCCGAAGCCTTCAGGAATGTAGGCCATATTGGCCAGCTTGGCATCCAGCAGGAATGTTTCGTACTGGCCGAACGTAGGCGAGTCGGGGCGCAGGTCGACGGCGATGTCGAGCACCTGACCGCTGGACACCCGAACCAGTTTGCCTTGCGCGAAAGGCTCAGTCTGCATGTGTAGCCCCCGTAGTACCCCTTTTACCGAGAAAGACTGGTTGTCCTGCACGAAATCCATCGGCAGGCCGAGCGACGCAAACAACGGCTTGTTGTACGACTCGAAAAAGTAACCGCGTTCGTCTTCAAATACGCGGGGAATCAGTTCAATCAGGCCATCGATGGCGGTGTGCCGAACTTGCATAGTGGAAAAATGTACGTGACCTACGAGTTTGATAAAAATGATGTTACCGGACAAAACTACGAAAAAGTGCGCAGGCCATGCCTGACCGTCTACCTTTGCGGAATATTTACACCCCGATCCGTTGCCCACTGCCCATGACATTTGACGAACTGAGCCATCAGATTTTCAAAAAGCAATCCTACCTGTGCGTCGGTCTTGATACCGATCCGCGCAAACTGCCCGCCCATCTGCTGTCCGAACCCGATCCGGTGTTCGCGTTCAACAAAGCAATTATTGATGCCACCGCCGACGTTGCCGTGGCTTACAAGCCAAATATTGCGTTCTACGAAGCGCAGGGACCGAAAGGGTGGGAAAGCCTGCAAAAAACACTCGACTACATCCCCGCCGATTGTTTCACGATCGCCGATGCTAAGCGCGGAGATATTGGCAACACGTCGGGACTGTATGCCCGCGCCTTTTTCGACCCATCGGCCACCGGACTTGACTTCGATTCAGTAACGGTTGCGCCTTACATGGGCCACGATTCCGTAACGCCTTTTCTCGATTACCCCGGTAAATGGGTGATCCTGCTGGCCCTGACGTCCAATGCGGGCAGCGCCGACTTCCAGCGGTTGCCTACCGACCCCGACGGTACGAATGAACTGTTCGAGACGGTTATTCAGACGGCCAAAACCTGGGCCGACGCCGACCGGCTGATGTTTGTCGTTGGCGCGACACAGGCGGAGGTGTTCGGACGAATCCGGGCTATCGCGCCGGAGCATTTCCTGCTCGTGCCAGGCGTTGGAGCACAGGGGGGGAGTCTGGCCGACGTGTCGCGGTGTGGCCTGACCAAAGCGGGTGGACTGCTGGTCAATGCCTCGCGGAGCATTCTCTACGCGTCGGACGGACCTGATTTTGCCGATCGGGCGCGGGCGGAAGCACAGGCACTACAGGCTGAAATGGCGACTTACCTGAAAGCGTATACTTCCTGAGATGGACGATCCGATAATCAGTACTGCGACGGTAGCTGACGTTTCCGAGTTGAATCAGCTGGTCAACAGTGCGTACCGGGGCGATAGCTCACGACAGGGCTGGACAACCGAAGCCGACTTGCTCAGTGGGCTTCGCACAACGGAAGCCGATCTGTACGAATCGCTGGCAAATCCGCAGGCTCAGATCCTGACCTACCGCGCTGCAGGGCGGCTGCTGGGCTGCGTTTATTTGGAGCGAAAGGAAGCGGAACTATACATGGGTATGCTGACGGTGTCGCCCGACCATCAGACGGGCGGCATCGGTAAACGTCTGCTGGTGGCCGCTGAAGAAATGGCTAAGGGCTTTGGCTGTCAGATGATTACCATGACAGTCATTTCGCAACGCCACGAACTGATTGCATGGTATGAACGGCGCGGCTACCGGTCGACGGGCGTAACAAAACCGTTTCCGGACGACCCACGATTCGGCGTTCCTGCACAGCCGCTGACATTCGTCGTTATGGCAAAATCAATGGGTGAAGGACAGCCGCGATAATCATTTACGCCAAACAAACCGTCAGGCAGATGAGTTAATCTGGCTCGATTGATCAAGCATGTTGACTAAACCATACACAACGTTTGCTGTCTTAGTCACGTTACAATGTTTAACCTAATCGAGATAAGACCATGAAAACGATTCAAGTTTCTGCCGTACTTGTGCTGCTCACCATCCTGACCCTCGCCCAGTCTGTGCAGGCGCAGAACCGCCGTCGCTGGAGTCCGCAGGCTAAAGGAACCGCTATCGGAGCCGGGATTGGTGGCGCTGCCGGCGCTATTATCAATAAACGTAACCGGCTGGTCGGTGGTCTGATCGGCGGTGCCGTTGGTGGCGCTGCCGGGTACGCTATCGGCAAAAGCAAGGACAATAAAAACAAACGAGAAGCGGCTCGTATTGCAGCCGCGAATCGAGCTGCTGAGGAGCAGCGCTCGCGCGAAGCCGCAGCCAATGCAGCTGCCGAACGCGAACGCATTGCCGCCCGTGAAAAACCCAAGCACGGCCTCGGGGCAGTGTCGACCGTACCGGTGGCCGTTGCTGCCGCAGCTGCTGCGCCGATGGCATTAGCGTCGTCGACGGAAGTGATTGCTGCATCATTCCTGCCTAATCCCGCTTACGGTCAGCCGAATACGCCGTACGCGTCGTCGCAGTACCTCCGCCGGAGCTGGTAATTTCTTTTAGGTTTCAGGTTTATTGTTCAGGGTTTAAGGTCGCGCTTGAGGGCCATCGTTATACCTTGGACAGTAAAGCTGAGACCAAGCTTCACCATTCAATCAACACGGTTATGAAAACGATGATTTATACGCTGCTTGTTGGCGCTGCCTTGACAGGTTGTAACAAGCAGGAAGAATCCGCAAATGTGCAGTCGCTGAATCAGCAGTTTATAAGTGCCTGGAATAGCAAAGACGCCGGTAAGGTGACCGGAATGCTGGCCGACGACGTCGACTTCGTTCAAGGCGAAGTGCACTACAAAGGCAAATCTGAGGTGACCGAGAAATGGGTCAACGCGACGATGCCCACGACGAAAAGTTTGAAAACCAGCGTAATCAGTTCGGTAAACGACACGCAGACCGCCTACGAAGCGGGGACGTTTTCGGTCGACGTTTTACCACAGGCTGCCGGGGAGAAAGCCGGTTACGGTGAGGGGAACTATATGCTGCTCTGGAAAAAAGCAGCCGACGGAATCTGGAAACTCAGTTACGCGCAATTGGAAGATCTACCCGTACAGGTCAAGCAGTAAGGTCGACCAACGACCAAACGATGGCTACCAGTCAGGTTGCGCCCGTGCGTGACCTGATTGGTAGCCATTTCTGCATTTATAGCTCTGCATTGTCGTGCTCCCCGCGCACGATCTCAACGGCACGGTCAATAAGATCGTCGTCGACTCCGTCGATCATCAGGTTGTCGTTGGCTATATCGCTGACGATCGTGATCGCTGCAAGATTGATGTTGGGGTCTAGCTGGAGAAATGCGTCTCGAAACTGCTGTTCGATCTGACGATCCTGTATTTTGTTGGCTTCGTCTTCCAACTGACGGCCAATGTTTTCGTGGCTAATGTCTTGGTTCATGTCGAAAAAAGCCGTCTTGATTAGTAGTATCTGCTCGGACAGCCGGTTAAGAGTGAAAAAGATGGACTTTACGAACGGCTAAAGTAAGGGACCAGGCTTCGCGAAAAAAGCCGCTTACCTATTTTTTGCTGGGCTCACGAAGAAGCCGCGACGCAATACAGGGTCAGGGGGCTGGATTTGCCAGGGCCCAAACCGTTTGAAAGAGTAGCGTCGCTCGCTTCCGTAACACGTCATACCGGATACGTTTGGCGGTATCGGTAGGCCGGTGGTAGTCGCTGTGCGAGCCGTTAGTGAAAAAAAGAACCGGGATACCAAGTCGGGCAAAGCTGTACTGATCGGAACGACGGAAGAACTGTTCGGGATCATCGTCCGTGTTGTAACCTCCCCGATTCAAGATCAATTGTACCGTTTGTGCATTGACCTGTTCCACCGTTTTTTTCAGGCTACTCCCGTTGGCGTCTGTCAATACGTAGCAATAATCTGGTGCTCGTTTGTGGTCATCGTCAACCCGCCCGACCATATCCGCATTGAGTGCGCAGACGAATTGAGTCAGTGAAGCCGGCGGATGGGCGACAAAATAAGCCGACCCCAGCAGCCCGTCTTCCTCACCGGAAAACAGCACGAACAGCACCGTGCGCCGACTACGTAGTCCCTTTCGGGCCAGGCTGTCGAAAACGGCGGCTACACCCAGCACAGCCGCTGTTCCCGACGCGTTGTCGTCCGCACCATGATAAACCAATCCGCCGGAGGCTCCTACGTGATCGTAATGCGCCGATACGACGATAATCTCCTTTTTTAGATCAAGGCCGGGCAGAAGCCCCCCCAGATTGATGCCGAACAATGCACGACTGCTATCCTGATGTGATAAGGGGCCGTCGGCTAGTTCGGCCTGCCGATAGCTGGTACTGTTACCAGGCAGGCTACCGAACGTGGCTACATTCGTAAAGACAATGGGGAATGTTTGCCGGTATGAGGTTCGAACGGAATCCAGCTTGAAAACGGGCGTCAGATGACTTGCGCGCAACGCACGCTGGCAATAAGCGGCTGCCCGACGCTGCCCGATTGTACCGGTTCGACGGCCTTGCAAGCTATCGGCTGCCAGATTGTAGACATGCGCTCGCAGCAGTGAATCCGAAACGACAAGCTCACGTACGACTGGCTGGGATAGGCAAGTGGGAAGATCAACGACAAGGCTGCACAGTACAAGCCATAAAAAGCGACCGACGAAACAGGGCATGACGCGCAGACTGGGTAATTGGTTTGCAAAATAGGGCCTGAGCCCGTACATTTGGCTTAGTTTTAGGACAATCCGTAGGGTGTGTCGGCTAAAACTGAGCAAGTGGGTCCCGTAGCTCAGCTGGATAGAGCATCTGCCTTCTAAGCAGACGGTCAAGCGTTCGAATCGCTTCGGGGTCACAACGCCTAACTAGCTGTCAATCAGCTGACAAAGACTGCCCTCGTGGCCTTAACCGACTGACCAACCTGTACTACGGGTCTGTCATGGGTCGGTTTTTGGCTACGAGGGTCTTGCTTTATCTGCTCTGATTGTTAGTAAACGGTCATCTTTAGAACAACCAGTTTCCCGGTAAATTTGCTATCTTTGGTATAGAAATCCCAGCGGGACCTCTACTTCTTCTTTATTTTTCGGGTAGCTCTACCCCTTTTTTGGGACTCCATCCGGCCCGGATTCTGTCCCCGTCCTTTCTTCTTCACGGCCCTGCCAGCTCTTGACTGGTCTTTTTCTGCTATTTCCTGATGGCTCATATTGCCTATGCTCCTGGTGAACAGGTAGCTGATCTGACGATTCTGTCAGTCGAACTCCGGTATCCCAAATCCGGTAAGAGTAAATCTCCCAAAGTCTTCTACCACTGCCAGTGTATCTGTGGAAAACAACTGGAAACCGAAACCTACCGACTCCGTAACGGCCTACTGCTTTCCTGTGGCTGTAATGGGAAGAACCCGCCCAGAACCGATCGGCAGAAGCTCTACGACGTCTGGAAAGAAATGAAACGGCGGTGTTACAACCCCGGAAACAAGGATTACGGCCGGTATGGGGGTAAGGGAATTACCGTGGCCGAGGAATGGCATACGTTCGACACATTCTACCAGGATATGCTGCCGGGCTACGGGGAGAATCTGCAGATCGACCGGCGGGACTCCAAGGGTCCCTACAGCAGAGAAAACTGCCGCTGGGTTACCCGGTCTCAGAACCAGTGGAATACGACTCCTCGGAAAGCCGGTAACTCCAAATACCTGGGGGTTAACCTGGCTCATACGGGGAAAGGCTGGCGGGCCGCTATTTCTCACGAGGGAAAACGGTATATCCTACCGACTCAGCCGACTGAGAAGCTGGCTGCCATTGCCTACGATACTAAATGTCTGGAACTTCGGGGTGAGTTTGCCCAGTTGAACCGGGATCGATTCCCTGAAGACTTCAATCAAGCTGCTTAATGGTAGCCAACTTTAAACAGGGAGACTGGGTAATCTGTATTAATACTATAGGTTATTCCAGTCTCCTGGAAAACGGTAAATCCTACCAGGTTAAAGCAATACATGGTTACACATTTCAAATGTGTGAACTTAAAGGAGTAAGGGGAGAATTTACTGTCAATCGATTTCAACCCGAACATCCGTTCCAGACTAAGATCCGAGAAGCTAAAGCTAAACTTGAAAGACGTGATAAAGGAAAATGACTGGGTAATCTGTCGGGATAATTCTGATAGGGAAGAGGAGCTGGAAATGGATAAAATATATCAGGTTTCAGCTGTATTTTACGACGGAGAAAAACTGACAATAACCGGTAATCCCGAACTTTTCTGGTCTACCCGATTCGAACCACTCGATCTCTTCCGAGCCAAAATACTAACCACCAAATTACAACATGAAGCATGACTTTAAAGTAGGGGATTGGATTGTTTGTATTAGAAATCAGGGTCAAGAGGAAAATTTAACAATTGGTAAACTTTACAAAGTATACGGAATATCTGCTTATGGTAATCCAATTGTTATAGAAAACAGTGATATGGGTATGAGTTATATCCGATTTGAAAAAGAGGATCCCTTCCAGACTAAAGTTCGTCAGATCCGGGACGCTAACTTATCCAAACCATGAATCATCCGTTTGCCGTTGGAGACTGGGTAGTAGTTCTGGATGATATAACCCATCTCGATAAGGTTTTCAAGCAACTGACCAAAGGAGAAAGGTACCAGATATTGGATACCGATTTCGACGGTACTTACAACTGGGTAAAGTTGAATTTCACTACTGAAGAAAGACGTTGTTATTCACCTTGGATGTATACCAACTACTTTGAAAAAGAACACCCGTTTTTAACCAAAATCCGAACCATAAAAGAGCAACATGAGATCTGACTTTCAGGTAGGAGACTGGGTGTTCATTAAGCCGGGAGCTATTAACGAGGTATTTGTTGCCAAGCCTTACAAAATAATATACCGTGGTTTACATGCTGTACAAGTTAAAGGGTTGGAACGGTGGCTTATTCCTATGAAATACCTGACAAAGGAACACCCATTCCAAACCAAGGTCCGGCTAACCCGGGACCAACTATTACCTAAACCTGAAGCCGATGAATGACGAATTTAAAATAGGGGATTGGGTTCGAGTTACTAAGTCGGTTGATGATCCAAAGTTTGATAATAACCGTTCGTATCAGATTGCTCGATTGGGCTGGGCTTTTGTGAAGCTGTCTGGTTTGGAATGGCTTTACTTCCCCTATGAAAATCTGGTCAGAGAGAATCCTTTTTTAACAAAAATTAGAGAAGCTCGTAATAAGATGCCTGCTAAACCACCAACCGATGAACCATCAATTTAAACCGGGAGACTGGGTTCAGTGTGTGAACGTAGATGCCGAATTCTGTAATTCAACCATTCTGGAAGTAGGGGATATTTTTCAGATAACAGAGGTATCAGTTCTTGGTAACATAAGAGGTAGTCGAACCAAAAATAACGAAATAGTGGATGATCCATATTTATTCTGGATAAACCCTGTCTGTTTTATTCCCGTTGACCCGTTCCAAATCAAAGTAAAACAAATCAAGGATGAACTCGACAAATCCCTTCAAGCCCGGTGATTACGTGGTTTGTATTGATCCGGCTTATGGACTAGAGTACGGGAAGATTTATAAGGTTGAAGGTGTAAACGTCCGAACTCCCGGAATAGTAGATCTAGTAGGTATTTTTCAGGGTTTAGATGAATCCAGACTTCAATTGGTAGATCCCTTCCAACTAAAGGTTTATCAACTAGCAAAACAACATGCAACAATTGAACGTAGGTGACTGGGTTGTGTGTGTTGACTATGATCGAGCCGACCAACTATTAATTGAAAATAAGCTCTACAAAATCCGGGATGTCAGGGATGACAATTGGATAAAGGTTTACGGTGTAGATTATACTCCGGTAACTAGAACAGGTTTTATAAGCTGTGGACGGTTTAAACCAGTAGATTCATTCCAGTTAAAGGTACTACAGGCAAAACAGCAACTCGATGAACAGCTTTAAACCAGGAGATTGGGTTATAAGACAGCGGGAACCAAGAAAAGAATCGTTGAAAGAATTGTTTGACCTGCTTCAAGTGACTATTGGTTCGTGTCATCAGGTTGTTTGGTCAGACGGGAATTTTATTCGGGTTAAGAATCAATCTATAATCTTAGCTGCTGAGCTATTTGATAAGATTGACCCTTTTCAACTCAAAGTTTTACAAGCCAAACAACTACTCGACAATGGATAATCTGTTTTACGTACCCGCCGAACGAATTCTGTTCTGGATTACTGGGTATACAGCTTTCAACAATACCAGTAACCTAGCCGATAAAGTACGGTCGTTACTATCGGTAGGTGAGAAGTTTAGCCGGGGTGTTGGCGGAGATCTGGAACAGGTCAAAACCGATCTGATTACCAAATCCAGCCGGTATAAACACATGCAGGTATTCTGGCTGGAAGGAGCGGAGAATCACCCGGATGCTTTTGAATTGAACGGACACTGGACAATGTGGGAATGGATCGAGAATTAAAAGTCGGAGATTGGGTTATTTGTATTGAAAACGACAGTGTTGACCTGTTTATACGTATTGGAAGTCGGTACCAGGTTAGTATTGAAGAAGACGGCTATGTCCAATTACATGCCCCTACTACAGACCCTTGTCAGGGACACTGGTTTCGTAACAGTCGTTTCCAACGGGAAGATCCTTTTCAAACCAAAGTCAGAGAAGCCTATGAACGAATTAAAACCGGGGGATAAAGTACAGTTGCTGGATTTGTCTGACACAGATTTGCTAAAAATGGGAGCTGTTTTAAGCCAGATCTATACGGTAAAAGAAGTTACCGGACAGGGTTGGTTTTTACGAATTGAAGAATTGAAAAATAAAAGGGGTTGGAATACCATACTTGATAGTAAATGCTTCAAGCTAGTCGATCCGTTTCAGCTTAAAGTGTATCAGCTCTACCAGGAAAATAATAACGCCAATGGAGGACTTTAAAGTAGGAGATCGGGTTCAGGTGATTAGTTTGGATGATCCGGATCTGAATAATACAGTTGCTAAAGTAGGAGATATTTACACGGTACAAATGGCTGGTGTTGACTTGATTATATTGAAGGATTTGAAAAACCAGTCAATTGGTTCTCCAGCTTATTACAAAAAATGTTTCAGACTCGTTGATCCCTTCCAGGAAAAAGTCCTGGAAGCTCTGGCTAAACTCAATCAAACCAATGTACAAACTTGATCAAGTTCGTTCCGGAGGACAGTCAGGAATCGATACGATCGGAATCAGTGTAGCCAAGGCTTTGGGTTTCAAAACCGGGGGAACAGCTCCCAAAGGTTTTCGGACTGAATTTGGACCAAACCCACTCCTGGGTACCGTATTTGGACTGGTTGAATCGAATTCCCCGGACTATCCACCCCGGACCCGGCAGAACATCATCGACTCCGACGGAACCCTGTTACTGGGAGATTTGAACAGCCAGGGATCAAAGTTGACTACCCGGTTAGCCAAACAACTTAGTAAACCATTGTTCTCCGGTAGTCTGGGTTATATCGACGTCTGGGAAGTACTGGACTGGCTTCAGGCTAACAACATCCGGGTTCTGAATGTAGCTGGTAACCGGGAAACCAAACTGACTCCCGCTGAAATGGACGGATACACCCAATTCTTAACTGATCTATTCACCCAATGTACAAACTAACCCCTGAAAACCTTGTTCAGATCATGAGCCATGTGGACCACGTATCGGTTCAGTGGTGGCTTACCTTCGGTCTGGAACGAACCTTCTCCGATCAGCTTTACCTAGAATACTTCCTGCCCCGGAAGAACCTGGAACCCTGGGAGCGGATCAAAAGTGATTATCTCAAGTTAAACTGTATCAACTGTGGCTGATTTTGTAGTAGACCCAAAAGACCCCAAATATCTGGGTATTCCTAACATCAACTTTTCGTTGATCGATGATTCCCAGGATCTTTCTAAAGCTCGTCTGAGAAAGTACCAGAACCAGCGGATTAAACGGGGCTACGATGATACCGAAGCCTGGGATCTGGGACTAACTGTTGCCAAGTTTGTTCTACCCCGGCTGAAAACCTACAAAAAAAACAGTCATGTTTTCTTCCATGAACTCGGAGAGGAAGGAACCGAAAAACTACTGGACCACATGATTGAAGCGATGAAGCTGGTTATCAGCCGGGATTCCAGAGATCATGATGTCCTGGCCGACGAATACATGCAGGAAGGACTGTATCTGTTTGCCAAGTATTGGGTCCGGCTTTGGGACTAATTTTGATTTCTCCGGTGAATCCCCGTATCTTTGGACTCTTCACCAGTGAACCGGTATCCTGCCTTTCTCCCCCTGGAGATACGCCCCGTCGATCCGGTCTCCCTTACATTTGTTCCTGCTTTGCTGTACCCTGCTGCTCCAGCTGGTAAGTCCGTTTGATTCAGCCGTTCGGCTCGTTCAATCTCACCCGGCTATCCGCTACAAAGCCCTTACCGTAGCCCAGATGATTCATGAATCGGCCAACGGTCGATCCCGGTTATTCCGAAGACATCTGAACCCCTATGGTTTCATCCACGGAGCCTATTCGGATTACCGGGCCGGTAAATGGGCCGGCTATCGCTCGGTTGAATCATCTGTCAGTCATTTTGCCCGCTGGCAGCAAACCGTTATCCGTAAACACCGTCTCACCTCTTATTCCCGTTATTCCCATTGGATTTACCAAACCTACGCCCGGGATCCCCGGTACAGACAGAAACTGGCCCGGTTACTGAAACAGCCGGCAAACCAAAAAAACACAGCCCCTACAAATCGGCCGGTCCCTACAAACGGCCCCCGATTGACCGTTCGATTCCCAAAGAACCCAAAAAGGAATACCCCAGACACGAACCTGGCTCGGAAGCCTACTTCCGTACCCAGCGGGAGAAATTTTTGGACAAGCCCCGGACCTGGATTAACCCAGTTACCCTTAAATCCACCGAAGCCGTCTGGAAGCCCGTCGAGTTCACCCGGTTTAGTCACGCTATGTCCACTACGCTTGACCGCATCTTCGGTCGGGCTACCCGTGTCTCGGTTGCCGCTCCGGAAGATCTGAAGGAACTGGTCAGTCTGTTCGGTCAGATCAACCGGCCGACCCGGATGAGTTTGGTTCAGCTCTTTGAAAAAGGAGATCTGGCTTTCTACGGTCAGCAGACGGCTACCCAGAACACCCTGCAAGCCGGCGTCTGGCTGAACAACCGGTTTATCGGAGTCGAGCTGACGTATGACCACTGAAGAAAACAAACGGCTGGCTAAACTGGTCAAAGCCAAATTCGAGGGAAAATACATTCTCCACGGAGATGGACTTCACGATGACTCCGAAGCTTTTGATGTTTGGAGTGTAACCCCTGAACCAAAAACAAAACTAGTTTGGTCTACCGGTGAACCTGTAGTAGAGCCAATCATTTTTAAACGGTTTTGGATACCAGGCTCAAAATCTAAAGCTAAAGCATTAAGCGAAATTTTCGGCTCCGGTTCTTTTTCAAGTGTGATGAGAGACTGTGAGTTCAGTAATTCACCCAACAATCCTTTCCTAAAATCATGACCGTCACCTCACCAGCCGGGCTTCATCATCCAGGACAACTGGCCCGGGATTATCCCCAGCAGCTTCGGGATTACGAAGATCGTCGATCACTGACACTTCAGTTCTCGACGGCTATCTCGGTAGCCAATCCGAACCGGAATCAGTTCATGGTCGATCTGGCTAAGCTGCTGGCTGCTTATGAAGCCCGTTACTAACGGCAGGCTTTTTCTCTACCTGCTGTTCTATGGTCTGCTGTTGACGGTCTTCCACTACCTATGGCCGTAATCGATTACAATCCAACTATTTGCCTGGTCCACTGGGTCAAATTACCCCTCGACCATTACGCTTCCATCTGGATCAAGGATATTGATCTGACCACCCGGGAACTAACCTACAAGGTTCTTTCCCCCATGGGTGACACGCTTGAACCCCCGACCCGATCGGGCTGGACCTACCTGGGTGATACCGTGATCCTGAAAACCGTCCAGATTCCCCAGGAGTACCTTTCGACGGCTCTTCGTATTCTTTCCCCTGACGAACCCCTTCTTCAATGAACCTGTACTGGTTATTTTATTTGTTCTCGGTTGCCGACCGGTTGAATACCCTGTTTAAAGCCTTGGTAATTATATCAACCATTGGTTTGGTAGTGCTATCCCTGGTCCTACTATTCACTGATGACTACTCCAAATACAAAAGCCGTGGAGAAGGTACTTTGGAAGGCTGGTTTGCCAATACTCTGTTCTGGCAGCGATCCCTGCTGTTTCTTTGTCCCATCTTCTGGCTCCTGTTTATTGGAACCCCAACCCGGAAGGAAGCAGTCCTGATCGTGACCGGTGGTTATATCGGTTCTTTTATCCAGTCGGATTCCAATGCCCGGGCCTTGCCGGCCGATATTACCCGGTTTCTCCGGGTCCAGATTCAGCAGGCAGCCCGGGAAGCTGAACTGGGTGATCTGCTGGGTAATGCTACTCAGGCTAAAAAGGATTCATTACTGGCCCTTCCCAAGGAACAGCTGGTCAAACAACTCCTGGAATCGAAATAAATACACCCTTTAACCCTCAATTCGTATGTATTCACCCGAGATTGAAGCAATCCACCATGCTTTTCGTACGGCTGGTGACACGTTACTGGCTGAAAGCCAATTACTGATTGACGGGGTGGACCCGCAAAAAGTTGACAAAGTGACTCGACTGCAAAAGCTGGGATTCACGTCCAGTTCTCAGGTTGTTGATAGTCAGCAAGAACTGGAAAAACGGGAAAAGGCCGTTAAACAGGCCCGGATTATCCAGGATTATTCACTCCGATACCCAAATCAAAAATTTATCACAAAAGCCCAGGTTGAACAGATCTGTGAAAAGTATAAGCTGGTTTGTGGTCCCATCAAACAGTACACGGGTTTTGTGCCAGAGAAAAATCTGAAAGAAATCGAATCATTTCGATTGAATCGTACTGATGAACCTACTTTTTATCAGATTGATGAAGTCGGTACTCGTAGAGGAGCTAATATGAAAAAGTTGGTGGCTTATCTAAACAAAATCAATCATTTGATTGAACACGACGAGTTGGGAATAGGTAGTTATGATCTGACCAAGTATGGTTCAGGGTCGTACGGGAGCCATTACGTATTAGAACGTCTCCTAAAAGACCGAATCAATACTGAGCTTGGTGATCACGATTTAGTTCAGACTGTACGGTATTCGTCAGTTAATGCTCAATTCCAGATTTGTGCTCCTAGTAAAGACTTCAAACAGGAAAACACCAAAAAGACCGGGTTTTTTCTCAGTTTGATTCAACCTAAAGCTGTCATCCAGGAAATACTCGATCCCGTTGTACTCCAGCCAGTCAAAGGGGGTTATCTCGTACTGACAGCCTGGGGACCGGAAGCCAGTGATCCGATTGTCGTCAATCAGAAATTCAATTAATGGTAGTCGGTGAAATCATCCGGCTCTACCGGATCTACAAGGGCTACGTAGCCTACCACGAACTGCTGGACGAATCTCCTACTATCCGGCTCGAACAACTCCTGCTGCTGACTAACCAGATGGGACCTGCTGAGCAGGAGATTTACCTGAATCATTCCGTCCACCTGCCTGATCTGCTACTACCTGTAGTAAACGTATAGACCATACCGTTAGCTATGAAATACATTAGCTCACAAACGGATTTAGCCCGGCCGGTCCTTCCTCTGTCCACGTTAAGCGAGTTGATCGGCCGGGATGAGTTGTTTGCCGATCTGGAGGCCGACGGACTCGATCCCTACCGGCTATATCCGTACCTGCTTGGTATTTACGATCGGCAGGAGTATTACATCGTGGATCTGACCAGTTATTCAGAAACCGAAATCCAGCAGGCTCTGGAACCACTCCTGGGAGCCCGTTGGGTGTTTCACAACGTCAACTACGACTGGAAACTGCTGGCCTGTCGGTATCGAACTGCTCTATCCCGGATCTGGTGTACGATGCTGTCTTCTCAGGTGCTCTACAATGGCATGGATCTCAGCCACAGTCTGGATGCCTGTCTGGAACGACATTTCGGGGTAAAACTGGATAAGTCTGGTCGGTCTTCATTTATTAACCGGGATAAAGCTAAGCCCATCGAAGACGGAGAGATTGAATACCTGGTAAATGATTTACGGTATTTACCGGATCTGTACGACCGGCACCGGGAACGGGCGGAAAAGTGGAAGCTGATAGCCTGTATCGAACTAGAGAACCAGTACTTGCCCATCATCAGTCAGGTAGAACTGGAAGGTATCCGGTTGGACCGGGAAAAGTGGTTGGTTGCCAGTCAGGAGTTTGCCCGTCAAGCCGATGAAGCACTGACCCAGCTCCGGGGAGAAGTCGAACGGCTAAGCAATCTGTTTCCGGATCTGTTGGGAAGTGAAATCAGTCTGAAGCCCAAAAAGCGGGGAAAATACGAAGCCGAAAGTCAGCTGAATCTATTCTCGGAAACCGTCCTGCGGGAAACCATCTCGGAAAGCCGGGTTATCGAGAAGTTCAACGTGAACTCCACCCAGCAGATTCAGGCCATTTACAACCGATGCGGAGCTCCCCAGATTACTCAGACTGGTGAAGACCTCCTGCAACAGTATCTGATCGATAACCCGAACTCGGAACTTCGACGGTTCACGGAACTACTACTACAGTATCGGGGTATGGCCAAACTGGTATCGACCTACGGAGAGAACTTTTTTGCCTTCATCAATCCAGTAACAGGTCGGATTCATACCAGTTATTCCCAGTGTTTTACCGACACCGGACGATTGTCTTCGGGCTCACCAAATCTTCAAAATATCCCGAATCTGGATGAACTCCGGAGCTGTTTTGTCCCGGACTCAGAAGATTACGTGTTCGTCGACTGTGACTTTTCGGGTCAGGAACTTCGACTGGCCGCTTCTAATTCCCAGGATCCCATGCTGATGGCTTCCTTTACCGACGGGCTGGATTTACACTCCTACCTGGCTCAGGGTAGTTACCGGATTATTACGGGTAATCCGAATCTGATCGTGTCCAAGTCGGAAAACAAGAAGTATCGGAATGACCACAAGCCGGTTCTGTTCGGAGTTCTTTATGGGGCGGGTCCGGGTAGTATTGCTGGTACCTTGAATATTGACATGCCCACAGCCAAAAGGGTCTACCAGAACATTCTCAACAGTCTGCCCGAGCTAAGCCGTTACCAGCAGGGGATTAAGCAGCAAGGGGTACGAACCAAATCGGTTCGGGATGGTACCAAGTACAACCGGGTCAAGTGGTTTAACCAGCACGTCAAAAAGCTCAAGGAAGACCACCAGATCGAGCGGCAGGCCTGTAATTTTCCGATTCAGGCTGGGGCAGCCAGTATGGCTAAAGAAGCCGGTATCGAGCTAGATCGGTATTTCCGAACCAATAACCTGGATTGTAAAATTAAACTTCAGGTACACGACGAATACCTGGTTCAGATTCCCAAGGCTCAACCCGAACTGGGCCTGGAAATCAAGCGGATTATGGAAGAAGTCGGCTCCCGGTATTTAATCGGTATCCGCATGGAATCGGAGCTCATGACGGCTCCTTGCTGGGCACATTGACCCCTTTCATCATGCTACATCTGGTTGTGTTTCTGTACTGGCTAGCGGGCCGGTACCGGGTTATACTTTGTTACGGGCTCAGTCTGACGCTGGGTTACAAGCTGCTGGAGAACTGGTTAACCGGTGACTGGCTGCATTTTCTGGCCTGGATTTTCTTCGGCTTGATCTGTCTGATCGTCCAGCTCTACTGGGCCTTTCCGACCCTGACCGGTATCCGGTTCTTTCCCCACCGACGGGGACTTGGTTTTTCGGTCATTTCCGATACCTACCAGCGATCCCCGGCGGCTTACGGACTGCAGATCGGCTGGTTTCACTGGATCATTGAATTCTACTATCTATGAATTACCGAAGTCTGTTTCAACTGATTTACCTGATGTTTCTCATTGGTGGAACGGTTTACCTGATCTATTGGAAAGATGCTTCTCCGTGGATCTGGATCATTACGTTTCTGCTGATGCCAAGTTCGGATTCAAAAGACTGATTATGAAGTACAAAGTAATGAAGGGTAGTCAGGCGTATACTGACTTGACCCACATCAAAGACCGAATCCACCAATCCGATGAAGTCAGTAAACAACTGGTCGATGAACTGGGAGCCACTGAATGGCTGAACGGTGGATTTTCGTATCTGACCGGTGGAATGCTGGGGATTCGGTTTTCTAGTCAACCGGACGGGTGGAAACCGGTGTATACCAGTAAACACCAGAACTGTTTCTTTCCCAAAAAACTTAAGAAAAATGAAGCTTTGCTGACCCGGATCGAAGCGATTCCCAAAGTAACTATCTGGGAGTTGAATCAGGCTGTCGGTTACCAGCACCAGACCATTGGAGACCGGTTTATTGCTACCGTCGGGGTAACCTGGGGTACGGATTATCACCTGTTATCGGTGAAAGAAGACTGTGAATACACCCCGCTGGACGGTATGGAAGAAATCACGGTATCTGAATTTAACCGGCTAAAAGAAAAACTACACCATGACGTACAAGCTTAATTTAACAATCGGTGATTTCTCGGATGATGGTCACGGAAAAACCCAGCAAGTTTACCTGTCTAGTAATTACGACCGGGATTATGTCCGGGCGGCCATGTGGAAAGCACTGGATAAACAGGGACTAACTGAATTTCCCTGTACAGACTACGAAGACAATCTGCTCAGTCAGGAACAACTCCGTCAGCTGGGAATCGACAAACCACTCGAAGCCTATGAATCCATCTACTTAACCGTCGATGATGGTAAACTAGAGATGGATTCAGAATCGATTACCAACCTGTTCATCGACTTTATTCAAACTCACAGCCCGGAGATTCAGCTTACCGTCATCAAGGACGACTCAGAACCTATTTTCTTCTGTGGTCCGGATCAGAACGGTCGGCGTAGTCTTGGTCTTGGCTACGGTCTTTTCTATTAAGATTCATGAGCATTAAAACCACCCATCTGGTTACCCGGGAGTTTGCTATTGCGGCTATCAAGAAAACCAAGTACCGCAATCCCGAAAAGGTCAAACAACTGAAGGACGGTAGGAAACTCCGGGATATACCAAATGTTGACCTTGAATATATTCTGGAGAAGGCTATCCATAATGGATTCTACAATTTTTCAATTGTTGATCCAGAGTACTTCGAAGCAAATAAAAATCAACCTGTAGTCAAAGGTTCGGTTTGTGATTACTTTCCAGGGTATCCGTACCTGGACGACCTAGATCGTTTACCTGAGTTCAACGATGCTGACTAGCTCATTCCAAGAAGTAGACGGCAACCTGATCACTATGGCTCTGGCGGGTGAATTTGACGTTATCGCTCACGGTTGTAACTGTCAATGTGTACAGGGATCGGGTATAGCCAGACAAATGAATTATCAGTTCGGGACCAATAACCCAGCTAATTTTTCTTTGGAAGCTATTCAGTACAAGGGAGCCATTGACAAGCTGGGTCGAGTTCAGGTCCATCATATTCCTACGTACGGAAGAGAACGGGGTTTGTGGGTGTGTAACCTGTATACCCAGTACAACTACGGGGCAACTGCTGTTCAACTGGATTACGAGGCTCTAACTCTTTGTCTTCGTAAACTAAACCGACTCTACAAAGGCAAATACTTGGGATTACCCCTTATCGGGGGCGGACTGGCTGGTGGAGATCGCGACCGAATCAAACAGATTATGAAAGCTGAACTGACGGATTGTCACGTAACTCTTGTCCACTACAAACCATGACCAAACATTTTGTTGAATACCTGTATCCCGGTTCATTCTTTTCTGAATCGATAATTGAAGAAGTCCTAGTCCGGGACATTTTTCTACCGGTAAAAACCAATGGTTACCTGGGAGAACCTTTTGGCTACCGATTCTACGACCAGACGATTGTCAATACCAGTACTGAAACCTTAACGGGTAGTAAACAGAACGTGTCGGGTACGTACTATTTCGGTAAAACCTACAGCCAGGATGAGGTAAAATTGGTTGGTGGTACGGATATCCTGGTCGATAACATGCGGATGAACCGGTGGGAAAAAGTAGTTAAGACTAACCGGGGAAACTTCCAGCCGTTTGATTCAACCAAAGACTTTATCGTTCCGTCATGACGGCCAATGAACTTTATCAGTACCCGGTTGAATCAGAAAGCAAAGACCTGAATGATCTCCGGGGTTGTTACTATAACCATATTCCCGAGATTGATCAGTTCTGGAATTACCTGGACCAGGATGTGCTGGACAAAAACGACCGGGTTGTCATTAAAACCCTGAAATTTTTCAACTTCGACGGCCGCCGGTACTGGCAGCTGGCTACTGTCTGGTATCAGAATCAACCGGTAATGGTTATTCAGAATGCCGGCCGGGAAGGGGATGATCACGCCCGGCGGTTCATTACCAATCCAGAGCTGTACCGGGAAATGATCCTCTTTATCTATTCCCTGTTGCCGCTGACAATCCAGGATACCACCAACGATCTGATCGATCCAACAGTTGATAACCCGGCTCTGACATCGTTTTACCACAATACTTTAACCGGTCACTTTGAACGATTCTGATTATGACTGTTGAACAACTGACTACCGAACTGGAAACGGCCGGTAGTCTCACTCCTTTTCTGGCCAGCTTTCCGGCTGATACAGCCATTCTGATTGCCAATCCGTACGAGTCCAAGGACGGGAAACCCTATCTCAGGGTATCCCTGCTGGATCCGGACATCTTCACGGGTCGCTACCGGTATAATCAGGCTGGAGACATCGAGTTTGGTATGCACCCGGAATCACTGACCGATCAGGCCCGGGCCGAAGGCTGCTCGGAATCTGACGTTTTTGCCGACGGAAAACCCTGTCTGATCTTTTTTCCCAAACCACCGAATGCCATTTACCCAATCTCAACTGGAGAAAGCCAGCCCTCTATTGACCACCGTAGAATCAATGAATAACCCGGTTACCAAGGGTGATCTGGTTCGAATTGTTGATGATGTTGACGTCTGTAGTAACGAAGATTACCTGGGCCGATCCGGGGTTGTTATGCAGGTTGTAGAAGGTCTGGAAGCTCCGGATGACCAGCAGTACCAGGTAGCTTTTTCCGATGGTCACCGGCAACTGTTTTACCGGGAAGAATTAAGCCTGCGAACTACTGATTAAACTAAATGTTGAATCAATCATGAATTTTTGGGAATATTTAAAAACAGGACCAATTTATTACCTGGGCTTGTTTTTTGTTTGGTTCTGTTATCAGTATTGGGCCTTCCAAAGTACGTTTGGAAAACGTAAACCTTAATATCAAATGCTTGAAAGTCCACAAACCAGGCAAATGCCTGATGATACTTACCTTAAAATGATCAATGTGATTAAAGAGGTAGGTGATGAACGAAAGAGACAGTTTGTTAAGTGGGGAGACCAAAGTTTTCGTACTCAAACGGATTGGGTAGCTATAGCTGGAGAAGAGTTTGGTGAGGTGGCAAAGGAAGTAGTTGACTACTTTTTAGGTAACCAATATCCAACTATCGAACAGGCAAAGAGGCTTCGTAATGAATGGTTACAATTAGCTGCTGTAGCGGTTCAAGCCATAGAAATGCTGGATCGAGTAAAAATAGAAAAACCCTTTTTTGGTAAGTGATAACTGTACCGACCGCCTAAAGGCGGTGGCTTCACTAAAATTCGGCTAAAGCCGACTAAAGCAATATGGAACTCATAGAATATCAACGG
>NZ_PVTE01000018.1 GCF_003002825.1 Spirosoma oryzae | reverse complement strand
ATCTTCTTCGGCCAGTTGGCTATATCTGGCCAACAGCCAGATCATGTTACAGCGTATCGAAGATCATTACCAAACTTAATTCCCCAACACGTTCTAAAGCTTTCATAAATGCAAGTAGAAGTAAATACAATCATTTTGCGTACGTTCAAATTGATAGCTCGTTTACTGAATCTATAATAAATTCTTTAAAATACATAAACCCTAACTTTGAGTATAACTCCACAATCAGTCCTGAAGAAAATTTAATCATTTTATTCCAAAATATAAAGCAAATATCAAACTCATTATTAATACTAGACGGCGTTAACGACGATAATGAGTTGAGAAAGTATAAAGTGATATTAGAAGGACTTAATTGGAATGTACTAATAACAAGCCGAACTATACCAGATTCGTACAAAGAAAATAACATTACAGTAAACCACCTTCCGGAAGTACAGGCGTTAGACTTGTTCAGAGCAAATTATGGTAGAGAAGATGAAGTAGACGAGAACGCAGTAAAAAGAATATTGCTGAAAATAAATTTTCACACTAAATTAATTATTCTTTTAGCGAAAGCTGCACAAAACAATCCACTTCTACAGCTTGAAGAATTAGCTAACAAAGTTTACAATGAAGATTATAAGGATGAAAATGTTAATATAGACATCACTGTTGATAATGAAGAAAACTCTGTTTTCCAATTTATCCTACTGCTGTTTGAACCAAATGAACTTAGTGATGAGCAAAAATTATACTTAAGGTACTTCACTGTTCTACCTAACCAAGAAATTCCAGTCGAGATTCTTGTAAAACTTTTCGAGAAGGATACTAAACAAGGGTATTTTATCAATACTATCAATAAACTAACTCAGAAAGGCTGGATTGAAAAGAATGGTACTTTCTACAGTATTCATCCTATTGTGCGCCTAGTTATAAAGAATAAAATTAGTTTTTCTATTGATTTTTTCACTCCATTAATACTTAACTCTGAGTATTATTTACGAAACTCAACTAGCTATATAGAGAATGGCATATATTTATCATATGGAGAGTCTATAGTCAATTTTTTCAGTGATGACAGGTATGAACTTGGCTTAGTATGTAATCGTATCAGTTTAATATATATGGGATTGCATGATATGCCAAGATCCATTATGTATTGTGAGAGAGCAATTAAAATATTTGAATTGTACGGAAACATTAGCGAAATCTTAGCACAAGCTTATGGAAATTTAGGTGTTATACACAACATTAATAGAGAATTTGAAAAAGCCGAAATATCACTACTTAAAGCACTGGAAATACAGAGAGAGATCTTACCTGAAACACATCATGACATAGCTTCTACTTATAGTAATTTAGGTGGCGTTTATCAAGGAGCTGCTAGAAGTTCTCAAAATCCTGAAGTTGCAATGAGATACTATCAAGCGAGCCTTGATCTTTATAGTAACGCGTTATCAATACAGGAGAAACGTTTAACAAATAATGGTGAGAAGCGAGATGCTCATAACTTAGCTATAGGCTATAATAACGTTGCAATGATTTATGACGATCTATTTCGTAGATATAATAATTTTTCTTATGAAAAAATGAGTATTGAATACGATAAAAAATCGTTAAATCTTTTATTAGATTACTTCGGAGAAGAGTACCCATTAACTGCAAGATCTTTTAATAACAATGGACTCACTTTTCTTAGGGGTGGACAACTAGATGAAGCGAGAGAATATATAGAGAAAGGATTACAGATCAGAGTTAAAATATTACCAGATAATCACCCCGATATTGGTAACAGCTTTTACAATTTAGCAAGAGTAATGATTGAACAGGGTTTTGACAGTAAGGAAAAAATCAAAGAAACGTTACTTTCTGCGATTGATATAATGCAAAAACTTTATGACCCAAATCACCCAACTTTAAATGCAGCACAAGCTTTACTAATTGAACAAGGATAGAATTCGATTAGTAAAGCTTGTGCTAGTTACGCAATAACTTTAATAGAACAAAAAAACATATAAACTCATATGCCGTTATTTATCTATCCAAACTTTCGTTTGAGAAGCCTAAATAGCATGTTCATTATAATTCAATTTTTCTTTATTTTCCTTAACTAATAACTATTTATACCGTTTCACATATATTTCTTCTTCTTTCTATTCCGCTTGCTTTTCAGTCTTATCTTCATTTGGTAGCTGTACTTGGGCCGTAACGGTACTCTCTTTTTAGACTTTTCTTGAACGAATTTTATTAGTTCAAGAAAGCGATTTTTTTTGGCGTTATCAATTATACCGTTCCAAGATCCCCATCGACTTCTGTAACATAAGTCTGACCCATTTTCTCCCTAATTAGGTCAACTCCGGCAAACTCCAGCCTGGCCGCTTTAGCGGCTTTAATACACATTTCAGTCTCTACACCGCTTAGGTTGATCGAACGTCCGTTGCCACCTTTGGATAAGTTAATCCTAAAGTCTCGCTGGCCGTCCGTTTCATCGCGCACACCACACGATCACCCGTTAGGTTGACTCGTATATGGGTAAGGGTTCGATTAGTACGCAACCAGTATAGAAGATGAAATAGACACGCGTCCCCCAAATCTGGCACAGAAAGTCTGGCACAGAAATGGATGTGTATACGTTGACTTAGTGTTACCCCACCGACTTACTGCTTAGCTATGTGGCCTTCTGCCCACTCGTCAACGCAACTCTTTACCGTAACCACCATTATCAGAAATACCGACGGGGCTTTCCTGGGTGAGTTCCGCGAAATCGAATACGAATCCATCGATCTGGCCGATTGTCTCGATGCCGTCACGAATCTGATCTGGCAGGGGTACGAGCTACACGCCGTAACGCTGTCGGATCGCTACGGTCAACTTCGCCTACCCGTCGACAGCTTCGATGGGCTGCTCTTTACCCAAGCCCTCTGGCAACTCGAACGCGAGTGGGACGCCGTACTGGCCGTGAAACCCGGCCGGCCAGCCTGATCGCTACCTGTCGTACCTGTACGCGCGGTCACCACGCACTCAGGCACGCGGCTACGCCCCGGCTTTCCGTCTGCTATTGGTCGTGATGTGCTAGTGACGACAGGCCCTAGTTCAGCATTGGGCTACGCTCTCGCCCGGCGGGGTCTCTCCTGGCTCGCTGTTTGTGATACACCCGGCCTTACCGGGTCAGACGTGGTTTGCCAGCAGTTAGGCGCGGCTGGTTACGCTTCCTAGACGAATACCCACGGATAAAGTCCTCGAAACGGGGCTGGTCGGTTTAGCGAGCCGGCGTCGGGCAGGGTTATCAGCGTCGGTGGTGCGGTATCAGCTACCTGCACGTCGTAGGCTACCGGCGGGCAACCGCTCCCAGGGGCTGCATACAGCAGTTCCAGTCGCTTGCCATCGGCTTCGGCCTGCTCCAGCAGATCAAACAGTCGGGTGATACCAACCAGGTAAAAAGCCTGATGCACCAGTTGCCCGTAGTGCCACGCGTCGCTATCCCAATTAGCCAGCTGACCAGCCATCGTATACTTCTTATAAAGCTGATAACCATCCATGATTGATACGTAGTATAAAAAGCTAAATCATAAATAACGACCAACTATAATGACACGAAATACAAATTATTGTTCGTAAGTAAACACTCTTTGCCTACGAATAACTCTCTGTAATTTAATAAGTTACCTTTTAATAAATACATATATACCGCCTTTTGCTTTATATTATCTTATTTATACATTTAGACAACAACTCGTTATCCATACAACTAAATTGAATACTACACCATTCGTTTTAGCGAACAGCCAACCCGTTTTAGCAACAGACAATGAGCGGGGCTTACTGCAACTATTACTGAACATGGCCAGTCCCCGAGCCGCCCGATACGTTGGTCATGCAATCCGTTCCGACAGTACGTACCGGGTCGTTGTACACATCGGCAGTGGCTTTCGTACGCTGAGCATTCCCGTGCCCGTATTATCGCTAATTGCCGAGGGTATTCTGGTCGAACAGGACCGCGCCTGCGTATTGGCGCAATTACTGTAGGCGACGGGCCGTTAATCCGTCATTCGCTTCCTTCCCGCTGCTCTGCATCGGCTGCTCCACATCGGCTGCGTCCGCATCGGCTGCAACGTAGCGTGCTATACGTAGCACTGGTTTCCTTCTGCTTCCTCTTCCCGCCTACGCTGACCGGTAATCCTACCTTCAGGCTGGTTCACTGCGGACGGATGGCTCATGCTGGTAGACAGTACAATACGTTTTTCTGTGCAGCGTTTTCGCCACCGATACTACCGGCTGGTACCGGGCATTCTGTCCGTTTCGGGCAGTTGTCCAACCGCGAAATCTACCACCGACGGACCAAGTTAGCCGGGCGATCAGGCAACAAGAAATCGCTTGTTGGGTTTATTTATTTACTTCTTAGTGCTATTTTGTTTATGGTTCTTTAAACAGGGCACATTTTTTGATACGGCGATACTAACGAACACACTTAGCTATCACCTATGCAAGCTTCCTCAACCAGTCTTACGCCCGGCCGCTATCAGTACACGTACCCCAGCTTCGTTGATCGACCACAATACATCACCGTTCACTTCCTGACTCCCGACGGTCAGCAGGCGTTTGTCAGTTACCCAAAGCACCCAAACCACAAAGCGGCTCAGCTTATTCCTGTCCGCTGGTTTGCGTCGGTCGTGCTGGTCCGGCTGGTTGATCAGGACCTGCTGATGCACCTGATTGAAACGTTTCTGACGGGCTGGTCCGTCGAACCCCGCGTGATCAAGTCATTGCCCACCGTAAAACTGCAGGCTGTCTCCGTACCCGCCGAACGACTGGTAGCCTAAGCAACCTACAAAAAAGCGAGACCGTGTGAGCGGTCTCGCTTTTTTGTACACAATAAAACAGATTTTGTATTTATATCTTTACAATTCAGCCAGTTACGATAAAATAACAGTACCTGCATCTCGGCGGTAGCAGCCACTTACTGATACTTGATCGGAGCTGCTACTGCCGTAATTCGTTACTCAATAGTCGAACTCGTACGCTCTGAACCAGCTGCTGACGGGCATCCGATCCGCCGGCTTGGGAGTCGACTCCCAGCTCGCCAACTGGAGTGTACAGGCTTCACCGGTAATCACCTCCGTCGATGAGGGATACTGAAGCACGATACGCTGATTCGTAGCTTCCGCCTGCTCCAGCAGATTAAACAGCCGCGTCGTTCCGACCAGGCTGAACGCTTCATTTAGTGTTTGCGCATACGCCCATTGCTCGGAATCGCGTCCGGCATTTTGCCCTGATGTGATGTATTTTTTGTAGAGTTGAAAACCATTCATATGGAGTCGTTAAGTTTATGTTTACCGATACATCTATTTATTACACTAACCACAACAAAGATATATTTTGTTCAACTAAAATTAAACAAAATAATAAATAAGTTTTTTCACGTAACCTAATGACTATCTGTTATTTATTAATTCCTTGTCAATGACTAGCATCGTCCTTATTCTTGGAATATATGAGCTTAATCGGTCTACTAACTCGACAAAAAAAATGGTCTCCCGCTGTTGACGCAGGAGACCATTTTTAAAAAACTCCGTAGCACCAGCCTGATTAGTCAGGCTCGCGTTCTTATCGGACGAGCAGGTTTGCCGGTTACCCGTACCGTCGCCACCGGGCGCTTTGGCTTACGCGCGCGTCGCCACCAGAGCAGAAAGCCGGTAATGGAGAGCAATCCGGGCGTCAGGCCGATCAGCACGTACAGCAGCTTGACGGGCCAGCCGCCATAGTTACCGACGTGCAGGGGAAAGAATGTGGCTTCCAGTTGCTCACCAATCGGTAGTTCCGACAGCCGGCGCACCAGTGTAACCTGCCCCGTCTGCTGATCGAGATTGACCAGGTTACTCGTTCCCCACAACACCCACTGATCGATCAGCGGCCCATTGACCCGAAATTTCCGCTCGGGTTGCGTCGGCAGGTAGACGTAGGTCGGCTGGAGATCGGGCATCTGTTGCAGCGCCTTGTGGTACAGCGAATCCGCCGAGATCGCCATCAGCGTGTTGGGGCGGGTCGGCACGGTCTCCGTCTGCCAGCTTTTGTCCTTGAACGCAAACAGGTTCATCCAGAAGCCCGTGAAGAAAATGACGGCGTTGAGCAACAGCGACCAGACACCCACGATCCGGTGCAGATCCGAGCTGATCGTGCGCCAGTTCTTCCGGTTGATCCGAACGCTGAACAGCAACACCTTGCCAATCATCTTCCGGTAAATAATTGCCCCCGTCAGCAGCGATACCAGCATCGTCAGGCCAAACAGCGCGGTCAGGGCAGCACCAGGCACGCCAAGCTGAAAGCTGAAATGAAACTGCAACAGCCATTCGATGAAACTGGGCGTAAAGTCGGCCGATTTTCCTTCCCGAAGTATGGCCCCTGTGTACGGGTCCAACGAGATCAGCCCCAGATCGTAGGTAAACAACCGTTCATCGTTCAGGTACAGCCGGAAATTGTAGGCGTCGGTCGGCCCCGCGTCGGGGTTCAGCCAGGCAATACCGTCGAGTCGGGGGTAGCGCCGGACGATGGTCCGATAACAGCGATCCAACGTCCCCGGTGGAACCGACGGGCCGGTCGGGCTGACGGTCAGCAGTTGCTGGTTGGCCAGATGATCCAGTTCGTGGCGAAATACCAGCACCGATCCGCTGAGTCCAAGGAGCAGCAGAAACACACCCGTCAGCAGCCCAAACCAGCTGTGCAGGGTAAACAAACGTCGGGATAGGTTCATAAAACGAGGTGTTGAACGGGTAATCGACAGCCATTGTCGAGGTAATTCAATCGGTTCATCGTAGATAAGTGCGGGCTTGTATGATGCCTTGGCGCAGTTGCCCGGTCATGGCGTTTACCCGTCGTTGCTGATCGGTCAGGTACAGCAGCGCCTGTTTTTCGGTCAGGGTCGACAGCGTATCGCCGTTGTAGCCGTTCATCCAGTCGGCCATCGCCCGATCGGCCTGTTCCAGTCCATCGGCAACCCTCCGGGCTTCCTGTTTTTGCCCGTCGAGCCGGGCCGAAGCGGGTTGCTGGCTGAGTTCGGTCTGGCGCTGTGCCACCTGTTTTTTGAGTTTCATCAACTCGTCCATGGCACCCATCACACTGTCGTGGCGGGCCAGAATTTGCTGCTCCAGTGCCCCGACGGCGGGTCGCGGATCGGTCGTACCCGACTCGTCCGCGTGCGTATGGGCGGTGTGGTCAGCCGACGGTTTCGACTGACAGGCCAGCAAGGTCAACCCTGCCAGCAGAAACATATAGATACGATTGATCGTCATCGGTATAACGAATAGCGGTATAGCCCGTCGCCGGGTGGCGCAGGCATGCGAATACAGAGAAACTGGCAAACGAGAAGCCGACCCGGCATCGGCGTTACAAGCCAGCCGGCTATGATGGAGCCATTACCGGACGAGCAGGCCCACACCGACGGCCGTTCAGACGGCAGACGAACAGCAGGGTGGTTTCAGCAAGCCCCGAACCGGTGTTGCGTACAGGCTCGGCTGGTAGGCAAACAAAGGCTGCTGACGCACGACAACGGGGGGGGCAAAAACGAACCGATGTGTATCCTGCCAGAAAAGCTGGATCGATGCGGTCTGTTGCACCCGCTCGGTCGTTTCCTTGTCCTGCCGGTCCTGCTGGGCTTTGAGTTTTTTGGCCAGGTAACACTGCCCATCGCAGTGGAGCTGGGGCTTCGCACGGTTTTCGCAAAGCACGCGGGCGATGTAGTCTTTGTTCGCGTGGTAGTAAGCAACCGTCCCCCACGGGCTGAGCGTGGGCAGCAGGATGGCTAGTAAAAGAAGATAACTGACCAGCGAGCGCATGGCGAAACGAAGCAAGCCCCAAAATTACGGCAGAACGACGGGAGTTGCGGAAGGGGTTCTGTTTTTCTTTTCAGGTCAGCGTTTGCGGGGGCTTGTCCCGTTTATCATCGATGAAATGCCCTTATCGCAACATTCGCGATCAAACGCTGGTTAGCTACTCGGTGTCCGAACCAGACCGCTGCACAGGCGATTCGGGTACAGCACCACAAACAGCAGGGCCTGTAGTTCGTTAGCCCCATCGACAACCAACTATATGGCTGCTTCTTCCTTACTTGTTCTGATCGTTGACGACGAGCCGCCGGTGGTCGACATTTTGCGCCACGTGGGCAAGAAGCACTTTCCGGAGGCTACGTTTATAAGCGCCAATTCTCCCCTGGAGACGCTGCTCTACCTGGATGATGCCAGCAAACCACAGCCCAATCTGATTCTGCTAGACATCGACCTCCATAGCGTAATCAACGGCATCGAACTGTTACCGCAGATCCGGGCGCTGACCCGCAAGCTAATCCCGATCATCATGTTTTCGACCTCCGATGCGCAGCCTGCCATTACGGACGCCTACACGCGGGGCGCAGCGGTATATACCCGCAAGCCGTATGATCTCGACGGCTGGGTCGATTACGTGACGATATTGCGCGACTATTGGTATCGTGTGTCGCTGCTGCCCAGCAAGAAGTAAGGTTACCAGCTACGTTGCGTTACCAGTCTACGTCCTCCCGCAGCGGTACGCGGGCCGTTTCATACCAGTACTGGCGCAGCATGGTCACGTACGCCTTCCAGCCGTCCAGATCGCTGGGTTTGCGCGTAAACGCAACGGCTCCCTCTGCCGTTGCCCGCCGGACATTCTCGGTATCGTTCGATACGGTAAGCATGATGATGGGCACTTTTCCTTTCAGACACTCGTGCAGCTTAGGCAACAGATCCAGCCCGTTGGGATACTGGTGCAGATCGACGTCCAGCAAAATCAGTTTCGGAAGCAGCTCTGCCTCGTTGTTGATGTAGTCCATCGTCTCCTGCGCCGACCGTGCATTGACGAACGTGGCTTCCGGGAACGCTGTCTTGGCGACCCGAGCCAGTATTTCGCTGATGGGAGGCTCGTCGTCGATGACCAGCACAACGAAGGGGTATTCTTGTTGCATGAGTAGCTATCAATTATGGATGCGGTGCATTGGTACAACCACAATTTGCCCGATTTGGCTAAAAGAATTTACGGGAGTAGTTATCGGATCGCCGAGCTATTCGGCAAAAAATGACGCTTATCGACCCATTATCTGGCTTATTCCCGGCGGTACAATACCCAGATTTCGTTGATCGTGTTGGCCTGCTTCGCATGCAGCAATTCGTTGACCCGCCAGAGCGGTATCGACGAATACAGCTGTGGCCGGAAGCCCAGACTGTCGAGCAGGGGCAGGCGGTCTTTCGCGTCGTTGTAGGTCGTAGCCAGCCACGCATGCCGGAGGTAGCGGGTCGAGTCGATGTTCTGCACCGTGACCAGTTTCAGGTTGGGCACGCTCTTGTGGTAGAACGTCAGCGGCAGGTGGTTCTCCGTTTCAAACGGGGTTCGGTTGAGGCAATAGATCGTGGCGGTTTCCCCCGAAAAACGGCTGTTTAGCTTACGACCGAACTCAACCAGCTGGTAGTACGGGTTCAGCACCAGAAACAGTACCAGCACCAGTACATTCAGACCAACGCTGAAATACAGCACCCCACGCAACGTCAGCCGCGCAACGGACCGAGCACGCTGAAAATAAGCGACAAACGCCGGTAGTCCCCAACCCGCCAGAATAGGCAGCACGTTGACGACCGGAAACATAAACCGCTCTTCCTTATGCCCGACAAAGCAGTGCCCCAGCACGAAAAACAGCACCGCCCAGACCAGCGGTTGCCGCAGCTGACTTACGCTTCCTTTCAGGCTGTAGTAAAACAGATACAGACTCAGTGGCGGGGCTCCAATGACCAGCGCCAGCAGCACGATGTACCAGTAGAACGGGGCCGTACCGAACTCAGCCGCTTTGCCTTCGAGAATATTCACCCGGAAATAATCGTAGGGCGTAAACACCAGCTGGTGATAGAAATAATAGTCGAGCGCAGTATTGGCCAGTACGCCCAGCACAAAACCAGCCGCCATCGGTAGCAGCCGGTCGTACCGTTTGTCGATCAGCAACAGCCATAGCCCGAAGCCAACCAGCCCGAACGCCATCTGAAAGCGGGAGTAAAAGGCCAGACTGAACAGTAGGCCGACAAGAAACACAGACCCGACGTTGTCCTTGCGTCGCTCATACAACAGCACGGCGCCGAAAAACACAATCGATGAAGCCAGTTCCGAGCTGAACAGGGTACGAACGTACGGCAAGGACCAGGAGAAGTTGAGCAGTACTAGCACCAGATACCGGATCTTCCGGTCAGACCGGAAGTAGTGCAGCGCCATGGCGTTGAAGACGACCCACCCCAGCAGCCCGAAGAGCACGCGCAGAATCGTCAGCTGTGTGTAGGCATCGGTTACGCCGACGAACCGACAGACCGTGACGAAACCGGAAAACAGGTACACCTGCACCGTGGGTCGGATATGGCTTTTCAACTCCCAGACGTTACCCGCCCCCGACGGTTCGCCCAGTTGCCAGGACGAAAATTCGATTAGTTGAAAATGCTGATCGGGATGCAGGAAGCCGACCTGCGTCAGGCAAAACACAAACTGAACGACAAAAGCAACCAGCAGCAGCCGATTGGTCCGGGCATCGTCGGTACGTAGGGATAAAAGGTTCTCCATAAGGCGGGCGCTGACCCATTGGTACACACAAACGGGCCCGACTCATCCGAGCCGGACCCGCGCAAAGGTAGTAGCAGAATAGCTGTTTCCGCTCAGATGAGCCTGTTGCAGCCAAATTCTCGCTTATGGCTTCATTCGCGTCGTCGGTGCCTCGGCGTCGATCAACTGCTGCTCTTTCAGCGCCTGCCAGAATCCATCGGGGATCTGTACGGTCAACGACGCGACGTTTTCCGTGACCTGCTCGGGCGTACGGGCACCGGGAATCACCGACACGGCCACGTCGGGGAAGAGGGCAAACTGGAGCGACGCCGTCCGCAGATCGACGTCGAACTGCCGGGCGATGGCCTGTAGTTTGTCGCGCTTTTCGAGGTACTCCGGCTTAATCGGCTTTTTCTGATCGTAGTTGTAGCGGTCGCTACCCGACAGGAAACCGGCGTTCAGGTTCGACCCCATCACCAAGGCGATGTTCCGTTCCCGCACCTTGGGAAACACGTTTTTAAGCGCATACTCGTGGTCGATGAGTGAATACTGCGACGCCAGCAGAAATACGTCGGGATCGGCCACGTCGATGCTTTTCAGAATCGGTTCCGGGCAGTTGACGCCCAGTCCCCAGCCTTTGATGATGCCTTCGTCGCGGAGTTTGCTTAGTTCGGGAAACGCGCCTTTTTCGGCGATGGCAAACTGCTCCTGCCAGTCGGTGGGTAGTAGCTTGTTGTCGGGCGAAAGATCATGGACGAATACAATGTCGAGGCTATCGATACCCAGCCGTTGCAGACTGTCTTCGATCGACCGGCGAACGCCATCGGCAGTGTAGTCGAAGATCACGTCGTTGGGCGAGTGGGCATGTGGGTAGTACTCGGCCCCTTTGTTGTGTTTGCTGGCCCGCAGCAGCTTGCCGACTTTGGACGAGATAAAATACTCGTCGCGCTTCTGGTTGTGCAGGAAGTACCCATACCGTCGTTCGGCCAGGCCCAGTCCGTACCAGGGCGACACGTCATAGTAGCGTACACCGGCCTTCCAGGCGGCTTCGAGTGTCTGCTCGGCAGCCTCGTCCGACACGTATTCAAATTCATTGCCGATGGCTACGCCACCCAGCCCGATCTCGGGCAAATGCTGTTTCGCCCAGTTGCCCTGCGTCGTGGGGGCTGATTCAGTTGTCATACAATCGTGATTTTTTGGTTACTCGACTGTACTAACTCCCCGTTCGCCCGGCTGTTTCGATAATGGAACCGTACGGCCTTGTCTCGGATAGCGTCCTGTTGTTTGGTTCACAACCAGGCAACCAGCAGATGCTGTTTGGGACGAGCCGATTTTTGAGACGAACCGCTACCGATGACCTTCCAATGCATACCGACGCCGGGTGTCGGCTCGCTGGAAGCCAGTCAGTACAAACTGATTGCCTGACGCTGACGCACCGGGTCGTTTACCATTCAGGTTACTATTGCGCGTTGTGTAGATGGCCACGACGATGTTGGCATTGTACAGTAGCGCATCGGCATTGGCCTCATGAATATCAATATGATCCACCTCGCCTACTGGAACATCGTTCATATCCAGTGAGTCGGACAGTTGTCGGACATCATCGATAAAATAGCGGACAACTGGCTTTTGCAGATTTTTATATTTCGCCAGCCGGTACTCCAGATAGCGCGGCATGACAGCACTCAGGATACCGCCAACCCCATTGCTCATCACGCCCGTTCGGCTGATCGTCGCACTCGGCTTCGCATTGAAAGCGCGCTGCTGAACGCCTGTCAACTTGTTGGCCTTCACCGTTACCGACTGTAACGTTGTACCCGCCCGCATGGCGTTACGTTGCCGGGTCGTCAGCATGGTATCATAGCGAGCCACGAGTGTCTGAGCGTTCGGCAACCTGCGCCAGTCGACGGGCACTGGTTGCGCGACAATGGGCGGCACACTGGTCGAGTCGAGCCGGATACGCGCGTCAATGTTGCCGATCTTGGCGGTCAGCTGCCCTTTATATGTTCCGTACAGGTCCATGTTCTCAAACATAAACCGCCCGTTTGCGTCGCTTTGCGCCACAAATAGTTCGCGTTTACTCAGCGTATCGTCGCCGGTAGGTGTTGCCACCAGCGATACCATCACGGGTGCACCGACAGGTTTATCGTTCCACTTCGCCAGTTGCCCCGACAGACTAATTCCCCGCTCCGCCGAGTAGGTGTATTTCCGGTCAGCGTTCAGTTCGTCCCAGCTAAACAGCGTATTCCGGCGTAACACCAGCGCATCGCTCAGTTGCTGGGGCGACAGGCTCGGTAAGGGCTGATCGAGTTCAAGGTCAACGGGTTCCGATTGACTGGCAGCACCTACCGGATTCGGCTTGTAGATCATCCGTTCGCCCAGCCGTCTTTTAGCTTTGTCGACCAGTATCAGATTGATGATGCCCGCCGGTAAACTCGACCGGACAATGTTGAACACCGACACGGGTGTTTGCCGAGGCACGCTGGCATACGACAGAATACGTCCCCGACTCTGCACAATGAAGGTCAGCGTGTCGAGCGTGGGGGCTACCCGATTTTCGATGGTTACGCGAATCCGGTCGGGGTAGGTCAGATCGTTACAGCGTAGCACACTACCCGTCGCCTGAACAGGGGGCAATGCAATACGCTTCCCATCCATTACCGCCCAGTAAGCCTGCGGTTGCGGTACAAGTTCTGCCGAGGCCAATCCGTTTTCGTCCGTTTTCAGCCGGGTCAACGTATCGCCGGTAGCCGCCAGGATAAACCCCGTTGCGGGTGTACCGACGCCAAACGTATCGAGCGTATTGATCACCAGTCGGTTTCGCAGACCAGCCACCAGCTCACCCCCTTCAGGACGAATGATAATCGTACTGACCGGCGCGCCCGACGACTGCGCTGGTAGGCGCTGCTGATCGGCAGGCGAAACAACCAGCAACGTCTGCCGACCAAACGCATCGGCCGGGAAGTTTCGCATCCAGTTAGTGTAAGCCCGTAACCGACAGTGGTAGGTCGGCAGAGAATCGGGTGGCGACACGGTAAACTGAGCCAGGCCATTATGCGGGCGAACCACGACGCGACGAAGCAGCTTCCCCTGATCGACATTGATGCAGTCGATATACAGGGCGGCATCGGTTGAGTCGGTTTCACCGGTTATTGCGTTAATAACCCGTGCCTGCCCGGCAATCGGCTCACCGGCGAGATAAACCTCCTCCCGATCGACTGATAGTTGCACCAGCGTACGCGGTACGGTTGTCTGTGCCAGCGCGACCGATATACTTGCCAACCAAAGTAACACGGATTTCATACAGCCCTTTTTTTGCCTTTTGTAGCACAATAACAACAAAAGGTATAATTGGTCAACGAAAAGGGTGTTAATTTTTTGACAAGTCAATGCGCGTCGTAGTCGGCCAGCACCCGCACTACGTCGGCAACCGTCAGCATATCGCCCGGTGGCAGCAGCCGGGTGTCCACGTTATCACCCATTGCCTGCATGAACGAACGGCGGTTCAGCTGAAACGTCCGCACAGGGGCGTTGGGCAGTTTAAGGTAGTAGTAGCGTTCCAGACCCAGGAAATAGCCGATCAGCGATGCGCGACTGTTATCGTAGGGCTGCGGCCGGACGAGCGTCATCTTTCGCTTATAGACTTTGAGTAAGCAACTGATTATCAGAGAAATTTCTTACCTGAAAGCGTTCGGGTGGCAGGACACACAATTCGTTTGGAAAGGTTTAGGTTCGTTTATCAGCTTCGATTAATGCGAGAACCGATCCAGTTTAGTGGGTTTAGTCTTGATATTTTTATGCTTTAGCTTATAGGTTAAACACTGTCCAGTTCCCCATAACTTTGTCACATGCAAACCAGCATCTACATTCCCATTATTTCCGATTACGGTTTCAAGGCCACTTTTGGTAACGAAGCTGATAATTTATTCCTCCGTACAGCTTTACAGGCATTGATTAAGTCGGAGATACCCATTCGGGAGGTGCACTTTGACAAGAATGCGTTTGAGGCACTGACCATCGACAGTCGCAGTGGAATTTTCGACTTGTCCTGTACCGACGAAAACGGTACTCAATTCATTGTGGAAATGCAATTAGGCTATGCTCCTTACTTCGTTCAGCGGATGAAGTTTTACGCGCTTCATAAGTTCAATACAGTCGTTGAACGAGGTGAGTTTGATTACGCGAACTTACCTAAAATTTACGCTATTGCGTTTCTGGAGAAAAGTATCTTGCCAACAACTCATTTTCATACGATAGCTAATCTACGAAGCGAACAGGGTGAAATCATTGATAGTCAAATGTCGTTTATTATGGTAGAACTGGCTAAATTTAATAAGCCGGTCGCTGAGATAGAGACTGACTTAGACAAACTGGTATATACAATGAAGACGCTTCATACAACTGAACCTACTCAGTATCCGGCTTTCTGGAATGAGGAATGGCTAAAGCGAGCCATTGACGAGTTAGATACGCGCAAAATGACTCCAGAGGAAAGAGCGTATTTTGCCCGTGTGACAGCAGCTAATGCCGAAGCGGTCAACGCCGAGAAAAAGCGGATTGAAGAAGCAGAGGAACGCAGAGAGAATTTAGTGAAAAGCGAAACGGTTAAAAATCTTTTGAGTTTGGGGATTTTAACGAATAGTCAGATCGCCCAAACCGTTGGAGTAAGTGAAGCATCGGTTCGTAAACTCTCAAGTGACAGGTAGTTTGACTCAAAGTCAATATATACAGCCCAACTACTCAACTCATGTCTGTAAAGGTTCCGATGATGCCATCAGTGAATGCATGTGCTGAGTAATTTCTCAAATTGTTTTTTCATTTCATGCGTCCGATCGACGCAACATACTAATAAACAATCGGTTAACTTATTGACAAGTCAATGCGCGTCGTAGTCGGCCAGCACCCGCACTACGTCGGCAACCGTCAGCACATCGCCCGGTGGCAGCAGCCGGGTGTCCACGTTATCACCCATTGCCTGCATGAACGAACGGCGGTTCAGCTGAAACGTCCGCATAGGGGCGTTGGGCAGTTTAAGGTAGTAGTAGCGTTCCAGACCCAGGAAATAGCCGATCAGCGATGCGCGACTGTTATCGTAGGGCTGCGGCCGGACGAGCGTCATCTTCCGCTTGTACCCCTCGAATAGTTGCGCGTCGCCTTTGTACAGAATCTGATAATAGAACGGGTACCCCTTTTCCGAGAGTCGTACGAAGGGCATGCCCTCGATGGCAAACGCAACCGGCTTGAGGGTGTAAGTCGTCGTATCCTGATTGAAGCGGCATAGCACCTCGTTCGTCATGACGTTGTAGGCGATGGAGCAGGCCGTCATGGGTGAATCGTCGGTCAGCTGTACCCGCCCCGGTTGCCAGGTCGGAAATGTCCAGTATGGTGTTCCGAACAGTATCCACGGGTTGCGTCCAGTTCCGTTGAATACGGTATATACCCGCCCCGCGCTGTCCTGCCCAACGGTGCGTGCCTGTTGTAGCCGGTATTTCATTGCCCCCGTGATCGTAGCCGATCGGCCCCCATACTGCGCCTGCCCCCATCCCGACGAACAGGTAGCCAGAAACAAAACTATCGTTGACAGAAGCCCAGTTGTCAGGCGCATGGCGGTATGGACTATTGCGAGTAGAACTAACGCAATAACTACATTTCCGCTAATTCTGTCTACGAACAATCCATTAACTGTCAATTAATTACTGCTTCTGCCTGGCAAATCGAGCCAGTTCGCTTGCCAGACCGGGCGTCAGCGGCAGGGTGGGATCATGGTAGGTTTTCAGGTTATCGTCTATTGATGCACTGACGCTGTTTTTCAGCATGTGCGTCATGTCGGGGTAGATCACTAGCCTGGCGTCGGGACGGGCCTTTTTGAGCGCTTCGGCTTCCGTAACTGCCACCTGTATGTCACGCCCTCCGTTTACAAGCAGTACCGGCCCCCGAAACTGTCTGATCTCGACCGACGGATCATATTTCATCCACGACATTACATATGGCTGTATCAGTGGACCCATCAGCGACATAAGCACCATGGGTGGTTGCCGAACCGGTTGTCCTGCCCGTAATGAGTCGAGGTCACGGTAGGCCAGTTCACGCTGCGCGTCGGGCAGGGTGGCGAGTTGTGGTCGTATCGCATCGGCGATGTTTTGGCCCGGCCCCGACAGCGAAACGAACGCATCGGCCTTTGTTTTCGTAGCCGCCAGCATACCGACCAGCGAGCCTTCACTGTGCCCAGCCACGACAACCCGCGAAAACCGCTTGTCGGCCTGCAACTGCCGGATGAAGCCGACCGCATCGCTGACGTAATAATCGAAGCGCATATCAATCATTTTTAACAAGGCTGAAGCAGCCAGCAGATTTTTCCCCGAATACCGCTTGTCGTATCGTGCGACGGCTACGCCTTGTTGTACCAGACTGTCAGTCAGCAAGCGAAACGAAGCCCCCTGTACGGTTTTTCCCATAACTGGAGTCGGGTTATTACAATCGCGGTCGGTCGGGCCTGAACCGGCAATAAGCAACACCACTGGCACGGCCCCTTTTGTCATGGCGGGCAGAGTCAGCGTTCCGTCGAGCGTCAGGCTTAGCCCGGCGGGTTCCGTAGCTGTGTATCGAATGGGTTCGCTGGTTTGAGCCAGCGCGGCACCAGACAGGCCGAGGAGCAGAAGAAATAGGAAAGGCATAGGTCGGAAGTGGTCAGTTCGCTGTAATGAAAGAGGTTGTTGGGCTACGTTAAGGTATCAGCGCATTGACTGGCTTGTTGTTTCCTGCTGAAAATACACGTAGGAGTAAACGACCGGAACCAACGTAACGATCAGGAGAACAGCCACGGCAGCACCGACGGTGTAGGGCGCTGGCACCAGCACCGCCAGCAAAGCGCCCAGCAAGCCACCTGCTACCATCAGCCGCCCACCCAGCCGGTGCGTACGTGTCCAGACCCGGTTGTTCTGTAGTGTCCACGGTGTGCGGATACCGATAAACCAGTTCGGCTTTAGAATGCTCATGTAATTACCAACGGCTGCTATCCCCAGGCTAATCAGCGCCAGCATGGCTCCCTGTGACGACTGCAATCCGCCTGACTGCGTTGCCAGGTAAAACAGACTCCCGATCGCAACGGTCATCAGCAGACTCATCACAAAGCGCATACGCTGAAACACGGCCGGCTGTACCATGGCGCTGAAATCCAGCTTCGGCAAAAAGCGTAGTAACAGGTAGATGAAAAGCCCTAGACCGGCCATGACCAACAGTGCTTTCTCTTTCGGCATCCAGCCGTCAGGCTGCCCTGTCAGGTTGTAATGCGACACGATAACCGGCGGTAGTCGATGCCAGATTAGTGCGATGTAGCTGAAGACCAGCAGATAGGGCGTCAGAATAAGCCATTCGGTAGACGTAGATTTGGTGTTCATAGTACAGGGAGATTAGTGGTTGATCAGGTGATTAGATGGAGAGTCGACGGGTGCTGTATCCGGCTTTTGAAAGCTGAGTAGCCAGCCCAGCAGTTCATCGAGTACGGTTGTGTTAAGCGAGTAATTGATGAACTGACCTTGTTTCGTTGATTCGACCAGCCCAGCCTGCCGCAACAGGTCGAGGTGGTGCGAAATGCTGGGTTTCGACATGGCAAACTGCTCAGCAATCTCCCCTGCGTTCAGGTCACCAGCCCGCAACAGGTCGAGGATTTGCCGACGAGTCGGATCGTTGAGTGCTTTAAACAGCAGATTCATAACAGCGTGTCTGGTTGTAGGCGTACATAGCTGCCGGGGTCTCCCAGCCGCCTGCCCTGCATTAGTTAGACAAGTATCTAATTAATCAATTAGACAATCATCTAATTATTGATCAATGGCTATTCAGCTTGATAAGCGGTAGTTGATTGGCATTCGTAAGCGGTAGTACGGCTTACGAATGCAAGTCGGGCTACTTTTGTGGATCAACCCGCTGTCGTCCGGTTCGAGATCGCCGGTTCTCTGCATGAACATAGTACTGATTAAAGTAACCCTGATGCCGGTCGTCATGGCGGTCGTTACCCTGGCGAGTCGGAAATGGGGACACAAAACGGGCGGCCTGATTGCCAGTCTGCCCTGGATTGCCGGCCCCATTCTCCTGTTTTTCATTCTGGAGCAGGGAAAAGCGTTCGGACTGCAATCGGTGCCGGGAATTCTGACCGGTGTCGTGTCGCTGGTCGGTTTCTGCTACAGCTACGCCCGACTCGCCAGCCGTTTCTCCTGGCTACCTACCTTACTGCTCTCGTATGTTGTTTACTGCCTTGTTGCGTTAGCGTTACGGCCCATTCAGATCGGGTTGTGGACGGGCTATGGTATGGCAATGGGTAGCATTCTGCTTGGTCTGTATGCCTGGCCTACCCCCGCCCTGACAACTGTCGCGGTCCGGCGTCTCCCCTACGACCTGCTGCTGCGGATGGTGGCGGCTACCTTGTTCGTACTGGGTATCACCGAGCTGGCGCATCGAATTGGCCCAACCTGGAGCGGCATTCTCACACCTTTCCCGGTCATCACGTCGATTCTGGCGGTGTTTACACACTATACGCAGGGGCATTCGGCTACTGTTCTGCTGCTGCGGGGCAGCCTGTTGGGCTTTCTGGGTTACACGACTTTTTTGTTTTTACAGGCGTTCCTGCTGCCTGAGCTATCGATCGGCCTATCGTTTTTACTGGCGCTGCTGGTTAACATCCTGATGAGCGTAGTCGTTAGTAAGCTGCGCTAACCCCAGTAGCCCTTACGTTTGTGCTGCCATACGATACACTTCACTAGCTGTCATGTTTCCCATTTCTACCCTGCGAAGTACCTACGCCACCACTGCTGACACGTCATCGTCGTTTCTGTTGCCGCTGGCGGGCTGGTTTACGGGCCTGATCGGGCTGGGCGCTTACTGGCTGGGAACAATCCTGTTTCCTCCTCCGCACCTGCCCGTATTGCTGAGTATGGCCGCCGTAGCCACCCTGACACTGGCCCGACCGGAAAGCGGTTTCGCTGCGTGCACGGGTGGCGATCGCCCGGACGCAAGTGCGGTCTCATCAGGAGCGGTGTGGCTCGTCCTGCTGCTATTGGCCCGTTTTTTTGCTGTACAGGCGTTGTTCGCCAATGAAGCATTCGGCCTGTCGGTAGCCCTCAAGTACGTGATGGCGCATAGCCTTAGCCAGCTAATGGCCGCATCAGTCAGTTGGACGCAGTCGGGCGATGCATCCCCTACTGCCAGCACACCATCGATAACCAAGCGTGCGCTGGCCATTGCGGTTGGGGTACTGCCGATGCTGGCTTTGGTTGGTCTGACGACGCTCTGGATTTACGCGCTGTTCGTGATACCGATCCTACTTCTCCGCTGGTGGTTGCTCAGGCAAATTCGCCGTCAGGCAGGTGGAAACAGCAGCAGTTACCGGGGCGCGGTTCAGCAATTGAGCGAACTGATTGTATACCTTTCCTTCGTGTCGCTTCTCTGGGTTTCGGTCTAAAAACAGCCCCTGGCCCACAAGTTTCGGTACCGATTGGGGAGAAATCGACAAACAAGCAGACTTTTACGGTCTACATTTGTTCCATATTCATACACAAACGGCCTGGCCGATTTTTTATGCAGATTTCAAAACACAAAGTGGCTGCTATCCACTACACCCTGACCGACGATTCAGGCAACGTGCTCGATTCCAGTGTTGGCAGCGAGCCGCTGTACTACCTTCACGGCGAAGGCAACCTGATTCCCGGCATGGAAGAAGGACTCGAAGGCCATTCAGCCGGTGATAAGGTTACCATCGACGTAACACCCGAGAAGGGCTACGGTCGGCGCAATCCCGCCCTGGTCGAAGAAGTGCCCAAACAGGCCTTTGGCAATCAGCGCATCGCTGTGGGCATGCAGTTCGAAACCAACGAAGGTGAACTGATTACGATCACCGACGTCGGTACCGACACGGTCACTGTCGACGCAAATCACCCGTTAGCCGACCAGAATCTACACTTCGACGTTCAGGTCCTGGACGTTCGCGACGCTACACCCGACGAACTGGACCACGGCCACGTTCACGGCCCAGGCGGGGTGCATTAATGAATTGAGTGATTGAATGGTTGAGTGATTGAATGGTTGAGTGATTGAATAGGCTTACGCAAAACAGTCAATCGCTCAACCATTCAATCATCTCTGTTGTGGTTCGATGAACGATCGGGGGCTTGCTTAATTCAGCTGACAGAATTCAATCATTCTACCACTCAGTCATTCGATAATTCAATCACTTAGACAATATCCCTTTCGTAATCAGGTAGGGGATGATAAGCCAGAGTAAGCCTTTAATCAGGAAGAAAAGGAAACCCAGCCAGCCGACTCGTTTGAGCCATTGTTTGATACGATCATTCATGGTTGGTTGGCGTTTGGAACAAAGATAGCCGGGACCGTGACTTTCCCCACTACTAGCCGTTTCTGCCTATCTTTGTCCGACAATGAAAACGCAGATCGGGCAAAATATTGCGCAGGCCGCCGACTGGCTAACCGCAGGAAATGTAGTAGGCATACCAACCGAAACCGTTTACGGACTGGCCGGCAACGCGCTCAACCCCGATGCCGTGCTGACCATTTTCCGGGTCAAAAATCGCCCGGCCTTCGACCCGCTTATCCTGCACACAAACAACCTCGACCGACTCAGCGAGTACGTTACGGAACTACCGGAACCCGCTCGCCTTCTAGCCGAACGGTACTGGCCGGGACCGCTGACGTTGTTGCTTCCCAAACACGAACGCGTACCGGATCTGGTCACGTCGGGCTTGCCGATGGTAGCCGTGCGGGTACCCAATCATTCGCTGACGCTGTCGCTGCTCGCATCGCTCGATTTTCCGCTAGCCGCGCCGAGTGCCAACCCATTCGGCTACATCAGCCCGACGACCGCCCAGCACGTCGCCGACCAACTGGGCGATCAGGTGCCTTATATTCTGGATGGTGGTCCCGCCCAGGTTGGGCTCGAATCGACTATCGTTGGTTTTGAAGCAGGGAAACCGGTCGTTTACCGGCTGGGGGGTATGGCGCTCGATCAGATCGAAGCCATCACCGGCCCCGTCGACGTACGCAGCCACTCGACGTCGAACCCCAAAGCGCCGGGTATGCTCAGCAGCCATTACGCCCCACGCGTGCCGCTAACGCTGTTATCCGCCGGTAGCAGTCCGGAGCCGGCTCCACGGATTGGCGCGCTGGCTTTCCGCCAACCGTTTGCTGGTATTCCCCTGCCGCAGCAGCGCATTCTGTCGGAAACCGGTGACATAACAGAAGCCGCCCACAATCTGTTTTCGTATTTACGCGAGCTGGACGCCCTCGATCTTGACCATATTTACGCCGAAACTCTGCCCGGGCAGGGACTTGGTGCGGCCATCAACGATCGACTTCGGCGGGCCAGCGTTCGGTAACGCCGGTCAGTCTGTTTCCGGCTGACCCGAATCCTGTACGTATTCCGCTGACCGGGTCGTACAGTTGTTCTCTACCGCTTGTAGTATCATGACAAACCGCGCAATTCCTGCTCCCTACAGTTTTCTGACCAACGGCGGGGAAATGGGTAAGCTCATTCAGAGCATCGACTGGACAACGACACCACTCGGCTCACCCGACCAGTGGTCGCAGAGTTTGAAGACCACGCTGAGCAGTCTGCTTCCTTCCCAGTTCCCGACCATACTTTTCTGGGGACCACAGTTCATTCAGCTCTACAACGACGCGGCCCTTACCAACCTGGCCCTGAGTGACAAACACCCGATGGCGCTGGCACAGCCAGCCGCCGATACATGGCGCGAGCTGTGGCCCAGGGTAGCATCTATGTTTCACCGGGCACTGGCCGGCACCCCGGTACACGGCGACAATCAGCTTATTCCGGTCTTTCGTAACCAGCAGTGGGTCGACGCCTACTGGACCTACAGCTACAGTCCCATACGCGATGAATCGGGCGATGTTGGGGGCGTCATGCTGACGTTTACCGAAACGACGGAATCGGTCGGGATGCTGCGCAAACTGAAAGAGCAGGAAGAGCAGCTTCGGTTTGCGATCGATGCAGCCGAACTGGGCACCTGGGACCTCGACCCAATCGCGAACCGACTCACCGGCAATGCGCGTCTGAAAACGTGGCTTGGCTTACCCAAGGACGCTGACATTCCGCTGCCGACGGCGCTGAACGCCATTGCTGATACCGACCGGCAACGGGTTTCCGAGCGTATCTGGCAGGCACTCAATCCGGCAACGGGTGGGCAATACAATATCGTTTATGCGATTGTCAACCCGGTCACGCAGGAACGGCGTATCGTACGGGCGCGGGGGCAGGCTCACTTTTGGGACGATGGTGTAGCGTATCGCTTCAACGGAACCCTGCAGGACATTACGGCCGAAGTAACGACGCAACAGAAGCTGGAAAAACTAAACGAAGACCTGCTCGACCAGATCCGGCGGTTTACGTTCGTGACCGACTTCATGCCGCAGATGGTCTGGTCGGCCTTACCCGACGGCAGGCACGATTTTTTCAACCAGCGCTGGTACGACTTTACGGGCCTGACACCGGCCAGTTCGCTGAACGACGGCTGGATACGCCCCCTCCACCCCGACGACTTACAACGAACGGAGAAGCGCTGGACCTATAGTTTACAAACCGGTGAGCCGTACGAGATCGAATACCGTATGAAACGGCACGACGGACAATACCGCTGGCTGCTGGCTCGGGCGCTGCCGCTGCGCGACGAAGCCAATGACATGTCAATCATCCGCTGGTTCGGTACCTGCACCGACATCCACGACCAGAAGACGCTGTCTACCAGTCTGGAACAGCAGGTCGAGGAACGGACCAGTGCGCTGAAGCTGGCGAATTTCGATCTGCAACGGTCCAACGAGAATCTCGAACGGTTTGCCTACGTAGCCAGTCATGACCTACAGGAACCGTTACGCAAGATTCAGTCGTTCGGCGATATGTTGAAAGGTACGTATGGCGACCAACTGGGCGATGGCCTGCTTTATCTGGAACGCATGCAGGGTGCCGCCGGGCGCATGTCGGTCCTGATCAAAGACCTGCTGACGTTTTCGCGCATCCGCACCCAGCGGGATACATTCAGGACGGTACCGCTTCAGCGCGTCGTACAGGATGTTCAGTCGGACCTGGAACTGGCCATTCAGGAATCGGCGGCTACGCTCGACGTCGGGCCACTACCCAGCGTACTGGGCGATGAAGCGCAACTGGATCAGCTTTTCATGAACCTGATCTCCAACGCGATCAAGTTCCACCAGGACAATGTACCTCCGCGTATCACCATCCGATCGGAACGTGTACCGGCGTCGACGCTTCCCAAGTCAGTCAAGCCGACTCAACCGGCACGTTATTACCAGCGACTGACGATAAGCGACAACGGCATCGGTTTCGACGAAAAATACGCCGATCGTATTTTTCAGGTGTTTCAGCGGCTCCACGGGCGTAGCCAGTACGGGGGTACGGGTATCGGCTTGGCCATTGTCCAGAAAGTCGTTGAAAATCACGGCGGAGCAATCACCGTTACCAGCCAGCCGAATCAGGGCACGACTTTTACCATATACCTGCCGGGCTGAGCGTAGTCTGTAGCCCAGACTCGCCACCGTGGCGCGGACCGGTCCAGGCTACACCTTACTCATCCAGTAGCGGGCTACGGCCCTGTAACCCACCTGTGTGAACCGCAACAACGGTCGCTCCGCCGGGGAAGAAACCCTGCCGGGCCAGCGCATAGATGCCGTACAGCATTTTTCCGGTATACACCTGCTCGAACAGGATGCCTGTCCGCCGTTCGACCGTGCGAATAAAGGTCAGCAGTTCCGGTGTCGTACGGGCGTAACCGCCGAAGGTGTACGCCGGCAGTAGCTGCCAGTACCGGTCAGTATCCGGCAGTCCCGGTATAGCCGTTGCGCCACCGACCGCCGAGAAGCCCAGCACCTGTGTTTCGAGCGCACCGGCTCTCACAGCCTGCACCAGCCCAGCCACAGTGCCCCCCGTCCCGACGGGGCAACAGACGTAATCGGGAGCTGCGCCGAACTGAGCGATCAGTTCGGGAATGACCTCAGCCGTCCCCCGGATGGCCAATTCATTAGTGCCGCCCTCCGGTAGTATATAAGCCGGTCCGAACTGGTTCAGCAGGGCTGCGCGATACGTCGGATCGTCTTTTCGGCGGTAGTCGTCCCGGCTTACGAAGTGGAGGTTCATACCCATCTGTTCACAATGGGCCAGTGTAGGGTTACGCGGAGCCATCGCCAGTTCATCCCCCCGTACGACACCGATCGTCTGAAAACCAAACGTTTGCCCTGCGGCAGCAACGGCGTAGAGGTGGTTGGAATACGCTCCGCCGAACGTCAGCAACGTGGTGTACCCCTGCTGCCGGGCAGCGAGCAGGTTATATTTTAACTTCCGCCATTTATTACCCGACACCAACGGATGCAGCCGATCGTCGCGCTTGAGCAGTAGCCGGATCGGAACAGGCTCGGGGAAGGGGTCGGTCAACTCCGTCAGGGGCGACTGACCGACCAAATCGCGCAGTTGCCGTTCCAGTTCGTTCATAAAGCCGTATTTTTGGCAAATATCAACCAAAATGACTGCGGTGGCCGACCTGGACGACGATTTACCCGAAGACGACGATTTATACGAACACCACCGCATTGTGGTCGACAAAGGGCAGGGCCTGCTGCGCGTCGACCGGTTCCTGATGGATCGGTTGCCCCATGCATCGCGGACGAAAATTCAGGCCGGTATCGACGTCGAATCCGTGCGGGTCAACGACCGGCCCACCAAAGCCAGTTACCGCATCAAACCGCTGGACGTCATCACGGTTTCGCTGCCCCACCCACCCCGCGAGACCGACATTCTGCCGGAAAACATTCCGCTCGACATTGTTTTCGAAGACGACGAACTGCTGGTGCTCAATAAAGTTGCCGGTATGGTCGTCCACCCCGCCCACGGTAACTGGGATGGTACGCTGGTCAACGCGCTGGTGTATCACTTTCAGCACCTGCCGACCACGCGTAACGGAGCCATCCGGCCGGGGCTGGTACACCGCATCGACAAAGACACGTCGGGACTGATGGTGATCGCCAAGACCGAGTACGCGATGACGCACCTGGCACGACAGTTTTTCGAACACAGCATCGAACGGACGTACAACGCGCTGGTGTGGGGCATCCCCGACCCCGCCGACGGGACGATCACGGGTTACATTGGCCGGAGCGCCAAAGACCGCAAGGTGCAGGCAATCTACGACGACGAAAGCAAGGGTAAATGGGCCGTTACGCACTACAAAACGCTGGAACCGCTCCGTTACGTGGCGCTGATGCAGTGTAATCTCGAAACCGGCCGGACGCATCAGATCCGGGCGCATTTCAAGCACATCGGTCACCCACTGTTCAACGACGCTATGTACGGGGGCGACCGCGTACTACGCGGGCAACCGGTTGGCAGCTTCAAAGCATTCGTCGACAATGCGTTCAAGCTGATGCCCCGGCAGGCGCTGCACGCCAAATCACTCGGCTTCGTTCATCCCCGCACGCAGCAATGGCTTCAGTTCGACTCCCCCCTACCCGACGATTTTCAGGCGGCCCTCGATAAATGGCGGGGATTGGTAAATAGTTGAAAAGTTGAATGGTTATAGAGTTGAAGAGTTGTAAAGTTGTAGGGTTGTAAAGTTACTGCCTAGCGCGGCTACCGGCCGGATGGACGCCCGGCGGGGAACCGTAACTCTATAACTTTACAACTAGCCAACTCTACAACTAACCAACTCTACAACTTTACAACTAACCAACTCTACAACTCTATAACTTTACAACCATTCAACTCCCCTTCTCATGATTTCTATCCGCCCCGGTGAACTTACCGACGTCCCCGATGCTTTTGCGCTTGTTACTGAATTAGCCGTTTACGAACGCGCTGCCGATCAGGTTTCCAACACCGTCGAACAGATGGCGCTCGATGGCTTCGGCCCTAACCCACTCTATGGTCTGCTCGTGGCCGAAGAATCGGAGTCGAAAAAAATCGTCGGTATGGCCCTGTACTACTTCCGCTACTCGACCTGGAAAGGCAAACGACTGTACCTGGAAGACATCATCGTAACGGAGGAATACCGGGGCTACGGCATCGGTAAACTCCTGCTCGACGCAACCGTCGAGACGGCCCGCGAGACACACTGCACGGGTATGATGTGGCAGGTTCTCGACTGGAACGAGCCCGCCATCGGTTTCTACCAGCAGTTCGGCACCCGCTTCGATAATGGCTGGACCAACTGTCACCTCGATTTTTAGCAATGCGCTGCGCACGATTCTTGCCCGTAAGAATCCGAAATAAACCCGCATCCGGAGCGATTACCAGTGATAATTTACGCAAGCAGGCACTACATCGATCAAAAGCGCGTTATTGTACTATCAAATGAGTTCAATGATACCATTTGATCAACGTGTTACCAGGTATGACAGCTCCAGCCAGTTTGTATTCAGTAGCGGGAAACGCCCTCACACCCTTGCAATTAATCGACCAGTCCCGCCAGGGCCTAACCGGTACAGAAGCAGGCCGTGTTGCTGGACTATTAGCGGTTTCTGACAAGGAGATGGCTCGTCTCCTCAATCAGTCAGTCGCTACCTTTCATCGGCAGGCTAAAATGGGAAAGCTCGATCCCGTAACGTCCGAACGGCTTCTGATTCTCGATCAGTTGGCGATTTATGGCGCATCGGTATTTCAGGATGCGGGAAAATTCACCCGGTGGCTACGACGTCCGTTACCGTTACTGGAAAACCACTCACCGTTGGATTTACTGGATAGTTCAACTGGCATTCAACTCGTCGACGACATTTTGGGGCGCATTGAATACGGTGTCTTCAGCTAGTGGCACGCATCGTCTATCGTATTCAGACTGACAGCCATCGGGATACTATTCTTGATGGTATTGGTGCCCAACTGCGGGGTGGCCGCTGGAATGTACGGGGTCGCCCGCTGGTTTACACGGCCACAACGCCGGAACTCTGTTTTCTGGAATACATGGTTCATCTGGATGGTACACCACTGGCCGATTTACCGCCCCTTATCCTATGTACAATCCGTATTCCCGACAACGCCGTTCAGTCACTGGACGCAACGCAGCTGCCGGTTGGTTGGAACAGTCCCTACATAGCGCCAACAGCACTAGCCCATTTTATGGATCAGCAATTTCGGCACTTCCACTCCTTATGCATCGCTATACCATCGACGGTAGTACCCTTGTCGCCTTCGCGCAATGTACTGATCGATCCGCTACATCCCCTCCGCAGTCAGTGTTCTATTTTGTCCATTGACCCTTATTTTATCGACCCGCGTCTGCCAACAAACAGCTAACCGACAGACTGGTTGTCGCCAACCATTATTTATTACCTTCGCGTATCACTAGTGTAAGCATGACGGATCGTCAACGTACAGCCCTTCGCATTACGGGGGGCATTCTTCTGAGTCTACTGTTGATTGCGGGCGTAGGTGTCGGCATCGCCTTTTCCAAACGCGAAAGTCTGCTTCAGACGGCCCTCGCCAAGATTACCCGCAAGGCTGAACGGGACTATAACCTCGACCTGAAAATTGGCGATGCTCATTTCACGGGGCTTACCTCCGTCGCCTTCAGCAATATTTCCGTCGTTCCACGGGATCGCGACAGCCTGGCCCGCATTCAGCAGGTTGAAGTGTCGGTCCGGTTGTGGCCGCTGCTCATCGGCAAGATTGGCCTGTCGACCATGTCGCTGGAAAACGCCCGGATTCAGGTTGTTAAGCGCGACTCACTGACCAACGTTGACTTCCTGCTTCGCTCCCGGAAAGATTCAACGGCCACGGCTACGACAACAACGACCCGGCACAAAACTGACCTGGCTGACGTCGCCGAAAACCTGATCGACAATGTTCTGTCGAAAATCCCCGACGATCTCGACGTCAAGAACCTGGACGTAGTCGGTATCGATAACGACGACACACTTCGGCTATTCACGCAGACGGCCACCATTCATAATGAGCAGGTTAAATCGACCATTCTGCTGAACGGCAACGAAGCGATCTGGCACCTCGACGGGACGGCCGACCCCGCCGACCGGGAGTACGACCTGGCCCTGTTCGCCAATCAGCCCGACGGTCGACCCAAGCCGCTCGAACTGGCCTACATTCAAAAGAAATACAACCTGCTGCTTCAGGCCGATACGTTGCGGGGTCAGCTGCGCGACGTCGACCGGTCGCGGGGTGAGTTCCGGCTGGAGGGAGCCGGCTCGGTGCGGAACCTGCGGGTCAATCACCCGGCTATCGCCCGGACCGACGTTCTGGTACCACAGGCGTCGATGGAGGCCAAGCTGTTCGTCGGCGAAAACTACGTTGGTATCGACAGTACGTCGACCCTGCGACTGGGTCAGGTCAGTGCGCGGCCGTTCGTCAAGTATACCCTCCCCGACCGGACAGCGGCAGAAGGCCAGCCCGGTTCCGGCAAACAGTACAACGTACAACTGCACACCGACCCGCTGAACGCACAGGCCCTGTTCAACTCGTTTCCGCAGGGGCTGTTCGAATCGCTCGAAGGCATGCAGGTAGAAGGCAAGCTTAAGTACGATCTGTCGTTTCAGTTCGACACGGCCCTGCCCGACTCGGTAAAGTTCGACTCCGGCCTGACTCCCGACGGCTTCCGCATTCTCAAGATGGGCCGCACGGACTTCAGCGTCATTAACAAACCGTTCGACTACACGCCCTACGAGAAGGATAAACCTGTCCGTACGATCCGCGTCGGTCCCGAAAACCCCGATTATACACCACTCAACGAGATAGCGCCCGATCTGCGCAACGCCTTACTGACGTCGGAAGATTACAACTTCTTCACGCACAAGGGCTTTAACGAGAAAGCATTCCGGGTATCGATCGCGACCAATTTCAAGGAGAAATCATTCAAGCGCGGGGCCAGTACGGTTTCGATGCAGCTGGTCAAGAACGTATTTCTGAACCGCAACAAAACCCTGTCCCGGAAAGTCGAAGAGATTCTGATTGTCTGGCTGATCGAGAATGAGCACATCGTACCTAAAGAACGGATGTACGAAGTGTACCTGAACATAATCGAGTGGGGCCGCAACATATACGGTATCGGCGAGGCCGCCCGCTATTACTTTGCCAAACGCCCGTCTGAGCTGTCATTGGGCGAAAGTATCTTCCTGGCTTTCGTCGTACCACGCCCCAAAGCTGCGCTCAGCTGGTTCGTACCGGGTGGTGGACTACAGGTGCGTAACGTACGCGGCTACTTCCGCATCATCGGTCGAATTATGGCGAAACGCGGGCTGACGGCTCCTGATTCGGGCGCGTACGGATTCTACGATGTTCGACTCCGTGCCGGACTCCGTCGGGAGTTGCCACCTGTCGATACGCTGATGCAGTCGGATAGTCTGATGGTCGATCCGATTGACCCCGATATCGACGCAGATGGCGACGGGACGGGTATCGGCAACTTCTTCCGGCGCTTGTTCAAAGGAAATCGGGACCGGACTACTGAAGAACCGCAGCAGCCCACCGTTCAGCCCGAAACCCCGCCCACCGACGCAGCCGTTCCGGCTGACACGGTAAAAACCCGCAAACAGCTCCGGCAGGAACGACGCGAACGTAAACGACGCGAACGCGAAGCCCAGCAGGTCAATGAATTGAATGAATGATTGAATGGTTGAATGACGGAATGATTGAATGATTGAGTGTTTCGCGTCAGCTTATTCAATCATTCTATCACTCAATAATTCTGTCACTCAATCACTCTATCATTCAATAACGGGTAGGTAGATGGAAAAGGTGGAGCCGACGTTGGGCTCGCTTTTTACGACTACCAGCCCACCATGCTGTTCGGCCACTTTCCGGACAATGGCCAGGCCAATTCCGGTACCGCTGTACTGATTACGTCCGTGCAGTCGTTGGAAGACCTCAAAGATGCGTTCGTAGTATTCCGGCGAAACCCCAATTCCGTTATCGGCAACATGGATTAGCCAATACGCCGGCGTCGCCCTGACCGACGCAAGCAGTGTAGCCGGGAGTTGACTAACGGGTATCTGTTCACTGCTGATCTGTACGACGGGTGGTCTATCGTCCCGCTTGAATTTCAAGGCGTTACTGAGCAGATTCTGCATCAGTTGCCGCAGTTGAACCGAATCACCCCACAGCTGTGGTAACGGCTCAACCTTGACCGTAGCCCCGGCCGTCTGAATGGTGATTTCCATATCATCGAGCAGGTCTCTCACTAATTGCGTCAGATCAACCGCGCTGAACGACGTGTGCTGATTACCAATGCGCGCGTAGGCCAACAGGTCACGAATCAGGGCCGACATACGCTCGGCCGCCAACTGCATCCGCGTGATGATCATTTGTCCGCTCGCATCCAGCTGATCGGCGTACTGACTCGTCAGTATGGAGCTGAAGGCCGTAATCTTGCGGAGCGGTTCCTGCAAATCGTGACTGGCGATGTAGGCAAAAGCCTGCAAACCCTCGTTCGAGCGTCGCAATTCAGCGTTGATCTGTTCGAGTTCCCGCTGATACTGTCGATCTCGGGTAATATCTACCGACGACAGCACGATACCATCGCCCGCCCGGGCTACGTTTATCGAGTACATCCTGCTGCCGAACCCGTGGTCGAACTGAGCCGGTTCTCCGCTATCGACGACCTGCACATACCGATTGAACTCTGGTGTTCCGGCGACTTCGGGGCGCAGTGTCAGCAGCGTCTGGTTCATGTACTGCTCGACTCTATCGCCCCAGGATTCACGCGCCCGTTTGTTAGCCAGCACCGTTTTGAAGTCGATTACCTGCCGGGTGACCGGATCGCGGATGGCGTTGTGCAGCGAAATCGCGGTCTGGGAATTATCCAGGATAGACCGCAGTAGATCGGCCTGCTGTTCGATAGCCGCTTCCGCTTCTTTCACTGGCGTAATATCGAGCGTCGTTTGTACGAATCCGTCGCTGTGTTTGACCACCCGTATGTAAAACCACTTATCGATCGAACCGTGTTGATAATGGGTTTCGATGGCTAATGGCTCACCCGTTTCAACCACGGCCTTGAATTGGTCGAATACGCCCGAGTCGATATCGCCGGGAAACGTACTGAGCATACGTCTGCCCACCAGTTCCTCACCCTCGGGCAGGCTACTGAGTCGGTTCGTTTCCCTATTGGCCAGCCGATACTCAAAATCAATCAGTTCGGCGGTTCGTTCGTCACGCACACTGCCGGCAACCACAATGGCAACGGGCGAGTTATCGAGTGCTTCGCGCATCATCCACCGATGCACTTCCTGTTCACGCGCCAGTCTGTCGGCTCGTTGCTGCGCCTGCACGGTTTCCGTAATGTCCGTGATGATGGTTCCGACGCAGACCGGACTCAGAGAGGGCGTTAGCGTGGTCACCACCCGAAGGTACCGCTCTTCCAGTTCGCCATCGCGCTCGACGGTAACCGTTATCGTCCGCGTCGTTTCAGACGGTCCAGCAACGCCTACGCTATCCAGGAGTTGCGTATAGAGCGCAGCCTGCCCGGCTGTCAGTACATCGGTCAGCAATAACCCTTCGACCGGAGCGACGCGTACATTCCAGTATTGACACCACGCGGGGTTCGCCAGCTGAATGCGCCGATCCTCCCCCTGAAATACAGCCATTGGCGTGGGGGCGTAGTGGAATAGCGTCGCTAGAAATTCCATAGTCAAGTGTTACAGTAGGCTAAACAGTTTGTTCAAAACTACGCAACGCCAAACAAATTTCAGTACGCTGTTTTAGGTAACGAACTGGACGGTAGATGATTCAGGCAGCAATCGATTAAATCGGTGGTGGCCGTAATCATGACCGACAGGTCGTCAAGCGAAAAGGCGGTGATCCCCTGTCAGGTAATCACCGCCTTTCCGCTTAAGAGTCGAGTAAATCAGGTCGACGGATACGCGTTCGTTCGAGCGCCTGTTCATGCCGCCACTCATCAATTTTTGCTTCGTGGCCCGACAGTAAGATGTCGGGAACCCGGTGCCCTTCGAACTCAGCCGGGCGGGTGTACACCGGCGGAGCCAGCAGGTTGTCCTGAAACGAATCGGTCAGGGCCGAGGTTTCATCGTTCAGTACACCGGGCAGTAACCGAATGATCGCATCGGACAGAACGCAGGCGGCTAGTTCGCCCCCCGACAGTACATAATCACCAATGCTCATCTCTTTGGTAACGAACAGTTCCCGCGCGCGCTCGTCGATGCCTTTGTAGTGGCCGCAGAGAATAATCAGGTTCTGCCGCAACGATAGTGTATTAGCTGTATGCTGATTGAGTCGCTCACCATCCGGAGTCATGTAAATCACCTCGTCGTACGGCCGTTCAGCCTGCAGGGAACGGATGCAGCGGGCAATCGGCTCGATCTGCATGACCATGCCGGCTCCCCCGCCAAACGCGTAATCGTCGACGCGCCGGTGCTTGTCGAGCGTATAGTCACGCAAATCGTGCACAACGACTTCGACGTAGCCGCCCGTCTGCGCCCGTTGCAGAATCGAATGGGCAAAGAAGCTGTCGAGCAGCCGGGGCAGGCAGGTAATAATGTCAATGCGCATTGGTATCGTCGCTATCGTCAGCGTCGCCGTCGAACTCCGCTTTGTCGGGCGCGCCATCCTCCATATAAATTGCCAGCAGCCCGTCGGGCAGTACCACGTTCAGCTTCTGCTCGGCCCGGTTAATGGTCGGCACAATGTCGCTGTTGATGGGAATCAGGACTTCTTTACCCTGGTAATCCATCGCGATCAGATCCTGCGCGTTCATGGCGTAGACGCCCCGCACGATGCCCAACGGCCCTTCGTTCGCGTCGACAACCTGATAGCCCACGATTTCGTGGAAATAAAACCGGGTTTCGTCGGTGATCGGTTCGAGGTTATCGAGGGGTAGATACGCCCCGCAATTGATCAGTCGCTCCGCCTGCTCGATTGTATCGACGTCTTCGAAGGCGACGATAGCCCGGCTGCCTTTTACAATGGCAAGCGACTCGATGAAATACGGAATCAATTCGTTTTTGACTTCCAGCAGCACTGAATCGAGATCAGCGTATTCGGTGGGGTCGTCGACATCCAGAAACAGAACCAGTTCACCATTGACGCCGTGGGTCTTGGTGATGTGGCCTACCTGATAGCAATCGTCTTTAGTCATGGCTATGGCTGGGAATGGAAAGAGCCTGTCCGGTCGCGAACAGGCTCTTTGGTAACGCCAGGCGCGGAAAATTATTCAGCGCTGGTGATTTCTTCGGTCGATGCAGCCGCGTCGGTTTCAGCAGCGGGTGCTTCTTCAGCCGCGTCGGCAACAGGTGCTTCAGCTACGGGCTCTTCAACCTTGTTTTTCTTGGCAATCGCTTCAGCGCGGGTTTCGTTGACCTTACGCTCCGCTTCCAGACGAGCGGCACGAGCCTGCTCTTTGGTTTGCGTTTTTGCGTCGGCAACGCCGGCTTTACGATTTTCTTTCTCGTCTTTCCAGGTCGAGAATTTCTCGTCGGCCTGCTCCTGCGTGATAGCGCCTTTGTTTACGCCTACTTGCAGGTGTTTTTTGTACAGGATACCCTCGTGCGACAATACCGAACGAGCCGTATCGGTTGGCTGCGCGCCAACCATGAGCCAATGTACGGCCCGGTCCGATTTCAGTACGACCGTCGATGGGTCGGTGTTGGGGTTGTACGAACCGATTTTCTCGATAAACCGACCATCGCGGGGTGCTACTGATTCAGCTACCACGATGTCGTACATCGCCATCTTTTTGCGTCCACGACGCGCTAAACGAATTTTAACAGCCATTTGTGCTTGCTAGTTTTGATCGGGGGACGAACCCCCTGCGTAAAACGTGGCCGCAAAGGTACGAAAAAAAAACGAGAATGGTATACGGTATACCGTTTTCAGTTTACGGTTTTCAGTACAGTTGATCATGATACATGCTCAGCTAAGAGCTGAAAACCGTAAACTTACTTCTGCCTACTCAGGATCGTTTTATCGACATAGAAGGTACCGAAGGGGATAACGGATGCCAGCAGGACTTTCCACGTCGTCCGTCCGAATCGCCAGTTTTCGTCGATGCTGACGCTGATCGTGTACAATACGAACAGAATGAACAGCACGCCATGAATCGGCCCGATCACCTTGACCAGCGTGGGGTCGTTGCCCACGTATTTGATCGGCATCGCGATGAACACCAGGGCAATGAGCGATAGCCCTTCGAGCAGGGCGAGGAGCCGCAAGCGGCCCAGATTGGTTTTAAGCGAGGTAAGCATAGCGTAAACATAACGAAGATACCCCATTTGTAACGACGCAACCCTTTGCGTCTCAGTACCCATCAGTAAAACAGCGTTACTGGTAAACAAACCATCCAGCAAATTACCATCCGGTAACTGAGACGCGAAGGCCGGGTCGCCGGTGCGATCGCGTCTCTACACTACGCCATTTCGATAAACAGTTCTTCCGTCGACCGGCGTACTTTGGGTGCGTTGGCCAGATAATCTTTCTCGGCATCGCGGTAGCCTAGCACCAGTATCGACGTGCTGTGCAGATTTTTAGCCGGCAGATCGAGCAGTTGGTCGAGCGCATCGGCGTTGAACCCTTCCATCGGCGTGGCATCGACGCCTTCCGTCGCGGCTGCAATCATACCGGTACCCAGTGCGATGTACGACTGACGGGCCGCCCATTCGGCCCGTAGTTCGGGCGTACGGCTCATCAAATTACCTTTGATCGAATCAGCAAACGGAGTCAGTGAGTCGACCGCCGTGTGCCGCGTGTCGGCAATCAGTTGCATATACTGATCGATGTGCTCGGCCGTAACGTCGGTCCAGCTGGCGAATACCAGCACGTGCGAACCTTCCACGATCTGCGGCTGCGGGCAGGCCTGTTCGTGAATTTTGCCCCGTAGCTCATGGCTTTCGATGACAATCACATTGTACGGTTGAATACCAACCGATGACGCCGATAGCCGAATGGCTTCCAGAATCGTGTCTACTTTGTCGGCGGGAACGGGCTGACCGTTCATTTTTTTGGCGGCATAACGCCAGTTCAGGGCATCGATGAGCTCCATGAGTGTTGAAAAATTCAGGTTGTATAGAAAATGAATTGCGAATTAGTTACAGGTACCGTCGACGTCGCAGGCGGGGGCATCAGCCGACAGATCGGTCAGCCTGGGCTGGCTTTTCGACCATTCCGACCAGGCCGTATTCAGTGCCCCGAGGAAGGTCTCGGGTTGCTGTGCACCAGACACCGCGTAGCGTTGGTTCAGCACAAAGAACGGAACGCCCCGCACGCCCACCTGCCGCGACTCGTAGATGTCCTGCCCTACGGCATCGGCAAACTGGTTGCTAGCCAGCACCTGCGTAACCGTCTCGGCAGACAAGCCTACGTCCGTTCCTAGTTCTACCAGCGTAGCATGGTCGGCGGTGTTGCGGCCCTCGGTGAAGTAAGCCCGGAAGATTCGCTCTTCCATTGCGTCGCCCAGCCCCTGCGTTTTGGCCAGTTGAATCAGGCGGTGCGCATCGAATGAGTTAGCCACGACGGCCCGGTCGAAATCGTACGTCAGGCCTACCTCGCGGGCCATGTCGGTCACCCGGTCGTTCATGGCTTTGGCCTGCTCGACACTCCAGCCTTTCACTTCCGCCAGATACGTGTTGATCGACTTGGTCGGGTCAGTTTTTTGATCGGGGTTCAGCTGAAAGCTTTTCCAGACAACCCGCACCTGCTCGCGCTGCGGAAATTCCGACAGGGCCTGTTCGAACTTCCGTTTGCCGATGTAGCAGAACGGACACATCACGTCGCTCCAGATTTCTACGTCCATCGTGGGTTTGTTACTGGCTATCGTTGACATATTTACAGTAGTATGAAAAATAACAGTGTTAGGTATCAGACAAAAAATTAGTGGGTCAGTGATTTCACAAACCCGGATATAGCATCGTGCAGGACGGCTGTGTTTTGCTTGTTGGTGGCTGCTGTTGGATCAATCATCTGAATCGACACCAGCCCATGCAGAATTGACCAGTACGTTTTGAACTTAAGATATACGTCGGCATCGGCGTTGGGGCCACTGGCAATCAGTTGGTTGATTGTGTGGGTAATGACCTCGCTAAACTGCCGCATCTCGACGATGTGATTTGCCGTTTCGCAGGTAGGAATACCCAGTCCAAACATAAGCTGGTAGTACTCCCGGTTATCAAAGGCAAACTGCCAGTACGTTTGCGCAATGCCTTCCAGCCGTTCGGCCGGTTCTTTTTCACAAAGCGCGCTTTCCTTGATTTGCCCGATCAGTCGCTGGAACCCCTGCCGGGTAAACTCCAGCAGAATCGCATCCTTACTGGCGAAGTGACTGTAAATCACGGGAACGCTGTATTCGATGGCGTCGGCAATTTTTCGAATCGACAGGGAAGCCCAGCCTTCAGCCAGCACCTGTTCCCAGGCAGCTGTCAGAATGCTGTTTCTGACTTCTTCTTTCTGTCGTTGTCGACGTTCTACCAATCCCATTGTCTATTCGTTCGCTTTTATAACAGTGTTAACTTTTCTAACTACGATCTAGTTCCGTGCGCGTAAGAATTAGCAATTCCCACCCTGTACACCAACCAATTGATCAGCCAAAAAAGCACAAACAAACAACTCCCCGGCTGACAGCGCGGATCTGTTAGCCGGGGAGTTGAAAAACCAATGCAGTACGAGTCTATAAGCCGGGTTCTGTCGACCAGCCGTAAAGCCAGCCGTCTTATCATTTATCTGGGATGCCAGTCACCCGGACACCTCGTTCGACCTACCCGCGTCGGTTTTCACCCGGCCGAAACCAGGCTGCTGGCGACGAGCAGCCGCGCGTCCGACGCTTATTTGGTCTTTCAGCCCATAAGGGTTACCGTGCCCCGTCGGTCACCCGCCGGGCGGTGGGCTCTTACCCCACCGGTTCGCCCTTACCAGAATCAATGAGTGAATGAGCGAATGAGCGAATGAGTGAATAGCTGGCGCGTCCAGTAACGTTCTCGCGGAGCTATTCACTCATTCACTCATTCATTCATTCGCCATTAAAAATCGGCGGTATATTTTCTGTTGCCCTGTCTGTCAGCCGACCGTCGCCAGTCGGCTGCCTTCCCGTTAGGAAGTATGGCGCTCTGCGCTGCCCGGACTTTCCTCACCGGCCCGAAGGCTGGCGCGATAAGACAACTCGTATTGCATTGGCGGGTACAAAGGTACGCCTTTCGATGCGGATACGACCGAAAATGTCCTAAATATCGATTCGTGGCCAAACCGTTTGCTCAGGATTGGCGATTAGTAACAATACCTTGACAGACCGTAGCGCAAATCCACGTAATCTTCCGCCAACTTTCATTTCCCTATGGCACTCACCAATTATCACTTGTTTGTAGGCCGCTACGATCGCGGTCTGATGGCACCCGACGCCAATCACTTTGAAATCAAACTCGACACGGGGGGCGATTTCTTCCGGGTAGCCGTCAACGTTCGGTCGCAGGACGGGTCGATGCTGCTTACGTACGTCAACGACGACTACCAGCACGAACTCTGTAACCGGCTGCTAACCGCTTTTCCGGCTAACGGCACATACAGTATCAACGACCCCGACAAACGCCGTCAGTTTGGGCTTGACTTTCTCCGGCGCAACATGATTGGTGATTTCAGTCGGATGATTCCGCTGCCCAACAACGCCCCCGGCCTCGACAACGACCTGGAGGAAAAGCTGACGCAGGCGCTCGACAAGTCGAAAGCCGATCCCAACGCCCGCATTTTCGTGTTTGGCGAACGGTGGCCCGGCACGACCAGCAAAGACAAGTATTTCCCCGAAATCAAGGATCAGGGTATCCACGACATTCACATGAATCAGGGGAACCCGCCGGGTAAGTTCGAGAAAGACAATGGTGTTTTTCAGGATGGGGGTTTGCTGATTTACTACCCGGCACTGGGTCGCTGGACGGCGATTCTGCTGGCTTTCCAGACGCAGTTCAACACGCTCAACCCACCCACGCTACACACCGACGATCAGACCGGCAATCGTATCGCCGGCACCAATCCCATCGACAACACCCCCGTTGACGGGGAAGTTGTTATCGCAGCGGCTCTGGTCAACCCCCGAGGCAACGAAGCGGGCAACGAGAAAGTCATCCTGCTTAACACGACTGATTCGCCGGTGTCGCTCAACGGCTGGAAGCTGGTCGATCGGCAGCAACAGGCGTTCACTATCGGCAACCTGACGGTTCCGGCTGCGGGCACAGTCGAGCTGCGCATTCCGGCCAACAGTTCGTTTCAGCTCTCGAACAACGGTGGAACGATTACGCTGCTGAACAGCACGGGGCTAAAAACCAGTGGCGTCCGCTATACCAAACAACAGGCTAGCCTGGAAGGACGGCTGGTTCGGTTTTAAGTCGGTTTACGGTTTACAGTATTCGGTTTACGGTTTGGTAGCGTTAGGGCTGGCGTTCTGGTCTCGACACTCAATGGTTACTGTTGCACCGGGTTTTAACCCGGTGCAACAGTAAAAGAGCGGTTCTTGCGCCGGGTTTTAACCCAGCGAATTTACCACACCCTCGCCCTGTGAAGTTGCCGTAAACCGGATACTGTAAACTGTAGATCATCTACCTTACTGCAACCCGTCGACCTTCACGTCGATTCGGCCGGTGGCGTTGACGACGGCTAACATGCCGGTCGACGTCAGGTACACCTGATCGGGCTGAATATGGTCGATGCGACCGTTGATTACCACGCCTTTGGCAATCGCATTGTTGTGTAATCGAGCCTGCAACTGTTTCTGCACATCCGTAATCTGCGAGCCAACGGGGAAAGTCAGTTGTTCCTGGAGCGTTTTGGCGAAGGTGCCCTGTAACAGCCAGCTTGCCGACCGCTGTAGAATATTCCGCGTATCGAGATCGTACGCCAGATTTTGCAGTGAAATTGTCTGTGTCTTCGGGTCGTAATACGGTCGACCGCGTAGGTAGATGTCGCCCTTGATCGTACCAGATAAGCCGGCTTTGATAATCAGGTTTTCATTTTGGCCGTATAGATCGATGCTGGTGAGCGTGATACTGTAGCCCCCCGTCAGCGGAAACGTCTTGCCCACGAAATTCTCCGCAGCCAGCCGGGCCGCTTCGGGATAACTGACTTCGCTGAGCAGACCTATCCGAAAATCGTCTTTTACCTGATTTACCACCGTTAGGTCAGGCAGTGACACGGCCGGGCGTACGTCGGGTTTGTTGCCCGTGGTCGTCAGGGTAAAGCCTTCGATGCCAATGGTCGAGCGAATCACGCTACCGTCGAACCGCAGGGGCGTTATCAGCACGCGCTTCGGCACGACCTGCAAATAGGTGCGGTACGCTTCCGAAATCAGGTACGGTTCACGCAGCAGATTCCACGCCCGCAGCACTGGTGTCTTAAGATCGACGTTTTTCCGAATCTGCTGATCGATCGCCTGCGTAATCGTCCCCAGGTTCTTGTCAATCATCCGGCTGACCAGATTGGTGATCGGGATGTTCAGGCCGATAACGCTGATCGTCGGGCGACGCACCCAGCCGTAGCCGTCGGGTTGCGTCTGGGTGTGTACCGACCAGTCGGGATCGAGGTCGAACTTACTCTTGAACCGCAGGTCCAGTTCAAATTCGGTTTCCTTGTATTGGGTGAAGCCCAGCACCGACACGCCCGCCCGCACCCAGATGCGCAGCGGCACGACAAACTGAAACAGACTATCCTGCGCCGACACGAGAATCGTTCCGCGTTTCCACACCTTCGTCAGAAACTTGTCGCCGTTGTTGTCGTTCGGGTCGTTGTCTTCGTAGATCAACCCGTTGACCTGCGCGTTGATCTGACGCTGCACATCGTTGATCGAAATCGATACGGGTACGTGAACGGTGGATAGATGACGCTCGCTGCGGATGTCCATTTCGGTGAATTTATACGCTTCTTTCGGCGCTTTGGGGTCCAGCTGACTCGCAGACTGACAACTCGCCAGCCCGAGCAGCAGCCACAGACTGAATACCCCAGCCCGGTAGTTACTTAAGGCTGACCTTCGTGGCACCATAGCCAAATTTCTGTTTCTGGGCATCTTCGAAAAACCGGACGTGGGCGTGTTGCCCCAGCCGCTTGTGCAGTTCAGTCCGCAACGCACCACTGCCGACGCCGTGAATAAACGTGATTTCGCTCATACCACTGGCAACGGCGTTTTCGAGTGCTTTCTCAAAGGTATCCAGTTGCAGCTTCAGTAGGTCGGCGGGACCACGGTTGCCCGTCCCTTTCGGCAGCAGCGCTTCCGTATGCAGATCAACCACCGACGACGGCCGGTCGACCGCGATAGCGTCGGGATCATTCTTTGGCTTCAGCATTTCGGCTTTCAACTCGTCGGGTCGAATCGTATGCGGGCGGGGCCGGTTACTCGACGGGGCTGCGGGTTGTGCCGGCTCAGTTCCTTCGGCATCGAGCTGACTGACAAAACCGGGCTGATTCAGGACGGGCACGGTGGTTTTATTCTTAAAAAACGTCGCGGCCCGTGCTTTGAATCGTTTCACCAGCGGAGCCCGCAACGTCGACTTGCCCGCGCGGAACCACAACCCCTGCACCACGAACGTCGGCCAGTTTTCAAAGGTCGCGTGCGTGTAGAGGTCGTTCATTTTCTGATGCGCCCGCGCTTTGAGCATGCCGGCAAACAAGCCCCGGAACTGCACACCGCCCGTGGGTGCGGCCGACTCTTCGCCCAGTGCATACGGAAAATCCCAGTCGGTATTGTTGACCAGATACAACGAATACTCTCGATCATTGACCGCGACAAACGCCAGGTAAATACCCTGGTTGGCCAGAATCGACGGGGCCGACGGCGCTGTTGGTTTCTGCGGCTCGAATGTCGACTTACGGAGCAGTTTTTCCGCTTCCAGTGGCGACACGGGAACCAGTTCCGAACGCATCACCGGAATCCGGAAGCCATCTTCAATCTCAATTTCGACCATGTTGCCCGGCAAAAACCGCGACACGATGCCCTCTCCTTTCGCCCGTAACAGCCGGACTTTATCACCAATATTCATTTGTTTTCAGTGTTTTTACTGGTAGAGACGCGACCCTTCGCGTCTCATCGCCCGGACGGTATCGCACCGATGGTTGTGCCACCACATGGTTATACCTAGATGCTATCAGCTGACGCGCGCTGAGACGCGAAGGATCGCGTCTCTACACAAAACCCAAAAATGCACCGAACGTTCCGAGTTTTCGTTATGACTATGCGGCTACTTTACTCCGCTCCTTCTCCCTTCGCATCATGTGGATTGTTTTTGCCCTGCTGGCGGCTTTGGCCTCAGCCATCGTTGTGACGCTGACCAAAGCCGGGGTCAAAAACGTCGATTCGAATCTGGCCTTTGCCGTACAGGCCGTTATGATTTTACTGGTCTCGTGGAGTGTCATCCTCGGGCAGGGCAAACTCCCGGACTTGCGTACGATCGACCGGCGCAGCTGGATTTTTCTGATCGTTGCGGGCGTCGTTACTTGTCTGTCGTCGCTGCTGTCGTTTCGCGCGCTCAAACTGGGCAATGCCTCGCAGGTATCGCCCCTGACAAACCTGACGCTGGTTTTCTCGGTCATTCTGGCGGGGGTATTCCTGAAGGAGAAACTCAGCTGGCAGGTGCTCACCGGCGCAGCCATCATGGTCGTCGGCGCCATCATCATCGCCACCTCCCGCGAGTAGTTTTCATGGACAGGATTACAGGATGGACAGGATTTGATTTTAGACAAATTGATAATACATCCTGTCCATCCTGTAATCCTGTCCAATAAAAAAATCCTGTCTAGTAAACTCGGAACCGGCGGGGCAGTAGAAACCGTTATCCTTGTCTACTCCAGACGACTTCCCGAATGCCTGCTGCCGTAAACGAAAAACTCGATCTCGCCTACAACTTCGTCATGCACACCAGCCGAAACGTCTTTCTGACGGGGAAGGCCGGTACCGGAAAAACGACGTTTCTGCGGCAGATTCGGCAGTCGATCGGCAAACGTATGGTTGTGGTGGCCCCAACGGGCGTCGCGGCCATCAATGCCGGGGGTGTCACGATTCACTCGCTGTTTCAGTTACCGTTCGGACCGCTCGTGCCGGGCAGCGCCGTTCGCGAAAACAACATCAACCGCGAGAAAATCAAGATCTTCCGCACGCTCGACCTGCTGGTCATCGACGAGATCAGTATGGTACGGGCCGACGTGCTCGATGGTATCGATGAAGTGTTGCGCCGGTACCGTCATCGACCGGAGCCCTTTGGTGGCGTACAACTACTGCTTATCGGCGACATGCAGCAGCTGCCGCCCGTGATCCGCGACGAAGACTGGCAGCTATTGAGCCCGTATTACGAGACAGGCTATTTTTTCGGTAGCCGCGCGCTGCAACAGACGCCCTACGTCTCAATCGAGCTGACGCACATTTACCGACAGGCCGACCAGCGGTTTATCGATATGCTGAATGGCATCCGCGAAAAGACGATCACGCGCGATCAGCTGGCGGATCTGAATCAGCGGTACATTCCCGACTTTGCGCCCGACGAACGCGACGGCTACATCACGCTGTCGACGCACAATCAGCGGGCGCAGCAGATCAACAGTGAAAAGCTGAAGGCGCTGAAGGGTAAGCTACGTTCGTTCGAAGCCGAAATCGACAAGGAGTTTCCCGCCCACGCCTTCCCCACCGACGCCGACCTGGACCTGAAAATCGGGGCGCAGGTCATGTTTATCAAAAACGATATTTCGCGCGACAAGCTCTATTATAACGGCAAGATCGGGCGTGTTACCGCCATTGATGACGACCAGATTTATGTCGAATGCCAAGGCGATCGTGAGCCGCTGACCGTCGAGCGGGTTTCGTGGGAGAACGTCCGCTACGCCCTCGACCCGACGACAAAAGAGATTACCAGTGAGGTCATCGGCACGTTTACGCAGTATCCGCTGAAACTGGCCTGGGCCATCACGATTCACAAAAGTCAGGGATTGACCTTCGAGCGGGCGATCATCGATGCATCGTCGGCGTTTGCACACGGGCAGGTGTACGTGGCGCTGAGCCGGTGCAAAACGCTGGATGGGCTGGTGCTGCGGGCCGAAATTCCGATGCACAGCATCAAGAGCGAGCAACGGCTGGACGACTTTCACGAACAGGTACAGCAACAGACACCCACCGAACAGCACCTGACCGATGCCAAACGGGCGTACCAGGAACAGCTACTCGAAGAACTGTTTTCGTTCGAAACGGCTCATTCACTACTGCACCGATCGCGTAAGGTGATCCACGATCACAGTGGTGCTTTTTCGGGCGACCTGATGCTACTCCTGCTGCAACTAACCGAACTGCTGACCGAGAAAGGCCGCGTTGTGGCCCGGCGGTTCGTCCGACAACTGCCCGGCTACTTTCTGCCCGACGTGCTGCCCGAAGCCAACGAACCACTGCGCGACCGGCTTCAGAAAGCGGGCGGCTATTTTCACGCGCTGCTTACCGACGAAGCCCTGCCCCTGCTGCACCGACTCGACACGGCGACCGACAACAAGCAAGCCCGCGACAGCCTGTTCGAAAACCTTGACGAACTGGAGAAAGAACTGATTAGCAAACAGCACGGCTTCGACACGCTTCGATCCGCGTTCGACGCAACGGCATACCAACAGGCCCGGCACAAAGTCGAGCTTGACTTTGTGCCGAGTCGGAAGAAAAACGAACCTGCCGAGAAGGAAGGCAGTACCGGGAAGGGTGGCTTGTACGGTGCCCTGATGAAGTGGCGCAACGAACTGGCGAGTGAGCATGGCACGACGGGCTTCATGGTACTTCCCCATAAAACCGTCACCGAACTGGCCAGTCAGCGCCCGTCGACCATGGATGAGCTGATGGCGATCAAAGGCTTCGGAAAAACCCGTGCCCGCCAGATTGGTGCCGACATACTGCGCATCATCGAACTACACAGTGGCAAACCAGCGAAAGGTTCACGCAGGAAGGCGGTGTAGCCTGTCGAGGTGCGTAGCCTGGACCTCCCGGTCCGGGTGCCCGTCAGGGCAACTTGTGTATGCGGTAGCTTTAAGGCCGCTTCGCGTCCACCCGGACCGGGAGGTCCAGGCTACAACGCTGCCACGATCGCGCGCCAGCTTTCCAGTTCGGGCTTGCCGGGTTTGCGTTCGCCGAAGAGCAGGCATACGTTCTGACCATCTTTGTCGAAGAGTTCCAGGCTGGTAACGATACCGTCGGCGGTCGGTTTTTTAGTCAGCCAGACCTGCCCGATCAGCGTTTCGTTCAGGTGCAGGTTGAACAGTGGATCGAGGACGTTATACCACGGTCCCATCTGTACCAGTTTCTGCACCGGTCCCGTGTGTATCTGGATACAGCCGGGATTCGACACAAACACCATGATGGGCACCGCGCGGTCCGACGCCAGGGTCATTGCCTGTTTCACTTGCTCCATCGTCAGCAGTTGGGCGTACCCGTCGGGAGCCAGTCGCAGCCCCTGCTGACGCCCCACGCCGTGTTGGCGGAGCAGACCAAAGAACTCGTGCGTGTCCTGCATTGCCAGCCATCCGGCCTGAAAGCCAGCTACGTCGATCGCTTCATCGGGCTGGTCGACCGTCCGGTCGGGGGCGGGCTCAATGAGCAGTGTATCACTTTGGTCGTCGCTGCAGAACTGACTGACCAGCGCGTCGTAGGCGGTCCGGTTCGACTGTTCAGTAAGGTAGATTTTGTGAATGGCCTGTCCCTGCGCGTCGAAAAACTGTAAGCTCTGCCGACCATTTTCGTCAACAGCAAATCCAAACGTCCAGCGACTCATAAACAGGCGCAGGTCGATATCAGGGCCGAGTACCAGCCCGACATGCCCATTGAACGACACGCTTTCGTACGTGCCTTTCCGTTCGTGAACCAGAGCATCGTTGCGGGTAAGCGCCATGACGTGCCCAAGCGTCGCAACCTGTTTGAGCAGTTCGCGAAAGTCCCCCGCCAGCCGCACCACCGTTTTACCGGTACCTGTTGCGAGCAGTTCCGCTTCGCTCACGCCCAGTTGCCGGGCGGCATCGCGGATGCGTAGATTGGGTTGCTGCTGCCGCAAGTCGGCCCAGCGCGTCGTCAGTGTTTCGAGTGTAGTCATTTCGTTTAAAGTTTAATGTTTTCGGTATACAGTTTTCGGTATACGGTCTTCAGTTCAGCGTATCTTCTGAAGAAAACTTAACGTGCGATGGACTACCGTGAACCGAATACCGAATAACGTTATACCCTTCCTACCACTACCATCGGGCTGTGGGTTCGGGGGTTATCGAGTATCTGCACGGGTACGTTGAACACGCGTTCGACCAACGTCTCTGTCAGCACGTCGCGGGGTGCGCCGAGCGCTTCGACCCGCCCGGAACGCAGCAGCAGCAGCCGGTCGGCATACTGGGCCGCCATGTTCAGGTCGTGTAGTACGGCGACGACGGTGTAGCCTCGTCGGGCCATCTGTCGGGCAATGTCGAGCAGTTGGTGCTGATGCAGCAAGTCGAGCCCGGTAGTCGGTTCGTCAAGCAGCAGTAAGCCTTCGTTGACGTCCCACAGTTGGGCCAATATTCGCGCCAGTTGGACACGTTGCTGTTCTCCACCCGACAGTGTCGTCACGATTCGGCTGGCGAAGGCGCTCATGTCGACCATGCGCAGGGCGTCTTCGGCGATGGCATAGTCTGCCGAAGACGGGTGTGCGCCATGGTGCGGGTAGCGGCCCATCAGCACGAGTTCGTCGACCCGAAATGGAAACGCCAGCGTGTTCTGCTGGTGGAGGAAGCCACGCAGACGCGCCAGCTCACTGGCCGAATGCGCCCACAATGGCTGCCCACCCCACGACACCTGACCCGATGCGGGCTTCAGTTCACCGGCGCAGAGCCGCAGCAGCGTGGACTTCCCGGCCCCGTTCGGCCCGACGATCGCCAGCAGTTCGCCCGCCCGCGCCCGCATCGACACACTGTTGACCAGCGTCCGCTTGTCGATGCGATAAGTTAGTTGTTCGGTTTGCAGCATAGGGGGTTTTCAGTTTACGGTATTCGGTTTTCGGTTCGTACGGGGCCATCGTCTACCCTAGGGCTCTTAAGTTCTTGATTTGATACTACCAGAAGCCAAATTTACTTCGGCCGAACCACCCGGCAGCGGCCGTCCGTCCCAGCCCCCTAAAGGGGGAGCATTCCGCGAAGAAACCACTCCCCCTTCAGGGGGCTGGGACGGACGGCCGCTGCCGGGTAAACAGGCTAGAACTTAACAGCCCTGATCGTCTACCCTAGATTTCGTTGGCGAATGAGCATCCAGATAAAAACGGGGGTGCCGATCAGAGCCGTTACGATGCCGATGGGTAGTTCGGCCGGGGCTACGATTGTTCGCGACAGGGCATCGGCAGCCGTCAAAACGATTGCCCCGCCCAGCGCCGACCCGGTCAGTACATGCCGGTGGTCGGAACCAGCGACCAGCCGAATCAGGTGGGGAATGACCAGGCCGACGAAGCCGATAACGCCCGCGACCGCCACGGACGTACCGACGGCCAGCGTCGCCAGGATAATAACCTGCCGTTTGAGCCGTGTCAGGTTCACGCCCAGCATAGCCGCCTGACTCTCGCCCAGCGCCAGCAGGTTCAGCGATTTGGCCAGTCGGGGCATACCGATCAGCACCACCGCCATGAAGGGTAACAGCACCAGCACGGTTGTCCACGATGCTCCGCCGAGACTACCCAGCGCCCAGAACGTAATCGTCCGCAGCTGATCGTCGGTAGCCAGGTAGGTGAGTAAGCCCGTCAGGGCACCGGCCAGCGCATTGATCGCGATACCGGCCAGCAACATCGTCGTAACAACCGACCGACCCGCCACCCGCGCCAGCCGATATACGAGTAGTGTCGTCCCGCAGGCCCCGGCAAACGCCACCAGCGACAGGGCATAATAGCCTGCCAGCCCCGCCAGTTTCTGGAAGAGCGTCACTTCCAGCACGATCATCAGTACAGCGGCCAACGATGCACCCGACGAAATACCGATCAAACCGGGGTCGGCCAGCGGGTTTCGGAACAAACCCTGCATAGCCGCGCCCGCCACGGCTAACCCCGATCCAACCAGTATACCCAAACACACTCTTGGCAGTCGAATTGTCGTCAGAATGACGGTTTTTGTCTCATTAACGTCCGTGTCGAAACCCAGCCGCCCGGCCAGTATTCGCAACACGTCGACGGGCGCAATCGCTACCGCCCCTACTCCTACCGACAGCACGATCGTCACGATCAATCCGGCCACCAGCGCAGGCAATAGCCAGTTGCGCCGGGGCACGGGAAGTAGCCCCGCCGAACGAGGGATTGTGGGAGCCGGTGGTGTTTGGGTTAGCATTTGTGGTGTACAGTTTATGGTATTCGGTTTACGGTATTCAGTATACGGCATTTGTTACAGGTAAGAAGCCAGGTGGACGTTTACACGTCTCGCACCGTAAACCGAATACCATAAACCGTAAATTCTATAACTTACAAAGCCTTGCCCGTCAGCGAAATGCCCTTTGCCAGTTCACTCAGAGCCTTACCGAGCCGGGGGGTGAATCCTGTCAGCAGGTGGCCGTCCATCGTAACAAACCGGCGGTTTTTTCCCGCTTTCGTCTGGGCGACGCCCGGCACACTCAGCAGGCCGACAGGCCCGCCCAAACTTTCCAGCCCACTGTCGAACAGCAGAATAACGTCGGGATCGGCAGCGACGAGAGCTTCGGTCGTTAAGGGTTTAAAATCGGTAAACTGGGGCGTTGCGTTCTGGCCACCCGCCAGTGCGATCATCTTTTCTACCGGCGTTCCCCTACCGGCCACCAGCATCGTACCGGTACCACGCGCATAGATGAACAGCACGTTCGGTTTACCCGTCGCTTTCTGCACCTTCGCCATATCGGTATCGACCTGACGAATTAACGCTTTGGCTTTACTTGGTACCCGGCAGGCAGCGGCTACATCGTTGATGAGTTTCCTGGTGCCTTCGACCGAAAAGTCCTGCCTGAACGACACGACCTGCACACCCGCCGACCGGATCTGGTCGAGCACATCGGCTTTGGTACCGGCTTTTTCGGTCGTCAGGACCAGCGTCGGCTGCTGGGCGAGTACTCCTTCGGCGGAGATGGTGCGGTTATGGCCAACCTTCGGCAGTTTCTTCAGCGATTCCGGGTAGGTACTTGTCACGTCGACGCCGACCAGTCGGTTTTCCAGCCCCAGATCGCTCAGAATTTCACTGACAGTACCATCGAGCGATACGATACGAGGTGGTGCGGTCTGCGCCCGAACCAGGCCGGACGCCATGACCAGCAGTGTAAGCAGGAAGTTTTTCATTTTGTTTACCGTTTGTAGTTCGAGGTTTGACGTTGTTTCGGCCTCCCCGCCCTTTCAAGGTAGGGCTATTAAGGACTTGAATCAGGTCTGTTAACGGGCAAGCTTTATCCGGCTGGCCTACCCCCCAGCCCCCTGAAGGGGGAGTGGTTCATTTGCGGAATGCTCCCCCTTCAGGGGGCTGGGGGGGTAAACGGCACTACCCAAAAGCGGGTTAGGTACCGCTATAAACTCAAAACCATCAATTCGTCCGGCTTAGATCGAGGATTTGTTCGGCGGCCAGAACCGGAGCCGCTTCCCGCAGCAGCCCAGCCAGCGTGTTTAGATCGTCGTCGCTGAAGAGCAGGAAATAATTCGGCATGGGCGTTGGCAGCAGCAATTCCTTGCCATGCGTCGTGCAGAACGGACGCATAGCCAGTCGCTCGAAAATCATCTCCGAAAACGTATCGAACTGATCGAGCGTCAGGCAGAATAGTGAATTCTGAAACGCGACATTAACGGTGCGGCACCCATCGCAGATACCCACATACCCGACCGTATTGTCGGCCAGCGTCCGGAAGTTATGGTTGTGTTTCATGCGCAAAAAGTCAAGTCGGTTTAGTTAAGGTCGTTCCAGATTCGGTTGAGCGCCGTGACCAGCAAAGCCGCCCGCCCCAGCAAGGCTTTCAATTCCAGCAGATCATGGCGCGTCAGTCGGCCAAACAGCGTTACAACCGGGGCTTCGCCTGTCGAGGACGGGGTCAGCATATTCCGGGCAGCGTCGGGCAGCGCGTTCAGTTCGAAACTCATGGCCGACTCATGCAGTCGGTGAAATTCATCGGCTGTTAAATAACGTTGCAGCGCCCCGAAGCGAAACGAATACCATAAGGCTGTATCGGCATACAGTACTACTTCGCCCCGAGGGCTGCTCGCTAGTTGGATTGGCGTATTGAGTGCGTTAGTCATGGTGAGGATATTGACGAAACGTTGTGCCTTAGCGGGTGGCCGGTTGGTGTGCCTGTGGGTTCCGGGCCGCGCCACGGCACCGACCACCTCAGCTAAGGGCTTAAGAGGTTTGTGTTTTGTAGTTATGCGTCAGCCAACTACGAATTAGTTCAGTGTGGTTGAGCCATTCGGCTGATAGGTGTAGCGGAAGGTGAAATACCGGCTGGGCGTCGTACTGGTCGGGTTGGCGGGTGCCCCCAGGTAATAGCTCAGAATTTCCAGTTTGGCGTATTTGGTACCGTCGCCGGTGCGGATCAGCAGCACCCGTCCCGGTATGGCCGACACAAGGTTGGTCGTACTGCTGTAATTGTACCAGCCATTACCCGAGCCACCCGGCACAGCGAGTTGCGTAACACTTTGGTCCTGAGCAAAAGTTGTCGACGCTGGAATGGCCGTTAAGGCGTCGAACGTACCGGTATACACGTTGGCTCCGCCTTGTCCCGACCGCATAGCACCACCGTTGACGATGATCGACGTGCTGCGAAAGCCAATGTCCCATTTGTTGCTGGCCGAGTCGGTGTTGGCAATGACTTTGTTGTCGCGCAGGCTGTAGAGCGTGTACTTACCAGTAGCGGCCACCGGCTGCGTGGCGGTACCACTGCTGGCCGTTGTCGATACCGGGTCGGCGGGCAGATCCCGCACGGTTACCGACTGCACGGGTTGCGTTGTTACGGCGTTGTCGTCTTTTGAACAGGCCGTCAGCAGCGCGGCTGACAGGGTGAGCAGGGTCAGGTTGGCAATTAGTTTCATACAGTGTACTGATTGGGAGATTACGAATTGATTTATAGAGAGTTGGATTGTGTTGCCGGTCGCTGCTGCCAGTTCCAGCGCAGGCTGGCGTACCAGAGCCGCCCGGCCAGCGTCGGGATGTATTGCGGATTGGTGTACCCGGTCAGGTTGTCGACGCCCGCCTGTACCGTCAGTTGCCGAATCGTCTTGGCGGCTGTCAGATGCCAGGTGATATAGCCGGGTACGTATTCATTGTCGACGTCGAGGATCAGGTTACCGTTGCGATCGGAAAATCCGTAGCGACTCCGGTAGATGCCCCGCACCGAAGCCGATACGCCATGCCGGGGCAGTTCGTAGAAAAATTTCAGGTTGGCCATATGCCGCGACCGGTTCAGCAGGCCACCGTAGTCGGCCATCTTCACCTGCTCCGTTATCAGCGTTTCGGGATTGCGCCGAAATACCTGCCCGGCCCGAATCGCATCGACCACACTCTTGTCGCGGGCATCGAGATACTGATAGCCCGCACCTATTGTCAGTCGACCCGCACCTGCCGTCAGCCGGTAACTGCCGTCGATTTCAGCCCCCTGCGTAAATACCCGATTGAGGTTGGTGTAGCTGAATACGTTCTGCCCATTGGTCTTTTGCGCCACGACCTGCGTTTCGATCAAATCGCGAACGTCGTTCCGGAACAGGTTGACCGACAGCAGCAGTGGCAGGTTGTATTTCTGCTGAAAATTAGCGGCTATGCCCAGGTTGTACGCCATCGAACGCTCCGCCCGAATAGTACCGAAGCGCGCGGGATCGGCCAGGATTTCCGCGATTTGCCCCTGCTGTTGCAACCGGGCGATGCCAGCGGCCAATTCCTGCGTGCCGAATACGCTGTACCCCACCACGCCATTGTCGAAGTTGAGGTATAACTGCCGAAAGTCAGGCGCTTTGAAACCGACCCCACTACTGGCCCGCAACGCAATCGTCGGACTTACTTCATACCGCGCCGATAGCTTGGGACTGAACTGCGCTGCGTACTGACTGTGGTTGTCGTAACGGCCACCGGCAATGATCGTCAGCCGCCGGGTCGGTATCCATTCGAACTGCGCGAAACTATAGCGGGTAGAGAATAGCTGCCGGCCGGGGTATCGCGTTGCTTCCACGCTTTCGCCGATATAGCCCACGCCAAGGGTTAAAAAATGCCGGTTGCGAATCGTCCGTTCGACTACCAGCTCGGGTCGGTTGAATGTCTGCCGGAAATAGCTGGCGTCGTAATCGGCCCCGGTCGTCTGGTAGCGCAGATCGCTTGATGTACGGTAGCCCGAGCGGTAGTAGCGGTACATCAGTTTCCAGGCGTCCGACACCTGATGCGTAACGACCGGGTTAATCGTGTACTCATTTACCCTACCCGCCCCCACGATAAGCTGCTGATCGGTCAGTTGCGTGTTGGCGTTCTGATTTTCAGCAAAGTACCGACCTGTGAGTGTGAGCTTTACCCGGTTGCTTAGCTGACTCGTCAGCCGGCCACTGCCTGTATAGTTTGTGAATGGCGAGACCGTATTGCCGTACGTTTCGGGCGTCAGATCGTAGCCCGCCGACGCATATCGATTACCGAACAGATACAGGTTGGTTTTCCCCTGTCGCAGGGCTACGTCGGCGGTCAGGTCGCTGGTTCGATTCGCGCCGTACCGCGCCGACACACTTCCCTGGGTGCGGGTCGGACTTTCGGTGATGATATTGACTACTCCAGCCAGCGCTTCCGAACCATACAGACTCGACGACGGTCCTTTCACCACCTCGATTTGTTTGATGTTGCCAACCGTCAGCCGGTTCAGATCCAGCGTACCGGCGGTACGGCCGATCAGCGGTTCACCATCGACCAATATCAGCGTATAATCGGGCGCAAATCCCTGTACCTGAAGCCCCTGCCCGTGATCGCTGACGATCGTCAGACCGGTTTGCTCCCGTAGAATATCGTTGAGCCGTAAACTACCGGACTGCTGTATCTGCGCTTTTCCCACGACCGTAACCGGCATTGGCAACGAGCCGACCTGCCGTTCCGTACGCGTCGCCGTCACGACGACCGCGTCGAGCGACCGGCTTCGCATCGTGTCGGCAGGTGGGACTGCGGGCTGCTGAATACCGATAAGGAGGAGGAGTAGACTGGTAAGCATCGAACGGGGCGCAGACTAGTTGATCGACTCGTTAAGAATGCGCGTCCACTGCCGCTGAAAATCGGTTACACTTGCCACCGCTTCCGACAGCAGCGCCCGCAGTTCGGTCAACTCGTCGGGCAGGAAACTAAAGCAGAGGTAAGGCGAGGGCGTCGACAGGTGGATGCGATTGTCGTTGGGGTACAGCTCGAAATAAGCGTCGGGGTCGACGTGCCGCACGTTCCATTCCAGTTGAACCAACTCATCGTACGCCAGCCACTGCGTGATGTTTCCGTATTCGAAAACGACGTTGTGCTGCGCATCGGCCGAGTCAAGGCAGGAAGCCATGTCTCCGTACAGCCCGATGCGGCCGTTGGCCGAATCAGCAAGGGTTCGATAGGTGCAGCGCATAGCGTTTGCCAGAAGGTTCGTTGCAAACATCGCCCTTGTTTATAATCAATCCAAATAAAAAGAGAGATTATTTAGAAATTTTCTAAACAGATAGAATTGGCCGTAGCCGCGTAGCCCAGACCTCTAGGTCTGGTAGCCGTTAGGCTAATTGTGTTAGGTGGTAGCCATGCTGGCCGCTGTCGCGTCCTCCAGACGTGGACGTCTGGGCTACACTACAGCTTGTAGTTCAGGAAATGGTAGTTATTGAGGTATTGCAGGGTTTGCATGAATTGCCGGCGGTCGGCTTCAGACAGGTCGGCCAACACGCTGTGTGGCAGTTGCTCCAACTCTTTACCGACGACCTGTACCATCGTTCGGCCGCTGTCTGTCAGTGATAACCGCTTTGACCGGGCGTCGCGCTCATCGGTCGCTTCCAGTATCAGTCCGCGCTTCATGAGTCGACGCAGAATGTCGACGCCGGTTGTCAGCTCAACGGCATTGGCCATGCATACTTCTTTCTTGGTAGGCCGGTCCATGTAGTGAATCATCGATAGAAACAGGAATTCGTCGGGCCCGGAAAAGCTATACTCGGCCATGATTGACTTAGCGTAAGACCGGACGAATCGATTCAGTCGACTCATGTAAAACCATGATAAAAAGTCGTCGTCCTGCTGGAAAGCCTCTGGCAGTTGCACGTCTGGTGCGGCAAGCGGTTCAGCGACAGATACCGACGGCGCTTCCCGTATGGGATCGAGGGTGTTGAGCAGCCAGCTCGCGAACTCCCGTAGGTTACCCTGTGGGTGCTCATCACAGTATCGCTCCCACTCGATCATCAACGGTACCGCCGATTGCTTACCCATAGCTTAAAATGTTTTCGTAGTATTAAAACAAAATAACTACGATATAGTAATTATAGATGTGTCACTTCTGCCAATCCTGTCAAAAGTAAGCAGATATGGGCATGTCAAAAGAGCTACAGAACGCATCTATTCATTACTCCATGCAAACCAAACCGCAACGAGTGCTCATCTCAGGAGCCAGTATAGCCGGGCCTACACTGGCCTACTGGCTGAGTAAATACGGTTTTGACGTCACGGTCGTCGAACGGTCGGCTGCCCTCCGGCTGGGTGGTCAGAATATCGACGTCAATGGACCGGCCCGAAAAATCATCCGCCTGATGGGGCTGGAAGAAGCCGTCCGGGCAGCCAACACGACGGAGATCGGTACGCAGTTTGTCGACGCCGACAACAACGCGGAAGCCGCATTTTCGAAAGACGATCCAACCGGGTTGACGCAGGAGCTGGAAATTCTCCGGGGTGACCTCGTCAGTATTCTGTACGAAGCCAGCCGGACCAAAGCCAACTACCGCTTTGACGATTACATAACCGGGTTGACGCAGGACGCTGATGGCGTCGGCGTCGCGTTCAACAGTGGAACGACCGAACGGTTCGACCTGGTCATTTCCGCCGACGGTATCCGGTCGAAAACCCGCAAACTGATGGTTGGCGACGAACCGACGTTCCACTACCTGGGTCTGTGTAGCGCCTACCTCACCATACCCAAAGGACCGACAGATACGAACTGGGCCCGCTGGTATACTGCCGATGATCGCCGGGTGATTCTGTTACGGCCCGACAACAAAGGAACTACGCGGGCGTCGTTCAACTTTTTGCTGCCTGAGGACGAATACGCTAAGCTAACATCGGCTGATTACCGACCGCTACTAAAAGAAAAGATTCAGAACGCGGGCTGGGAAGCACCCAGGCTGGCTCGTGAATTCGACACCAACGACGACATCTATTTCGATGGCGTGGGTCAAATCAAAGCCCCCCGCTGGTCAAACGGCAGATTAGCCCTGACCGGCGACGCAGCCTATTGTCCGGCTCCGGTAAGTGGGAAAGGCACTACGCTGGCCATGGTAGGCGCTTACGTGCTGGCCGGAGAATTAGCCACGCACACCAACTATCAGGACGCTTTTGCCAGCTACGAGCAGCGGTTGCGCCCCTATGTTGAGTCGGTGCAGAAGTTACCCCCCGGCGTTCCCTGGATTGTTTACCCCAAATCGAAATTCGGCGTGTTCGTGTTAAACAAAGCCTTCGCCGTAGCCGCCAGCGACACGGTCAAGAAGCTAATGGGTCTGTTTACGAAGAAAGACGACAAACACGCCGAGGAAGAAGCCGAGTTCGACCTGCCGGCGTATGACGTATAGCGGTGTAACCCAGACGTCCACGTCTGAAGGGCGCGATAGCGGCCAATCAGGCTACCGCCTGTAAGAGTTGCCCTGACGGGCACCCGGACCGGGAGGTCCAGGCTACACTTGTCTACACACGGTTCACCAATACCTCGGCGGGATAGGCGACTTCGACCAGATACAGGCCGTTGGCGGGGGCCGCTCGCCCGGCGACGGTGCGATCACGGGCCTGTAAGATTTGATCGAAGGCGTCGAGACTCAGCCGGTCCTGCCCGATTTCCAGCATCATCCCGACGATCGTACGGACCATCCCCCAGAGAAATCGGTTGGCTTTGATGTGGAACGTGAGCCTACCGTCGGGTTGGGCGGTCCAGTACGCGAAGGCCAGCTCGCAGCGGAAGTGGGCTACGTTGGCGCGTGCTTTACTGACGCTTTTAAAATCGGTGTAGCGCAGCAGAATCTGACAGGCTTCGTTCATTCGATCTAGGTCGAGCGACGGGCGAAAATGGAGCGTCAGGCCTGGCTGAAACACGTTTTTATCACGAGTAATATGGTATTGGTAGTAGCGCGACACCGCCGAAAACCGGGCATGGGCGGAAGCTTCGACAGGGAAGATAGTATGAATCGCGATGTCGTCGGGCAGGATGCAGTTGAGCGAGTAGAGCAGATCGTCGGTCAGGGCAAGCGGCTGGTCGGTATCGAAGTGAGCAAATTGCTGTTCGGCGTGCACGCCCGCATCGGTCCGACCACTGGCCAGTACATACACTGGCCAGCCCAGCCGCTTCGACAGCGCCTGCTCCAGTGTCGACTGTATGCTGACCCCATTGGCCTGTGTCTGCCAGCCCCGGTAGGCCGTTCCCCGGTACGATAACTCGATAAAATAGCGCATCCCACAAAAATACGCGGTCAGCTATAGTCGCGCGCAACAAAAAAGGCCAGTGTCGTTTCTGACACTGGCCCGTCACGGTGAGCTTGACTAAAGCAAGTAGTGTAGTAATGGTAAAATGAATTTGACGACTAGCGTGGTCCGCGACCACCCCGTTGGCCACCAGCTTCGCGCTCGCCACCCTGTGGTTGCCCAGCTGGCTGCCCCTGCGGCTGCTCCATACGCTGGTTCGGCTGGCTGAATCCACCACGGCCACCCGGCGCAAAGCCACCATCGCCACGCGACATGCCGGGCTGCGGTTGTGCCGGTTCCCGGCTCACCCCGCCATTATACTGCCGCTCGGGCTGACTCTGTGGCGGAGTGGGCTGTGGACTGGGCTGGTTGATCGACGGGTTGTTGTAGCCACCCCGGTTAGCGTCAGGCCGGTTTCCATTACCGAATCCGCCATCGCCCCGGCTATAGCCACCATTGTCGTAACGGCCGTTACCGTTGGTTGGATTACCGGGTGATGGTGGATTGGTAGAGCCGGGATAGTTGCGGTTATTACCGTTATAGCCACCATTCGGCGTGTTATCGTAACGTCTGTCCGGATAGGCGTTTCCCGGCTGGCGATTACCGTTGTCATACCGCCGACCGTCCGGGTAGTTGTTCCCGTAGCGACCGTCGTTGTAGGTACCATTGCCGCGACTGCCGTAGTTATTGTCGTAGCGGTTGTTATATCCGTAATTACCCCGGTCGTAGTCACGTCGATTACCCAGGCCGGGTCGGTAGAACCCGACCGAATTGCCTGAAATAATGGTGCGGCCCGGCCTGTCGAGTTGATCGATGCGGTACACTTGCACGGGCCGACGCGTCACGCGCTCGATTTCACCCCGGTACGGACCATAGAAATAAGCCTGATTACCGTACTGGTAGACGTTGTTGATGATCGTCGTATTCTGGTAGATCGCCACACCCCGTGGCCGTGGTGCCCGATAGCCGTACCACTGCGGACTGTTGATGTATATCTGCGGCACAAACGTCCAGTACGGCGCAGGGATGTTGATATTTACGTTGACGTTCACACCCGGACCCAGTGGTGCCCAGCCGTAATAACCGCCACCCGACCGCCACGACACCCAGGCGGGTCCCCAATCGGAACCGGGAATCCAGGCCCAGCCACCGTACTGATCGTCGAAAATCCAGCGGCCGTAGTGAAACGGTGCCCAGCCCCAGGGGTAGTCAGACACCCAGGTATTACCATATTCCGTGACAACCCAGTGCCCATCGCTGACGTACGGCTGAAAACCGGGTCCGGCACTGGGTAGCCAGATCGAGCCATAGTAGGGATGCTGCACCCACTGTCCGTAGGGAGCCAATTCATCGTAAAATGCCTGAATCGGTACGCTTACGCCCGGCTGCGCCGACGCCGTCCGGACGAAACCCACCCCGGTCGTCAGCGTGACCAGCAGGCAAAGCATTGCAATCGTTTTCAGTATGTTCATCGTCGGAGCCAATCGTGGCGGTTACCGTGTATATCACTTTGATACATAACGAATAAAACCGTTTAATCGCCCGATGTATTTTCTGTCGTCGGGGAATACTGTAGAACGGAAAACCCCGCCTATAAACGCTCGGTTACCCAATAAACAGGACGATAGCAAGCACTAACATGCCTACCCCCAACCCCTTTCGCCGTTACGATGAAACCGACGATGCCGATTTTTACAGGCAACCCCGTTTGGTCGTTCATATTGACGATCAAGCCATTGCAGCTACAACGCAGCTGTTCCGGGAGTACCTGCCCGCCGACGGCCGTATTCTGGACCTGATGAGTAGCTGGCGCAGCCACTTGCCAACGGACGTACACTACGGACAGGTAGTCGGATTGGGCATGAACGCAACCGAACTCACCCAAAATCCGCAGTTAGACGCTCGCGTCGTGCACGACATCAACCGGCAACCGCGCCTGACATTCGAAAAAGAATATTTCGACGGCGGCATGCTGACGGTTTCCGTACAATACCTGACCGACCCGGTCAGGGTGTATCAAGAGATAGCGCGGGTGCTGAAGCCGGGCGCGCCGTTTATCACCGTCTTTTCCAACCGGTTGTTTCCGACCAAAGCGGTTATGATCTGGCAGTCGATGGACGATAAGGGGCACCAGGAACTGGTTCGTAGCTACTATGAACACAGTCTACTGTTCGACCAGATCGAGGTGCTTGATCGCAGTCCGGGCGGCTCGGGCGATCCACTCTACGCTGTCGTGGGCCGACGGAAACGGTCGTAAACAGCACTGGCTACCAATCCACCGATAAATACCAGCCGCTCGGCGGCTGGTTGGTGCGTCGCCCAGTCTTGTGGAGCCCGGCCGGGTAACCGCGCCAACTCCCGCCAGCAGCGGTTGTCTGTCGTCCAGGCCGACCAGGCTGTAAGAGAAGGCGTTCGATACGACATCAACAGCCATGGCCGACGCATAGAAGGCAATATTCGTCGGTTATTCGGCCCATTAGCCCTACAACCATTTTTTGCGCCGGAATATGAGTATCGTTAGCAGCGACGACAACAGCATCGAACCAATGGCAATCGGATAGCCAAATGACCAGCTCAACTCGGGCATCCCGGCGAAGTTCATCCCCCAGATACTTGCCAGCAGGGTCGGCGGCAGAAACACCAGCGATACGACGGTGAAAATCTTGACGACCCGGTTCTGCTCCAGGTCGATCAGACCGAGGTAGGTGTTTTGCAGAAATTCGAGTCGTTCGAAGATGAAGTTCGTATGGTCGATCAGCGAGTTGATGTCTTTGATAAGCGTGCGCAGTCGCTGCTGTTCGTCATCCGTAAACCAGCCGTCCGACCGGATCATCGACGAAATCACGCGCTGTTTATCGACCACGTTTTCCCGAATCGACATGGTTAGCTCCTGATAATCGTTGATATTCAGCAGCATTTCCCGGTCGAGGTTAGCGTCGAGATCAAGCAGGCGATTGATCGCCTTGATCTCGCCCGACACCAGTTCGATCAGATCGGCGTCGTAGTCGATGCGCGATTCGAAGATGTAGATCATGATCTGCGCGCCATCCTTGAACATCGCCCGGCGCGACTTGATGCGCTTGACCGTGTCGGCGAACGATTTCAGGTCGGCGTTCCGGTAGGTAAAGAGCGTGTCGTCTTTGAGGATAAAACTGACCGGCACCGTTACGTAGCGCTGTTCCGCGTCAGGTACCAGAAAGTTGGAGTTGGCAATCAGGAACTCGTCCTCCTCGATGTAACGGGAACTGCTTTCGATCTCCAGTTGCTCCTGCTGACTTAGAAAGTCGACGTCAAATTTTTCCTCGACGCTCTTGATTTCGGCGGCTGTAGGGTTCTGTAGGTCAACCCAGAGTGTGCGTTCGGTATCAGAAAAAGAATCGATGTCGCGGATTTTGCGGACGAAGGTCTCATCCTCCTGAAAAATACGAATCATGCGTTGATGGCGGCAGCGGTAAGTTTCCGGGGCCAAAGTTCACGAAAAAAACCGGAGCAAAGCCGCTTTTCGGGGCTTTACTGTGTATGGTTTACCGTATAGAGTTGCTTAACGGAAACGCTGCGTATTGAGGTAGCGACCGGTCCGCCCTTCAGAACGTGTTTGGGCATCGATAGAACGGAGCGTGGTACCAACGTTATCAACGCCGAACTTCAGCGTTATGACCGCACGGGCAGAACCGCAGTCCCCCGTCAGGGCCTCACCACTACTCTATGGCCCCTGCGCCCTGGTTGACACTGGCGTGGTTTAGCCGACGGAAATCCGATTGGCAACCCATGCACGACGAGCACATCGGCGATTCGGTCTGGTCAGGGCATACGGCATCAAGCTGTCAAACGAATTAATGAGCCCCTGGATCAACTATCGCGTAGACAAGCCAGAAAGGGGTTTACCCTTCCACCTTAGACACTGACAAACAATTTGTTAGACTGCGCGTTGGTATCCATGCTCTGAGCCTATTTCGTATAAGGATATTTTTGCCAACAGGTTGGCTAGCGGGCCGATTGAGGAAGCGAAAGCCTTTGTGGTCAAATCCGGTCAGAAGTTTGTTGGGGTTACTCAACGCGGGTCGTTGAGCGGCCTGGTGCATGGCTTCGCACGCTCAAAAACAGCGCACGTAAGTCCGCGCCCTTCTTCGGTGGGTTGATTGCGTATAGCCAACCATTAACTGATGATCCAACGCAGTTGACCCCGCTACCCGATGTACTTCCCGAACGCCGTCTGGATGAACTAGACCGGCTACCGACTACCTTTTCGAATGACTCGATCAAAGAAAGCGTCCCGAAAGCTGCTGCCGATGGGGATTTCCTTGTCCAAGATCGTAACGTTATTATTATCGAACGCCTGTATGTGAGTGACATTCACGATGTACGATTTGCTTACCCGGATAAAGAAATCCAGCGGCAACTGACCATGAATCTTTTTAAGGTTCATGGCCGTGATAATTTTTTGTTCCGCCAGGTGAAGAATTACATAGTCCTTTAACCCTTCTATGTAGAAAATATCCTGTAGCGCTACTTTCACGTACTGACGTTCTGAACGAACGAACAGAAAGTCAGCTGTGAATTCCAGGGATGTACTCAGGCTAGCCTGTTTTAACAAGTCAGCGTATGCCAATGCTTTCTGAACCGCCAGGTTGAACCGGGCCGGCTGAATCGGCTTAACCAAATAGTCGATCGCTTCGACTTCGTAGCTGTCCAGGGCATATTCGGCATGGGCTGTAATGAAAATAATCATCGTATTTTTTCCCAGCTGGCGAGCGAATTCTAAACCGTTAAGTCCCGGCATATGAATGTCCAGAAAAATCAAATCTACAGGGTTGAGCCTTATATAATCCAGCGCTGTGGTCGCCTGGTTAAAATTGCCGACTACCTGCAATTCCGCGTGTAATTCCAGCAGTAGCATCACCCCTTTTCTAGCCAAAGGTTCGTCATCGATTATGATGCATTTCATAAGCTAATGGTCAATTTAACAGTATAACTATCCGGTTGGTCTTCAACCACCAGTTGATGCCGGTTGGGATACAGCAAGTCCAGGCGACGGTAAACAGTTTCTAAACCCAATCCTCCAGAGAAGGCAGTTTGGGTTCTATCGACCGAGTTACGGCAGGTAAACAGTAGCTCGTTCGCCGTCAGTGTAAAACTTAGGTGAACGTAGGCTCCCCAGGAAACCAGGTTATGCTTGACCGCATTTTCGACGAAGGGAATAAATAACAAGGGGGCCACTTCAACCGGTCGATCTGTTCCCTGCTGCTCTATGGTGTAATCGAATTGATCCCGTCGAATTTTCTCCAGGGCAAGATACTGATCGAGAAAAAGGATATCCGCACTCAGCAGTACCTTCTCCCGGCTGCTATCATAGAGCTGGTAGCGTAAAAAATCAGCAAGTTTACTCAGTAACTGCCTGGCCATTAGCGGATCAGTCTGCGTTAGCACCTCGGCATTGTTGAGCATATTAAACAGAAAATGGGGACTGATATTCGTTTTCAGCAAGGCTAGTTCTGTTCGCACCAGACTATTTTCAAGTTGCGCTAGTCGATAACCATCTCGCAGCCAGCGCTGGAACAATTGCCAGGCTGCCGTAGTCGCGCTAAGCATGCTTAGAATAATTGTGTAGAATAAAAATTCGTATACTACGCCAATCGACAGGCCTGGTAAGCGATATAAGCTAAACGATGAACTGCTAACCCACCGGCAAAAAAGATGAATGCCAAAAAAGAATCCGTATCCTCCGATCAGCCCCGTGAGGTACCAACCATACTTATTTTTAAATAAAAATCGGGGAATCAGGACGTACAGATTAATCCCGATCGGTCCAGTAATTAGCAGAAAAAAACCTATTCTCTGCCACACTATAGCACGTGTCGTGTACCCTTCTGCCGGAAGACTTAATAAGAAAAATAAAGCCGATAAAAGTATTAGCAGCAGCAGGGCCCGTCGATGCCACCTGAATTTACCACTGAATGAATACAGCAGCAGTTTATTTTCCGTCGGAAGGTCTGGCATGTTCGCGTAAGTCATTCACTAGTAGAAACAGGCATCCAACGATAAATTTTCGCCGTCTCTGCCATTTTAACAGTAGACGAAGCCCAACTTTTCATCGAGACAGCGTCGTATCGGTCGTTTTGGTCTAATAAATAGGCACTTTCGTCTAAAATCGACATTCACCGCTCGCCAATCGTATACTTTTGCCCGCGCAACGTATACAAAAATAGCGCTAACAAGCGCTATAAAATCTACAGCGAATAACTCATACCAGTTGATGGATATGTGTACTGAGCAATTCGATCCGAACAGACAGTAGGTAGCAATTGCATTGATTTATTCACATCGCCCCCCTTCGGTGGCTTATATTGACGATGCTAATGACACGATTAGGTTTACTTATGGCCCTGTTACTGACAAGCCGTCTGGGCTGGACCTACAACTACAATGAGCATAAGGCAATCGGTAATGCCGCCATGAGCGAGGTAGTAAACCGAATGATGGGTAAAGGCTATTTTGTCGACTCACTAACGGCTGCTCAGTTTCTGGCTACCCAGCTTCACTTACGTTATGACGCCCAACATCAGGAATGGCTTTTCGAGGAGCTGTCGGTTTCCCCCAATACCATCAGTTACGGGGACTTGAATGGGCTGTCAGGCGATCACGAGAGTAATCCGCTGGAAATGAGCGAACAGTTAAGCTACAACAATTCGGTACTGAACCGAATCGTTCAGCTTCAAATCCAGTACGGCCAGCAGTTTTTATCCGGTGCACCCGATAAACAGCTACTCAATACCGATTTTCAGTATGGCCTACTGGCACTGACTAACTTTAACCATTTCTACGCATACGGCAAATCCCTGACCTGGCACCTGCAAACCGTTGACCGACAGGACATTGTTGATCTGCTAAACCCGGAAAATACGGAACGCGTATTCAGTGCGCTGAAGAAGCAAAATTCCATTCGCATGTACGTAACGCTGCATGCAGTGGCCATTCAGCTGGCTCAACAGGCTGGTCAGTTCGCCCACCAGCAGCAGGCGGATAAAGCCCGGCTTTATCTGTTTTACGCGGTGCTTTATAATGCTTTTGCGGACCATTTCGTGGAGGATATGTGTGCCGCCGGCCATATGGTTGTCAAACGCTCGCTGGCAGGTGGTATCACCAATAACAAGGCGCTACACGACTTCTACAACCGGATTGGCTTACAGGTTGTCAATTTGCAGGGGACGACCTGGAAGACCAACGGCGATGGGTTTCTTAACATTCCTGAAAACAAATGGCAGACGGCCCGCTCGTTCGCTCTGCTCACGAAAGTACCGGTAACGGTTAAATACCAGCGAGCCATTGAGGTGGTCAGCCAGTCACTTTTCGAAGTAATGGACGCTTACTTTGACGCTACCCGAACTGGAAGCGCCACCTTTTTACAAACCATACCAGACAGCCCTAAGCGGCATCAGGCCGATCAGCGGGAAACCTTTTATATCACCCATTTTGGCGCTCTGTCATTGGTTCCCCTTCCGCTGGATAGCGACATTGCCCGCTATTTCCCCACCGATATCCGGAAGAAAGAACTAATCCAGCTGAACCGTATTCCTTACTACCGTAACTACGCCCGCAGCCGGGTGGCCAATAGCCTGATCGTGGGCTTTGGTCAAGTGCGCGACATCAACAATACCGACGATTTTTTGCCCTACGGCGTGTTCGACACACGAATCATTATCGGTTCGAAGCACTACAATTACCACGATAGAGCCCGTAAACGCGGAACCTTCGACACCTGGCGGGGTTTGACGGCGGCCTTCGCCTATGGGCAACCGTTATACACGCTGATACCGGAGACTACCGAACGACCTCAGCCTTTCTATCAAATCAAGGGCGGAGTCAATCTGACGGGTGATCTGTGGCTCACTCGAAACACGTATGTCGGCCTTCATTCCTACCTGGAGAGTGGGCTATTTCTGCAAAATGGAAAACCGCACTGGCTGGTCAGCCCCTCCGTTGGGATTCAATTTCTGCCGTTCGTTGGCACCTGGGCGGGTACCTTGCCTAAAATAGCCTCAAAGATTGTGCAATTGATCGTTTCCCAGAAATGGATTGCCTCCTATCAACTGATCAGTGGACGTCCTTCCCAGCTAGTCATTCAATCCGAATTTGACATTAGTCTTTGATCGATTTGAGTAGCGACGCAACCCTTTGCGTCTCAGCACGCGCCAGCCCTCGACAGCCTATATGGAATTCAGCGGGGAGACGCGAAGGATCGCCGGTCCGCGCTACGGTAACGACCACCGCGTGGCCGTCGGTGCGGTCTCTACCGCTGTCAATTAATAATCTTTGCTTCCGGGTCTGCGTTGATCGCGGCTAGTCGGTCGCGCCATTGCTGACGCTGTTCCGGTGTCAGCCGTGTCCAGTCTGTTACTTCACCGATGATTTTCACCGGTGCCTGACTGCGGTAGGACCGTGTAGGATTACCCGGAAACTTCTTGTCGGTAACGTTCGGATCATTTTCGAAGGGGCCCGTCGGTTCAACGATGTATACGCGCTCGTCACCGTCACCATTAGCCAGCGCAGCGGCAAGCCCTGCCCCATCGACCAGCGCGGTGAAATAAATGTGGTTCATGATGATTTCCGGTCTGTAATTCGACCGAAATCCGGCCGTCAGGAAATCACCGACCGACAGGGCTGCTTTCGTGCCGTGGTAAAACGGGCCACTATCCAGTATACTTGGTTCGTCCGATTTGGCCATCGTATTTGTCAGTTTTTACGGGTATTCGCTGTCAACGGGCGCTACGCCAAAAACGAAAAAGCCGGGCAGCAGTTGTGCAGCCCGGCTTTCTTCGCGTTACTTCGTGTACTTCTCCTTGTACATTCTATACAGGCGCTTGTGCCGGTCGTCGAGATTGACTTTGCGCCCCTGCATGAATACGTGCTCGACCACATTGGTGCGCATGTCAAGCGCATCGCCCGACGAAACGAACAGGGTTGCGTGTTTGCCTTTTTCCAGCGTACCAACCAGACCGTCGATACCCAGGATTTTCGCGTTGTTGGCCGTAATCATCTTCAACGCTTCTTCGTGATCGGCAACGCCGAATCCGGCCGCCGTACCCGCCTGAAACGCCAGGTTACGGGTCCGCCACCACTCGTCGGCATAGCTCAGTCCGACCAGCACACCCGCTTTTTGCAGGATACCCGGCAGGCGGTACGGCAGGTCGACGGCTTCGTCTTCCCGGTTGGGCAGGCGGTGCAGTGCCCCCAGAATAACCGGCACGTTGTTTTCTTTCAGGAAACTGGCCACGCGGTGACTTTCTTCGCCCCCGACAATCACGACCTTCGCCACGCCCATCGCTTTAGCCCATTGAACAGCCTCAACAATGTCTTTGGCGTAATCAGCCCGGACGTACAGGTTCTGCATCCCCGTAAACAAGCCCTTCATTGCTTCCAGCCGGAGGTTCATCGGCGACGGGTTCGATACGGCCGCGTAGGCTTTCGCGTCGCCGAAGGTCGCGCGCAGTGCACTGATGGCTTCGTCGCGTTTGTCGTTTTTCTTCACGACGCGGGTGAAGTTCTCCAGATCGAAATCGCTGGCGTAATAGCCCGGCCAGTTAAGCCATAGGCCGTCGTCTTTTTTCAGCACGGCATCTTCCCAGTTCCAGCCGTCGGTCATCATGACGCTCGAACTACCCGATATGGCCCCGCCCTGCGGCATGGCCTGTGTCAGCAGTACACCGTTGTTACGGATCGTCGGGATGATTTCGGAGTCGGTATTGTAGGCGATCAGCGCGCGGACGTTGGGGTTCAGCACGCCCACTTCCTGCTTGTCGACCGTGGCCCGAACGGCCTCGATCTCTTCCAGCCCCACCGTCGATGCGGGGGAAATCAGGCCGGGATAAATGTGCTTGCCGCTTACGTCGATGACTTCAGTACCATTGGCCAGATTGAGTTTCACCAGCGTTCCGTCGACCACATTGGTGATAACGCCCTTGTCGAACAGGACGATGGCGTTCTGAATTACCTGTCCGTTACCCAGGTGGGCCGTTCCACCCATCAGGGCAATGACGTGGTCCTGCTGTTTCGCCGGTGCAGGGTTCTGGGCTACGCTCGTAAGCGACGCCAGGCAGAGTATGGAAATAAATAGTCGTTTCATTATCGGTTTACGGTTTACGGTATTCGGTTTACGGTTTACAGCTTTCGGTGGTGTAGACCATCGCCCTCTATTACAATTGGACAACCGGCAGTAGCCACCGAAAACCGTAAATCGAAAACTGAAAACCTATTTTTCTTCCCCTTCTGCCATAACGCCTTCGATGTCTTCGCAATGCCACATCCGCATCCGGCGGAAAGTTGGGCGGACGGTCGGTGCGCCACCGGCTTTAGCCGCCAGGTTTTTCTGGATTAACCGGGCGCGTTCGGCCAGCATCGCTTCCCGTTTGGCATCTTCATCTTTCAGGCTGAAGTAAACCGCTCCGTCGATGATCGTGTAGTCGGGCCGGGCGTAGATCGACAGCGGATGGGCGTTCCAGACAACCAGATCAGCGTCCTTACCCGCCTTGATACTCCCCAGTCGATTGTCGAGGTGCAGCAGTTTAGCCGGGTTCAGCGTCACCATTTTCCAGGCATCCTCTTCGTTGACACCGCCGTATTCGACGGCTTTAGCCGCTTCCTGGTTCAGACGACGGGCCATTTCGGCATCATCGGAGTTGATCGACACCGTTACCCCCTGACTCTTCATCAGAGCCGCATTGTACGGGATAGCGTCATGTACCTCCATCTTATAGGCCCACCAGTCGGCAAACGACGAGCCACCCGCCCCGTGCTTCGCCATCTTGTCGGCCACCTTGTAGCCTTCCAGAATATGCGTAAACGTGTTGACTTTAAAACCCAGCGAATCGGCCACTTTCATCAGCATGTTGATCTCCGACTGTACGTACGAGTGACAGGTGATAAAGCGTTTCTTCGCCAGAATTTCGGCCAGCGCGTCGAGTTCGATGTCCCGGCGGGGGGCGGTGGCTTTCGCTTTATCCTTCGCACTCAGCTTGTTGTACGTATCCCAGCCTTTAGCGTATTCTTTGGCGCGCATGAAATGGTCCATGTACACCTGCTCGACGCCCATCCGGGTTTGCGGAAAGCGTATCCGGGCCGCATCGCCCCAGTTCGACTGCTTCACATTTTCACCCAACGCGAACTTGATGAACCCGTCGGCACCTTTGATGAGCATGGCGTCGGGCGCTTCCCCCCATTTCAGCTTGACGATGGCCGACTGACCACCGATGGCGTTGGCCGAGCCGTGGAGCAGCTGCGACGTCGTGACGCCCCCGGCCAGTTGCCGGTAGATGTTGACGTCTTCCGAATTGACCACGTCGGCCATGCGGACTTCTGCCGTGCTCGACTGCGACCCTTCGTTGACCGATAGCAAGGCGATGTGCGAGTGCTCATCGATGATACCGTTGGTCAGGTGCTTACCCGTACCATCGATGACGCGGGCTCCGGCGGGGGCAGTCAGCCCCTTACCGACCTGCGCAATCTTACCGTTGGTGACCAGCACGTCGGCGTTTTGCAGAACGCCGTTTCCACGGGGGCCGTCAGTTTCGTTCGTCCAGACCGTTGCGTTGCGAATCAGCATCGTTTCAGCCTGTGGCTTTTTAGCGTTGCCCATGCCGACAAACGGATACACGACAGCCGTTGCACTAGCCGGTAGCGTAGTAGTCAGCTGTCCCTGCGTAGCCGTAGCTGACGTGGCTGTGCTGCTGGTAGCCGTGGTCGAAACGGGTGCCGGAGCATCACCCGTGCGGGTGGCCGTCCAGCTTACCTGTTTGCCGTCCGGGGTTTCACCGTCGCCTTTGATGGTGTTACCGGTGCGGTATCCCGTCAGGCGGGTCGTGCCGGGCTTTTTCTTATCCAGCTGTACCTGAATGGTGACGAAATCGCCGTTGACGGCCACTTTGGGCGACAGTTTCGTCGTATCGGCCATCAGTTGAAACTCCGGCTTTTCGGCCGACTTTCCGTTAATCGTCAGTTTCATCGGCGGCTGATTACCGACCGTCAGATTCCAGATACCACGCGGGTCCTGCACAACCTGCTGACCGACGATGTACTGCTTACCCCGAATCCAGTTTTCGTAGATCACATTGTCGGGCGAGAACAGGTTGCCGGAGGTGATGATGAAATTGGCGAGACTTCCTTTTTTCAGCGTACCAACTAGGTCGCCGGCGTTGATGAGTCGGGCCGGCACGGTCGTCAGAGCCGCCAGCGCCTGCTCTTCTGTCAGGCCGTTTTCGATGGCTTTGCGCAGGTTGGCCCAGAATTCAGTCTTGTTCCGCAGACCAGCCGTGGTGATGGCAAACGGGATGTTGGCAGCCGCCAGTTTACCCGCATTCATCGGTGCCATTTCCCAGTGTTTCAGCTCGGCGACCGACACGTTGTCGGCATCCCAGGGGTCTTCCACGTCGTACGGTTGCGGGAAGTTGACCGGTACGATCAGCGTCGCGCCCGTCGCTTTGATTTCGTCGATACGCTGGTAATCATCACCACCGCTACGAATGATATACTGCTTGTTGAATTCATCGCCGATTTTATCGGCCCGCAGCACGCCGAGTTTGTCGGTCACGTCGAAGATGACGGGCAGGTTCTGGTTGCGGTTCAGAGCCGCCAGCGACAGGTTTTCCTGTTGATTGCTGCCCCCCCGCTTATACCAGTCGGCGTCGTAGAGTGCCTGCCGGATCAGGGCCACCGCTCCCATCATCGAGTTCGGATAGGTCTGATTCGACGTGCCCCGGTTGAACGAGTAGTGCATGGTCGCGTTGGGCTTCAGCACGACCATGTTCTCCCGGTCGTCGGCCAGGGTCACCAGCGTCCCCGTTCCCCGGATAATGCCGTCGTGCGGATGCGTCAGCGCGGCACCGTAGCCCAGTTTGCGCAGTTCATCGGCTTTGGTCGAGCTGCCCGTGAAGAGCAGACTGGCATCGTTCTCCGGCTGTACGGCCTGATTCCAGTAGTACGCGCCTTTCTTGTTCGATTCGAGTTGTGGGTTACCACGCCCACCGCCGGGTTGCCGCTTTACCTCGGGCATACCGTAGTCGGAATCGAGTTCGACCAGTGCCGGGTAAATGCGCTTGCCTTTCAGATCAGTCGCGACAACGCCGGTGGGCAGTTTAACGTCGCTACCAATGGCTTCGATACGGCCGTCGCGGACGAGCAGGGTCGCATTTTGCAGGGTAGTTTTCGGGTCGACGACGATGGTAGCGTTGGTAAAGGCGTAGAGCCCCATCCGCTGGTCGTGCACCCCATTCTGAGGGAAGGTTGTCTGGGCGAAGGCTCCCGAAGCGAACGCAATCGCAAACAGTCCCGAAAGGACATGTTTTCTCATAGAATACGGTTGATGATTGGGTTTTAACAGGCAAAAATAACAAAACACTGCCTGTCGTATCGCGCAACAACCAAATAAAATTTCGTATACCTACGTAGTAACCGTACAGAAACTACTCACTTCCTGTACTATCTTTAAGCATGGTAGACCAGTGCCGTATCGACTCGTTACAAAGCGTCGGCTGCGTTGTCACCGTATTCTACTATCACGCCATTACGAATTAACCATGCACTTCCTGTTACTCATCGTCAGTCTATTTATCGGTTGTAAGGTGTTCTCGCAGCCAACCAGCATGACCCAGACAACCCGGGATCGGATCAATTTTAGCGGGCTAACGATCCCGCAGTCGGGCGTACTATATGGCCTGTCCGGCGACGCGGGGCAACTGCTTGGCACTGCTTACCTAGACTCCACCTGGCAGGCTGGCACAGTCACCTTCTACACGAAATTGATATCCGGCACAGACTCGCTCACCGGCGTGCCGGTCCGCTACGACCTGAAAGCAGAGAATCTGGAAATTCGGGCCAAACCGGGCGACGTACGAGTTGCGAAAGGATCGACGGTACGGCAGTTCCGGGTAAATAATTTGCTGGGCGGCACCAGCCATTACATCAACGTGCACGAATTTGGGAGCGACGCAGCCAAACTGACGGGTTTTGTCGAGCAGGTTGTATCGGGACAACTAACGCTGCTGTGTTACCCCAGCGTGTACCTGAAACGAGCCAATTACAACGCTGCGCTCAGTACTGGTTCGAAAGACGATGTACTCATCCCGCGCACCGACTGGTACGTAGCTCAGAATGGACATATGAGTCGGTTATCACTTACCCGCAAAGCCATTCTCGCACTGATGGCTGACAAAAAGGATGAGATCGACCGTTTTATCAGTACTGCTGACCCGGACTTGAAAACCCGCGCCGGACTCATATCCGTCTTTTCACACTACAATGCACTTCACTGATCGGCCCTCACTTCGCCGATTATCTACGACTCAGCAGTGGCTTCTTCTTTGGCGCTGAGTTTCATGATCAGAATGACCAGGCTCAGCAGGCCGGTTACGCCATTGGCCAGCATAACCGGATAGTCGCGCCGGTCGTAGGCATAGAGCAGCCACAACGCACTACCGATCACGATCATCGTGTAGGTGGGCGTTGAGAGACTGCGGGTCGATTTTGTCTGGATGATTTTATACGCTTGTGGCACGTACGCTCCGGTTGTAAAGACCGTGGCGACAAGGCCCAGTATATCAAGCCATTGCATAGGCAGTGGATTAAGCCGCTTCGTTTGTCTGGAGAATACAGCGGGTTTGTTTCAACGAAAAGATGAGACCATAGTGGGCAATCTGCGACCGGTACGAACGGTACTGCGCCAGGAAAGCCGGGTAAGCCCGCAAATCAGCCGCAGCAAAGGGCGTGGTCGTCAGCAGGCAGGTACTATCCTGATGGCGAATGTTGGCCCAGTCGGCACCGCTCAGGTGTGGCTCCACAACCGTATATTTTTTCCCTTTGTCGTCAACACCCGCCTGTAGGTAATGTCCGTAGGCAGCCAGGCCAAAGGCCAGACAGGCAGTATCGCGCCCGTACTGAAGGTGGTCGAGCAGGGTCGGTAGCACGAATACCGGCCACTTGGATGCACCATCGCCACACAGGCGGGCCAGTTGATCGCCCACCGCTTCATTCGAGAACCGGATCATCAGTTGGTCGATGTAGTCGTCCAGATCGATAACCTGCGCTTCGGCTGTCAGCGAGCGCGCTGTCTGTTGAAGAAACCGGTACAGGTAGGTGCGGAACAGATCGTCCTGCATCACCTCATGCACTGTGCGGAAGCCGGCCAGAAAAGCGGGGTACGCCAGCATGCTGTGAGCCGCGTTCAGCAGCCGGAGCTTGACGGTCTCGTAGGGCGTTACATCGTCGACGAATAACACGCCCGCCTGCTCCCATGCGGGCCGACCAGCCGCAAACTCGTCTTCGATAATCCATTGCGTAAACTCCTCGCAATACACGGGCAGCGCATCATCGATACCACTTTGCGCGTTCAGTCGCTGCCGGTCAGCACGGTGGGTAGCGGGCGTGATGCGATCGACCATCGCGTTCGGGAAGCTGACATGCTGCGTTATCCAGTCGGCCAATGCTGCGTCGCGGGCCGTTGCAAAGGCCAGGAAAGCCGTGCGGGCGGCATCGCCATTGTGTTGCAGGTTATCGCACGACAGAATCGTGACGGGTCCGCTACCGCGCTGCTTCCGGCGGGCCAGCGCTTCGATCACGTAGCCGAACGCCGTTTTCGGTTCCGTCGGATGGTGCAGATCGTGCTGTACGTCGGCATCATCCAGCTGAAACGAGCGATTCGCATCGAGTTTGTAGCCGCCTTCGGTAATCGTCAGCGAAATGATTTTGATTGCCGGATCGGCCAGGGCTTCCAGTGCAGCTTCGGGGTCATCCTGAGCCGCGATATAGTCGACAATCGAGCCGATAACGGCCACGCTGGCATCACCGTCGGCGCTGAATTCCGTCAGGGTATACAGGTTGTCCTGCTGGGCAAACTGTGCCGCCGTAGCGGGTCCAGAGCCGGTTATGCTGATACCCCGAATGCCCCAGTTGGCGTCGGGTCGTTGGTTCAATAGCTGATGGGTGTAGTACGCCTGGTGGGCCCGGTGAAAATTACCGACGCCAATATGCGCGATGCCGGCAGTCAACGTACTGGGGTCGTAAGCGGGCAGCTCGACCGTCGGCGAGTCGGCCGTCAGTGTATCCTGAATGGTTGTAAGCATATCCGTATAGGTTGGTTATAGAAACGCCTGTTGGCGATAGTTAGTAGTTGGTGAAGAAGTTACTGCCGAAGGGCGTTGCGCTCCGGCTCAACGATTCAAATACAGGTTGGTAACGGTCGATAAACCGGTGCAAACCCGTTACCGGTCTCTGTTCTGCGGGGGTGTGAATGCCTTCCATACGCTTGTGTTTTTGTCTTACCAGTTAGCTAGGTCTCGCGAAGTAGCTTCCTAACTTAACAAAAGCGTACGAAAAATGGTTTAATCGTTTAAACAAACTCACTGTACACCAGACAGTAGATTAGACTTACCTTGTGCGTTTTAGGTAACAGAAAGCGGATTATAAGCAGAACAACAGGTATCCGACGGTGTTTTTCCCGTTTAAAAAGTTAATCGATTAATTGAGTTAGTGGCTGATAATCACGCACCCACCATGTCTAAAAAGCCTTCTCTGAAAGACATTGCCCAGCGCCTTGGCGTATCGACTGCCCTGGTGTCGTACGTACTGAACAACAAGAAAGAGAACCGCATCGGAAAAGAAATTGCGACCCGAATCCGGCAGGTCGCCAGCGAACTGAATTACCAGCCAAACCGGATGGCGCAGGGTCTGAAAACGAACCGGACGCGAACACTGGGGCTGATCGTCGCCGATATTGCCAACCCGTTCTCGGCCGCATTGGCGCGGGCGGTGGAGGACGAAGCCGAGCAGCAGGGCTACACCGTTATTTTCGGTAGCTCGGACGAGAATCCAGCCAAGTGCAGCCAACTGATCGATACGTTGCTGAACCGGCAGGTCGACGGTTTACTGATTGCGCCACCGGCCGGTATGGAAGCCAAACTGACGGCGCTCCAGCAGCAGCGTACGCCCTTCGTTCTCCTCGACCGCTACTACCCCAGCCTGCACACCAGCTACGTTGCGCTGAACAATTACCAGGCGATGTACCACGCTGTCGAGCATCTGCTTTCGTCGGGCTACCACCGGATCGGACTGGTTACGTTTGATACGACGCTGTTTCACATGGCCGAGCGCGGACGTGGCTACCTGACGGCGTTGCGCGACCATGAACTACCTACCCGCAAAAGCTGGCTGAAAGCCGTCGACCCCTGTAACGCAGCGATCGAGACAGCAAAGGCCATCCGCGAGCTGACAACGGGTGCGCATCCGGTCGATGCGGTCGTCTTCGCGTCGAACATGCTGACGCTGGCGGGCCTGCAACAGCTCATCCGGCTGCACGTCCGGGTACCCGATGAACTAGCCGTAGTGGGTTTCGACGAGACCGACGCCTATGGCCTATTCTATGCCCCCCCTACCTACATTCAGCAACCCGTCTCGGAGATGAGTCAACAGGCAACCCGCATCCTGCTGGACATGCTGGATGCACCCGACCGAATCATGCAGGTTAACCTACCCGCCAACCTGATCGTACAGGTCTCTTCGCTTCCGCAATCGGCTGTGCATGGGTAGCGGGACACACGTAAACAATACCGTTCGGGCCGACCAGCAATTTTCAGACTTATCAGTCAATTTAAAACAATGGGATAAACGCCCGGTTGTGTCTTACCATTTCTCTCAGGAATGTAAGTCGTTAGTTGACATGATCATGATACAGTCAAGATTTATAGCAGATATAATAGACTTACTACTTGATGGTGATGAGGAAGGAACAGCACTACGGAATCAAATTCCGTTTTCAACTGACTCAGACTATGAGTATACTGGTGCTGAACTTTTTGTTGGCTTCCTTTATGACAAAGCAATATATCAATTCAAATTGACGAGTAGTACCATTCTCACTGATGGTGTTGAGATTAAATCGAGTGAACTAGAAGGTAGTGCGAGTACTATTTTATTTGTCAGTGAAGGACTGATTAGCTCGTTGGAAATTTTTGCGTACGATGGTAAATATCCAGAGAAGGAATTGACCAATTATGTGTTAACTCAAACCTGGGTGGGTTCTCGCCAGGTAAACAGATAATTTGCTCTCATTTATGCAGTAGTGAGCGTGGCCCGAAAAACATTAGCAGCAACCCAGTAATACGCACGCAGGCAGTTCCAGTAATACGCACGCAGGCAGTTATTGCACTTTCATTTTTATATTTCAGGCGATTTAATAACACTTCACTGTTGTGCATCATGTGTAGATATGCTTTCAAGGTTTACAAAAATACCTACGCCTGCTTCACTTGTCGAAAGGGATTCAAACGCAGGTTAGATGAGGATATAATACCCCAACACCGGCGCGAGGGCGAGCGTGTAACGTGCCCAGATTGTGGTGGAGAGATGAAAAACTTAGGCTTAGATCTTCGATTACCCACTCGCAAAGCGGATGAAAAGTGGTTGGCTATTGAATATCTATCGATACACAATTACAACTTTTACTCTTGCGGTTGTTGGGGAATTGGGCCCGTCCCTCAAGACTTAAACGCAGCTAAGGCGCTTGTAGAAAGTCAACGATCTAAATCTGAGGGCGAACTTTTGCTGCTGAAAATAGCGCAGCGGTAGCCTTGTGTATTTAGCTAGCGGTACATCACATCCTGCTTGCTACAGCTCCGCAATAACCGGTAATTTACAGCACACGAAATAACCGTTTGACCAGTAGATAAACCGACATTCCAGTAGGAGTAGCACCATACGACGACAGATGCGTAGTTAACCGGACGTTATCCCGACTACGATATGCGTATGCCACCTACACCTGCCAATCAGACGACTCAAAAAGCCCAACGCTCCTGGATGTTTTGGTTACTTATCGGCATCATCCTGCTGCTAGGCGTTATCATGGTGACCGCACCGATATACTCCGTATGGACTCAGCCCTACCCTGATCTCAACTTCAGCACCTTCTTCGGCTCACTAGGCCTCATAATGATGTTACTGCTTACGTGGCCTTATATCGAGCATACAGCATCCATTCAGACAGGTACGGAGTCGTTTACCGCTCGGAAATATGGGCAAGAACCTTTCGAGCATCCTTACACAGCCATAACCGGACATACCGTCCGTCCTAATTTCGACCGGCAACGAAGCTGGACAGAACTGGTCGTGTACCTGCCCGATAACTGGTTTACCCTCCGGTCGGTTGATTTCGATAATTTCGATGAACTGGTCGCGCTATTTTCGGCGGTCAGTCCGGCAGTACCCTATAGGCAGGTTCTGTCGCCCGGCGAACAACGGCTGGCGCGGATCTTCCTCATCGTCGCGTTGCTGGTTGGGCTGGTGCCCGTCTGGTTTGGTTTTGCCGCGTACCAACCTGTCGACAAGCAACCGGCCCGGCTGGTTCAGCTAAGCGGCACATTGTCCAGTATTCGAAAGACAACCAACCGCAGCAGTTCGTACACCGGTTTCACGTTACGTCTTGCCGAATACCCTGACTTCACGTTTTATGCCCGACGCAAGGAATTTACGGATTCGCTCCGGACCTTACCTTACGCGCTAAACTACCCGCCCCGCCTGACGCTAACCATCCGTGCGTATGATTTCCGCACCAAAATCAGCTGACAGCAGCCGCTGACGTTTGGCGATCGATACGACGACTATCGTTCCATCCCGGTGGCGGGTATCGATTCGTCGCCGTTTTTTCACGTTCGCACGACCCGAACCATCTACAACGACTCGCATACGAAGCCCTATCTCCGACTGAGCCTGTTCTGTCTGTACGCCATCGTCATCTGGTCGTTCTGGCTGGCCGTCGACAAACAGACAATCCGACGCTGATCCCGCCCGCTTCTCCACTTATCATCACTACCGAAGGTGTCGATTTTCGGCTAAACATTCCACCGTACAGGGCGTTTATAATACAACTAACATATACACGTTATGAAAATCGCAGTTGAAGAAGGGCAGGCCAAAGCATTGCTGCCAGATGGTACACAGCAGGCAACAATCACCAGCATCGACGAGGGAAGCAGTGAGCACAAAGGCATTCCTTTTTTTGCCGTCCGCTTTGAAAACGACAACGGCTACGTGTCGCATAGATTCTATCAATCACCCGCTGGCATGCCCGCTATCGTCAGTCTGTTCGAGATGGCTGGTATCGAAGTAAAAGAAGGTAAAGAGCTGGATACGAAGCAGCTTATCGGCAAAACCATGACCATCGACGTCGGCGATCGTTCGTACAACGACCCGGAAACCGGCAACGAACGTACGCTGAAACAAGCCGTTAATTTTCTGGTCAGCTAACAAACCATACAGAGTTTCCCCTACTCCATTTTGTCATCCCGAGCCTGCGAGGGATCTTCGGAAACAGCCAATTTATTTTGCTTTTACTGAAGATCCCTCGCAGGCTCGGGATGACAAGAAACGAATGAGTTGCGCCAGCCGCAAAAAAGCCGCTCTCTAACCGGGGGCGGCTTTTTTGCGACTGGCGCACCCCACCGTATTGGCTTGTCCGGTTCAGCGGCAGTACCGATACGCATCTTTCCGTACCTTCGCGTCTGTTCCGGTGCCCGATTTTCAGCGGCTATTTCAGGGTCGACGCATCCCGTTTAGACCCCGGTAAGCCACACGCTGACGATCCGTAAAACCGTGAACCGAAAACCGACAACCGATTTATGTCCCGTATTTTAACCGGTATTCAGAGCAGCGGCCGGCCGCATCTGGGTAACATTCTGGGGGCCATCAAGCCCGCGATCGACCTCTCCAAACAGCCTGGTAATGAATCGTTTCTGTTCATCGCCGACCTGCATTCACTCACCACGATCAAAGACGGTCCGCAGCGCCGGGAGTTCATCAAAGCCGTAGCGGCCACCTGGCTGGCCTTCGGACTCGATACGGCGAAAAATACGTTCTGGCGGCAATCGCGGGTGGCCGAGCATACGGAGCTGTGCTGGTACCTGAACTGCTTCACACCCATGCCGATGCTCAACAACGCGACCTCGTTCAAGGAGAAGTCGGACAAATACGCCAATGTCAACGCGGGCCTGTTCGTCTATCCGGTGTTACAGGCAGCCGACATTCTGCTGTACGATGCCGAGATCATTCCGGTCGGCAAAGATCAGCGGCAGCACATCGAGATGACCCGCGACATCGCCGGTGCATTCAACCGCGAATACAACGCCGACATTTTTGTGCTGCCCGAAGCGCGGATCGATGAGCGCCTGATGACGATCCCCGGCCTTGACGGGCAAAAGATGAGTAAGTCGTACAACAACTACATCGACATTTTCCTGCCCGACAACGAACTCTGGAAAGTCATCAAGAAGGTTAAGTCGGATTCGACGCCGATGGAGGAGCCCAAGAACCCGGATATCGACATCACGTTCCAGCTTTATTCACTGCTGGCGACCGATGAGCAGGTTGCGACCATGCGGGCCAACTACGAAGGCGGTAACTACGGCTACGGCATGGCCAAGAAAGCATTATACGAACTAATCGTCGACAAGTTCAAAGACGAACGCGAACGGTACAATTACTACATGATTGAGAACCCCGACGCGCTGGAAGCCGAGTTGCAGGCGGGCGAAGAAAAAGCCCGGACTGTAGCCAGGGCGACTATTCAGCGTGTACGCGAGAAGCTAGGCTTCAACTAACTACTTATTCCTGACCCTTAATCCTATGCTTGATCTTGGTTTTGTATCGGCAATTCTGGCCGACAGTGATCTGAACGGTGTGCTGAAATTTGCGTCGGAGAATCGCTTTAAGTGCGTCGAAGTGATGTGCTGGCCCACCGGCAATGCCGATGCCCGGCGGTACGCAGGCGTTACGCACATCGACGTCGACAACATGGACATTGACCAGGTGCAGTCGCTGGTTCAGCAGCACGGCGTTTCTATTTCGGGGCTGGGCTACTACCCCAATCCGCTCGACCCCAATCCCGAACAGGCCGCGTTCTACCGCGAGCACATCAAAAAAATTATTCGGGCCGCAGCCAGGTTGAAGCGGTCCGACGGGTCGGTACCCGTCGTCAACACGTTTATCGGTCGAAATTCGGGCCTGACCATCGACGATAACCTGAAACTGGTTGCCGAGCACTGGCCCGCTATCATTCGCGAAGCCGAAGCCTGTAACGTAAAGATCGGCATCGAAAACTGCCCGATGTGGTTCACCAACGACGAGTGGCCCGGCGGTAAAAACCTGATGACGACACCGGCCATCTGGGACCGGGTGTTCGAGTTGCTGCCGTCTCCCCTGCTGGGCCTGAACTACGACCCCAGCCACATGATCTGGCAAATGATGGACGAGGTAAAGCCCATTTACGACTACCGCGATCGGTTGCATCACGTCCACCTGAAAGACGTCAAACTCTACCGCGACAAGCTCAACCGGGTCGGCATCATGGGCAATCCGCTGGAATACCATTCGCCCAAGCTACCGGGACTGGGCGACGTGCGCTGGCGTGACTTCTTCGCAGCCCTGACCGACGTGCGCTACCGGGGGCCGATCTGTATCGAAGTGGAAGACAAGGCCTACGAAGGCAATTCCGACGACGTACACACCGCCATCCTGACCGCGCGGAATTACCTGAGTCAATTTCTGGTCCTATGATGTTCACGGTATACTGTTTACAGTTTTCGGTTCACGGCGACTCCGTTTGGCTACGCAGGCCTTCTATACTGACAATTCATAAACCGTATACTGTAACCAGAAAACCGTAAATCACCATGATTGAAACGCTTAACGAACTGGATACCCGGCTATTTCTCTGGCTCAACAACCAAAGCGCGCCCTGGCTCGACCCGGTGATGATTCAGATAACGGAGCGCAACACCTGGTTTCCGTTTTACGCGTTGCTGATTGGCTGGCTAATCTACCAGTTCCGGCAGCAGGCGCTGGGGCTGCTACTGGCCATTGCCGGATCAGTAGCCGTCGGCGATCAGGTCGCGTCGTCGGTTCTGAAACCGATGACCCACCGCCTGCGCCCCTGCCACACACAGGCGATTCAGAAGTTCATTCACCCGGTGCTCGAATGTGGTGGACCGTACAGCTTCGTGTCGTCGCATGCGTCGACCACATTTGCGCTGGCCACGTCGCTCTGGTTGCTGCTGGGTCGTCGTTATCCGGCGTTTGGCTGGGTGTTTGCGTGGGCAGCACTGGTTTCGTACAGCCGTATCTATGTAGCCGCGCATTACCCGCTCGACGTGCTGGCGGGCACGGGTGTGGGGGTTGCTTCGGCCATGGGCATAGTGGGCATTTACCACCGCACAGCAGCCGGGCGGCAACTGGCTTCGTTCGGGCGCTGACAGAAATTTAGACAGATCACCCCCTACCGCCCGATTTTTCCGTACCTTTGCGGAAAATTTGGGCGGTATAAATGGCGGCATTCAACCCGGTTAAGATTTTTTCAGGCTCCCAGTCTACCTATCTGGCTGAGAAAATTGCACACTATTACGGTAAAGATTTAGGCGGTTACACCTGCCGGCGCTTCAGCGACGGTGAGATGTCGCCCAGCTTTGAAGAGTCGATTCGGGGATGCGACGTATTCCTGATTCAGTCGACCCCTCCCCCGACCGAAAACCTGATGGAATTGCTGCTGATGGTCGATGCAGCCCGCCGGGCATCAGCCCACTACGTAACCGTCGTTATTCCCTACTTCGGCTACGCCCGTCAGGACCGGAAAGACAAACCCCGCGTTGCTATCGCGGCCAAGCTGATTGCGAACATGCTGACAGCGGCCGGTGCCGACCGGCTGATGACCATCGACTTGCACGCCGGTCAGATTCAGGGTTTTTTCGACATTCCTGTCGATCATCTGGAAGGCACGTCGGTCTTTGTTCCGTATATCCGTAGCCTGAACCTCGACAATCTGGTGATTGCCTCGCCGGACGTGGGTGGCGCTAACCGGGCCCGGACGTTTGCCAAGCATTTCAACGCCGACATCGTTCTCTGCGACAAACACCGCAAGCGGGCCAATGAGATTGCGTCGATGCAGGTAATCGGTGACGTCGAAGGCGCGAACGTCGTCCTTGTCGATGACCTGATCGACACGGGCGGTACGATGGCAAAAGCGGCTCAGATCATTCTCGACAAAGGGGCCAAGTCGGTACGGGCGATCTGTACGCACCCGGTCATGTCGGGGAAAGCCCACGAAAACATTGCAAATTCAGTACTGGAAGAACTGGTCGTGGCCGATACGCTACCGATGAGTCAAACCAACGAGAAGATCCGCGTACTGTCGGTTGCCGAGCTATTCGCGAAAGCCATTGGCCGCATCCGTGACCACGAATCGATCAGCTCACTGTTTATACGAAATTAGTTTACGGTATTCGGTTTACAGTTTTCGGTTTACGGCCGGTCAGCAATCGTGCAACAACCGTGAACCGTATACTGTAAACCAAATACTGACTAAAGACCTGCCGGATGCCCACGTCCGGTTTATCAACCAAAGCAAACGCCGGCGGTGGGCCGTTGGCACCAATTTTTATGAAATCAATCGAGATTGTAGGGTTTCAAAGAGCGAATCTCGGCCGCACGGAATCACAAGCGATTCGGGCCGAAGGCAATGTACCATGCGTATTGTATGGTGGCGAATCGCAGGTGCATTTCTACGCACCCGCTATCCTGTTCCGGGATCTGGTGTATACCCCCAATGTATACGAAGTAAGCCTGAACATCGAAGGTACCGTGTACCGCGCTATCCTGCAGGAAACGCAGTTCCACCCGGTTAGTGAAACCCTGCTGCACGCTGACTTCCTGCTGGTTCAGGACGGTAAAGACGTGAAAGTATCGGTTCCAGTTCGTCTGGTCGGTACAGCTCCCGGCGTTCAGAAAGGTGGTAAGCTGGTAACGCGCGTTCGGAAACTGCGCGTGAAAGGCCCCATCGAGAACATCCCCGAGTACATCGATGTCGATGTATCGGCACTGGACCTGGGTAAGTCGGTTCGGGTTGGCCAAATCGCAGTAAGCGACATCACGCTGCTCGAAGATGCCTCTAACCCGGTCGCCAGCATCGAAATTCCCCGCGCACTGCGTGGTACGGTTTCGGCGAAGTAATCCCCGAAGCAACCCATTTACGGATTAGTTGGCAACCCCGCTCAGGCTTGAGCGGGGTTGTTTCGTTTTCAACTAGCAACCGCTCAGTCAATCCTACCGGGCTTTCATCAGAAAAACGGCATCCCTGCGTTCTGCAGAAAACACCTTTCTGTGTACGTTATGCTTACGAAGCGCGTCCTGTTCGGTTCACTGGCGATTCTGCTGGCTGGCTTGTCCTGCTCTCGCGAGAATCTACTGACATTACCCGCACCAGCACCCGCCATCGCCGGTACCTATGCCAGTCTGCCAGGCACCTTACCGCTTCCCATTGCGGGTGATTCGGTTACGGTAACCCTGACCAGTGTCGCCAGCGATACGGTCGATGTCACGGTACAGGCCATTCAGCGGGGGCAACCCGTTTTTGTCCTGCAATACCCCAGATTGCCGGTCGTACAGCAGGTCGAGGGGTCCGTAAAAGGGACCAACTGCATCAACTACCTGATTCGGTTGAAACCGGGGACAGATTCGAGTGTCTTTTATATGACCTGCCGCGACATTAATGTGCTGCAATACGCCCGCTTGCTGGAAAGCCCGTATTACACTGGTCAGGCGGCCCGCTTCCGGAAGTTGTAAAAGCAGGCGAGTCAATTGGTATCAGGTGCTTTACCAGTCGGCGAACCTGTTTGCCGTTGCTCCAGTTGTTCGATTTTTTCGCGCAGCTGCCGCACTTCCTGAATCAGCAACTGTAGGTCATCCTCGTTTTGTTGTTGCTCTTCGCCCACGAAGAAATTAGCAACAAAGCCGGTAAACGTACCAAACAGCCCGACCCCGGCTACCATCAGCACAGCGGCTACCAGTCGACCGGCGTCCGTTACCGGATAGCGATCGCCATACCCAACGGTCGTGATCGTCACGAACGCCCACCAGAGCGCATCCGCAAATGTCTTGATATTGGCGTCGGGCACTCGCTCGATGTAGAACATGGCAATTGCCCCGCAGAACATCAGCAGCACCGAACTGATTAGGACAATGGCCAGCGTACCGTTGGCCCGGTGTCGGAAACGAAAGGTCAGGTAGTCGCGAGCCGTTCGGAAAACACGTACCAACCGCAGTATCCGCACGATCCGGACGAGCTGCCCCAGCCGCAGCCAGCCGACCGCCGGAATACTGGCCAGCAGATCGATCCAGGCCCAGCGCATAAACCGCCATTTGTCGGGTGCCCGCGAAAGCCGCAAGCCAAAATCGTACAGGAAATACAGACAGATAACCATGTCGATCCGGTCGAGCAATAGCTGTGTCTGTTTCGACAAGGACAGTAGTTCCCGAATCAGCAAGGCCACGATCACGTAAACCGATAGCACAAGCATGATAACCTGATGCCGGGTCAGATGGGGGCGGGGTGGTGGAGACTCGGGCATCGGTATACCAGTTGTTACTACTTCATCGGCACCCCGGTCGGCTGCTTTTCAGTACGGGGGCGCGGTGGGTGCACAGGCGAAATACGGTCTTTATGCCGAATAAATCGCCAAAAATCCGTCGCCAGGGCCGGATAAATCGTAGCCCCAACGCTGTAATACGAGCCGTTGAAGTTCTGGTCGATCGCGGTTTGAAAGACCGACACCCGGTACCCAATCTGTACGCTAAGACCTACCCAGCGTGTCGCCTTCCACTGTGCATAAGCCCCCGCCTGCACCGGTACAAAGAAGTCGCGTCGGGTGCGGTTAATGGGCTGATCCTGCCGCAGATCGCGCGGTATGGCATAGGCGACTCCCCCCCCCACTTCAACGGGTACGCTGACCATCCAGCGTCGATCGTTGATGATGTTCCGCCAGTACAGCAGGCTGACAAACCACATATCGGTCCGGGTGTAGTAGCCCAGATTGATCCGCCGGGCCGCATCACGTCGCCAGTCGATTAGTTTGAGATAGGTCGCGTAGCTAATCCAGTAATACCCCAGTGTAAGCTGGTGCTTTTTCAGTCCAAATTCGATACCAGCGTTGATGCCCCACACGTTAACATGCTGTTTTTCAAGGAATGAGTCGCGAAAGTCAAGATTGAACGCAGGTGCCAGATACGCCTTGAGCCGACGAGTGGTATCCGTTTTTAGTGTATCGAACGGCGGTGCAGCCGTATAAGGCAACGCAGCCGCATCAGCCAGCCGAGTGGCCGATACGGCTGTTGCCGAGTCAGCAATGAAGCCCGGCAGAAAAGAGCTTAGCCAGGTCAATAACAGGATCATGTGATAGCAAACCACAAAACAGGCCGCTCGGTTGGCGCGCCGATGCCCGACCCATCCAGCGGCCTGTCGACAGGCGGCTCAGCCATTAAAATTCGACGTGCGTACGCAGCGCAAACAGGTTGACCGGCCCCCGATCGCCGTTGTAACCGGGGTTCTGCACAAACTGGTAGTTGAGCGTCAGGTACAACGTGCGGGCGATACGGGCGCTATAGTACGCTTCCCAACTGTTCTCCGTTCGGTAATTGGGCAAGCTGCCATCGCCCAGCATAAACCCGATCCCACCCGCGTTGAGGAAGGCCCGGTGATCGGGGGAAATGCCATTGACCGCGACGGACAAGCCGATCCCGTCGTTGGGCCGACGCCAGCGCCGACCACCGATCAACCCGCCCACCGTCAGGCTGCGATCGATTTCGGTAAAGGCCCAGGTTGCCGTACGTCCGTCGTTCCAGCTTAGTCGGGCAAACAAACCACCCGTTTCGCCAAGGGGTTGCTCCATGTTCACCCCAAATCCGTACTTGACGCCACCGTATTGATCGCCGGTAAGCACGAACGGCGGGTCGCCAACGGAACCCGTTTGCAACAGCCGCTGCGTCGCCAGCGCATATGCCGGTGCTTTAGTAACGTTTCGGAAGCCCAGCACCCGTACTGTACCAGGGTACTTCAGCAGCGTATACTGCTTCTCCAGTTCGACGGTCAACGCACCCGACTGGCGAATGTTCCAGTCGAGCACGTTCCCATTGGCAGTTTTAGGCATCAGGTTAGCGGCCGCCCGGATAGCGTAGGTTGGTCGAATGTATTCGAGGGCCAGCCCCCACGTATAGCCCCGCGTGTTCGCCGGATAATCCCAGGCCCCGAGACTCATCAGCGACCAGTTGAGAAACTGCGTACGCGGGTCGTGCGCGTATCGGTTATTGTCGAACATGTCCGCCACCGAAAACTTACCCGCCGTCACGACAACCCGCGATGCCGGCACCACACCTTTTACCTGGTTAGCCCCCGATTCAACCTCGACTCCGTCGGAATTGTCGAGCGGAAAAATCTGCTCCAGGTACACCCGGGCGATATAGAGCGCGGGGCGGGCGCTGCCGATCCGGAATGTTTCGCCATTGGGGAAACCGGCAATACCGACGGCCGGTGCGTACAGACTCTCGTCGTAGGGCGACTGACTGTCGCGATGCCCTACCCCACGACCACCGGCGATTTCCGGGTTAATAAACAAGCCGGCCCCTTTCCAGAGTCGGCGTCCGAGAAACAAGGTTGTCGTGACGGAGAGTGCCGTATCAGATTGCGGACTCAGCGTATTCCGGCCGTCGTAACCGTCCCCGTGAAACCCGGCATGGCCCTGCACAATCGTCGTAAACTGATAATGCAGACTCCACTTTTGCAGCGAATCGAGGTAGTTGTTATTGTTGTCCTGCTGCGCCCGTGCCGTACTCATCGTGAGTACACCGCATAGCCAGATCAGCCCTACAAACTGGTACTGAGCAGGTATCCGACGCCCATGGCGGTCTGGATGAGTTTCTGATCGAAGCCGTGATCGATTTTTTTGCGTAGAAAATTGATGTATACCTCTACTTTGTTTGTTTTTACGTCTTTGCTGCAATCCCATACTTTTTCTAGAATCTGCGTTTTCGTGACAACACGACCCGCATTCTCAACCAGGAACGAAAGTAATTGAAACTCCCGAGCAGTCAATCGAATTCGTTTATTAGCCCGGTAAGCTACTTTTTCGGCTACGTTGAGTTCAAGATTAGCGACGCTGATTACCGTGGGCGCGTGCAAGCCCCCCGTACGCCGGCGATTCAGCGCGTAGATGCGAGCCAGCAACTCGTCGGGCTCACCGGGCCGTTCCATATAGTCATCGGCGCCAGCATACAGGCCACGCGCTTTGTCGGCTGCCGACGTCAGTGCCGACAGCATCAGCACCGGCGTAATGTCGCCCTCCTGCCGCAGACGCTGTACCAATTCAAACCCATTGAGATCGGGCAGTTCGGCCCCCAGCAACAACAGGTCGTAGCGTGCATGCAGCGCGGATGCGATGCCAGTCCAGCCTGTAGTGGCGGTTTCAACTTTATACGCCGGCCGGTTCAATACAGCTTGTAAAAAAGCCCGGTAAGCAGGATCGTGTTCAATAAGTAGAATCTTCATGGGGCCACTGCAGATTTCCGTCCGTATTGTCTGAATTAGCATTCATGGCGGCTGGTGGCAAAAGTGTGGCGAAGGTCTTAAATTGGCTTTAAAGGCTAATTAAATTACAATGAGAGGTTTTGTGATAACATTACTAAAAAATGAGCCACCAGCCTGTTACATTTTGATATAAAATTCTAACAATCAGCTTATTATATACAACTTTTCAATTAATGACTCTTTAATATAGTTTATTTCCATACCCCATCTACGTCCTGATACAGTCCGGCTATTAACACTATACTGCCAGACTATATCAGGACACAAACGGGTTGCAGCGCTTTTCCGCCCCGCACTGCTCGTAAAACAGGCGTCTTTATGCAAGCGAGCGGTGCCGATTTTTGTGAAAGAAGAGGAAGATTCGAACTAAAGTTAAGCACGCCACCCAGTATCGCTCGATATACAGTGACCAACGGTAGAATTTTGTGTATAAACTAAGATAATGGCTTCGTACTAACAGTTGGAACGATCATTGCTACGATATATCAGTTTAATCAGGCCTGTCCTATACAGCCAGGCGGCAGGCGTCTTTACCTAAAAACCTTGTAAAGACGCCATTCATCGAAATTTCCGATTTGGCACGCGATCGGGCAGGAGATTTGTCTTCTGAAACGTGATTACTCACCCTTGCCCGTGTGGTAGCCATACCACTCATCGGTGCATTGCTTATGGCTTCCTGCCCACTTCATCCATGAATGATTTTTTGCATCCTCTCCTTCAACAGCAGATCAGTCGCTACCTACCGGTTGACTATCAGGAAAAAGCCGACATCAACCGGTTTATTGAGGAAGTAAACAAATCGTGCTATTCGCCACTGGCAACCCCTGTACCGCCCCAGTCGAGTACCAATGACGAGTCTGCCTTTCTGTCGATCATCAATCACGAGATTCGGACCCCGCTGAATGCCATCGTCGGCTTACTCGATATGATGCAGCAGGAAGGTCCCCCGCCGGCCTGGCAGGACTACTGTCAGCAACTGCGCGCATCAGTCGACAGTATGGAACTGGCGTTCACCAACATACTGGACTATCGGCACATCCGTATCGGGCAGCTCAACCTGAATATGGCCCCCCTACTGCCCCGGCAGTTGCTCGGTAACGTTCTGAAAACCAATCAAAGTAAGCTAAAGGGGTTCGACGTTAGTCTGGGACTTTCGATCGCCGATACGGTACCAGTCGTTGTGCAGGGCGATCAGGCCCGGCTGTCGCAGATTATCAATAATGTGCTGATGATTGCGGGTACGATCGTTCGCTGTGGACTGATCACGCTTCGGGTAGATCACCAGTACACCCCCACCGGTGATGGTTTCATCACCTTTACGTTCGACCTGCCCTGCGATGATCCTGTTCGGCAGGTGATGTTGCAGAAAGCCGTTTTACCGGCCGAAAAAGCCACACAGGAACCCACTGACGGGCTGGTCCTGGCTATGCTGGTCACGAAACGGCTACTTGGCCTGTATGGCAGCTCGATTCAGGTCAGTCGTCAGTCGGCGCAGTCGATGACGCTGTGCTTTGCGATTCCAACCTTCGACACTGCCCGGCCCACCGTCCCACCCGTTCAGCCAAACGAGCAATCGCTGCTGGGAATGCGGGTGCTGATGGTCGAAGATTATCCGATCAACGTGCGTATCGCCAGCCGGTTTCTGGAACGGTGGCAGGTTGCCGTCGACGTAGCCGAGAACGGGCAAATCGCGCTCGACAAGTATACTGCCGGTCAGTACGATCTGATTTTGATGGATATTCAGATGCCCGTGCTGGATGGCTTGCAGGCAACGCGGGCGATTCGGCTCAACGACAACCAGATTCCCATCGTAGCCCTGACAGCGTCGGCCACGCCAACCGATCAGGCCAACGCCTACGCGGCCGGCATGAATTCATTCCTGACCAAGCCGTTCAACGCCGACGATTTGTTTCGGACCCTGCTTCGCTACGGTCGTCCGGTGACGGCCTGATTCGTCGGCTCCGGATACGAAAACGGCTGACACGCTCGTGCCAGCCGCCCCATACATCGACAAGAACCTACCGTCTTACAGCAGATTGAGTCGGTTCATCAGTTCGGGTTTATTAGCCCGGCTGATGGGAATGACTTTATTGGCGACAACCAAGTTATTTTCTTCAATATCTACGATCCGATCGAGGTGAACGATAAAGGATCGGTGCACACGCAGAAACGCACTCCCCAGTTTCTCTTCCAGGTACTTCATCGTTGCGTGGACGACGTGCGCCTGCGTTTTCGTGACGATTTTCACGTAGTCGCCGACGTTCTCTACGTACATGATCTCGCTGTAGGGAAGACGGATGTAGCGGCCGTCCGTTTTGATATAAATTTCCTGACGCTCCGGCGACGCGCTTGTTTTTCGGCTGGCCAGTTCGAGTACTTTCCCCACAGCCATGTTGAACCGGGGCATGGTAATCGGCTTTTGCAGATAGTCGGTTACCTGATACTGAAAAGCGTTGAAGGCGTATTCCGTCTTGGTCGTCGTCATGACCACCTGCGGCATAGCCGTCAGGTTTTCCAGCAGATCGAAGCCCGACAGGCCCGGCATTTCCACGTCGAGCCAGATCAGATCGACGGATTCAGTTGTCAGGAAAGCCAGCGCATCTTCGGCATTTTCGAATGTTTTCAATAGTTCCAGCGACTCATTCTGCTCGCACAGCCGCTGGAGCGACTTTCGCGCCATCACTTCGTCGTCGACTATGATACACTGTTGCTTCATACACTTAGTCTGGCTAACTCCTGTTTTACAATAGGTACGCTTTGCTCTAGTTCGGCCTGTACGCTGGTCCACTGCGCCTGGAGCTCGTCCTGATCGGGATTTTCGTTGGCCTGCTTCTCGATTGCATGCAATTTTTTCTCCAATGTCGTTAGCCCAACCATGCCTAAGGTCGGTTTTAGTTTGTGCGCCAGCTTACCGAGTGCCGACCAGTCCTGTTCAAGAATCAGATTCTGAATCTGGGCGAAGTCGGGTAGTACATCAGACAGGAATACGGCAAACATGTCAGCCGCATAGGCCTGGTCGGAGCCGTAAATTTCATTGAGCCGGTGCTGATCCAGCTCGGGTGCCGCGATTGACAGTGACTCTGCTGGGGCAGCGGCCGCGCGCGTATGCGTATGTCGTTGAATGGTTTCTAACAAGCTGTTTGGTGAAAAAGGCTTCGTCACAAAGTCGTCCATACCGGCCCAACTGGCCTTGGTTTTCTGGTCGGTCATGGCCGAAGCCGTTAGCGCGACGATGGGCGTCTGCTGGTTGACATTCTGGGTGTTGCGGATTGTAATCGTCGCTTCGTACCCATCCATTACGGGCATCTGAATATCCATCAGAATCAGGTCGAAGTGCTGCTGCTGCGCCATTTCGACGGCTCGTTTTCCGTCCGATGCGATCACAAACGGTATAGCCCATTTGTCAAGCAGGCTGCTAATATACTTCTGATTCATGATATTATCTTCGGCAACCAGCAAGCGGCAGGCCGTCAGGTCAGCCGGTATGGGTTGAATCTGGCGCGGGTTGACCAGCAATGTTTCGTCCGATCGCTGGAATGGTAAAGTCACGGTGAATGTCGTTCCACTACCTTCTTTACTGCTGACCGTAATACGCCCCCCCTGGAGGCTAACCAGCTGATGCGTAATGGCCAGACCCAGCCCGGTACCTTTCTCTTTGTGGCCGTTGGCGTTTACCTGCCGGAATTTCTGGAAGATCAGATCGATTTTTTCTTCGGGGATACCGATGCCCGTGTCGCGCACCGAAAACTCAATCCAGGATACATCACCTTCTTCCTTCTGGAGTCGAACGCGTACGTCGATGCAACCTTCTTCCGTAAACTTATCGGCGTTACCGATCAGGTTGAGCAGTATCTGATTGAGCAGCAGTTCGTCGCCAACATAGCTTCCGCCGATTTGCGCGTCGATCATCATCTCCAATTCGATGGGGCGCTGCTCAAGTTTGATCTGAAACACCCGCTGAATGGTCCGCAACAGGCCCACCAGGTCGAATGGTTGCTTGTGTACGTCGATCCGGCCCGCTTCGATCTTGGCCATATCCAGCAGATCAGAGATCAGGCTGTAGAGGAAATCGGCCGACGTTTTCAGAATTTCTAGGTATTCCAGTTGCTGCCGGTTCGGGCGCGTGTCGAACAGCAGGTGCGCCATCCCGATGATCGCGTTGAGGGGCGTGCGAATTTCATGGCTCATATTGGCCAGAAACTGTTTTTCGGCCTGCCGCGCTTCTTCGGCAGCAGCCTGCGCCTGCCCCAGCTCCTGTTCCAGCACCTTGCGCTGGGTAATGTCGTAATGCACCGCTATGGTGCCGACAATCTGACTATGCTCGTTTAGTTGTGGTACTTCACTGACGATAACCCAGATTCGGCTTCCATCCCGACGGATTAGCTGGCATTCGCCGTATTGCTGCCCCCCCGGTTGTATCGACGCATCGACGGTACCATCGGGAACCAATAGTTCGCTGATTGGTCGCCCGATCAGTTCCTCTTCGCTGTACCCGACCATCGCACAGAACCGGTCGAAGGCCCGCTGGATAATGCGCTCCCGGTTCAGTTCGATCAACCCCAGATCCATGTCGTTTAGAATCCGGCGGTACTTCTCCTCATTTTTGCGGGTGGCTTCCCGGGCCAGAAACTGCTCCGTCACATCACCGTATTTCCAGAGATGACCCTCGTAGCGACCTTCCTGCACGATTGGAATGAAATCCCGTTGCAGCACCCGCCCATCGGCAAAATACAGCGTCTGATCGAGTACGGTCTCCTGCCGGGCCAGAATCGCCAGCGTATCCCGTTCGAACTCGTCGGGGTCAACGAACTGGCGTTTCATGTGGCGAACAAGCTGGGCCGAATCCACGTCGATCATCTCTTCCGGCGCAAACGGAATACTGAACAGGTCGCAGAACAGCTGGTTGGCCAGCGTAATCTGTCGGTTGCCATCTTCTACCAGCACGCCTTTCTGTAGGTTGATGATCAAACTTGCCAGTCGGCTTTGCGTGGCCCGTAGTGTTTCGCGCACGTCCCGCTCACTCGTCATGTCGCGGGCTACGGCAACCAGTTCGGCTCCAGACGTCGTGTTGATCCGACGAACAGTCTGCCCGATCCAGACCGTTTGCCCGGTTTTGGTCAACACGGGAAATTCGATGTATGTATTATCCTGCCCCGTGTCCAGCATGTGCTGGTAAAACTCAATGACCGCTGTGCGGAAGTCGGGGCGGATAAGCCGGATGAAATGCTGACCGATGATTTCGCTGACGAGATAGCCGAGTTTCACCTCGATCATGGGGTTCATGAACGTAAAGTAGCCCTCCGGCGAAATCCGGTAAATGATATCCTGCACCGAATCGATTAGCTCTCGGTAACGGGCGTCTGTCTCCTTTAATTCGGTTACCCCCTGCTCGACCTGCTGCGCCAGATTTTCGTTGAGATACTGAAGCTGCTGATTGGCGCTGTACAGTTCCCACGCTTTGTCTTCCAGCACACGCTCAGCCTGTTGCCGGGCTTTCTGTTCCCGATTGAGTCGTCGTTTAAGCAGGTCAAAATTTTCCATTTCGTAGCATTCAGCATACTGATCCCGTCGTCGTTCCTAGTAGACTACACGCCCAGAGGCTGTGTACTTGCTCGATGTAACTTGCCGGAATCCACTTGATTTAAAGACGATTAACCTGTATATCCGCAGAAGACACAACAAAAATAGCGCCCATTTACACTATTTCGCCTAAATAGAAAACACAATGTATACCACCAATAAAGCAATGACTATAAATTACGTGTATCGTTTTTATAGAGCCAAAAGGTATGTTACAACCTTTTGGCTCATCGATCAATGAATTGGCTTACGAATGAGCCAACGGTATAAGTTGGATAAGTGCCGGTACAGACGAGGTAACGACCATAATGTAACGAACTAGGGTCCGTTGGCTGAAAAAATTTCAGCCAACGGACCCTAGTTAACAGAACCGCTGCTTTACTTTTTCGTCACCCGAATGGCAATGCGTCGGTTCCGGCTCCGGCCTGCTTCGGTATCGTTACTGGCAACCGGATGGGCCGGTCCGTAGCCTTCAGCCGCCAGTCGACCGTTGCCAATACCCATTTTTTCCAGTTCAGCCCGCACCGACTCAGCCCGGTCCTGCGACAGTTTCAGATTGGCTTCGGGACTACCCGTGTTGTCGGTATACCCGCCTAGCTTGACCGTCACGGCCGGATACGCTTTCAGGATCTCGGCAATGTTTGTCAACTGCTCCTGCGAACTGGCCTGCAACGTCGCTTTACCCGTATCGAACGTAAGCCGGTCGAAGTCAAACCAGGTTTCTTTGTCGACCGGCTGATCGCTCTTAATGAACGCTAGCAGTTTACGTTCAATCCCATTGTCGGGAATGGTTAGCTCGGTTCCGCTCGTAAGCTTTTCAGGCCGAAACGTGCCCAGCGATGCATTGGGCGTACTAACGGCCTGGTTGTCGGCTGCGGTCGATTTGTCGAGGGGTACACTGGTTCCGGCGGCCTCCTCACCCGTATGGGCATACCCCGGCTGCTCCGATGGCTGAATGGCGATGTACGGCGCAATGACGAGCGAGACAATGGACATCAGTTTGATCAGGATGTTCATCGACGGACCGGAGGTATCCTTGAACGGATCGCCCACGGTATCGCCCGTCACCGATGCCTTGTGTGGTTCCGACTTTTTGTAAAACATCTCGCCGTTGATGAGTACGCCCTTCTCGAACGACTTTTTAGCGTTGTCCCAGGCCCCACCGGCGTTGTTCTGAAAGATACCCATCAACACGCCCGAAACAGTAACGCCCGCCAGCAAACCGCCCAGCACTTCAGGACCAAAGATGAACCCGACGATCACGGGTACCGACAGGGCGATGGCACCCGGCAGCACCATTTCCCGGATCGATGCCTGCGTCGAAATGGCGACACATTTTTCGTATTCGGGTTTGCCGGTGCCTTCCATGATACCCGGAATCTCGCGAAACTGCCGCCGTACTTCTTCGACCATGCTCATAGCCGCCCGCCCCACGGCCGCAATCGCCAGCGAGGAAAAAATAAACGGAATCATGGCTCCTACGAACAGGCCAGACAGGACATCGGCTTTGTAAATGTCGATGGACGAAATACCCGAGATACCGACAAAGGCAGCGAACAAAGCCAAGGCTGTCAGTGCGGCCGATGCGATCGCAAACCCTTTCCCGGTAGCGGCTGTGGTGTTGCCTACCGCATCCAGCACATCGGTCCGGCCCCGTACTTCTTCGGGCAGATAACTCATTTCGGCAATACCACCGGCATTGTCGGCAATCGGGCCAAAAGCATCGATGGCCAGTTGCATGGCGGTCGTCGCCATCATGCCAGCCGCCGAAATTGCTACGCCGTACAGACCAGCGAAATGGTAGGACGTAAAAATACCAGCAGCCAGCACCAGAATCGGTAATACCGTCGACTCCATCCCGACCGACAGCCCCCCGATGATGTTGGTGGCGGCCCCCGTCGCCGACTGCCGGATGATCGACAACACCGGCCGACGGCCCATCGCCGTGTAGTATTCCGTGATGGTCGACATCAGCGCACCGACGATCAATCCCGTAACGATCGCGTAGAACACGTCCATGCGCGTGAAGACGATACCCCGGATTTCCATGGTATCGGCGGGCAGGTACGCATTGACCAGAAAGTAAGACGCGATCAGGGTCATGATAATCGACGCCCAGTTCCCGAGGTTCAAGGCCCCCTGTACGTTACCATTATCGTCTTTGACCCGCACGAAATACGTCGCGATGATGGAGAAGATCAGACCAAGCCCGGCAATGACCATCGGTAGCACGATCGGCGCGTGACCGGTAATATTGTCGGCGGCAGGAATACGGATTTCACGTCCCAGCACCATCGTGGCCAGAATCGTCGCCACGTAGGAGCCAAACAAATCGGCCCCCATTCCGGCCACGTCGCCGACGTTATCGCCCACGTTGTCGGCAATCGTCGCGGGATTACGCGGATCGTCTTCGGGAATACCGGCTTCCACTTTCCCGACGAGGTCAGCACCGACGTCGGCCGCTTTGGTATAGATACCGCCCCCGACCCGCGCAAACAAGGCAATCGATTCGGCCCCGAGCGAGAAGCCGGCCAGCACTTCAAGCGCCTTTTCCATAGGCAGGCCATTTACGTCGCCGTCGGCACCTACGTACAGATTGTACAGCACGATAAACAAACTACCGAGTCCCAGCACCGCGATACCGGCCACGCCGATTCCCATGACCGACCCACCCGTAAACGAGACGTTCAGCGCCCGGGTCAGGCTGGTGCGGGCTGCGTGCGCCGTGCGGACGTTAGCCTTCGTAGCAATGTTCATCCCGATATACCCCGCCAGAGCTGACAGGAACGCACCGAGCAGAAACGATCCCCCGATGATCGCGCTGGAGTTGGGTACCAGACTACCCATGTACCCCAGCACGATGGCGACGATGATACCAAAATAGGTAAGCACCCGCCATTCGGCTTTGAGGAAGGCGATAGCCCCGTCGGCAATGTACCCGGCAATCTCCTGCATACGCTCGTCACCGGCATCTTGCTTTGACACCCACATAAACTTGGTGAACATCACCAACAGGCCCACCAGGCCCAGCACAGGCACTAAATAGATACTGTAATTCATGCGATTAAGTCTAGGAATGAACTGAAAGGACTACACACAAATATAGATTTTCACCTTTCACCACATGGTACATAGCCTAGTTATTATTGACTTTTTTTACTATATTTTTCGCATTTATCCGGAAAAAGCGGGTGTCACGAAATTCGTGGCGTCAATGAGCGGCATCGGCTATCTTTGCTGAGTTGCTGACACCCAAAATTCACCCCGCTGTGCGTTGTACTACCCGCCTTCTTACCGCTGTTTTCGCGCTTTTCGTTACCTTCTCTACCCTGGCTCAGGTTCCGTACGGTCCCGTTCGGCAGAAGCCACCGGGCGAGATTCTGTCGGACCTGAAAAAGCTTAACGTGCTTGGTTCCGTCTTGTACGTGGCTGCCCATCCCGACGACGAAAACACGCTACTGCTGGCCTACATGGCCAAGGAACGGCTCGTCCGGACGGCTTACTTGTCGCTGACGCGGGGCGATGGCGGGCAGAACCTAATTGGCTCGGAACAGGGCGAGAACATTGGTGTTATTCGTACGCAGGAACTGCTGGCGGCCCGGCGCGTCGACGGCCCCGATCAGTACTTTAGCCGGGCCTATGATTTCGGCTTTTCCAAATCGACAAACGAAGCGGTGCGGACCTGGGGGCAGGATAAAGTGCTGGCCGACGTGGTCTGGATGATCCGGCAGCGGCAACCCGACGTCATCATCACCCGCTTCCCGCCCGATCCCCGCGCCGGGCATGGTCACCACAGTGCGTCGGGTTTTCTGGCCGAAGAAGCTTTCAAACAGGCAGGCGACCCGACCAAGTTTCCCGAGCAACTAGCCTACGTGAAACCCTGGCAGGCCAAGCGTATTTTGTGGAACGTCTTTATTCCGAACGCGTTTCAAAGCAGCAAGCGCCCCGATGAAGCGGGCAATCTGATCGGTATCGAAACGGGCCTGTATAACCCGCTGCTGGGCCGGTCGTACGGTGAGATTGCCGCCGAAAGCCGGAGTCAGCACAAAAGTCAGGGCTTCGGCGTACCGGCGTCCCGCAGCCCCCGCATGGATTATCTGCTGCTGAAAGGGGGTGACCCGGCCGAGAAAGACCCGTTCGACGGTGTCGACCTAAGCTGGAAACGAGTACCCAACAGCGGCCCCGTACAGACGCTGGTCAGTCAGGTTATCAGCAGCTACCAACCCGCCCAGCCTGCCGCGTCGGTCCCCGCGCTGGTCCGCCTGTATCAGGCAATCAGCAAACTCGACACGACTAACCTGTACGTGCGCAGCAAACGGCAGGATGTGCAGAATCTCATTCAACAGTGCCTGGGTATGTGGCTCGAAACCAATCCGACTACCTACGCGGCTACCCCCGGCGAAACGGTCACGCTGAACACGAACCTGATCAGTCGCTCCGACATACCGGGCGAAAAAGCGCCTGTAACCCTGGTGAGCATGCGTTACTCGACCGGTAAGGACAGCACGCTGAATCTGGCGCTGAAGCCCAACGATCAGGTAGTGCTGTCGACACGGGTGACGATTCCGAAGTCGATGGCCATTTCCCAGCCGTACTGGCTCGTCAAACCCATTGACAAAGGCTTATTTCAGGTCGACAATCAGCAACTGATCGGTCTGCCCGAAAACCCACCGGCGCTGACGACCAGCTTCACCGTCGATATTGCCGGGCAACGGTTTGTCTACACGCGCCCGGTCGTGTTCAAATCAGCCGATCCGGTCGATGGCGAGGTTTACCGGCCGTTTATCATTCAGCCGGACGTTATGGCGAATCTCACGGAGCGCGTCTTTACGTTCGCCGACAACAGTCCTAAAACGGCTGAAGTCGTGCTGATTGCGGGGCGGGCCAATGTATCGGGTACCCTCAAGCTGACGGCTCCGGCCGGCTGGCGCATCGAACCGGCCTCCCAGCCGTTCTCAATCACGGCCAAGGGTGACGAGCAACGGCTGTCGTTCCAACTGACGCCCCTCGCCGACGCCCAGAACGGGCAGCTACAGGCGGAGATGACCACCAATGACGGTACGTTTACCTCCGGCCTGCGGGTGATTGCCTACAAACACATTCCGACGCAAACGCTGTTTCCGCCCGCGACGGCCAAGCTGGTCAAACTCAACGTGACGGTAACGGCAAAAAACATCGGCTACATTGTCGGTGCGGGCGATGAAGTACCGGCGGCTCTGCAACAGATGGGCTGTCGCGTGACGTTACTCGGCGCTGCCGATCTCAGCCGCAACCTGTCGACCTACGACGCTATCGTCACCGGGGTTCGCGCTTACAACACCAACGATTGGCTGGCGCGCTACCAACCGAATCTGATGAATTATGTAAAGAACGGCGGGACGCTGATCGTGCAGTATGTGACGCCCCCCAGCGGCTTCCTCCGCAGCGAACCCGCCCTGCCGCAGCTTGGTCCCTACCCGTTCTCGATCAGCCGCGAACGAGTAACGGAGGAAGACGCAAAGATGACGTTTGTCGACCCCAACCACCCGCTGTTAAATAAGCCGAATAAAATTACGGACGCCGACTTCAACGGCTGGATTCAGGAGCGCGGCATCTACTTCGCACAGGACTGGGACAAAGCCTATCAGCCGATTTTCTCCGCCCACGATACGGGTGAAGCCGCCAAGGAAGGCAGCCTCATCTACGCGACCTACGGCAAAGGATGTTTCATGTATACGGGCCTTGTTTTCTTCCGCGAATTACCCGCCGGCGTTCCGGGAGCCTACCGCCTGTTCGCCAATATGATCTCCGCCGGGAAGTAGTTTTTTCAGCACTAGCCGCACAGCGTACACAGAGAAAAACCTTTGTGTACGCTGTGCGGCTAGTGCTGAAATCTTTATTTTATGTAGCTTCACAACAGACGATTCGCCGGTAGCACAACCTATCTATCCTGTAATCGAGGCAGCTAATAATGGTAACTACAGAAAAGACATATACGCTCAACGACTATCTGCTCCGGGAATCCCGGTCCAGATACAAACACGAGTTCTATAACGGCAAAATTATTCGCATGGCCGGTGCCAAAGCCCGACACAATCAGATTGCGGCAAACCTGATCGGTTCGCTTAAGTACGCGTTGCGGCCGCTTCCGCGTAAATTCATCGTATACAACAGCGATCAGAAAATTTATATTGAGTCAGAAAACGTCGGCGTGTATCCTGATGCGCTGGTTGTCTGCGAAGAACCGCAATTCTGGCAGAGCCGGGAAGACTTGATTGTCAATCCCCTTCTGGTTATCGAAGTATTATCACGTAGCACTGCGTCATTTGATCGGTCCGGTAAATTTCTGCTCTACGAACAGCTCCCTTCCTTTCAGGAGTACGTGCTGGTCGAACAAAATTACCCACGCGTCGAATCGTGGTTTCGTACCACCGAACATAGCTGGGACAAAACGGTACAGACGACAATTGACAACGCCATTGAACTTCGGTCAGCCGGGGTGTCGTTACCGTTAGCCGAAATTTACGAGCACGTCCGTTTTTCCCCGCTACAGTAGCCCGCTTACGTAGCGCTCGCGCCAGCCGATAGCGTTATTCAAAGAGACTATTGTTCCAGAGCCAACTCCACAAATACCCTCTGCGTTCTCCGTGACTCTGTGTTGAGAAAGTCAATTCATCAGTTGCCGCAGTTGCAGGTATTGCAGCAGCATGATCGTTTTTCCGTCCATGATCTCACCGGTTCTGACGAGGGTCATAGCCTGCGTCAGCGGCATCTCCAGAATGTCGATTTCCTCATCATCGACGCCACCGCCCAGCAATCGTTCGGTATCCGCCGAGTATTCGGCCAGGTAGAAAAACAGCTTTTCGGTCACCGACCCCGGACTCATATACGCTTCCATTATTTTCTCGACCGACCGGATACGAAAGCCGGTTTCTTCTTCGGTTTCCCGCCGGATCGCGTCGTCGGGATGGTCATCGTCGAGTAGGCCGGCGCAGGCTTCGATGAGCATGCCCGATGGGTTCCCGTTGACATAAGTCGGTAGACGGAACTGCCGGGTCAGGATCACCGTACCGGTTTGCGGGTTATGCAGCAGAATTGTCGCGCCGTTACCCCGGTCGTACGCTTCCCGCTGTTGCGTCGTCCATTGTCCATCACGCCCTAAGTAGTCATAGGTATATCGGCGCAGGACATACCAGTTGTCAGACAGCAGTTTGTTTTCCGTGATGTTCACCCGATCACCAATCACCATGTTCTTTTTTGTTTATTTTTGATTATTTTTGTTCAAATCAACAGCATTTATATGAATTTCCAACAGCGGAAGCAGCTTATTTTGCAAACGGTCGATGAAAAGGGGGCCGTTGACGTACCGGAACTAGCGGAATTGCTGCAAACATCGGCCATGACTGTCCGCCGGGATCTGGTACAACTGGCGGCTGCGGGGTTGATCTACCGTACCCATGGCGGGGCCATGCGGGTACGCGACGCCATGGTAGTACCGTTCGCCAATAAGTCGGCGATGAACGTTGCTCATAAAGAAGCCATTGCCCAACGGGCTGCGCAGGAGATTCTGGACGGTGACGTAATTTTTATGGACTGCGGCAGCACGGTAGCCCACCTGTGCCCATTCATTCGACACAAACGCATCACGGTCATTACCAACTCGCTACCGGTTATCAGCGAACTGCTCAACTCATCGGTAACGCTGAATCTGATTGGTGGTGAAGTCGACAAGGAACGACAGGCGATTCACGGCAGTATGGCCGGTGAACACATCGCCCGGTACCATGCCGACCGCGCCTTTATCGGTGTCGACGGTATTTCACTAGCAAATGGCCTGAGCGCGAATGGCGAGCAGGAAGCGCAGTTAACGCTCGCCTTAGCCCGACAGGCCAGCCGGGTTTATCTGCTCTGTGATTCCTCGAAGCTGGAGACTGACAAGTATCTGTTTTTTGCCCCGCTGAGTCTGGTCGACGTATTGATCACCGACGCTCAGATCAACCCTGATTTAGCTGATACGTATCGGCAGGCGGGCATTGATCTGATCTACTGATCGGCTTGTCGACTACTATTTACCCGGAGATCGGTCGGGATGAACAAGTGCACCATGAGTAGCTAGTTACCCAACGATAATAACTGGAGTTGTCTCACATACTCCAACACTCATGTGAACATGAGACTTTGATTCGTGAGATGGCAATTTGAAACGACTATCACCTCAAACGGCTAGTAGTGAAAGCTAGACCGCTAAAATCTCATGAAATGGGCATTTAATAATACAGTAAATTAATAAGGGTAAGTAAGCTGAACGTATTGGATCCTTATACATGCAGGAATGTATTTCCTTGATTACGCTGTGCCAGCCATTACCGTCCAGCAATTATGTTTGCAGCCCTACTATCCTGCCTCTTGTACTTGTCCCCGGCCGCTCCGGCTAAACTCAGTATACCAACTGATACCATCGTTGTCCGAGGATCATGCTGGGACGTGCTTTCGGGAAAGAACGTAATCGCTAGTATCAGTGCGGTGGAAAATGGTCAGAACCGCTTCTTGGGTCAGAGTAATGCCACTGGAGAATTTAGCATTCGGATCACCGATGCCACTAAGGAGCTAGCTTTCCGAGTCAAGGGATACCCGACCACGGTTATTCCAATCAGCAAGAACGCCAGGGTCGATACAAATGCCCGCTTTAGGGTTGATCTGCCCATGATTATGGCCGATTCCCAGCAAGTTCGTCAAGCCTACTTACCTGCTGTCCCGACAAAGCACCGCTCCATCTATTTCCAGACTCAGGATGCGCGTGCGTTCAGGCGCATACCCGCCACGGTTTGCTTCCGCTACGCGTCTTCTGGCCGCACTCAATGCGTAGATATCAGTGCAGATGCGACGCCTACTCTAGCACTGCTGAATGCTACCGAGAAGATCACTTTTGAGGTGCGTGCCAAGGGCTATCAACCGTACTCAGGAACGCTAACCGATGGCCAGACGGACGAGGAACTCTACGTGATCAAACTGTTGATGCCCAACAATGTGCTTGTGGCCTCTTATGAGTTGCCCGCTAATCAGAAACTAGACCATTTCGAATTCCGCCATGTGGCCGATAAAAACTACACCGTTCGGGGTCCTGTTCCACCTCCTACTTTGGGATGGAACACGTTTAAACCTGGCAATACCTATCGTTTCACGGCAACGGGGCAAAATGGCGAAGTTGTCGCTGATGAGCAATTCCGGATGGAGCCCGGCTGGACCTTTGTTCAATTCCATGCCAAGCCGGCGGCAGGGGCTAGGTTGATGAGTATTGATCTGGCCAAGCCAACCTACTTTGATAGTGCCGTCTTATATTTCAATCAGAGTGAGTACGCCCTGGGGGAGGTATCCAAGCGGAAGTTGGACTCTATTTCTTGGCGGATGATCAAGCTACGGCCATTGATGGCTCAGGTAACGGGTCACACAGACAACGTTGGCCCGCGCTCATTGAATCTAACGCTGTCGGAATACCGCACCCGAGTGGTGTCGAATTACTTGCATAAAAAAGGAGTCGATCCGAATCAGCTCGTGACCTGCTGGCAAGGGCCAAACGCACCCGTAGCTTCCAATGATACAGAGCTAAACAAAGCCAAGAACCGGCGGGTTGTGCTCCGTTTTTTCTCCAAATAACTCCTATTGACGGTGCTTGGTCAGTGCCTGTTTTACCTGCCTTTAGGGGAAGGCCAGCTTCATTAGCACAAGGATCCGTAATCCTTGTTTATCTATTCTTTTGAAAACGCTCCCACCCAAGACAAAGAGAAATACTCTTATTTTTTATCTGGGCGTTTTTACTATCCTTTACTAGTTAGTAATTGCTATATGTACTTTGCAACAAGCCGCTTATCTTAGCCATTGGGCGATTGGCCCTTCGCGCCTGCTGTTCTTCTGTGGGCTGGCCTCATGCATGCGCTT
>NZ_PVTE01000017.1 GCF_003002825.1 Spirosoma oryzae | reverse complement strand
GCAAGATTCGTTCGGAGAAAGGGGTTTGGTTGCACGGATTGGGCCGCATGGCGGCAGGTCTTTACATTTTGGCGTTCTACTCTTGATTCACATTAAAAGGTTTTCAAAACCTTTTAGTTCTCCGTTGCCCTAGCCTTTTGCAGCTACACGCCAGATACGATTCGACGCGTCGTCAGCAACGAGCATGGCTCCATCGGGCAGCACCGTTACGCCTACCGGTCGCCCATGCACCTGTTTGTTGTCACCAACGATAAACCCTGTCAGGAAATCTTCCGGTGTACCGGGCTTACCATCCGTAAAGGGCACGAACACGACCTTGTAGCCCGACAGCGTCGAGCGGTTCCACGACCCATGCTGCCCGATAAACGCGCCATTCTTGTATTTAGCAGGGAATGCCGACTGATCGTAAAAAGCCAGCCCAAGTGAAGCCGTGTGTGAACCCAGCGGTACGTCAGGAACGACCGTCTTTTTCACCAGGTCGGGCCGTTCACCTTTCCGGCGCGGGTCGACGTTCGGTCCGAAATACGCGTAGGGCCAGCCGTAGAAAGCGCCCTCTTTAACGCTGGTCAGGTAGTCGGGCACTAGATCATCGCCCAGTTCGTCGCGCTCGTTGACAGCCGTATACAGCGTTTTCGTCGTGGGTTGCCAATCCATGCCGACCGGGTTACGCAAGCCGCTGGCAAACACACGTTCGCCCGTACCATCCGGATTGATTTCCAGAATATTAGCCCGACGAATTTCGTTGTCCATGCCGTGTTCACCGACGTTACTCCCCGACCCCACCGATACATAAATCTTCTTGTTGTCGGGGCTGGCCAGCAGGTTGCGCGTCCAGTGGTTGTTGTACCCGCCGGCGGGTAGCGACAGAATTTTCTTACCCTGTCCGGTCATTTTCGTCTGGCCCTCCTTGTACGGATACATCAGCAGTGCGTCGGTGTCGGCTACGTAGAATTTGTCGCCAATGACCAGCATCCCGAACGGTTGATTCAATCCGGTCAGGAATACCTCCCGCATATCTGGCTTACCATCTTTGTTCGTATCGCGGAACAACGTGATGCGGTTAGCACTCTTGCCCGACCGCTCCGACTTATCCCGGCCCGTAACCGCATTGATAACTTCTTTCTTGATACCCGTCCGCTCCGTATTCGCTTCAGCAACGAAAACATCACCATTGGGAGCCACGTACATCCAGCGCGGACTGACCAGATCACCCGCGTATTCGGTTACCGTGAAGCCAGCCGGTGCCTGCGGTGTTTTTCCGGCGGGCCAATCTACGACTTCGCTAAAATTTTTCGCCGATTCCGTCGCGTAGGGAGCCGGTAAGGCAATGGCGGTATCGGCCGTTTCGACCCGGCTGGCGGTGGTCCCCTCCGCTTTCTTTTTTTCGCTACAGGCTGCGAACGTAGCGACAAGCCCGGCCGCCAGCAAAAGACTTCGATTGTTCATAGTTTCGTTGTGCTAAACAGACCAGCGCGGTTTCACCGGTCCAGTCTACTCAACTAGCTATGCGCCCTTACGGTTATCGCAGATTAGTCAGGAATGCGCGCTCAGATCAACGGCATAGGCGGCATAGGGGATCGGCCCTTTGTAAAACACATCGCTGATGGGCTGCATCCCGAACCGGCGGTAAAAGTCGGCCGCGTCGAGCCGGGCATCGCACCAAAGCCGGGTTGCCTCCATCCGCAGAGCCTCCTTCCGTATGTGCTGCATCAGTTGCGAGCCTACACCCTTCCGCTGCCAGTCCGGGTGGGTGGCGAACTTGCGGAATCGCGCAACCAGCCTCCCGTCGTCGGGATACACGAAAAGGGAAATTACCGCAATCAACTCCTCACCTTCGAATGCGCCATAGTGATACCCCTCGTGGTCGTTGTCGACGCGCACGAACGCGTACGGTTTGTCAGGCCACAGCACCGCATGGCGCAGGGGGTAGGTTTGCTCAGGGGTTATTGTTTTTATTTTTAACATATTGGCAAGCAGACCAGTACACGTTGACGACTAACATGAGCAGGCCTATCAGATCGGTTTATCATCAAAACGGAAGTTTGCCGAGGTCGACATTGCCGCCGGTCAGGATGACACCTACTTTCTTACCGGCAAACTGATCGGGATAGCGTAGCACAACGGCTAGTGTTACGGCGCAGGACGGTTCGATAATAATCTTCATCCGCTCCCAGACCAACCGCATAGCCGCAATGATGTCCGCATCGGGTACGGTCAGAATCGCCGACACATGCTGGCGGATGTAGCCCAGTGTACGATCGCTCAACCGGGCCATCAGGCCATCGGCGATGGTGTCAATATAGGGGGCGCTTTCGACCTGTCCACTCTGGAATGACAGCACAGCATCAGCGGCTCCCTCCGGTTCGCAACCGATCACACGCGTTGTGGGCGACAGGAAGTGCGTTGCCAGGGCCGTACCGCTTAGTAGTCCGCCCCCACCAACGGGCGTCAGGATCAGGTCGAACGGGGGCTGTCCGAAGTCCGTAATTAACTCAGTAGCCGCCGTTGCCTGTCCGGCAATAACCCACTCATCGTCATAGGGATGGACCAGCACGGCACCCGTTTCATCGATAATGGTCTGTACCCCCGCTTCGCGGGCAGCCTGCGTGGGTTCGCACTCAATCACTTCAGCCCCATACCCCCGAACGGCATCTTTCTTGACCTGCGGGGCGGTGCGTGGCATGACGATGTACGCGGGCAGGCCGACCTGCCGGGCGGCATAGGCTACCGCCTGTGCATGGTTGCCGGACGAATGCGTCGCCACGGCTTTACCCGCCTTCGTATCAACCACCTGCAAGACCGCATTTAAGCCCCCCCGCGCCTTGAATGCACCGATCTTCTGGAAGTTTTCGCACTTAAAAAACAACGATGCACCGGTACGGTCATTCAGGGTTTGATTGGTCAGTACAGGCGTGTGGTGGATATGGGGGCGGATACGGTCGTGAGCAGCCCGAATGGTGTCGAGTGTAATCATAGCTGGTAGAAAAGTGACCAAAGTACGTATAAAACTGGCGCAATACGGCTTTCTGCTACCGGGTAGTTGGGGGATAGTACGGCGGTTTGTTTTTTCGCGGTGGAAAGCGGTCTTTTGTGGTCAGGACTTACTTCTTTTCCCCTTACCGACATGAACGTTACCCGACGTGGTTTTCTACAGACGACCGGCTCGCTGTCAGCACTCAGCCTGATGCCGCCGGTCCTCACCGACGCGCTTGCCGACGCAGCCCCCCGCAAACTGTTCTTCGACATCTCACTGGCCGAATGGTCGCTGCACAAGGCCCTGTTCGCCAAGAAAATCACCAATCTCGATTTCCCGGCCATCGCCCGTAAAGAATTCGATATCAGCATCATCGAGTTTGTCAATCAGTTCTTCAAAGATAAGGCGCAGGACAAAACGTACCTGAACGATCTGCTAACCCGCTGTAAGGACAACGGCGTGAAGAATCACCTGATTATGATCGATGGCGAGGGTAACCTCGGCGCGACCGATAAGGCTGAACTGACCAAAGCCATCGAAAACCACCACAAGTGGGTCGAGTGCGCCAAATACCTGGGCTGCAAAACGATTCGGGTCAACGCAGCGGGGTCGGGCACGGCCGAGGAAGTCAGCAAGGGCGCGATCGAAGGGCTGAGCAAACTGGGCGAATTTGCCGGTACGATGGGAATCAACGTTATCGTCGAAAACCACGGCGGCTACTCGTCAAACGGACAATGGCTGGCCAACGTCATGAAGCAGGTCAACCGCAAGAACGTCGGTACGCTGCCCGATTTCGGCAATTTCTGCCTGAAGCGCAATGCCGACCACAGCTGCGCCGACGAATACGACCGCTACACCGGCACGAAAGACCTGATGCCTTACGCCAAAGGGGTGTCGGCCAAGACATTCAACTTCGACGCCAGTGGCAACTGCGTCGAAACCGATTACCCGCGCATCATGAAAATCGTGAAAGACAGCGGTTTCCGGGGAACGGTTGGCATCGAGTACGAAGGCGACACGCTGGACGAATACGACGGTATTCGCAAAACCAAAGCCCTGCTCGAACGCGTCGGGCCGATGGTATAAACGGTATACGGTTTATAGTTCTCGGTATACGGTTCCTGCTGACTCGCACCAGAAGCCAGTATATCGTAACCGCTGTACACCGAGAACCGTATACCGACAATCGAAAACAACTTATTTCTTTATGCTTACTACACAGAATCAGCTCAACGTCAACTTCATCGGTCAGGAGGCCGTGGCAGGGGAAGGAATGCCGTTTTCGGCGTATGCACCTGCTACAAGTGAAGCGCTGGCCGAAGGGTTTACCAACGTCACGCCTGAGCAGGCCAATGCAGCGGTCGACAAAGCCGCAGCCGCCTTTAGCCCCTATGCACACCTGCATCCGCACAAACGCGCTGATTTCCTCGACGCGATTGCCAGCGAGATCGACGCGCTGGGCGATGAACTGATTGAACGGGCCGTCCTGGAAAGCGGTCTCCCAACCGCCCGCATTACGGGTGAACGGGGCCGTACGATGGGACAGATTCGTCTGTTTGCCAATCTGTTGCGCGAGGGTTCGTGGGTCGACGCCCGTATCAACCCCGCCCTGCCCGACCGGCAACCCCTGCCCCGCCCCGACCTGCGGCAGATGCTGATGCCACTCGGTCCGGTCGTCGTGTTTGGCGCAAGTAATTTCCCCCTTGCCTTTTCGGTCGCAGGTGGCGATACCGTGTCGGCGCTGGCAGCTGGCTGTCCAGTGGTGTTTAAAGCGCACCCCGCCCACCCCGGCACCTCGTCGCTGGTAGCGATGGCCATTACGACAGCCGCTCAGAAGACCGGCATGCCCGACGGTGTTTTCTCGCTGCTTCACGCAGATAACGAAGTCGCGCAGGCGCTGGTCGCCCATCCGGCGATCAAGGCCGTTGGTTTCACCGGTTCACGTCGGGGTGGTCTGGCGCTGCTGCGTGTCGCCCAGAACCGTCCGGAGCCCATTCCAGTCTACGCCGAAATGAGCGCCGTCAACCCGCTCGTCGTGCTGCCGGGCGCTATTGCTGATGAGACGGGTCCTGCATCTGCCACGACGGTAGCCGCCGGACTAGCCGGGTCGATTACGCTGGGCGTCGGGCAGTTTTGCACCAACCCTGGTCTCGTATTTTTGCTTACTTCGCCCAAAACCGAGCAGTTTCTGGGTACGCTGGCGGAGAAAATCCGGGCGTCGGCACCGGCGACGATGCTGACCGACGGTATCCGGCAGGCGTTCGAACAAGGTATCAATCATCTGGCACTGATGCCGGGCGTACAGCGCCGGGCTGAAAGCGACACCGATGCGCAGGCCAGTCAGAATCAGGGACGGCCAACGTTGCTGACGACCACAGCCTCGCAGTTTCTAAGCAATGCCGATCTGGGCGAAGAAGTATTCGGGCCGAGTTCGCTGGTCGTTGTGTGCGATACCGAAGCCGAGCTACGCGACTGTCTGAATCAGCTGGAAGGACAGCTGACGGCTACGATCTACGCGACAACGGCCGAGTTGAAACAGTCGTCGATCAACTGGATCGATCTTTTACAGGCCAAGGCCGGACGGGTACTTTTTGGCGGCTTCCCGACCGGCGTGGAAGTGTGCGAAGCCATGACCCACGGCGGACCGTTCCCGGCTACGACAGACGGCGGTCGGACCACCTCGGTCGGCACGGGGGCTATTCTGCGCTTCGTCCGGCCCATCTCGTACCAAAGCTTCCCCAACGAATTATTGCCACTCGCTCTGCAGAACGCCAACCCACTCGGCATTCGGCGCATGGTCGACGGCAAGCCGGAGTAAGCTGATTCGTACCACAAAAGAAAAGGGGCTTCCGTTGCTGGAAGCCCCTTTTCTTTTGTGATTGTTTAATGTGATTTGTTGGTAAAGTTTTCTATCATCCCAACGACAGGAGGAATCTTCGGTAGTAGGTGAATAACCTCCTTTTGCCGAAGATCCTTCCTATTGTCGGGATGACAAAAAATAGCTGTAAAAGAACAATGGTCAATTCCCTACTGTACCTTCTTATTTCAAACTTCCCATCCCGCCGTCGACACCGATAACCTGCCCGGTTATCCAGCCCGCTTTGTCGTCGAGCAGGTAAGCGGCCATACTGGCAATGTCGTCGGGGGTGCCAACCCGGCTCAGCGGATGGCGTTTGTTGGCAGCGTCGCGCCGTTCGTCGGTACTGAGTAGGTTCTGCGCCAGTGGCGTATCCGTCAGTGAAGGAGCCACGGCGTTGACGCGAATCTTTAGTGGAGCAAACTCGGCAGCCAGCGATTTCGTCAGTCCCTCGACGGCCGATTTGGCCACCGATACCGACGAATGCAGGCCCATACCCAATTTGGCAGCTACCGTGCTGAATAGTACGACGCTGGCTCCTTTCGCTGATTTGAGCGCCGTGAGCGAGGTATGAATGGCCGCGATGGCCCCCAGCACATTGATTTCCAGGTCAGACCGGTAGTCGGCGGGTTCGAGTCGCTGAAACGGTTTGAGGTTAATGGTACCGGGGCAGTAGACGAGTCCATGCAGCGTATCGGGCAGACTGGTCAGGGCGTCCGTAGCCGCCGTCTGGCTGACATCCCAGGTCATGTGTGTCGACTCGATGCCCTCGGGCTGTTGCCGGCCGGCCGTAAAAAGGGTTGCTCCGGCAGCCTGTAGCTGCTGGGCCAATGCGTGGCCGATGCCTGAGCTGGCACCGACGATAAGTATGTTTTTACCGTTCATTACGCTGACGTTTTTAGCGATAAAAACATTGTGTGCACCAAAAGTTTTAAAGTCGTAACGTTGCAGGGTTGTAAAGTTACTGGCGCGTCAGCCCATCCGGCCGGTAACGCGTGCGATAGCAACTTTACAACCCTGCAACGTTACGACTCCACAACTCCCAAAGAACTACCCTATATACCGCAGTAGTTCCTGCCGGGTTGCGTCGTCAGCAAACTTGCCACTATACGACGACGTAATCGTGGATGAATTGATATCCTGCACCCCCCGGGTCGACACACACAGGTGTTTGGCGTCGATAAGCACGGCTACGTCGTCGGTTTCCAGTACGCGCTTCAGCTCGTCAGCGATCTGCATCGTGAGTCGTTCCTGTACCTGAGGCCGTTTGCAGTAGTATTCGACAATCCGGTTCAGCTTCGACAGACCGATCACTTTACCGCTGGAGATATACGCCACGTGCGCTTTGCCCAGAATCGGTACGAAATGATGCTCGCAGTAGGTTTGCACCGTAATGTCTTTCTCGACCAGCATTTCGTTGTACCGAAACTTGTTGTCGAACAGCGTTGGGGCCGGTTTATTATCGGGATTGAGTCCCCGGAAGATTTCCTTCACGTACATCTTGGCCACGCGCCGGGGAGAGCCTTTCAGACTATCATCGGTCAGGTCGAGCCCCAGAATGTTCATGATCTCCCGGAAATGTTCTTCGATCAGGTCGATTTTGGTATCGTCGTCCAGGGCGAACGCATCGGGACGCATGGGCGTATCGAGGGCAGCCGCACCGTGAACATCGCCGATTTCGTCGGCCAGCAGCTGATCGGCAGGCTGACCGTTATAGTCTGGCGCGTCGCGGTACAGCCCATCACGATGGACGCCGTTACGCGGGGTATTCGACGAAGTTCCGTTCGGTTTCATACAGTTTGATGGAGAGGTCTAATGTCTCCGGTAAATGGCTTCGTAGCCGGTTGTAAATAACGATGGCGATGTTTTCGGCGGACGGATTCAGATCAGCAAACTCGGCCGTGTCGAGATTCAGGTTTTTGTGGTCGAAGCGATCAGTCACCTGCGCTTTAATCAGGTCACCCAATACCTTCATATCCAGCACGTAACCCGTTTCGGCGTCGATCGGCCCAACTACCCGCACGATCAGTTCGTAGTTGTGACCGTGGTAGTTGGGGTTATTGCATTTCCCGTATACCCGCGTGTTTTTCTCGTCGGACCAATTGGGATTGTGCAGGCGATGGGCTGCGTTGAAATGCTCTTTTCGAAATACCGCCACGCGGGGCATTTCGGCGCGGACGGTAGCCGCCTGGGGAGCATCCACGGTGGTGTTATCCACGGGAGGAGCGTCGGTCATAATCAATACGTCAATTTCTGTCATACAACCGACTGTCCGCGCAAAGGTTGTGCACTACACAATCGCCTGCCGGGGTATGTAGCACGGAATACCCCTTGTATTGTCAACTCAACCGCAACAGATTGTTGACGGCTTCGGTTCGCGCCCCGGCTGTCGGACGGACGACGGGTCGGTATATTAGGGTAACGCCCGGTATAACCCATCGGTTCCGGCTGAACCCGGAACCGATGGCGTTTCAGACCAGTTAGTCGGTCATGTCCTCATTCCGCCGATTCATGCTTACCATCGTCATCATTCTGGCTGTTCTGGCTCTAGCGGCCTTTCTTTTCATCAACTCGGCGCCGTTTGGCAGTAATCCTTCTGGCGACCGGCTCGCCCGCATCAAACGCTCACCGCAGTACCGGGCGGGTTCGTTCCAGAACATCGAACCCACCGACGTCATGCGTAAGGATGCGTCGATGCTGGATATGGCCCGCGACTTTTTCGACAAGCCCGCCGATAACGTTCCGCCCCGCCCGCTCCCGACCGTTCGTACCGATCTAAGCGCACTGCCCGACAGTACGCCCACCGTCGTCTGGTTTGGTCATTCGTCCTACCTCATCAAGTCGAACGGCACAACGATTCTGGTCGATCCGGTTTTTAGCGGCTACACGGCCCCGGTCTCGTTTTTCAGCAAAGCGTTCCCCGGTACGAACGTCTACAGCGCCGACGACATGCCACCGATTGACCTGCTGATTCTGACCCACGACCACTACGACCACCTCGATGCCGTAACGATACCGAAGTTGTTACCCAAGGTAAAGAAAGTTTACACGGGACTTGGCGTGGGGGCTCACCTCGAACGATGGGGATATACCCCCGAGCAGATTGTGGAGTTGGACTGGTGGGAAAGTAATACTATCAGCGACAGTATTCGCCTGACGGCGACACCCGCGCGCCACTTTTCGGGACGGGGTCTGACCCGTGGCAACACCCTTTGGTCATCTTTCGCACTGGACCTGAACGGCTACCGGCTATTTATCGGTGGCGACTCGGGCTACGACAGGCAGTTCAAGATCATCGGCGAGAAATTCGGCCCGTTCGATTTAGCCATGCTTGAATGCGGGCAGTACGGCAAAGACTGGCCGAACATCCACATGTTTCCCGAGCAAACCGCCCAGGCCGCGCACGACCTGAACACCAAGCTGCTATTACCCGTACACTGGGGCAAATTTGCGCTGTCGATTCATGCCTGGGATGAACCTATCAATCGACTGGAAGCGCAGATTGCCAAAACACCCTTGCCACTCGTGACCCCACAAATCGGCGAACCGTTCAGCCTGGGTGGCACCTACCCGCGCCGGGCGTGGTGGCGCCAGCCGAACCAACCCATCCCCTCCCCATCAGTAGCGGATTAATTTCCGTACGCACATGACAATGCCCACCGCTTCCGGTGGGCATTGTCATTACTAGACTATACGGGTGTGGATAGAAGTTGCCACAAAGCAGCCCTATTTTTATCTGCTGGCAGCTTTACAAAAATACTCCCCCCCCAGAATGTACCTCTTTCCCATTTCTCGTTTACCTTACCGCTGCTTTACGTTTCTGCTTCAGTTGCTTTCTGTCCATTACCGTTATCTTACCGTTTTTTCACTGTATGGAAAATGCGCTACAAACACCTACTGATCCTGATATAATTGCCCTTCGCGAGGATATAAAGCGTACATACCATGCTTATACTACGCGTGACCACGACCGATTTCCCCAATTCGATTACAATACTAACCGCGCCAACTATGAACCGCTTCGGTCTTCTTTCGAAGAAGAGTTTTACGTAATCCGGGGGCTAGACCGGACAAACACGACTATCCATATTCCCAGCACAAATACATTAGCCCTGCTCTTCACAGATAGCACGTACGTGCCGGGCCGAAAAATTCTGAACACATGCCGATCGTATGCCCACGGACGGCCTATTCCGACCGGCGATGAGTCAGCACCGTATCCGGCAAAACACACTGGTCGTAATCGGGTCTGGTGGTACATCGTTATCGGCATGTTCACACTGATTGCGGTCGCCGGTAGCTACACAATGCTGCATCAGACACCTGCCAGGATAGCGCCGAGTAAGCTGACAATTTCGTACCCGTTGCACGGACAGACCGTTCCCCGACGTCCGTTTGTAGCGGGCCGTGTAGCGAATGCCGATACGGTCTGGGTCGTCGTTCGTCCGGTGACACTGGGGGGCAAATGCTACGTGCAACCACCCATCCCGGTGAAGAAAGACGGAACCTGGCGTGGTCAGGTATTTATTGGTGGTCTCGATCCACTGAACATTGGACAGGCATTCGAAATCCGCGCGTTCGTAAATCCACCCAGCGTATACCGGGCCATCGAAGAAGAAGAACGGGATGTCTTCAACGAATGGCCCAACGACGCCGAATTGGCAACACACTCTACCGTTGTGATCAGAGGACCTGAGCTGGAAAAACCAGCGAAATAAGGCTATATTGCTGCGTCTTGTTTTACGCGTGCACACCCGGATTCACCAAACCTTACTTATCGCTTCGTTATGAATCAGCCAACCCGTCGCGAGTTTATCAAAACCACCGCCCTGACCGGTGCCGCAGCTACGGTTTTCCCGACATTCCTTACCGGCGCGAAAGCACCGAAAGCTACGGTACGACTTGGTTTTATCGGCGTCGGCCTTCGGGGGCGAAACCATGTGCAACAGGCGCTCTTCCGCGACGACGTCGTTATCCCGGCGATCTGCGACCTTGACCCGGCCAGTATTGCCGCGACCAATGAGCTGATCAAAAAAGCCGGTCGACCATTACCGGAAGCCTACAGTAAGGGCGACAAAGCCTTCGAGCAGATGCTGAAACGCGACGATCTGGATGGCGTCGTAATTGCCACGCCCTGGGAATGGCACGTACCGATGGCCGTGGCGACGATGAAAGCGGGGAAATACGCTGCGGTGGAAGTGTCGGCGACCGTGACACTCCAGGAGTCCTGGGATCTGGTCAACGCATCGGAAAAGACGGGTATGCCCTGCATGATGCTGGAAAACGTTTGCTACCGGCGCGACGTACTGGCCGTGCTGAACATGGTCCGGCAGGGGCTGTTCGGCGAAATGACCTACGCCCACTGTGGCTATCAGCACGACCTGCGCAACATTAAATTCAACGACGGCAAGGGCCACGGCGTCGGCGCAGAATTCGGCGCGAAAGGCTATTCGGAAGCCCGCTGGCGCACGCAACACTCGGTCGACCGCAACGGCGACCTCTACCCCACGCACGGACTGGGACCGGTCGCGCACTGGCTCAACATCAACCGGGGCAATCAGTTTGTGCGGCTGACAAGCATGGCCACCAAAAGTCGGGGGCTGCACAAGTACGTCGTCGATCATGGTGGCGAAAATCATCCGAACGCCAAAGTCAATTTCAAGCTCGGCGACGTCGTTACGACAATGATCGAATGTGCCAACGGGGAAAACATCGTCATCATTCACGACACCAATTCGCCCCGCCCCTACTCGCTGGGCTTCCGGGCGCAGGGTACGCAGGGCATCTGGATGGACGACAATGACATGATCTATCTGGAAGGCATCACCCCGAAAGCCCATACGTGGGAGCCGTTTGCGGCTTACCAGGATAAGTACGATCACCCGCTTTGGAAACGGCATGCCCAAACGGCTGAACATAGCGGACACGGTGGTATTGATTTTTTCGTGTTGCGCGGCTTTATCGAGGCCGTAAAAGCCAAAGGACCCGTTCCTATCGACGTGTACGATGCAGCCGCCTGGAGCGCCATCAGCCCCCTGTCGGAGCAAAGTATCGCCGGGGGCAGTAAAGCCGTCGACATTCCTGACTTTACCCGGGGAAAGTGGAAAAGTAACAAACCCATTTTTGCGCTGAACGATGCTTTCTGACGGCCGATTTGCAGGAATGCGACAGATTTGGCTTATTTGTAAAATAATTTAAAAATATTCTTCTGCTCAGCTTAGCTGCCCATCCCGTTACTCCTGCATGACACCCACGGCTCCTCCCCCTAAAACCAGTTCGTACATCGGTCCGCTGCTAATTATAGCGGCTCTGTTTTCCATATTTGGTTTTCTTACCTGGCTCAACAGCGTACTCATTGCCTTTTTCAAGGAAGCGTTTAGCCTAAGTACAGTCGGCTCGAACCTGGTTGCATTCGCCTTCTTTATTTCGTACACGCTAATGGCAATTCCGTCATCGGCCGTACTCAAGCGGACGGGCTTCAAGAACGGGATGTCGCTGGGGCTGATTGTCATGGCTGTGGGAACGCTGATCTTTGTACCAGCAGCCAAAGCCGTATCCTACCCGCTGTTTCTGTTGGGTCTGTTTCTGATCGGCATCGGCATGACGGTTCTCCAGACGGCATCCAATCCATACGCGACGATTATCGGACCTCGTGAGAGCGCAGCGCAACGGATCAGCTTCCTGGGTATTGCCAACAAACTGGCGGGCATTGGCAGTCAGCTTATCTTCGGCCATTTGCTGCTGTCGGGGAGTGAAAACTTAACGGGTGCGGAGTCACTGGCCCGGTTAGTTACCCCGTATTTGTTTCTGACGGGCGTGCTCGTTGCCGTTGCCGTTCTAATTCGCTTCTCAAACCTGCCCGAAGTATCGGAAGAACAGAACGACACACCGAATGACGTAGCCACGCACGACAGTGTCTGGCAGTTTCCTAACCTTGTGCTGGGCGTACTGGCGCTATTTTGCTACGTGGGTGCCGAGGTTATCGCCGGCGATACGATCATCAACTATGGCAAAGCCTTAGGTTTCGACAATGCTGAAGCTAAGTATTTCACGACCTACACACTCTATGGCCTGCTGGCGGGTTATCTGTTGGGTATTTTCCTGATTCCGCGTTACGTTTCGCAGCAAACAGCCCTGCGCTTCGGCGCTGCTTACGGTCTGGTACTAACGACAGCCACCCTGTTGACCAGTGGTTTTACATCAGTATTGTGCGTGGCACTGCTCGGCTTCGGTCTGGCGCCGATCTGGCCTGCCCTGTGGCCGCTGGCCCTGAACCGGCTGGGTCGTTTCACCAAAATTGGGTCTGCCCTGCTTATCATGGGTATCTCCGGTGGTGCGCTCCTGCCGCTGGTTCACGGCTACCTGACCGATACCTATAGCCCACAAATCGCTTACGCTATGTTGCTTCCCCTGTTCGGCTTCATTCTGTACTACGCCGTATCGGGTCACAAGCGCAATAGCTGGTAGTCTTGGTTCGTGGTTTGTCGTTGATGGTTCGTAGTTCATACGGTCTGCGCTATTCTCGATAAACCACGAACCACCAACGACAAACCACGAACCTGTTTCAATGCCCGTAGCTGTAACCGCGTCGACGCCGGGGCGCATCTGCCTGTTCGGTGAGCATCAGGACTATCTGGGGCTGCCGGTCATTGCAGCCGCCATCTCCCGCCGAATTGCCATCACCGCCCAGCCCGACGACCAACCGGGTTTTCGGCTTGATCTGCCCGATATTGGCGGCCATGTGGCTATTCCCTTTACCGGTCAACCACTGCCTTACCTCAGCGAGCGCGACTATTTTCGGTCGGCGGTAAACATCCTGCTGCGGGAAGGCTATTCATTTAGTCGGGGCATCACGGGCACGGTTCGCGGTACAATCCCCATCAATTCGGGCACGTCGAGTTCGTCGGCTTTGCTGGTCAGCTGGATCAATCTGCTGACGCACCTGGCCGATCAGCCGGTTACATTATCCCCCAAACGGATTGCCGAACTGGCCTACACGGCCGAAGTGCTGGAGTTTGGCGAGCCCGGCGGCATGATGGATCACTACTCGACAGCAGTCGGTCAGCTGATTTACCTGGAATCGACACCGGCGATTGCCCTGCAAACGCTGACACCGCCGTTGGGCACGTTCGTGCTCGGCGATTCGCGCGAACCGAAAGATACAATCGGCATTTTGAGCCGGGTCAAGTTCGGGATGCTCGACATCGTCAAACGACTGAGTGCCCTCGATCCGACCTTCTCGCTGCACACGACGGAGTTAACGCAGGCAACCGAATACAAGGATATACTGACGAAAGACGAGTATATCCTGCTGAAAGGTAACCTGGCCAACCGCGACATTCTGCGCGACGCGCTAACGCTACTCAGCAACCCGGCCGAGCCATTCGATCACAGTCGCTTTGGCAAGCTGCTCAACGACCACCAGACCAACCTGCGGGATGCCCAGCGCATCTCGACGCCCAAAATTGACCGGATGCTCGATGCCGCGTTAAACGCCGGTGCACTGGGTGGTAAAATCAATGGCTCCGGCGGGGGTGGCTGCATGTTCGTTTACGCGCCTGTGCAGCCCGAACAGGTGGCCGACGCCATCGAGCGGGCCGGTGGCCGGGCTTACGTCATCACCGTAGACGAAGGAACATTTTTTTCTAAACACAGAGACGCGGAGGGAGCCACAGAGCGCACAGAGTATTAGCTGCTTTCTCTGTACGCTCCGTGTTTTCCTCCGTACCTCCGTGTTTAAAACCACCCGCGCATGACTCAGTCCAACAGTCTCAAGAAAGCCATCACTACCACACAGCTATGGGCTATCGCTGTGGGCATGGTGATTTCGGGTGAATATTTCGGCTGGAATTACGGCTGGGCCGTGGCCGGAACGGTCGGTTTTTTCTGGGCGACACTGCTGGTCACGGTGCTGTACCTCGCGTTTATTTTCAGCTACACTGAACTGACAGCCGCCATTCCCGACGCGGGCGGTCCGTTTGCGTATGCGCTGCGGGCGTTCGGTCCCACGGGTGGGTTTGTGGCGGGCTTTGCTACGCTGATCGATTTTCTAATGGCCCCACCAGCTATCGCAGCTGCGCTGGGCGCGTATGCCCATTTCCTCAACCCTGCCCTGCCCGTACTGTGGGTGGCGGTAGGGTCATACGTCGTATTCATCGGCATCAACCTGCTCGGTATTCGCGAGTCGGCCAATTTTTCGGTCATCATTACCTTTCTGTCGGTGGCCGAACTACTGTTTTTTCTGGTGCTGGTCGCGCCTGCCTACCGCACCGAAAACGTGCTGGCCCATAACGAAGAGTTTGGCATAGGGGGTATTTTCGCGGCTATTCCCTTTGCCATCTGGTTTTACCTGGCCATTGAAGGCGTAGCGATGGTTGCCGAAGAAGTGCGCGACCCCAACAAAACGATTCCCCGTGGTTATCTGCTCAGTATCGCTACACTGGTGGTGCTGGCGCTGGCTACCATGCTGCTCTGCGCGGGCGTCGGCGACTGGCGACAGCTTAGTACCATAGACTACCCCCTACCCGAAACGCTGGCCGTAGCGCTGGGACGACAAAATCCGTGGTCGAAGCTATTCGCCGGACTGGGGCTGTTTGGCCTGATCGCGTCCTTTCACGCTAACACACTAGGCTATTCCCGGCAACTGTTCGCGCTGGCGCGGGCGGGCTACCTGCCCCGCTTTCTGGCCGACGTAAACACCCGCTTCCAGACACCACACTGGTCGCTGATTGCCGGCGGGCTGGTTGGACTGGCCGCGCTGTTCTCCGGTACGACGGGGCAGATCATCACGCTGTCGGTCATTGGCGCACTGGTCATGTATATCAGCAGCCTGTTGAGTCTATTCCGCCTGCGCCAAACGGAGCCGGATCTACCCCGCCCCTTCCAGACACCCGGTTATCCCTTCGTACCCATGCTGGCGCTTACTCTGTCGGTTGTCTGTCTATTGGCGATCATCTGGTATAATCCGACACTGAGTGTACTCTTTTTTAGCTTGATGCTCATCGCCTGGTCACTCTTCCGCTGGCTGGTCAAACCCGTCGTTACGGCGTAGTCACGACGGTGGTAGCATCTATTTCTGGCGAAAATCCGCTTATTTGCAACGTCAGACCGATCTGTGAGCGTTTACTGTAGGTAGACAGCGTTCGTTCACACGTCATCACGCCATTGCTGTACATTTTTGGGGGACGCCTTCGTACGAGCACTTCTGCCAATCCGGTTACCAGTTCTGATTATGCTTTTTCTCAACCAGTTGCGGGCGGTATTCCGTTCCACCCCGCCCGCGCCCCATTCTGTCCCGCTCACCACCCCAGTACAGGTCCCCATGACCACACCGATCCTTCCGGCTTTATCGGGTCAGGAACCTGCAGAGGCCTTACCCGCCTGGCTCACCGATGAAGAAACGCTGCGCGACGAAGGTGTACTGTATGGCATGTCAGACGCTGATCCCGACGATAAACTGGCTGTCATCCGCGCCTACATAGCCCGGCAGACAACGCCCATTAGTCAGGCTATTAATCAGTTACGGACTCAGCTTACCGAACTGAACGAGCAGTTAGCCCAGCAGGAGAATCGGCAGCGGGACGAGCAGCACCGGATCGACACGCTGTATAAACAACACCTAACGGCTCCCAACCCGGCCCGTTCGGTCCTTGCGCTGGCGCTGGGTGTGGGAACGGGTACCGGCGCTTTTTTTCTGATCGACCAGACAACGCAACCGGTATATGGCAGTGTATTCATTAGCCTGGGGGTTTGTCTGGCGGGTATCGCCGGTCCGTTTAGTCAGCCTGCGGAACCCGACCGGGAACGGTTCGTTGGCTGGCTACTCAACACACTGGGACTACCCCTGATCGTAGCAGGCTTTGTCCTGACCGCTGCGCTCAGTACGCAATCAGTTGGGCAGGCAGTACTGTTATCAGTCGTGCTGTTGGCTCTCCTGCCCACTGCCGGACGGTTGATTGCCAACGGGTTACGCGGCTTTTCGCTCAGGGCAAGCCGGCACACGTCGTTACCACTGATCGACTCACTCACGCAGCAAGTTGCTGTCTGTCAACAGGAAATCAACGCCTTGCGGGCACAGAAAGCCCAGTTAACAACGTTGCTTAATCAGCAGGAAACCGAACTCACCCGGCATAACGCCCAGTGCGACGCGCTGATTCAGTTGTTTCTAAGCGAGTTTACGCTGGCTCGTAGCCTCCATAACCGCCTGACGGAAGCGCAACGTACGGTATTGTTTAGTTAAGTATACAGTTTACGGTAGTCGACATATGCTGGTTCGTCACACGGTGGCCACTGTGGTGCGGTCCGTCACGGAATCACACGATTCCGCAGCAGGCACGATCCGTTCACTGGCTGGCCGTTGCCAGTCGCACGCCGAAAACTGTACACGGAGTACTGTAAACCCATAACCGAATGGAACCAATCAACAAGCCTGATTATCAGCATGGCTATAGCAGTGGTGTCGACGGCGTCGACCGCGACCACTACGAAGGGTACCTGTCGAGTCAGATCAGCACCGACTGGCTGAACGAACGGATTACCGAAAAGCGGACTGAACTGGCGACCACAGAACGTCAATTTGCCGAAGCCACCGATGCTCACCGGACGGCCTACGCCGATTTACAGACCCACGCGCTACAGGTCGACCGGTTGAACAGGCAGGTCAGTAAGCGTGAGGCCGACCGGCAGGCGATACTGGACGCCCGCGATGCGCTTCAGGCGCGACGGACCAAAGCCGCCCCCGACTATTCGCTGCTGGCCGGGCTGCTCTTTCTGGTAGCCGGTATCTCCTTTCTGGCCGGCGACCTGATTATCTCTCACGAGATCGTTGCCTACGCGCTCAACATCCGCAACTCCGACGAGGCCTGGGCCTTTGCGGTGGGGCTGGCGATGGTATCGATACTGCTCAAGCCCGCCTACGACCGGCTCATCGAACAACCGTATCAGGAAAATCCGACGCAGAACCGGGGCCGCTACGAACGATTCAAGATGGCGCTGGCCGTGTTCGCCGTACTGACCCTGGCCGTGCTGGGCTGGTTTCGGTACGAAGCTTACCGCACCGATCAGTTGAAGGCGGCCATCAACAAGTCGGTCAGGCAGTTGCAGTTGGGTAATGATCCATTAGCCGCAACGCCAACCCTGTCGCCCTCGGTGATGAATCAGATCGAGAAGCAACTGGCGGAATCGAGCGAACTGAATCTGGCACTGGTCAACAGCCCCTGGGCGCTGCTGTCGTTCGTACTGAGTGGTATTCTGTTTGCGCTGGCGGGGGCCGTCTGTCTGGGTATTGCGCTGCCCGTTCTGTCGGCGTTCTGGTTTCGCTGGCTACAGGCTGACATCCGATTGGGCAAATACCGGCGTCGGCTACGGCGAATGGACAAGGAAATGGCTCCGCTGGACAGTGAGCTGGCCGAACAACGCACGCAGCAGAACGTGTTGCAGCACAACCTCGACCTGCTGCCCAATCTGGCCGAACTAAAGACCAGGATTCAAACACAGACAGCGGATTTGACTCATCTGCTGGCCGAACTGAAACTGGCGCAAACCGACAGTCGCATCGGCAACTTCAACGACGGCTACGGGCAGGGCACTGCCGTTCGGAGTACGCTCACGGATGATGAACAGCGACAACTTCAGCGGGAACGACTGCTGGCCACGACCAACCGGCCACCCCGCCCCGCCGAGTCGGCTACCGGCTCCGCAGCCGACAAACCCGTTAACGGTAAGGCGACAGCGCAACGCCCCTATCAGACCGTCCGACAGTTTCTGTCCGATCAGTTGTAACGTTTTCGGTATACGGTTTTCAGTTCACAGAGGCTGTAGTGTGTAGCCCAACCCCCCAGGTCTGGTGGACGCGACAGCGGCCAATAAAGCTATCATCTACGACCGGTAGCCGTCAGGCTACACAATACCCCCACCCAGGGCTGTTAAGTTCTAGCCTGTTTACCCCCCGCCCCCCTGAAGGGGGAGTAGTTTGCTTGCAAATTTCACCCCCTTCAGGGGGCGGGGGGTATGGTTAGCCGAAGGAAATTTGGCTTCTGGTAGTATCAAATCAAGAATTTAACAGCCCCACCCCCTACCGTAAACCGAAAACCGTATACCGATAACCAAGAACCGGCATGAAAACGACTTGCTGTATCGTGGGGGCGGGTTATGGTGCTCATCGACCGACACGATTAGTTTCAGTACGGCTATCTGATTTCCAACGGTCAGTTCGACGCCATCAAACAACAGGGACTACCGGCTTTACAGGAGGTTATTCTACAGTTGGCCCTGTTCGTCGGCGAGTCGGTCCGTACACTTGTCAGTTGGGAACAGATCAGCCTGCTCACGGTGAAGATCAATCGGCTTCGGCGCTGGTACATAACGGCCTGAGTCGAACAGTCAGTAATCTACGTCGATCGTCAACTCTCCGTTTTTAGCCGTTAGCGGCTGGTAGATCAGCGAGAAGTCTGTTGAACCAGTACTGAAAACAATGGTCGTATCGATTTTACCGGGTCCTAGCCGAAGCAGGTATGGGTCCAATCCATGCAGCGCGGTGTGTCGCCATACGGGTAATCCGCTGCTGTTCAGTGTAGTATTCCGGTCCTGATAAATAACGGCTTTTCCGTCCAGGTAGCCACGAACATGAACAGGGGCAGGCGGGTCTACAGCACCCAATCGGGACGTATACGGCACGGCAAACTGCTGGCGGTTGGCTACTCTGTCAACACGAATGTGCGTACCGGGTCGATGACGAACATATAGCCACAAGCCAACCGCGATTGCGAAAAATGTAGTCAATATAAAAAAACCAGATTTTGCCGACATATGCGGTTGACTTGACAGGACACGATACCATCCGGTGCACGTTTTGGCCACTACGGGGTAGCTGGTGCGTGTAAACAATACTTCGAACAAACCACCCGACTCCGCCGACTACGGTAATTTATTCGAACTATTTCCAGATTTACCCAAGAAATAGTATTGTGGCGTTCCATCGATTCGGTTAATACCAACAAACAACTTGAATGCCTGTGCCGATAAGTCATTTACGTCAAAAAACTGACTCTGGTAGATTCGGCCTACCTTGAAATAGTACGTTTTTCCTTTTTCGAGCGGGATATAAACGGCCTTGCGGACGGCCTGTCCGTATTCATCATCACTGGCAGACGATGCTTCGTATGGTCCGTCTGGCAGTATACCCAGACTGTCGGCATCGGTTTCGATAACGGTATACGCGTTGTTTTTGACTACGATTGGTTTGTTTTTATCCAGCGTGGTGTAAAACCTAACGCCAGCTAGTGTTACGGTACCGTTCCTGACCAGATAGATTTTCGACGTCGACTGACCGGACGCCAACGTGATACTTAAGCAGAGCAAACCGAAAAGCAGGCGGTATTTCATGGCGATTCTATGTTTAGTTCGTCAAGTAACTCCTTTTCAGCACATAGCGCGCTTAATTTATCATTAGAATGTACGGTTGTTACAGCACAACCCCGGCCAGCAATCCACCTAGAATAAGCACGAAAGGTGGCGTACGGGTATAGAGCAGCAAGCCCATCGTAATCAGCACCACAGCGACGGAGGGCCAGTGGGGTACCATTGGTTGAAAAAGGACGACAGCAGCCGCAGCCGTCAGCCCACTACTGGCCGCGTTGATTCCGTCCAGCGACGCCCGCACGACACGGTAGCGTTTGAGTTGCTCCCAGAACCGGTAAACAAAGAAGATCAGGAAAGCACCCGGTAGAAAGATGCCCGCCGTCGCAACGAAGCTACCCCAGATTTGGCCGTGCGGTCCGGCATCGCGCATGGATAAGGCACCAATGTAGGACGCAAACGAAAAGACCGGTCCCGGCACCGCCTGCACCAGCCCTAGCCCCGATAGAAATTCCTCGCGCGACAGATAGTGCTTGAACGCGACAAACTCGTTGTACAGAATCGGTGTCAGCACTTGTCCCCCGCCAAAGACCAGACTGCCGTTACGGTAAAAATTCTCGAACAGACGCACCGGCAGCGACTGGGTCAGCGCCCCGCAGATAGCGGCTACGATCAGCACCCCCAGCCACAGAATGAAGTTCGACCAGTCGATCCGCAGGGGCTGCTTTTCCATCCGCTCCTGCTTCTGGTACGCCAGTCCGGTAGTTAGCCCACCCATAATGATGACCAGGGGGGTCACGTAGGGCGAACGAAACAGGTAAGCCGCCACAGCCGCAATCATCGCCAGCATGACCCCTGTGCGGTTTTTGATCACTTTCTGCCCGATGCGATACCCGGCCACGATCAGAAACCCCACGGCCATCGGCTGGATAAACCGCGCAAATTGTAACGACAGATTGTGCTGCTCCAGGTAATAGATAGCCATCCCGAAGGCCGTCATGATGCTTACGCCCGGCAACACCCAGATAAGCAGCGTCAGATATGCCAGGTTAGGACCACCGATTTTAAACCCGACCGCCGTAATCGTTTGCGTAGACGTGGGACCGGGCAGAATCTGGCAGAGGGCGTTCAACTCCAGCAATTCAGATTCGGTGATGTAGCGACGCTTCTTGACAAAGCGTTCGTACAACATGGCAAAATGCACCTGTGGGCCACCAAACGTAGTCAGGGCCAGAATCAGAACGTCTTTCAGAAAAATGATGTAACGAATCCGGCGAACCGGAGCAATCGGCGGTACAGGATAGGCCATAGAGCAGCCAAAAAGAATGCGCCGAAGTGTACTCAACTTCGGCGCAGGCTAGATACGATCAGGCTTTTTTCAGGCCCAGTTCCATCAGGCGTTCGTTCAGAAATTCGCCCGCCGTCATATCGACGTACAATTTAGGATGCTGCGCATCGATGCAACTGGGCAGGCTGCTCAGGTTCATGTCGGCGCGGGGGTGCATGAAGAACGGAATCGAGTACCGCGACTGATTCATCTTCTCACGCGGGGGGTTCACCACCTGATGAATCGTCGATTTCAGCTTGTGGTTGGTCAGCCGATCGAGCATATCGCCGACGTTGACGATGATCTGATCGGGCAGGGCCGTAATACCAATCCATTTCCCATCGCGACGCAGTACTTCCAGCCCATCAGCCGAAGCGCCCATCAGTAGCGTAATCAGGTTGATATCACCGTGTGCCGCAGCCCGTACGGCACCGTCCGGGGTCGTGTCGGGATCGAGGGGGAAATAATGCAGTGCCCGCAGAATGCTGTCGCCGTTCTGTACTTTGTCGTCGAAATACGTCTCGGGTAGTTCGAGGTACAGCGCGATGGCCCGCAGCAGCGACCGACCCGCTTTTTCGAGCGTCTGGTAGGTAGTCAGCGTGGCTTCGGTGAAGGCTGGGTACTCATCGGGAAATACGTTACCCGGCATATCACCGATTGGATCGGGCTGACCGACATGATAAAACTCCTTCAGGTCAGCCACTTTGAACCCCTTGGCCGTTTCTTTACCCTTGCCGATATAGCCCCGCTGCCCGTTCAGGTCGGGCCGTTCGTACTTCTTTTTGATCTCGTCGGGCGCCTGAAAAAATTCTTTTGCCGACGCGTACAGCCGGTTTGTCAGTTCGTCGGTAAGGCCGTGGTTTTTAATCGCTACGAAGCCGATCTGGTTGAACGCGCGGCCCAACTCCTGTACGAAGCGGGCTTTGCGGTCAGGGTCGCCGGACGTAAAATCGGCAAGATCCAGCGACGGGATCTCGTCATATAATTCTTCGCTTAACATAGACTAATCTAATTTTTACAAATATAAAAAGTTATAAAGTCGTAGAGTTGTAAAGTTGCTGGCAAGTCCTGGCTGACGCCGGATGGACTGATGCGGTAGCAACTTTACAACTCTACGACTTTACGACCTTATAACTTTTTTTATCCTGCGTAATTTTTGGCGATTTTGTCCCAGTCGTACACGTTCCAGGCAGCCGTTACGTATTCGGGGCGCTTGTTCTGGTACTTCAGGTAGTAGGCATGCTCCCACACGTCGAGACCCATCAGCGGAGTACCTTTTTTCTCGGCCAATGCCATCAGCGGGTTGTCCTGGTTGGGCGTCGTGACGATTTCAACGCCATCGCCCGACTTGATGAGCCACACCCAGCCCGACCCAAAGCGCGAACCGGCAGCTTTGGCCCACTCTTCCTTAAACTTGTCGAACGAGCCAAATTTCTTGTTGATGGCTTCGGCCAACGCACCTTTAGGCGCACCGCCCCCTTTCGGACTGAGAATCGTCCAGAAAAAGCTGTGGTTCCAGTGGCCACCCCCATTGTTACGGACGGCGGCTGGTGTACTGCTGCTTATGCTTTTCACCAGGGCGTCGATGTCCATCTTCGCCATGTCGGTGCCGGCCACAGCTTTGTTCAGGTTATCGACGTAGGCTTTGTGGTGTTTATCATGGTGAATCTCCATCGTCATTTTGTCGATGTGGGGTTCGAGCGCGGCAAACTCATAAGGCAGCGGGGGTAGTTTGAACGGACCTTCCGTCTGCGCTGGCGTAATGCCAAACGAGCGGAATGCCATCAGTCCGGCCGAAGCACCGAACGCCAGTTTCAAAAATTCAGAGCGATTCATGCGAATGTTGGTTTATAGGCAACAAATAACGTTCAGATGAACAACCGGCCTTGGCGACCGTTGTTCGCTGCCCGCAAAGAAACGGGTTTTTAGATGGGGTTGGACAGGATGACCGGATTTACGGGATTGATTTTTCGTTAACCCTAAAAAACGCCGGGTTGAAACCCGGCGCAAAACCCGTGAATCCTTCCGGCGGCCACCATGGCGCGGCCCGGCTGTGATCCTGTCGAAACGTACCTCGATCTTGGCGGCTTACCCGACCTCACAGCAAAAACGCCGGGTTGAAACCCGGCGCAATCCTGTTAATCATGTAATCCTGTCCAACCCTCCTAATCGTAGGCGATACGGCTGAGGATACTGCGACCGAGTGTTACTTCGTCGGCGTATTCGAGGTCGCCCCCGATGGGTACTCCCCGCGCGATGGTCGAGATTTTCAGTTTGAACGGCCGCAGCCGTTTTTGCAGGTAAAACGCCGTTGTGTCGCCCTCCATCGTCGGGCTGATCGCCAGAATGATCTCCTTGACCTGCTCCGCTTCCGCCCCTTTCAGCCGGTCGACGAGCGAATCGATTTGCAGGTCGCTAGGGCCAACTCCTTCGACGGGCGAGATGATACCGCCCAGCACGTGGTACAGCCCTTTGAACTGCGCCGTATTTTCAATCGCCAGTACGTCACGGGTATCTTCCACCACGCAGATGATCGACTGATCGCGTTTGCTGCTGGCACAGATCGAACACAACTCGTTGTCCGACAGGTTGTGGCATTTCCGACAATACTGCACCCCCGTCCGCATGGCTTTCAGACTCGTCGCCAGCGTCTCGGTCTGCTCTTCATCGCGTTTGAGCAGGTGAAGTACGAGCCGAAGGGCTGTCTTCTTACCGATACCCGGCAGTTTAGCCACTTCGTTGACTGCGTCTTCTATTAACTTCGATGGATATTCCATTAACAATGAGCGAAAGAATGAAAGAGCGAAAGAGCGATTTTCAACAACAGCAGTTGTTTTGCTCACCTCGCCATTGCTCCGACTGGATGACAGGCCGGAAACGAGCGAACGAGTGCTGGAGTGGGTAGCGCATCAGTCGCTCTTTCACTCATTCACTCTTTCGCCCTTTAATTCAACACCTCTGCGCTGATGCCGCGTCGGCAGATCTCGTTGCGCATCGGTACCAACTCATCCCACGAACCGTTTTTGACGGTGCATTTACCCTTGTAGTGAATCAGGAGCGTACATTGCTCGGCTTGTTCGGGCGTATGGGCGCATACATCCATCAGCGTGTCGATCACGTGATCGAATGTATTGACGTCGTCATTGAAAACGACCAGGTTATGAACGTCGGTTTCAACTACGGCTTCCAGCAGGGCTACTTCGCTTTCTTCAAAAGGTTGCATGGGACCTAAAATCGTGTTTATTTAGCAAATTTACGCCAAACCGGGCAGTTTACGAAACGCATAACGATCTGTTAAACTAACCGTTTTCGCCCGTATAAAGTTGCTTTATTGCCCATGAATCCCACTCTCGCGCTGCTCATTCTGATCGCTTATTTTGGGCTGCTGGTCGCCGTTTCGTTTTATACCGCCCGTGGGGCCGATACGACCACGTTTTTCACCGCCAACCGGCAATCACCCTGGTGGCTGGTGGCCTTCGGGATGATCGGCACATCGCTGTCGGGAGTCACGTTTATCTCGGTGCCGGGCGCGGTCGGTAAGATCGGATTTTCTTATTTTCAGGTCGTGCTGGGCTACATCATCGGCTACCTCGTCATCGGTACGGTACTGATGCCGCTCTACTACCGGCTTAACCTGATTTCCATTTACGGTTACCTCGAAAAGCGCTTCGGCTACTGGGCGTACAAGACGGGCGCAGGCTTTTTCCTGCTCGCCCGAACGGTTGGATCGGCCGTTCGCCTGTATGTGGCGGCTAACGTGCTGCAACTGGCGATTTTCAACGCATTGGGCATTCCCTTTGAAGTCTCCGTACTAATCACTATTGGCCTGATCTGGGTGTACACCTTCAAGGGGGGCGTCAAAACGATTATCCTGACCGATTCGCTGCAAACCATCTTCCTGGTGTCGGCCGTCGTGCTGACGATCGTACTGATTTCGCGGGAGCTGCATTTTTCGTTCGGCGAACTGATCGGATCGATCAAAGCCAGCCCCAACTCGACCATTTTCTTCTGGGACGCCAACGACCCCAAGAATTTCTACAAGCAGTTTATTTCGGGGATTTTTATTGCCATCGTAATGACGGGGCTGGATCAGGACCTGATGCAGAAAAACCTGACCTGCAAAAACATCGGCGACGCGCAGAAAAACATGTTCTGGTTTACGATTACGATGGTTATCGTCACCTTTCTGTTTATGTGCCTGGGCGTATTGCTCTACATCTACGCCGGTCGCGAAGGCATCGCCATTCCCGAACGCACCGACGACCTATACCCCCTTCTGGCGCTGAATCACCTCGGCCCGCTGGTAGGCATCACGTTTCTGCTGGGCATAACGGCCGCGACCTACGCCAGCGCCGATTCAGCCCTGACAGCCCTGACAACGTCGTTCTGCATCGATTTCATGAACGTTGAAACCCGGCCCGAAGCCGAACGCGCCCGTATCAAACACATCGTTCACATCGGTTTCTCACTGTTGTTTTACGTGGTCATTATCTTGTTTCGGCAACTCAACAGCAAGGAGGTCATCACGGCCGTTTTCGACATCGCGGGCTACACCTACGGCCCGCTGCTGGGCCTGTACGCCTTCGGCATTTTCAGTCAGCGCCCCGTCGTCGACCGCTTCGTTCCGTGGATTTGTCTGGCCTCACCGGTACTCACGTTCATCATCAATCAGAACTCGGCAGCCTGGTTCGGTGGCTACCAGTTTGGCTTCGAGCGATTGCTACTGAACGGCCTGATTACCATGCTCGGACTCTGGGCTGTTTCCAAATCGATCAAACATGCCGAGCCGGTAGCGGTTTCATAATTTTCGGTTTTCAGTATACGGTTCAAGGTCAGTCTTACGTAGTTGGCCGGCGCGTGTGTAGCCTGGACGTCCACGTCCGGGTGGGCGCGAAGCGACCAATTGGCTACCGCCTGCGTAGTTGCCCTGACGGGCACCCGGACCTGGAGGTCCAGGCTACACACGCGCCCGAAAACTGAAAACCGTATACCGTAAACCCCATACCGCATACCGAATACAACCCTATGACAGAAGTACCCATCGCCCGGCGGACACTGGGCGTATCGTTCGGGCCAGATAAGACGGCCACCGTACAGGTCTGGGGCCCCACGGCGACCACGGTCCAGTTAGTACTGAATACTACGGGCGAGACACTCCCGCTGGAGCCGGCCACGAACGGTTGCTGGCATACGACAACCCGTCAGCTCCGCCCCGGCGACCTGTACCAGATCGCGCTCGACGGCCGACGCCTGCCCGACCCGGCATCGCTGGCGCAGCCACAGGGCGTGCACGGCCCTTCGCAGGCGTTTGATCCGACCGTTTTTTCCTGGACCGATCAGGCCTGGCAGAATCCCGACCTCGACGATTACCTGTTCTACGAACTGCACACCGGCACTTTCAGCCCGGAGGGCACGTTTGCCGGCGTTGCGGCCCGGCTCGACCATCTCGTTGACCTCGGCGTAAACGCCATCGAACTGATGCCGGTTGCGCAGTTTCCGGGCGACCGCAACTGGGGTTACGACGGCGTGTGTCCGTTTGCCGTACAGCATTCCTACGGCGGGGCGCAGGGGCTACAGCTACTGGTCGACGCCTGTCATGCGCGGGGGCTGGCGGTGGTGCTCGATGTGGTGTACAACCACATGGGACCGGAGGGCAATTATTTCTCCAGCTACGGTCCTTACTTCACCAACCGCCACCGGACGCCCTGGGGCGACGCCATCAATTTCGACGGTCCTGACAGCGAAGGCGTCCGGCAGTATGTGATCGAGAACGTGCTGATGTGGTTTCGCGACTTTCACATCGACGCGCTCCGGCTCGATGCGGTGCATGCCATCCGCGATGAAAGTGAATCGCATATCCTCCGCGACATTCGCCTGCACGTCGATCAGCTGATGGCACAAACCGGGCGGCAGCATTACCTGGTTATCGAATCCGACCAGAACGAGACGCGGTTTATCAAGCCCCTGTCCGAGGGTGGCTACGGCATGGACGCCCAGTGGAACGACGAGTTTCACCACGCCCTGCGCGTCACGGCGGGGGGCGAACAGCACGGGTACTACGCAGACTATGACGGCATTAAACACCTGGCAAAATCGTACTGCGATGCCTATGTCTACGATGGTACCTACATGCCCCGGCGCGCCAAAATCGTTGGCACCCCCACCACCGACCTGCCCGGCAGACAATTTGTCGTCTTTTCGCAAAACCACGATCAGATTGGCAACCGGATGCTGGGCGAACGACCCAGTCAGCTGGTGAGTGAGGCCATGCAGCGGCTGATGGCAGGGGCCGTGCTGACAAGCTCGTACCTGCCGATGCTGTTTATGGGCGAAGAGTGGAGCGAGCAGCACCCCTTCCTGTACTTCGTCAGCCACTCCGATCCCGCCCTGATCGACGCCGTCCGGCAGGGCAGGCAACGCGAATTTGCGGCTTTTCAGACGGCCGTTCCCGCGCCGGACCCACAGGCCGAAGCCACGTTCCAGCAGTCGAAGCTGCAATGGTCGTTACTCGGCGAAATGCATCATCAGACCATGTTTCGCTACTACAAGGCACTGATTGCCCTGCGCAAAACGTCTGTGTTGCGGTTTCCGAACCGAAAAAACGTGCTCGTCACTTTCCACGACGATACCCAGACGCTGGTGCTGCAACGCTGGCATGAACACCGGCGGATAGCCTGCCTGATGAATTTTTCGCGTGCGGTACAGCCCATTTGTCTACCCGTCAGCGATACACCCTGGCAGAAGCGTTTCGATTCGGCCGATCCGATCTGGGGTGGGCCAGCAGCCGGGCCGGCGCAAATGCCCGGCGATGTCGAGGTATTGGTTCAACCGGAATCATTTTTACTCTACCTCAATCACGCTGACGATCTGTAGCCTGTCTGCGACAGCAGGAATGAATAACGATTGTGGTGTCAGGACTGGCGAACCTGCCCTGGCACCACGGCACATTTCCCCAAAATTCACCAAATAGATCAACAATGGCCGGTAGGGGCGGTTAATCGAGTATGCGAAACCCGATTACCACCTATAGAGTACAACTCAACGCTTCCTTTACACTCTCCCACCTGGAAGCCATTTTGCCTTACCTCAAGGCACTTGGCATCAAAACAATCTACGCGTCGCCCATCACTGAAGCGACGCCCGGCAGTGAACACGGCTACGACGGCGTCGACCCCTTGCGCATTGCTCCCGATCTCGGCACGCGGGCCGACCTGGAACGAATAGCCGACTGGCTGCATCAAAACGATATGTACTGGTTGCAGGACATTGTACCCAACCACATGGCCTTTCACCCCAACAACGCATGGCTGACCGACGTGCTGGAAAAGGGCCCGCTCTCGCGTTACGCCCGCTATTTCGACACGGCCCTGGCCAGCGATCTGTTTCAGGGGCGCATCATGGCTCCCTTCCTCACCGACACGCCGGAACAATGCATCGCCCAGCAAAAACTGACGCTGACAACTGACGACAACCGGTTCGTGATCAGCGTCGACGGCAACACCTATCCGCTGACGCCCGGTTCCTACGCGACCGTTCTATCCTCGGTCGACGCGCCCGAAGCGATCCGGCAGTTACTCACCCAGCTCGACGACCTGCACCGCACGGAGGAGCCCCTGTCGTACGCACTGGCGTGGGACGAATGGCGCGAGCAGCTCATGAGCCTGTCTGCCAATCCCGTCACCAGTACGTACGTGCAGCAGTGTTTACAACGTGTAAACGACGACTCGGCGCAGTTGCTGGCCCTACTGGATAAGCAGCAGTACCGGCTCCATCCCTCAACAGACGCGGATCAACAGATCAACTACCGCCGTTTTTTCACCGTCAGCGACCTGATCTGCCTGATGATGCAGCATGAAACTGTCTTCACTACCTATCATCAGTTGTTCTTCGACTTGCTGGAAACGGGCGTAATCGACGGGCTGCGCATCGATCACGTCGACGGCTTATTTGCTCCCCGCGCGTACCTCGATCGCCTACGACAGGCCGTCGGTGATGACACGTACATCATTGTCGAGAAGATTCTACAGGACGACGAAGACCTGCCGGCCGAATGGCCCGTTGCCGGCACGTCGGGCTACGACTTCCTGGCCGCCATCAATAATCTCCTGACCGACGGTCGCCAGGCAGATGCGTTTCAGCAGTTCTACGCCGATCAAACGAGCGATACCACATCGCTGTCCGATCAGATGCGCGGGCGGAAGGCATACATGCTGTATCAACAAATGGGTGGCGAGCTGACTAACCTGACCAACTATTACCAAACGCTCGGTCTGGTGCGGGAGGACGAACTAGCGTCCCTTCCCGCTGGCTCGCTGAAACTGGCTATCGGCGAATGGCTTATCCGCTTCCCGGTCTATCGTTATTTCGGCACCCAGTTTCCGCTGCACGCTGCCGAAGCCGACGCCCACCGCCGTATTTTCGATCAGCTTCGTGAATCCCGTCCCGAACTGACGGCGGCCGTCGATCAGCTCGCGCAAACGTTGTTCGATCAGGCGGATACGACTGACAACGGCCGGGCGCAGCAGGTGGCCCTGTTCTACCAGCGCTGTATGCAATACGCGGGACCACTGATGGCGAAGGGCATCGAAGACACGCTATTTTACACGAACACCTGCTTTATCGGTCATAACGAAGTTGGCGACTCTCCTGCTCGTTTCGGCCTATCAACCGCTGATTTTCACCGGTTTATTCAGCAGCGACAGCAGCACTGGCCACTGACGATGAACGCCACGGCGACCCACGACACGAAGCGAGGGGAAGACGCCCGCGCCCGGCTGGCGGTATTACCCGATATTGCCGACGACTGGTTTGCGGCCGTCCGCGACTGGCAGCGCATCAACGCAAAGGCAAAGACCGGCGATGCGCCCGACTTTGAAGACGAGTACCTGATTTATCAGTCGCTGATCGGCTCACACCCCATGCCCGGCGACAGCGACGACTTTGCCGATCGGATGCAGGCCTTCATGGAGAAGGCCCTGTCGGAAGCCAAGCGCCATACCGACGATGACTATCAGCAGGCAACGGCCTCCTTTGTCAGGCAGTTACTCGCCAGGCGCGGCCATTTTTGGGCATCGTTCCAGCCGCTATTCGAAAAGGTAGTTGATTTCGGCATCGTCAATTCGCTGGTGCAGGTTACGCTGAAATACACGTTGCCCGGTGTCACTGACCTGTACCAGGGGAATGAAGGCTGGGATTTGAGCATGGTCGATCCCGACAACCGCCGACCTGTACCGTATGCGCAGTACCAGGACGACCAGAACGTGCTACTCGCGCAGGCCGACAACCGATCGGATAGCTGCTGGAATGCGTTGTGGGAAGACCGGTACAGTGGCCGCATCAAGCGGTGGCTAACCTATCAGTTGCTGCAACTTCGGCGTAATCATGCCGGCCTGTTCACAACCGGCAGTTACACCCCGCTCACGGTCGAGGGACGCTATGCTGACCATATACTGGCGTTTCTCCGCACCGACGAGACGATTCAGGCACTTGTCGTTGTGCCGCTGCACATGGCGCAACTTTGCCGGGCGCAGCAAACTGATCCGCGCTCAGTCGACTGGGGTGATACTGTGGTTTCCCTGCCAAATTCGTCGGCCGCTAGCGACTGGTATCACAACCTCACGGATTCAGCGCATGGCAATACTGTGGCGTTACCCGTACAGTCGCTACTGGCAACCATACCCGTAGCCGTACTTACGCGCGCCCCAGGTGCCGTTTAACGTTCACGGGGCTACTCCATCGAACCACCGTCGTACCGGATCGGTGGAGTACGCCCAAGGCTAACCGTATGCCAACTGAAATGCGAAGCTGGCGCACGCTCATCCAGCCGTTTTTTTACTAAGTTAACGCCAATCGGTGCGGCTTCTGCGTCAGTCGTTCGTACTTTGGAGGGGTGAAAACCCTTGCTTTTCTTTTTCCGCTCGTATGGGCAACCGGTCTGACGCAGGCGCAGTTTCGGTATGCCCCTGTTGCTCCGCAGGTTGGGCAGGTCGTGTCGTTTACCTACACGCCACAAGGCACCCCCCTGGCGACGGATAGTCTAATCGAAGCCCGGTTCGTCCGCTACGGCGCGCCGGCCGTGATGAGTTTGAGTCAGCCGGCGGGTATCAAGCTGGTTCGGCAGGGGGCTGATTACGTGGGGCAGCTAACCCTGCCGCGCACGAATGTGTCGGGGATGATGCTCCTGTTTCGTAATCCCCAGCAGCCGCGCCGGGTCGACCTGAACCGGGGGCTGTTGTACGCAATTCCGGTCTGCGACGATAAAGGCTGTCCCCTGCCCCACGCGCTGGGCGGACAGGCGTCGGTCTTTACGCGGAGTCATTTTCTCTACGAATCCGACGCCCGTTCAGACCTAAACCGAGTCGTGCAGTTGTATGAACTCGAGCTCGCTGAACATCCCGATCTGAGACCGCTCTATTGGTCCGATTATCTGGCCGCGCTGGTCAAACAGCGCAAGCCCGGTTTCGGCCCCAAAGTCGACGCGGGCATCCGGTCGTATCTGGCATCGCGCCCCAAACCAACGCTGGCCGAACTGACAACGGCGGCTCAGCTCTACGAAAGCATGGGCGATTTTACGAAGGCCAACGCCGTTCGTGAGCAACAGAAAACGGCCGATCCCGCTGGGTCACTGGCGCAGAAAGATCGAGCCATGGCGGTGCGAAATCAGGCTGACTGGACCAAAAAGAAGGCGATGTATCAGGCGTTTGCCAAGGAATTTCCGACGTCGTCGTACCTGCCGGCGCTCAGCGTGATGATGACCGACGGCTACTACAAGAATAACGACATTCGCGGTATGCTGGCGCTGGTCAACACGCTCCCCCCCACGCAAACCGACGTCCTGATGCTCAACACGATCGCGTTTCAGATGGCCGATGAAAAACGCGACGTACCAACGGCCGAGCTGCTTATCGAGCGTGCCCTCGCTGATCTGGACGTTCAGCCCCGCCCCACCAACATTCCCGCCAGCCAATGGACCAGAGAGAAAGCCAATCGGCATCGGCAGTTGCAGAACACCTACGCCCGTACGCTCGAACAGCAGGGCCGTCACGCCGACGCGTGGCCCGCTTACCAGACCGTTATCAGCCCAGACGATATCGAGTCCAGCGACGCCCGCCTGAACGAGCGGTATTTCCTGTGCGCCCTGCAAACGAACCACGCCACGCAGGCGCAGGCCCGAACGGAAGAAGCCATTCAGCTCGGTCTGGCGACGAACCGGTTGAAAGCCGCCTACCGCGACTGGTACGCCAAACAGCCCGGCCAAACGCTGGCCAGCGCCGATACGCACGTCCACGAGCTGGAGTCAGACCTGCGCGAAGACCTGCGCGACGAGTTACGGTCGGTGATGATTAACGAACCCGCGCCTGCCTTCTCCATGACAGACCTGCAGGGGCGTACCATCTCGTCGGCGGCCTGCCGGGGTAAGGTTGTCGTACTCGATTTCTGGGCTACCTGGTGTGGCCCCTGCATCGCGTCGTTTCCGGCCATGCAGCAGGCGCAGGCCCGCTTCCAGAGCGACCCCAACGTCCGGTTTCTGTTCGTCAACACGCGGGAAGGCGGTCCGTTGCAGCGGGTACACTCGTTTATGGAGCGCAACACCTATCCCTTCGTTGTGCCGATCGATGCCCAGCAGCGCGTCGCCAATGCGTACAAGGTGCAGGGCATTCCGACGAAGGTCGTCATCGACGGTAAAGGCCGCGTTCGCTACCGCGCCATCGGCTACAACGGCGACCCCGAAGCCACCGTCAAAGAACTGGCGATGGTCGTGGAGATGCTGAAGGAGGAGTTGTAATTAACGGTACACGGTAGTTGGTTTACGGTTTACAGTGGCTGCACGCTACATTATCACTACCCAAACCGGGCGAGCACCGTGCCACAATAACCACCATAAACCGAAAACTGTATACCGAAAACCACTATGACCCTACGACTGGCTACGGCCGATGACATACCGGCGCTGCTGAATCTGCTTTCGCGCATCATTCCAATCATGCATGAAAGCGGTAACTTTCAGTGGGACGAGCACTACCCCAACGCCACCGTGTTCGGGCATGATATTGTCAGACAGCAACTGTGGCTGGCACTTATTGATGGGGCCATAGCCGGCCTGGCCGCGCTGACGGAAGACCAGGAGCCTGAATACGCACAGGTTGGCCTCGATCTCAACGAACGGGCCATCGTCACCCACCGGCTGGCAGTCGACCCAGCCTTCCGGGGGCAGGGCGTGGCGGTAGCCCTGTTGAATCAGGCCGAACAACTCGCTCACGAACGTGGCATTCGCTTTCTGCGCGTCGACACGAACTCCGAAAACCAGATTACGCAGCGGCTGTTTCCCAAGCTGGGCTATCGCTACGCCGGCGAGATCAGCCTTAGTTTCCGCCCCGGCCTGCGCTTTCTGGCGTATGAGAAAGCGTTGTAGAGACGCGACCCTTCGCGTCTCAGAAACCGGACGGCTGACGCGTACCGAGACGCGAAGGGTCGCGTCTCTACAAATAGATCACCCTTTGCTGGCCCGGTTGGCCTGTTTGATGCTGCGGGCGACTTCGTCCCACTGCTCGTCGGTTACGTCGCGGAGGTGACTGAACTCGCCCGCCATCAGCACTTCGCCCCCGTCGATGGTGATGCTTTCGCCGGTGATATAGCCCGAATAATCCGACAGCAGGTAAGCCGCCAGATTGGCCAGTTCGCCGTGGTCACCGACGCGGTTGAGCGGGATGCGGCTCGTCGGGTCCATCAGGCTGGCGAGGGGTTCGGGAAACAGTCGATCCCAGGCCCCTTTGGTTGGGAACGGGCCGGGCGCAATCGCATTGACCCGGATACCATATTTACCCCACTCGGCCGCCAGCGACTTCGTCATAATCAGCGCGCCCCCTTTTGCCACCGCACTCGGCACTACATAGCCCGAACCCGTTGTCGCATAAGTCGTTGAGATGTTGAGTACCGTTCCGGGAATCTTGTTCTCGATCCAGTATTTGCCGACGGCCAGCGTGAAATAGTAGGTTCCGCGCAGCACAATGTCCACAATCGTGTCGAAGGCTTTGTACGACAGGCGCTCGGTAGGGCTGATAAAATTGCCCGCCGAATTGTTCAGCAACCCATCGACCCGGCCAAACGTCTCGATGGTTTGGGCCAGCACCGTTTCAATCTCCTGCGGGTTACGTACGTCACAGGGCACCGCCAGTATCCGCCCGGCCTCCTCGACCGAACTAAGTTCGGTGGTGAGTTCGGCGGCTGTTTCGTCGATCACCGACTGCCGGCGGCTACAGATCGTCACGTTGGCCCCCAGCGTCAGCAAATACCGCGTAATGGATTTACCTAGTCCCGTACCGCCCCCGGTCACGATAATGGTTTTCCCCTGCAAAGCCCCATCCCGGAGCATTCCTGTTGCATTCATGGTGTTAATGATGGAATGAGTGATTGATCGAAGGATAGAATGATTGAATGAGGCTGACGCAAAGCATTCAACAATTCAATCATTCTATCACTCAACATCAATAGCCCCGGCTGATTTTTTTGTTGAAGCGGGCCTGTCGTTTTTCCTGGGTGGCTTTGATCGCTTCGGAGAAATCGTCGGATTGAAGCTGACCGGAATTCAGCTCGGCGACGTATTGTAGCCCGTCCTCGACCGACTTGTTCAGGCTGTGATTCAGGACCTGTTTTACACCCGTCACCGCCGACGACGAGTTCTCCGCAATCTGACGGGCGAGTGTCGCGGCAGCGTCAAAAAGCGCGTCGGGCGTGTCATAGACGTGGTTGACCAGGCCGATCCGTTGGGCGAAAGCGGCATCGTAGTCGTTTCCGGTAAACGCCATTTCGCGGGTAAAGCCCTGCCCGATGATGGGTGGCAGGAATTGCAGGCCACCGATGTCGGCAGTCATGGCCAGTTTGGCTTCGCGCAGGCTAAACCTGGCGTCGCGCGAGCAAAGACGGATGTCGGCCGCAGCGATCATGTTGATCCCCCCACCGATGCACCAGCCGTGGACAGCGGCAACGACGGGCCGTGGCGATTCGTGAATTTTCTGGAAACCCGACTGCATCTGCCGGATCTGGGCCGTAATCTCCGAGCGTTCGGCACCAGTCATGCTGCTCAGTTTCGGCATCATCTGCGGTAGATCGAGCCCGTAGCTAAAATGATCGCCACTCCCTCGGATGACGATGCAACGAACGTCATCCATCTGGTCGATAGCGGTCATGGCTTTGGGCAGTTCTTCCCAGAATTCGGGGCCCATGGCATTCCCTTTTCCGGGGCCTAACAAAGTAAGCGTCAGTACGCCGTCGTCGGTGGTCAGTGATACGGATTGGTAGGTCGTCGGTTCCATAAGTAGACAGTATGCATGCATACAGTGGCCGTAAATGTGCGCATTTCAATTCATTTACGCAACCAGCTGTTTATAGGCACAACCGACGATCGTTGCCGACTGTTTGGCTGTTATCGCACACGCAGCGTATTCATAACTGCACTGGCTACCCGGTCATGCGAACAGTATAGCCGCCCGTGACGAGTTTACCATCGAGCCGCAGATTCCGCACGTCGACCGACTGCCGGAGCGTGACCGTATGCCCCGCGTTGACGCGTACGTATTCATTGGCCGTCGGAACGCGCCCGACGGTCCATACACCGGCGTTGGTCCAATCGCCCGACGCGACCGTTTCGACCATGTCGGAGAAAAGCGAAACGGTCGGAAACGGGCGAAAAAGCAGCGAACTGGTCGTGGTCTGAGCCGTGCCGAACCAGTCGGTCAGGATGTCGGTGTATACGCGCCGGAAATCAATCTGCATTGGAATTTCCTTATTGCTGGCCTGTCCCGACAGGTTCGACAGATCGGGATTCTGCCCGATCGTACGATGCCGGACATTGGTACCGAATACAAACATGGGAGCCGCTACGCCGTGATCCGTACCGCGCGATGCGTTGGAGTTGGCGCGTCGGCCGAATTCAGAAAAAGTCATACCCACCACCCGGTCGGCTGTCCCCTGCAACGTCAGATCCTGTTGAAAGGCCGCGATGGCCGCCGATACTTTCCCCAGCCGGGTCGCATGGTCGCCAATGGTTGTATCGCTACTGTCGACCTGCCCGGAGTGCGTATCGAAACCGCTCATGGAGACAAAATAAATCTTGGTCTTGAGGCCGCCGTGAATCAGCCGGGCAACGATTTTCAGTTGTTCGGCCAACGCGTTGCTGGCGGTACTATCAGGATAGGTAGCCAGGTTTTTTCCCGCATCGGCCGCCCGCTTGATTTCGCTGGCATACCCTACCGACAGCGCCTGCTGCTTCCGGATGTACGCAATCAGATCGCCCGCGTCGCAGCACGGAAGCCCACCCGCCGAGGGCGAGGTTGCACTCGTTCCCCCAACCAGTTGATAAAAGCTGTCGGGGTCGCTCAGTGCAATGCCCATCGACTGCTGACTGCCCAGCAGCGCCGTCGAGGTCAGGTAGCCAATCTGAATTGCCAGTGGGTCTTCCATCTGGGCATTCGGGTACCCCACCGGATAGCCCGGAAACTGGTTTTCCAGATAACGCCCGGCCCAGCCCGTTGTCTCCGTCACGTTGGCCTCCACCCCGGTCATCCAGATGTCGGTGGCACGGTAGTGCGACTGGTCGGGGTTGGGATACGACACCGAGTGGACGATCGACAGGTTGCCGTCGTTGTACAGGTTGCGCAGGCCGGTCATAGCGGGGTGCAGGCCTGTCTTGTCGTTCCCGTTGAGCGTCAGCACCTTCGCTTGCGGAATGGCGATGTTACTCCGCAAGGCATTGTACTGACTCATCTGGTCGAGGGGAATCACGGTATTCAACCCGTCATTTCCCCCGTTGAGATAGACGATCACCAGCACCCGGTCGGAATAGGCCGCCTGCGTTTGCCCCAGTGCCTGCACCAGCGCCGACTGCCGATTCAAGGCTTTCAAGCCGAAGCCATCCAGAAAAACAGGCAGCACACTCGCCGAGGCTGCCGCCAGAAAATCACGACGTTTCATGAAATCAATGAGTGATTGAGTGAATGAGTGATTGAGTGACTATTCTGCGGCAGCTATTCGCCCATTCACTCAATCGCTCATTCGCTCATTAGAACAGTTGATACTCGGCCATGCGGAGCATGTAGCGCATGAGGTTTTGTAAGCGGTATTTGACGGCATTGCGCCGGTTGGTGTTGGTTGGGCTTGTGCGGTAGGCATTCCATTCGTTGACCCACGACTGACGGGGTACGCCCTGCATCATAATCGTGTCGATCAGGAAGTCTTTCTGACTCTGGAAGAGGTCCAGCGCGAACAGGTTTTTCGAAAAGGCCGTCTGCACGTCGACGCAGGTGATGGCCGGCGTTCCCGACACATCGGCAAAATTGGTTTGCAACGACGTCGCCCAGGCCACGACATCAATACCCATCTTGTAGCCCGTTTTTATTTCCAACCACTGCCATATATACGCATCGGTATAATCGCTGCGCAGGGCGAGGGTCGTTGTGTTAATCCAGATTTGCGAGTAACCGGTCTGATAATACGGCTCGTAGCCAAACACCGACGGCTGGTCGATCAAGGCCATCTGCATGTCGCGCATCCGCCAGAACATGAAGTCGAAATACTTTTTGAACGCCACATAGTCGGTGTTCATGTCGGGAACGGGCTGGTTGAACAGCCGCATGGCCCCGATCGCCAGTTCCGCCGGCGACTTGATCATCGACCCAATGTTCGTATCGTCGAAAAACGCCTGACTGGTCAGCAGCTTTTCGACGACGGGCTGGATCGCGTAGTTGTTGGCGTCGCTGGCAAAAAACTGGGCCAACGGTATGATGACCGCGTTTTCTACCTCGGTCGTCACGTTTGGGTTGACGTACCAGCGGTAGAGCTTGCGGCAGATAAAGCGGGGTGTCTGCGGGTGTTTCAACAGCATCGCAACCAGATCGATCAGTTCAGCGTCGCCCGCCGTCGTACCCGTCCGTCCCGTAATGACGGTATTGTTGTATTTGACCGAAAACGTTTTGTTGGTCGTATCGTGCTTGGTGCTGGTAAACGTAGTATCGAAACTGGTCGACCCGTTTTTCCAGAAATTGGTGTATTTCCAGCCCGTCAGTACCCGCGCGGCTGCCTTGACGTCATCTTCCGTGTAGTTCTTGTTCCCGTCGAAGTCGACCGCGCCAACCGTAAACAGCTCCTGTAGTTCACGGGCGTAGTTTTCGTTGGGCTTACCGACTTCATTCTCGTTGCCATTCAGGAAGCGCAGCATGGCCGGGTCCTTGCTGATCTGCGTCACCAGCGTGCGGAAATTTCCCAGCGCGTTGTTCCGGAGCAGCAACAGGTAGCGGTTGACGAAGCGATAATCATCGATCACGTCACGGGTCGCAACAAAGTGGTTTTGCCAGAACAGCGTCAGTTTGTCGAGTAAGCTCGGCGGGGCACTCTGATCGGTCATCAGCCGCATCCACCAATAGCGCAGGTAATGCCCGAACGCAAAATTACGGTCGCCGTTGAAGGGTAAGTCGAGATAAGGCTGCCCGGCCGTCGACGCGGTACTGTCCAGATCGATTGGGGGCGGGGGCGAATAATTGGCGTTGCTGATAAGCCGACTGACAGCCTCAGCCGCCGTCAGGCCCGTAAACGCCGTGATCTCTGCCTGCGTGGGGCCAAACGTAGCCCGGCGCAACAGATGCGCAGCGGTTTTCGCAGTCAGCGGTTGTGTAAAGGTATCTAAACGAAGCATGCAAAGCAGTCTTGTTACCGAAACATCAATAACAGTACCATAATTCCCTCATATGTCTCTCGGGAAGCGAGACTTGCTCCTATTGGGATTTACGACCCAAAATGCGGTACTTCGGTATTCTGACGAACCAACCTGCCTGCTTCGGCTGGCCTTGCTTATGCATTTCGACACGCTTGCGCTCCGGGCTACCCATCTGTCCGACCCCACGACGGGGGCCGTCGTTCCGCCCATCCACCTCGCCACGACCTTTGCCCGCGACGAAGCCAACGAGCTGACGGGTTCCTATATCTATAGCCGTCCGAACAACCCCAACCGGGAAGCCCTCGAAACGGCGCTGGCTACGCTGGAAGGTGGTGCGGTTGGCATGGCGTTCGGCTCCGGGCAGGCGGCTACCATGACGCTGTTGCAGGCGCTCAGCCCCGGCGATCACGTACTGGTCGCGACGGATTCCTACTATGGCACGCCGGCCCTGCTCGAACAGGTATTTCATCCCTGGGGCCTGACCTACACGCGGGTACACATGGACGATCTGGACGCGGTGAAACAGTCGATGCACGAAAACACGCGGCTGGTCTGGTGCGAAACACCATCGAACCCGTTGCTGACAATTACGGACTTACTAACAGTGTCCCGACTGGCGCACGATGCGGGGGCGCTCTGCGTCTGCGACAACACCTGGGCAACGCCGGTGCTGCAACGCCCACTGGAACTGAACTGCGATATCGTGATGCACTCGACCAGTAAGTACCTGAGCGGCCACTCCGACGTGCTGGGCGGGGCGCTGGTCTTCAAACGGAATGATGAGTTTACGCAGCGGGTCCGGTCGCTGCAAAGTCTGTCGGGAGCCGTCCCCTCACCCTTCGACTGCTGGCTCATCAGCCGGGGGATCAAAACGCTGGGCGTTCGGATGCGGGCGCAGATGGCCACGGCGCAGGCCGTCGCGGACTTTCTCGATGGCCACCCTTCCGTCGAAAAAGTGCATTATCCCGGCCTGGCCAATCACCCCGATCGGGCGCTGATCGGCCAGCAGATGAACGGACCGGGGGCCATGCTGTCGGTGCAGGTAAACGGCGGAACTGCTGAAGCACTGGCGTTCATTGGCAAGCTGAAACTGTTCACCCGGGCAACGAGTCTGGGGGGGGTCGAAAGCCTGATCGAACACCGGGCCAGTGTCGAAGGCCCAACCTCATCGACACCCGCTAACCTGTTGCGCCTGTCGATCGGTCTCGAACATGCCGAAGACCTCATCGCCGATCTGGCCCAGGCCCTGCGGTAGTACTACGGTTTACAGTGTAGCCCAGACCTCCTGGTCTGGAGGCCGTCAGGCCAATCATATCAGCAGGAGCCTCAGCTGGTTACCATCACGCGCTTCAAGCCTGGAGACCATCAGGTCATCTACGTCAGTACACCCTATTGGTCGCTGGCGCGCCCTCCAGACGTAGACGTCTGGGCTACATTAGCGCTTTGGCTTGTCGCGACGGATGGTGGCTGATCGCCGGGCGGTAGTGTCGTAGCCGTGGATCGGCATGTTGTCGAGCGTTGCCCGGACCAGGCCCGACGGGTCGTTCGGGGAACGGTAAAACGCGTTGTCGGGCCGGCTCGTCGGCATTGGCACGGTAGCACCCCGCCCCGGTCGGGCCACTGGCATATCATCGAATGTGCCCCGCCCGGCATTAGGCAAAAGTTCCGGCAACTGGCGCAGTGTACTGTCAGACCATTGGTGCAGACCGGGATTAACCGGGTTCCGCTCTGGGCTGCCATTCGGCTTTATAGCAGGTGACGGTATCTTACCGGGTACCTGTCCGTAAGCCTGACACGTTAGAAACGTAAGGAGTAGCGCTATCGTCTTCATCGGTATAGAGTCTTGCTGGTGCATCTGTCTGCTGCCAATGACCCCGTTCGTCCCATAACCGTTGCAGCCAACACGCTGAAAAAGAGCCGGCACCCGGCCTATTCGTATAAACCGAAACCAATCGGTGCGACACTGGGTTGGTTAGGCAAGTATGATACCCACTTGCCATGCACATTGCACTCATTGCCACCTCCTCGCGTCCCAACAGTAATTCACTGCGCTTCGTCAAGTATCTAAGTCAGCTGCTGACCGAGTCGAATCAACATACCGTTCAGATCGTCACCTACGAACACTACGACATACCGTTCGTCGGACAGGGCAACCTGAACCCCGCTGCGCTGACCCCCTTCCAGCAGGAGCTAACTACTGCCTGGGCAGCCGCCGACCTGATCGTCTTTGCCCTGCCCGAATACAATTGGACAGCTCCCGCTCAGGCGACCAACGCCATTCATCAGTTGGGTACGCCCGCTTTCAAGCATCTGTTTACCGACAAGGTCTTTGCGATGGCGGGTATTTCCAACGGCCGGGGTGGTCGTCAGCCCGCGCTCGACATGGGAACGGTTGTCAATAAGCTGATTAGCTTCACGAATAGTTACTCCATCGTGTCGCCCAAACTGTACGAGTCACACGAGACGGACAAAAACCTTGACGTGGACGGCCAGTTTATCGGTCACGAAGTCTACGAGCGCACGGTTCGCTCCTTTGTCGACTACACGCTGACAGTTGCCCAGCGGTGGGTTGCCACTGAACAAACCGCCTGATCGTAGTCACCCTCAATTCTTAACCAACCAGCGCATGAACCCAACGTCCGACGCATCCGAAGAGCAAATCAAGAAAAACGTAGAGGACCGTATCCGCGAAGCCATTCTCGCCATTGAGCCTGACGCGCAGGTGACGGTTTCTGTCGACATGAAAACCGGAAAAGTCGTCGTCGACGGCGCTGATACAGACCTGGTGAACCGGGCTATCGATTCCATTCCCTCATCCGACAGCAGCGACGATTCGTTGAACTGACTAGCATATTCCCATAGAAGGTAACAGTGGTGTCAGGTTCCGATCTGACACCACTATCGTTTGTACGATTTAGTCCACTCGTTTTACCTGCACTTAGCTCATTGAGCGACGGATACAGTAAAAAAGAAGGCAATTTGCCTTGTTTGTCCGACTCACGAATCGAACAATCATGCGCAAACCTGACTGGAAAATCAGCCATAAGCTGGCCCGTTTCCGTCCCTATGTAACGCCTACGTCGGTATGGCTGGGTGGTCTGATTCCGGTACTTATGCTGGCCGGGTATCAGCAGGCCAACGACCCGGTTAAAGAACCCATCAAGCGGCTCGACCCGGCCAAAGCGGTACAGATGGCCAAAGCCATTGAAGCCACCGTTAGCCCCAAACTGGCCGAAGGGCTCTCGCTCACCGTATGGGGCGTCGACTCGCTCGTCGCCGACCCAATCGGTATCGACATCGACGACAACGGACGCCTGTACTACACCCGGACCAACCGGCAGAAAAACTCTGAATTCGACATCCGGGGGCATCAGGACTGGGAGATCGAGTCGAACCGGTTGCAGACCATCGAAGACAAGCGGGCGTTTCTGCACCGCGTTCTGTCGCCCGAAAACAGCAAGAAAAACGAATGGCTGAAAGACGTCAACGGCGACGGTTCGCACGACTGGCGCGACATGACCGTCGAGAAGGAAAACGTCTACCGCATTGAAGACACCAACGGTGATGGCGTGGCCGATCAATCGCAGTTGGTTGTTAACGACTTCAACGACGAGGTCACCGACGTAGCCGGGGGTGTACTCGCCAACGGTAAAGACCTGTTCGTCACCGTGGCCCCCGACCTGTGGCGGCTGCGCGACACCAACGGCGACGGCATTGCCGACGAAAAGAAATCGCTCTCGCATGGCTACGGCATCCACGTTGGCTTCAGCGGTCACGGCATGTCGGGTGTCGAGATGGGCCCCGACGGCAAGATTTACTGGCAGATCGGCGACATCGGCTTCAACGGCGGTAAAGACGCCAACGGCAAGTCGCTGAACTACGCCAACACGGGCGTCGTTGTTCGGGCCAACCCCGACGGCTCTGATTTTGAAGTCTTTGCGCACGGCGTCCGGAATACCCATGAATTTGTCTTCGATGAATACGGCAACCTCATCAGCGAAGACAACGACGGCGACCACGCGGGTGAGAAAGAACGGCTGGTGTACATCACCAACGGCTCGGATACGGGCTGGCGCAGCAACTGGCAGTACGGCAAATACCGCGATCCGAAAAACAACACGTACAAAGTCTGGATGGACGAGCGGATGTACCTGCCCCGCTTCGACGGACAGGCGGCCTACATTACTCCTACTCTGGCCAACTTCGTCAGCGGTCCGGCGGGGATGCTGTACAACCCCGGTACGGCGCTAAGTCCCAAATACAAAAACACCTTCTTCATCGCCGAGTTTGTCGGCAACCCCGCGCAGTCGGGCATTCACGCCTTCAAGCTGAAGCCCAAAGGTGCGTCGTTTGAACTGGGGCAGCAGGAGAAGATTCTGGGTGGTGTACTGGCCACCGGTATCGACTTCGGCCCGGACGGAGCCATGTACGTGGCCGACTGGGTCAACGGCTGGGACACCAAAGACTACGGCCGTATCTGGAAGCTGGACGACAAATCGGCGGCAAATTCTGCCGAGCGTAAAGAAACCAAACTGTTGCTGGCCGCCGATTTCAACGGTCGGTCGGAAGCCGATCTGGGTAAGCTGCTGTACAACGCCGACATGCGGGTGCGGCAGAAAGCGCAGTTTGAACTGGTCGACCGGAAAGCGAAAGGTGCTGAGGTGCTGACAGCCGCGACGAAGCAGACGGCGAATCAGCTGGCGCGGGTCCACGGCATCTGGGGACTGGCTCAGCTGGCCCGGCAGGACAAACAATATGCCCAGGCCATCATGCCGCTGCTCAAAGACAGCGACGCCGAGATTCGGGCGCAGGCGGCCAAGTGGCTGGGCGACATCCGCTACGCCGACGCGGGGCAGGCACTGATCCCGTTGCTGATGGATGCCAACGCCCGCGCGCGGTTCTTTGCCGCCGAAGCCCTGGGGCGCATCGCGTACGAACCCGCCATCCAGCCGATCATCAAGATGCTGGAAGCCAACAACGATGACGACGCGTACCTGCGGCATGCCGGTAGTCTGGCACTGGCCCGTATCGACAAGGTCGAGCCGGTAGCCGCGCTGAGCAGCAGCCCATCGCGCGCCCTGCGTATTGCCGCCGTGGTAGCCCTGCGCCGGATGGAAAGCCCCGAAATCGCCCGTTTCCTGACGGATTCCGATGTTTTTGTGGCAACCGAAGCCGCCCGGGGCATTAACGACGACTTCTCGATTCCGAAAGCGCAGCCTGCGCTGGGGAATCTGCTGGTCACGACAAAGTTTACGAACGAGCCGCTCATTCGCCGGGCCATCAACGCCAACCTGCGCGTCGGTACGCCCGACGCCATGCAGCATCTGATCGCTTACGCGCAGAACGACGCCAATCCGGCGGCCATGCGGGCCGAAGCCCTCGATGCCCTGAGTACCTGGGCCAACCCATCGGTACTCGACCGGGTCGATGGTCGCTACCGGGGCGAAGTCAAACGGGACGCGGCTGCCCTGCGCACGCAGACGGCTGACCTGTACACGAAGCTGGCCAGCAACGGCGAACTGGCCGTTCGACTCAGCGCGATCAAAGCGATTCAGACGCTGGGCATTACTTCGGCAGGCCCGGTACTGCTGGCACAACTGACCAGCGATTCGGAAGCACAGGCCCGTATCGCAGCTTTGCGCACGCTGGCGTCGCTCAATGATCCGCAACTCAGTAAAGCCATCGAACAGGCCCTGTCGGATGCCAATAAATCGGTGCGCGTTGCCGGGCTGGATCTGGTCGCCAAAAGCAACATGCCGAGCGAACGCATGGTCAGCCTGCTGACAAACGTGATCGACACGCGCACGGCCGAGGAAAAACAGGCGGCTTTGCTGACGCTGGGTAAGCTGCCGGTCAAGTACACGCAGCCGATCTTCACGCAGATGATGGGGAAGCTGGCCAAGGGAACCCTGGCACCGGAGATTCAGCTCGAACTGGAAGAAGCCATCGATAGCACCCACTCCGCCCCGTTGATTAGTCAGTACAAGGCAACGACGTCGAAGCTCTCGCCCGATGCGCTGGCGGCTACGTTCAAGGGCAGTCTGTTCGGCGGTGAGCCCGACAAAGGCCGTCGCGTGTTTTTCCGCCACCCGACGGCCCAGTGTATCCGCTGCCATTCCTACGACGATCTGGGTGGTAACGCCGGGCCACGGCTCAACGGGGTTGCCAACCGCCTGACGCGGGAACAGCTGCTGGAAGCCGTTATCAACCCCAGCGCCCGCATTGCCCCCGGTTATGGGTCGGTGACGCTCAAGCTGAAGAACGGAAAAACGGTCAGTGGTACGCTGGATGGTGAGACTGCCACCGACATCAAGGTCAAGATGGGCGACAAACCGACGATGACGATTCCGAAGAGTCAGATCGCCAAGCGTACGACTGATCCGTCGAGTATGCCGCAGATGACCTACCTGCTCACGAAGCGCGAAATCCGCGACGTGGTAAGCTTTCTGGCGACGCTGAAAAACGACTAATACGCCAGGGTAGTAGTACGCAACGGGGCTGCTCACGTGGAACGCGTGTAGCAGCCCCGTTTTTTTTGCGTTCAGCCGACAATTTTTCGTAAAAATACTTACCATTCAGTTTGATAAATATCTGACAACCAACACATTAACTCAATATCACGTATTCGTAACTTCATAGTACGGTTGCCACACTTCGGCTGTAGTTCACGTACTGGCAAATGGGTGTTTTATAACTTATTCCCCATTGGTCATTCGTATGAAAAAGGTAGTTGTTATCGGATCTCTGATTACCGTGCTGGCACTCGGCTATGCCTGCACAAAAAGTAGCGAGTTAGCCCCTGCTGATACGACCGGCTCGGCGCGTAACGGCAGCGTAACGAGTGGCACAGCCACCGGTCCGCATAGCGGCACCGCCGGTGGTCCCCACAGTGGTACCGCGACCCACCCACGCAGCGGTACGGCCGGTGGCCCACACAGTGGCACGGCCACGCATCCGCACAGTGGTACGGGCACCCCACCCTACAGTGGTACCGCGACGCCCCCGCATAGTGGCACCGCACACCCACCCCACGACGGACCACCCCGTAGCGGCACAGCCACTGGCCCACACAGCGGAACGGCAACGCCACCGCAGGCGGGAACGGCAACACCGCCACAAAGTGGTACGGGCACACCCCCACCCCGCCCCCACCGCCCGCGTCATTAATTACCCGGGCGCTTTAAGAGCCTGTTACTCTATTGGGTGACAGGCTTTTTATTTTTATAAACCAGCCTTGGATACATACATTTCAGCCGTAGATAGTTTTTAAAAATTTTTAAAGTAGTATCTTTCGGCAATGGATTTTCACCGACATACGATATAAACGTTGGCCTATCCAGCTTTTACGATTTCTACTCACCCTGCCTATTCATGCGTTTTCTGTTTAGCTTCCTGCTGCTCGGTCTGTCGTGGCTGGCTTCCGCGCAAACCCCGGCCCCGTACGGTGCCACCCCATCCCCCCGTCAGCTGGCGTGGCACAAGATGAAGTACTATGCCTTCGTCCATTTCAACATGAACACATTCACGAACGAGGAATGGGGCCATGGTACGGAAAAACCGGACGATTTCAACCCTACACAACTCGACTGCCGGCAGTGGGCCCGGACGGCAAAACAGGCGGGCATGGAAGGTATCATCATCACGGCCAAGCACCACGACGGGTTCTGCCTGTGGCCATCGAAATACACCGAGCACTCCGTTAAAAACAGCAAATGGCGGAATGGAAAAGGCGACGTGCTGAAAGACCTGTCGGCCGCCTGCAAGGAATATGGCCTGAAGTTCGGCGTCTACCTGTCGCCCTGGGACCGCAACCACCCAGCCTACGGCACGCCCGAATACAACGAAATTTTCAAGAACACGCTCAAGGAAGTACTGACCCAGTATGGCGACGTATTCGAAGTGTGGTTCGATGGCGCGAACGGCGAAGGTCCCAACGGCAAGAAGCAGGTCTACGACTGGCCGGGCTTCGTCGCGACGGTACGGCAGTATCAACCCAACGCGGTGATTTTCAGTGACGGTGGCCCCGACATTCGTTGGGTGGGTAACGAGGATGGCTACGCGGGCGAAACCAACTGGTGTACCATTGATCGCGACAAGGTGTATCCGGGTTATCCGAAGTACTGGGAACTGACCGAAGGCGAACAGGGGGCCAAAGACTGGGTACCCACCGAAGTCAACTGTTCGATCCGGCCGGGCTGGTATTACCACGCCAGCGAAGACGACAAGGTAAAATCGCTGGAACACCTGGTCGACATCTATTACAGTTCGATCGGCCGTAACGGCAACTGGCTCCTCAACCTACCCGTCGACCGGCAGGGGCTGGTGCACGAAAACGACGCCAAACGACTGATGGACCTGAAAGCGTATACCGACAAAGCCACGGTCAATCTGGCGGGCGGCAAGACGGTGTCGGCGAACAGTTCATTCGCGGCTAAACCAACCTTTGCCGCCAGCAACCTGCTCGACGGCAAGCGCGACACGTACTGGGCGGCTGCCGAGGGCACCAAACAGGCGACTATCGACATCGACCTGGGCAAACCGACCACGCTCAATCGCCTGCTGATCGAAGAATACATCGAACTGGGGCAACGGGTGAAGAAATTCTCGGTAGCGGCTTTCCAGAACGGGGCCTACCAGCCCGTTGCCAGCGGCACGACCATCGGCAACCGGCGCATCCTGCGTTTCCCAACCGTCACGACCAGCAAGCTGCGCGTCAGCATCGACGAGTCGCTGGCCAGCCCGATCATCCGCAACATCGAGGTGTACAACGCCCCCGAACTGATCGTAACGCCGGTTATCAGCCGCAGCAAAGACGGTCTGGTCAATATCGTTAGCCCCCGCACCACCGATCCGGTTATCACCTACACGACCGACGGTTCGGAGCCAACCGCGAAGAGCCCGCGTTTCAGCAAGCCGTTCGCGCTGGCACCCGGCGGAACGGTGAAAGCCCGCGCCTTCATCAACAACATGAAGCAGGCGAGCAGCCCCGTCACGGCCGATTTCGACATCAGTTCAGCCAAGTGGAGCGTTGTTTCATCCGACAAAAAGGCGGACGCTATGATCGACGGGAATCCGAACACGTTCTGGCGGCAACCTAAAGCCGGCGAAGGCCCGACCTCGGTTGTTGTCGATCTGGGCGAATCGCTACCTCTGCGCGGCTTTACGTATCTACCCCGGCAGGATGGCAAAAAGGAAGGCATTGTCTACCGCTACGCTGTGTCGGTGAGCCAAGATGGCAACACCTGGTCGGCACCGGTCAGTCAGGGCGCGTTCAGCAACATCAACAACAGCCCCGTGCTGCAAACCGTCCGGTTCGCTGCGCCCCAAACCGCCCGTTACCTGAAATTCGACGCGCTGGAAACGACCGAAGACAGTTCACCCACGGTATCTATCGCCGAATTGGGTGTGCTGACGAAGTAAGTGTAGCCTGGCGCGTAAGTGTAGCCTGGACCTCCAGGTCCGGGTGGCCGTCAGGCCAATTACTCAAGGCGGCAGCTTTCTGGCCGCTATCGCGTCCACCCGGACGTGGACGTCCAGGCTACACCTACTCGCCAAGCTACACACTCAGGCTATACATTCGAATTACCCTCCTCAACCCGTATGATACAACGTTATCTTCCGTTACTTCTCGGCCTTTCCGGCACCATTTATTCACAGGCGCAGGTTCGTCCATCCAGTACCTCGCCCACCGCCTACACCTTCACGGAGGGGCTGGTAGCCCTGACCGGCAGTCGCTACGGACGCGAAGCGATTTACACCGACCCGCTGGCGTATCAGCTGTATACCAACGCGTTGAAGAAACCCGCCGAAGGAGCCGTGTTCGGTACCGATGAGCAGGGACGCGAGATCCGGTGGGTTCCCGTGACCGCCGACAGCCTGAAACGACTCCGACTGCGTGGTAACGTCCGGGGCAACGGCGGAGCACCCGCCGGACCGGGCGTCGTGGCCGGTAGCCTGCGGGGCGGCATCGGTGGCGGGGGTGGCTATACCTACCTGACCTACGACTCTCCGCGCGAGCAGGTTGCGCTGCTGAACATTCGGGGCAACAGCAACGTGTACGTCAACGGCGAACTGCACATGGGCGACGCCTACAGCATGGGCTACCTGCACATCCCCGTCCGGCTGAAGAAAGGGCTCAACGAACTCTACGTGCGGGGCGTTTCGGTATCGGCGAACCTGTCTTTTCCGAACCAGCCGGCCCTGCTCCGCACCGACGACCCAACCCTGCCAAGCATTCGAACGGGGGAAGCCAACACGGCGCTACAGGGTGCGGTAGTTGTGCTCAACACATCGACCAAACCGCTGACCGGCCTGCAACTGAGCAGTCGGCTGGCGGGCAGGCAGCAAACCACTCCGTTGCCGGCTATCCCTGCGCTGTCGAGTCGGAAGGTCACTTTTACGTTCGATGGCAGTGGCGTCAGCAACATAGGGCCGCAAGCCTGTGAATTGACACTTACCCAAAACGGCAAAACACTGGATCAGGGCAGCGTATCGGTGGAGAGCGTGGCCCCGGACAAATCGTACAGCCGCACCTTCGTCAGTCAGATCGACGGTAGCCTGCAATATTACGCCGTCACGCCCCAGTCGTCGCCCGGCAACGGACCGTCGGCACTGTTTCTGTCGGTGCATGGTGCGGGCGTTGAAGCGAGCGGACAGGCACGGGCCTACAAAGCCAAAGACTGGGGCAATCTGGTAGCCGCGACCAACCGGCGGCCGCGTGGCTTCAACTGGGAAGACTGGGGTCGACTCGATGCGCTGGAAGTACTGGCCCTTGCCAAAAATCAGTTCAAACCCGATCCGCAGCACGTGTACCTGACCGGCCACTCGATGGGTGGACACGGCACCTGGTTTCTCGGCGCGACATACCCCGACAAGTGGGCCGCTATCGCGCCCTGCGCCGGTTACCCGACGTTGAAAGAATATGGCTCGGCCGACGGCGTTATTCCCGATAGCAGCAGCAACCCGCTGGAACAGATGCTGCTCCGGTCGGGCAATCAGAGCGACGTGCTGAAGCTGACGAGTAACTATAAACCGCTGGGTGTCTACGTTTTTCACGGCGACGCCGACCGGACCGTGCCCGTAACCTACGCCCGTCAGATGCGCAAACTGCTGGGCGAGTCGCAGCCCGACATGAGCTACTACGAGTACCCCGGTGGCAGTCACTGGTTCGGCGATCACAGCGTCGACTGGAAGCCCTTGTTCGACTTTTTCAAATGGCATACCATCCTGCCCGACTCGGCGGTGAATACCATCGATTTCACCACGGCCAACCCCGGCATCTCGTCGTCGTTCCGCTGGGCGGCTATCGAACAGCAGGAGCGGCCGCTGGTCTACAGCCGTATGCAACTCAAGCGGGACGGAAAAGCCATTACCGGCACGACGACGAACGTGGCCCTGCTGAAGCTGGCGCTGGACGAATTTGGCCCGAACGCGCCGGTGTCGATTACGCTGGACGGTCAGCCCGCGCTGACGCACACGACCGGTAGTGCCCACGACACGCTGTATGTCCGACGCGATGGCAACCGCTGGCGTCCTGTTCAACGTCCTGCGCTTACCCAGAAAGGCCCCCACCGGAACGGTACGTTCAAGGATGCGTTTACCAACCGGATGGTGTTCGTCTACGGTACGCGTGGCACGAAAGATGAAAACGACTGGACCTGGCAGAAGGCGCGTTTCGATGCTGAAACCTGGTATTACCGGGGCAACGGGGCCGTCGACATCATCGCCGATACGGAGTATTCGCCGGCGAAATACGCCAACCGGGGGGTAGTACTGTTCGGCAACGCGACGACCAATGCCGCCTGGAAAACGCTGCTGGCCGACTGCCCGATTCAGCTCGAACGGAATCAGGTCCGGGCGGGCGATCAGCAATGGCAGGGCGACGATCTGGCGGCTTACTTCGTGTGGCCTATCAACGGATCAGCTACGGCCTCCGTCGCGGTTGTGGGCGGAACGGGACTCAAGGGCATGCGGGCGGCATCGGCCAACCAGTATTTTGCCGGTGCCAGTGGATTTCCGGATTTCATGATTTTCGGGCTGGACATGGTTCGTACGGGCAGTCAGGGTGTGCGGATGGCCGGGTTCTTCGACAACAGCTGGAAACTGACGCCCGCCAATTACACCGTCAACAACCAGCCTAACGCAGCCAATTAAGCCCGACCGATCCGCCATGAAACAGACATTATACGCCCTGCTAACAGTCGCGGTTACCGTTGCGACCGGGCAGGCACAGTCGGTCGCCACGCTGAAAAACTGGCTGGCCCAGCCCGCCGACAAACGCCCGGCGCTGCCGAAGGCAGTCGTTCAGAAACCGCTGTCGAAACGCGACGCGGAGGAAGCAACGACGCTGCTGTTAGCCGATCAACAGCGGCAGCAGGCCGACCGGCTTCGCCAATGCTGGACCGACAAAGCGATTACGCAGGGCGACCAGGTCCTGAAATTCGAGTACCGCATCTTCGGCGCAAAACCGGCCGACGGTCGCAGTCTGTTTATTTCGATGCACGGGGGCGGGAACGCACCAGCCAATGTCAACGATCAACAGTGGAAAAACCAGATCGGGCTGTACAAACCGGCCGAAGGCGTCTACGTAGCGCCCCGCGCCCCGACCAACACCTGGAATCTCTGGCACGAAGCGCACATCGACAGCCTGTTCGACGAACTGATCCGGGCAGCTGTGCTGGCGGAAGGTGTCAATCCCGACAAGGTGTACGTCATGGGCTATTCGGCCGGGGGCGATGGCGTGTATCAGCTGGCTCCCCGCATGGCCGATCGCTGGGCGGCCGCATCCATGATGGCGGGTCACCCCAACGAAGTAACGCCCGTCAACCTGCGTAACATCGGCTTCGCGCTGCATATGGGCGCGCTCGACAAGGCGTACGACCGCAACAAAATTGCCGAACGCTGGGGCCGACTGCTCGACAGTCTGCAAGCTGCCGACCCCGGCGGCTACAAACACCTGGTACAGCTTCACGAAGGACGCAGTCACTGGATGCAGCGGGAAGATACGGTTGCCGTGCCGTGGATGATGCAGTTCCGGCGCAACCCCATCCCAACCAAGGTTGTCTGGAAGCAGGACGACGTGACGCACTCTGACTTTTACTGGCTGGCTGTTCCGGCCGATCAGGCGAAGACCAACCGGGAAGTCATCGCGGCTTACAGCGGCAATACGGTCCGCATCGAGAAAAACGACTACGACACGCTGCTAATCCGGCTGAACGACCGAATGATGAACCTCGACAAACCCGTAACGGTCCTGTACGCCGGGAAACCGATTTTTACCGGAAAAGTCAACCGCACACTCCGTACAGTACGGCAAACAATCATCAGCCGGAACGATCCCGGGCTGGCGTTCCCGGCAACGATCCGGCTGGTCCGAAAAACCGACAAGGCCGTCTCCGTTACCGCCGAGTAACGGCTCTTCCCTCCCACCTAACGCATCAAAACGAGTTAGCATGCAAAAACCCATCATCACTGTAGTCGCGATTCTGCTCACAGCCCTTAGCCTCAACGCGCAGGATACGTCGCCCCGTTACCCACTCATTCCGTACCCGACCGCGCTTCGTCCGGCAACAGGTCAGTTTACCGTCACCGCGAAAACCCCCGTCGTCTCCGCCGATAAACGCTTCAGCAACGAAGCGGGCCAACTACGAACCCTACTCGAAAGTGGACTGGGCAAAACGCTGCCTACCATGGGTAGCGGCCCCCGAATCGTACTACAGCACGACCCGTCTGTCACGGCGGCCGAAGGGTACGCATTGACCATTACCCCGCAGCAGGTGACGCTGAAAGCCGCGCAGCCGGTGGGGATGTTCCGCGCCGTACAGACGATCCGGCAACTGCTGCCCGTCAGCGTGGAGAAGCCGGGCACAACCGTTGCATCGCTACCACTACCCGCTGTTACGATTCAGGATCAGCCTGCCTACAACTGGCGGGGCATGCACCTCGACGTGTCGCGCCATTTCTTTTCCATCGACTACCTACGCGAGTTCATCGACCGGCTGGCGCTGTACAAATTCAACAAATTCCACCTCCACCTCACCGACGATCAGGGCTGGCGACTGGAGATCAAAGCGTACCCCAAGCTGACGAGCGAAGGGGCCTGGCGTACCTACAACAACCAGGATTCGGTGGTGCTGAAGCGCGCCCAGACCAACCCCGATTTCGATCTACCCAAGCAATTCCTACGGCAGCAGAACGGTAAAACGCAGTACGGTGGCTTCTACACGCAGGCCCAGATGCGTGACCTGATTGCGTACGCTGCCGCCCGACACGTGGAGATCATCCCCGAAATCGATATGCCGGGTCACCTGAGTGCGGCCATCAACGCCTATCCGATGCTGAGCTGCACCGGCCAATCGGGTTGGGGCAAAACGTTTTCGGTACCCATCTGCCCCTGCAACGAACCGACGTACACGTTTATGGAAACGGTGCTGAGTGAAGTAATTGCGCTGTTTCCCAGTCCGTACGTGCACATCGGTGCCGACGAAGTCGAGAAGTCGACCTGGTCGCAGACACCGGCCTGTCAGGAGCTAATGAAGCGCGAAGGCATTAAAAACGTCGAGGAGTTGCAAAGCTACTTCGTGCACCGCATGGAGCGCTTTGTGCAGTCGAAAGGCAAGAAACTCATGGTCTGGGACGATGCGCTCGAAGGGGGGCTGAAGCCGTCGACGGCCGTCATGTACTGGCGCAGCTGGGTCAAGGATGCGCCACAGAAAGCGGCCCGCAACGGGAACGACGTCGTCATGACGCCCGTCAGCACGCTCTACTTCGACAGCCCGCCGGGTAGTCAGTCGGTCGAAAATGTGTACAAGCTGGCGGTCGTACCGGAGGGCGTTACCCCGCAACGGGCCAACCAGTTTCTGGGCGCACAGGCCAACACCTGGACCGAATACATTCCCACGGAAAACCGCGTCGACTACATGACCATGCCCCGCATGACGGCGCTGTCCGAAGTCGTCTGGACAGGCAAGAAAGACTATCCGTCGTTTCAGCAACGGCTGTTGCCCCACCTTCTGCGGATGGAGCAACTGGGCATTCACTACCGCCTGCCCGACCTGTCGGGCTTCGCCGAAGAAAACGTGTTTGTTGACAAGGCCACGCTCCGTATTCGCAAACCACTCGACAGCTACATTCTCCGCTACACAACCGACGGCAACCAACCGCAGGCCACGTCGCCCACCCTACCCGACGGTCTGGTGATCGACAAACCGCAGACGGTCAGCGTAGCCGCCTTTACGCCATCGGGGGTGCGGGGCGACGTGTATACGCTGCGCTACCAGCAACAGGCTTATGCCAATCCGGTTACGGTAAGTGCTCCGAAAGCGGGGTTACAGGTCCGTTATTTCAAGAAAGCGTTCCGCAAAGTTGCCGAGATGCAGCCGCTGACCGCCGACAGCACGTTCACGACGACTAACCTTCTGGTACCGTCCTCGGTCAACGCCCCCAGCTTCGGCCTGCAATACCGGGGTTACCTGACTGTGCCAGAAACCGGCGTCTACAGCTTCTTCTACACCTGCGACGACGGGGGTGTGCTGCACATCGCCGACCGGCTCGTCGTTGACAATGACGGTAACCATTTCCCCATCGAAAAAAGCGGGCAGGTAGCCCTCAGCAAAGGCGCTCATCCGTTCTCCGCCGACTTTATCGAAGGGGGTGGCGGCTTCACGCTCAAACTCAAATACAGTCTGAACGGCTCCGCCCCGCAGGACATACCCGACAGTTGGTTTTCTCACTAACAAACTGGGCCGGACATTGTGTCCGGCCCAGTTTGTTGATACACTGTTTCAGTCGACTACAGCTACAGTTGTTGCTCCACTTATCGTATCTTATTGCTTCGCGACCAGCCATCGCCCGACCTCATCGCTCACCGTTTGCATATTCAGCGTATCGTGGTTGTAGTACACATCGCCTTTGGCCGTCTCAAGCAGCAGGTACGGGCGCTTCGTTTTGTTGACGAAGAGAAAGACGGACTTACCGCCTTTTACCTTGAAACGTCCTTTGGCGTAGTCACCGCCGGAAAAACCGTTGGCCCGATACGCGATCGGAGGCAATTCATTCACCACCCGCTGTCGGTAAACAGCCTGTCGGTTCAGGCTAAATCCGTAATCGCCCGTGATCTCCAGTTGATGCTGATGCAGCACCAGTCGGTTACTTTCGTAGGCGGTCGTGCTGAGCTTCAATACGCTGATGGACGCGACGACCAGCACCCCTACAAACAAGTTTGTAGACCACGCTGACTTTGCTACTGCCCTGTAAAACGAAGCCGTTTTAACGGAGAAATAGCTGTAAGCTACCAGCGGAAACAGCGTCACAAACTGACTGGCCCAGTTGGCATTGAGCAAGTGTAACAGACAGGCACCAGCCAATAATGATACCGCCAGAACGAAATGAAACCGCCTGAAAAACCGCAGGTACGCCGTAATGTCGACGGCCTGCCGCTCCTGCTCAGTCATCGTGTTATACCCCGATAACAGATACGACGCATTGTCTTTCGTTACGATAAAGCCAATGGCACCAAAAATTACCGACAGAAGTAAGGCAACAGGCAGCATAGTCAGTTAAGGTAAGTAACACGTAGAATCCCCCAAAAGCTGAGTAGTATCAATCTTTACACGTCTGTTTAGCCAAGTGGCCCAACGATAACGATGACAGCTGCTGCCTGCCAACGGAGAGATTCCCGTACAGACGCACTAAGTTATTGGCTTTTTCGTTACATTTTTGCCCAGTAAACGTATCCACATGCAAACCCGTACAAACCATACCGTACAGGATAACAAGCCTGTCGCTACTAAAAAGCAGACCACCACTCGACCTGACGGAAAACCCAAAGTCAAGATGGGTACCGGTAAGGCTGTACTCTTTATGTCGGATACGCTGTTTGATGACGATTTGAAGGAATGAAGGGTTATCTACTGGATGCGCATATCTTCCTTAACGCCTACAGCAAACCCGAGAAAATTAGCCGAAAAATAACTCGGATAATCATGGGTAGCAGCCCCAAGTATATCAGTGCGATTTCGTTGATTGAGATCGCTCAGCTATTTGAAACAAAGCCCAAGGAAATCAAGGCCACGGCTCCATTATCAACATTTATCGATCAAGCATTGAGCGATTTGCAAGTGCAGGTCCTAGCTATCACGACTGACCACGCCCAGCGATTTTACGAAATTCAGTTGGTAGAAGAACATCGCGACCCTTTTGACCGCATTATCATTGCTCAGGCAGCCAGCACAGGCTTTACGGTTTTATCAGACGATCGTAAGTTTGCTCATTATCCCATCAGCCTGCTGTCAAATCGGGATTGACTTGTCGAACGAGCAGGAAAATTACTTTCGCTTTGCCTGACTGGGATACTTCTCGTATCGACCAACGACCAAAGTGCAAACTAAATCATGAGAGCCTGACTATCGAGCAAGTATCAGCTACTGCCTGTCCCGTCTGGTGAGATAAGAGCAGCACGCTGGCATTCCACCCGACAAGCATTTAGGCGAAGGAAGAGCCTTTTTTCGTGAGATAGGCCCCGATATTGAAACGGACGCCGTTCAGTACGTCAATGTCTTTATGCCAGTCCTTGATTTGCCAGTCGGCGTCTTGTGTGGCTACAGTGACTTTCTTAGCCTGCGTCGTAACCCAGATTACTTTCTCGACGCCAAAATTCAGCAACTTCTGGGTCTTCTGGAAAATATAGCTATCCGTATCAATGTCAGTAGGATCGGCGGTAATGTCGACTTCGATGACAACACGTGGCGGTACCTGCGCGTAAAATTCATCGATAGCATCGATCGGCAACGTGGCGTTGTCGAAAATAAGAATATCGCCAGCTAGATTACTGCGCTTATCAAGATGAATACCTGTTTCGCTCGACAAAATAGTGAACGTATCGTCGCTCAATTGGGTAAATAGCAAGCGTTGTATATATGCTATTACAAATGACTGCAAAGTGCTCGATCCCATTATCTCTGCATACGTTTTTGTGCCTGCCAATACCTCCCGATAGCCTTTGTAATGAATCGGCTTACCGTCCAATATTTCGTAGATGAGGTATTCGGGTACGGTCAAACGCGGCTTCTTCACCTGCACGCCCGATTTTGTCGCGATCATTGTTTCCCGGTTCTTGTCAGTTCAATATAAGCCAATTTGCCAATGAAGTCAACACGCGATGCGGCTGATGGCCGTTACAGCGTCAGTTCTTTCTGGTAAAGGCCAACCAGGGTATCGACAGCGTAGTCTATTTCGGCGGTGGTGTTGTATTTACCGAACGAGAACCGTACGTAGCCCCGACTCGCATCGATGCCCGGCAGCGCAGCCAGCACGTGCGACCCGACATTGGACCCGCTCGAACAGGCCGAGCCACCCGAGGCTGAAATTCGGGCGATATCGAGGTTGAACAGCAGCATGTCGTTCAACTCCGACGCCGGCAGGCTGACGTTCAATACCGTGTACAGGCTACTGTCGATATTGGCCGAGTCGCCGTTGAACGACACGCCGGGCAGTCCCTCGCGCAGTCGTTCGATCATGCGCCGTTTCAGACTGGTGATGTGCTGCTTATGCTGGTCCATTTCAGCGTAAGCAATCTCAAGGGCTTTAGCAAGGCCGACGATGCCGTAGACGTTCTCCGTTCCCCCCCGCATGTTACGCTCCTGCGCGCCACCGTAGATGAACGGGTGAATTTTCGTGTCGGCGTTGACGTACAGAAAACCAACTCCTTTCGGACCGTGGAATTTGTGACCGGCCCCCACGATAAAATCGACCGGCAGGGTTTGCAGATCGTGTCGGAAGTGGCCCATCGTCTGCACCGTATCCGAATGAAAGATAGCATCATAGGCGCGGCACAACTCCCCTACCCGTTCGATGGGCAGCAGGTTGGCAATCTCGTTGTTACCGTGCATGAGCGACACCAGCGACCGGGCCGAGGGACCACCCGCAATCCGGTGTTCGCGCAGGAGTTTCTCCAGGTGATTCAGGTCGATGTGCCCCTGCTCATCGATATCGACCATACTAAGCCGGATGGTACCTGCCTGCGCCAGATGTTGCAGCGTGTGCAGGACGGCATGGTGTTCGAGGGGCGAGGTGATGGCGTGGGTCAGTCCGAAGGTGTCGATACTGCTCCGAATGGCCGTGTTGTCGGCTTCGGTCCCCCCTGACGTAAAGAAAATTTCAGCGGGTGAGGTGTTGAGCAGCGACGCCACCGTCTTGCGCGCTTTCTCGATCGCCGTCCTGACCTGTCGCCCGTGGCTGTGAATCGACGAAGGGTTGCCAAACTGCTCCGTCATCAGGGGCAACATGGCCTCCAGCACGGCCGGATCGAGTTTGGTAGTGGCAGCATTATCGAGGTAAACGGGCGACGTGGTGGTCATAACAGCTACGTTGGTACTTAGTTTGTCAACGCGCAAAATTACGACGAAGTTGCCGCCCGGCCTACCAAATCCTGCCCGACTCTGGTACGAATCTGACCAGTCAGGCTTGCTTTTCGGGGAAAACACTAGCCAGTGCCTGTCGGTTACTTCGACAGTACATCCTCACTACTTATGGATTTTTCACAAGCTGCGGATCTGATTTACGCAGAACTAGTGCACTGGAGCCGGGCGGGTATCAAACTCATCCCCAACCTCGGCCTGGCGATTCTCATTCTTATCGTTTTTTCGTTTCTCTCCCGCTGGGTAAGCCGCTGGGGTGTACGGGGTTTGAACCGGGTCAGCCACAACGTTTCCCTCATCAACCTGGCGGGTGCCCTGGCCCGGGTCCTGCTAATGGCCGTCGGCCTGTTTATCGCACTCGGCGTACTGGGACTCGACAAAACGGTGGCCTCCCTGCTGACGGGGGCTGGTATTCTGGCCCTCGCCGTCGGGTTCGCCTTTCAGGACCTGACGGCCAATTTCATTTCAGGGGCCATGATCGCGCTGGCCCGCCCGATTCAGGTTGGCGACACCGTTGAAACGAACGGCTATACCGGTAAGGTTATCGACATCAAACTACGGTCGGTCGTGATCGACAACGGGCAGGGGCAAACGGTCGAGATTCCCAGTAAAGACGTTTTCCAGAAACCGATCACCAACTACTCGCGGATCGGGCAGCGCCGAATCGAGCTGGCTGCCAACGTATCGTACCTCGACGACCTGGACCGCACACAGCAAGTGGCGCAGCAGGCTGTTCGACAATTGCCGTTTGTCCTGCCCGAACGCCCCGTCGATCTATACTATAAAGCCTTTGGCGACAATTCGATTCAGTTTGTCGTCTGGTTCTGGATCGACCCGATCAAAACAAGCCCTATGGCCGCGTCCAGCGAAGGCATGAAAGCAATCAAAAAAGCGTTTTCTGCCAACCAGATTACGCTGTTCTTCCCGACCATCACATTCGACCTCAAGCAAAAAATGGACGAGTCCAGGGTAGTTAGTTCAAAGCATTTGCGCCAGTCATAACGCGAATGCTTAGTTGATCTTCATCATCTTCACCGTTGGCAGTACCATTTCCCGGAGTCGAATCGGGATCGTGCTGATCTGCCTGAAGAATCTGGGCGGCTATTGTCTTATGGCCTACATCAGCGGCTTGCACAACGCAGGAGAGCTGACGTTTCTCTCCTGCGGCTAACGACACAGCTGCGTTGGTTAATTTATTGCCAGCAGCAACGAAGCCATCTCCGCTAACAAACGAAAGACCGTCGGGTAACGTCAGTTCAGTAACGACGCCGGTAGCCCCTAGTCCACCACGGTTGTGTACCTCTATCGTAAGCGTTATCTGTCCGTTTACGGGGCAGTATAGTCGATCAGCAGCCAGTCTTAGGCTTAAATCTGCCGAAGCCGAGTCTGGTTTGGGCTGGTTCGATTGTACCGCAGGCAACGCATGCTGGTATGGGTTTGGCGATTCATTGACCGACGCACTTTCTCCGGCTGTTCGAATGCTCGTCAACGCCATGTCATCTTCGCCATCACCGGTTCCGCTCCCAGGCTCACTGTCGGGATCAAGGGTACCGCTACTTAGTACCTGCACTGCGTTTCTGTAGGTGGCGGCAACAGTCGGCTGCACGTCATAGGTGAACAAGATTGTCTGCCCCGCTTTAACACTATCAACGGCCATATCAACGACAGAGTTACTAACCGTTACGCTGCCTTCTACCACCGACAGGAAGCCAATACCAGCCGGCAACCTATTTTGCAACCGGACATTTCGGGCTGTGGCCGGCCCGTCATTAGTCAGCCCGATCGTAAGCCGAGCGCGTTGCCCAATAGCCATAACGGATGCATCGCTGTATTGCATAACCGATAGATCGGCCATAGCGGTTGTGCTATCGCCAGGCACTACTGTAACCAATAAAGGAGTCGACGCAGGGCTTTTACAATTTGTGGCCGTCGTTTGCACACAAACGGCCGTATAGGAAGTAGTCTGTGCAGGAGCTGTTACAAGCGTATTGCCTGTCGCTCCGGTATTCCAGGTAGTTGTGTAGGCACAGCCGATGGCTGTCAGCGTAACTGACTGTCCCTGCGTGACGGTCGACGAAGTAGCCATGATCGTCGGAGCCACCTGGTTTGAACATACATCAGGAAATTCAGTAAAATAGCCATCCAGATACGCTAATCGTCGATCGATCCAGTTTGTGGCGTATGTAGTTTCATCGGCTATATCTGGCGTCGGCCACAGCCGGCCCTCCCGGCTGTAGGCTCCATCGTTTACCAGCCGCTGCACATTTGTAGTTAAACTGCCTTTGAGCGCTGCTGCGTCGAAGATATTCTTCCGCAAAGCGAACCACCGCGTTTTTGCGCGCTCTTTAAACGAACCGGGATTGACCCGCAATAACTTCTCATACAAGCCATTGCTCAGGATATATGTTGTCACGTCGTCCCGGTAACCAGCCCACATGTTGCCCAGCGTACCATCGAGGTCCCAGGGAACATAGATATACGGTTCGTCCTCTTTATAACGGGCGATGTACAGGTTTTTCCCCCGGTTATCAGCGGCCCTGACCAAGTTAAGAAACAGAAAGTAATCGATCAGGTTATCGGTCTGCCAGCGCGCATTCAGGCCGCTTTTAAACTGCTCATCGGTACTGTTGACGACAAAGTTGGTCAGCCCATACAGATTCGTCCAGAACGTTGTATCGTTGGGATACTTGAGTTCGTAGCCAGCCCAGGTGTCGCGGTTGGCATCACTGAGCGACGGCACACCCGTGAAGAGGGTTGCGTCCGTCCAATCCACTGATTTATACAGTTCACCGCGCACCATACCATTGCTGCTCGTCTTTTTCAGCTTCAGCTGTTTCCGGTCTATCGGTTCAGTCAGCAGATACAGACCCGTATAAACGCCATTCAAAAAGACGTCGACGTAGCGTGTACGAATGCCCGGTACGGCATCGGCCTCCTGACTGGCATAGTAGAGTTTGTGCATCTTCAGCCAAAGTGCATACGACGTTACATTGTTGACGCGCAGTGGTTCAGTATACATGGCCAGCAACAGCCATTCGCTATCTTCCCGCATACCAAACAGGGCAGTGTCTTTTGTGCTTTTCCCCGTTGAGTCCGTGTAGAAGACGACTTTATACGATTTTTTGGGTAATGTGCTGGTATATGCCCCCCGAATCGATACCGCTGACCATTTTAGTCGGGTCTTACCTGTCGTGTCAGCGATTGTCAGCTTCGTCATGATAGCCGGGCTGCTCACGATGTCTCTTCCCCGCGTCTGAACGTTTATCATGGGTAGCGACGTGAACATCAGCGAGTAGCTAACGCCATTACGATCAACGGAATAAAAGACACCCCGTTTCAGGGCAGTGATGCTATCGGGAAAGGTATATACCTGATCAAGTGTAACCGATAGAGGCTTTGTACCCGTGGTGGCAGGCAATTTATTGCAAAGGATCAGTTTATTCGTTGCATCAATGCGGTATCGATCGGCAGAAATGGATTGAGCGGTAACTGTAATTGAAGCGCATGTAGTTACTAAAAGCAAAAAAACGATTAACTGTCGTATCAATATATTCGTTATGAACATGTGTGTATTTTAGAATCTTCAAAAATAATGATCGTGTGGTAATGTCGGTCCGAATAATCTTTCTATATGACAATAAAATAGTACAAAAGAAAAGTCTGCTCTGCCAGCTATTATGACACCGGCGGAGCAGACAGGTTACTTAAAATTATCTATTTTTAAATATTAGTTACTCAAGATCAGCAGCGGCTTTCTCGTCGACGAGCCAGATCAGTTCGCCGTCGGTCGGCTTGATCTGCTGCGATGGATACACGTCCGGGTTATAATCGCCTTCGAGTACTTCCTTCAGCGGTGCGGCCTTTTTCGGCCCTGCTACCAGAAAGAGTACGCACTTCGCCCGGTTCACGATGGGTGCTGTCAGCGTCAGTCGGTACATATCCTGTTTTGTCAGGAAATAAGCTGCCGTCCAGGCCGTTTGCTCATGAACGACCTCCGTACCGGGAAATAACGACAAGGTGTGTCCATCGTCACCCATGCCCAGCAGCACCAGGTCGAACGTCGGGCCGGTGTCGCCGAAGTACTCGTGTAGCACACGGTCGTAGTCAGCAGCGGCTTCGGCCGGCTCCAGCTCCGTTTTCCAGACGTGAATCTGCTCTTCGGGTGTGTACACGTGCCCCAATAAGGTGTCGTAAGCCATGCCGGCATTGCTTTGCTCGTCGTCGATGGGCACATAGCGCTCATCGCCCCAAAATACGTGCAACTGCGCCCAGGGTATCTGTTCGACATAAGGCGCTTTCGCCAGCAGCTCATGCAGTGCCTTCGGTGTGCTTCCGCCCGACAACGCAATCGTAAACCGGTCCTGCGTTTTCAGGACGTCGGTGATCCGCTTCGTAATCAGGTCGGCAGCGGCTTTCGCCAGATCAGTCGGGTTTTTCTTGATAATCAGATCCATAAAATTCGGTATTCAGTTTACGGTATTCGGTCTTCGGTTTACAGTTCACGGATATTTCTCGATTCAGGCAATCACCGCGCCACGGTGGCGACCACCGCGTGGCCACCGTAAACCGAAAACTGTAAACCGAATTCCTCACAAAAAATCGTCCCGCATAGGGGTAAAGCTATCGATCAGCATGCCGGCTTCGAGGCATTCGGCTCCATGCCAGACGTTTGACGGTATGTAAAACGCGTCGCCCTGCCGGAGTTCGCGTGTTTCGTCGCCAATGGTTATCCTGAATACACCACTCGCGACGTACGACATTTGTACATGAACGTGGCGGTGTACGGCGCCAATGCCACCATCCTCGAACGCTACTTTGACGACCATCATGTCGGGCTCGTAGACCATTGTCTTGCGCTTTACGCCGTCGGCCGTCGACTCCCAGGTCAGCGAGTCGTCATCAACAAAAAGGGAAGATTGGGGCATCGTATAGTCGGGATTACGCTTCGTGTCAATACGGCTGATCTGCTTACCAGAAGACGAAAGTAGGCAGTTAGGCTTTCGTTATCCAACTCATTTTGTCTATCCCCCACTAAATAACTTCCCTTTATCGGCCATAACCAATCGTTATAGTCGGTCGGAACCCGGAAAAGGCGCACATGTGTTACTATTGTACTAGCACTACACTCACTCGTACGCCGGCCCATCCCCGGCGTTTCGTTTTAATATATTAGTTGATTAAGTCTATAGACAATTAGCATTATGACCCTTGACATCAGCGACCGCGTAAGTCCTGCCGCCCGGCGTGATATTCTCGATCTCGACCGCCGAATCAATGCGTTTCGGGCTGGCGACATTGCCGACGAAGCCTTCCGCAAATTTCGGCTCACCCGGGGCGTCTATGGACAGCGTCAGCCGGGGGTGCAGATGATCCGCATCAAGCTTCCCCACGGGCGCATCACGGCCGATCAGTTGATCCGCATTGCCGATCTATCGGATAAATACGCTACGGGTAATCTGCACGCAACGACCCGGCAGGATATTCAGCTTCACTTCGTCAAACTGGCTGATTCGCCCCAGCTCTGGGCCGAGTTGGAAGACGCGGGGATCACGCTGAAAGAAGCGTGTGGTAATACTGTCCGCAACGTGACCGGTTCGGCCCGGGCGGGCATCGATCCCCAGGAACCGTTCGACATTACGCCCCATGCCTACGCCATTTTCGACTACTTCCTGCGGAACCCCATCTGTCAGGACATGGGCCGTAAGTTTAAAATTGCCGTCTCGTCCAGCGAAGCTGATTCGGCCTACGGCTACATGCACGACGTCGGTCTGGTGCCGCGCATTCAGGATGGCAAACGCGGCTTTAAGGTAATGCTGGGCGGTGGCCTTGGCGCACAGCCCTTCCCGGCGCAGACAGCTTCCGAGTTTCTGGAAGAAGAGCGCGTGATTCCGTTTATCGAAGGAGTTATCCGCGTGTTCGATCGCTACGGCGAACGGCAGAAACGCCACAAGGCCCGGATGAAGTATCTCCTCAACGACATCGGTCTGGAAGAACTACTCCGGCGCGTGGCCGACGAAACGCCAGCCTTGAAGGTTAAGGAGTTTTCGGTTTCCAGTTCACCGTTTACAGAACCTGAACAGGCCGCGCAGACTACCGAAAACCGTATACCGACTACCGAAAACCCTAAGTATGCAACCTGGCTGAACACCAACGTATTTGAGCAGAAACAGGCGGGCTGGTACGCGGTTCAGTTGCGCGTGCTGCTTGGTGATATGCATTCGGACACGGCGCGGGCGCTGGCACAGGTTGTCAAGAACTACGCTGCCGACGATATCCGCGTAACGGTCAATCAGGGGTACCTGCTTCGGTATGTCCGGCCCGAAAATCTGCCCGCCGTCTTCGATGCGCTCGACGCACTCGGCCTGGCCGAACCGGGCTTCGATACCACCGCCGACATTACGACCTGCCCCGGTACCGACACCTGTAACCTGGCGATTTCGAGCAGCTACGGCATCACCCGGGCGCTGGAAACGATGATGCGCGAAGAGTTTCCGGATCTGGTTTACAACGACGACATCAAGATCAAGATTTCGGGCTGTATGAATGGGTGCGGACAGCATTCCGTGGCCAACATCGGTTATCATGGCTCATCGCTGAAAAATGGGGCTTACGTGTTACCGGCCCTACAGGTCCTGCTGGGTGGTGGTTTCAACGGAAAAGGCGAAGGATTGATTGCCGACAAAGTTATCAAGATCCCGACCAAGCGTGGCCCCGATTCGCTACGGCTGCTGCTGCGTGATTTCGAAGCCCATGCGTTCGACGGCGAATACTACAGCGACTATTACGCTCGGCAGGGTAAGAACTATTTCTATCAGTTGCTCAAGCCGCTGGCTGACCTGAAAACACTGGTCAACACCGACTATATCGACTGGGACCATACGGAACCGTACGTAACGGAAGTGGGCGTTGGTGAGTGCGCCAGCGTACTGATCGATCTGGTCGCTACGACGCTGGACGAAGCCACGGAGAAAGCCAACTGGTCGCGGGAAGCGGTGGCCGATGGCCGATGGGCCGATGCGCTGTACCACGCCTACAACGTTTTCGTGACCGGTGCCAAAGCAGCCCTGATGAGCCGCGACCAGCCCACTAACACGCAGTACGGTATCATCAACGATTTTGATAAGGCGTTTGCCGGTGAGTCGGGCTTCCACGCAACCGAGGGCACGTTCAAAGCGCAGGTTTTCAGCATCAACAAGCAGGAACCAACCGAGACCTTTGCCCGACAGTTCCTGGCCGATGCCGACGCATTTCTACACGCCGTACACGCCTATCGCAATGCGCAGATCGAGCAGGAAGGCCTTCCCGAACTCCACGAACTCGTGCAGGCCAAGGACAGCTAATACGGTTGAATGACTGAATGATCGACTGATTGAGTAAGCCTGCGTGGGCAATTCATCACCTAATCATTCAGTCATTCTATCACTCTATCAGTCAATTCATGAAACTTACTCTCGTTGGCGCGGGACCGGGCGATCCGGACCTGATTACGCTAAAAGGTGTACGGGCACTGGCGCAGGCCGACGTAGTCATGTACGACGCCCTTGTTCATCCCGATCTACTGAATCATTGCCGGCCGGATGCGCTCAAAGTGTACGTCGGAAAACGGCGCGGGGCTTATTCCTGCATGCAGGAAGACATCAACCCGCTGATTGTCCACTACGCACAGCAGTATGGCCATGTGGTACGCCTGAAAGGGGGCGACTCGTTTGTCTTTGGCCGTGGGTACGAAGAACTGGAATACGCCCGGCAGCATGGGCTCGACACGGCGGTAGTGCCGGGGCTGTCGAGTAGCTACGCGGTACCCGCGTCAGCCGGTGTTCCGTTGACCACCCGTGGCCTGTCGGAAAGCTTCTGGGTTGTTACGGGTACGACCAAAGCTGGTCAGCTTTCGGCCGACTTGACACTGGCCGCGCAGTCGTCGGCAACGGTTGTCGTGCTGATGGGCATGCACAAGTTGCCGGAGATTGCTCGTTTATTTGCCGAATCCGGAAAGGGCGAGACGCCTGTTGCGATTATTCAGAACGGAACACTACCCGAACAGCGGGTCGTGACGGGCCGCGTCGATACGATCGTGGCGCGGGTTGGCGAGACGCAGATCGACAATCCCGCTATTATCGTTATCGGCGCTGTCGCCGGGCTGGCTGTCGATCAGTTTGTTGAACTTGTAACCGCAGTCGTGACCGAGTAGCACCAGTCGCCATTCTATACGTCAGTACAAGGCCCCATTGCACGAACAATGGGGCCTTGTTTTTTTAATAGCGTCACCTGTGAACAGCCTATCAGTTGCGACCAATACCAACCAATAACCAGCAATCGTCCTGCTGCGTGCAACCCGCACAAACCATACATCTGCCTGTACTTTCTCCATACCTGGTGGTTTAGCCTGATTCTTTTTGCACATCGATGACCTTTCGCTACGTCGACCGATAAACAGGCAGATACTACTTATAGCGAGAATGGACAAGATGTACGTACAATACGGATGCGGGCTGTCAGCGCCCAGCGAATGGACTAATTTCGACGTTTCGCCTACGCTTCGCATTCAGCAATTTCCTATTGCTGGCTCGTTACTGAAAAAGCGGCTGAATACCGTTTTCCCGGACAACGTTTTATACGGCGACATCATCAGGGGACTTCCCGTTGCCGACAACACCTGCGATGGGCTGTATTGCTCCCACACGCTGGAACATTTGTCGCTCGATGACTTTCGGCGGGCGCTCACGAATTCGTACCGCATTCTAAAGCCCGGTGGTGTCTTCCGCTGTGTCGTTCCCGATCTGGAATCGGCAGCCAGGGCCTATATTGCGGAGCTGGACAAAGGCAACCCTGCATCGAGCATTGCCTTTATCGACACGACCTTGCTGGGTGTCAAAGCCCGGCCGACAACCGTTCGCAGCCGGATTAGCGCCCTGTTTGGCAATTCACACCATTTATGGATGTGGGATACGAAATCACTGGCCGAAGAATTACGAAAAGCTGGCTTTGTGCAGATCCGGGCCTGCCGGTTCAATGATTCCGAAGACCCGATGTTCCGGCATGTCGAAGCTGCCGATCGCTTCGAAGGGGCAGCCGCACTCGAATGCCGTAAATGAAGTGGAGCAAGACCTAAAAGGTTTTCGAAAACCTTTTAGGTCTGTTTTTCAACCGACTAACTACGAATGATTGGGCATTACCTCTGTCTTACAAACGACGCAACATCAGCCTGGGCTATCTTTTGTTGTTCACCCGTGACCATATTTTTTACCGTCAACTGACCAGTCTGCACTTCTTCCGACCCGATCAGCACGACGTAGGGAATCTGCTTGGCATTCGCGTAGTCGAGCATCTTTTTCACCTTTGCCAGATCAGGATATACCTCAGCCGGAATAGCCACAGCCCGCAATTGCGTCACCAGGGGCAACGCTACGCCACGCGCGTCGGCGTCGAACGGCACAATCAGGACCTGCGTGCCCTGCCCGGTTCCGGCGGGAAAAAGATTCAATTCGTCCATAACGTCGTAAATCCGGTCGACGCCAAAGGAGATACCTACACCCGACAGGCCCGGCATGCCAAACGCGCCCGTTAGGTTATCGTAGCGACCGCCCCCGCTGATGCTACCGATAGACACACCGTTGGCTTTTACTTCAAAGATGGCCCCTGTATAATACGATAGACCACGGGCTAGCGTCGGGTCGATGTCGATCTGCGCATTTTCCAGACCGGCCATCGTCGCCAGTTGCAGCGTTTCCTGTAGTTCAGCCACACCTTGTTGCGCGGTGGTCGATGCGTCCAGCCAACTAGCCAGCATAGTCAGCGTGTCGGCTGTCGACGCGTTGTCGAATCCGAACAGCGGTTCCAGTTTGGTAATAGCTTCTTCCGAAAAACCACGTTCACGCAGTTCGTCGAGTACCTTGTCTTTGCCAATCTTATCCAGCTTGTCGATAGCAACCGACAGCGGCCCCTCCTGCCCCGGCATACCGATGGCTTCGGCAATGCCCGCCAGAATTTTGCGGTTGTTAATCTTGAGCGTGAAGTGCTGCATACCCAGATTGCGCATCACCTCGTGAATCATCAGGATAATCTCCGCTTCGCACAGCAGCGAATCCGTCCCAACGACATCGGCGTCGCACTGGTAAAACTCACGGTAGCGACCCCGTTGCGGCCGATCGGCGCGCCACACCGGCTGCATCTGATACCGTTTAAAGGGCATCGGCAGGTTGTTCCGATTCATCACTACGTAGCGGGCAAAGGGAACCGTCAGATCGTACCGCAGGCCTTTTTCACTGATCTTCGGCGTCAGCTTTTTGCTGCCAGCCTGCAAGTCAGCTTCAGTCAGGCTACCCGCGAAATCGCCGGAGTTCAGGATTTTGAACAGGAGTTGATCCCCTTCATCGCCGTACTTCCCCATCAGCGTCGACAGGTTTTCCATGGATGGCGTTTCGAGGGGCTGAAAGCCGAAGCGTTGAAACGTCTGCCGGATCGTATCGAAAATAAAGAGCCGTTTGCGCATTTGCTCCGGCCCGAAGTCACGAGTGCCTTTGGGTAAGGTCGGTTTTTGCATGGCGCAAAAATAAGGGACAGGCGTACAGGATAAACAGGATTTTACGGTTTCTGCTCACCATTCGCCTGGACATCCCGATGAAAAAACGGCGTGACTACTGTCGTTTTATGAGATAAAACCTTATTTTTGCGGTTCGAAAAATTGAACCGTCATTTAAAACATACGATACCGTCATGGCAGTAACAGAACTGAAGCGGAAAGGCCGTAAGAACCGCGCCGTCGCCAACAACAAAACCAACGCGATCAAACAACTGCTGCGCAAGCCGATCATCCGGAACGTCGACGTAGACGCAATCAAAGCATCGTTCGAAGAGAAGAAGCAGCAGGCCTAATCATACGCCGTATTGCGAATCACTTAATCCTCACTCCGACCGGGTGAGGATTTTTGTTTGGTACGGTTCGCTTGCGTGTCGCGCCCCCGTCCCCGATCACGCTTTTTTAGCTCCCGACGCACAAAGCGCCGGTAATCGAGCTGCGACCGGAATCGCTGCGCCTGTCCGAAGAGCAGCAGCCCCCCCACAGTAAACACTAAGCCGTAAACGCCCCAAAGCACCCATTGGGTGGTGGGAGCGCCCTGTATCCGCCGGAAAGCGGCTTCACTGAATACGCACAGGCCCACCACAAAGGACAGCATGCTTAACGGCGTCAGCACCTGCCACTTTGCACGCGTGCTCATACGGTTAATCATACGCTGACCGGGGGGTTTCCTGAGTTTTGCCATGTGTTTACGTTAGGGGCTATTAACTGAAACGCGCGTTTCGGGGGCGGCTTCAGTTACTTAACAATTACGTAATATACATTAAAAGCGCGACATTGTCAAGCACCATCGACTATATACGCAGCAAAATACAGACCAGCCTCTTGTCAGGACGGATAATCGATGGTTGCACCGGTTTCGCGGAATCCGGTTGGTTCGCGTAGTCGTTTCCAGCCTTCGCTCATAAAGCCAACACCGTAGCCAATCAGTTGTACGAAAGCGGCCTTTACGCTCAGCCAGCCCACATACAGGCTTTTTTCTTTCCGGCTTGCGTCGATCAGAATCGCCAGCGAAAACACCAGCAGACCCGCAACAGCCAGGCCAAACAGCCATGGATTGATGAGCAGCCAAAAGGGGACAGCGAATACGTAGAGCGTAAACAGTGCCGGGAAGGTATGCACCAGCTTCAGTTCGCGGGGGTAGTAGCGCGAGATGTTGATCCGGGCGCGACCGAAAAAGCGGAGTTGCCGGTAGAACTGCGCGAAGCGGGTTCGGCGTTTGTGGTAGATGAACGCATCCGGGATCAGTCCGGTCGTGAAGCCGCTGTCGATAATCCGGATGGCAAATTCGATGTCTTCCCCCATCCGGCTGAGCCGGTAGCCGCGCGTCGTTTCCCAGACCTGCCGGGACAAACCCATGTTGAAACTGCGCGGGTGGTACGTACCGCCCAGGTTGGCCTTGCTCCCCCGAATACCACCCGTTGTGAAAGGTGACGTCATCGAATAGCTGATCGCTTTCTGAACGGGTGTGAAGTCGGGGTGCGCGCGGTCGGGACCGCCGTACGCATCGAGCCAGTGCTTGCTCAGTTGCCGACTGACGGTGTCGAAATAATGCGGGGGTACCAGCGCGTCGGAATCGAAAATGACGAAGTAGTCGCCGGTGGCTCGTTCGAAGCCATAGTTTCGGGTGAAACCCTGCCCTGAGTTCGGCTTCTCGAAATAGCGTATCGCCAGTCTGTCCGCAAACGCCCCGACCACAGCTTCGGCCCGCTCCGCCGATCCGTCTTCAATGACCAGCACCTCGAAGTTGGTATACGTCTGTTGCGTCAGGCTTGTGAGCAGTTCCCGCAGCTCGTCGGGGCGATTGAAGACAGGAATGATGACAGAAAAGCGAAGCATTGTATTTATTGACAGGATTACAGGATTGACAGGATTTTATTGTCTGCTGTCACCCAGCGGTTTGCGTACTCTTGCTTGGGTGGATAGCTTTGTCAGTACTCACCACACCATCATAAAATTCATGCAACATAGCTATTTGACCGAGCAAATTATCGCAGCAGCCTATACCGTACATAATACGCTTGGTGCTGGCTACCTTGAAAAAGTATACGAGAACGCTATGCTAATAGAATTAGACAAGCGGGGCTTACACGCGGTAAGCCAACAACCGATTCCGGTGTTATATGAGTCAGTGGTTGTCGGCGATTTCTTTGCCGACTTACTCGTCGAAGATTGTATCATCGTTGAACTCAAAGCCACCGAGAACCTGCACACACGCCACGAAGCCCAGCTTGTCAACTACCTGACCAGCACAGGACACGATATCGGCCTACTCATCAACTTCGGTTCGTCCGTCACCGTCAAGCGTAAACACCGAACTTACCGACGAACTGGGTAGCGTTTGCACTTATCGATCCTACGCTGTGTAGGATCAAAAAATCCTGCTAATCCTGTAATCCTGTCTAACCAATCACATCACGCAGACTTTCGTCGTTGGCCTGGATGATTCGGTCGACGAGATCGTCGGTGAGGGCGACAGACAGGAACAGACTCTCGAATTGTGACGGTGCCAAATACACACCCCGATCCAGCATAGCGTGGAAGTACCGACCAAACAAGGCCGTGTCGCACGACTTCGCACCGGCAAAATCGATCACCGGCCGTTCCGTCATGAACAGGGTGAACATCGAGCTGATGTGATTGATCGTGTAGGCCAACCCCAGTTTTTCCAGCGTCTGCCGGAAACCCGCCGTCAGCTTGTCGCCGATCGCATCCAGCCGCGTATATACCTCCGGATGATCGTTCAGGTGGTGCAGCATGGCTAACCCGGCCGACATGGCAATCGGGTTACCTGACAGCGTACCCGCCTGATACACCGGACCAGCCGGAGCCACCATACGCATGATGTCGGCCCGGCCACCATAGGCACCTACCGGCATACCACCACCGATGATCTTACCCATCGTCGTCAGGTCGGGAGTGATGCCGAAGCGTTCCTGCGCGCCCCCTTTGGCAAGCCGGAAGCCGGTCATCACCTCATCGAAGATCAGGACGACACCGTGCTGATCGCAGAGCGAGCGGATGCCTTCCAGAAAGCCGGGCTCGGGCAGTACGCAGCCCATGTTACCGACTACGGGTTCCAGAATGACGGCCGCCACCTGATTATGGTTGTTCAGCAGCAGTTCTTCGACAGCGGCCAGATCGTTGTACGGAGCCGTCAGCGTATCAGCGGCCGTCGCTTTGGTAACGCCGGGTGAATCGGGAATACCCATCGTCATCGCCCCACTACCAGCCGCAATCAGAAATGAGTCGCCGTGACCATGATAGCAGCCCTCGAACTTGATAAGCTTGTCGCGACCGGTAAAGCCCCGCGCGACGCGGATCGCGGCCATCGTCGCTTCGGTGCCTGAATTCACCATGCGCACCATCTCGACCGACGGTACCATCGACACGATCAGCTCGGCCATCTCGACTTCTTTGCGGGTCGGTGCGCCAAACGAGAACGAATGCTGAATGGCATCGGCAACGGCTTTCTCGACGGGTTCGAATGCGTGACCCAGGATCATCGGCCCCCATGAGTTAATTAACTCGATGTATTCGCGACCGTCTTCGTCGTACAGGTATGGTCCCTTTGCGGACTTGATAAACAGCGGGTTTCCCCCTACCGACCGAAACGCCCGAACCGGCGAATTTACCCCACCCGGAATCAGTGTCTTGGCTTTCTCAAACAGTTGTTCGCTCGTCATGGTATTGAATGACTGAGTGATTGAGTGATTGAGTGACTGAGTGATTGAATAGTGGGATGCGCCAGCCTATTCAATCATTCAATCATTCAGTCACTCAATCACTCATTAATTGATTTTTATAAACCGGCCGCCGTCGAACTTAACGATGGGGACGATTTGGTTGTCGTTAGATTGTGTGTAGTCGAAGCCTGATAACAGGTAGTCGTCGGTGTCGGAGCGCATGGCGTCGCGGTTACGCAGACCATTGTTTTTGGCTAGTTGACGACCGAAAAACAGGAGCATATCGTAGCCCTCACTGGCAAAAACAGACGGTATCGTGTTGCGTTCGGCCAGATACGTCTGGTTGAACGTCGATACGACATCCCGGTCCGGGCTAATGTAATCGGGGTAGAGCAGATACAGATCCCGGCGGGAGAACGTCGACGTACCATCCTTGTACATGTCGAAGGCCGAGGCTGTGGCCAGCAAGGGGGCGTTTACCCGCCGGCTGCTCAGGGCTTCCTGCAAGCGGGGACCATCGTCGTCGTTGCTGCTGGATAAAAAAACGTGGCCGATCGCTGGTACGGGTGCGCTTACCGGCGCGGCTGAACTGGTACCGGCGGGTTGGGTAGCGCCCGACATCACGGTACCCGGACGGATAGTCGGGGCGACTGGTTTGAACAGCGAAGCGGCCGTTGCCTGCGCGGTCGGCCCCATTTTGCGGAAGTCGACAACCTGATACCGCTGTTGCAGCAGTTCGTCACGGTACGCTGCGGCCAACAGCGAATCTTTGCGCGTACTACCGAAATAGATGGCGGCCCGGCGCAGGCTGTTGATCGAATGAGCCTGCCCGGCTACCTGTTCCGCCTGCCGTGCCAGCGATGCCTGCGCCAGAAACGACATGGGCTGATCGGTAATCAGGTCGCTGCTGGTCGCAATCGGGTTGAGCAGAATGATACCATTCTGGTTGGCCCAGGCCGACGCAATCCGGTTCGGTTCAACGTACAGGGGACCGACAATCAGGTCAGTCTGCGCGAAAGCTGGATTGTTGAGCAGTTCAAGCGTTTTGTTCGGATCATTGTCCAGGTCGTACGCCTGTAGATTGACCGTGATGCCTTCCTCTTGCAATTTGGCCTTTGCCAGCAACATACCGTTGTACAGATCGTACACGTACTGATTGCTGCGCGACCGCTTGCCATTGGCAAAATCCTCGACACGAAAGGGAAGCATCACCGCTACGGTATACCCGCTTTTGGCCCGGTTTGGCCGCGCTACAGCTGTACCAGCCGGACGGTTTGTGCGGCTGGGTGGTGTCTGTGCCGTTGCCGAAGCCGACGTCATCGGCGTCAGGCGGGGAGTGACGGTTCCGGGCACACCGAACCGGTTGGTCAGTTCGTCCGACAGTTCCAGATCGTCGCGATCGCTGGACGAGCGTTGAATCAGTTCGATCAGCGCCTGCCCTACGATGCGGTTGTCGGGAAAATTCCGGTTCAACTGCTTAAGCGCCCGCAGGTCCGTCGCCCGGCTCAGGATTGCCTGTTCAGCACGGGCGGCATCGGACCGAAGCGCCGGGTCTTTCAGCTCATCCAGCGTCCGCAGGCCATCTTCGTAGCGTCCCTCTTCCAGTTGCGAGATACCCAGCAGGTAGGTAGCGTCGGGCTGCTTCGGCCAGTCAGGGAATCGCTCGGTCAGTTGCCGCAGCATGAGCCGGGCCTGGTCGAATTTTTTCTGACGGTAGGCCGCCAGTGCGTAGTAGTAGTGTGCGTAAGGTGCTACCGGTCCACCCCGCTGAATAACGGCATTCAGCTCGCCTTTCGCCCGTTCGTAGTCGCCGGTCTGCACCAGCCGCACAGCGGCCTTGTACCGGCGCTGACTGTCCGTTGCGGGTTGCCCGCTGGCCGATGCCATGATCGAGAGACCAATCAGGCAACCTACCCAGATACGTTTCGTCATAGCCATTTATGGGTTAACGCACAAAAGCAACGCACGTGCGTTGCTTTTGGCCAGACAGTGTTTATGACAGGCCACAGTGGTCCAACGCGACCTGGCCAACGTGGCCCGGCCCACTATGGTTTTATTTTTTACTTTTCGCTTTCCGCTGTGCTTCTTCGGCCTGCTTGCGGGCTTCCTCAGCGGCTGCCAGCTGCTTCTGCAACAGGGCCTGAAAACCACCCGGCTTCTTGCCTTCACCAGCCGCGTTCTTACGCCGGTTTTCGTCCAGCACCGCTTTGATTTTGTCTTCATCGACGAAGCGCCGGATAATCTGCTGCTGCGCAATCGTCACGACGTTCGATACAAAGTAGTAGAACGTCAGACCGGCGGGGTACGAGTTCAGCACGAACATGAACATCAGCGGGAACACGTAACTCATTGCTTTCATGTTCACCGGACCCGGCTGCGTCGGTGTGTTCAGGTTGTTGTAGTACGCGAACGCGATCGACGACGCCGTCATCAGCACCGTAAACAAGCTCAGGTGACTACCGATAAACGGCAAGGCCGGGAAGGTAAAGAACGCGTCGTAGGTCGACAAGTCGTTCGACCACAGGAAGGGCTGCTGCCGCAGCTCGATCAGGTTCGGGAACAGCTGAAAGAGCGAGAACAGGATCGGCATGGTCGCCAGTACCGGGATACAGCCACTCAATGGGCTAACGCCCACTTCCTGGTAGATCTTCATCTGCTCCGACTGCTGTTTGGCCATATCGTCGCCGACACGCTCTTTCATGGCGTTGAGTTCGGGTTGTAGCACCCGCATCTTGGCCATGCTCACGTACGATTTGTAGGTCAGGGGCGTCAGCAACAGTTTGACAAATACGACCAGGGCAATAATCAGCAACCCGTAGTTCGAGATAAACTTACCCAGGAAGTTGAAGACCGGCACAAAGAAGTATTTGTTGATCGGTTTCAGCAGTGAATACCCCAGATTGACGTTACGATCGAACTCCGGCGCGACATCGCCCAGCAGTTGAAATTCGTTGGGGCCGTAGTAGAACCGATACTGTCCCTTGCCCGCTTTGATGTCGGCCATCGGCAGCATCACGTCAGCCGTTGCCGTTTTCACCACGTCGGTAAACGCCGGATCGACCAGCGTTTTAAACTCGGCCTTCGGCATCGCGCCATTCCGGGCGATAAAGCCCGACAGGAAATATTTGTGCTTGATGGTGAACCACTGAACGGGTTCTTCGGCCGTTACGTCTTCGTTACTCTCCCCTTCCTTGAGGTTCTCGAAGTTCTCGTCGGCCGTGAGGTAATTGATGGTAGCAGCCCGACGGTTATTGCTCATGTCGTTTTCGTACTGCCGCATCTTGTCTTCCCAGAAGAATCGGATGTTGTCGTTTGTCACGACGTTGTTCAGTCCGTTCAACTTCAGATCGTAGTCGAGGACGTAGCCTTCGCCGGGCATCACGTACACCTGCTCGACCGATTGTCCCGGTGCCACTTCGGCCCGGAAGGTAATCTGCCGGGGCTGACCGCTTACCGAGCCACTTTGGGTGTCGGTCGTAAAGTACAGTTTGTGGAGGTTGATTTTGCCTTGATTCGTCGGCAGTTCGAGCGCACTTTGGCTACTCTGCGCATCGATCAGCACCAGCGGCTTCTGATCGTACGTTTTGTATTTTTTCAGGATAACTTCTTTCACCTGACCACCGAGCGTGCTGAAGGTGACCTTCATCTCGTTGTTTTCCACGACGATGTCGCGGTTTTCGCCGGTGGCGGCTGTAGCGAACGCACCGAACTTGGCGCGTGTGGCTGCCGAATCGAGGGGTAGACCGGCTTTTTCGACGGCGGCCGTAGCGGCTGATGCGGTGGTGGGGCGGGTGGTCTTCGTGGTTTGCTCAGGCTCTTTCAGCGGGGCCGGTTTCGGCACCAACAGCTGATAGCCCACCAGCATCGCCATAATCAGGACGATGCCAATAATTTGATTACGATCCATTTGGTTGGTTTTCGGTTTACGGTTTTCGGTTTACAGACTGTCCAGCGTATGCGCTGCCGAAAACTGTAGACCGAAAACCGTGAACCTTAAAGTATTTTCACAAAACTACGCCAATCGGTGCGGTTAACCAATTACCTCGGCGGTTTCTACAGGAGTGGTCTCCATGCCGGATGTAGCGTCGGTCGTGGCGGATAACGGGGCGTTCTCTTTCTGACGGTTGTAGGCCAGTGCGGCACCGACAAACTTCACAAACAGCGGGTGCGGATTCAGCACCGTGCTTTTTAGTTCGGGATGAAACTGCACACCGACAAACCAGGGGTGATTCGCCAGCTCGACGATTTCAACCAGCCCGGTGTCGGGGTTGATGCCCGTCGGGCGCAGGCCCGCCTTCTCGAACTGAGCGAGGTAGTCGTTGTTGAATTCGTACCGGTGGCGGTGACGCTCCTGAATGGTCGCTTTACCGTAAATCTTGTGGGCCAGCGAGTCGCGTTTGAGTTTGCAGGTGTAGCTACCCAACCGCATCGTACCACCTTTGTTGGTCACGTCTTTCTGACCGGCCATCAGACTGATCACCGGGTTAGCCGTTTCAGGTTCCATCTCCGTCGAGTGTGCATCGGCGATACCCATTACGTTACGGGCATATTCGATAACCGCCATCTGCATACCCAGGCAGATACCCAGGAACGGAATACCCTTTTCACGCGCCAGCCGCACGGCATTGATTTTTCCCTGAATACCGCGCTCGCCAAAACCGGGCGCTACCAATACAGCATCCAGCGCCGACAGTACTTCGGCGCAGTGGTTTTCGTCGACCAGCGTTTCCGACTGAATCCACTCCAGTTGCACCTTACACTCGTTCTGCGCACCGGCATGGATAAACGCTTCGGCGATTGATTTGTAGGCGTCTTTCAACTCGACGTACTTCCCGACCAACCCGACCTTGACCGTGTCACCGGGATTTTTGAGCCGACCCAAGAACGACTTCCATTCGTCGAGGTCGGCGTCTTTGTCGTTGTAAATATCCATCATGTAGAGCGCCCGCTGATCGAGTCGCTCCTTCTGCATCAGCAGTGGAACGTCGTAAATCGTGCTTGCGTCGGCGGCTTCGATAACCGAGCTTACCTGTACGTTACAGAACAGCGCGATTTTCCGGCGGATGTCCTGCGGCAGTGGGTGTTCCGTCCGGCAGACGATAATGTCGGGCTGCACCCCGTTTTCGAGCAGCATCCGCACCGAGTGTTGCGTCGGTTTGGTTTTCAGCTCACCCGCCGATTGCAGGTAAGGCACCAGCGTCAGGTGAATGACGAGCGTATCTTTTTCGCCCAGTTCGAACTTCAGCTGTCGCACGGCTTCCACGAAAGGCAGCGATTCAATGTCGCCCACGCAGCCGCCGATTTCGGTGATGACAATGTCGTACTGCCCGGTGTCGCCCAGCAGCCGGATGTTCCGCTTGATTTCGTCGGTGATGTGCGGTACAACCTGCACCGTTTTTCCGAGGAAGTCGCCCCGGCGTTCGCGGGTGATCACGTTGTTGTAGATACGCCCCGTCGTGATGTTGTTGGCCTGTGAGGTAGGCCGGTTGAGGAAGCGTTCGTAGTGGCCCAGATCGAGGTCGGTCTCGGCCCCGTCGTCCGTTACGTAACATTCGCCGTGCTCGTACGGGTTGAGCGTACCGGGGTCGATGTTGATGTATGGATCGAATTTCTGGATGGTGACTGACAACCCCCGCGCCTGTAGCAGTTTGGCCAGTGATGAGGCAATGATGCCTTTACCGAGTGATGAAGTTACCCCGCCCGTAACAAAAATATATTTCGCGGATTTCGGTCCCGTAGCCGCCATGAGTGAAACCTGTTTTGGTCGTTACGGGGATTAAAGGTACGCAGAAAAACCTAGCTTTCGGTCCCGGCCGTTCGTAAAAAGTTACCCGTTTGTCACTACCTCGCTGATTGCTTGCCGGTTAGCATCAGCGACTTTTTTCGCACCAACTAATCATGCGCACTGGACTATACCTGACTGATAGAAGAAATCTGGTCGAATGCAAAAAACAGGCTCCTTTCCCGAAATCAGACCAACTTTACTGCATAGTTTTTGTGTATATTACGTTAGTATGTTGCCCCCGACGCAGGGGCATTGCCTGGTTCGGCTTATCCCCCAGCCCCCTAATGGGGGTGAACTTCATTCGTGGAATACTCCCCCTTTAGGCCGGGCCGACGTTTCGGGGCTGGGGGGTAAGCCGACGATGGGCAAGGACGCAGACTCTCAATTGACAACACCGAATGAAACGACAGCTGATACTGCTTGGTCTCCTGCTCACACTGACGGGGCGGGTCTGGGCATCGAAGATTCTGATTCCGATGGACGAAAACCAGAAGAATCACCTTAAGGCCTACGGCATCGCCTACTGGGTACTGAAAAAATACGATACCGAAATCGACTGGCTGCTGAACTACAGGGGCGGTTCGTTTCTGATGCCGCAAAATCAGGCGTTCATCAACGAACTGGTTGTTCGGGGGGTCAGCTACGAAGTTATTTCCGATGCGCAGTCGGCGCAGATCCTGAGCGAAGTCAACGCAGCCGATGCCAACATGGACGCTGTCAAGTTGCAGAAACCACCCAAAGTGGCGGTCTATTCGCCCAAAACCAAGCAGCCCTGGGATGACGCCGTAACGATGGTGATGACCTACGCCGAAATTCCCTACGACGTTGTGTTTGACGAAGAAGTCCTGAACGGCAAACTCCCTGAGTACGACTGGCTGCACCTGCACCACGAAGATTTCACGGGGCAGTACGGCAAGTTCTTCCATTTCAAAGATCAGCCGTGGTACATCGCCCAGAAGCAGGAAGCCGAAAGCATCGCCCGTAAGTTCGGGTACGATAAAGTGCCGCAGCTAAAACTGGCCGTATCCCAAAAAATCCGCGATTTCGTGCTGGGTGGCGGTTACCTGTTCGCCATGTGCAACGCCACCGATACCTACGACATCGCGCTGGCGTCGCACAACACCGACATCGTCGATTCATTCTACGACGGCACCCCCGCCGATCCCAACGCCAACAACAAACTCGATTTCGGCCAAACGTTCGCGTTCCGCAATTTTCAGGTGTACACGAACCCGTACCTGATCGAGTTTTCGAACATCGACAATCAGCCGGAAGAACGGGGGCTGAGTGAGCACAACGACTATTTCACGCTGTTTCAATTTTCCGCCAAGTACGACCCCATTCCCACCATGCTGACGCAGAATCACCTCAACGTGATCAAGGGGTTCATGGGGCAGACGACGGCGTTCAAGAAAAACTACATCAAACCGGAAGTAGTCATTATGGCTGAAAACCGGGCCGCTGGTGAAGCCCGCTACATTCACGCGCCCCACGGCCGGGGCTTTTTCACCTTCTACGGTGGCCACGATCCCGAAGATTACCGCCACGAAATCGGCGAAGAACCGACCGACCTCAACCTGCACCCCAACTCGGCCGGCTATCGACTGATTCTCAACAATATCCTGTTTCCTGCCGCCAAGAAAAAGAAGCAGAAAACCTAAGCACAAAAGCCGCCCGGACTTATATTCGGGCGGCTTTTTGTTTGCACGTAGCTATCCACGTTTATGAATAGTTTCACCGAATCACAGCGATTTCGTCAATGGTGGCTCTGGGCCATTATGCTGGGCGTTACGGCGCTGATGTTCGTTATGTTCGCTGGCGTTGCCGGCCTGTGGCTCAGTTGGCTGACAATCCTCCTGGCTAGCCTGTTGCTCCTTAGCTGTCGACTGGATACTCGCTACGATCAGGCCGGCATTCATTATCGCTTCTGGCCATTTATGCGTTGGCGCACCATAGCCTGGACGGATGTCAGCAGGGCTTCAGTTACGCAGTATGACTTTGTCGGGTATGGCATTCGCTGGAATTTTGGCGAATGGGTTTATAACATAGCCGGCAATCAGGGTTTACGGATTGAGACAGTAGCGGGCAAACGCATCCTGCTCGGCACCCAACGTCCCGACGAACTACGCGCCTTTTTACAGACATTGCCACTACCCGTCCTAAGGCATCAGTAGTAAAAACGATTCATTTTTAGCTTACCGGCACAGATCACCACGTTGGCTGATTTGTGCCGGTTTTGTTTGTGTGAACTGTAGAGACGCGACCCTTCGCGTCTCTACGAAAACCAACTCCTCAGAACATGCTTGCTCGACTACTCATCAGCTTATGTTTACTGGCATCGGCCGGACGAATCGCCGACAAACCGATCACAATCTATCTCATCGGTGATTCAACGTTGTCGGTAAAAGCCATTGCCGATTATCCGGAAACCGGTTGGGGGATGCCGTTCGCCTACTTCTTTGATGAAACCGTACGGGTTGACAACCGGGCGATGAACGGACGCAGTACGGGATCATTCCTGACCGAAAATCGCTGGCAACCCATCGTCGATTCGCTTCGACCGAACGACTATGTACTAATTCAGTTTGGTCATAACGACGAAGTGAAAACCAAAAAGACGTATACAACCGAATCGGAATTCCGAACCAATCTGCTCCGGTACGTCAACGAAACCCGCGCCCGAAAAGCCCATCCCGTGCTGATTACGCCGGTTGCCCGCCGGAAATTCGGTGCGGCCGGCGAGTTGGAAGATACGCATGCCATTTATGCTGAACTGGTTCGAACGGTTGCCGCCGAACAGGCCGTTCCACTGATCGATCTCGACCGGCAAAGTCAGGCGTTGTTGCGACAACTGGGGCCTGATGCGTCGAAACTGTTGTTCAATCACTTGGCACCGGGTGAGCATCCCAACTACCCGAGCGGCCGCACCGACGATACCCATTTTAACGAACTGGGTGCCCGACGCATGGCCGAACTGGTCCTTACCTCCCTCCGTCCGCTCACCCCCGACCTGACCGCCCGCCTGCGCCAACCCGTATCCGGTCGGTAGCTTCGTATGGTAATCGCTTGCGTGTGATGGATCAACAGTGCAGCGTAGACAGCCGTAAACCGAATACCGTAAACCAAAAACCGACCCCATGCCCCGCCCGTCCCTTCTCCTGCTTTTTTTCCTGATTGCCTGTCGGCTCATGGCTCAGTCACCGGTGGTGTCGTTTCCGTATCCAACATCGTTTACAGTAGCGCAGGACGGTAGCGGTAATTTCAAAACCATTCAGGAAGCCGTCAATGCGGTGCGGGATCTGTCGCAGGTACAGGTACTGATCTATATTAAAAACGGGACATATCGCGAAAAACTGGTCGTACCGTCGTGGAAAACCAACATCTCGTTGATTGGCGAAAGCGAAGACAGGACGATCATTACCGGCGACGACTACGCCGGCAAACCCTTCCCCGGCGGTACTGATGCAACAGGGCGATCGAAGTTTATTACCTACACCACCCATACTGTACTGATCGAAGGCAACGACATCGTGCTCGAAAACCTGACTATCGAGAACACGGCCAACCGCAATCGACAGGGTGCGCGGGTAGAGCAGGCGGTGGCGCTGCATGTCGAAGGCGACCGGTGTATCGTACGGCACTGCCGATTGCTGGGCCATCAGGACACGCTATACATGGCCACGTCGACAAGTCGTCAGTTGTATCAGGACTGTTTCATCGAAGGCACGGTCGACTTTTTATTCGGCGAAGCGACGGTCGTTTTTCAACGCTGCACCATCAAAAGCCTGGCCAACTCGTGGATCACGGCAGCCTCGACCCGCCCCGGTCAGCCGTTCGGTTTTATCTTTCTCGACTGCTCCCTCACCGCCGACTCGTCGGTCACCAGCGTTTACCTTGGTCGACCGTGGCGACCCTATGCGCGAACGGTCTTTATCCGCACTCAGATGGGCCCGCACATCCGCCCCGAAGGCTGGGACAACTGGGCTAAGACCACTAACTACAAAACGACGTATTACGCCGACTACCAGAGTCGCGGACCGGGGGCTGCTTCACAACAGCGTGTTCCTTGGGCGAAGCAGCTTACGGATGCGGAAGCGAGTCGGTATACGCTCAACACCATATTCGGTGGCGAACGCGGCTGGTTACCGGCACCGGGCCTGACCTATCGGCGCGACACTTCGTTTACGGTCAACAGTGCGTATCTGAACGCGAAAAAGAAGTACCCGCAGATCAGCGTTGCCGACCCGGCGCTACAAAAAAGCGTGTCGGTAGCCGCAAACTGGCCCTATTGCACGCGCAACGGCAAAACCCTGTTTCTGGACGCTTTTTCACCGGTGGTACGTGCCCCAAAGCCCCGTCCGGCGGTGCTGTTGATCCACGGCGGTGGCTGGCGGACAGGCGACCGGTCGATGAACGTGGCCATGGCGAAGCGACTGGCAACTGCCGGCTATGTGGCCGTGACTGCCGACTACCGACTCTCGACCGATTCGCTGTACCCGGCGGCTGTCTACGATCTGAAAGATGCCGTGCGCTGGCTGCGTGCCCACGCCGATACGCTGGAAATCGACACCAACCGCATTGCGGCTATGGGCTGTTCGGCGGGTGGTCAACTGGCCGCGCTACTCGGCACGACCGGCGATCTGCCCCTACTCGAAGGTAACGGCTGCACCACCGGACACTCCAGCGCCGTACAGGCCATCGTCGACATCGATGGGCTGCTGGCGTTCGATCATCCCGAATCGGGGGAAGGTGATGACAGCCGAAGTACGTCGGCAGCCACGTACTGGTTTGGTGGTCCGAAGACCGAAACGGTGGCGCTGTGGCGCGAAGCCTCTGCCCTCACTTACGTCAATCGTACGGATAGCAAACCGGCACCGATTCTGCTGCTGAACAGCTCCGTCGACCGGATGCACGCGGGCCGCGACGACCTGTTGGCGCGGTACAAAACGCGAAACAGCTACACCGAGGTCCACACCTTCGCCGACGCGCCACACACGTTCTGGCTGTTTCACCCGTGGTTCGAACCCACGATGCAATACACACTGGCGTTTTTGAAACGGGTATTACGGTAGAGACGCAACCCTTTGCGTCTCAGCAGGCGTCAGCCAGACCATCCGGTAAATGAGACGCAAAGGGTTGCGTCTCTACTTAAACCACTCGCTGACCATTTCGCTGCGCGATTCATTTTTCAGTTGCTGTTGCAGACTGGCGGGCATGAGCGGAAAGAACGTAATACCCGTCAGGCGCTCGATCTGGCTGACCGGTACGACAAACGACGTCAGGGGCTGGTCAGACCCTTTGTTGTCGAGTAAAAATCCGATCATGCGTATCCGGGGCTGGGCCGATGGGCTATTGTTACAGTACAGCAGCACCTTATAGAATTTCTCCGGTACGCTCACTTCGTTGGTTTTGCCGATGGTTGGTAATCCGGGTTTGAGCACCGGCCCCGTAATCACGTACAACCCATTGTCGCGCAGGGCCCACTCCCGCACCTGACTTTCCAGCTCTTTCCAGATACCCCGGTTAAAGTCGGGGGCCTGTGGCGTCATGTTACTCATGAAGAACGTCTCCTGCATCATTTTACGGGAATACCGGAAGTCGCCCGCCGGTGCCAGGTGCCCCCGGTCATAGCCCGACCGCGTGTAGTCGGCCGGAAGTGCGGAGCCTGTCGATACGGCCGGGTCGGGTACGAAGCGGGAGCCTTCGCGGTCGGTTTCCCCGTTGATTTCCTCGGGTAACAGCGGATACGCCACCCAGTCGGCTACTTTGTACTGATCGCGAAACCGCAAGGTATACCCGCTATGCTCCACAATTTCGTCACTAGCCCGGTGAGCTGGCAGGATAAAGCCCGGTTTCTTCTCGAAGTCGAACAGGACTTTTCCCGACGAGCTGGGTGTCGGCACCGACGCATTTCCCCGGCTGTCGCTGGCTTCACTTTCACCAGAAGGCGTATCTGTAGCCTCGTCGTCCTGCGTTGGCTCGGGGGCTTTGTACGGGTTGCGACCTTCCTTGTGATGCCGCACCGGCCCCAGTCCGACGATAGCGCGTATGTCGTTCCAGAACGCGACGACCGGCTGCGTGCGCCCACCGTAGTGCAGGAACAGGCCAATCAGGAAAAACACAAACAGCAACACCAGCGTGTTGCCCCGCAGCCGGAAGCCCCGGCGGTGGAATTTTTTCATGGTTTACGGATATTCAGTTGACAGTATACGGATTTCGGTTTGCGTCAGTTGGCGGGCAATGAGCTGCGATACCGGTCGCAAGTTATCATGAATTGGCCGCATCTCCGGGAGCGGATGCCGGACCAGCGCCGAACGCAATTCCCCCATCCATGACGAACTACCCACCCGACCCTACTGTTCTGAGTCGGTATGGCTGCTTTACGTTTGTACGTTATTGGCGGGGGCGCTGCTGGTTTTTTCGGGGCTATCACAGCCGCCCAGACACACCCCACCGCCACCGTAACTATTCTGGAAAAAAATCGCACGGTGCTCAATAAGGTCCGGATTTCGGGCGGAGGGCGCTGCAACGTCACCCACGCCTGTTTCGATAACCGACAACTGGTCAGGCACTACCCACGGGGTGAAAAACCGTTGAAGTCGTTACTGACGCAGTTCAGCGCGAGCGACACCGTCGACTGGTTCAACCGGCAGGGCGTGGCGCTGAAGACCGAAGCCGACGGACGCATGTTCCCGACGACGAACACCTCCGAAACCATCATCGACTGCTTCCTCGATGCGGCCGATCAGTTGGGCATCGACATCCGCACCAGTTGTGGCGTGGAGTCAATTACGCCTAATGCGGATGGTAGCTGGCAAATCAAGCTACTCACGGGCGAATCGCTCACCGCCGACCGGGTGCTGATTGCGACGGGTGGTTATCCGCAGCGCGGCAGCTACGACTGGATTCCCGAACAGGCCGACGAGCTGATTACCCCTGTTCCGTCGCTGTTTACGCTTAACGCACCGGCCAGTTATTTACTCCCCCTGGCGGGCGTATCGGTGCCGATGGCGGCTGTCTCGGTCGTGGGTACGAAGCAGGAACAGCGCGGTCCGTTGTTGCTGACGCACTGGGGCTTTAGTGGTCCGGCCGTGTTGCGCCTATCAGCCTGGGCCGCCCGTGATCTGGCCCAAGTCGATTACCAATTTACGTTACGGGTCAACTGGGTGCCGGATCAGAACGAGGCCCAGCTTCGCGCAACGGTGCAAACGTTTCGGCAGCAGAATGGTCGCAAGCAGATTTTCACGCAGAATCCGTTCGGCCTTCCATCGCGACTGTGGCAGGCCCTGGCTACCGAAGCCGGCATCGTCGACGAGCAGCGTTGGGCCGACCTACCTGCCAAGCCCGTCAACCGCCTGATCGAGTCGCTGACGAACAGCCGGTTTGCCATCACCGGAAAAAGCACGTTCAAGGACGAGTTTGTCACCTGTGGCGGCATCGACCCGGCCACGCTGAATTTGCAAACACTCGAAAGTCGCAATCAGCCGGGCCTGTTTTTCGCCGGCGAAGTGTTGAACATCGACGGCATTACCGGTGGTTTCAACTTCCAGAATGCCTGGACAACGGGGTACATTGCCGGGAAGAACCTGGGTGTGTGAGGGGGTTCGGTATACAGTATTCAGTTTACGTTGGCCGTCACATAATGTCTGCTGTAACGGTACGACAACGTATTTACCAAGTTCATTAGGTGCCTTCAGACGACACGGGAACCGCCCCGGTCAGGAAAATTATTATCAGGCAGGCATCCTGTGACAAGAGAATAAGTCGAATGACATATAGCGTAGCATGGCTCACCGAGAATTTTGAGCGCGAAAAACGAATAAAATATCTCTTCTTCTGGGGGCACCAGAAAGGCAAGAGTGGTGATTTGACAGCTTCCTGCTTTAGTCAGTGGTGGACGTCGCCATTTATCGTTGACAAGGTCAGATACAACACGGCTGAGCATTGGATGATGGCTCAGAAAGCACTGCTGTTCAACGACAAAGAAATCTACGACAAAATCATTGAGGCTAAATCGCCAGCCGAAGCGAAAACACTTGGCCGGCAGGTTCGTAATTTCGACGAGGCCGTCTGGAATACCAACCGTTTCAATCTTGTGGTCGAAGGGAATTTACATAAGTTCAGCCAGCATCCAGACCTGAAGGAATTTCTACTCAACACCAAAGAACGAGTGCTGGTAGAAGCTAGCCCAGTAGACAAGATTTGGGGAATTGGTTTAGCGGCTGACAGTGATAGAGCCGATAACCCGAAACGTTGGAATGGGTTGAATCTGCTTGGTTTTGCGCTGATGCAAGTTCGAGACATGCTTAAACAGTAAACGGGCTTGAGTGAAGACAAACTACATAAGCAAGTTTGTCTTCACTCAAGCAGTCTGCACGAACCGGCAGCAAGCCCAATCACCGATTCGTGATAACTTGCACGCTTACCGTGTGGCAGTACCACCCTGCGACGAATTACTAGTTCCGAGGTCCGTGTCTGCACAGACCTGTTCCCGTCAGCCAGCGTTGGCCTACCAGACGTGGGTCTGTGAGGACACAGACCTTGGAGTGGACACAGCTATCGGTTGAAAGACTGCGCCACGGTGGTAGCCCTGTTTGCGTCAGCCACTGTGTGACGGCCACCGTAAACTGAATACCGAATACCGTAAACCGAAACCCTAATGCTTGATCAGATTCAGGAGGCAGCCCGTTTTATCCAATCGCAAACCACCGTACAGCCGCGCATCGGCATTATTTTAGGAACGGGCCTGGGGGCGCTGGCGTCCGAAATTGCCGTTGACACGGAGTTGCCCTACGAACAGATTCCCCATTTTCCCCTGTCGACGGTCGAGTTTCATTCGGGGCGGCTGCTACTGGGCACACTGGCGGGTAAGCCCGTTGTTGTGATGCAGGGGCGCTTCCATTTCTACGAAGGCTATAGCATGCAGCAGGTCACCTTTCCAGTACGGGTCTTGCGCGAACTGGGCATCACGACGCTGCTGGTGTCCAACGCCTGCGGTGGCCTGAACCCCGCCTTCGCCGTCAGCGACCTCATGATCATCGACGATCACATTAGCTTGCTGATGCCTCAGAACCCGCTGACTGGTAAACATTACGCTGCCTTCGGTGACCGCTTTCCCGATATGAGCGCGCCCTACGATGCCGAACTGCTTGATCTGGGGTTGACGCTAGGGACTGAACTAGGTATTCCGCTCAAACGCGGAACGTACATTTTTGCGCCGGGACCGCAACTGGAAACCAAAGCCGAATACCGAATGCTACGGCAGTGGGGCGCTGATGCGGTTGGTATGTCGACCGTGCCGGAAGTGATCGTCGCGCATCAGATGGGACTACGCGTGTTTGGCGTGTCGGTCATTACGGACATGGGCATTCCCGAAACACTCGAACGGGCCGACATCGCCAAAATCATTGCCGCTGCCGCCGTAGCCGAACCCCAGCTAACCCGCCTGACGAAAGCCCTGATCGAACGACTCAACGTTTAATCGAGCATGAGCATACGGATGTGTACGGAACTGCCCGGCAACGGGCTTTTTCCGTTTTGTACGTCCTGAATTAAATTTTATCTTTGACCAGTACCCAATCCGCCCCAATTCGTATGACCGATGCTGCTACCCGTTCGGGGCTGTTCCGGACACGTCTTTGTGTCAGCAACCCGGTTCGGCCTTCAGCAGTCGGTTTACTCCTGGCCCTGCTCTGGCTACTGACGGCTTGCCAATCGGTTCAGCACAAACCCGTCCGCATCGGCTTCTCGCAGCGAACCATGGCCGACAACTGGCGCCGGACGATGCTGACCAGCATGCAGTTGGAGCTGTCGTTCCACCCTGACATCGAGTTTATCGTCAAGGACGCCAACGGGCAAAGCGCACGACAGGTTACCCAGATTCAGGAGCTTATCAACCAACAGGTCGACCTATTGATCGTTTCGCCCAACGAAGCGCAGCCGATCACGCCCGTCGTCGAAAAAGCCTATCATCAGGGTATTCCGGTCGTTATCCTCGACCGGCGCACGGCTTCCGATGCGTACACGGCTTACGTGGGTGCCAATAATGTCGAGGTCGGTCGGACCGCTGGTATGTATGCCGGGGCCGTGCTGAACGGGCGGGGCAAGGTCGTGGAAATTGGCGAATCGCCGGGTTCATCGGCCGATATCGACCGGCACCGGGGCTTTCTGGACGCCATCGCCAAACGGCCCGGCATTCAACTGGTCAGCAAACTGGCGGGCGACTGGGACAAACGATCGTTTGCGGACGAGTTGGGTCAACTACTTAAAAGCCGGTCGGACATTCAGCTGATTTTTGCGCAGAACGACCGCAATGCACGGAAGGCGTATACGGTATGCCGGCAACTGGGGCTGGCCGACAAAATCCGGATCATTGGCGTCGACGGACTGCCCGGCCCCAACGAGGGCATCGACCTTGTTGATCAGGGTATGTTGACGGCCACGGTGCTGTACCCGACGGGGGGAAAGGAAGCCATTCGCACCGCCCTCGCAATTCTGGATAAGAAACCGTTTCAACGCGAAAACCGACTGCCCACGACACTGATCGATTCGTCAAACGTACAGATCACCAAGCTTCAGTATGACCGACTGATGGAGCAGCAGGCTGATATTCAGCAGCAAAGCCGGTACATCAGCGATCTCACACAGACCTACGCGTCGCAGGAAACAGCGCTGTACGTTACTCTGTTCAGCCTGATTGTTGTGATTCTACTGGCGGTCTGGGCGTTTTATCTGTTTCGCGGCAAGCAGATCGCCTACAAAATTCTGGAGAACAAAAATGCGGAGATTCTGGATCAGAAAAATCAGATCGAAGCGGTGTCGCAGCAGGCCCGGCTGGCAACGGAAGACAAGCTGCGGTTTTACTCGTACATATCCCACGAGTTCAGTACCCCGCTGGGGCTAATTCTGACCCCGACGGAAGATCTGCTGACGAAGAAGAACGTGGGTCCGCAGGATGTTCGGCGCAGCCTGTTGCTGGTACAGAAAAACGCGTACCGCCTGCTTCGGCTTGTCGATCAACTCCTCGATCTGCGGAAGGCCGACGCCAGTAAACTCAGGTTGAAAGCGACCGAGCAGGATCTGGTCGCTTTTACCCGCGACATCGTGCAGGACTTTCAGCGCAAAGCCGAGCGGCAGCGGATCGACCTGCGTTTACTGACCAGTGACCCCACTCTACTCGTCTGGTTCGACGCCGAAAAGCTGGACAAAGTTTTGTTCAACCTGCTCTCGAACGCGTTCAAATACACCCCGCGTGGTGGGTTTATCCATCTGCAAATCAGCACCGACGGACAGCAGGCACTTATCAACGTCAGTGACAACGGCGACGGCATGACACCGGACGAACAGGCCCACGCGTTTGATTTGTTTTATAGCGGCCCCCGTCCGTTCGATCTGGCCAAGGGTGTTGGGCTTGCCTTGTCGCTGGAATTCATGCGCCTTCACCGGGGCGACATTCAGGTATCGTCAGCAAAGGGGAAAGGCACGTCCTTCCTGATTCAACTTCCCCTCGGCATCGCTCACCTCGATCCGTCCGAACAGGTGCCGGGTCAGCTATCGCAGTCGCCACGGTTGTCGCATCAACTTATCGATGTAAGCGACGATACACCTGGCCCAGCCACCACAGATCCGCAGCGACAACGGGCGACGCTGGTCGTCATTGAAGATAACGACGACTTGCGCACGTACCTGACCGAGCAGCTAAGCCATGCGTTTGAGGTGATCGCCGAACCGACGGCCGAACTGGGTTGGGAGCGTATCGTAGAAACCGTTCCTGACCTGATCGTCAGCGACATCATGCTGTCCGGTCTGAGTGGACCGGCCATGGATGGCATGCAACTAACGCAACGAATCAAGGCCGACCTGCGCACGTCGCACATTCCGGTCGTGTTACTAACGGCCAAGCGACAGATCGAACAACAGATCGAAGGAACGCGCGCGGGGGCCGACGTCTACATCACCAAGCCGTTCAACACGACGTACCTTATCGAAACGCTGCACACAACCCTGGCGAACCGGGCGAAGTGGCAACGGCGGTACGCGTCCGATTTTCTGGCGCAGTCGGCCACAACGGCCGGTAACCGGCAGGACAAAAAATTCCTCAACGAGTTGACCGCCCTGATCGAGCAGAACCTGACCGACCCGGCCTTCGGCGTTGAAAAACTCAGCCGCGACATGGGTTTGTCGCGCGTGCAGCTTTACCGTAAAGTGCAGGCCCTGCTCGACATGAACGTGATCGATTACCTGACAGAGATCCGGCTGAAAAAGGCCAAACGGCTCCTGACCGAAAGCACGAAAACAATGGGGCAGATCGCACAGGAAACAGGCTTTAACTCGGCGGCTTACTTCACTACGTTCTTCAAACAGCACACGCAGAAGACGCCATCCGACTACCGGCGTGCGCCTACCGACGTCTAAGGACCGTTTTTTTATATAGCAGCTATCGATGCTGAAAACGCGACCGGCAGCAACTGTAACAAAACCGAAAACTGGTGTAGCATTAGTATAAATGGCACGGCTTACTTATACAACAACATACTGATAATCACCACATTGAAAATAAATTTTTTCTGGAATTAGTTGAACGTTTATTACAAACAATGACTCGACTGTCTTCCGTAGTTTTATGCTGTAATCGCACTATTAACCCGATTTACTATAAACCTATGATGAGTTAGGCGCGACGTTTTTCTTTTGGTATGGACTAGTTTTGTGCCGAAAGAAAACGTTGAGCTAACCGAGTTTCTAACGGCCTGTTCTGCCTTGCGTAGTCAGGCTTTTTTTATTGCTTATGTATCCACTAATTACCTGTTTCGGAGAAGTACTCTGGGATGTATTGCCAACCAGCCGTCAGGCGGGTGGCGCACCGATGAACGTGGCGGCCGACCTGCGCAATTTTGGCGTCAACGCCCAGATCATAAGCCGCGTGGGCGACGACGAGCTGGGCGTCGAAATGGTGCAGTTTCTGGCTAGCAAAGGGCTGCCTACCAATCTGGTTCAGATCGGGCGTACGCACCTGACGGGTGTTGCGAAAGCCAATATTTCCGATGCCAACGAGGTTACCTACAAAATCGTACAGCCCGTTGCCTGGGATTATATTCAGCCCGACCCGCAGCTGACCGAAACGGTTCGGCAAAGCGATTTATTCGTCTACGGCAGTCTGGCCGCGCGTAGCCCCATGACCCGCGACACCTTGCTGGATCTATTGCAGGTGGCACGCCGGAAGGTGTTCGACGTAAACCTGCGGGCTCCGCATTACGAACGTACGCTGATCGAAGAGTTACTGCATCAGGCCGATATTGCCAAGCTGAACGAACACGAGCTGATCGAACTATCGGAGTGGTACGGCTACGAGCCGAATCTGCACCGGGCCATGGAGCAACTGCGCGATCGGTACCAGCTGGACATGCTCTGCGTAACGCTGGGCGAAGCCGGGGCCGTGCTGCTCGATAGCAGTGGCTTCACGACGCAGTCGGGCTTCGAGATCGACGTAGAAGACACGATTGGCAGTGGTGATGCGTTCCTGGCGGCTTTTCTTTATAAAATGACGCAGCAGGAATCGCCCAGTCAGATTCTGGAGTTCGCCTGCGCCACGGGTGCCTATGTAGCAACGCAACGGGGGGCCACGCCCGCTTTCACTGAAGAAACAATTTCGTCGGTCATTCTGAACACGGCAGATGAATAGACGGTCCTGACGCAAAAAAGGGAGCCTGCATTGGTTGCAGGCTCCCTTTTTTATCGCGTTCAGTCAATTAGTTTACCCGTAACCGCTGACCGGGCCGGATGCGGGCGCGGGCCGACAAGCCATTCTTGCGACTTAGCGACGATACCGACATTCCGTAACGGCTGGCGATCGAACTCAGCGTTTCGCCCGACCGGACCCGATGCATAACGGTCCGTTTGATACGCACCCGGCTGCTGCTGCCACCTGACTCCGACGACCGCCCCCCCCGCAGATAATCCCAGACGGAACTGGTCAGCAGGAAATGGTCGGAGTTGAGCGTATTGGCCGGGAACGAGAAGATGGTGAGCGGGCTGAACGGATTCCCTTCGTAGCGGGTCTCGAAGTGCAAGTGCGGTCCGGAACTGCGCCCCGTGTTTCCACCGAGTCCAAGCTGATCGCCCGCCTTCACAATCTGCCCCTGCTCAACGGTTTGTTTCGACATATGCCCGTACAGCGTTTCAAGCCCGTTATAGTGCCGAACCAGCACATACCGACCATAGCCGTTACCGTTCCAGCCGACCACCCGAACGACACCATCGAAGGCTGAATAGACCGGGTCACCCGTTTCCAGGTCGAGGTCGGCACCGGTATGCCAGCGCCCCCAGCGGTAGCCGAAATTGGAGGTTAGCTTACCTTCGCTGAGGGGAGCCGACCAGTAGCGGTTTGCGGCCGGATCGTACAGCTTGATGTCAATCGCTTCGTTGAACTCCAGCGGATCGATGTTGTAGGGATCGATGGTATGGGAATCCCAGATGGCGTAATAATCGGCAATTTTCACCCACTCGTTGCCAATCAGTGCCGAGTCGACAACCTCGACGACGTTGAGGTCGCCCTGATCAATCTGGCTGGTATCTTCGCTAACAACCGGGTTAAGTTCTTTCTTCGGTTCAAACTGACTGTTAAATCGCAGCTGTGTCGTCTCCTGATCGTATATGTCGTCCGCTTTTTGAGGCTGATCGACGACGGGCTCATTCTTCGTATTCTTTGTTTTCGGCGTGATGGTCAGGTTCTTCCTGAATCGTCCGCGCTCCTGGGCCTGGGCTGAGACAGCCAGACTTAGGCAGGCAGTGACGAGTAGCCATCGGAAAGCCAGTTTTCTCATCCGTATCAATCATACGCCCAGAGCCTCCGGCGCGTGCTGTCCGAAGGCTCTGAGTGGTTGGGTTATGTCAGGCAAGCGCCTGCTCTTTCATTTCGAGTGTTACCAGATACCGTTCGGCATCCAGTGCGGCCATACAGCCGGTACCAGCCGCCGTAATGGCCTGCCGGTAGATGTTATCCTGCGCATCACCACAGGCGAAAACGCCATTGACGCGGGTGCGGGTACTGCCTTTCTCCGTCTGGATGTAGCCATGCTCATCCAGCTCGAGGTAATCCTGGAAAATATCGGTATTCGGCTTGTGCCCGATCGCTACGAAGAAACCGGTTACGTCGAGTACGCTGGTTTCGCCCGTCACTGCATTTTTCACGCGAACGCCCGTTACCTCGTCTTCGCCCAGAATTTCTTCCGTTTCGGTATTGTACAGAATCTCGATGTTGGGAGCCGTTCTGACGCGTTGCTGCATGAACCGCGACGCCCGCATCTCATCGCGCCGAACCAGCATGTATACCTTGCGGCAGAGATTGGCCAGATAGCTGGCTTCCTCGGCAGCGGTGTCGCCCGCGCCGACGATGGCAACGTCCTGCCCCCGGAAAAAGAATCCGTCACAAACGGCACAGGCCGAAACGCCCCGACCGTTCAGACGCATTTCGGAGGGTAGTCCCAGCCATTTGGCCGAAGCACCGGTTGAAATAATGACAGCGTCGGCGGTTAGTTCGTGCTGATCGTCGACGACAACGCGGTGCGGATGGCCCGAGAAGTCGACCTTCGTCACCATGCCGTAGCGGATATCGGTGCCAAACCGGCGGGCCTGTGCTTCGAGGTCCTGCATCAGCTGCGGCCCCTGAACGCCATCGGGATAACCCGGAAAATTGTCAACTTCGGTTGTGATCGTCAGTTGACCACCGGGTTGGGGTCCCTGGTACATAACCGGACTCATATTCGCGCGTGCCGCGTAGATAGCCGCGGTATAGCCCGCCGGACCAGAGCCGATAATCAGGCACTTTACATGTTCAGCATTCATCAGTTACAGACAATAATGTTGTCAATTCAATGGGTAAACTACCGTTTACTAAAACGGGCTGTACTGACAACATACGCAAATTTGAAAAAATTTCCCGCCGAAAGCAAAGTTACGCCCCCCACCCCTACAGCACCCGCCACTCGATCCGGCGGTTCAGTTGCCGGTTTTCATCGGTCGTGTTGGGCACCAGCGGGCGCGCCTTACCGTAGCCCACCGCCTTGATTCGCTCGGCGCTGATGCCGGCCTGTGTCAGATACGTCACCACCGACTGGGCCCGTTTTTTCGACAGCGTCAGGTTAGCGGCAGCATCGCCCCGGTCGTCGGTATGGCCCGAGATCTCGATGGCTACACCGGGGTTGATTTTCAGGAACTGCGCCAGTCGGTCGAGTTCGGTGCGTGATTTATCGGCAAGGTCGTACCGCCCGGTTTCGAAGAACAGGTTGTTGAGCGTCTCTTTAGCCGTCGCGCCGGACACGGCCGGTTCAAGCGGCACCGGCAGCGACAAGCCCGTGCTGGCCGAACGCGGATCGTCCTTGGCTTTCTGAGTGAAATCGAACGACAGGCTCTTGAACAGATAGCCCGGCACACTGACATACAGTGCGTATTCGCCACCACTCGGCAGAATCGCCGTGTACTGCCCGGTCTGCGCATCGGCCATCACACGCGACACCAGTTGATTGGTTTTCAGGTCGATCAGCTCGACCATCGCGGCCAGGGGTTTACTGGTCCGGGCGTCGGCAACGACGCCTTTCACGTAACTGACGGGTTTGACCCGGTCGCGCAGGGTTTCGGGCAAATCGAAGGCATACAGACGCGACCGCTGCGACACGCCGTCTTTCTGTTCTTCATACGAATAATAGGCCCGACGCCCGTTGGCGGCAACGAACAGTGACGCCTGATCTTCCGACGTGTTGATCGGATACCCCAGGTTGGTGGGCGTCGACCAGTGAGTCGAGTCGATCACGGCCAGGCTGTCGGACACGAATAAATCATAGCCGCCCAGCCCCGTGTGGCCTTCCGACGCGAAGAACAGGCTCTGCCCATTGGCATGAATGAAGGGCGACGCTTCGTTGGCCGACGTGTTGACCGGTGCGCCAATATTGGTCGGCTCACTCCAGCTACCGTCGGTGTTCAGGTCGGCCCGCCAGATGTCGCGACGACCTTTCCCGCCGGGCCGGTCAGAGATAAAATACAGCCGTCGACCATCCGCCGACAACGATGGTTGCGACTCATAATAGCGCGTATTGATCGCAGCTCCCAGGTTTTCGGGGACCGACCAGTCGGAACCGGTTTTGCGGCTCATGTACAAATCACAACTGCCAAAACCTTTGCGGCCCTGGCAAGCCGTAAACACCAGCGTCCGTCCGTCGGCCGAGAGCGTAGCGGTACCTTCGTTTTCGAGGGTGTTGATGTTGGGAGACAGCGATACCGGGGGCGACCAGGTTTCACCATTGAAGGTAGCCACCATGAGGTCCTCGTCGCCTTCGGGTTTGAGGGCGGTAAACACCAGCGTCTGTTCGTCGGCGGTCAGCACCGGGAAGTATTGCGACGGCGTCGTGTTGAGTACCGGCGAGACGGGCTTCGGTTCGACCGGCTGCGGATGTTGCATGGCCTCAACCCCAAAGCGGGCGTTAGCGAGCAGTTTGCCCACCCGCTGATGCTGGAGTGACTTGGGCGCGAACAGCGACTGGTATTTTTCCAGATAGGGCAAGGCATCGGTATAGCGACCCAGCCGCATCAGAATCGTACTCAGCGACTGGTACGCTCCGCTCGACGTCGGGTTGTCGGGCGCGAGTTTAATCGCGTCCCGGTAAGCGACAATTGCCGGGTCGAACCGCTTCGTAAACTCGTATAGCTGCCCCAGTTTCAGGTAGGCATCGCCATAGGCCGGGTCGACTTTGACGGCCTGCTCCATAAACGGAATGGCTTCTTCAGCTTTTCGGTTACCAAACAGCTTGATCGACTGCACATACAGCTCTTTGGCTTTCGGCGATTGGGCGGAGGAGAAGAAAGACGATAGAAGAAAGAGAAAAGATGAAAGGACACTTACTACCCAGTTGATGCGGTACGTAGTGCCAGTCTTTCTTCTATCGTCTTTTTTCTTTCTTCCCCCTACGGAATATCCATGTATTTGTGAGTCTGCAACGAAATCTGCCATTGCGGATTGTTTTTTACGTAGTCAACGATGCGAGGCAGCATTTCATTGGAACGACTCCACTCGGTTTGCAAAAAGAGTTTGCAATCGGGTCGCAGGTGGGGAACGAACGATTCGGCGAAGGCAAAATCCGACGCGTTGTAGATAATGACTTTCAGTTCGTTAGCCAGCCCGTAGATGGCCGGATTGGGCTTTTTAAACTTCTTCGGTGAGAAGCAGATCCAGTTCCAAGAACCGGTCACGGCCGTGCAGACACCCGACGTTTCGATGTTGGTGCTGAAGCCCGCCGTTTGCAGGGCGTTGGTCAGTGTGGTCAGGTCGTGCATGAGCGGCTCGCCACCGGTGATGACGGCCATCCGACCGGGATGCGCTGCGGCCCCGGCGACGATCTGATCGATGCTCAGTTGCGGGTGCAGACTGGCGTCCCACGATTCTTTCACGTCGCACCAATGGCAACCGACGTCGCAGCCGCCGAGCCGGATAAAATAAGCCGCCCGACCAGTATGTGCTCCTTCGCCCTGCAGGGTGTAAAAGGCTTCCATGACGGGCAACGTCGTTGTATCTGTCGTTTGTTGTTCGGTAAGCATTTGATCTTTGGAAGAAAGAAGATAGATGAAAGAGAAAAGATTGGTAACTAACCCGTTGTCTATTCTCTTTTGTCTACCCTCTTTCCTCTCTCTTGTAGTTCACAAAGATACTTACTTCTGTTTAAACAGGATGTGGGTGTAGCCCAGACCTCCAGGTCTGGAGGACGCGAAGCGGCCAGTAAGGCTTCTACCTAAAAAAGTTGGCCTAACGGCCTCCAGACCTGGAGGTCTAGGCTACAGCCGGTCTGAACTACAAAAAAGGACCCGCCCGGCATCGACGGCCAAACGGGTCACTTCTCAGCAAACCAAATTCTTGGTCGGTATACGGTTTACGGTTTTCAGTTTGCACTGTCAGCTACAGTCCGTAAACCGAAAACTATAAACCGTATACCGTCTACTGAATTTCCATCTCAAACGGCATCCGCATCTGAACGCCTTCGAGTGTCTTCAACTTTTTCAGGTACTTGACGTAGGGAGCCAGCTCGCCCAGTTGCGCCTGCACGCGGGTTTCCTGATCGTCGGTGAACGAACTCATGAGCTGCTCGAAGAACGGCTTCTGACGGGGCTGGTATTTCAGCCGGTAGTCGCCAGCCTTGAGTTTGGCCGATTGAGCCGCCACTTTAATAGCATCGTCCAGTCCGCCCAGTTGATCGACGAGGCCCAGCGCCTTGCCTTGCGTGCCCGTCCAGACACGCCCGCCCGCGATGGCCCGCAGGCTATCGATGGGCAGTTTACGACCGGCTGCGGCTTTGCTGGTAAACTGAGCGTAGATACGTTCGGTCTGTTTTTGCAGCACCTGCTTCTGGAAGGGCGACATCTCGTGCGTAGCCGCTGGGAAGTCGGCATTCGCGTTGGTGTTGACGCGGTCGAACGTAACCCCCAGCTTGTCTTTGAAGAACGTTTCGGTGTTGAACAGCAGCGAGAACACCCCGATCGAACCGGTGATCGTGTTCGGCTCAGCGACGATTTTGTTGCAGCCCATCAGCATGTAATAGCCACCCGAAGCCGCGTAGTCGGACATCGAGCCGATTACGGGTTTTGCTTTCTTGGCCAGCTCGACTTCGCGGTACATCACGTCGGATGCCAGTGCACTACCGCCCCCCGAATTGACCCGCACAACGATTGCTTTCACTTTGTCGTCAAGCCGGGCCTTGCGGATTTCTTCGGCGATCGTTTCCGACCCGATGCTGTTGTCGCCACTCTTACCGGAATTGATATCACCCGACGCAATGATTACCGCGATTCGGTTCGACCCGTTACCGCTATCGCTGTCGTCGTACGAATCCTGGTACTTGCTCAGCGACACATAGTTGATTTTCTTTTTTTCTTCCAGCTTCAACTGCTTCCGCATCAACCCTTCGATTTCATCCTGGTAGCCTACGTTCGTGACAAGTTTGGTGCGCAGGGCATCCGACGGTTCACGGATCGTCAGGTTATCGGCGTAGCGTTTCAGCGAATCGACGCGCAGGTTTCGGCTCTGCGCGATTCGCAGCACCGTGTAATCGTTGATCGAGTTCAGGAACGACGTATACTGGAGTCGGTTCGGCTCGCTCATATTCTCCCGGATAAAGGGCTCGACGGCACTTTTGAACTCACCGACCCGGAAAATTTCGGGTTTCAGATTCAGTTTATCGAGGGTGCCCTTGAAAAACGTCAGTTCCGCCGTCAGGCCGTTCCATTCCAGATCACCGGCGGGGTTGAGGTATATTTTATCGGCTACCGAGGCCAGGTAGTACCCTTTTTCGGTCATCGTTTCGCCGTACGCATACACGAACTTTTTCGACGTCTTGAAGTCGATCAGCGCGTTCCGAATCTCTTCGAGCGACGCCCAGCCCGCCTGCGGCATGGCAGCGGTCAGGTAAATCCCTTTGATTTTATCGTCGGTTTTGGCGTGGCGCAGGGCCTCTTTGATGTCGATCAGACCGATGGCATCGCTCGGCCCGCCGAACGTTCCAAACCCTTTGAATGGATTTTCGGTGGTACGCTCCTGAACCGGTTTGTCGAGGTCTATTTTTAGCACGGCATTGTCAGAAATCGTTTGTTTGCTGCTCGACGAGGAGAAGGCTGCCCCTACCCCGATCAGCAGCAGGAAACCCACAAACGAAAACAGCAGCAGTCCAACGACAGTGGCCAGTACGTATTTAAGAAATTGTAGCATGAATTCAGATAAATTGTGTTCTGTCTTTCAGACGAACAAAAATAACGGGTCAATGGGCCGAACCACACAAAAAATGTTGAGCACACCAATTCACCGGATAAAAGGTCGACCGGCACGTTCGGCGCATCGGGTCACGTTTGTAGGCACGGCGCTCCTGCTCGTCGGATTGCTGGGCAACTGTCGTCAGGGCGAGACAACCGGTTCAGCGACAACCGCTACGACGCCCCCCGCTACCGTATCGGCCAGCCCTGAACTGGAACCACCCGTCGCCCTGACGCAACCGGCTGTGGCAGCCACCTCCCCCGATGCCGGCCACTGGATTTACGAAGAAACCCGCACGGGCTATAAAGCCTTCACCGTATCGCCCACCGTGCTGAACTTTCCGTTCCCTTACGATGGTGGTTCTACAGCAACGCTTACCCTGCGTCGGCGCAGTGGCGAAACACACGTGTACATCGAGGTGTCGAAAGGGCAGTTCAACCGGAGTTTTCAGGGCGGTGCAGCCCGTGTTCGGTTCGACAATCGCCCGGCGGTCTCGTATCCGCTGGTGGCAGCCGCCAACGGACGGGCCAACATCCTGTTTTTTGCCAACGAGCAATCACTCATCGGTCAGTTGAGAAAGGCGCGTACGCTGGTGGTAACGGTTGAATTTGCCGGACAGGATACCCGTGACATTCGGTTCGGCACGGCGAATTTGCAGTGGAAACAGCCCACAAACGGCTAACAACCGGCGCGTTACTTGGTTACACTTGTAGCCATTTGCGGGTTTCGGGCTGACGCCCAACGCCCCTATCTCCCTATGCCATCACCTGAAAAATCGTTTTTTGCCAACATCGGCGCTATCCTGCGCGATTCGTTCAACGGCTTCCTCGACGACCGTTGTCTAAAACTCAGCGCAGCCCTTGCTTACTACACCGTCTTTTCGCTGGCCCCGCTGCTGGTGCTGGTCATCTCACTACTGGGCATTTTTCTGGGTGAAGAAGCCATTCGAGGGCAGATCGTCGGGCAGATCAGCGGACTGGTTGGTACGGACATCGCCGAGCAGCTTCAGGACATGATTAAAAGTTCGAGCCTGTCGGGAAAAACAAACGTGGCCCTTGCCGTGGGGATCGTTGCCCTGATCGTCGGAGCAACGACCGTATTTGTCGAGATTCAGGACTCGGTCAACATGATCTGGCGCGTCAAGGCCAAGCCCAAGAAAGGCTGGCTCAAACTCTTGCAGGACCGACTGCTGTCGTCGTCGCTGGTGCTGAGTATGGGGTTCCTGCTACTGGTCTCCTTCGTTATCAACGGGCTTATCGCGACGCTGGGCAGCTACATCAACCGATTTGCGCCGGGACTGAGCCTGGTCTTTATCAGTGGGCTGACTTTTGTGCTGAGCATACTGGTCGCAGCCGCGCTGTTCGCTACCATTTTTAAAGTTCTGCCCGACGCTAAAATTGCCTGGAAAGATGTGCGTTGGGGGGCTTTTTTTACCGCTCTGCTCTTTATGCTGGGCCGCTATCTGATTAGTCTATATATCGAGACAACAGGTACCAACTCAACGTATGGCGCGGCCGGGTCGCTGATCGTCCTGCTCACCTGGATTTACTACACGGCTGCCATTCTTTACTTCGGCGCGGAATTTACGCAGGCCTACGCCAACAACCTCGGTATCCGGATCGAACCCGCCGACAACGCGGTGTACGTCGAACAGACGGAGCGCGAACGTGACGTCGCCGTCCTGCCGACGGCCCCCAAAACCGACCCGGCCCAGTAGCGGGCGAAATACCCGGCAGCGGCCGCTGCCCCGCCCCCTTTAGAGGTTATTTAAGGAAGGATTTTTGTCATCCCGACGCAGGAGGGATCTTCGGAAACAGCAAAGAAAAATGCCTTTGAGCGAAGATCCCTCCTGCGTCGGGATGACAAAAGACTCTTTTGATACGATTAATGCTTTCCCCAAATAACCCCTTCAGGGCAAGACTGTTAAGTTCTTGAGTTGGCGCTGACGTCAGCCAAATTTCCTCCGGCTAACAATACCCCCCGCCCCTTTAGGCCGGGCCGACGTTTCGGGGCGGGGGGTAAACAGGCTAGAACTTAACAGCCCTGGGGAGCGGGGGGCGGCCGCTGCCGGGTATGCTTAGCTGGACCTTAACAGCCCTGCCTAAACGGACGGGAGTATACTACTTCCGGTATGGAAAAGTCAGAATTTCGGCTTTCTTGCCCTTGCCTTCGCTGGCAATGTATAAATCACCATTGGGGGCGAAGCAGATGCCCTCGGGTTGCCGAAACAACTGTGGATCGAGGGGTTCGTTGTAGCGAATTTTTCCCGGCCGGTCGATGATCAGCAGTCGGTGCCCGGCGGAGGTGATGACGTACCAATCACCCGTAATCGGGTGTACGGCAATGCCCGACGGTTTGTAGCTGCCGGGGTCGATACCGGCCTCAGTCAGTTGCACATCGCTTATGTTCAGGGCTTTGTATACCGTTTTCCGGGTCAGGTCGTAGGTATAAACGGCTTTATCGCTGGAACCGGTGCTGCCTTTCTTGACCGCAATCAGCAGTTGTTTGGCTTTCGGATCGTAGCCCAACCCTTCGACTTCCGTTTTCTTCGGGATACCGATATTACTGCGGGCAATGCGTAACGACCTCGGCTCAAACCGCGACAGCATACCGTTACTCTCCAGTGCGTAGATAGTCCCGTCGACGTACTCAATGCCTTCGAAATCACCGTAGCCACCAAAGTCGATGTCTTCGATCACCTTACCCGTTCGGGTGTCGAACACGTAGGCGGCAGCGACTTCATCCTGAATGCACAGGAGTTTGCCGTCTTTGTAATAGGTCAAGCCGGACACCTCCTCCAGCTTTTTGGGCAGCTTCGCAACACTGGCGGGTTTGTTGAGCTGGTAGGCAAATGGATAAGCAGGGGCTTTCTGTTCGGCTGCTGCGGACGACTGCTGCGTTGTCGATGATGAACCGCAGCCCATCAGTAGAGTCAGGCAAACGAGGGGAAGGTACGGGCGCATGGTGGTGAAGTTGTGGAGCTTTATAGTTGACGAGTTGTAAAGTTATACCGTTGTAAAGTTGCTGGCGCATCAGCCCATCCGGCGGTAGCAACTTTACAACCCTAAAACTCCATAACGCTACGACTTTACAACCTCTTTTCCCCGTCATTCGTAGCGTTGAAACTGGCGTTCCGCGCGATTTGCTTTTGTTCCAGCCGACGGTCGATTAGCTTTGATTGTGAACCAGAAGACCCGTCCGTCGTATCAGCTAACCCGTAAGCAGCGCTGGCAACTCGCCCTCAGCGTGTTTGCCGTATACTGGCCACTGCGGCTGTACATCAACCTGTCGAACCCGGCCTGGGCGCTCAAACTGACGCGCCTGCCCTTTTTCGTCATGGAGTTTGTGCTGTTCGTGCTGCTCTTCTTCGTCTGGATCGGCATTTCGGAATGGATTCACCGACGGTATTTCTCCGTCTGGTTCGGAGAGGGCTTCCTGATCGAATTCAAAATACCGGCTCAGCTGGCAACGGTGGCCATTGCCAGCATGATGGCCGTCGCCTTCAATTTCGGCTTCTCCATCGTCTGGCACACCCTCGACGGCTACCTCGAATCCCATATCGTTACCTACCGGACGCAGCCCAAGCGGACGCTGACGCCCCCCGAAGAGCGCACCCGCCAGGAAAGTCGGGATCAGCGCCGACGGGCCAACAACGCCCTGACAGTCATGGCCATGCTGTCGGCTTTTTACCTGGCAGCCAACCGACGCGCCTACCGCCGACTGGAAGACGTAGAGGTGAAGGCCGAACGGCTGGAGAAGGAAAACGTGACGGCGCAGTTTGCGGCCCTGAAAAGCCAGGTCAACCCGCATTTTCTGTTCAACAGCCTGAGCATCCTCTCGTCGCTGGTACACGCCGACGCCGACCTGTCGGAGCGGTTTATCGATCAGTTGTCGCGGGCGTACCGGTACCTGCTGGAACAGAAAGACAACGAACGCGTGCTGCTCAAAACCGAACTCGACTTCATCCAGGCGTATCGCTTCCTGCTGAACATCCGCTTCGAAAATAAATTCGACGTGGTGATCGACGTGCCGGAAAGCGATCAGACCCGCTACAGCATTGCCCCGCTGACGCTGCAACTGCTGGTCGAGAATGCCGTCAAACACAACCGCATGTCGACCCGCGAGCCGCTAACCATCCGCATCGGTCTGGAGGGCGAATGCCTGGTTATTCAAAATAACCTGCAACCCCGCCCGCAGGTAGAACACTCTACGGGCGTCGGGCTGCAAAATATCGTTACCCGTTACGCTTTGCTTACCAAACACCCGGTTTGGGTGGGTGAAAGCAGCGGCAATTTTGTCGTCAAGATTCCCCTGCTGGCCTAGCTTACCCCACCGTTACGCCTATGAACGTACTGATTATTGAAGACGAGAACCTAACCGCCAACCGACTCGAAACCCTGCTGCGCAAGTACGACCCATCGATTCACGTGCTGGCCCGGATTCCGTCGGTAGCCGAAGCCGTTGCCTGGCTACGGGCGCCCCACGACCCGCTCGACCTGGTCTTCATGGACATTCACCTCGAAGATGACCTTGGGTTCCGCATTATCGAACAGACGCAGTTGAGGACCCCCGTTATCTTCACGACCGCCTACGACGAATACATGATTCAGGCGTTCAAGGTTAACAGCATCGATTACCTGCTCAAGCCCATCAATTTCGACGAGCTGGCAGCCGCCATCAATAAATTCAAAGCTCTGAAACAGCAGTTCGGGCAGTCGGCCCCAACCGCGCCAGACCTGGAAACGCTGCTGAGCCTGCTCGGCAAATCGCAGCCTGTCGAGTATAAGGACCGGTTTATGATTTCGGTCGGCACGAAAATTCGCAGCATCGAAACACCCGATATCGCTTATTTCTTTCTGGAAGAACGGGTTGTGTTCCTGTCTACGAAAGACGGCATGAACCTACCCGTCGATTACAGCCTCGACAAGCTGGTTCAACTGCTCAATCCCCGGCAGTTCTTCCGGGTCAACCGGCAGTATCTGGTGTCGCTGTCTGCCATTCAGACCATCCATTCGTATTCAGCCGGCAAACTCAAACTCGACCTCCTCCCCCGCCCCCGTCACGACGTATTCGTCAGTGGCGACCGCATGACGGAGTTTAAGGAGTGGCTGGGGAAATAAGCCGGGTTTTAAACACGGAGATACGGAGCGTCCCACAGAGTACACCGAGACGATACTACCATTCCTCTGTTTGCGCTGTGGCATACTCCGTATCTCTGTGTTTAAAAACATAAACCACGAACTATACCGTACCTTTGCCGTATGGAGGATACCTATTACGACGAAGACGATAACCTGGACGACGAGAATCTACCGGAGAAGCCGGAGCGGGAACACCGCCCGCGTGGGCATCGCGTCGATCAGCACCTGACCGTTCAGGAGCCAGCCGAACTGATGCAGTTTCTCATCAGCAGCCTGCCCCATAAGAATCGCAACAACATCAAATCACTGCTCAGCAACCAGCAGGTCAAAATCGACGGGCGGGTATATACGCAGTTCAACCAGCCCCTCCGTCCCGGTCAGACGGTAACGATTGCGGCTACCCGGGCACCCCGCACGGCGCAGTTTCGTGGCCTGACGATTCTGTACGAAGATCAGCACCTGATCGTCATCAACAAGCAGTCGGGCATTCTGTCGATGGCGACCGAGAAGCAGCGCGACCATACGGCCTACAGCATTCTGAGCAGCTACGTCAAGCAGGAAAACCCGAAAAACCGCATCTTCATCATCCACCGGCTCGACCGCGAGACGTCGGGCGTTATGATGTTTGCCCGTAGTGAGCGCGTGCAGCGGCTGATGCAGGAAACCTGGAATGAAACCATCCGGCAGCGTACCTATGTAGCGCTGGTTGAGGGCGTTCCGTCGCCGGAACAGGGCAAAATCGAATCGTACCTGCGGGAAAGTAAGGCCCTGATCGTGTACTCCAGTCAGAACCCGGAGAACGGGCAGTTGGCCATTACCAACTACAAAACGGTGAAGGAAGCCAATGGCTACGCGCTGCTCGAACTCGAACTGGAAACGGGCCGCAAAAACCAGATTCGGGTACACATGCAGGACCTCAAGCACCCCATCGCGGGCGACGCCAAGTACGGTGCCAAAACCGATCCCATCGGGCGACTGGGGCTGCACGCGGAAGTACTTGCCTTCGAGCACCCCATCACGAAAGCAGCCATGCGCTTCGATGCACCCATTCCAAAGGGATTTCTGGCGGTGTTGAAATAACGGTTTTCAGTATACGGTTTACAGTTTACGGCGAGGGTATGGTTCCGCATCTTCGCAGCCTACCGTAAACCGTAAACCCGTTTTTCAATTCACAAACCGATACTTCAGCAGCACCCAGATGGCTTCGATACCATCGAACCAGGAGATTTTCTTGCCTTCCTGGAGCGAACGGGGGTAGTAATTGATGGGCAGTTCGTGGATGCGGATGCCTCGCTTGGCTACTTTCGCCGTCACCTCGGGGCAAAACTCAAAACCCGTGCAGTCGAGGGGAATTGATTGCAGAAACTGCGCATCGAACACCTTATAGCAGGTTGGCTCGTCGGTCAGACGCTGATTGTAGAGCAGGTTCGTGATCCAGGTGACGAGCTGCCCACCGATGTAGAAGCTGAAGTACGAATGGCGGTTTTCCGGCTTCAGGAAGCGGGAGCCGTAGATAACTTTCTCCCGACCAGCCACGATCGGCTCCACCAGTTTGATGTAATCCTGCGGTTCGTATTCCAGATCGGCATCCTGCACGATGGCAATGTCGCCCCGAATGTGCTGAATGGCCGTTCGGATAGCCGCGCCCTTCCCCTGATTGTGCGGGTGGTGAATGACCCGGACATTGGGCACGGCACTGTACGTTGCCAGCCGTTCGCGGGTACCGTCCGTCGAGCCGTCGTCGACGATGATGATTTCCTTGTCAAGCGGTACTGCCTGTATTTTTTCGATAATAACGTCGATCGATTTCAGTTCGTTGTACGCTGGAATCAGTACAGAAAGAAGCATAGGGAGTGATTACGCGATAGCTGGACAAAGATAACAGGACGACCTAATCATTTGCGAACCCAATAGTGCATGCCGAAGGTCGAATCGGTGCCGGGCTGAAAGTAACGGTTGAGACTGGCGCGAAGCTGCCGCAACGCATAGGCATTGGCCGGCTTGTTCGTGGCGGTACTGTCGTCGATAACACAGGATCGGTTGTCGATAACGATCATTTTCAGATTGGTATCGGCCAGGGCACGCCCGTAGGCATCCGGGTGCTGATCGATATAATGCGTCGTCTGCATTTCGGTATTGATGAACGGCACGTTCGGCGCAACGTCGGACAGAAAATACAGCATCATGGCGTTGTCGAAAATCAGTACGTGGCCCGTCGGACCGACCTGCTGCCGAATAAAGTTCGCCTGATGTACCTCGCCCCCGTAATCGGCTAACCGCGTAAACCGACGAACCGCATCGGGCCGGTACAGCCACAGCGCAACCACCGCCACGACTGCCAGCCCCACCGCCCCAACCAGCGCCGTGCGCGGCAACCGGCTCACCGACCACGACTGATTCGTCAGCAAACGATCGGCCAGAAAACCCAGGTGCAGGTTGAAAAAGACGGCCGCCGGGAAGAAATAATGGCTGGCCTGCGTCTTCAGCAGCGACACGCAGGCAAACACCGCCAGCAGCAGCGCCAGCCACAAAGCCGGTGTCCGGGCGTACTGACGGCGGTACGGTGGTAGCCAGACCAGCACCAGCGACAGAGCCAGTAGCGCCAGCAGCCAGCTCAGCTTCACCAGAAACTTCACCAGAAATAAGGTATGCGACGGATAGCCCCCGAACGGATAGATATACGTCCATTCGACGTGCGGATTCAGTCGACCGGTGGCGTAGAAATACGTCGCCGACAGGCCGAGCGGCAGCAGAAACCCAAGCAGCGTCAGAAGTCCCCGCCCGACCATCCGGCCGAACGTTTGGTGGCCCGTCAGCCACAGCAGCGCGAGATAGCCCGCAAAACCGACCATGTAGAAAGCCGCGACGCTCTTGAAACACATGCCGATACCCAGCAGCACCCCCGCCCCCAGCCACCGCCAGTTGTCGCGTCCATCGTTCCGAATCGCCAGCCCGAAAGCCAGCAGGCCCGTCAGAGCGATCCAGCTTTCGGGCTCCAGGTAGTTCATCTCGGTGAAGAAGCAGGTCAGCGCGATCAGTCCCGCGCTGATGGTTGCAGCCCGCTGCCCAAACGGCCGGGCCGCCCAGTAGCCCGCAGTAGTTACACCCATTGCCAGCAGCGTAATCAGCAGCGAGATACTGACGTGATTGTAGCCACCCAACAGCGTCAGCAGCACGTGCGTCGAGGCATAGATCAGGTACGATTTCGACGGGATAAAGTCGTATAGCGCCCCGTCGTGACTCAGTGACCGGGCGACGAACAGGTATTCCGTGGCATCGTAGCCGTAGCCCGAGTTGTAGGCAAACACGAAAAAGACCAAACCAAACAGCGCCAGTGCCGGTAGTAATCGACCCATAGTTAATCAGTTAATGTTCAGAGTTTGATGTAGGCTAGTGGTATGTAGCCCAGACCTCCAGGTCTGGTGGGCGCAAAGCGACCTGACAGCTCCCGCCGTAAACAGTTGGCCTGACGGCCACCCGGACCTGGACCCGCGCCGGCGGCCACGCGGTGGTCGCCGGCGCGGGTCCAGGTCCGGTCCAGGCTACACTTACTGGCTACACATTGTCTTCCATACCTTCCAGGTGTAGACGGACGCGACAGCGACCTAAAAAGCTGCCGCGTCCACCAGACGTGGACGTCTGGGCTACATAGCCCGGACAACCTCCCGGCTGGGGGAGCGGAGATTCGCGATGCAGCGGACCAGCAGGGTGATCGGGAACAACACGTCGACACCACCGGGTACTTTCGAGAGCAGCATCCCCGCGACGATCAACAGCGCCGTGATGCCGAAGTACAGCGACCGGCGACCACTCGTACTGTTCCGGTTGGTGGCCCAGAAGATCAGCGGCAAGTGGTACGGTGCCAGATAAAGCAGCGTCGGGTTCCAGGCCGTGACGCCGTGATCGGTACCGACCCAGAGCAAGAGTAAGAACCAGCCCCAGAAGCCGACCACGCCAAACAGCCACAGGTCGAGCCGCCGGCTGATGTGGCCCCGCTGGTACTGCCGGATGGTGGCAAAGACAATCACCAGCCCCAGCACGGCAAAGACGACCGTCGGGTCGAAGATGATGGGCACCTGCTGCCGGAAGGTCGTGGACGCCTGAAACAAGGCATTGTCGCTGCTGACGAACGGCTGCATGGCCCCGTTGGGTTGCCGGATCGTGGCGCGGGCCAGCTGGTCGTGAACGTTATTGGGCAGGTACATCGCGTGCCAGCCGTCGGTCTGTTCGTCGGCTGGATGCCCGATCGCCATGTTCATCCCCAGCTTGGCCCACGGCTTGTCGCCCAGGTAATCGTTCATCCAGTCGCGGTACGACTTCCCGGTCATAACCGGTGCCGACGGAATCAGCAGGCTGTCGCCACAGGCTTCCACCAGCTTATCGCGCGGCCGGGTCGCACAGTTGTCGTAGAAAAACTTGTACTGATACGTCCGGTTTTCGGGCAGCATATTGGTTTCCAACACCTGATAGACCCGCTGCCGCTGCGTGGCCGAGAGGTTCAGCACCTGCTCCCGCACCGTCCTGTTCTCCTGCTGGTAGGCGTACATGAACAGGTACATATCGTAAGCGTCGATGTAGTAGGGCAGCGTACCGCGCAGGAATTTCACGTAGAAATTGTCTTCCGTAAAGCGGAAACCACCCCAGCCGTAGGTCCGGTCGAGGTTGAGCGCCGGGTCATAGACGCGGATGGCAGTATGGCCAAATACCGAGTACAGTTCCTCCCCCGACCCGGCCGTCAACAGGCTGATCCGGGCATTCGGCGACAGGGTCTGCGCGTGGGTCAGCGACGCACTCAGCAGCCCGATCAGCAGAACGAGCAGTCGACCGGCGCTAGTCATCGGCTTCCTCATCGGTTTCGTCGGCATACTTATTCCGACGCCCTTTGTTTTTCTCGGGCTCTTTCCCCTGCACACAGATAACCAGCTCACCTTTGATTGTTTTTTCGCCAAAATAAGCAATTAGTTCCGACAACGGCCCGCGCCGGTTTTCCTCGTACAGCTTCGTCAGCTCGCGCGACACACTCGCCGGTCGGTCAGCGCCGAACAACTCGGCAAACTGCCCCAGCGTTTTCAGCAGCCGGTGGGGCGACTCGTAAAACACCATCGTCCGCTCCTCGTCGGCGAGTTCGGCCAGCCGCGTCTGCCGTCCTTTCTTGTGGGGCAGAAAGCCCTCGAAGGTAAACCGATCCGTCGGCAAACCCGAGTTGACCAGTGCGGGAACGAAGGCCGTCGCGCCGGGCAGACATTCGACCGTGACATCGTGCTGCACGCAGGCCCGCACCAGCAGAAAGCCGGGGTCGGAAATACCGGGCGTACCGGCATCGGAGATCAGGGCAAAGGTTTTACCCGCCTTCATCTGCTCGATCAGCCGCTGTACGGTCTGGTGTTCGTTGAAAATATGATAGCTCTGCAACGGCTTGCTGATGGCGAGGTGTTTCAGCAGCACCCCCGACGTTCGGGTGTCTTCGGCCAGAATCACGTCGACCGATTTCAGCACACTCACCGCCCGCAGGGTAATATCGTCCAGATTCCCGATGGGTGTCGGCACCAGATACAATTTCATGCCCGCAAGTTAACAGCTTTACCCCGGTGGATGGTGATATTTTTAGGATAGGCGGCTTTAGGGGGTATACGGTGTATGGTTTTCGGTATTCAGTATTCAGTTTACGATGGCCGTCACACGGTGACCACTGTGGCGCGGCAACCTGGCAGTCGCTGATCTATCGTTCCAAGGTTTGTGTCTTCACCGTTTTCAGTTTGCAGCAGTCAACACAACACTGAGTATCCTGCCAGCACCCACGTTCCCACCGAAAACCGTATACTGTAAACCGAAAACCGTGTACTGAATACCGTAAACCCCAAACTCATGCGCATCCCCCTCCTTTCCCTCCTGCTGACCCTGTCGGTGCTGACGGCCAACGCGCAGCGATGGACGGCCCAGCAGGCCAACACCTGGTACAAAACCCAGCCGTTTCTGGTTGGGGCTAATTTCATTCCCAGCACGGCCATCAATCAGCTGGAGATGTGGCAGGCCGACACCTTCGACCCCGCGACCATCGATAAGGAACTGGGCTACGCGGAAGGCATCGGCATGAACGTCATGCGCGTGTTTCTGCACAACCTGGTCTGGGAACAGGACGCCGAAGGGTTCAAAAAACGCATCGACCAGTTTCTGCAAATCGCCGACAAGCACCACATCAAGATCATGTTCGTGCTGTTCGACTCCTGCTGGAACGACGACCCGCAGTTGGGCAAGCAGCCCGCGCCTGTGACGGGCAAGCACAACTCGGGCTGGGTACGCGCCCCCGGCACCAAACGCCTGTTCGATTCCCGCACCTGGGCCGGACTGGAGCAGTATACCAAAGGCGTGCTGACCGCCTTCGCCAACGACAAGCGCGTGCTCGTGTGGGACCTGTTTAACGAACCCACCAACAGCGGCTACAACGACGCCGTGATGCCGCTGCTGACCAAAACGTTTGCCTGGGCACAGGCCGTCCGCCCGTCGCAGCCGATCACCGCCGGCTGGTGGAACGACCACGAATTATCCAACGACCTGATGTTTGCGCAGTCGGACATCATCACCTTCCACAACTACAACGAAGCCCCCAAGCTGGAAGCGCAGATCATCGACCTGCAAAAACGCTTCGGCCGCCCGCTGATCTGCACCGAGTACATGGCCCGCACCCGCAACAGCACGTTCCAGAGCAGCCTGCCCATTTTCAAGAAATACAAAGTCGGCGCGATCAACTGGGGACTGGTAAAAGGCAAGACCAATACCATCTACGCCTGGAACGCCCCCATGCCCGACGGCAAGGAGCCGCCCATATGGTTCCACGACATCTTCCGCCCCGACGGCTCCGTCTTCGACCCCGCCGAAACCGCGCTGATCAAGCAGTTGGCAAAGTAGCCAGCCATATCGTCCCAAAGCGACTGAGATCGGTTTTACCGAATAATCAATCGCTTTGGTTTATTGTCATTGGTTGATGTACAATTGTGATAAGACTTATAGCTGGGAACGCATTTATAGTAAAACTGCGGAACTACAAATAGCTATTAACCAACAACTTGTAGTTCCGCAGTTTTGCGTACAATAATACGTTGGGTGATTTTGCCAAAATGTGCTTTCATTTCGGGGTTTTGTGCGACAGGTAGCACGTCCCGTAACAGAATGGTTTTAGCTCGTTGGTTGGTTTCAGTCGACACGAGAAACGCCCCGATTGATGCGGACCAAATAGCGCGTTTGCCACCTAGCGTCTGACACAGAAATCGCCCCGATTGGGCACATTAGCTACTGATTACAAAAGCATGAGTCAAACTTCTATCAGAGTCTACCTTTCGGTGTTTGGTGATAGCTTCGACTTGACAGCTCTGACAACCTTAGTCGGGGTTGACCCGACTGAGACTGGTATTAAAGGGCAACCGATTGTTGGTAGGCGAACGACCTATAAGGAAACCTACTGGGATTTGTCCGTAGGTCCGACCGAATCATTAGATTTGGCAGAAGTGTATGAGGCTCTTTTGAATAAGTTAAACGGTTCAGAAGAAGCTATTTGTCAGTTCATGAGTGTTAATCATTTGTCGGCCAAGTTTAACATCGTCATTGACATTGTGAACGGGCGAACGCCAGGTCTTTACTTTAACCGGGCATTTCTCAACAGCGTAGAGATGCTCCAAGCGGAAGTAGATATTGATACGTATGTAACGTAAGTGCGTTAGTCGGGTCTCGTGTGACAGGAGACAGTCCGCAAGGTCAACGCCCGCAGCCCAACCGACAGGGGGTGTAAAGGTGCAGAGTACGTTTGTTCAAGTAAGTTGTCACCACGCCATCACCCCCCTGGGTCGTTGGGTGTTCCATAAAAGTAGTGCTTGTGGGGGTGGGTTCCGGTCGACAAGTTGCAGGCCGCAGCAGTCAGAATTTTTGCTTGTTCGGTGGGTTCCGGCTGACCCAGTAAACGCTCCAACAAGTCAGGCTTCGGACTTCCAAGTCTAGCTTTCCGGCGACACGAGAAACACCCCTATAGGTTAAACTTAAAATGCGATTATACGTACCAGAACTTTACAGAATTCAACACGCGATTTTAGCCAGAGCGTGGGATAGCGCTAAGGATGAACAGGGCGTTACGAATTGGCCTACGGTTGATGAATTAGCAAAACTTATAAAAAAGCCGCAGCCTAAAGTACTCAGAGCTGTTAACTATCTTCAGCAGAAAGAACTTGCCCACCATGACGCACAAAATAACTTGGTTTATTGTCGGCCTAACGGCAAATTAGCTTTATTCAAAGAAGACCTTCTGGAAGAGGGATGGGAAAAGTTCAAAGCTAACCTGTTAAGATGGGTTCAGATTGTTGGAATTACCTCGGGGGCGTTAATCGGAATCGCCACATTCGTCATCAACGTAGCAACTACCAACAAGAACAAGGTAGAGATAGAATTACTGAAACGGGAATTACAAACTTTAAAACAAAAGCGAGAACCTATTCCGGTTTCATCAGCACGTGTAGAAACGCGTCCACCAGTTCGCGACTCGATACGAACCCCGTCGTCCCTCCGTCGACAGGATGCTCGTCCCGGGGGAAAGTCGGCAGCTCAACCCAATGAGGGTGTAAAGGTTGGAGTTGGGTTATTTGTGTTAACTTGTGCCATCACCATCAACACCCGTTGGCGTTAGCTTCAAAGTTCCAACAAAATTGCATATAATTAAATGCAAGAAATAGAAATAATTAATCAAAATCTTGACAAAGAAGATTTATTAAACAAACTTTCTTTGTCGAAAATCAGAATTAACGATTATGCAAAATTGATTTTTGATTTTCCTACTTTTAATTATAAAAACTCTGAACACAAAATTACTATAGCTCAATTAACATTGAGCAGTTTAGGCCTTAAAAATGGAGGCAGTTTTGGGGAAATTGAAAAGGCTATGAAATCAAATAATTTTGATTTTTGCCCACTGGAGTTTGCTCCGTATATTAGACTTTATTATCAATCACAAAAGCCATCTGAAATAATAGTTAAGAATCAACATCCTCAAGATTCTATTCTTATTTTTTCCAAACCATTGATTATGGACGATAATTTTCCAAAAGGTTTTTACATAAGAAATATCGAAAATACTCTTTGGTTAAGAGCCTATATTTGTTCTGATGATTATTTTTGGAAACCAGAAACCGAAATTATACTGAGAATAAAGCCCTGTAGCTAAATCGGTTTTGCAAGATGCGGGATTTCAATCGAAGTTGAACTACTCCACTCTTTTTATCAAAAAAAACATTTTTCTTTTGCAAATTTTTGTATTCTAGTAAAAGGAAAATGGTTTTTGCTTTGGTAGGCCGTAATTGAATTTTCAGTCCTTTTTTGCCCGCAATTCGTTGGGTGAACCAGCCAAGTCGTTCTTTCATTTCCGAGTTCTGGGCTACAGGTTGACCGCCCTGCGTAGGCAAGTTTAGGCTTTCTTTTGCGGGTCGCGGCTGACAGCTTGCAGGCCGCAGAAGTTAAGTTTTTGTTCGTTGGGCGGCTTGCGGTCGACAAGCCAAACGCCCCGACAGTCGGGCTTGACAAGGCTGGGTACAAAAAATGGAAGGGCTTTGTTTAGCTTCGCCCTCAGTGTTAAAAAAGCGGACCGTGCGTTTTTGTCCGCTCCGCGTGGGGGGCTTTTCGGGCGACAGGTTGCTCGCCCCCGGAGGACAGTTTGCAGTCTAACCAAGAAAGGGTGTAAGGTTGACGCTGTTTGTGTTCAGGTATGTCGTGTTCTCCACCATCAGCCCTCATGGTCGTTGGGTGGTCGTCTGAGCAGTGCTTGCATTTCCGGGTCTGGGTCGACAGTGGACAGGCCGCAGAGGTCGGACTTTGAGCTTTCATTTCCGGTTTTCGTGTGACAGTTTGAACGCCCCGTTAAGCAACGTTTAGGCTTCCATTTCCGGGTTGCGACTGACAGATCAAACGCCCCGGTTGGGTAAGAAAAGTGAGTCAGGCGGGTCTCCCGCGACAAAGTAAACGCCCCGAAAATCAGCCATATGGAAAAAGAATTTGGTGCAGTGTTTGCGCTTTTAGGCAGAGTTAGCAATCAGTTGAGTATGAACAAAGCCTTCTCACAAGTCATACTTCGCGAGTTGGCAAAAGTCAATCAACTTAATTATCCCGACTTGATAGCAGACGTGGAGAAACTTCATGCTCAGTACACGTTTGACGAAAATAAAGTCACGGAGAATCTTATGAATCAGACGTTAAATCCAAACGCACCCGATTCTTGGATAAAAGATCAATTCGGGCTTTAGAATAATAGTAGTGTGTTCGCTCCGCGTGGGCGGCTGTCTAGCGACAGGCAGCTCGCCCCTGGAGGACGGTTTTCAGCCCAACCAAACGGGTATGTAAAGGTTGCGGGACGCGTGTTCAGTGGAGTTTCGCGCCCATCATCAACACCCGTTGGCGTTGGGTGTGGGTTCAAAAATGAGAGTTCATTTCCGGGTTTCGTGCGACAGTGGGCACGTCCCGAAAGTAAGCTTTTGGGCTCGTTAGTCAGCTTCGGTCGACACAAGAGCCGCCCCTGATGGACAACTTTGGGCTTCCATTTCCGGGTTCCGGTTGACAAAGGAAACGCCCCCGATTCATTGATATAGGAATGAAGAGTAAAAGTTGGTTATCGTTCGTGCCCGCTTATTGGGCGGCTTTATTTGACATTATTATTACCATCACCCATCAGTCAGATGATTATTGGCAGGGTAACTTAACTAAAGCCAATGAAGGTAATCCCTTCGGTGCTTACATGATGGCCCATCACGTTTCGGGCATCTTTGTCATCTGTTTTATTTGGCTGGTTATCATCGGCTTGGTAGGCCGCTGGTTGCCTGATAAATATGCCAGGGTGTTTTTGTTGTTTGTTTTGATTGTCCATTCATGGGGTGCCTCAACTTGGTTGTCTCAATTCTATAGTTTTTGGTCCGTAATCGGTTTCACGCTGTTTAACGCTATTTTGTTTTACAGGGTAGAGGATTTTAGGCAAAGCAGAGTGGTAAGGGCAACCTAATACGCTCGGCGTGGGGTAGCTCTCCGTCGACAGGACGCACGTCCCAGAGGAACGTTTTCAGCCCAACCAAACAGGGGTGTAAAGGTTCAGGTACGTTTGTTCAGTCGAGTAGCTTGCACACCATCAGCCCCTGTTGGCGTTGGGTGGAATGTCAAAGCAGTTGCTCGTTTGCCAGCGTTCGGGCGACAGGCCGCACGACTCGTAGGGCAGCCTCGTTCTTTCGCTTCCCGCTTCGGTCGACACTCCGCACTTGGGGACAAGGCCAGCTTTCAAGTGCGTTAAGCAGCTTCGGCCGACAAGCCACACTCCTCAGCAGGACAGCCAACGAGTTAGGTGCGTGTCGTCCGACAGGCCGCTCTCCTCGACAGGATGCTCATTCCCAAGGAAGGTTTACAGTCCAACCGAGAAAGGGTGTAAAGGTTGGAAGTTGCTCGTGTTCAGGGTAGTTTTGGTCTCATTCATAAACACCTGCGGTTGTTAGGTGTAGCGTAACAGCGAAGCATGCCCGATAGTAGTTTGCAAATAGTAGTTAAAATTAGGTAAGCTCATAAGTCACCATGAAAAACCTTTCAACTCTCGCCAGGATCATTACGCTTCTTGCCCTGATTTCGCTGGTATTTTTCAGTTGCTCCAAAAATCCGAACTATACCCAGGTAGTACCGGAGGAAAATGCTACTGCCTGGGTACGCATCGATAGCCTGCTAGGAATAAAGGAGCATTTCGGACAGAGCGTTTACGCCGACGGACAGCAACTCATTTTTTCTACTCCCAAGGCTCTCTACACGTATCCTGCCAGTGGGGCTGCAACGCAATCATTCCGCTTTGATAAAGATGCTTACACACGGCCCGTTTATTACCGGGGAGTAGCGTATATAATTCAATCAGATACGCAGATTAAATGCATTCCGTACGCTACTACAGATATCCCTTTTTACATATCTCTAAAAGAACTTGGCGCGGTAAACTCAATACGTACCCAGTTTGCGGCAAATACAGGTATTTTCGATGCCCTGGCTATAAACGATAAGGGACAACTGCTGATTGAGGCTAATGATAACAATTTCCCTCAATCACTTTACCAAATTCAGTTGGATAATCGAGGGCGACCGCTCTGGGACCCTGCCAGAAAAAGCTACCAGATTATTCTGCCAGATTCAGTGCAATTATCGGTCATTCGCCCCTACAGTATTGGTGACAAATTCTTCATTCATTCTGATTATAAACTATTGGGCATTACCGATAAAGCAACGGCTAATGATTTAACGGCCAATAAGGATTGGAGTGTAAACTACGTATTTTCGAGTGGCGATATGCTATATGCCGTTATTTACTCAAAAGCGGAGTCAAAACTGTTTCTTTATCAAAGCACGGACAAAGGCTCGACGTGGCAACGTCAGGCTCCGATAGCGACTTTCCAATCGCGGTGGGCACAGGTTTACTCCATTAAAGATCGACTTGTAGTTTCGTATGATGGCAGGCTGGAGGAGTTTGATGTAAAAACATATTCGTTCCGCCCTCTATCCCTGAAGGGCTTAATGGGTTTAGGGATAAACGGGGTTGCTGAGCAGAATGGTAAGGTCTACGTTGCCGTAGAAAGTGGCGGTTTTTTTGTCAAAGACCTGGCTGACTTCTGGCGTTAAGTCTGGCAAGCATTAATTAGGACAAGCGCGTTGTGTTCGTTTCCATGTTGGCAGCACTCGGGCGACAGGAAGCACGTCCCGCAGGAAAGCGGGGCAGCCCAACCAAACAGGGGTGTAAAGGTTGAGACCACATTCGTTGCTTGGAGTTGCGTCCTCATCCATCAGCCCCTGTGGTCGTTGGGTGCGCCAGACAAAAATAAAAAAGTTTGTTTGCCGTCTTTCGTGTGACAGTCAGTACGTCCCAAAGTCGGGCTGTTTGGCTCGTTGTGGGGCTTCCGGTTGACAGGTTAAACGCCTGAGTTGGGTCGCTTTTTTGGTTTCGGTCGACACGAGAAACGCCCCGGTCAGGTCAGCTAAAAGCGCGTTTGCGACGTCCTCTGCGACAAGCCAGCCGCCCCGACAAGGCCAGTGGTGGGCTTCGCGTTCGGCTAAAAACCGTCCGGTTCGGCTTCGTACGAGTCTGAAAAGCGGATTTGGTACGTTGTTAATTCGCTCCGCGCCTGTCACCGTTCCGGCGACAGGACGCTCGTCCCGCAGGAAAGCGGGGCAGCCCAACCAAACAGGGGTGTAAAGGTTGCAAGTTACTCATGTTCAGTTATCTTATGTGCTCATCCATCAGCCCCTGTGGTTGCTGGGTGGTCCAGACAAGCAGAAAAGGTGTGTTTGTGGGCTTCGTGCGACAATTTACACGTCCCGACAAACAAGGTTTGGGTTCGTTAGGCGGGTTACGGTTGACAGGTTGAACGCCAGGGTTGGGTACCTTTTGGGTTGCGGTCGACACGAGAAACGCCCCGGTTAGGAAAGACGAAAAACAAGTTTTCTATTTGTCTTCTATATATTTACAGAATAATAAACTTTAACCGAGAATGGAAGAGAAAATACTAGAAACACTTATTAGCTCATTTGTTGGGGAGCTGGCGAAAGAATCTAAATCTATACTTGAAGGAATAAGTGATGAATCTAAACAATTCCTAAAAATAGGAATTAAAAAATATTTAGAGAAGCAAAAGGATAAATACTCCTACATTAAAACACTTCTAAAAGGCAATACGCCAACGTATTTATATAATATATATTATCACTTAAAATTAAGTACTGATAAAATAAATCATATAGAAACAAAGAGTATCACTAAACTTTTAGAGAAAAATAAATATATAACAATTGTAGGGGACGCTGGAAGCGGAAAAAGTACACTTACAAAGCATCTATTTTTAAACGCTATCTACGAAAAAAAAGGAATTCCAGTTTTAGTAGAATTAAGATATTTGAATGATTATAATAATAAACTAGAAACTTATATATACGAGAAGATATTTGAAAATAAATTAACTGAGAATGTTAAAATTTTAGAAAGGTTTTTAGAACATGGAAAATTTATATTTTTTTTAGATGGTTTCGATGAACTTAATGCGGATATAAAAATTGGACTTATTGACAATTTGAACAGTTTTATTCAGAGATACGACAATAACTCCTACATTTTAACAACAAGACCATATTCAGATATAGAGAATTTACCCTTGTTCCATAATTATTCAGTCGAGGGGCTTACTATTATCGGAGGAGAAATAGAAGGGTTTATATTTAAGCAATTACATTCGGAAAAAGAACTAGCTATAAAAATAGTAAATTCCATAAAAAATAATGCATCACCATTTATTGAAAGCTTTTTAAAAAATCCTCTATTATTATCCCTATATATACTCACTTTTCAGAGTAATGCTGAAGTGCCAGATAAAAAATATATATTTTACAGAAGAGTTATAAATGCGCTCTTCTCAGAACATGATAGTAAGACAAAATTAGGTTTCGTTCGGGAAAAGCTTAGCGGGTTGAATCAAGAGAAGTTTGAGAATATATTAAGAGTTTTCTGTTTCTTATCATATTTTGATGGTAAGATTAGTTGGGACAGTGATTATGCAAATGATAAACTTAGAATGATTAAGCAGAAAAAGAGCGGTTATGACTTCGATAACTATCTTTTTATTAAAGACCTAAAGTCAGCCGTAGCCTTATGGGTTGATGATAACGGGGAATTGTCTTTCGCTCATAGATCATTGCAAGAATATTTTGCTGCTGCATTCATAAGAAATTTAAACTCAATAGAGAGTGAAAAAGTTTACCAAAAGATTATTGTTAAATTCACCGATGTGCGAAGATTTGGTGAAGTTGAAAACTTCTTATCCTTATGCAAGGAAATGGATAATCAAAATTTCACTAAATATTACTTGTTACCCTTATTTTATGAGCTTCGTCAGTTAATAAACAATGAAAATAATGAATCGTTAGTAAAATCTTTTATACAATTTTTTGTCACAAGTATTTCTTTGCCATATGTAGAAAAGAATCGAGGAAAAAATAGAGAAATTTCATATTTTGACAGACAAGTTAATATTAATAATCAATTAGTATATCGTTCAATATATATTCATCTACCTTTTACTCGTGAACTATTTCGCGTACTGGACGAAACTTTAAGAAAGAATGAAGATATAGAAAAGTGTAAATTTATTTCTAAAGAAGAAGAGGTCAGTGTTTTTAATCATCATACTGGCAGTAGAGATTTAGTAAAGCAAAAAATGAGAGTGATTGAGTTGACCCAGGAAGTACCAAACGATTTTTATAGTTTGTGTAATTCTCAAGTTCTTGATATAGCTCAAAGGTTTGATAAATTTATTGATACAGAAATATATCGTTATGAAAATCTCGTAAAAGCAAACGATGAATTTAATAGCGACTTAGTCAGTCTGATATAGCTTTGATGTGCAATGTCTTGAAGAGTTATATTGACTGGTTCACTTGTGGCTCGACAAATTGCCTAACGCTTCGCGCTCGTTCTCAGCGGAAACCGGCGGATCGATTGTTGTCCGCTTGGCGTGGGGTAGCTTTCCGTCGACAGGGAGCACGGCCCAGAAGGAAAGCGGGGCAGCCCAACCAAACAGGGGTGTAAAGGTTGAAAAGCTATTTGTGTTCAGGGAAGTGGTGTCATCATCCATCAACCCCTGTGGTCGTTGGGTGGAGCAAACAAGCAAAAAGGGAGTGGCTGGGTCACCTGCGACAAGGGGCACATCTCGCGACAGGGTGATTTAGGTTCGTTAGTCAGTTTGCGTGCGACAATCGAAACGCCCCGGTTAGGCAGGTCTGGGCCACCATTTCTAGATTTTCTGCGACAGAGGGAACGCTCCAATTAATAGACTCGATATTCGTTCGGGGGGCTCTCGCTGACAAGTCGCACAGCTCGACAGGTGAAATATTGAGGAAGCAAAACACTAACTAACAGTGGATTGAAAGCGAAACGTTTTAGCATACTAATTTTTCTTACTGCAACGGTTATCTGTTGTGTTCTTACCTTCATAACCTTAGAGTGTGTTGGGGAATCTAAAAAGCTGGTAGTCAGGTCAACTTTGTAGCGACCAAGCAACAAAAACATGACCTCTCAGTGGCAACCACTGACTG
>NZ_PVTE01000016.1 GCF_003002825.1 Spirosoma oryzae | reverse complement strand
AAAACGGTTGTCAGCTCGGAGGCCATGGTGCGGCTAGGGTTTATTGCCATTTTACTGAATCGAATTCCATAAACACGCTTCCCCAAACAACCTCTTAGGGGGCTGGGGGGTAAACAGGCTAGAACTTAACCGCCTTGCCCTAAAGGGGGACTTTGCTCGCAATGGGAGAAAGTCCCCTTTGGGGAATTCAGGGGTAAACGGGCCAAGGCTTACTAAACATGCCTTTTAGGTAAGTCGACAACGAGCGCTAATCAACGAGCGCTACCGGCCACCCTTGGCATCGTCGTTCGTGATCTTGCGGCTGGTTTTGCCGTTGCCTGAACTGGTCGAGCCGAATTTGTAATTGACCGTCAGCCGAAACGATTGATTGACGAACGAAAGCTGTTGCTGTGCCAGAAACGTCGTTGAATACTGGTTTTCGGTAAGGCGATTGGCCGGCGTAAATGGATTGTTGATGTTCAGCGTCAGGCTGATTTTCTTGTCCATAAACTCCTTCTTTACCGACAGGCCGTAGAAGTAAAAGGCGGAATAATCGCTCTGTAGCGAGACGCCCCCTGAAAAGACGTTTCCGTTGGCTTCCAGCGACAGGTCGTGCGGGAGTTTGTAACTGACGGTCGCGTTGGCATTGCCGATCCAGCCCCGGTTGCGCAGACTAAGGGCCCGGCTAATCAGATCGACGTACATGATGTCGGTACCGACGGTGACGTTCAGTGCCTTATTGACCTGCCATACACCATTGATGTTCACACCGTAACTGGCATTTCGACCGATGTTTTGTGGCCCCATCAGTCCCACGCCCTGCGGATCGACGGTGGTCAGGTATTCAATCGAATTGTTGGTTTGCCGCCAGTACAAGGCTGCATTCAGCGATGAACCTTCCTTGTTGAACGTACTGTACGATAGTTCGGTCGCGTGGGTAAGTTCGGGGTTTAGGTAGGGATTACCCGTCCGCACGTTCTTCGCGTCGGTGTAATCACGGTACGGATTGAGGTACCAAACCAGCGGGCGCGAAATGCGCTGGGTATAACTTAGCTTGACCGTGTGGCTCTCGCCGAGCGTTTTTGCCAGCGTAACGCTCGGAATCAGGTTGCTATAGCCGGTACTGAACGAGGTATTCGTGCTGGGAAAGTCGCCCATGATGCTCGTATGCTCCAGACGCGCTCCTGCCGTCAGGTTCCACTTACTCTTTGTCTCCAGCTTCAGCGATACATAGGCTGCCGTTACCTGCTGCCTGTACGTAAACTGATTCGACCGGGTTGGATCAATGGTATAGTCGGCTTCGCGTCCGGTTAGCGCCGATTCGATGGTATAATCGCTGCCGATGTCGCGCCGGATGGTTTTCGCGCCTACTTCCAGTTTGGCCGTCGTCGTATCGCGCCAGCGGAGTTTGAACGGGTGGCTATAATCCGTTTGCAGCGTGTATTCCTTGTTCCGGCTGTAGTTGGTTGCCCGTTCCAGATAGTTCGTCGTTTCAGAGCCGGGAGGTGTCTGCCGTATCGTGTAGAAATAGTTGTCGGGCATACGGCTGTATTGCGCCAGCACAGCGAACTCACGACCCGGTTGTTTGAAGGTGCGCGTCCAGCCCAGGTTAAATTCGGTGTTGCCGAACGGGTTGCGGTGGCGAATGTCGCGGTTGTATTCCTGTACGACGGCCCCCTGCGTATCGGTCTGTAGTGTATATAGTTGCGAATTGGTTGGAAAGTTACCGCCCCAGCCGGCTGTCGACAGACTGATCCGGTTGAGTGAATCGGGATCATAATCAAGGCTTACCGTCCCGTTACCCGACAGACTGACATTATCCTGATTGCTGCGTTGCAGGAGCACACCAGCGGGTTGCCCATCGACCAGCGTCGTACGAGTCGTAGTCGAACTGGCGATGTTTCGGTACTGATTGCCGCTAAGCTGCACGTTGAGTCCCAGCTTTTCGCCTTTGGTTGTCAGGTTAAGGCCCAGACCCCGGTTCAGGTTACCGCCGGTCGCGTTGATGGAGCCGTTGGTGCCGGTGATCGCTTTCTTGGTGATGATGTTGATCACACCCGCCGACCCTTCAGCATCGTATTTCGCCCCCGGACTGGTGATGACTTCGACGCTTTTGATACTGCTGGCGGGCATTTGCTTCAGGGCATCGGCCAGGTTCCGGGCCATGATGCTGGACGGTTTTCCATTGACCAGCACTTTGATGTTGCTGCTGCCGCGCATCTTCAGATTGCCGTCCAGGTCCACCGACAGCATCGGCACTTTACGCATCACGTCGATAGCGGTTCCGCCCGTGTTCGCGATGTCGTTTTCCGCGTTGTATACCAGTCGATCGCCTTTGTCCTCAACCAGTGCTTTCTGGGCAACCACGTTTACGGCTCCCAGCGTTTTGGCGTCGGTCTGTAACAAAATGGTGCCTACGTCTGCCGATTGACCAGCCTGAATCTGAATGCCCGATCGCAGTGTGGTTCGGTAGCCTACGAACGATACCGACAGCGTGTAGGAGCCGGGCGTGGTGCTACCCAGGCTAAAACGCCCCTGCTCGTCGGTAGTTGTACCGGTAGTAGCTACTCGCTTGTCCGTCAGCAGGGCTACCGTTGCAAAGGCGACCGGCTTGCGCGAAACGGAGTCGAGCACGATACCGCTCAGAACGGTGCCACTGCCGATCGAGGTAGAGGTAGCCCCGCCCGACTGTGACCGCGCAGGATTTATAAATAGTGTGGATAGCAGGAATAGCCAGAAAACGTGTTTCATGCCTGAAATAAGAACATCGACGTGTTGATCGTGGCCGTAAAAGTACAGGCGGTATCCGACGCGGATTGCCGGTCGGCTGTTAACGTTTCTTAAAGCCGTCTGTTAAGAATTGTTAAGCTGTGCGCATTCTGGTTAATCGCTGAACGAAAGCAGGAGCAGGCATGGCCAATAGCAGCGCTTTGCCATTCCGAGCCGGCAGCCCGGTCGGCAATCTTTGCATATTACCGAAGGTTCCCCGTAGGCGCGGAATGACAAAAGAGAACTGTAATAAATGGCGTAACCCGTTTACTGACAGTAGAAGTACGGCCGGCAAACGGGTTGCGAAAATGAAGACTATGAAGAAAGTAAAGTGTCTACAGATAGTTGCTGTCTTTCAGATAATGACCTACGTAATCAGCGATGCCTTCTTCGAGTGAACAGAAGGGACGATCGTAACCAATCGACCGGAGCTTGGCCATATTGGCCTGCGTGAAATACTGATACTTGTCGCGGATGTCGGCGGGCGTATCGACGAAGCCGATGTTCGGTTCAAGGCCCAAGGCGCGGAACGTGTTGGTCGCCAGGTCGAGGAAGGTGCGGGCCTTGCCGCTGCCCAGGTTGTAGATACCGGAGTTGCGCCGGTGATGCATCAGGAATAAACAAACGTCGACAACGTCTTTCACGTAAACGAAGTCACGCATTTGCTCGCCATCGGCATAGTCGGGGTTGTGTGAGCGGAACAGATTCATTTTGCCCGTTTTCTGAATCTGATTGACCGTATGGAAAATCACGGAGGCCATGCGGTCTTTGTGGTATTCGTTGGGGCCGTATACGTTGAAGAATTTAAGACCCGCCCAGAAAAACGGCTTACGTTCCTGCTCCAGCGCCCAGATATCGAACTGATTCTTCGATTCGCCGTAGGGGTTCAGCGGTTTCAGTTGGGGAATTTGCGACTCGTTGTCGTCGTAACCCAGCTCACCCAATCCATACGTCGCGGCCGACGAGGCATAAACAAGCGGGATCTGATACTCGATACAACGTTCCCAGATGCGTTTGGAATACGCCAGATTCAGGTGCTCCAGTACGTCCCAGTCGAACTCGGTCGTGTCGGTACGGGCTCCGATGTGAAAGATGAATTCGACTTCCTGGTAATTCTGATCGAGCCAGTCGAAGAACACCTCCCGGTCGACCCGTTCCTGAATACGCTTACCTACCAGGTTCTTTTCTTTACGAGGATCGGAAAAATTATCGACGGCTACAATGAAATTGAAATTTTCCTGATTCAGTCGGCTGATCAAACAGCTCCCGATAAAACCGGCTGCCCCCGTAACGATAATCATAAAGTAGCGTTGTATGCGTGTTAATTACTTTAAGCTGGTATAAATCAGGATAAAGCAAAAAAAGAGTCCGTAAAGGTACGTGTTCGTACACATACAAAAGAATAGGCAATTTTTTGATTAAATTGGATTATTTTACTGTGAACAATTGCGGAACCGACGTTGCGTAGTGCAATGCGCAAGCCTTCCGACTGTGGCTTATCATGGTTGTGTTAAGCCAATTAACCGGAGACGATACCGCAACGATGGGTAGTGGTGTGTTCACACGCTTTAGTAACTTGTCGAAAGGCTGGGCGTCTATCTTCGCCAGACGCTGCCTGCGGAAGCACGGCAGACCACGCCATCGTCCCGATGAGTCGCGCCCATGTAGGCCGTGTGTAACGGCTACAGCATGCAGTCAATAAGCTGACGAATGCCATATTCGCGTTTGCCGTAATGTGGCTGACACAACGTTGACTCCGGTGTTCGGGTCGCTGCCAACACGATTTTAGTCAGCATTCTGCTTTTGGGGCTGTATAAAATAAGCTTGAAACGTTATCAAAATGGAGAAGTTATTCCAAGTTATTGCAAGTATAATCGTACTCAATGCTGAACTCGTAGATTGTTTGCGTAAAAAGGTGTATAGGCAGGAGGTGAAAAAGGGAAACTATATTTTGGACCCGAGTAAAGTTTCGGACAAGATGTTTTTCGTTGAATCAGGACTTATACGAGGTTTTTACATCAAGGAAGGCAAAGACATTACGACTGGTTTCATGAGAGAAGGAGATTTTGCACTTTCTCCGATAAGCTTTTTTGGGAACATGCCGCCATTCGAATATTTAGAAACGGTAGAGGATTGTGTTTTTTACGTTATAAATCGAGAAAACTTACACTATATATACGATAATTTTGCTGAATTCAATAAAGTAGGCCGGTTTTTGGTCGAAGACTATTACGTTAGGTCAGAAACCAGAACCCACTTTATTAGGATGAATACAGGCGAAGAAAAGTATAAATTCTTTTTGAAAAACTATTCCTATGTAGTCAATAGGATCAGTAATCAGCACATAGCTTCTTTTATAGGCGTGACACCAGAAACATTGAGTAGAATCAGGGCTAAGAAGAGATAGACAATTGCAATTAGTTGACTACCATAGCCCATCTCTTTTTTCATCCAGTTTGCATCTGAGCGAACCGTCACTTGCTCCATAAGTTGCTGCAAACTGATGCATAGCTTTATGGAGTTCGTCTGGCGAGATTTCCAGATAGGGTTGCCTCCATTTCTCATTGAGCAGATAATCACCCCACCGCCAGAATCTCCAGGGTTCTATTTTTTGAAGTCTATGCAATGTGTGGTTTCCATTTAACCGGATGTAATCCTGGTAGCAACTGTTACTTGATAAATCTGCTAAACTACCTTCGTGTACAAATTTTAAATCAGAGGTAATATACGTATATTCCATTGAGCCTGAAACTATAGCATCACCACTTATCAGCAGCATAAAAAAATGCAAAGGAGGTAAATTGCATAGCACAACGAACAAAAGGATCGCTAGGATTACTTTAGTGGCTCTCATTTTATTTGGCTTTTAGTGTTTAGTAAGAATTACTGAATGACTTGCGTGCAAAAATAAAGGGCATAGAATATGCAGTGGCTGAAGGAATAATTAGTTGCCTTTTTCGCTCAGCTTTGTCTGGAAATTACAGGATAGTTTATCGAGCAAGGCGGCCACAAGCCTATTTATGAAAGCACATAGAAAATAGCTCTTCTAAGTAAGGACATTCTCATTCAATGGTAAAGTTTTGTATTCGGTTAGAGCATTACCAGTGGAGAAATGACGGTCTAGCAATTTGCTGATAGTATTTGTGTCTGATTTGCTAGCAAAGCAACTGTACAAATTATCATTATTTATTGATATATGTCAATAAATAACGGTGGCTAATAACACGGCGATAGTAAACTTGCAGTTGGTTGTGTAGTGCTATCGATTCGCTAAGAAGTCTGTATCTTAAGGTTCACTAGTTATAGACAGCAACGGGAGCGACAGCACACTATCCGCTGATGATGCTACAGACTGCATTACGGATAAACATCGTCCGGGGGAAGTTTGTATCTTTGCGGTTTGTTTCACAAGGGCGTTTCTGGCAACCGCCTTATCTAAACCAGAGCAATGGTCTATATCAATCGAATCGAGCACTTTAACGCGGCTCACCGGCTCTACAATCCGAACTGGTCGGAGGAAAAAAACAAGGAAGTTTTTGGCCCCTGCGCCAATATCAACTGGCACGGGCATAACTTCGAACTGATCGTAACCGTCAAGGGCGAACCCGATCCTGATACGGGTTTCGTGATCGATCTGAAAGTACTTGGCGACATCATTAAACGCGAAGTGATCGAAAAGGTCGACCACAAAAACCTGAATCTTGATGTCGAGTTCATGCGGGGTAAAATGGCGTCCTGCGAAATCTTCATCATGGAGATCTGGAAGATTCTGGAGCGGGCCCTGCGCGATGTTAGTGAAGCACATTTGCATCAGCTGCGGCTCTACGAAACGCCCAAAAACTTCGTTGACTATTACGGGGAATAACCCATGACGTATTACCTGATTGCGGGCGAACGCTCGGGCGATTTACACGGTGCCAATCTGATCCGGTCGATCCGGCAGCACGACCCGCAGGCTCAGTTCCGGGCCTATGGGGGCGAACAGATGGAAACCGCCGGGGCAACGCTTGTTCGGCACTACCGCGAAATGGCCTTTATGGGCTTTGTGGAAGTGGCCCGTAATCTGGGTACAATTCGCCGAATCATGCGCGAATGTCAGGCCGACCTGCTGGCGCACCGCCCCGACGTGCTGATTCTGATCGACTACTCGGGCTTTAACCTGCGCGTGGCCAGGTTTGCCAAAGCGCACGGCATTCGGGTGTTTTATTACATCGCGCCGAAGGTATGGGCCTGGAATCCCAGCCGGGCGAATAAGATCAAGGCGTCGGTCGACCGCCTTTTTACAATCCTGCCTTTCGAGACTGAATTCTTCGCTCAATACGATTATAAGGTCGATTACGTAGGTAATCCATTGCTCGACGCGCTCGTTCAGTTTCAGCCCGCCCCGCAGTTTCTGACGAAGATCGCTGGTATCACTAAATCTGGTCTGGATCGACCCATCATCGCGTTGCTACCCGGTAGTCGTCGGCAGGAGATTCTGGGGATGCTGCCGACGATGCTGTCGGCTACGCGCCATTTCCCGGACTACCGGTTTGTCGTTGGAACAGTCAGTAATCTGCCGACGAGTCTGTACGATGAACTGCTGCGTAATTACCCCGACGTGGGCCGTGTAAACGATGCTGCTTACGATCTGCTGACGGTGGCGACGGCGGCCTTGGTAACATCGGGGACGGCAACCCTCGAAACGGCGCTGTTTACCGTACCGCAGGTGGTGTGCTACAAAGCGTCGAAGTTGTTTTATGCGATAGCCAAACGGGCGATGTCGGTGCGGTTTATCTCGCTCGTCAACCTGATTGCCGATCGGGAAGTCGTAAAAGAATTGATACAGGATTTTCGGGAAGATACCGTTGTGAGCGAATTGCGGGCTATCCTGCCGGGCGGCAGTCGACGGGCCGATCAGCTAGCCGGATACGCGGAGGTACGGCAGCGCATGGGCGAACCCGGTGCGTCGGAGCGGGCGGGGGCACTGATGGTACAGGCGCTACAGCACCAGCTCTAGTCGATAATACCCGTTTTCTCCCAGCGCAGCAGCCAGTCTTTCTTTTTGCCGTGAACCTGCGCGAAAAACTGGTAAAAGGGCAGCATATCCCGCTGATAATCACCCGTAACGTAGAGGGGTTCGCTGAGCAGGACGAGTTTGCGGGGCCAGTCAAAGCCAACCAGAATAAGTGGTACGTTGGCTTTCAGGGCAATGTAGTAGAAGCCCGTTTTCAGTTTGTCGACGTTGGCGCGGGTGCCTTCGGGTGTGATGCAGATATGCAGCCGGTCGCTCTCGTTAAAAACCCGGACCGTTGCATCGACGAGATTGGTCGATTTGTCACGGTAGACCGGCTTACCTCCGAGCAGACGAAAAAGCCAGCCCGAATACCAGGTAAAAAGCGAACTCTTGGCGAGGTACTGAATCCAGATACCGATCGTCGGGCGAATGCCCAGGCCGATGGGGAAATCCCAATTGGTCGTGTGGGGAGCGACCACCCAAATTGCTTTGGGTACTGTCGGCACCGGCCCCTGAATGCGCCAGCCCCACAATCTGAATAGCCACCGAGTCAGGGCACCGAGCATAAAAAACGGTTTTCGGTTTACAGTTTATGGTGTTCGGTCAATACCGGTCGTGTGACGGACTGCGCCACCGTGACCACCGTAAACTGTAAACCGAAAACCGCGTACAGATTTAATACTTCCGGTCTTTGCGCTCCAGCCACTTGCCGGTCATGAACGCAGCGATTAACAGAACCGCGTAGAACAGAAGGGTCAATGGGGTTGATAAATCCATGTCAGTGCTCGATTGAAGATGCCGCAAAAGTACGACGGAAAAGCCTTGTCACAAAGTCTTGGTACAAAGCCTTGTTATAAAACACCTTTCGTGCTCGGCAGATTGTCGAGTTCGTGAATGTCGCGCCGAACGGCCATCTTGATCGCCTTGGCAAAGGCTTTGAAAATTGCTTCGATCTTGTGGTGCTCGTTGTCGCCTTCTACTTTGACGTTCAGGTTACACTGCGCCGTATCGGAAAACGACTTGAAAAAATGATGGAACAGTTCGGTTGGCATGTCGCCGACTTTCTCCCGTCGGAAGTCTGCTTCCCATACCAGCCAGGGCCGGCCCGAGAAGTCGATGGCGACCTGCGCCAGCGCGTCGTCCATTGGTAGCAGATACCCATAGCGGCTGATGCCTTTCTTGTCGCCAAGCGCCCTGCGGTAGGCTTCACCGAGTGCCAGTGCCGTGTCTTCGATGGTGTGGTGCTCGTCGATATGCAGATCACCCTGCACGCGGATGGTCAGGTCGGAGCCCGAATGTTTGGCCACCTGATCGAGCATGTGATCGAAAAAGCCAAGCCCCGTTTTGATGTCGGCCTTACCGGTACCGTCGAGGTTCAGATCGACCCGAATCTGGGTTTCTTTCGTGTTCCGCTCAACGGTAGTGGTACGGGCGGGAAGGCGCAGGAAGGTGTGAATCTCGTGCCAGTCGTTGGTGGTCAAGGCAATAGCCTGCTGCATGGCGTCGGTTTGCTGCGTAATGTCGGCCATTTGCACCGATGCCAGTCCGCCGGGGGGGAGAAACAGAATGGCTTTAGCCCCCAGATTGACGGCTAATTGTACGTCGGTCAGCCGGTCGCCGATGACGTAACTGTTAGCGAGATCGTATTTGGTGCTGTCGAAGTACTCGGTCAGCATGCCCGTTCCCGGTTTACGCGTGGTGCTGTTTTGATGCGGAAAATGACGGTCGATGTGAACGGCGTCGAACTGAACGCGTTCCCCTTCGAAAGCAGCCATCATTTTGTTATGGGCGGGCCAGAAGGTTTCCTCGGGGAAAGCGTCGGTGCCGAGTCCGTCCTGATTGGTGACCATCACCAGCTTGTAGTCGGTATCGAGGGCGATTTGCCGCATGGCCGACAGCGCGCCGGGAATGTAGTCGAGCTTGGCCAGTGAATCGACCTGCTGATCGGGTTGCGGTTCGACGATCAGGGTTCCGTCACGGTCGATAAATAATAGTCTTTGCATAAAAAAGCAGCGGTAGAAGCCGCAAAGATACCGGCCCGGCGTGATTGCTTCTAAAAAAGGTGTAGTTTTGCCGCACGACACGTAGTTAAATCAGTTCGCTGATTCGGGAATTACATACCGATCAACCTTCTATAACGTAGTATATCCACCCTCTTTTAGTATACCGTACGCGATTTATCCCGATATAATTACCACGTCTATTTAGTTAGCTTACCATTTACACAAACAGTATATATGCAGTCAGTGTCATCCCGACTGACCCGAATAGGGGTCTTTTATGACGGTAACTATTTTCTTCACGTAAGTAATTATTATAACTATTCCCACGAACGACGCAGTCGGATCAGCATCTCGGGTCTGCATGCGTTTATTCGGCAGCAGGTAGCGGAGCTCGAAGGCGTTAACGAACGACTTTGCCAGATTGTCGATGCCCATTACTTCCGGGGCCGGCTCAACGCGCACGAAGCCAATCAGCGGGGTAATCAGCTGTTCTACGATCGACTGTTCGACGACATCCTGATGTCGGAAGGGGTAGTAACGCATTACCTGCCCGTCAAGACGTACCAGGGATACCGGCAGGAAAAAGGCATCGACGTATGGCTGGCGCTCGAAGCCTTCGAACTGGCGCTGTACAAGAAGTTCGACGTCGTTGTGCTGATTACGTCCGACGGTGATTACGTTCCGCTGATTCGTAAACTAAATACGGTTGGTTCGCGGATTATGGTCCTGAGCTGGGACTTCGAATTCGAAAACGAACAGGGCGAACGGCAGGTAACGCGCACGTCGCAGGATCTGCTCGAAGAGGTGTCGTATCCGGTGGCGATGCATGCCCTGATCGATGACCGTACCCGTCGGAACGATACGATTATTCAAAACCTGTTTGTCAAGCAGGGACGGCCGACGTTTACGCCGGCTATTGCCAGTAGCAGTAGTAGCACTAGTTTCGTTAGTAGTGAAAATTCGTACGCGGCCAATTTTGAAGACGAAGACGAACCAAACTACAACCTGATCGATCGGCCCGACGATGATCCGACCGGCCGTAAAATCAGTACGATTCGCAGTTTGAAATCAGGTTACGGCTTCATCAACTACCCGCCCAACAACCTGTTTTTCCACTATACCAGTCTGATCGACACTGACTTTGATGAACTACACGTCGATGATGAGGTGGAGTTCACAATTGGTCAGAATGCCGAAGGAAAAGATATCGCTATCGACGTATCGCTGGTAAGAAGTTAGTTCTGTCGGTATACGGTTTTCGGTTTATAGTATTCAGAATACGGTGGGTCGTTTCCTGTGTTCCATCCAGTAGTAGGTCATCGGCTACTGCACACTAGTTTATGTCACCCGAAAACCGAGAACTGACACCCGAAAACAGTACACCGTACACCGATCTGTTCTGGCAACGAGCTATAGCCTGGGCTATGGCACTTCCGCAGAACGACGGCTTCGTCGCGCTGTTGAACAACAATCATATCGCGTATCCAAACGATCCGTTTCCCAACCGACTCTTTGTTGGTGCGAAACGGGTCGTTTCTGTTTTTGATGGGGCTACTGAGTCAGACGCGTTCGAGCAACTGCGGCTGGCGCAGGCTGAGCGTCCGTCATACTGGGTCGGGTATTTTGGCTACGACCTGAAAAATCAGTTGGAGACCTTAGGCAGTCGACAGGCCAACCGACTCGGCTTCCCGGATGCGTTCTTTGCCGAACCCCGCTGGATCATCGATTACCAGGACGGCGTAGCTACACTGACGGGGGAAGGCGATACGGAGACGTTGCTGGCCGAGTTACTAGCGTATCCAGTACCGGATACGCAGCCGATTATTCCGCAGTCGGTGCATTGCCGGGTAACATCCGACGCGTATAAAGCTACCGTCCGGCAAATTCAGCAGGCGATTCGTGAAGGTGAGGTATATGAACTGAATTACTGTGTCGAGTTTTTTATCGAGCAGGCCCGGCTCGAACCGGAAGCCGTCTACTGGGCGTTGAACGAGCGCTCACCCATGCCGTTCTCTGCTTTTCTGCGCTTGGGCGACCGCTATCTGATGGGTGCATCGCCGGAACGGTTTATCCGAAAAGACGGGATGAAACTGACGTCTCAACCCATTAAAGGTACCATCCGCCGGGGGCAGACGATTGATGAGGATGCGCAGCTTCGGGCACAGCTGCTTGGTTCGGAAAAAGAACGGGCTGAGAATCTGATGATCGTTGACCTGGTGCGAAACGACCTGGCGCGGTCGGCCGAAACGGGTTCGGTACGGGTCGATGAACTGTTTGGCATCTACGGGTTTCGCCACGTGTTTCAGATGATTTCGACTATATCGGCCACGCTCCGTTCAGATTGTACGTGGACTGATGCCATCCGTAACGCCTTCCCGATGGGCAGCATGACCGGTGCGCCCAAGATTCGGTCGATGGTCCTGATCGACGAGCTGGAAAGTAGCCGGCGGGGGCTGTATTCGGGGGCTTTGGGCTACATCACGCCCGGCAACGATTTCGATTTCAGCGTCGTAATCCGGTCGCTGCTTTACGATAGTGAGCGGCAATACGCATCGTTTTCAGTGGGCAGTGCCATCACCTACGATGCCGATCCGGAACAGGAATGGGCCGAGTGTTTGCTAAAAGCCCGTGCGATCCGTAGCCTGCTGGAAGGACGCTAACTGTCTCCGGCGGCATCCTGGTGTCGAGCCGCTAACAAAGCATACCGGATCAGCGTTCGGCTACCACAGCAGGGATACTGTCTCAGATAGAACATACCGTTTAATCAATACAGCTGAAATATCGGCGGGCTGCGTATGGATTTAAGCCTGTTTTAGTCTCACTTTAAGTGATCCGTGCAACGGTTTGGTGCTTTGTCGACTCATTGGCAATGGGTTAAACCGCTCACGAAATAACATACTATAAAAATAGTTAAAATACGTTAAGACGGTGTCAGGCCGTTGCCGGTCGGATTATCTTGCCACAGTTCCAGTCAACCTTCACTCTATCTCTCATGAGAAACCTTTTTCTGTTGGGGGCATTATGCCTGCTGACGACGGTGTTACATGCCCAAACACCGACCCGCTTTACATTGCAGGGTCGAGCCGTCGATACGCTGAACAACGCATTGCCGTCATCCACGGTCATGCTATTGAGTCCCAAAGATTCGTCGATGGTCAATTTCGGACGAACCGATGACAAGGGGGCGTTCACCTTCAAAAACCTGCGCGCTGGCAGCTACATCCTGAAGGTCACCTTCGTGGGCTATATCCCCTACAATGCGTTGATTAAAAATGGCGACGAAGCCGTACTCGACCTGGGCGGGCTGAAGCTGAAACCCATCACGCGGGAACTGATGGAAGTCGTTGTCCGGACGGCGAAAGCGCCCCTGACCATTAAAGGTGATACCATCGAATACAATGCCGCTTCGTTTAAAGTACCACCCGGCTCAACAGTTGAAGATCTGTTGCGAAAATTACCGGGCGTACAGATCGATCAGGACGGCAACATCCGGGCGCAGGGGCAGGCCGTTAATAAAGTAACGGTCGACGGGAAGCAGTTCTTCGGTAGCGATCCGAAGCTGGCTACCAAGAACTTACAGGCCGATGCCATCACGAAAGTGCAGGTGTTCAACGACAAAACGGAGCAGGCTAAGCTGACGGGGATCGACGACGGGAAGAAAGAGAAAACCGTCAACCTCCAACTCAAGGATGAATTTAAGAAAGGCGGCTTCGGTAAACTGACCGCCGGGGCCGGACCAGCCTCGAACAACGTTTCGACCCGTTACGACGTGCGGGGGAACTACAACAAGTTCGACAGCAAGCGGCAGTTGTCGGCAGTCCTGCTGGGTAACAATACCAATCAGGGCGGCTTATCCTGGAACGACTACCAGGATTTTCGGGGTAGCAACTCGTTCAACTGGAACGATGATGCTGATTTCGGCTTTAGTGGCTCGGGTCGATACATCACCTTTGGCGACGATAACGAGAGCCTGAGCATTCCGATCAGTGGGGGCGATAACCGGGGCTTCACACGTAACCTGGCCGGTGGTGTCAACTACAACTACGACACGAAGAAGACCAAGCTCAGTACCAGTTATTTCTTCAATCAGACCATACAGGATTTAGCCACGCTGCGAAAACAGGATCGTTCGCTACCTGGTGCAACACAACTTATTACGCGGGATTCCAGTATTCAGCTTAACCGGAATGCCAACCATCGCATCAGCCTGCGCTTCGAGAAGCAGCTCGATACGATGCAGACGCTGGTCGTGATCAGTAACGGTCGGGTAGGCATCGGTAACACAAATCTGGCCAGCTTCCAGCGCATTAACCAGAGCATTAGTAAGAGTCCTGAGCAATTGTATTCGACCAGTAATACCACAAATGGTACACAGGCTAACCAGTTTGCGCTGGCGAATACGGCGCTGTATCGGCTGAAATTCAAAAAGAAAGGTCGCAGTTTTGCCGCCAGTGCTACCTACCAGCTTACGAACAACGACGCCGATCTACTGCTGAAATCGCGGAATGATTTTTATCAGGCGACGACGGTTAACGATATGTTTCGTAACCTCCGCAATCTGAATCAGGATCAGAATACCAGCCTGCTCAGCAACCAGTATAAAGCCAATTTACTGTACGTTGAACCGTTTGCCAAGAAATTTTACTGGGAAACGTTCTACAATTTCAGCCTGCGCTTCGACGAGGTTGAACGGGGCGTATTCAACCTCGATGATTCTCGACGGCGGGTTGATTCGCTGAGTCTGTACTACAAAAACAACTATACCTACAATCGACTGGGAAGCAGTGTCCGGTATTCATATAAGGGGCTGAACTTATCCGCAGGTCTGGCCGGGCAAAGCTTTGTGCTCGATGGTAAATACAATCGGGATCGGTCGCAGGAGTTGATCCCAATCCGGCGCACCTACAATACGCTGATTCCGAATATTGGCCTTAATTACGATCTGAAAAACAACAAGTATCTGTATGGTAGCTACACGGTAGGTGTGCAGATTCCGTCGTCGCGCGATCTACAGCCGGTGCGCACGATTACTAATCCACTCTATGTTACGACGGGTAATCCCAACCTGTTGCCGGGCCTGAATAAGGAGGTACAGGTCGGTTTTAGTTACTTTAACCCCGGTAGTTTCATCAATTTCTGGTCGAACGTGTTCACATCGTGGAACGACAACCAGATCGTATACGGGCAGAGTGTTGATACGGAAACATTGATTACAACGACATCGCCCGAAAACATCTCGGGTGGGCGCTCTACGGGTGGCTACCTGAACTTTGGTTTTCCGTTAAAGAAAACCAAGGCAACCCTGAATCTGAACGGACAGTTCAGTGCCGGCCGTAGCTTTACGCCAATCCGGCAAACGCGGCTTGTCGGCGGTGTAACCGAAGTGGTACCGGGTACCGATATTTTGAATCAGACGCAGAACCAGAATATCAACGGTGGGGCCCGGCTTGAACTGACACCCAAAGACTGGATTACCTTCTACGGTAACGCTAATGTCAACATTACGAACGCTCGCTATTCGGTCAATGTGGGGCAGAATCAGACGATCTACACCTACACGTACCGGGGCGATCTGAACCTGAAATTTCCGAAGGATATCTACCTCAACACAACGTTCAATTACCGCTCATACATCAATGATCAACTGGGCTTCCGCCAGCAGGTACCGATACTGAATACGTCGCTGTACCACATCATTGGTAAGGCCAAGCGGGCAGAGGTACGGCTGTCGGCCTATGATCTCCTGAATCGTAACGTGTTTGTCAGTCAGTATAACGGGCAGAACTATATTCAGACCGAAAGTATTCAGACACTGGCTCGCCACTTTTTACTTAGCTTCACCTACAACATGCGGGGTGTAACGGCCAAGATGCGCCGTCAGGATTTTTATTGATCGTGTAACCCAGACGTCCACGTCTGGAGGCCGTCAGGCCAACTGCTTCAGGCGGCAGCTTTGTTAGCCTGGCGGCTACCAGACGTGGACGTCTGGGCTACATATCAAAACCGTATACCGACTATGTATCGACTACTTATTGGCTTGCTACTGCTGAGCCTGCCGTCGCTGGTGATGGCGCAAAAAACCGAAGGCGTGGTGGAATACCGCCGAATTACGCACTGGAGCAAGATTTACACCCGGATGACTTACCTGAGTCAGGAGCAGAAAGACCGGATTATGCTGCGGAGTAAAAACTGGGAAGAAGACAATAAGGGCGAGAAAATGAAACTGCTCTTTACGCCCACCCAAAGTCTGTATACCTATTCTGGTGACGCGTCGGAAAGTGAAGATGCGGGTTACTCGTGGCGGCAGAGTGAATTAATTATGACGCGTAACTTCGAGAAGGAACGTCAGATGGACATTATGGAGATGCTGGGCAAGGTCTACATTGTCGACGATTCGCTACGGACACCAACCTGGAAAATTGGTAATCAAATCAAGGAAGTAGCCGGCTACATCTGTATGAAAGCCGAAACGACGGACCCCATCAAGAATCAGACGATAACGGCCTGGTTTGCGCAGGATATTCCTGTGTCAGCGGGTCCCGAGCGGGTAAGCGGCCTGCCAGGGCTGATTCTGGAATTGGACCTCAACGATGGTGATGTTGAAATCATTGCGCAGAGCGTAACGCTTCGCCCCGTCACGGCCGAGGAACTGAAACTACCCAAGACCAAAGGCAAGAAAATTACTGAGGCTGACTACAACGCAATGGTTAAGAAGAAAATCGCCGAGAGCATCGCTGCCCATGAGAATCCATATTGGAGCATCCGGTACTAACGCACCCCGACACTGTACCGGCTGACGAGTTGCCCGATCTGTTGCAAACCCGTTTCGACGCGCTGATCGTAGGGCATGCCGTAGCTGAGTCGCAGACAGTTGGCATACTGCGGCTGGAGCGAAAACAGAGGCCCCGGCATGATGCTGATTTTCTGCGTTAACAAGTCTTCACAAAGCGACACCGTGTCAATAGCGGGGTCAAGTTCGAGCCACAGGGAGAAGCTTCCCTGTGGCTCGCTTATTCTGGTACCAACTGGAAACGACGCCCGGATGGTTTGCTGATACCGCAGGCAGTTGCTTTTCAGCGTCTGTCGCAGGCGGTGCAGGTGTAGTTCGTAGCGATCGTTGGCCAGAAAATGCGCGATCGCCTGTTGCGTAATCCCCGGCGAAACACCCGCCTGAAAGCGCTTGAGTTGCAGCAGGGCGTCGTAGTAGCGGCCGGGGGCTACCCAGCCAACCCGGTAGCCCGGTGCCAGCGTTTTGCTGAACGAACCGCACCACAGTACCAGCCCCTGTCGATCGTAGAATTTGCAGGGCACCGGCCGATGCGGGGCGTAGTGCAGGTCGCCGTACAAATCGTCTTCAATGAGCGGCACCTGATACGTTTCCAGCAGACGCACCAGTTGCTGCTTACCAGCATCGGTCATGCAGCTACCCAGTGGATTGCTGAAGTTGGTGACGAAGAGACAGGCCTGCACCCGACCCGCCTTTAGATGCTCGTCCAGTGCTAGCAGGTCGATCCCGGTCAGTGGGTCCGTTGGTAGTTCCAGCACCTGTAGTCCAAGCGACAGAACCGTTTGCAGAATACCGAAGTACGCCGGGCTTTCGACCGCTATGGTATCGCCCGGCTTCGTCACCGCTTTCAGGCAAAGCGTCAGGGCTGCTGTGCATCCTTCCGTCGTGATTAGCTCGTCTGCCGTCAGGTTGCCGCCCCAGAACATGGTGTAGCGGGCAATCTGCTGGCGTAGCGCCAGGTTGCCGGGGATGGCATCGTAGCCAATTCCCGCGTTCGGCATGGTGCGCAGCGCCTGTTGTAGCGCCTTATTCAGTTTCTGAATCGGAATCAGGCTGGGAGCCGGGACGTTCATCGAAAATGGTAGCCAGTCGGGCTGGTTTTGCAGCGCGATAAGCCGGAGCAGAAGCGAATCCCGGGCGGGAACGTCGGGCTGCTGCGGATTAGCCGTGGGCTGAGACCGGTTCGGCAACGCATCCTGCCGGCGGGCACGGCTCCGCGCGTAGTAACCTGACTGCGGACGGGCTTCGACCAGCCCTTCGGCTTCCAGACAATAGTACGCCTGCTGTACGGTGTTGATACTGACCCGAAGCTCCCGACTCAGCGTACGGACAGACGGTAGTTTGACATCGTCATCCAGTTGTCCAAGTCGCAGTTTATCGCCGAGCTGCCGGGCAATGGTCTGGTATTTAGGCGTTCGACTCGTCATGACTTCGGGCTGTTAGCAACGGAAAAACGTAAAAGTAGCTGTGTGAACTGTGCTATACCAGACGCACAGCAGGTAATAGAGAATCGTACAGTTTGTTGGGCAGACAGAAAAGCTGTACGGCTTGAAAAAGGCGGGAGTGTATCTGGCGGATCGTGAAAAAACGGCCGTCTTTTGCCCTATGCAAACAAACCAATTCGTACCCATCGATAAGGAAACCGTCCGGAACGATACGCCCGGTCTGGCTACTTCTACGCTATTCATGAACAGTGCTGGCGCGTCGCTGATGCCCCGCTCCGTCATAACGGCCATGCAGGATTACCTGCAACTGGAAACGCAGGTAGGCGGCTACGAAGCCGAACGACTGCGGGCCGACCATATGGCGCAACTGTATGGCGAAGCCGCCAGACTGATCAACGCCCGGCCTAATAACATCGCGTTTTCGTACAGCACGACGGCCGCGTACATGCAGGCGCTGTCGGCCATTCCGTTTCGATCCGGCGATGTCATTCTGACCACGACTAATGACTACATTTCCAATCAGCTCGCATTTCTAAGCCTGCAACAGCGATTGGGTATCCGGCTCATTCGCATTCACGATCTCGATAACGGCGATCTCGATCTGATGCATCTGGAGCAGTTGATTCAGCAGCATCGGCCGGTGCTGGTTGCGATTACGCATATTCCGACCAACTCCGGGCTGGTACAACCGGCTGAAGCAATCGGGGCCATCTGTAGTCGGTACGACTGCTGGTATTTGCTCGATGCGGCCCAGTCGGTAGGCCAATTGCCGCTCGACGTCGATCGGATTCAGGCCGATTTTCTGGTAGCTACCGGGCGTAAGTTTCTGCGGGGACCGCGCAACACCGGGTTTCTCTACGTGTCGGACAACGTGCTTGATACAGGGCTAACACCGCTTTTCATCGATCGTCAGGGGGCTGACTGGACCGGTTCCGATACGTTTGCTATACGGGTGGATGCACGACGGTTCGAGCCGCAGGAAAAGTCGTTGTCTGTTGTTGGGTTAGTGGAGGCCGTACGGTACGCCAATCAGCTGGGTATCGAGGCTATCGGGCAGGCGAATCAGGGGCTGATGCATCGGTTACGAACGGGCCTTGGTCAGATCGACGGGCTTGACCTGACGGATTGGGGCTCAGTACAAAGCAACATCCTGACGTTCCACTCAACGCGTCAGTCGCTGGCGACGCTGGAAGCGGCCCTCCGGCAGGGCGGGGTTCTGTTTACGGTGCAGCATAAACAGGGCGCGATCATCGATTTTACCCGAAAAGGAATTGACTGGATCATCCGGCTGTCTCCGCATTATTTCAACACGGAAGCGGAAATCGACGCGGTCATCGAACTAGTTGACCAGGCGATGACTGGGAGATCAGTGTAACGCTTCGATTGACGATATACCCGCCCTCTAGGAGGTTGTTTGGGGAAGGCATTGACCATGTAAAAGAGTCTTTTTGTCATCCCGAGCCTGCGAGGGATCTTCGGTAGAAGCAAACAAAACCGCCAGTTACCGAAGATTCCTCCTGCGTCGGAATGACAAAAAATGTGATTTTACGCCCCAGAAATTGCTCTCCAAACAACCCCTGAAGGGGGGAGAAAGTCGCCGATAGATTTCTCCTCCTTCAGGCCGGGCCGACGTTTCGGGGCGGGGGCAAACAGGCCAGTACTGAACAGCCCTACCCTGTATGCGTTAGAGCGGTCGGGTGCTGCCGGGTAGGGTACTATCCCTGGTTAACGCGAGTAGTAACCGTTTGCGTAGTCAGACCAGAAACCGTTGGTTCCGTCGTACATTCGCTTACCAATCGCATGACCGTGAATCAGACCGACGACTTCCTGAAGCATATCCGTTTCGAAAAACGACTAAGCCAGCATACGCTGACGGCCTACACGGGCGACATGGCGCAGTTTAGCCAGTTTCTCACGACGGAATGCAAGGTCGAGCAACCCGAGCAGGCGGATTTCCGGCATATCCGCTCGTGGATTGTCAGTCTGGTTGAGGGTGGGATGGATAAGTCGTCGGTGAACCGGAAGATCGCTACACTGCGCGCATTTTTCGGCTATCTCCTGCGTCGGAAAGTAGTTGCCGTCGATCCGATGACGAAGATTCAGGCGTTGAAAATGTCGCGTAAACTACCCGTTTACGTTGAGGAAAAGCCGATGGGAACGCTGCTCGACGAGGTCGAATTTCCCGATACGTTTGAAGGCCTGCGTGATAAGCTGGTGATTGAACTGCTCTACGGTACCGGCATCCGGCTCAGTGAACTGACCGGGCTAAAATCGACGGACGTCAACCTGTATAACCGGACAATCACGGTGCTGGGAAAGCGTAACAAACATCGCCTGATTCCGCTAACACAGTCGCTGTTCGAGCTGATTCAACAGTACATTCAGTACAAGGAACGTGAATTCAACGGACAGGCCGACAACGCGGTACTGATCGTAAGCGATAAAGGGATCGGGGCTTACCCGATGCTGATTCAGCGCATTGTTAAAAAGCACCTGTCGGTCGTGACGACGCTGGAAAAGAAGAGCCCGCACGTGCTGCGTCATACCTTCGCAACCCATCTGCTCAACCGGGGGGGCGACCTCAACGCAATCAAGGATTTGCTGGGTCACTCCAGTCTGGCTGCCACGCAGATTTATACGCATACCAGTCTGGAACAACTAAAGAAAACATACGATCAGGCGCATCCCAAAGCAAAGAAAGAGTAGGTGACAGGGCGCTACTTTGGCAACCTTCGCCAGCAGGACAAAGGAAGGCAGTGGTGTCAGGTTCGTAACCTGACACCACTGAAAAAGAAGCTATTCACGCTGACCAGCTAGCCGGAGAACTCGATAATCAGCTTGCTTTCGGTACCGGATGCGGCTGTGTCGAACGCTTCCTGTAACTGGCCCAGCGGATAGTAGCCCGAAATGATTGTAGACGGACGAATGACCCGCCGTTGAATTAGGTCGATGGTCCGTCGGAAATCGGTAGGGTGCTGATAAATAAGCGACGGTAGTAGGGTAATGCCTTCGCGGGCTATCCGGAGTGGGGTGAAGGTCGCGGCCTGTTCCGACAGCCCCACCAGCACAATCTCCGAACCGCGTGGTGCGGCCGCCGTTACCAGCGAGGCCGTTCCCGCCGAGCCCGCACACTCGAAGACGGCCACAACCTCGTGTGCTTCCCAGATCGCGTTCAGCGTCGGCGCATCGCCCTGTGCGGCAATTGCCCCTTCGTCTACCGCCTTCTGTCGCTTTGCTTCGTTAAGTTCACTGACCAGTACCCGGTACCCCAGGCGAAGCGCCAGATGGTTGAGCAGCAGTCCGATAGCGCCCAGGCCGACAATTGCAATCGTATCGCCCGGCCGGGCCGACGATGCCGACAGCGCATGAACGCTCACTGCCATTGGCTCGACACAAACGGCATCCTGCGCACTGACGTCGTCGGGAACGGGCCAGCTAAACGCGGCCGGTACGCAGATGTATTCGGCGAAGCAGCCGTTTTCGGTCAGGCCGATTACCCGTTTGTTCGGGCAGATGTTCCCCCGTCCACACCGGCAGAAGCGGCACTGCCCACACGGAATATTCGGCTCGATAACGACACGTTCGCCCAGTGACCGATCCGCAACGCCTTCGCCCAGTTTGTCGACAACGCCATAGCCTTCGTGCCCAATGACGGTAGGCCGACTGAGTGGTCGGTGGCCCAGAAACAAGTGAACGTCGGACCCGCAGATACCGACATTCAGGAGTCGAACCCGTATTTCGCCCGGCATCGGTTCCGGCATGGGTATGTCGCGGGCAACCAGTTGGCGGGGTTTTTCCAAAAAGACAGCATTCATAGAAACGGCTGGACGGGCCAGTTTTCGGTTATAATTTCCCGGACCGGAGCGCCCAGATACAGCCTCCCATGACCAGCAGGGGAATGGAGAACAGTACAAAGAGCGGCCCGATCGTCAGGCCACCGTCGGCGAGGTAACCAAACAACAACGGGCCTAAAATAGCGCCCAGCCGACCAATGCCAACGGTATAGCCCACACCCGTGGCCCGAACGGAGGCACTGTACAGCCGCGACAGCGTGGGCCAGATACCGTTGAAGCCACCTTGCACAAAGAAGCCGATCAGTAGCACCAGACTGAAAATCAGCACTGGTGTCAGCGTCGAAAAGGCATACACCTGCATGATGGCAAAGGCGATCAGCATAAAGGTCAGGATCGTTGGCCGTAGCCCAAACCGGCTGCCCAGTGCTCCGATTGCCGTTGAGCCTAGGGCCGCGCCGATGTTCAGCATGATCCCGACGCCGGTTGCCTGTTCGAACGGTAGGCCGGCGTCTTTGGCAATGGTGGGTACCCAGCTCATCAGCGTATACAGCGTCAGAAAGCCGAAAAAAGCGGCCACCCAGATGACTAGCGTATTGCGTTTGTAGGCCGGACTAAACAGTACCGAAGCCCCTGGGCGACGTGTTTCCGGCTGCATCAGGGGCAGCGCTGTCAGGGCCGGGACAGTCATCCGGTTGAGCAGTCTGTTGACGGCCGACAGGGAGTTTTCGTGTCGGTTGTTTAGCATGAACTCCAGCGAATCGGTCATGAAAAAAAAGACCAGCAGCCACATGAGTACCGCCAGGCCACCGGCAACCAGAAACGCACTGTGCCAGCCGTAGTCAGGAATGTATTTCGCGCAGAACAGACCCGTCAGGATAGCCCCGATGGGCCAGCCAGCCTGCACCAGTCCGACGTTGAAATCCTGATACTTCCGGTTCGAGAATTCAGCGGCCGTAGCCGCCATCGTGGGCAGAATTCCGCCAATGCCCAGCCCGGTCAGAAAACGCAGGGCCAGCATCAGGCTATAGAGCCGACAGATACCGACCCCCAGCATGCCCAGCGCAATCATCGCGACGGACAGCAGAAAGATCGTTCGTCGGCCCCAGCGGTCGGCGAGGGGGGCAATCAGAAAGCAGCCCAGTGTCATACCGGCCAGCCCGGCGCTGAACACGTAGCCCATTTCGGCTTTCGACAGCTGCCACTCGGCCATGATTGCGGTACTCGAAAACGATACGATCAGGACGTCGATACCGTCGTTGAAATTCAGGATAAAGCAGATGCCGACCATCAGCCACTGAAACCCCGACATGGGTCGGTGGCTCAGATCGGTTGGTTGGGTGGTTGGTGTTGTGTGTAGTACGGGGGAAGCCATTTGTCGAAAAGGTGGACACTACAGGCGAAGCGGACCAGGCCAGCTTTCTACCTGTTTTTCGACCTGCTCACCGGCCAGGTTGCGTCACTGCCGATCCGTCGATTGACAAAGTCAAAAATAGTGGCAAAGTTTGTCGTATGACTATTCTCGCGATGAGCCAGACGCTGCTTTACCTGCTCGAACAGCAGCCCGATTCGGCCGCTGCCGTTCAGTACCTGCGGCAACAGACCGATCAGTTCCAGATTGACCCTAGACCTGCCCAGTTTTACCGTGTCTTCACCGCCATGCCCCGCTACGTCGGCAGACAGCTAATCGACTTGCCACCCGATATGGCGTTTGCTATCGAGCGTATTCGGCCCGGCTTCTCCGTAGCGGGCTGGACACGCGACCGGCTGGCGCGGGTGTGGTGGCTGCTGCAACTACCGGCCGACGATGAGGAGCGCTACGTCAGCACCATCACGCAGTTGTTCAAAGGCGCAGAACTCAACGAACTGGTCGCGCTTTATTCGGCCCTGCCCGTACTGTCGTATCCCGAGCGGTGGCGATTTCTGGCAACCGAGGGTATTCGAAACAACATCGCGGATGTGCAGTCGGCCATTATGCTGCACAACCCGTACCCCGCCGAACAGTTCGACGAAGCCGCCTGGAATCAGCTTATCCTGAAAGCCTTTTTCACCGACAAAGACATTACGCAAATTACTGGTCTGCACGACCGTAACAACGACCGTCTAAGGCAGACACTGACCGACTACGCAGCCGAGCGTCGGGCCGCCGGACGCACCTTGCCACCCCACATGGAGGAATTGCTATAGACAGCGTACAATCCGTCGGTGAACGATACGTAACTAACAGATTGTGACGATATAGTAACGGTAAATCGATGTGGTTTTCGGTCGATAAATCGCGTCGATCGGATAAACCATCGTTCTTTGACAAACGGATAGTAACTGCACACAGCGGCCCAGGAAGCGTAACGCGCTGATTATAAGCCGTCGTCGATCGCCGGGGTTTTTCGTATGATTACCGGTCGACGCTTTTTAGCGCAAGCTGCCGGATTGGAAAAATGGGCTGACAGCCTTGAAACCACCCTTTCTGTTCCCTAACTTAACGGCTTCTAATCGTACCTGAGTGGAATTGAAATAAGCCCGAAAACTCCGCGTTGTCCAGTGCCGTCCGCCTTCTAATCGTACCTGAGTGGAATTGAAATGATGATACTGCCACCCGTCGGCTGCGCCAGCGCCTTCTAATCGTACCTGAGTGGAATTGAAATTGGCTACACTCATTCGCGAAGAGACGGTTACAGCCCTTCTAATCGTACCTGAGTGGAATTGAAATATCAGACACTGCTGACGATTATCGACGCGCCGAAGGGCTTCTAATCGTACCTGAGTGGAATTGAAATGCATGAAGCGAACAAGAACATACCGGTTACCGTACGCTTCTAATCGTACCTGAGTGGAATTGAAATATGGGCAGGCCCGTGCTGTCCACGTTTGCTAAGTCCCTTCTAATCGTACCTGAGTGGAATTGAAATTAGATTGATTCGAGATGTAACCGGCTTAGCCAGCCACTTCTAATCGTACCTGAGTGGAATTGAAATTCGTTCACTACAGCCTTTGCCGCAAACAAATCCTGCCTTCTAATCGTACCTGAGTGGAATTGAAATACGTAGTTTGCAGTTTGCCGACCGTTTTTGGGTTCAGCTTCTAATCGTACCTGAGTGGAATTGAAATAAGACCTAAAGGATCGCGACAAGAAGGGCAACCCGACTTCTAATCGTACCTGAGTGGAATTGAAATCGTTTTGACTCGCCGGGAAGCAGTACAAACTCAAACCTTCTAATCGTACCTGAGTGGAATTGAAATTGAAGCGCAACGCGTCGGCAGCGGCACCGAAGCCGCTTCTAATCGTACCTGAGTGGAATTGAAATTTTTTGGATGGACTGGTAAGGAAGATGCAAAAGGTCCTTCTAATCGTACCTGAGTGGAATTGAAATTGCTAGTGCAGGCGTCGCGCCGTAGGCAGTACCAGCTTCTAATCGTACCTGAGTGGAATTGAAATCATAGTCTTCCAATCGATCAACGGCTGCGTCAGACCTTCTAATCGTACCTGAGTGGAATTGAAATGTTCATGTAGGCGTATTCGTTGCCGGTGATCGTGCCCCTTCTAATCGTACCTGAGTGGAATTGAAATTGATCATTGCCAACGTCGTACTATCTGGCTTAGTCTCTTCTAATCGTACCTGAGTGGAATTGAAATGATATTGAGGTTTTTGGTCTTTACGTTGACCTGCTCGGCTTCTAATCGTACCTGAGTGGAATTGAAATTTAGCTGGAGCGTTTGAAAAGTTCAATAATAAGGTCCTTCTAATCGTACCTGAGTGGAATTGAAATATTCCCGAATCCACCCTGCCTACTGACATCCCCTGGCTTCTAATCGTACCTGAGTGGAATTGAAATGCAATTGGGCTGCTCGGTAGCGGCTATTCGGGCGGTCTTCTAATCGTACCTGAGTGGAATTGAAATTATATAAAAAATTAACGTTTGCCTTAGAACAGGCCCCTTCTAATCGTACCTGAGTGGAATTGAAATTTTTGATAGGCGAACGGGTTGCTTTGTACCCATGATCTTCTAATCGTACCTGAGTGGAATTGAAATTGAATCAGCAGGATTTAACCGCACCAATTGACCGGGTCTTCTAATCGTACCTGAGTGGAATTGAAATGTCATTTGCCGCAACCATCAGCTTGGGATCGTGCCTGCTTCTAATCGTACCTGAGTGGAATTGAAATAAACTCAAGAGAGTATTGGCCTTGGGGTATAGACACCTTCTAATCGTACCTGAGTGGAATTGAAATGTTCCAGACTCGCCGAGCCGGCTAGCCGGCGGGCGTCTTCTAATCGTACCTGAGTGGAATTGAAATTCACAATCTCTTATTAAATCACACATCATGAATCAAGCTTCTAATCGTACCTGAGTGGAATTGAAATTGGGAGAAAGAGTATTTTTTGCGCATCAAGAAGAAGCTTCTAATCGTACCTGAGTGGAATTGAAATCCGTATTCTGCCCGAAGACGTCGAAGCATTCAGGGCCTTCTAATCGTACCTGAGTGGAATTGAAATAAGATATACGCGATATAGCCGCCTACCTTTACGCCCCTTCTAATCGTACCTGAGTGGAATTGAAATGCGACCTACCGGGGCGAGTGCGGTCCCGGCGACATACTTCTAATCGTACCTGAGTGGAATTGAAATAAAGCTGTGCCGCAGGTAGTGCCGCCTATCAAGCCCCTTCTAATCGTACCTGAGTGGAATTGAAATCCAGGAAAGGCTTCCAGGATATTTTTCAGCGCGTCGTCTTCTAATCGTACCTGAGTGGAATTGAAATACTGTCTATTCTATACCAATCCGTCGGGCGCGGTCTTCTAATCGTACCTGAGTGGAATTGAAATAGAAAGAGCGCGAGTTAATCTTCAATAAGTACGGCGGCTTCTAATCGTACCTGAGTGGAATTGAAATCAAGGAATTCAGGGCATTAAGGGTGATACCGGCGATCTTCTAATCGTACCTGAGTGGAATTGAAATGTTGGTACCCCCCACCGGGGCTGAAAGGGTGATACTGCTTCTAATCGTACCTGAGTGGAATTGAAATAGGGCTACTTCAACGCGTTCAACAATACGGATTCGCTTCTAATCGTACCTGAGTGGAATTGAAATGTTGAATGGGCAGCACGGCGCGGCCACCGCCGGGCTTCTAATCGTACCTGAGTGGAATTGAAATTCATGTGACTTGCCTGTATACATCATCTCTCTTTCGCTTCTAATCGTACCTGAGTGGAATTGAAATGCCTACAGGAACGGTTGGGTCGCAACGATAAGACGCTTCTAATCGTACCTGAGTGGAATTGAAATACACCAACCGGGCGCGCACTGAGGAACAGGAACCAGCCTTCTAATCGTACCTGAGTGGAATTGAAATCGAACGTGATCGTGTCTCCTGCGGCTTCTTTGGCGGCCTTCTAATCGTACCTGAGTGGAATTGAAATCTACGATCGCTACGGCGACGGCGGCACCGGTCAGCAGCTTCTAATCGTACCTGAGTGGAATTGAAATTTGCCGACAGCTGAATACCGGTTGCGCCCTGGATTCTTCTAATCGTACCTGAGTGGAATTGAAATCCAATGGCCGTGACCAGTTTAGGCGCTGCCACGATCTCTTCTAATCGTACCTGAGTGGAATTGAAATGCGAATCGACCCGACCCCTATACGCGTTGCAGTAGCTTCTAATCGTACCTGAGTGGAATTGAAATTCTACGGCGTAGGCCGGGGCGGTACGATTGAGATCCTTCTAATCGTACCTGAGTGGAATTGAAATATCGTCGTGTTCGATACTCAGGGGATCAACTGGGCACTTCTAATCGTACCTGAGTGGAATTGAAATGCCAGTGACGGGGCCAGAGAAAGAATTTAAGCTCACTCTTCTAATCGTACCTGAGTGGAATTGAAATCTGGGCAGCGTCGTCGCCAGATTGCCGCTCGTGCTCTTCTAATCGTACCTGAGTGGAATTGAAATGGGCTACGGGTTGACCCTATTCACCCCGTACAATAGCTTCTAATCGTACCTGAGTGGAATTGAAATACAGGCTGAGCAGGTGAAGAACGAACTGTCAGTTGCCCTTCTAATCGTACCTGAGTGGAATTGAAATTGTAGAGGGCTGACCCGGTTACGCGCACTGCGCCCTTCTAATCGTACCTGAGTGGAATTGAAATTACGTAATTGAATCGCCCAACGCGTTCCACTTTTTCCCTTCTAATCGTACCTGAGTGGAATTGAAATGCTTGCCGATTACGTACCTTCCGCTGTTCCTCAACTTCTAATCGTACCTGAGTGGAATTGAAATTTCGAACAGGCAAAGCGCTATAAGCTTAGCTGGTAACTTCTAATCGTACCTGAGTGGAATTGAAATTTAGGGGTTTCATACAGTTCAATTAGAACAAGATCAACTTCTAATCGTACCTGAGTGGAATTGAAATACGTGTATACCTGATCGTTGGTGCTCTTGTCCTGGTGCTTCTAATCGTACCTGAGTGGAATTGAAATCAGCCACAGTTGGCATCGGTGGCGTGAATGCTACACTTCTAATCGTACCTGAGTGGAATTGAAATGTACTACCAGTTCAGTAAACGGCCGCTCATTCAATCACTTCTAATCGTACCTGAGTGGAATTGAAATTTGGTCGAACGCTCGACATTGTTAAGAGCGTAGCGGCTTCTAATCGTACCTGAGTGGAATTGAAATATAGAGATTACATTTTCTACTGAGTTAAAAACTTCTACTTCTAATCGTACCTGAGTGGAATTGAAATAAGTACATGTATGTAGTTGGTGTTTTATGATAATCAGCTTCTAATCGTACCTGAGTGGAATTGAAATCATCCTCGTTAGCGTAGGTCACAAACTTGTACTCACTTCTAATCGTACCTGAGTGGAATTGAAATGGCCACGGAGGGCGGTCCGTTAACCAGAGAGGGAGAACTTCTAATCGTACCTGAGTGGAATTGAAATGCAATAGCCGCATGTCCGGCGTCGTTCGGGTGGTGCGCTTCTAATCGTACCTGAGTGGAATTGAAATACCGTCGTCGTGGTCGTGGGCGGGCTGGTATTGCCCTTCTAATCGTACCTGAGTGGAATTGAAATGTCAAGGCCATATTCACGTATATCTTGTTCATGTCACCTTCTAATCGTACCTGAGTGGAATTGAAATGCGCTTACGCAGCAGCGCAAACTGTTCGTTGGTCAGACTTCTAATCGTACCTGAGTGGAATTGAAATATGACACTCTTCAGGTTGATCTTCTCGTTGATGTCCAGCTTCTAATCGTACCTGAGTGGAATTGAAATGCTTCAACACAAATCCGGCTACGGGGAAGACCTACGATCTTCTAATCGTACCTGAGTGGAATTGAAATCTTTCCTCGATCACAAGCGCAATACCGAACCTCAGCCCTTCTAATCGTACCTGAGTGGAATTGAAATCAGGATCTGGTGCCGGGTGCAGTTGGTGATCTGATCTTCTAATCGTACCTGAGTGGAATTGAAATGTGCGAACCGGGTGCAACTGTATGTGGCCAGCGGTGGCGGCTTCTAATCGTACCTGAGTGGAATTGAAATGCAACGTGCCCAGCTTCTGTCGGGCGACCAGCCAACCTTCTAATCGTACCTGAGTGGAATTGAAATGTCGATGGTGGCGTTGTGGTTGCCTCGCCTTCTTCGGTCTTCTAATCGTACCTGAGTGGAATTGAAATCGTTGATACGCGGCTGTCCGTTGACGGTCAGGTCGTATCTTCTAATCGTACCTGAGTGGAATTGAAATTATGTGGTTTGTATCTAAAACGGGCATCGGCCTATCCTTCTAATCGTACCTGAGTGGAATTGAAATGGTTCTAGCTGCACAATCAGGCCCGCCACTGCGTAGGCTTCTAATCGTACCTGAGTGGAATTGAAATAGAATCGGCGGCATGCCCCCCCGGTTGACCTGTATCACTTCTAGTCGTATCTGGCTGGAACCGGAGCAAGAAAATCCTGCGAATCCTGTAATCCTGTCTATTCCTAACCGGGAACTACAAAAAAGCAGTTCCCCGTACACAGCTGCTATGCGATAGCCGACCGTATACGGGGAACCGAAAACCGTAAACTCGACTAGTACCACCGATAAATCAAACCGGCGGAGAGCATGAGCGACGGGGCGCTACCGGACAACTGCCCGTAATTGAAGAATACATTCTGGTATTGCGCCTGAATTTCAGCACCGAACTTGTTCTCGCGCTGCCCGTAGAATTTCACCCCGACGGCTGGCGCGATGGCTCCCCGGAACACCCGACTCTGATCGGCCAGCGTACCGAAATAGTTGACGTAATTAACGAACGCGCCACCACCCGCCATTTGCACGTAGGGCCGGATCGCACCCGCGTTTTCCGCGAAATAGTACGACAGCGATGCCATAGCCGGAATGACGGAAAACGTCCGGGTTTGCACCGCCGAAATCGTCTGCCCGTCGTAGTCGATGGCCTGCCGGGGTAACCGCATCTGCGCGTACTGATAACCGGACTTCAGGCCAATCGAAAAGCGTTGTGGGAACAGCCACTCTCCGTCGAGGGCGAGGTTAGTTGCCGATACCTTATCGATGTACGTCTTTTGACCACCCATCGGAAGGGCTACCCCGTAGCGGGCCGAGAAGTTGAACGTAACGTAGCGATTGTATGTCGACTCCAGCACATTCGAATACGGCTCGTTGACGTACTGCGCTTTTGTCGAATAGGGGAGGGTGCCGGCTAACAACGCCAGCAGAAGAAAACGCTTCATGGTCGGTGGTTAGTTAGGCCGCAGGTAAGGCGACTGATTGAAAATAGCGGTTGTGGCGGTGTTGACGGATTGCGTATCGGTAATCTCGTCGCCCCGTATTGTGGCGTCGTAGATGACGTTCAGCTGCGTCTGTCCGGTGCCCGTGCCCGTCCCGGTGCCTGTTCCTGTACCCGTTCCGGTGGTCGGTGCATTTTTCAAGTCAACAATCTGGATTTCCCAGTACCGGTCGGTTACCTGGTAGGTGTAGTACGTTGGGTAGTAGGGATAGTAGCCCCCAAAGCCGCCGTAGCCGAAACCGCCCCCCCAATAGTTCGAATAATAAGAGCCATACGGATCGACGCCGACGCCCGTATACCGGTTGTTGACTTTGATAACGGCAACCCCCATGTCCGCCTTCTGACCAGCCGCAACGCGGGTGAAACCCCGGTTCGTCAACGCCGTCGCCACATTCGTAATAAACTGGCTTTCAACACTGCCCAATGAGGTGGTGTAGCCGGTGTTCGACTCGATAACGACGGAGTCGGGCAGGCTAAATGTTTTGTACTGCGCAAAGTTGACCGACCGGTCATAGTTGGTGATGTACACCTGTGAATCTTCGGGGGTCAGGTCGTTGATCGCGTTTTTGTTGCAGGCGGTCAACCCGGTTCCGATCGTCAGCGCAACCGCAATTCCCAGCATCCATCGGCTGGAGCGAGTCGATTGAGAGCGTGTCATAACTAGTATTTGTTGTTTACTACTGTATAAAACGGAGCCGGTGCGGATTGGGTTATGAACAGTGGATTAAAAAAGGATTCGGCCGGGGCGAATGGGCTGCGTCATCTGGCCGTATCTTTGTGTAGGCGATCGTGTTCATCTGCCGATCCCGCAAGGCTAAACCCCACTCAGTTATGAATTTTATGGATTCCATACGCGGTATGTCTTTTTTCGACATGCACGTACATATGACGTCCCGTACCACCGATGACTACCAGGCTATGGCCGATGCGGGCGTGGTGGCCATGATCGAACCGGCGTTCTGGCTGGGGCAGCCCCGCACGGGTGTCGACTCATTCCGCGACTACTTTGCCAGTCTGGTCGGGTGGGAGCGGTTCCGGGCGTCGCAGTTCGGCATTCGACACTACTGTACCATCGGGCTGAACTCGAAAGAAGCCAATCAGGAAGAACTGGCCGAACAGGTCATGGAAATCCTGCCGCAGTTTATCTACAAGGAAGGCGTCGTTGGGGTGGGTGAAATCGGTTTCGATGATCAGACGCCCGCCGAGGAAAAATACTTTCGGGCCCAACTCGATCTGGCTAAAGAAGCCGGTCTGCCGGTGCAGATTCATACGCCCCACCGCGACAAAAAGCAGGGGACGACCCGGAGCATGGACATTGCCATCGAGCACGGTCTCGACCCCGGCATGGTTATCGTCGACCACAACAACGAAGAGACCGTGCGCGAAACGCTGGACCGGGGCTTCTGGGCGGGATTTACCATCTATCCGTTTACCAAGATGGGGAACGAGCGCATGGTCGAGATCGTGAAGCAGTACGGGCCGGAGCGCATCATGATTAACTCGGCAGCCGACTGGGGCATCAGTGATCCGCTGGCCGTGCCTAAAACGGCGGCACTTATGAAAGAGCGCGGTATCGCCGACGAAGCGATTCGGCTGGTTACGTTTACCAACGCCGTAACCGCCTTTGCGCAGAGCGGTCAGCTCAGTCTGGACGAACTAAGTCAGCCGCTGGGTATCGATCAAAGTCAGCGGTTCAACGGGAGTTCCGTACTGCGTGGCGGGCAGGCTCCCCGTGTCGACAAAGAATCTACGATCATTAAATAAGCGGTTGGCCGAATGACTGTGGGCCAATCGGTGTTATGTAGTAAACCAGATTGATTATGCTGGAACTACTGATCATCACGGCGTTTGTCGGTTACATCGTTTACCTCCGGTACTATGCCGATCAGCGGACGGCTGCACAAAAAGAAGCCGACCGACTGCGGGAGGGTATTGTCCTGTACGACGCCGGACAGACGGCGGGCGCGCTGACGTATTTCAACGCGGCTCTGGCAACTCAGCCCAAGTCGAGTGTTGCTTACTTGTACCGGGCCCGTATTTACCGGGATCTGGGCGATTCGGTGGCGGCACTGGCCGATCTGGAGCAGGCCAAGAGTTACGATGATAGTATTGCCGAGCTGCACCTGGAAACGGGGAAGATACACTACGAACAGGGCGACTACGAGCAGGCATTCAAAGACTTCGACAAAGCCGTTTTCCACAATGCCGCGAACCAAGCCGAGCCGTACCGCTGGCGGGGCATGGCCGGTCAGAAGCTGCATCGAACCGACCTGAGTCAGCACGATCTGGAGCGGGCCGCTGTCCTGGAAAAGACACCGGCACCGGCTATTACCAACCTGTCGGCGTCGACCCGTTTTTTCGATCGGCGCTTCGTGCTGCACATGGGTCTGATCGGGCTGACGAGTGCGCTGTTGCTGCTGGTTGTCAAGCGTAGTAATGTGATTCACTGGCCGTACCTGGCGGCTGCCGTTGTCGGGGTGATGATCGGCTTTTTGGAAACGCGTAAAGGCTGGGCACTGGCCGTCGAACAGGCGCTGCTGCTCTGGTTGGGCTACACGTTTATTACCGGGCCGGCCACGGGCGGCCATCGGCAGGATCTCGAAAATTTTAGTCTATACGGCTCCATCGGCCTGACGTTTATCGGTAGTCTGTTGGGGAGTGTCATCAAGCGGGCGCAGGGCTGACGTCCGCTTTCAGGAATCAGCATCGAATGATCAAAGCATTACTTTCACTTACGCGTCCGGCCAACCTCGTGACCGCCGTCGCCGACGTACTGGCCGGTATGGCCATCGCCGGTTATTTTTCGACCAATAGCCCGGCCCCCGCACCCATCGGCTGGCTGACCCTGGCGACGATTGGTTTGTATGGGGGCGGGGTTGTGTTCAACGATGTATTCGACGCCGAGCTCGACGCCATCGAGCGACCCGAGCGGGCCATTCCAAGCGGTGTCGTCAGTAAGGGTGCGGCTACCGGGCTGGGCGCTGGTCTGTATCTGCTGGGCATTGTAGCGGCCTTTCTGGTCAACAATACGGCCGGTCTGCTGGCGCTGGCGATTGTCGTTGCGTCGCTTGTTTACGACCGCTTCGGGAAACACCACTCGATTGCCGGTCCGCTGAATATGGGTCTGTGCCGGGGCCTGAATCTGCTGCTGGGTATCAGTGTTATGCCCGACCAACTGCTGCCGTGGCTATGGGTTGGCATCATCCCGATCATTTACATTGCGGCTATTACCATGATCAGCCGGGGCGAAGTACACGGTGGTAATCCAGTAGTGCTACGTGTCGCCGGACTGTTGTACGCGCTGGTGATCGGTTGTGTGGCCGCGCTGGCGCAGGACCGGCAACAGCTTGGTACCGCCTTTCCGTTCCTGGCGCTATTTGGCTACTATATTTTCCCGCCACTGTGGCGGGCTGTCCGCGAACCCATCGGTCCTAACATCGGGCGGGCGGTGAAAGCGGGTGTTCTGTCGCTGATCGTGATGAATGCTGCCTGGGTAGCCGCCTTTGCCTCCTTCCCACTGGCGATGCTGGTGTTTTGCCTGCTTCCCCTGTCGCGCCTGCTGGCGAAACTCTTCGCCGTAACGTAGTTTTTTAACCACGGAGGTACGGAGATTTACACGGAGAACACAGGAATTTTTTGTCGTCGGGATGACAGCTGACATACCCTAGCGCTTGCCCCCGCGCCGGTCGGTTGTACCAGTAGGGGAGGCCGGCTGTTTTGCCTGGTTGGGATCGATCAGCCGTACGGTCGTCAGCACCTGTTGGCCAACCTGCTGCCCCTGCTGCTGTCCGTGTTCGCAGGCTTCCCGGTAGTGAATGCCCCCGTACAGTCGGCTTATGGCTGCTTCATTGGCGGCTTGCCGAAAGGACGAGAACCGCCGTGTCGGTAGTCCGTACGCTACTTCGGCTGTATAAGTAGAAGAAGTTAGTACATTAAACGAACCCGCTAAACGCCGTAACTTGCCAACGATTGACCGTAACGTATCCATGAAACCGTATCTGCTCATTGCCCTTTGTCTGCTGTTACAGCCCGCCCACGCACAACGGTATAAAGCCCGCCCTGTCACCGGGTTGCTGGGCGCATTCGGAGCCGAAGTTGCACTGGTAAAGCAGTCGCTAAAAAAGCCGAAGGAAGTCGTGGTTGATGGTATCGTCTTTACGACCGGGCAGCTGAACGGTCGACGCGTCGTGGTGGCCGAGACGGGTATCGGTAAGGTAAATGCCGCTATGACAACAGCATTGATGCTCGATCACTTCCGGCCCCGGCGGGTACTGTTTACCGGTATCGCGGGTGGGACCAATCCTGATCTGCAACCCGGCGACATCGTTATTGCCAGCCGAACGGCTCATCACGACTATAGCTCGGTCACCGATAAAAATACGCCCGTCCGGCAAACGCGTGACGCGATCACCAAGCAATTTAACCCGCTTTATTTTCCGGCCGATTCGAGCCTGCTCGGTCTGGCGCAGCGGGTGAGTCGTGGCGTGACGCTGGAAGGTATACCACTGGCAGGCGGGGGCGTGTCGGACCGATCAGTGCGTGTTATAACGGGTACGGTTGTCACGGGCGACGTGTTTGTAGCGTCGGCGCAGAAGGGAAGTAGTTTACGGGCAGACTTCGGGGCCGACGCGACGGAAATGGAAGGGGCGGCCGTGGCGCAGGTATGTTATCAGTTACAGGTGCCGCACCTGATTATCCGCAGCCTGAGCGACCGTGCCGATGCCGAAGCGCACATCGCCTACGACAAATTTTACCCCACAGCGGCCCGCAATTCGGCCAAACTTGTGCTGGCAATCGTACAGGCGCTCTAATGCCTGTTCGTCACAAACTCAGCCGCAAACTTGCCTGCTGCCCCATTTTTCGGCACCTTTGAGTTCACTCGCACAGTCCGCTGACTGTCTTTCTCATGCGCTCAACGTTACCCGCATCGGTTGCCGAAAATCCATTTCGTTCTTTCTGGTGGGCTGGTTATGAATGTACCGATCAGCTCAATGCCTTCGGAAACCGCGTCGACTTCCTCCCGCTGACGGGCCATCTTCAATTCCTTCAGCAGGATTATGTCGACATACAGACGTTTAATCTGCACACCGTCCGGGAAGGGATTCGCTGGAGCCAGGTGGAGAAAACGGCGTATCAGTACGACTGGCGTACGGTTGAAGCGATGCTGGCCGAAGGGCATCGGCAGGGAATTCAACAGGTGTGGGACCTTTGTCACTTCGGCTATCCCGACGATCTGACCCCCTTGCATCCAATGTTTGCCCGTCGGTTTGCCGCACTGGGTCGTGCCTTTGTCCGGTTTTACCGTGATCGGTATCCCGATGAACCCCTGATCGTTACGCCAATCAATGAAGTTAGTTTTATGTCGTGGCTGGGGGGCGACGTGCGGGGTACGTCACCCTATTGTACCAGGCAGGGTTGGGAAGTGAAGCGAGGGCTGATGCGCGGCTATATCGAATGCGTAGCCGCCATGCGCGAGATCGCCCCGTCGATTCGTATCCTGACGACGGAGCCGCTGGTGCACATCGTGCCGCCCCTGCCTGCTACCGACGCCGATCGCGCCAGAGCTGCCGAAGCGCACAACAACCAGTTTCAGTCGGTCGATATGCTGGCGGGACGACTGTCGCCCGATCTGGGTGGGTCGCCCGAATTTCTGGATATTCTGGGGTTCAACTACTACTACAACAATCAGTGGGACGTGAACACGCACAAGTGGCTGGGCTGGGCCGATGCTGTGCCCGATCCACGCTGGGTGCCGCTGCGTAAGCTGCTGACCGACGCGTACAACCGCTACAACCGGCCCATTGCCCTGACCGAAACGAGCCACCCCGGCGTCGACCGGCCCCAGTGGATACGCATGATCGGTCAGGAGTGTGCGGCTGTCGTGCAGGCCGGTGTCCCGCTGTGGGGCGTTTGTTTGTACCCTATCATCGACCGGCCCGACTGGGACCATCTGACGCCCTGGCACAAAGCGGGCTTGTGGGATGCCGACCTGTCGACCACACCACCGGGCCGGATACTGCACGAACCATATGCGCAGGCACTACTACAGGCGCAGGCCGACGTTGCTGCCGCGATGCCGGTGGCCGAACAGATGCTGATCTGATACGAACCGATAACCGTAGTGGGCAATGAAAAAAAGACTACTTGTGCTGATTGCCTGTCTGGGAGTGGCTGTCAGCACACGGGCGCAGAAACTGACGCCTGGTTTCGACAAGGCCGAGTACATCGAACTGCTGAGTGTTTTTGCCCGGCAGGTCGATACCTTACCCGCCAACAGCCCGATTCCAAAACCACAGCGGTTTTCGTTCGCCTACCGGTCGCCCATTGTCGGGCTGGATAATCGCTGGGATCTCTGGACCAGCCCCGACTCGGTTGCCGTAATCAGTATTCGCGGGACAACGCTGAACCCGGTTGGCTGGATGGAAAATTTCTATGCCGCCATGGTGCCGGCTAAAGGGAATATCGTGCTGTCGAATGATTACAAATTCGACTACCAGCTGGCCAACGATCCCCGCGCGGCTGTGCACATCGGCTGGCTGATCGGAACGGCGTTTCTGGCGCAGGATATTCAGCCCCGGCTCGACTCCTGTGTTAGGAAGGGTATCACCAATTTTTACGTCATGGGGCACAGTCAGGGCGGAGCGATTGCGTATCTGATGACGGCGCATCTGAAACAGCTGCAGCGGGCTGGCAAGATACCCGCATCGGTCCGGTTCAAGACCTATTGCAGCGCGGCCCCCAAGCCGGGTAATCTACAGTTCGCCTATGAATACGAAGCCATGACGGTGGGCGGGTGGTCGTTCAACGTGGTCAACGCGGCCGATTGGGTACCTGAAATGCCGATTACGATTCAGACGCTCGATGATTTCAACCCGGTCAACCCGTTTGCGAATGCGCCTGCGCTGATCAAAAAGCAGACGTTCCCGAAAAATCTGGCATTACGCTATGTATTTAACCGATTGTCGAAACCGGCGCAGAAAGCGCGAAACATCTACCGGAAATACCTGGGTGAGTATGCGAGCCGGTACGTGAAAACAAATCTGAAAGAATACGTGCCGCCCACATTCCACCAGTCGAGCGATTATGTCCGGACGGGAACAATCATTTCACTTGTTCCCGACGAAGCGTACTACAAGAAATATCCGCAGGAACGCGACAAGATTTTTATTAACCACCTGCTGACGCCCTACCTCGATCTGGTTCGTAAGTTACCCTGATTGTCAATTGGGTCTACTGCTACTGCGGATCGCGCAGGTATGGCTTGAAAAAGTCGTCGAATAACTGACGATAATCCTCCAGCTGTACCGGTTTTGTCACGCAGCCGTTGGCACCACTGGCAATTGCCTCGTAAATGAGCGCCTGATCCTGTTCGTCCGTAAACAATAAGATTGGGATAGTGTCCCAGTCCGGATTTTTTCGGATGGCTTTGATGGTTTCCAGGCCGTTCAGCCGTGGCATCTGCATATCCAGCACCAGCAGCCAATGAGTGTCCTCATCTTCCCGGATAGCACTGTTTTGGTGCAAATAATCAATGACGTGCTGGCCGTCGTAGAACTCGCGAATGGGTAACGGGCGTTCCTGCTGCTGTAGCGCCGTACGCATCAGAAACAGTTCCTCTGGATCGTCATCGGCGACGACGTAACAGATTGGATACAGTTCGTCCTCAGTCGGTTGCTTTTCAGATAGCTGGTTCATGACTGCGTTAACAAAGCGGAGTCGGATTCCTGATTGTAGTCGGGCCACTGATCGGAGCGACTGGCCAGCCAGGGGGCAAAATGCTGATCGAACAGGGAACTGTAGGCCTGAATGGAAGCCGGCTTGACCAGATAGCCGTTCGCACCCCGGTCGAGTGATGCCTGCCGGGTGTCGGGGTTATCGGAGGTCGACAGCATCAGCACCGGCAGTTTGGCCCAATAGGGATGCTGGCGAAGCGCCTGAAGCGTGTCGAGCCCGTTCATACGGGGCATGTTGACGTCCATAACCACCAGCCAGTGCATGTCTTCATCGGGGCGGGCGTCCGCGTCCTGCGACAGGTAGTCGATCAACTCCTGACCGTCCGAGAATTCCAGTATGGGTAAGGTGCGTTGGGCCTGCTGAAGACCAATGCGCATCAGCATGCGGTCATCTTCATCATCATCGACTACCACGTAGGATAGCTCAGCGCGACTGCTCATAATCGATTACAACAAAGGGGCTAATGTGAATAACCAACGTAACATCATCTGTTAAAAAATAGTTGTGCCGTACGCCGTTGGTCGTAAGCCTCTTGCATTACGAATTGGTACTGATCGGCTGCGTAGCGGCAACGGCCGTATCGATGGTCGCTGTCCAGTTCCGAATGAGGGCCGTTAGTGGCCGAAATTCGATCAGAAAACCATCGTGGCCATAGAGCGAATCGATCTCCCGGTAGGACGCATTGGGAATATGCCGGGCCAGAAACTGCTGCTCGGACGGCGGAAACAGCAGGTCGGAGCGGATACCAACAACCAGCGTACGCGACTTCACCCGGCCCAACGCCTGCGGAATACTGCCCCGGTTGCGTCCGACGTTGTGCGAATCCATCACTTTCGACAGCAGCCGGTACGTGAACGCATTGTACCGGTCGACGATTTTTTCGCCCTGATACCGCTGGTAGGTAGCGGCTTTGTACTCGTCCAGTTGTTCGTTGTTGTCGAGCGCCTGCGTGAAGCCGTACGTATCGTAATTCCGGTACGAAATCATGGCCATGGCGCGCGCGGCTTTCATGCCCATCGCACCGGCGTCGGCGCGCCGTTCGGTCCAGGTAGGATCGGCTTCGATGGCCATACGTTGTGCTTCGTTGAAGGCAATGCACCAGGGCGAAGCCACCGCGCCCGAAGCAATCAGAATCAATTGTTGAATCAGATCGGGCTGATCGATCGCCCATTCGACGGCCTGTTCACCGCCCAGCGACCCGCCGATACAGGTGTGTATACGGTCGATACCCAGTTCCTGCCGCAGCAAGTCAAGCGCCCCGACGATGTCGCGTACGGTGACGATCGGGAAGTCATGATAGAACGGTTCACCAGTTGCCGGATTCGTTGTCAGTGGCCCCGACGAACCGTAGCAGGACCCCAGCACGTTGGCGCAAACGATAAAATGTCGTTCCGGATCGAAGAACTTTCCCGGCCCGACCATACCGCCCCACCAGTCATTGACGTTGGCGTTGCCCGTCAGGGCATGGCATACCCAGACTACGTTCGACTGGCCGCCGTCTTGTCGCAGTGTACCCTGCGTGGTGTAGGCCAGCCGAAAACCGGGCAACGTCGCGCCTGATTCCAGTGGAAACGAGTATTTGTAGTCGAAGTGGTGGAGTGTCGATGGAGCAGACATGGTGTATAAAATGGCTCCGGCATCAGCGCGGCCCGGTGACGTAGCGTTGCTGAAGCACCACTCGACAGAGGGAATGACAAGTCACGTCCGATGTCGATAGTGCGATGCGGAGGTGATGATTAGCGTACCCAAACGGGCAGGCAGAAAGCGCTGAAATACATAGTTAATACCGATTTATAGTCCCTAACGTCCGCCGTAGCGGTTGCTGTAGGCAGGAGTTAGCACCTTGCCGTGTGGTAGGTTGCCAGCGGTTCACAGAGCCTGATCTCTCCCCGCTTCTATATAAATCAATCCGCGCCGACCAGAATGGGTAGCGCCTGGCAATTGACTTGATGATGCAAGTATAGTACGCAGGCGGCAGGCTACCAAATACCCGTGCCGATTTGCCGCGCTCCGTCAAAAAACGGGTAAAATTTACCGGCGGTTATTCGGCGTCCGAAGCCGTTCTTTACCTTTGTGTAGAGATCCAACTGTATGAGCCAGCAAACCTACCGATACAACCGCGACAACGCCACCCGCATAGCTGGCGTCACCTCGCTAAAGGATGCCATCGGGCAACTGCTCAAGGCGTATCAGCTACAGGGGCGGTTCAACGAAACGTATCTGGAAGCTTTCTGGGGTCGGATGATGGGCCCTGCCATCGCGACCCGCACCAAGCGGCTCTACGTTCGCGACGGCAAGCTGTATATAGAGCTGTCGTCGGCTCCGCTCCGCAACGAACTCGTCAACGCCAAGCAGAAGCTCATCCAGCTCGTCAACCGCGACATGGGTAGTGAGGTGATTACTGACGTGATATTTATCTAGCTACGTGTAGCCCATACGTCCACGTCTGGTAGCCGAAGGCTAACTACGTGCAGGGACACTCATTGGACGCTGTTGCGTCCTCCAGACCTGGAGGTCTGGGCTACAGTCCCTCCGCAAATTCTCCCATCGTCCGGAACTCGCCCTGGGGCTTGAGGTAACGGAGCAGGTTTTCGACGCGATCGAGCAATTCGTCGCGTGAGTGCCGTTTCACATAAGCCGGTATTTTTTCGTATGCCGACAGGTCGGTGAACTCCCACGGGTGTACATACAGGTTCAGAAAGCCGTCGGCCTTGAGGGTCTGTCGGCACAACTGCTTGTAATAGGCCCAGGGAAAATTTTTCAGACTCAGCCAGAACAGGGGTAAACGCAGCGTAGGTGTCACCGACGCGGGAATTTGCCAGACCCCCTGCTCCCGAAACGGATGACGCGGTTCGCCCCAGTGGTTGTAGCGACCCGGTAGCCAGGTCGGGTGCAGCGATGAATTGTAGGCATAACCAGCCTGTTGTACATCTGTCGGGTCAACGAAGCCCATGCGTGCCCGCCGGAAACCCGTGATGGGTTGCCCCAGTAATTCTTCCAGTGCCAGTCGTGATTTAAGCAGGTCGGCTGGTTCGAATGTCGTGTGGTAATAGCCGTGCGACGCAATTTCGTGTTTTGTCGCCAGCGATCGAATCAACTCGGTCTCGTGCAGGGCATAGTTGGCCGTCGTAAACAGCGTGGTGCGGGCACCTACCGCGTCGAAACGTTCCGCCAGTAAGCGGAGCCCCCGCGTCGAGACCGCAATCTGTTCCGCAAGCGAGATGTCGTGGCCGAACTCGACGGCGGTATCGAACTCCTCTACGTCAACGGTGAATAAAATTTGCGGTCGGCTTCGTCCGGCTGTACCCATGTAGTCGTTTCGTCAATCTCGTCCGTGTCGCCAATGATGTAGGCTGGTCGGTTCTTGACCTCCACGAACGTTTTGCCCAAATATACGCCGATAATACCGATCATGATAAACTGCACGCCACCGATGAGTACCGACAGCACGACGAGCGTTGTCCAGCCCGATACGGTCGCGTCGGTGAAGAAGTATTCGTAGGTAGCTTCCGCACCGAACAGCAGGGCAAACAGCGACATGCCGAAGCCGAGCAGCACTGACATATACAGCGGCTTGGTCGAGAAGGACGTAATTCCCATGGCGGCCAGTTGCATCATCTTGCGCAGCGAGTATTTCGACCGGCCGGCATACCGGGCGGCAGGCTGGTACAGGATACGGCACTGCCGGAAACCGACCCACGAGATAGCTCCCCGCAGAAACAAGTCATTTTCCTTGAACTGCTTCAGCGTATTGATAACCTTACGGTCGAGCAGCCGAAAATCAGCCGCGCCGTCTTCGATGTCGAGTCCCGATACGTTCCGCAACATGCTGTAAAACTTGCGCGAACTGGTCCGTTTAAACCAGGATAGCTTGGGGTCAGGTTGCCGCACGGTATACACGACGTCGTAACCTTCCTGCCATTTGTCGATCAGCGTGGGAATCAGCTCGGGGGGGTGTTGCAGATCGGCATCAAGGCAGATTACCGCATCACCACGGGCGTGGTCGTAACCGGCCCGCAACGCCATCTGATGACCGAAATTGCGGGAAAAGGAAAGAAATCGAACGACCGGGTACGCGCGGCTGAGCTGCCGCAGTACGTGACGGGTCTGATCGGAACTGCCATCGTCGACGATCAGGATCTCGTACGACTCGTAAGGTTCCAGTACCGTCATAAGCCGGTGAACCAAAACGGGCAAATTTTCCTCTTCGTTATAAGCGGGGACAACCACGCTTATCATCCGCTGAAGCGGTGTCTTAGTCATAGGTTGAGGTAAACAGCAACTCAGTCTGTAAAACCGTAGCGAAGTTAAGTATAACTACTTAAATTTTAATGGTGCTTAAAAAAAGCGGCTGAATCAGCTGAACAAATGCTGAAAGTATGGTGAGTAAACTGTTAGTGACAAGGCTGAGTTCCACCCGCTATTAATGATAATACACGCTTTAGCTACGAATTGTTAGTTGATCATTCCTGACAAATTTGTCGGTCACGTTGGTATGGAAACAAAAAGTGAAGCAGGAACAGAGCCGGGTGGACAGAACCTGCACGGCACGAATAGCCGGCTGGTTCAACAGGAAGAACAGCGTCAGGACCTTGGTTTCGGGGCCAAAATTAGCGATGCATACTCCCGGCTGGTCAATAAAGACGGTAGCTTCAACATCGACCGGGTCAACGAACGATTCTGGGACCGCATTAACCTGTACAACCGCCTGATTACCATGTCCTGGTGGCAGTTTCTGGGCTGGGTACTGGTTTTCTATTTTGTCGTTAACGGCGTTTTTGCGGGTATTTATCTGCTGGTGGGTGCCGAAAACCTGCAAAGCAGCGTCGATGGTCAGCCGTACGGTTCCTTCTGGAAAGCGTTCTTTTTCAGTTCGCAGACAATGACCACCGTTGGTTACGGCCATATTGCCCCCGTCAGTTTTCTGGCCAGCATTATTGCCGCTATGGAATCGATGATCGGGCTGCTGTCCTTTGCGTTGGTAACGGGGTTACTATACGGTCGTTTCTCCCGGCCCCTGGCGCACGTTCGCTTTTCGAAAGGAGCTGTTTTCGCACCTTACCTGGATGTGAATGCGTGGATGTTTCGGGTGGTCAACAGCCGGGCGAATCAGTTAATCGACGTAGAAATGGAAGTGTCGCTGTCAAGGCTGGAAGCCAAGCCGGACGGTACCCGGTACCGGCGGTATCACGCCCTGAAACTGGAGCGCAGCAAGGTGGCCTTTTTCCCAACCAACTGGACGCTCGTTCACCCGATTACCGAAACGAGCCCGCTCTACGGTTGTACACCGGAAGAACTGGCTGCGGCCGACGCGGAGTTTTTAATTCTGTTCCGCGCCATGGACGATACCTTTTCGCAGCAGGTGCATAGTCGCACGTCGTATCGCTACGACGAAGTGCGCTGGGGTCATACCTTTGTGCCGATGTTTGACGGGGCGCAGCACGGCATGGTCGCGCTGGACCTAAACAAACTGGACGACACCAAACCGGCGAAGCTAAATTTGTAGAGACGCGACCCTTCGCGTCTCATCGTGCGTCAGCAAAACCATCCGGCAAATGAGACGCGAAGGGTCGCGTCTCTACAAAAAAACTAATCGCTTGCTATTTCCCCCATTTCTGCGCCCCGGCGATACGGTTGGCGTAGTGTCGCCCGCGAGTCGGGTGCCGTATGCTGAACTGACCGAAGGCTTGCGTATCCTACGCGACGACTGGCAGCTAAACGTAATCGAAGGCGACAGCCTGCACGCGACGGATGGCCCGTTTGCCGGCTCCGACGACCTGCGTCGGGCTGATTTGCAACGACTGTTCGATGATCCATCGGTGCGGGCTGTGTTTGCGTCGCGGGGCGGCTACGGCTGCTACCGGATTGCGGATGGGCTGGACCTGACGGGGCTGCTGCGGCACCCGAAATGGCTGATCGGCTTCAGCGACATTACGGTGCTACTTAGTCTGTTTTACCGGCATGGGGTGGCGAGTCTGCACGGTATCATGCCCCGGCAGTTTGGTGGTCCCGACCGGGCTGAGTCGCTGGAATCGCTGCGGCAATGGTTGTTCGGGGAAGTGCCGGACCTGTACGCGGTCAAGGCGCACCCACTAAACCGACCCGGTCGGGCAACGGGGCCACTGATCGGGGGGAATCTGACCATGCTCATCAATTCCATCGATACGCCGACCGACGTTTCGTACGATGGCGCGGTGCTGTTTATTGAGGATATCGACGAGACCTTGTTTTCGCTGGACCGGATGATGCGGCAGTTGCATCGGTCGGGGCGGCTGGCCAAACTGGCTGGGCTGGTGGTGGGGCAATTCACCGACATGCGCCTGAATATGTCGCTGCCGTTCGGGCAGGACGCGTATGAAATTATTGCCAGCATAGTGGCTGACTATGCCTATCCGGTGCTGTTCGATCTGCCGGCCGGGCACGTCGATTACAACCTGACACTCCCCATCGGGCGGACTGTTCAGCTCGACGTATCGACGGAAGGGGGAAAAGTTATGTTTTAACCACAGCGTCACAGAGAATTTCCCGGAGTAAACAGAGTAATTTTCCATTGTGTCAGCCTCTATAATCTCTGTGAATCAATTCCGTGACTCCGTGTTTAAACCCATCATCGTTCTGCTGCTTACCTTCCTGTTCGGTTGCCGGACCAGCGATGCTGACCTGCGGCAGTACAGGGTGGTGCGGGCGTCGGAAATCGGGTATGGCGTGAAAGCGACCATGACATATAGTTACGATGCACAGGGGCGACTGGCAACGATCACGGACTATCCCGACACAACGGCATCCGGTCCCGCCACGGCGCAAACGACCGTCTACTACGATGCATCGCAACCCACTCGTATCAATCATGTCGACCGGCGGCTGGCACAACCCACGACTGATTTCGACGGAATAGTGACCGGTACGCGCCGAACATATGCGTACAACGAGAAAGGGCAATTGGAAACCGTCGGTGAGTTGAAAGCGCAGGCTGATTTCGATCAACTGAAGCCGGTGCAGACTTACCAGTACGTCTACGATTCAGATGGCTTACCGGCGACACTGACGGTTACTGGTCCTGGTCCCCGCTATGCCCGCGATATGTACCGATTTACGTTCACCGATGGCAATGCGACGTTGGTGGGTTTGACAAGTACAACGGCCTACACGGCACAGCCCCGAATTACACAATCGACGGTGCGGTTCGATGGTGCCCCGAACATCTACCGGAATTTTTTCGCGCTGTATCCCGGTATTACGTCGTTCAACCGCAACAACGTTATCACCGAAAATACGACGCATTACCACGACAGCCGGGGCCTACTGATCCGGCGCGTAAAAACAGGTGCCTACACCGACGACGTAACGACGTATCGGTATGAAGCGTACTGATGACTAGGGGCAATGGGTCAATGGTGATGGCAGGCTGCGAACCTGACACCACGAAGACAATGGTAATCAAACCGAAGCGACAGACGAGTGGGTATCGGGCAAGTGAGCGGGTGTTTCGCGTTGGCCCAGCCACCAGAAGCCAGCTGCCGCCAGCGTAGTCAGGCAAGCCAGTACGAGCCAGTTGGTTGAAAAGCCGAAACGCGCCACGATCTGCGCGCCGAGCGCGGGAGAGGCCGTTTGGGCCAGCGCCCCGGCCATTGAGTACAAGGCCAGGTATTGCCCCCGGTTCTGCACCGACCCCCGGTTAGCGGCAAACGACTGCATAAACGGCATCGCCAGCATCTCGCTTGCCGTAATGACCAGCACCGCCCATAAGGCCACGCCCGCCAGCTGTGATTGCGTCATCAGCAGGTAAGAAACCCCCAACAGCAATGATCCAATGCCGGCCAGGGCCAGGCGGTTGCGAATCCGCTGCTCCAGACTGTATACGAGCGCCACTTCGATCAATACAATCAGCAGCCCGTTCAAAGACATCAGCAGGCCAATCCGCGCTTTGGTCAGGTGCAGGACTTCCTGAAAATAGAGCGTGACGATGCTGAAAAACTGCATGAAGCCCATAAAGTAAAGCGTGGCCAGCACCGTGAAAAACAGATACGCCCGGTCGCGGTAGGGCGATAGCTGCGCAGGTTGAATCGGATCGGTATGGTTGACAGCTATAATCTGTCGGGCCGGGACGGGGAGCCGGACGAACAGGACCAGCGCAGCAAGCAGGCAGGTAAGCCCATCTGCCCAGAACAGCAAGTGATAGTCGAGCTGCGCCAGAAAGCCACCCAGCGATGCGCCAATCGTCCAGCCGAGGTTGATTGCCAGTCGGTTCAGGGAAAACGAACGGGTGCGCGTTTCGGGCGTTGCGTAGTGCGTCAGTGCCGCCTGATTGGCTGGACGAAATGCATCACCCAGCAGTGTAAATAGAAAGACACTGACGCAGAGCGCGTAGAAGTTCGTAACAAACTGTAGACCGATCAGCGCCAGTCCGCCGAAGAGCAGACTCAGAAGTTGTATGTAGTAGAAACCAAATCGATCGGTCAGGCGACCGCCGATGAAGGTACCGATGAACGCCCCACTGCCAAACACGGCCATTACGATACCCGCCTGTGCGACGGAAAAATGAAGCCGTTCGGTCATGTACAGCGTCAGGTAGGGGAGTACCATCGTCCCGATTCGGTTGATGAGCATAACGCCCGCCAACAGCCAAACCGAAGGAGATAAGCCCGTATACGCCCGCCGATAAAGCCGCAGTGTCTGCTGAATCATACTGGTAAAAGCCTGCCTGTCTGAACGGTGCTTGTTCAGACAGAGAAAAGGTAAGTTTACGAAAAAGGTACGTTTTGGAAATAGTCATTGCGTTATCATCTTGTGAAGCTAACCCGTACCTGTTCGTTACCGGCAAATAATGATGCACCCGTTTTATGATATAACTAGGTATTTTTTGTACTAAAGACTTGTGCTAGTCGTTGCTCAACATAAAAAACGACTCGTATGAAAACTATCATTTTGTCTAGTATTTTGTTGGTTGCACAAGCTGTTTCTGCCCAGGACAAAAGCAGCATTCAGCGCAGTTTGAAAACGGTAGGACAACTGATCGGTACGGCCACTGCTGACCAGGTAAAAACGCAATTTAACGAGCCTGCTGACGAATTAATTTCTCCTGAATCACACCTGCTACTGTACAAACTAAAAGTCGATAGTACTCAGGTTTTATTCAAGTTTGGCGATGATCGAACATTACGCTCGTTCACGCTGGATGATCGGCGAAAAAGGCCATTGACGCAACTACAATACGCTAAAGCTAAAGAAGCGCGTTTCGGCTCGTCAAAGGATGAGATCCTTACTAAACTTGGTTATCCTCAGCAGGTAATCATAGAAAACGCCCAAGAAACCTGGTATTACAAATTCGGTAATAAGCAGTCGGGTGAGAAAAATATAGTTGTGAATTACAGCCTTTCGCAACCGCAAGTCGTGAAAGATTTTAAGTACTACGCTGACCTGAATAACTCAGCTGCTTTTACGTCAGATATGATTCGTTCGATCAAGAAAGGAATAGCTGACGTTGATGATGTTGAGAAGGAGTTAGGCGAACCAACAAAAGTGCTGATGAGCGCAACCCGTGAAAATTGGTATTACATTTCCGGTCAGTCGACATTGATCGTTTACTTCGATAACCAGTCTAAAGTCAAGGATTACTTATTTGCCAGAAAAGCAACAGAATAGCCGATTTCAACATAGTTCGTCTGACAAGTCATCGGCGTCGGGCGTCGGGGTTTTCGCCGGGCGTGACAAAGATTTTTTTATCGGTGATCAGCGCGCGGTGTTCGTCCAGAAACGCTTTGAACTGCCGGATTTCCTCGACCTGCCTGTCGATGGGGTGCGTCAGACTGTAGCTTTCCACGTAAACGTCGTTGAAGTCGGTAATGACGTATTCCATGAGCTTGATGCCTTTGCGTTTGAGGGCGTGTAGGTACAGATTCTGGTGATTGTGTACAAAACGTCCCGGCTGATAGTTGCCCGTCGTTTTCAAGTCAACCGCTTTGAACGAGCCGATCAGGTCGACATAGCCGTAGAACAGCACGTCCTCGATTTCTAACTGGCAATACACCTGCGTGTCGACAATGGGGCGGGGAAGCAATTTTCGAACGCGCTTGATGATATCGGGGTTGAACCGCTCTTCGTCGGTACCTTTGACGACGGCTTCTTCGAAGGACGTTCCGCGTTCCTGCGCAGCGGTGGTCGGCGTCGGCACGCGGTTGATGCTATCGATAAGCTGCTGAACGGATAGGTTACCACCCTGCATATAGCGCGAAAAGGTGTTGAGCAGCGAGGGGTAAAAGCGGTACTGAATCGGCATAGCAGCGTCGGAAAGGAGTCGTTTTCCTATAAAACCGAACGCGAAATGAACGGATTAGTTTTTTACCACCAGCAGCACACCACCTACGATAAGCAACAAGCCCAGTAACCGCCAGCCGTTGGCCGGGTGCTGCGCGAATCCTAACAGCCCGTAATGATCCAGGACGACGGCCGCCAGTAATTGACCGGCTACGCTGAGGCTAACCAGATTCGCGGTGCCGATGCGGGGTACGCTAACGATGACTGTCGTGACGTAAATGGCCCCGATCATGCCCCCTGTCCATTTCCACCAGCTGATTTGCCGGACCGCGTCGAGGGCGGGTAGGGGGACCCGCATGAACAGTAGGGCAATGGCTAACGACAAAAAGCCGCTGCCGAAGGAAACGGCAGCGGCCAGTACTGGATTGCCCAGTGATTGCCGTAGGTTGGCGTTGACGCCGGCCTGAATGGAGATAGCAATACCGGTCAGAAACGCGAGCAGCACGAAGATGTAATTCATGCGCGCAAAGGTAGGCAGCTACGCCAGACTCAGGCTGCTCCCAGGTGCTTTTCCAGCGTCGGCTCGACACCGTCCGTCAGCATGGCGTGCAGATGACGGGCAACGGCCTCGCTGAAGCCAGGAAGCGCGTTTAGGTCGGCCTGCCAGAGTGTGGTGTCCGACAAAACGCTTTTGACAAACGCCTGAACGGCATCCAGTGAGTTGTCTTCTACCGTCTGCCAGTCGCCGTAAAAATAGCCGGCTTTGTCGTCGCGGATCGGGTAGGCGAGGATGCCACCGCCCGGCACGCTGATTTCGCCGATGAACTGCCCGTTTTCTTCGCGGATCGCCCGCATAAACAGCAGGTAAGCGGCAAACCCAAAAGCCATCTGCGCTGGTACGCCCTTGCCCTGCTCGTAGTAGCGTTGCAGCGTTGCGACGTTACGGGCCTGCATCTTGGCCGTTTCCTGCATCGAAATGTTCAGCAGCAGGTGGTCGAGGTAGGGGTTGCGGAATCGGTCGAGTACGTCGTCGGCAAATGATTTGATTGCGGCAGCGTCCATGCCTGGCTCGCTATAGTGGGGTACCGTCGGTACGATTTCGTCGAGCATCAGTGATTCGATGAACCGGCTCATGAGCGGGTGGTTCATTTCATCGGCTACGGTTTCCAGACCCAGCAGGTAGCCCAGCGGCATCGTCAGCGTGTGCGTACCGTTCAACACCCGCAATTTACGCTCCTTGTAAAAGTTGATGTCTTCGTCGATGATGATTTCGGGTGTGTCGGCGAAGGGTAGCATCTCACGTACCCGATCGTCGCCTTCGATCGCCCACAGATGATACGGCTCCGTAAACGTCAGCAGATCATCGGTATAACCTACTTCGGCCTGTAGCTCCTGCCGGGCTTCTTCGGTCGGGCGTGTTACGATCCGGTCGACCAGCGAATTGCAGAAACGGACGTGGAATTTGAGCCATTTGGTAAACAGCTTGCCCAGTTCGTTGTAAGCTGTCAGCTTTTCAACGGCCTCGCGTAGCTTGAGCCCATTATCCGTGACCAGTTCCGTCGGGATAACGATCATGCCTTTGGCTTTCGAACCGCCTACGCTGCGAAACCGCTCGTACAGAAATGCCGTCAGTTTAGCCGGGAACGACTTGGGGGGCTTCTGAAAAATGCTTTCCTCGACGTAATCCAGACCGACTTCCGTCGTGTTGGAAATAATGATTTGCAGGTGCGGGTTACGCGCCAGCATCAGAATTTCATTCCACTGCGTCTGAGCCGCCATGACCCGGCTTACCGCCGATACGACCGTGTTGGTTTCGATGGCTTTCCCCTGCTGAATCCCGCGCACTGCCACCGTGTACAGATTGTCCTGACTGGCAAACTCATCGGTTTGTCCGTCCGTCGATTTGACGATGACGATAGACCCGCCGAAGCTCCCGCGTTCGTTGGCTTTCTGAATAAAATAGTCAGGAAGGCCGCGTAGCAGCACGCCTGTGCCAAATTGTAGTACTTTTTCGGGGAGTTTAGGGGCGGGGTGGACAAGACGACTCAGTGGGGGCATGGTATCGGTAAGCATAGGGTTGGGGCGGTTTACGGTTTTTCAGTATACGGTTTTCGAATAACGTGTTTCTGACGGATCGACAGACTGCCGAAAAAACGCAAACCAAAACCGTGAACCGGATTACAATTCAGCAATAATACGAACTACGTCGCGAACGGTGGTCTCTATTTTATCGAATGTGCGGTTTGCCAGAACATCCTTCGGGAAAAGCTGCGATCCCATCCCGACGGCTACGACGCCAGCCTTGAACCAGCGCGCCAGACTTTCCTGCGTCGGCTCGACTCCGCCCGTCACCATCGCGCTGGCAAACGGCATCGGCCCGCTCAGACTTTTGACGAAATTAGGGCCAACGACATCGCCCGGAAAAATCTTGACGACTTCAACCCCCCATTCATGCGCCGTCGCAATTTCGGTCAGTGTTGCGCAGCCGGGCAGGTAGGCAACTTTGCGCCGGTTACAGAGCCGGGCAATTTCTTCATTGAAGTTGGGGCCGACGATGAAATCGGCACCCAGTTGCAGGTACAGGGCTGCTGTGGGGGCATCGAGTAGCGTACCGGCTCCCAGCACCATGTCGGGATAATCACGGGCGCAACGTTTGCTCAGTTCGGCGAACCGTTCGTGCGCAAAATCGCCCCGGTTCGTAAACTCGAACGCTCGGACCCCCGCCCGGTAGCAGGCGTCGAGGACACCGTCGCACACGTCGGCATCGGGGTGGTAAAAGACGGGTACCAGCGGCACCTGCCGGATGGTTTGGTAAACGGTAAGACGGGGTATGCGGGACATAATTTCGGTATTCGGTTTACGGTATTCGGGTTGCAGTCGGCGGTTCACTGAAAACCGTAAACTGAATACCGAATACCGACAATTTATCGCTTCAGCTTGCCGGAGCTGTCACCCTGTTCGAGCGTTTCGACTTCGGCGACGGTGGCGAGGTTGACGTCGCCGGGAATGGTGTGTTTCAGGGCCGACGCGGCTGAACCAAACTCAACGGCCCGTTGCGGATCGTTGAAGGTAAGCAGCCCGTAAATCAGCCCCGCCATATAGGCGTCGCCCGTACCAATCCGGTCGATGATCGGCTGCACGTCGTAGACACGCGATTTGTAGACCGTTGTACCGTCGAATAGTTTGGCCGACAGCTGATTGTGCGACGCGCTGATGGAATTGCGCTTGGTATCGGTGATGTAACGGAGCCTTGGAAAACGCTCGATCATGGCCCGGCCCGCTTCCTGAAACGTGCTGCCCACGACGCCGTAGATTTCTGAAAACAGGACTTTCCCGCCCAGGACCAGCGTACAGCCTTCGGTCAGGGCGGGCATAATCTGCTGGGGCGTTTTGCCGTACTGCCACAGATTGCTGCGGTAAACGATGTCGCCCGACACCGGAATATTCAGCCGGTTTGCCGTTTGGATACCTGCCAGCAGACAGTCGGCGGCACCCTGCGAGAGGGCGGGCGTGATGCCTGTCCAGTGAAACCAGTCGGCCCCGTCGAGTACGGTATCCCAGTCGATATCGTTGGCCTGAATGCGGGCAAAGGCTGAGTCGACGCGATCGTAGATGATCTGACTGGCACGACTGCCTGCGCCCATTTCCAGAAAATAAAGCCCCATCCGTCCGTCGCCGTAGCGGATAAATTCCGTGCTGACGTGGTGGCGTTGCAAATAACCCGCTGCCGACCGGCCCAGCCCGTTTTCCGGGAAGCGGGTGACATGGTGGGCCTGCAACCCAAACTGCGCCAGCGACACGGCGACGTTGGCTTCGGTACCGCCGAAGTGCATGGTCAGCGTGTCGGTTTGGGCCAGTCGATTTACGCCCGGTGGACTCAAACGAAGCATCACTTCGCCAAACGTGACAATTTTTTTCATGGTAGGGATCAGTCTGCGGTTTACGGTTTTCTGTTCACGGTTTACGGTGGACCCGTGTGCCGGTAGCCGATAGGCAGTGGCGTTGGTAAAACCGTAAACTAAAAACCGATTACCGTAAACCTAAACGAATTCGGTGGTTAGTTCTTCCGTCCGGACGGGTTCCATGCGGGGGAGCACCAGGTGTATAATCACCAGCGCAATTAGATACGAGCAACTGGCAATGATAAACATGGGTACGTAGCCGAAGCTGGTGATGATACGACCGGCCAGTAGTGCCAGCAGAATCCCGCCAACTGCCCCAAACATACCCCCGATACCCGTCACGGATGCGACGACATTACGTGGAAACAAATCCGACGCAAAGGTATACATGTTTGCCGACCAACCCTGATGAGCCGCCGTTGCTAGTGCAATGAGGGCAATGGCGACCGTCAGGCTGCTCGTCTGGGCCGCGAAGAAAATCGGGACGACGCAGAGCGCACAGATCAGCATGGTCGTTTTACGGGCGCGGTTGGCTGTCCAGCCTCTGTTCATAAACTGTGTGGTGAGCCAGCCGAAGAAGATGCTGCCCGCGTCGGAAACGACGTAGATAATCAGGAACGGAATACCGAAACTTTTCAGGTCGAGCTTTTGATCAAGGGCGTCGTTGGAGTTGAAAAAGTCGGGTAGCCAGGTCATGTAAAACCACCAGATCGGATCGGCCATGAATTTTCCCACGGCAAAAGCCCACGTTTGCTTGTAACCCAGCAGCTTGCCCCAAGACACCTTCAGTGGCACGATCGTTTCGTCGTCGCTGCGGATGTACGCCAGCTCGTCGGCCGACAGTTTCGGATTCTGTTCGGGGCGGCTATAGGTAAACCACCAGAAGCCCAGCAGCAGAAAGCCAAGAACGCCCGTCACCAGAAACGAACTGCGCCAGCCGTAGTGCAGAATTAGGTACGGAACGGCCAGGGCTGTCAGGATGATACCCACGTTGGCACCCGCGTTGAACAGGCCGTTGGCGAAGGAGCGTTCTCGTCGGGGAAACCATTCGGCCACGGTCTTGATCGAGGAGGGGAAGTTGGCAGCTTCGCCCAGACCCAGCAGCGCCCGTGCCCAGCGTAGCCCCGTCATGTTGCTGACGAAGGCCGTGAGCGCAGCCGCGATGCTCCAGACCACGATCCCCAGCGAGAAGCCGCGCTTGGTACCGATCTTGTCGATGAGCCAGCCCACCAGCAGAAAACCAATGGCGTACGCGAACTTGAAGGCTGCATCAACGTCGCTGTAGAGTACTTTGAACCGGTCAGTCGCTTCTTTGGTCAGGACGGCGTCGGGGGCCAGATCGAGCATTTCCTTGCGGAAAACCTCGTCGGTCATGGTGAACGAAAGTACCTGTCGGTCGACGTAGTTAATGGTGGTAGCGAGGAAGAGCAGCGCAACGATTCGCCAGCGAAAGCGGCCGGTAGTGGTCGGTGTTTGCAAAATAAATGGGGTCTAATTGGGGAGAAAAGCGAGGTCGCTGCTTTTTTTACCTAAAAATACGGATTCGGAAATTACCCAGTTGGTAGTACCTATCCACGCATTGCATAAATTTACGTAATCGGTTACACTAACGTATGCTTGAACAAACCTGGCGCTGGTTTGGCCCCACTGATCCCGTTTCGCTAGCCGACGTCCGGCAGGCGGGCGCTACCGGCATCGTAACAGCCCTTCACCAAGTCAAGAACGGCGATGTCTGGTCGGTCGACGACATCCGGACGCGCAAAGCACTCATCGAACAGGCGGGGCTACGCTGGTCGGTGGTCGAAAGCATTCCGGTACATGAGGGAATTAAAACCCGCAGTGGCGACTTTCAGACGTACATCGAAAACTACAAGGAATCGATCGTCAATCTGGCTGCGGTCGGTATCGACACGGTCTGCTACAACTTCATGCCCGTTCTCGACTGGACCCGTACCGACCTCGACTACCTGATGCACGATGGCTCGACTGGTCTGCGCTTCGACGCGACGGAATTCGCGGCTTTCGAACTGTATATTCTCGAACGGCCCGGTGCGGATTATTTTTATTCGGCCGAGCAGCAGGAACGCGCCCGTGCCCGCCTGCACAGCATGACCGAGCAGCAGGTGAAACGGCTGATTCGCACGATCATCGCGGGCTTGCCGGGTTCGGAAGAAAGCTATACCGTCGAACAGTTCCGCGACGCACTGGCTACCTATGCCGACATCGGCGACCGGGAGTTGCGGCAGAATCTGTACGCGTTTCTGCGTGAGATCGTCCCCGTGGCCGAATCGGTCGGGGTACGGCTGGCCATCCACCCCGACGATCCGCCGTATCCGATTCTGGGGTTACCACGCGTCGTCAGTACCGAAGCCGACGCCCGTGCGCTGCTGGCGGCTGCCGATTCGCCCGCCAACGGTCTTTGCTTTTGCACGGGTTCCTACGGCGTCCGGCCCGACAACGACCTGGCGGGTATGGTGCAGCGGCTGGGTAACCGGATTCATTTCGTCCACCTGCGCAGTACCGAGCGTTTCGCCGACGGTAGTTTTCAGGAGGCCAACCACCTGGAAGGCGACGTACCCATGGCCCGTGTGATGCAGGCGCTACTGGCTGAGCAACAGCGCCGGAAAGCCGAAGGGCGAGCTGACTACCAGATGCCGCTTCGCCCCGACCACGGCCACCGCATGCTCGACGATCTGACATCGGGTAAACGTACCAATCCCGGCTATACCGCCATTGGGCGGCTGCGTGGCCTGGCTGAACTGCGTGGGCTGATGGTGGGGCTGAGCCATGATCGGTAGGCCACAAATCCCGGCGAAGGTCGTAACTTGCTTATCTAACGTCAGGTGCTGATCAATGGAAACTGTAGTAAAACCAAAACGGTCGCTCACCCCCGAACAACAGCAGCTTCGTGCCGAACGAGCCCGGCTGCGTAAGTCGCTCGTTTACGAGATGTGGAATGGAAAACCTGTCTATTATGCCGGCTATCAGGACGTATTAGGTGGTCGAAAAACGGTTGAACAGGTAATGAGTTCGAGTATTTTACAGAGCCGTTTGGTTGTACGACTATCGGCGTATTTACTATCTGTACTGGACCTTTCCGAATACGATGTATTGGGAAACGAACTGGGTATTCAGTTCGCGAAGGGCGACTGGCGGGCGTGCGATGTAGCCATCTTTACGCTGGCTGATCTGGCCGATCAGGACGAAACCAAGTACGCGTGGGTCGCTCCGAAAGTAGCGATTGAGGTCGACACGAAGGCGGATCTGGATTCACTCGACAGTCCGTTCGACTACTACGAACGGAAGACAACCCAGCTTCTCGATTTCGGTGTCGAAAAAGTAATCTGGCTGTTCACGAAGTCCCGGAAGGTCTGGATTGCCGAAGCCAACAAAGACTGGATTATTCGCGACTGGAGTCAGGCCGTGCCGGTGCTGGCCGACTGCCAGTTTGTGCCGGACGAGCTGATGCCGCCGAAAAAATAAATGACAGCCGGGAAAAACCGACCGGCTTTTTCTTTTGCTCCTATGAACACCCTGACGCTTTCCCCCACGTTCCTGTCCGACGACTTTTTGCTGCAAACCGACACGGCACGGCGGCTTTACCATGACTATGCCCGATCGATGCCGATTATCGACTACCACTGTCACCTGCCGCCCGATCAGGTTGCCGCTGACCGGCGGTTCGATACGATAACGCAGCTTTGGCTGTACGGCGATCACTACAAATGGCGGGCGATGCGGACCAACGGGGTCGACGAACGGTATTGTACCGGCGACGCCAGCGACTGGGAAAAGTTTGCCAAGTGGGCCGAGACGGTGCCGTACACGATGCGGAACCCGCTCTACCACTGGACCCATCTGGAACTCAAGAATCCGTTTGGCATTACCGACGTGCTTAGCCCGGTGACGGCCCGCGATGTGTACGACCGATGCAACGAGCAACTACCTGATTTCACCAGTCGGAAGTTGCTTCGGCATTTCGACGTACGGGTAGTCTGCACGACCGACGATCCGCTCGACAGCCTGGAACACCACCGGGCCATTGCCGCCGATCCGTTTGGGGTGAAGATTCTGCCTACGTTCCGACCCGACAAAGCGATGGCGGCCGAAGACCCGGCAGCCTTCCGGGCGTACGTGAAACGGGTTGAGGAGGTAACGAACCGCGAGATCCGTTCACTGGCTGATTACCTCGACGCCCTGAAATCGCGGCACGATTACTTTGCCGAGCTGGGTTGTCGCCTGTCGGATCATGGACTGGAGATGATCTATGCCGAACCCTACACGGAGTCGGAAATTCGCACGATTTTCAACCAGCTATTGCCTGATTACGACAACGCCCTGGCTGATCTGAGCCCGGTGGATATTGCCAAGTTCAAGTCGTTCATGCTGGTGCAGTTCGCCGAGTGGGATCACGAAAAAGGCTGGACACAGCAGTTTCACCTCGGTGCCTTGCGCAACAATAACCGTCGTCGGCTGCGGGAGATTGGTCCCGATACGGGCTGGGATAGCATCGGCGACTTTCAGCAGGCTGCGGCACTGAGTCGTTTTCTGGGTGGTCTCGACGACCGCGACAAACTGGCCAAAACGATTCTGTACAACCTCAATCCGGCCGACAACGAAGTGATGGCAACGATGGCCGGTAACTTCAACGACGGGTCGGTACGGGGCAAGGTACAGTTCGGGTCGGGCTGGTGGTTCCTGGATCAGAAAGACGGGATGGAGAAGCAGATGAACGCGCTGTCGAACATGGGCTTGTTAAGCGCATTCGTCGGTATGCTGACCGACTCGCGCAGCTTTGTCTCCTACAGTCGCCACGAATACTTCCGCCGGATTCTTTGCAACCTGTTCGGTAACGACGTCGAAAACGGTGAGCTGCCCAACGACGTCGACTGGATCGGTAAGCTGGTGCAGGATATCTGCTACCGCAACGCTGAGCAGTACTTCGGATTTTAATCTGACTGAACCCTATGACGCACACCACTGTCGATACCAATGGCGTGCGGTTACACGTCGTACAGGCGGGTCCGGAAACGGGGCCGCTTGTGCTGTTGTTGCACGGTTTCCCCGAGTTCTGGTATGGCTGGACCGCACAGATCGATGGGTTGGCTGAGGCTGGCTACCGGGTCTGGGCACCCGATCAGCGCGGGTACAACCTGAGCGACAAACCTGATGGCATCGATGCGTACCAGCTTGATACGCTGGTTGCCGATGTAGTCGGGCTGATCGACGCGGCTGGTCAGGAGAAAGCGATTATTGTTGGCCACGACTGGGGCGGCATCGTGTCGTGGTGGCTGGCCGTGTCGCACCCCGAGCGGGTCGAGCGACTGGTAATTCTGAACGTGCCACATCCCGCCGTCACGCGGAAGTTTATCCGGCAGTATCCGGGGCAGTTGCTGCGTAGCTGGTACATCGCCTTTTTTCAACTGCCGATATTGCCTGAATGGATTATGGGCGCTAACCGAAGCGCGATGCTGGCCCGCACGTTGCGCACAAGCAGTCGTTCCGGTACCTTTTCCCCCAACGATCTGGCACAATACCGCACGGCCTGGTCGCAACCGGGTTCGGTGCGCAGTATGATCAACTGGTATCGGGCGCTCATCCGTCGGCCACCGGCTCGCCGTCCGTCTGTTCGGGTGACGATGCCGGCGCTGATTATCTGGGGTATTCACGACCAGTTTCTGAAACAGGAACTGGCACAGGCCAGTCTGCGCCTGTGCGACGATGGCCGCGTGGAATACCTCGATACCACCCACTGGGTGCAGCACGAAGCGCCCCAGCGGGTGAACGAGTTGATTCAGGGATTTACTGCTTATACACTTTCCCGTCCTTCATCACGAATGTGACGGCCTGTAGCGTTTTGATATTCTGAATCGGGTTATCGTCGACGGCGATGATGTCGGCGAACTTGCCCGTTTCGATCGAGCCGATCTGATCGACCATTTTCAGCAGCCGGGCGTTGGTCAGCAGGGCCGCGTTGATGGCTTCAACGGCTGGCATGCCCGCTTCAACCATGTACTCGAACTCTTTGGCGTTGTAACCGTGGATGAATACCCCGGCGTCGGTGCCGAACGCAATTTTCACCCCGGCTTTATACGCTTTTCCGAAGGTCGCCTGAATCTTCGGGCCGATAGCCAGCGCTTTCGGAACGACGAGCGGGGGATAGTAGCCGAAGTGCCGGGCTGAGTCGGCGGCTGTCTTGCCGGCAATGATCGTCGGGACGTAGTAGGTGCCGTGCTTTTTAAACAGTTCGATGGCTTCGTCGTCCATCAGCGTGCCGTGTTCGATAGTCTGCACGCCCGCTTTGATGGCCCGTTTCATGCCTTCGGCCCCGTGGGCGTGAGCCGCTACAGCAAAGCCGTAATCGTTGGCGGCTTTCACCACGGCATCGACTTCATCCTGCGTAAACTGCGGTCCCGACCCATCCTTGGCATTGCTCAACACCCCGCCGGTCGCCGTGATCTTGATCAGGTCCGACCCATCCTTGTACCGTTGCCGAACGGCTTTGCGGGCCTCTTCGGGCGAATTGATAACGCCATCTTCCGGACCGGGATCACCCTGTAGGCTTTTCTTATAGCCGTTGGTCGGGTCAGCGTGGCCACCCGTTGTCGCAATGGACTTGCCGACCGTCAACACGCGTGGTCCGTCGACAAGGCCGGCGTTGATGGCGTTGCGGAGCGATACGTTGATACCCGACCCACCCAGATCACGTACGGTCGTGAAGCCGGCCAACAGCGTCGTTTTGGCGTACTGTGCCGACCGGAACGCAACATCGGCCGGGTTCATCGTGAAGTTGTCGATGGTACCACCGCGCCGGGTTTGACTTTCCAGGTGCACGTGCATGTCGATCAGGCCGGGTAGTACCGTCTTGTTTTTCAGATCAATGACTTTATCCTGACCCGACGCGGCCGTGTAGCCTTTCTGCACAGCCGTAATCTTGTTACCGTCGACGACAACGGTCATTTGGGGTTGCAGCGTGTTGCCGGTGCCGGTGAAGAGATTACCACAGTGAATAAGGGTACGTTGGGCAAGTAACGGCGTTGCCAGCAGCGAGAGCCCCGCCAGCAGGTACATTTTTTTCATAGACTAAATTGGTTGGGTACAAAAAAGGCTGCAACCGGTTCGTTGCAGCCCTCAATCTATTGATTTATCGCGGTATCTCCGAATAATCGTTGGTAAGCAATAATACTTATAAGCGACTAACCAGAAGAATTGGTCGGCCCGTTGACTGTCCATCAACTTCACCAAGATACTGTCCCTTTAAAATGACTTTATAGGATTGCCCTGCCAGGTCCAGTCGAATAGAGTCTGTGCGGTTGATTTCATTGGGACGATACACCGTGCCGGTGAGAAGATCGAATAATCGCACCCGTTGACTAGACTGAGCCTTTACCAACCGTATGCTGGCATGTACACTATTTGGGACGAGACAGATTACGGGCTTTGGGCAGTACGAAATCCCCGCCGTGTCAACGACAACGCTGATACCATCTATCACCGGAACGGTAGTGCCCGCCTTCAGTTCGATGTAGCCGTCGGGTACGGCGGGAATGGGGGCCGCGTGTCGGCAGGCTGCGAAAAAGCCAACCAAGGCTACACTCAGCCAAATGCCAATTCGTCCTAATTTCATAATGGTGTGAAAGGGAAATGTGAAATTCTACTTCACAATGACGCCGTCGGCCATGAATGTCAGGGCTTTTTCGGGCTTGGTAATCTTCGCGATTTCTTCCTTCGACTTCCCGGCATCTTCAGCGTAGTGGCGCAGTTCGTCGACGGGCGTGGTCGTAGTTTCGGCAATGCCTTCCATTACTACTTTTTTGCCGACGATGTCTTTGGGGACGAAGAAGCCGTAGTCTTTAAACATGACGCGCATCGTTTGTCCGTCGCCGGTCTTCACTTTCATCCAGCAGCCTTTCATCTTGCAGACGTCCTCAACGGTACCTTCGACTTTGGTCGTTAGCTTGTCTTTGCCGCTCATTTTTGCCGCCAGCTGGGTTGCCGGAATCGCCCCCGCTTCGGAAATTTTCTTGCCATGGTAGCTGGTCTGACTGTAACCAGCGATCGATGCACAGAGTAGCATCAGGGTCATTACTGTCTTCATACGTGGTCAAACGGTTGGTTTTACGAATTGCCACCGGAATCGCGCCATTACCGTACATCATTAAGCAGTTGCGATTCGTTGGTCAATAACCAAAATTACTAGTTTATAACGAAAAGGTACCCCTTCATCATGCGACACACGTCACGTTTGTTGGTAGCCGGATTGAGCGCTCTGGCGCTGACGGCCTGCCACAAAAACACCGATGCCGACACCAGCTCTGCGCCCGAACGAACGGTTTTCTTCGACAAATCGGGCATGGACACCACCGTGCGACCCGGCAACGATTTCTTTACCTACGCCAACGGCACCTGGGTGAAGAACACAAAAATTCCCGATGATCAGACGGGCTGGGGCTCGTTCAACACACTCTATGATGAGAATCTGAAAAAGACGAAAGTCATTCTGGAAAAAGCGGCTGCCGCCGACGCAAAGGCGGGCAGCGTCGAACAGAAGGTCGGCGACTTCTATGCGAGTGGTATGGACACGGCCCGTATCGAATCGCTGGGCTACGAGCCGCTAAAACCCGAACTGGCCAAAATCAAGGCGCTGACCGATTACAAAGGCGTGCTGAACTACCTGGCTACCAGTAAGTCGGACCCCGGTGGACGGCTGATCGGTTTTTACGTCGGGGCTGATGACCGGCAGAGCAGTACCAACCGGATCAACTTTGTGCAAGCCGGTTTGTCGCTACCCGAGAAGGAGTATTACACCAAGACCGACTCGGCTACCGTCGCGGTGCGCAAGGCATTCGTAACGTATATCGCGAAGCTGTTCACGCTGACGGGCATCGATCCGACGTCGGCAAAAACAAAGGCCGACGGTATTCTGGCGTTTGAAACGATGCTGGCCCGGTCGCACAAAGCCCCCGCCGACCTGCGCGACCCGGTGGCGAATTACCACAAACTGGCCGTTGCCGACCTGACGCGTCAGCAGCCGAACCTCGACTGGCGTACGCTGCTCAATACGATGGGGCTGAGCAAGATCGACTCGGTACTGATGGGGCAGCCGGAGTACTACCTGGCGTTGAACAAGAGTCTGCCAACCGCATCGGTCGATGAACTGAAAGATTACCTGACGTTTACGCTTATCGACGGGAATGCGGGGCTGCTGAGCAAACCGTTCCGGGAGGCCAGTTTTGCATTCAAGGGTAAAACGCTCAATGGACAACTGAAAGAACCGGAGCGTTGGAAACGCGTTGCCGACGCGGTCGACGGCTACCTGGGCGATGCGCTGGGTCAACTGTGGGTGAAGCAGTATTTTCCGCCCGAAGCCAAAGAGCGGATGCTGACGCTGGTCGATAACCTGCAAAAAGTGTATCGTGAGCGCATCGACAAACTCGACTGGATGGCCCCCGAAACCAAGAAGGTCGCGCTTGTCAAGCTGGATAAGTTTCTGAAAAAGATCGGCTATCCCGACAAGTGGAAAGAGTACACGGACGTAAACGTAAAACGTGACGATTATTTCGGCAACGTGCAACAGGCCCGCGCCCACCATGTGAAGGAAGATTTCGACAAGGTCAACCAACCCGTCGACCGGGCTGACTGGATGATGACGGCCCCGACTGTGAATGCGTATGCCAACCCGAGCAACAATGAGGTTGTGTTCCCGGCGGGGATTCTTCAGTTTCCGTTCTTCGACAAAGACGCCGACGATGCTATCAACTACGGCGCTATCGGTATGGTGATCGGCCATGAAATGACCCACCTGTTCGACGATCAGGGACGGCAATACGACCAGAACGGCAACCTCCGTGACTGGTGGACAAAGCAGGACGGTGAGCGTTTCTCGACAAAAACGCAGGCCGTGGTGAAGCAGTACGACGGCTACTCGATCCTGAACAACATGCACGTCAACGGCCGGCTGACGCTGGGTGAAAACCTGGCCGATCTGGGCGGGATTACGCTGGCGTATCAAGCGTTCAAGCTGACGAAAGAAGGGCAGAGCAACCAGAAAATTGACGGCTTCACGCCCGATCAGCGATTCTTCCTGGGCTTCGCGCAGGTATGGCGTATCAAAGTGCGCGATGAAGCGGAACGGGTACGCATCACGACCGATCCGCACTCACCCGCCAAGTTCCGGGTCAATGGGCCGCTGGCGAACTTTGAGCCGTTCTACAAGGCATTCAACGTACAGCCCGGCGACAAGCTCTACAAACCCGAAGTCGATCAGGCGAAGGTGTGGTAGGGTGATCAGCGAGTATGTGTAGCCTGGACCTCCAGGTCCGGGTGCCCGTCAGGGCAACTACGTCAGGCGGCAGCTAACCGGCCGCTATCGCGTCCACCCGGACCTGGAGGTCCAGGCTACATATACCTCAGGTAACTTACGTCCAGTACAAAATCGGCGCATTCGGAAAGCGGGACTGCCATTCGGCGTAGAAGAACGCTTTCATTTCGCGCATTTCCTCCGGGCGGTAGACGTACTTGGTACCGCCGAACTTGTTACGCTTCTCGGCCCGTGTCTCCTCATCCATGTCGAGCGACGTGTTAGGATACCACTGAAGCAGCACGTCCTTGGAGCCGGGCGTAAAGCGGTGACTGATAAACTCGACGTTCATATCAGCCGGGAAGTCGATCACCTCGGCAATGCGGTCGAGCAAGGCGGTGTAGTGCGCGCGCCAATCGGGGATGGGCATGATCGGCGCAATGACCAGTCCGATGGGGTAGCTCCCACCACCCCGCTCGCGCGGCAAAGCCAGCTTACGCAACGCCTGCAACCGCGCTTCCAACGACGCGGTACCGCCTTCCAGCCGACGGGCAATCGAATCGGCGTTCAGACTGAAGCGGGCGCGGGTCTGTCCGTTATGGGGCAGATCGAGCAAACTGTCGACCTGATCATATTTAGTGACGAACCGGAGCTGGCCATGTTTGCGTGTACCGAAGTGTTGGATACACTCGGCCAGGCTACCCGTCAGGTGCTCGATGCCGAGAACGTCGGTGTAGCAGCTTACCTCGAACGTTGTCGGGCGGTTGGTATCGGTGCTTTGCCAGCTTTTGTTGGGCGGATACGTTCCCTCGTACGTGGCCGTGTTGGCCAGCATCTTGGGCAGATTAGCATACGCCCGTACAACCGGCGGACCAGTCAGGCTACCCGCCAGATAGCAGTACTGACAGTGAGCCGGACACCCTTCGGCCAGATTCATTTGCCAGTCGGCTGATGGGGGAATGGGTTGCAGCCGAAAGGCACTCGGCGGTGCGTTGACGATTGCCAGTGTGTTTTTGGCGATGCGGTAGGTCTCGCGTTCGTCGGCCCCACGCAGGCCGGTAATACGGTTTCCTTTAGCGATGTCGACTGGCAGGTCAAGCGCCGTTACCCGCTCGTAGATCGCCTGTCCGAACGGTTCGTTCAGCGCATCGGGCGTGAAGACTACTCGTTTCGGCATCCACAAACGCGGTGAACGCAGCAGTGGCTGGGGAAGACGTTGAGATGTTGAATCAGCTATCATATCGTTGAGAATGGCCCGTTTGCCGGCCTATATACACAACGAAATCACCGGAGAAATAAGTCCCTGTTTGTTACTTGTATTGTCTTGTAAGTTATTGTCAATCAATTGATTAAGAAATAAAAAGAGGGCATTCCGAAATCTATTTCAGAATGCCCTCTTTTGGGTATATAATAGGCTACGTTAACGATTCAGCGTCACTTTACCGCTACGACCGACGCGGCCGAAGTAGTAGTTAACACCGAATTTCAGCCGACCGCCTTTGCCACGGCCTACCGTCGGATCGATCTTGTTATAGAAGCTACCCTCATAGCTAAGTTCGGCACCTAGTCGGCGCAGAATCCAGGCCATTACGCCCAGTTCCAGGCCAACGCTGGTATATTTAGCTTTCGTACCGGCCGGAATATTTTCGGAAAACTCACGACCTGAGTTCAGGCTGGCACCCACAAAGCTACTGATTCGGGTGCGGAATGGATAGTAGCGTGCAAACAGGCCAAACTGTCTTGCGCTGTACTGATTACCGACTAACCGATCGTAATCATAACGAACACCCGCAGCAAAGCCGGGCTGGAAAAAATAACCCAGGCGAGTGTTCACATCGACATACACCTTACCGTCGGTCGCGCCGAACCCGACGCCACCACCCGCGAAGAGGCTGCCCGGCTGAAACCAGTTGAGCTGATTCCGCTGCTGGTAGCTGAGCGACTGATCGACAGCATCCTCCAGCTTTTCTTTAGCTTCGGTAGCCGCCTGACGGGCTTCCTGCTTGGTTTCGTCGCTGATAATTGGTTTCCGGCGCGTAGAGTCCGCATCGTTTTGCGCCAGCGCTGCAACAGACAAGCCTGTCAGCAGCAGTGTAGTTGTGAATAGTTTTCTCATTGTGTTGAGTCCTTTAGTAATTGCCAATTATTGATCTAGGCTATTAACCAGCTAAATACAATAAGGTTTGCTCATACGATTGGGAGGAACCGGAATAATGCAAAGGCACCCGCCTGCAACTTGGTAGAAGCAAGCGGGTGCCCGGAAAAAGTATATTTTGATTACCGTGAGTTCCGCAACTGAACGATGAGCTTCTGAACCTGCTCAGTCGATGTGGCGGGAAAATTGGCAATGCGAATCTGCGAATTCTTCAGCGCGCCATAGCCGCTACCAACGATCATACCGGCTGTTTTGGCTTCGGCAATTACTTCTGCCGAGGGTTTTTTCGTGTCGGCCACAATCACGGTTTGCGAGCGGTGTCGCTCTTCGGTTACGAACGGACTGTACAGATCAGACTCCTCCAGAAACTTGTAGAGCAATCGGGCTTTCTCTTCGGTTTGTTTCCGAATCGTACCGATGCCGATCTGGTTGAAATCTTCCGCGATTTTACCCAGCGCGTAAATGTAGAGTACGTTGGGCGTGGCGGGCGTTTCGAAGTCTTTGTAGTGTTTCCACAGGGTCGGCAGCGTGTGATGCGCCCCGATGCTCAGGTTCTCGTACTGTTGCAGGCGGGTGGCTTTTTCCAGGCAGGTCTGATTGACGATCCAGACACCCAGGCCAGCGGGCATCCCGAAAGCCTTCTGCACCGAGAAGAACGCCGAATCGATGAGCGTATAGTCGAGGTCGGGGTAGGGGGCCGACGAGACCATATCAACGCAAAACAGCTTCTTCGGGTATTTTTTCTTTAGCTTGTGCATGTCGGCGACGCGCATCTGTACCCCCGAGGAGGTCTCGTTATGCGTCATACACACCAGTTCTGCGTATTCAGGTACGTCGATTTCAGCAGCATCGAAGCCTTCGCCGAACGGCTTCTCCATCTTGTGCGCAAACTTCCGCAGCGAGCCGGCATAATCGTAGAACTTCTGCGAAAACGACCCATTCACCAGGTGAAAACTCTCGTGCTCGACGCAGTTGAACAGCAGCCGTTCCCATACTTCCGATGCCGAACCTGTGAAGAAAATCGCGTGCGTCTTCGGAATATTCAGCAGCGTCCGCAGTTGTTCGTCGGTGAATTTGTAGATGTCCCGAAACGCCTGACTGCGGTGCGAAATCGACCCGAGCTGCCGATCGAAAGCGGTCTGCATGTGTTGCTGAAACGTCGGATACAATTCGGCCGGCCCCGGCGTGAAGTAGGTGTTTTTCATAGGTTGTATTGGTTGACTGATTGAGTGACAGAATGATTGAATGGTGGCGTGCGTCAGCCTATTCAATCATTCTATCACTCAATCAGTCAACATTAATAAAGTAGTCTGAACTTGATCGTGTTGTCGATGCCTTTCAGTTCCTGCACAACCTCGTCGGCGTATTCTTTGGCGACGTCGGTGATGACGTAACCGATCTGCTCGTTGGTTTTCAGATACTGACCATGAATATTGATGTGATACTTGGCGAAGATGTTGTTCATTTTCGCCAGGATACCCGGCACATTGGCGTGGATGTGGAGCAGTCGGTGCGAGTTTTTCAGCAGCGGTAACTGCAATTCGGGGAAGTTGACACTGCCGTAGGTACTGCCGTTGTTGATGTATTCGAGCAGCTTGGCGGGTACGAAATTGCCGATGTTTGCCTGCGCTTCCTCGGTGCTGCCACCAATGTGTGGCGTCAGAATCACGTTTGGTAAGTCCCGAAGCGCACTGATAAACTCTTCGTTGTTGGTTTTTGGTTCTTCCGGGAATACGTCGACGCCCGTACCGATAACTTTACCCTGCTTGATGGCGTTGACTAGCGCCGGAATATCGACGATGTGTCCGCGCGACAGGTTCAGGAAGATAACACCCTGTTTCATCAGGCCGAACTCGCGTTCGCCGATCAGGTTTTTGTTTTCCTTCCGTCCGTCGGTGTGTAGGCTGATGATGTCGGAAACCGCCAGCAGTTCGTCCAGCGTTTTGCACTTGCGGGTGTTCCCCAGCGCCAGCTTATCAACGATGTCGTAGAAATAAACTTCCATGCCGAGGGCTTCGGCGACTACCGACAACTGCGTGCCGATGTTGCCGTAGCCCACCAGGCCCAGCTTCTTGCCGCGCACTTCGTAGCTGTTCTTGGCCGACTTGTCCCACTCACCCTTGTGCATCGAATTGCTTTTCGGTACGATGCCCCGGATCAGCATGATAATTTCACCGATGGCCAGTTCGACCACCGAGCGGGTGTTGCTGTACGGCGCGTTGAAGACGGCTACCCCACGCTCGGTGCAGGCCGTTAGGTCGATCTGATTCGTACCAATGCAGAACGCACCGATGGTCATCAGCTTGTTGGCGTGTTCGAGTACGCGGGCCGTGACGTTGGTTTTCGAGCGAATTCCCAGAATCGACACGTCGCGGATGGCTTCGATCAGTTCGTCTTCGTCCAGCGCGCCTTTGCGAATCTCAACGTTGAAGCCTTCCTGTTCGAACAGCTGTACGGCCACCGGGTGAACGTTCTCCAGCAGCAAAACTTTGATCCGGCTTTTGGGGTACGACTGGCTCCGGCTCAGGTTGTTGTGGTACAGAAATTCGTCGAGCGAAGGGGCCGTGAAATCTGCTTTTTCGACCACGCGTGGCCGCAGAACGTTTTCGGTGAAGGCGTAGAAACGAGCGGCTGCACCCGACTCCCGAATCTCGTAATCGGTATACCCATCGCCGATGACGTAAACGTCGCCATCGAGCGCTAGCCCCCGAATTACCTGTGGCTTACCGCCGTTGGCCGACAGTGGGTTGCTCCGGTCGAAATCGACAATGTTACCCGCTTCGTCGTAAACAAACGTATTGGCCAGCACGTGATCGGCCTTAATGCCCAGCGAGGCTACGACTGGTACAATGAACTCGCGGAACCCGTTCGAGACAATGTAGATATGCTCGGCATTCTCGACCAGAAATTCCCGGTTCCGCTGAAACGAATCCGAGATTTTACCCATCAGGGCTTCGATCAGCGCCGGCAGTTGATCGCGGTGCGCGCGCAACAGTTTCAGGCGCAGTTCGAGCGACTCGGTGAACGACAACTCACCCGCCATACCCCGATCGGTAATGGTCTTGATCTGATTGAGGGCGTCGTCGCGGTCGGGCCGGCCAACGAGTGAAATTTCGCCCAGCACGTCGAGGGCCTCGACTTTCGTGAAGGTGCTGTCGAAATCGATGACGAAAAACGTCTGTTCTGGTGTCTTGGTAAGCATATAGATAAACCCGGCTTCACAGGCGGGCCGATAACTGTTCGCTACTAAATTGTCCGCCGATCGTACTCAGTCGACGGTTTGTGTCAAAAATTCCAGTGCCCGCCGTTCCGACCAGTACATACCGTTGATACCGCCCGTTTTGGCCGGGAAGCCGCAATGACCACCCTGCTCGGGAAACTCCATCCAGACGTTGGCCAGTTCCCGTGCCATCGACTCCGGGAAGCAGGTCGGCGACAGAAACGGGTCGTTCCGGGCGTTGACCAGCAGCGTTGGAACGGCAATGTTGGGTATGTATTGCAGCGAACTGCTGCGGGTGTAATAGTCGGTGGCATCGCGAAAGCCGTTCATCGGGGCGGTAAATACCTCGTCGAACTGCCGCACCCGGCGCGATTGTAACACCGCATCGAGTGGAAAGACGCCCGGCATTACAGCCGCTTTGCGCGCTACTTTAGCGTTGAGCGACCGGCTAAACCGGCGGTTATAAATCAGGCTGTCCCACTGCTCCAGTCGGTCCGACGAGCCAATCAGGTCGAGCGGTACCGAGAACGCGACGGCCCGCCGAACGGCCGGGTCGAGGGCTGAGCCGCGTTCGCCAAGGTATTTGAGCGTGATGCTGCCACCGGCCGAAAAACCGATCAGGTGCATCGACGCGTAACCTTTAGCACGCGCGTGGGTGATGATGAAGTGCAGGTCATCGGTGTCGCCGAGGTGGTAGAACCGCTGTTGCCGGTTGAGGTCGCCCCCGCACGAGCGGTAATGCCAGGCTAGACAATCGAACCCGTTCTGACTCAGGTGGCGCGCCATACCGGCGAGGTAGGTGCTTCCAGAACTCCCCTCCAGTCCGTGTGACAGGATTACCAGTTGCCGTTCTGCCGGTGGCCTGGTAGTTGGCGGGCAAACCCAGTCGAGGTCCAGAAAGTCGTCGTCGGGTGTGTCGATGCGTTCGCGGACGTAGGCAACCGACACCTTCCGAAATAGTGAAGGAACGATGGTTTGCAGGTGACCAGTCCACAGCAAAGCCGGTGGCTGGTACGTCGACGGAACAATCAGCGGCATTGAACGGGACGCAGATGACTCAGTGGACGAAGGTACAGGTTTCGAAGGGCTTACGTAATACTACGGTTCGCTATATCGTAAAAATTATATTTTTACTTGTCAATATTTAATGAGGGTGACGGTAAACCTGGCCAGTGTTTATCGTCACCCTTTCGTCTTCCGTTACAGTGCCAGTTCCTTCTCCGTCACGATGGTCAGTACTTCAGGGTCTTTCAATCGGACCGCGAGACCAAGTGTTTTGGGCACTTCGTAGTGGAAGTAAAACTTCATCGTGTGCAGCTTGCCTTCGTAAAAAGCCAGCTCGTCGCCCTGCGGATTCTGCGTTAGCATCGCCTGTTTAGCAACGACGCTCTGCTTCAGCCACTGCCACGCCACGACGACGATACCGAACAGCTCCAGAAACAGCGTCGCGTCGGCCAGGTACCGCTCGGTGTCGCCATTCAGCGCGTGCGGCATCAGGCTCTCGACAACGTCCTGCGTACGCTTCAGTTCGGTGCCGAGTTGCTGGGCGTAGGGTTTCAGCTCGTCGTGGGTGCTGGCTTCCCGGATCGTTTTGCTCATCTCGGCAAATAGCAGTTGCGGGCCTTTGCCGCCTTTCTGCGTGATCTTCCGGCCCAGCAGATCCTGCGCCTGAATACCTGTCGTGCCTTCGTAAATGGGTGTAATACGAATGTCGCGGTACAACTGTTCGACCGGGAAATCTTCCGTAAAGCCGTAGCCGCCAAACGTCTGCAAACTCTGACTGACCGACTGAACGCCCATTTCGGAAGGAAACGACTTGGCGACCGGCATCAGCAGATCGAGCAGCAGGAAGGCGTCTTCTTTCTCCTGCCCTTCAGCCGCTTCACTAATATCGTACAAACGGGCCGCTTCCAATAGTAGCGACAGTGACCCTTCGGTTACGGATTTCTGAAACAACAGCATTCGCCGAACGTCGGGGTGATTGATGATTGGCGTCTGGGGCGCGTCGAGCCGGTTTTTCTCGTTCAACCGGCGGCTTTGGGGTCGTTCGCGGGCGTATTGCAGGGCTGCGTAGTAGGCTGCGGTAGCGATGGCAGCAGCGGTCATGCCGACGCCGATGCGCGCTTCGTTCATCATCTGGAACATGTACCGCAGGCCCTGATGCGGTTCGCCAAGCAGGTAGCCGATCGTATTGTCGTTGGACCCCATCGTCAGGTGCATAGCTGGTACGCCCTTCTGCCCCAGCTTGTGGTATACGCCCGTCGACTGCACGTCGTTGTCGACAAAGCCACCCTGTCCGTCCGGCCGGTGTTTCGGTACGACAAATAGCGAGATGCCTTTGGTGCCGCTGGGCGCGCCATTGATACGAGCCAGCATCAGGTGAATAATGTTGTCGGCTGCGTCGTGATCACCGGCGGAGATAAACACTTTCTGCCCGCTGATTTTATACGAGCCGTCGGGTAGGGGCGTCGCTGAGGTGGTGACGTCAGACAGTGACGAGCCGGCTTGTGGTTCGGTCAGGGCCATCGTTCCCTGCCACGTGCCGTCCAGCATGTTGGGCACATATGAATCGATCAGCGCCGGCGACCCAAATGATGTAATCAAGTGAGCGGCTCCCGAGGTCAGACCGGCGTACATCATGCCATTATTGGCCGCCATCAGAATAAACGTGATGGCTGAACTGACCATTTCGGGAAGCTGCTGTCCGCCGTGATCGAAGGAGAAACCAGCACCGATCAGCCCGGCGTCGCCCATCGCTTTCAAAAACTCCCGGATTTTCGGGTGTACCGTTACCTGCCCGTTTTTTAGTTCCGGCTGATTCCGGTCGACGTCTTTCAGGTAGGGGTACATAAGCGTGTCAGCAATGTACGTTGCCGAGTCGAGCGCTAGGTTGATTGTTTCGCGGTCGTGTGCACTGAAATACGGGTATCTGGCCAGTTCTTCGGCCCGAAAGACTTCGTGGAGCAGAAAGTGCAGATTGCGTTTGCTGAAATAGGTTGGTGCCATATTTATGGGGGCGTGTTAGCGCTTAGTAGATGAAAGAGGTCAGGTAGAAGAAAGACGTAAGAAGAAAGATGTAAGAAGAAAGAAGGTGCCTGACAGGCAAGGCGTTTTTTAACTCATATCTTCCTTCCAGGCATGATAAGCCTACAGCTCGTTAAGTAAAAGTATCATGTTTTGGGCTTACTATAAACTGTTGACCAAAAACCAACGTTTACCATTCGTCGTATACAGTACGACCAAATCAAACCAATTCATCTGATCATGAAAAAACTTGCTGTTTTCTTTACGCTCTTCCTGGCGCTTGTTTCACTGGCGCAGGCACAGGACAAAAAGCCACCCATGAGCCCGAAGGTTACGGCCGAAAGTCCTGATAAAAATATCAAGGTCGTGTACGGTCAGCCGTCGAAGCGGGGCCGGGTGATCTTCGGCGATAACGGACTGGAGAAGTATGGAAAAGTATGGCGGACCGGAGCTAACGAAGCAACGGAGGTTACCTTTAAGAACGACGTCATGTTCGGTGGGAAAATGGTGAAAGCTGGTACCTACACGATGTTTACCATTCCCAACGCCAAAGAGTGGGATGTTATTCTGAACAGTACGCTGGGTCAATGGGGTGCTTACGATTACGAAAAAATCAAAGGCAACGACGTGGCAATGGTGAAAGTACCCGTGTCGATGAACAAGACGCCGATGGAAAAACTGACCATTACACCAGCCAACAACAGCATTGCTATTGCCTGGGACAACGCAACCGTTTCGGTGCCGGTGATGAAGCACGGCATGTAAGCTGACTAGGTAATTCTAGCAGACGAATCCCTTTCCGTTGGTGGTGCCCAACAGAAAGGGATTTTTTGTCTGGTTAGGGTACGAATGGGTTGTCAACGATTATTTTTTGCCCGTTGACACGACAAAAAACGGCTAATCCAAAAAAAATTTCGTAATTCGCTAACAGACAAATGGTTATCCGGGTTGTACTAGCGGTCGAGTAGGTGGCGAGCAGGTGAAGAAATGGTACTGGCCGATTTAAGTAACTAACCTCGCTTTACGCGACCGTTTGTCGGTAGTTTACAGAGTCATTCAGGCTCATGACGCCAATTGGTCCAAAGCCCATGCATAAACTTTACCTGGTATTTCTTCTTATTGGCTTCGCTACGTTTCCCTCGCTGGGGCAGCACAGTAGTGATTATTACCGGTTGCCGGATCGAAACCAAATGCTGTACGATCGCGTGCTGACGCGCTACGGTGGGGCTTACGTAAAAGACCGCTGGTATGTCGCTCTAACGGGCTTCGTTCGGAGTGACAAGGCCGTGCTTGACAATCCTATGGGCGGCATGATCGAAGCAAAGCGGGTCGTCAAACCGGGCTGGGGGCTCATGCTGGGCTGGTCCTACAAAGAAAAATGGGCCGTCGAAGCTGGCTATGTTCAGTCGCCCGCGCACACCAGTCTACAGGTCGACCGGCGACGCGGTGCCGATCTGTTTCAATACACGAGCGATCAGCACAATTTTGTGGTTCGGGGTAAGCGCATGCTCTTTTCTACCAGTGGCCCCTGGCGACGGTCGGGGTTCTGGCTAACGGCGGGTGCCTGGCTGGTTCCCGGTAAGGGCGGCAGTCGGGGGCAACTGTCGATCGCCGATTACACATACCCTACCCGCGAAAAAATCGACACGTTGCGACTGGCCGGTCAGACGCAGCTGAGCACGGTTCCGACGGTCATTGCCGAGTTAGGAGCCGAATACAACATCCGCCTGAGCAACCACGTCGATCTGGGTATTTCAGCGCGTAAACTGTTAGGACTAGGTAGCTCGATCAATACTGATCTGACCTACAGTACGACTGGTCAACCCGCCCAATATGCGCAGTTGAAAGGTATTGGCTCGGGAATGACCTATGGGCTGACCCTCCGGTACAGTGTGGCCATTCGTCAGCCGTTGCGCAGCGTACTGAAAAGCCCCGGTAGTCGATTGGACAGGTAGAAAAGCATAATTCGTTTGTGAAAGCGACCGCAGGGAGTAGACGCGACCTGCTGTCGCTTTTTGTCGTTTTGTATACGTTACTTGTCTCTATGAACCGTTTATCTGGCTATGTGCTGGCGCTGGTATTGCTGACCGCGTCGATGAGTCTGGCAGCCGTTCGGATGCCGCACGTGTTTGGCGATCATATGGTATTGCAGCGCCGAAAACCAGTACCTGTCTGGGGCTGGGCTAGTCCTGGCGAGCGAATCACTATCGCGCTGAACGGACAGACAAAAACGGTGAAAACCGGTAAAGACGGTACGTGGCGCCTTCGGCTCGATCCCATGGAAGCAGGTGGACCATATCAGATGACTGTCGCCGGCAAAAGCAACACCGTGACGTTCAGCGACGTGTTGCTAGGCGAAGTATGGGTATGCTCGGGACAGTCGAATATGGAATGGCCACTGGTAGCCGCAACCAATGGTAAAGAAGAGGTTCGACAGGCCAATTATCCGACGATTCGTCAGTTGCTGGTAAAGAAAGACCTGAGCCTGACGCCGAAAGACGACATTGCCGGTGAATGGGCCGTGTGCAGTCCGGCAACGGCAGCGCAGTTCACGGCCGTGGGTTACTTCTTCGCCCGGAAGCTGCAAAAAGAACTGAACGTACCGGTCGGACTGGTAAACACGTCGTGGGGCGGTACCCATTCCGAGACCTGGACGAGCCGTGAAGCGCTGGCCCGCGACAGCACGCTACGCTACATGGTCGAGAAGCTACCGGCCAACACCGAAGAAGTTATCAAAAGCGGTAAAGAGCGTACAGAAGCACTCATGCAGACGCAACAGGGAGGCATGCCAACGGCCGCCGAGCAGCGCGCTTTTCCCGATCCGGGGCTGAATACCAGTCAGTGGAAATCGATGAACGTGCCCGGCGACTGGCAATGGAGTGGCTTACCCAACATCGACGGCGTGGTCTGGTTCCGGCGTGAAGTGCTGATTCCCGAGGGGCAATCGCCTGACAGCATGACGCTGGTGATAGGATCGATTGACGACAATGATTCGACATTCGTGAATGGCCAACTGGTTGGGACAAAGCGGGGTATGAATAAGCGTGAGTATGCCTTGCCATCGGGGTTGCTTAAGACAGGTCGGAATGTAATAGCTGTTCGGGTGGAAGACACGGGCGGAGCTGGCGGCATTGTCGGTGCGGCTGATCAGCTTAAACTGGTTGGTCCGAACGATGAAATTCCATTGGCCGGGCAGTGGCAATACCGGGTGTCGGAAATTAGTCCGTGGTCGTATAAACCAGGCCCCAACTCTTATCCGACGCAGTTGTTCAATGCCATGTTGCAACCGTTGATTCCGTATGCCATCCAGGGCGTAATCTGGTACCAAGGGGAGTCGAATGCGGGGCGGTCGTATCAGTACCGGCGGGCGTTTCCGGCCATGATTCAGGATTGGCGGCAGCGCTGGGGCGAAGGTGACTTTCCCTTTCTGTTCGTTCAACTAGCCAGCTTCGATGCGACTGGCGGAAACAGTCAGAAGGGTAGTGGCTGGGCGGAACTCCGGGAAGCACAGACGATGACGTTGAGCCTGCCCGCCACCGGAATGGCCGTTACGTCGGATATCGGTGAGTCGCACGACATTCACCCGAAAAACAAGCAGGATGTAGGCCTACGGCTCGCTGCCGAAGCCATGCGGGTTGCGTATGATTCAACTGGTAAGAATGCCGCCGAGTCGCGCGGGCCGATGTTCGACAAGATGACCGTCAGCAACGGGCAGGCGGTGCTGATATTTAAAAATGCCCCCGATGGTCTGATGACAAAAGACCGGTATGGCTACGTACGCGGATTTGAAGTAGCCGGCGCTGACCAGCAGTTTCACTACGCCAAAGCCGAAATCCGGGGCGACAGCGTGATCGTGCGCGCCGATGCTGTCGCGACGCCCGTGGCTGTCCGCTACGGCTGGGCTGATGACAATGGCGACGTCAATCTTTACAACAAGGCCGGTTTTCCCGCCGTGCCTTTCCGGACGGATCGCTGGAAAGGTATCACCGAAAACGGCCGCTTCTCCGGGCAGTAATCTTGTCTTGAACTATGATTTATTTGATTACATTGATAGACTATGATTTTCTTCCCTGAATCAGCGTAATCACCACAATCAGACGAATCACAGTTCAAGACTATTACAGTTCAAGACTATCATAGTTCAGAAAAGTAGAAAACGATTAGTTTTACTAACGTATCTACTTGACAACCTTTCCTGTTTCTGACTATGACAACCCGTCGATCCTTCTTCCGCCAGACAGCGGTGGCCGCTACCAGCGCCTTGACACTCCCTACGTTTCTTCCCGATTCATTTGCACATCCCCTTACCGGCACCGACGCTGGATTGAAATCGGCGGCAGCATGGGCCACTGATGAAGACTTCTGGGCGTGGGTGAAATCGGAATATACCGTATCGCCTAATCTGCTCAATCTTAACAACGGTGGCGTGTGTCCGCAGCCCAAGGTCGTACAGGATGCGCACATCCGGTTCTATCAGTATGCCAATGAAGCGCCCTCTTACTACATGTGGCGGATTCTGGATCAGGGCCGCGAAGCACTACGCGAAAAACTGGCCGATCTGGCAGGCTGTTCGGCCGAGGAACTAGCGATCAACCGCAATGCGACGGAAGGACTTAACACCGTAATTTTTGGGCTGAATCTGAAGCCGGGTGATGAAGTCGTGCTAACAAAGCAGGATTATCCCAACATGCTTAACGCCTGGAAGCAGCGCGAAAAGCGGGATGGTATCAAGTTGGTGTATCTGAATCTGGATCTGCCCAGCGAGAACGACGACGCGATTACCGAACAGTTTGTCAAGGCGTTTACGCCCCGTACGAAGGTGGTACACGTCACGCACCTGGTCAACTGGGTAGGGCAGGTGTTACCCGTGCGGAAAATTGCCGACGAAGCGCACAAACGGGGCATCGAAGTCATTGCCGACGGAGCCCACTCCTTTGCTCTGTTCGATTTCAAAATTCCTGACCTCGGCGCGGATTATTATGCCACCAGCCTGCACAAATGGCTGTGTGCGCCTTTCGGCAGCGGTATGCTCTACATCCGTCAGCCGAAGATCAAAAACGTTTGGGCGCTCTTATCGAACAACGAGCCCGACGGGACTGACATTCGCAAGTTTGAAAGTCTGGGCACACGGTCCTTCGCATCGGAAATGGCCATCGGTACGGCGGTTGACTTTCACAACAGCATCGGGTCGGCGCGGAAATTTGCCCGGGCGCATTACCTGAAAAACTACTGGATGGAGCGCGTGAAAGATATACCCGGTGTAAAGCTGCATACGTCGTTCAAGCCCGAACACGCCGGTGCGGTTGCTTTGTTCTCCATCGACGGAATGAAGCCCGGTGAGATCGACGGCCAATTGATGAATCAGCATAAAATTCACACGGTCGGTATCGACTGGGAAAACATTCACGGTATCCGCGTAACCCCACACATCTACCACACGCCCAAAGACCTCGACCGGCTGGTTGCCGCTATCGATAGCATTGCCGGTAAGCGGGCTCTGGCGCAAAAGCAGAAGAAAAGCTGATTACTGCTTTCTCCGCATCTCGATCTTTCGCATCGGCATCTTGTCGACCAGGCCAAACAACTGCGCCGGGTCGACGGGATGCCGGTACGTTTCTTTGACGCCCCCGTCTTTGCCAATCAGCCAGCCTGTAAAACCCACGTTGGGATTGAGTTTGTACGTCTGCTCCAGAAACTGCCGGTCAACGATAGTGATCGAGGAAGCATCAAGCGTGATTACGTCCATGTCGCGGTCGTCAAGTTCAGCCTGGGCAGCCTGTAATTTGCGCTGTTGTTCGGTCAGCCCGCCGGATGGTGTCCCGTAAAACAGCAATATCCGGCGATTGTCCCGTTTTTCGCGCAACAGGGTTTTCAACGGTTTCGGCTGCGCCAGTGCAAGACTGCCGAACAGGACCAGCGGGAATATAATAAGCCAGTTTCGCATGGTTTTTCTCGAACGTTGGCCCGCCGAAGTGGTTGCCTAGCTGCTTGATTTTTGGCACCAAACAGCTGGGAAGCTGTTTGAAACGAGGTTCGCTAATCTAAATCCTCCGATCGTTCCAGCAGCAGAATAGAGCCTTGTGGCACAATCACATACTGTTCACCTTCGTATTGCAGATCGATGGCGTTCCGTTGTAAGTACAGCGCAAGGTCACCTTCCTGTGCCTGCAACGGCATGTATTTCACAGACTCTTCCAATTCTTTCCACGGCTCATCGTCCGATGGGGTCGGGATGGGATAGCCCGGCCCTACTTTGATAACATAGCCCGACTGCACCTGTTCTTTTTCCTGTACGGTCGGGGGTAGGTAGAGGCCACTCGTTGTGCGATCGGCGGCATCTTTTGGTTTGATCAGCACCCGATCGCCCACGACGATCAGGCGTTTGAGTTTATTGTCGGCAGAAATTCCAAGCATTACTGTATGGTTTTCGGTTTTCAGTATACGTTTTATGGTATGTGGGTGAAGAGCAGCAGGAGTTGTGCATCGGTTGTCGCGAACGGTGAACTGACAACCGTAAACCGCTCAAGGTACCGGGTCATAACCGTGGCCACCCCAGGGGTGACAGCGGCTGATACGTTTCAGGCCCATGCGACCACCCCGCCACGCGCCGTGTTTCCGCACCGCTTCGATCATGTACTGCGAGCAGGTTGGCGTGTACCGGCAGGCGTTGGGTAGGTACGGGGAGAGCATCGCCTGATACGCGCGTACGAGTCCGATAACCACTGATTTCATCACGTTGGGGTAAACACCAAAATGGTCAAAAACTTTCCCGCAATCTGTATCTTTGCCTTCTACCCGCTGAACGCAACGGGCTTACACGGACAAACCTCATGCTGCATTATTTGATTTGGGAGCCTGATCCCGAAATTTTTCACATTGGCGCCTTTTCGGTTCGCTGGTACGGGCTGCTTTTCGCAATGGGTTTCCTGATCGGTATGCAGATCATGACCTACATCTTTAAAGTCGAGCGCAAGCCCGTCTCCGATACCGATTCGCTGCTGATTTATATGGTCGTGTCGACAATCGTTGGTGCCCGGCTCGGTCATTTTCTTTTCTACGAGCCAGAAGTGCTCATCAACCATCCACTGACGGTAATTACCCCACCATTCGCCGGCCTGGCCAGCCACGGCGCGACGATTGGTATTCTGCTGGCTTTGTGGCTGTATTCGCGTCGCAAAGAAAGCATCGCGACCAACCAGACGTTTCTGTGGGTAACCGACCGGATCGTCATCGTGGTTGCGCTGGCTGGTGCCTTCATTCGTTTGGGCAACTTCGTCAACTCCGAAATTATCGGTCGCCCTACCGATCTGCCGTGGGGGGTTGTGTTCCCCAGAGCGGATTACCGCGACATCCCCGGACCAGAAGTGTTGCACATCGTACCGCGTCACCCGGCTCAGCTGTACGAATCGCTGTCGTGTCTGATTATTTTCTGCGTGCTACTTTGGTTCTGGAACCGCCACAAGGAGAAAACACCCCGTGGTAGTATGCTGGGTATGTTCCTGATCTGGATTTTCACGCTACGTTTCCTGTTCGAATACGTCAAAGAAAATCAGGTCGCGAAAGAAGCGACGATGGCGCTCAACATCGGGCAACTGCTCAGTATTCCCGCCGTACTGCTCGGTATTTACTTCCTCGTCCGCAGCTACAAGCACCCCGTCGTAGCCCCGAAGGAGCTGGAGGATACGTTGAGAAAATAGGTTTGTCTCGAACTGTGATTTTTGTGATTACACTGATAGGCTATGATTTTTTAGAATCAGTGCGATCACATCCATCACAAAAATCACACGGGGCCGCCCGGCGGTTCAAGACTTAATACAACAGCGAACGATCGACCTGATCGGGGAGCGGGCCGGATCGTTCGAGTTTTAGCTGGGCCAGTTTAGCCCCCGCGCGCGCGCAGACTTCCGGGGTCTGACCGTCGAGGTAAGCCGTCAGGAAGCCCGCCCAATAGGCATCCCCGGCTCCCGTCGCGTCGACAACCTCGACCGGTTGGCCCAGCACCCGGACCTGCTTGGCACCACCTGCCGACGAGACCAGGCTACCGTCGGCACCCAGTGTCAGACAGACGAGTTCAGCCCCCATCTGGTGAAATTTGTCGATAATCGCTTCGTGCGACGGTAAGGCATCACCCGAACGGATGCCGTAGAGTCGGGCGGCATCGTCTTCACTTAGTTTGACCAGCGCTTTAGCCGAACAATAGTCAGCCAGAATCTGCCAGGCCTGCTCGCGGTCGGGCCAGATACTGGGGGCATAGTTGGCGTCGATACTGATCTGACACCCCAATGCATGGGCTCGTCGGGCGGCATCGACAATCGTGCGCTGGGCCGGTTCCTGACTAAGGGCAAAACAGGTTGTGTGAAAAATACGGCTTTGACTTAACAGCGAGTCTGGCAAATGGTCGGGCTGCAACATCCGGTCGGCATTGCGGTATGCGATGAAGTCAGGCGTTCCCTTCGTTCGCGACACGACCACAAGGCTGGTCGGTTCGCGGCTGTCCTGCTGAACGAAGCCCGTTTCAACCCCCGCTGCCGCTACCTGCGTCGTCAGAAACCGTCCCAGATTGTCGGTGCCGACACAGGCTACCAGCGCCGACCGGTTGCCCAGCCGGGCCATGTTGGCGGCCATATTCGCCGGACTACCGCCCTGAAGCCGACGAAACTCATTCGCATCGAGTAGGTTGGTGGTGATAGATTGGCCGATTAGATCGACCAGCAGTTCGCCGACGGCAATCATGGCGAAGGGTTCCTGACTGGAAAATACGTTCATAGGTTACTGATTATAAAAACATCCGGCCATGATGAACAGCCGGATGCAAAGAACGATGGTTTTGTGAAATGGCAAAGGCCAGGTTTAGTGCCCGCCCGCGCCCATCGGAAAGGCCGCAACCTGACTGGTCCGGTTTTCTTTTACCAGGAAGCAGGCACCGGCTGCCAGCAACAGGCAGACACCCGCCAGCGCCAGCGCATTACGCGGATCGTTACCCAATAGCGGATAAATGTAGCTGATCGACAGGTTGTTGATGATCTGCGGAATCACGATAAACCCGTTGAAGATACCCATGTAAACGCCCATTCGTTCGGCCGGTACCGAGCTTGACAGCAGTACGTACGGCATTGACAGGATCGACGCCCAGGCCAGCCCGACGAAGACCATCCCGATCAGGAACGCGTATTTGTCGTTCGACAGCAGCATCGACAGGAACCCCAGTCCGCCCAGCGTCAGAAACAAGGCGTGGGTACCGCGCCGACCAATCTTGGTGGCCACTGCGGGCAGAAAAAACGACACGCCGAAGCAGCCGATGTTGAAAACGGCGAAGCAAAGATTCCCCCACTCCGTACCCTCCTGAAAGCCCGGCGACTGTGCGGTGGGCGCGTTGAAGGCATGCCGAGCAACGGCCAGCGTCAGGTACTGCCACATCAGGGGCAGACCAAACCAGGTAAAAAACTTTACCCACCACAGCTGTTTCATCGTCGACGGCATGTCGCGGAAAGCGTGGGCGATCTCGGTGAGGGCTCCGCCAATACCGCTGCTCTGTCGTTTCATACGCTCGAACTCCGCCATATCGTCGGGTGGATATTCGTCGGTTGTGTATATTGTCCAGAGAACAGCCAGGATGACGGCAGCGCCACCGATGTAGAACGGAAATTTAATGCTGTCGGGGATAACGTTTGTCGCCACGGCCGCCGTTGTCGTAATACCCAGCAGGCGGAAAATCGTCGGCATCAGGTTCGCCACCGTCTGACCGAAGCCCACAAAGAAGCTCTGCATGGCGAAGCCCAGTCCGCGTTGTTCATCGCTTAGTTTGTCGCCGATAAATGCCCGGAACGGTTCCTGCGTGATGTTCAGACCAGTGTCGAGAATCCACATCAGGCTGGCGGCCATCCACAGCGCCGATGAATTGGGCATCAGGAACAGCGCAAAACTGGTGACGATGGCACCGATCAGAAAGAAGGGCTTCCGCCGACCCCAGCGGGGCGACCACGTTCGGTCGCTGATGGAACCGATGATTGGCTGGACCAGTAGACCCGTGACCGGACCAGCGAGCCATAAAATCGGAATGTTTGCTTCGTCGGCGTTTAAATACCGGAAAATTGGGCTCATGTTGGCCTGTTGAAGGCCAAATCCGTACTGAATACCTAAAAATCCGAAACTCATGTTCCAGATCTGCCAGAAAGTCAGGCGGGGTTTTTGTTTCATAGGTTATGCGGTAGAAATACTGCGACATTTGCAGTGGAAAGGGAAACAATGATACGAATGGATTTGCAGGATACGGAGATATTGTTATCCTATTTTTTTAACAACGGGCGCTACCTGGAATGACCTATAGTTGGATACTAGGACCGAGTAGTCTACTGCTGTTACTACTGAGCCTGACCCGGTCTGTTTCAGCCGCCGTAAGTGATACAACAGCGGTCGTCGATTCGTCGCGATCAGTGGTCATACGGTCGGTGACGTTGGTGGGCAATGTAAAAACCCGCGACCGGATCATCTACCGCGAGATGACGCTGCACCCCGGCGATACCGTTCGCCTGTCGGACCTGCGTGGTCGGCTGACCTGGGACCGTCGGAACATCAACAATACCAACCTGTTCATCACAGTCGATCTGGTTACGCAGCAGACGAATCCTGTCGATACGGCGCAGCTCCCGCAACTCGATCTGACCGTTCAGTTGAAAGAGCGTTGGTATCTGATTGCGTATCCCGTGTTCGACATCGCCGACCGGAACCTGAACGAGTGGTGGTATGACCGGGGCCGCGACCTGCGCCGAACGATCTACGGCGGGCGACTCAGTTACCGCAACGTAACGGGCTCGAACGACCGCCTGCAGGTGGAAGTGATTCGGGGGTTCTGGCAGCGTACTGTGGTGTCGTACGCCCGACCCTACATCGACAAGGCGCAGCGAATCGGTCTGCGCGTCGACATGGCGTATCAGACGAACAACGACATCCCGTACACAACCCTGGCCGACAAATGGCTTTATGTCCGGGCCGACCAGACGCTGCGGACCCGGCTATGGGGAACGCTGATACTGACTAACCGGCACGGCCTGTACCACTACCACAGCGTTGAGATGCGCTACAATCGCAACACCGTGGCGGATACGGTTGCCCGGCTAAACCCCAATTATTTCCTGGATGGCCGGACGGAGCAGCACTACTCATCGCTGGCGTACAGCTACCGTTACGACCGACGCGACAACGTGGCCTATCCGCTGCGGGGAACCCTGTTCAACGGCTACGTCGGTGCATCCGGACTGCTGCCCGCCGACGACTTTCGGTTTCTGGATCTGACCGCGTCGGTAAGCCGCTACTGGCCGATGGGCAAAAAAGTGTATGGAGCTGCCAACCTGCGTGCCCGCACCACCTGGCCGAACCGCCAGCCGTATGCTAACCTGCGCGGTATCGGTAGTTCGAGCGATAACGTCCGGGGCTACGAACTGTACGTTATTGACGGACAGCAGTCGGTTGTGGCCCGGAGCAGCCTACGCTATCAGCTATTCGACACCGTGAAGCAACTCAACTGGCTGAAGATTCGCCAATTCAACACACTGCCCATCGCTGCCTACATCACAGCCTTCGCCGATGCGGGGTATGTGGGGAGTACCGTTGCCGAGCAGTACCAAAGTCGGCTGGCCAACCAACTCCTGATCGGTACCGGCCTAAGCTTCGACCTCGTTACCTATTACAATCTCGTACTACGATTCAGTGGAGCCATCAACCGGCAGGGCAACACCGGCTTCTACATTAATCTCGCACAGGAGTTTTAGACCAGTAACGGCATGAAAAATCCGACGTTCCAGAAAACCACCTAGTGATTCTCGAAACGTCGGATCTACAGTATCAGGAAGTTAATACTCGTATTTTATGCCTATTTTCTTCGCCATGTCGGCGAATACCTGTGGGTCGAAGTCGTCACCGCCGGGGGCGTTGAGCTGGGGTTCTTCTTCCAGATCAGGAACGGGGTAACCTTCCATACCGCCCTGCACGACGAAACATTCCTGCCCATCGTCGGGGTGCGGACCATTCCAGATCAGGGCTGCCTGCTGGTAATCGTCCGGACTGAACGTGTAGAGCGACAGATGCATCTTTTGTTCCATAAACTTCTTGGCCTCCGGAAACGCATCGTTGCTCAACTCTGGAATCGGCAACAGTTTTGTCATTTCGACGCCCGTTAATTTTTCCAGTGCTTTCGCGTAAGCAACCACGTGCAAGCCACCCCGTACCAGCAGGTACCCTACCATCGTCCGGGCCGTAGGGTCGGTGACGGTTTCGTAGGCCCGCATTTTGTTGGCCCGTGCGCCACATTCCAAGAAGAAATTGTGAAGAAGGTCGAGCTTCAGGTTACCACTGCTAAACACGTTTTGGCCCGTCCAGTAATGACCCATCGAATCCATTGGCAGAGACGCCTGACCGCTGGCGATGGCGTGGTGGGTGTTGCGCCAGTTTGCTGCGTCCGATAACGGACCAACCGTAGGGTCGAACCCGCGTTTGGTGGTGCCGGTGAGCAACAGATTTATGGCGTACGACACGACCTCGACGTGGCCGTATTCTTCGCCTGCGATGCTACTGATAACGTCGTAGAACGGACGTATTTTCTTGCGACCCCGAAAATTGAATGACTGATACGTGTAGTTCATCAGGGTCGACATCTCGCCGAACTTACCGCCGAGTAACTCCTGAATAACAGCCGCGTCATTGGCCGACGGGTTTTTGGGGGTTGGTAGCTCGATAGGGAGCCGATCCATTTTCAGAATCATTAGCGAAAAGGTTAGTTGATACAATCCAGGCTCGGAACGAGACCAGCTTAGGTATCAACAGGCAGTGTTGGTTTAATGTTAATTTATTCTATAGATTATATAGAAAATAAATAATATCTGGCTGTTAACTAGGCTGTTGGCATGAGATTCGTCAGCAAAAAATCAGTAATCGTAGTCTATACGTCGGTCTTCCCCGGCAATTCACGACCTTTGTTAGCTAGCTGTCAACAGCTATCGCATCAACGTATGAATCGGAATCTGTACGACGGACTCAACTTTGCATCCAAGCTGACACCCAAACGAGTAGCCAATGCGCTCAAAGTGGTCGGTAGCTATTATGCCTCCCGGCAGTCGAAACGTGCTGCTCAGCGCGGGTTGCCGATGTCTGTCTCCTTTGAGCCGACGACGTCCTGCAACCTGCGCTGTCCCGAATGCCCCAGCGGCTTACGGTCGTTCACGCGACCAACCGGGATGCTCGGCGAAGACCTCTACAAGCGCACCATCGACGAACTGCACGAGACGCTGCTCTACCTGATCTTCTATTTTCAGGGCGAACCGTATCTGCACCCGCAATTCCTCGACCTTGTCCGGTACGCCACCGATCGTAACATCTACACAGCTACCAGCACCAACGCCCATTACCTGACCGATGCCAACGCACGCAAGACGGTGGAGTCGGGGCTGGATCGGCTGATTATCAGTATCGACGGGACGACGCAGGACGTGTATCAGCAGTATCGGGTAGGCGGGAAGCTGGAGAAAGTGTTGGAGGGGACGAAAAACATCATTCGCTGGAAGAAAGAGCTGAAATCCCGGACACCCCACGTGGTCTTTCAGTTTCTGGTCGTCAAACCGAATCAGCATCAGATCAACGAAGTCAAGAAGCTGGCCCGTGAACTGGGCGTCGATGAAGTCGGCCTGAAAACGGCGCAGATCTACGACTACGAACACGGCTCCGACCTGATTCCAACCCTCGACCAATACAGCCGCTACGCCCGACAGGCTGACGATACCTACCGGATCAAAAACGGTTTCGGCGATCACTGCTGGAAGATGTGGCACTCCTGCGTTATCACTTGGGATGGCCTGGTTGTGCCCTGTTGCTTCGATAAGGACGCACATCATCGGCTGGGCGATCTGCAAACCGAATCCTTCGCCGAACTCTGGCACGGCCCTGCGTATACGGACTTCCGTAACACGCTACTCCGTTCCCGCTCGGAAATCGAGATGTGCCGCAACTGCACCGAAGGCACGAAGGTGTGGGGAGATTGATTGAATGAATGAGTGATGGAATGATTGAATAGGCTACCGCTTTACACTACTCATTCAGTCATTCTATCACTCATTCATTCAAATTCTCCACCTCCTTGCTGTTATACAGTTCCTTAATAACCGTTGGCGTGTTGAAGGAAAAGACCAGCTCGGCCCAGCCCATGAAGAAGGTCCAGCGGGGCTGGCTGGCCAACTGCGCGGGCGTCGGTAGCACCTGACATTCGCCGATGGCGATGGGCTTGTTGCCCGCAACCTTGAGCATGGCGTTGTACTTGTAGTCTGAGTAGCCAGTACCACTGTCGTACAGGTCGAGAGCGGCTATGTCCCAGTAGTCGTTGCCGGGATTATAGTCGGTGAGATCGGTAGCGAGGGACAGGAAATCCTGCATGTCCCATACCCAGATTAGATTCGACAGGCCTTTCGTTTTTGTGAAATAATCGTGCGTGAGTCGGTATAACTGTGCCGTTCCGCTGGCACCACGTCGACCGCCCCACCAGAATAGGCCCTGATTCATTTCGTGCAGCGGCCGGAAAAAGACCTCGACACCGCTGTCTTCCAGATCCTGTAAATAAACGGCGACTTCATCCATCATCTGCTTCCAGCGTGTGTTGATCGGCGTGCCATCCGTGAGTAACTGCTGCCACTGCTGATCGGTCATGCGGCTCAACACGCCCGTACTGTCCCAGCCGCAGGGTTGTGACCGGGCCGGGTTGCAGGCGTGCCACATCAGATTGATCAGTGCTCCCTTTTTCCATTGTCGTTTGGCTTCCGCAATCATGACGCCCCGATTAGCAATGTTATCGGCCTGGAAAAGAAAGTCGCCACTCCACAGTTTTGGGTAATGGCCCGTCAGCGAATCGATACGGTTCGTCCATTTCGCGGGTTGCGCGCTGGGTTCGCGGTTGTGCTGTCCGGTCGCTGTTTTCTTCCCGGAAATGCTGTACAGGTAGTTCAGGCTGTTGAACCGGGTCGGTTGAGACTGAGCGGGCGATGGCATCAGTGCCAACAGAAGGAAACCAATGGTAATCAGACGTACTGCATTTGTCATAACAGAATCAGATCAACGCTGTGTACTGAATACCGAAAATGCAGGATTGCTGTTTTAAATCGAGCGCCGTCAAGTGGTTAGACGGATGACCCTTCGCGTCTCACATACATCAGCAGGTGAGACGCGAAGGGCCGCTAATGCGATCGATACAGAATGAACTATCCCGCAGCTACCGGGTTGTAGCTGCGGGATAGTTTTTAACAATAAACGCCACTCACCTATGTCTTTTTATTCTGCCCGTCCTGAAGATCTCCTGATCGATGCCGCTCGTAAAGGCGATGTCGCCTACGTCAATCAACTACTTGCTGAGGGCGTCGACGTCAACGCTACCGATGGACGTGGCTTTACTCCGCTGATCATTGCTGCCTACGACAATCATATTGATGCTGCCAAAGCCCTGCTGGTGGCTGGTGCCGATGTCAACCGGCAGGACGGTAGTGGCAATTCAGCCTTGATGGGTGTCAGTTTCAAAGGCTACGCAGAGGTGGCGCAACTGCTCATTGATCACGGTGCCAATCTCAATCTGACGAATGGTAATAACGGAACGGCGCTGATGTTCGCCACGATCTTTGGTCGCAACAATCTCGTTAAACTCCTGCTCGACAACGGTGCCGATACCACCATCCGCGATGCACGCGGCCTTAGCGTCCGTGACCTTGCCGTTCAGCAGGGCAACGACGAAGCGTTGGCGTTGCTGGAGGGGAAATAGGTATACGGTTTACAGTTTTCGGTTTGCTGTAACTCCCGCAATTGCTAACACGAAAGCCAGACTCGGTTGATGAAGTCTGGCTTTTGTGCTTACTGAAAACTGTAAACGGGATACCGTTAAAACACCAGCTTCTTCACGCCGGCCAGTGAAGCCCGGACGCTGTCGAGGGGTGTTTGCGAACCGTATTCTTCTACCTCTACGAAGTAGTGTTTGACGCCCGCGCGCTGGGCTGCCCCCAGAATCGGGGTCATTTTCAGGTCGCCCTTGCCCAGTACCGTCGACACTTTATGATCTTTTGGGTCGCGGTCTTTGATGTGGGCCATCGTAAACCGGCCGGGGTATTTGTTGAAGTACGTGACCGGATCTTTATCGGCCGCGATCACCCAGAAAATGTCGAGTTCGAACGTAACCAGCTTGGGGTCAGTCCCGCGAGCCAGTGTGTCGAACGGAACCATACCGTCCATTTCGGTGAACGGATAGTCGTGGTTGTGGTAGCCAAACATGAGGTTCGACTTCTGCGCCAGTTCACCGTATTTATTGAACTCGTCGGCCACCTTACGGAAGCCACTCATGTTTTCGCGCATCTCCTTCGGAATCGAGGACACCGTGAAATACTTGAAACCGGCTTCGGCCGCTTCGTTCATGTACTTTTCCATGTCGGGTTCGATACCCGTATGCGTGCTGATCGGCGTCAGCCCCAGTCCGTTCAGGTATGACTTGAATTCGGACGGCGACATTCCCCACAGAAAGCCTTTGCTACCCGGATACGACTCAATTTCCTTGTAGCCCATAGTCGCTATTTTCTTCAGCGTACCCCGCGCGTCTTTCTCCATACCGTCGCGGAGCGAATACAATTGCAGACCGGGTTTTGGCGTGTTGGGAGCCGCCTGAAGCGCGCCGGGCAATAGAGCCGCACCAGCCGTCAGCATACCAGCCTGTTGCAGAAATAAGCGTCGATTGAGTGTCATAAGCGTTTCCGTTTTTGGGTTTTTGGTTGAAAATAAAGCGTTACCAACGATAAAGCGTCTTTTAGAAAAAAAAGTACGCTTTATCTCTTGAAAGAAACGGCGCTTCACGGCTGAAAGTACATAGACATACTTGTAAATTGCTCGTCTGTTTAGTCACCACATTAATAAAATCAGCCAACTATTTGTGCGTACATTTCTACATTGCCTGTCTATAAGTATTGCTAGTGTCGCCTGTATAGTCGTTCAGACCGGACGAGCGCAGACTATAACAACGGTCGCATCTGGTACCACTATCGGCGACGGAGGACCGGCCATCAATGCTGCCTTCGGTGGGCCCACTGCTACCGGATTTGATCAGAAAGGAAACCTGTACATAGTTGATACCGAGGATATACGAGTCCGTAAAATCGACGCAAATGGTACCATTACCACGCTTGCAGGCGATGGTGTTTACGGTTTTCAGGGCGACAACGGACCCGCTATATCTGCTCGATTTGTATTGCCGAGAGGGGTCGCCGTTGACGTTAATGGCGCTGTATACGTAGCCGATTACCAAAATAGTCGAATCCGAAAAATCAGTGCTAATGGCATTATAACAACGATAGCGGGTACGACAAATGCTGGCTTTAGTGGTGATGGCGGACCGGCTACAAGTGCGCGGTTGAACTTCCCCAAAAACGTAGCGATCGATCAGGCGCAGAACCTGTACATCGTTGATTCGGGCAATAACCGTATTCGGAAAATCAGTCCGGATGGCATTATAACGACGGTGGTTGGGAACGGTACGGCTGGTTTTGCTGGTGATGGTGGGCCTGCTGTTGGCGCGCAGTTAAATAATCCGTCAGCTGTCGCGATAGGTACCGATGGTAGTCTATACATTGCTGATGCAACGAATCATCGCATTCGGAAGGTTGACCCAGCCGGAACGATAACAACCATCGGTGGGAATGGAAGTACGCAGTCAGGTGGCGACGGCGGGCCGGCTACCAATGCCGCATTATACGGACCGCAGGATGTAGCTGTCGACGCATCCGGGACAGTTTACCTAACTCAGCTTGATAGCCGGGTACGAAAAATCACGGCGAATGACATCATATCAGCGGTCGCCGGTAACGGAACGTCCGGCTTCAGTGGCGATGGCGGGCCGGCCATCAATGCACTGATTGGACCCGAAGCCGGCGTCGATATTGATGCGACTGGTACCATTTATGTTGCCGACCAGGCAAATTACCGAATCCGCCGAATCACATCCGACGGCATCATCAATACCATAGCAGGTGGGTATACTGGCGATGGTGGACCGGCTACGAACGCCTTCTTTCGAAAGACACTGGTTAAATCCCCATCCGAGCTGACTGTCGACAGGTACGGTAACATCTATATATCAGATCAGTTCGGAAACCGTATTCGCAAGGTTACGCCCGCTGGTATGATTACTACGGTTGCCGGGTCTGGTGTTAATGGCTATACAGGCGATGGCGGTAATGCCGATCAGGCGCAGTTACGTCATCCACGAGGTATGGGGCTCGACCGAAACGATAACCTCTATTTTGTCGATCAGTATAATGCCCGACTTCGAAAAATTGATTTGGGAGGAAAAATAACAACAATCGCTGGCAATGGATCGCCTGAGTTTATTAGCGTACGACCGCCTTCGTCCAGTGCAGATATATACAATTCTACCGGTATTGCCGTATCGCAGTCTGGTCTGGTCTACGTTCCTACCAAGAGCTGTATTCTTAAAATAACGCAGGACGGTGTTATTTCCGTTGTCGCAGGATCAACAGCTACTACAGGATACAGTGGGGACGGTGGCCCCGCTACGAGCGCACTACTAAATTATCCATCCGGTATTGCGCTTGATAAGGACGAGAATCTGTACGTTGCTGATTCTGACAACAATCGCATTCGTAAGATAGGTACCGATGGTATTATTATAACTGTAGCAGGAAACGGATCTGCCGGGTACGGTGGAGAGGGTGTCCAGGCAATAAATGCCCCTATGAATAGCCCTGCAAGAGTTGCGATTGACAGCACAGGTACGCTATTTATCTCAGAATGGGGTTTTAACCGGATTCGGCAGGTAGATCGGAACGGGATTATTACGACTGTCGCCGGAACTGGGGCAGCGGGTTTTCGGGGCGATGGTGGCCCCGCTATAAATGCGTCCCTGGCCAGGCCGAGCGGCCTGGCAACAGATCCGGCCGGTAATCTGTATATCGCCGATCTTGATAACCGGCGCGTTCGGAAAGTTACCTATCCAGTTCGTTCGATGCTGGTGACCAACCAGTCGACACCATGCAGTCCAGGGTCTGTGACGTTGACCGCCAGCCCAACAGGACCGGGATTTTCGTACCAGTTCAGCCCCGGTGCTACCCAGATCGGTAGCACCAATCAGGCAGTTGTGAACACCGCTGGCGTCTACTCAGTCACCGTGACGACGTCTATTCTCGGATCACCGCCCGGTACCGCTAGTATTGCAGTAGCGGGATACGCTAATTACACCGTCAAGGCAGGTAACTGGAACGATCCGTCGGTTTGGGCATGTGGCCAGGTGCCAACGGCCACGCAGCCGGTACGCGTGTTGCACACTGTTGAATTACCTGTTGATTATCAGGCCGGCGCAAAAGCGGTGTCGTATGAAAATGGGGGAAGTCTGCGATTCGAATCTGGCGCTAAGCTCCGACTCGCTACGCAGTAAATTGGTAAGTTTAACGTTTCAGGCTCAATGTTCAAAGTTTTACACCTCTGGCAACCTTAAACATTGAACCTGAAACGTTAAACTCATTTGATATACCGGAAGTCTTCGTTGCCTTTGAGGGCAAGCAGCGTTTCGTACATCAGCTTGATTACGTTCTGTACGTCGTCCATATGCACGGTTTCGACTGTCGTGTGCATATACTTCAGCGGAAGCGAAATCAGGGCTGACGCAATGCCTTCAGTAGCGTAGGCGAATGCGTCGGTGTCGGTACCGGTCGAGCGGCTGACGGCCTGCCGCTGGAAGGCAATGTCTTTCGTCGTGGCTACGTCGATCAGGAAATCGAGGACGTTGTTCTGTACGGCGGGGCCGTAGCACAGTACCGGACCGTCGCCACATTTCAGGTCGCCCTGCTCTTTCTTGTCGTACTTCGGCGACTGTGTGTCGTGCGTTACGTCGGTGCAGATGGCGAGGTCAGGACGTAGCCGCCGGGCGATCATCTCAGCACCACGCAATCCGATTTCTTCCTGCACCGCATTGACGACGTACAGGGTGAACGGCAGCGTAACGTTGTTCTCCTTCAGTAGTCGGGCTACTTCGGCAATCATGAAGCCACCCATCCGGTTGTCGAGCGCCCGGCCGACGTAGTACCGGTTATTCATCTCTGTCAGGCCGTCGACAAAGGTGCAGACGGTTCCGACGTGAATGCCCATGTCAAGCACTTCGTCTTTAGTTGCTGCGCCCACGTCGATAAACAGGTCGGTTACTTTGGGGGCGGTGTCTTTCGTCAGGTCGCGGACGTGGATGGCCGGCCAGCCAAATACGCCTTCAACGACGCCTTTCTTCGTGTGCAGATTTACCCGCATCGAGGGCGCAATCAGTGCATCGGAACCGCCGTTGCGCCGGACGTAAATATACCCGTCGTCGGAGATGTAGTTGACGAACCACGAAATCTCGTCGGAATGCGCTTCGATAACGACTTTGTAGGGTTGGTCGGGGTTGATAACGCCAACCGCCGTGCCGTAGGTGTCGACAATATAGCTGTCGGTGTAAGGCTTGATGTAATCGAGCCAGATCTGCTGCCCCGACGACTCGAAGCCGGTGGGCGATGCATTGTTCAGATACTGGTATAAAAAGGCTTTACTGGTTTCGTTCATTGGTGCAAAAGGAAATAAATCAGATACGATGCCTGATTTGTAAATGTACACAGGTTTGGTTTGACAGGATTACAGGATGAATAGGATTTTGAGTGTAGAACGTTGGTAGCGGGGATTTAGTAGATCATCCAAAAATCTTGTCTATCCTGTAATCCTGTCCAAAGAATCCCATCGTATGTTTGCCTAAATCCTTGACCGATCATGGAAAACCTACCCGCTACCCCCGTAACCGGACCGTTGACCAAGGCTGAGCGCGACTACATCGTGACGGCGCTGCAAACGACGCAAACACTGCTTCACGACGCCGTCGACGGTCTATCCGATGTGCAGCTTACCTTCAAACCTGGCGCTGACCGCTGGTCGATAGCCGAGTGTGTCGAACACATTGTTATGGTGGAACGGGGGATTTTTCGGGCGGCTCAACAGGGCATACAGCAACCGGCCGACCCGGAAAAACGCAGTGACATCAAGATTTCGGATGTTGATCTGGTCAAGGCGACGCGGGGGCGCAGCCGACCGATTGCGGCACCAGTCCCGTTCATGCCGACCGGCAAGTACGGCGACACGGCCGCAACGATGGCACTGTTCGATGCCGTTCGCGCTGCGGATATCGACTTCGCCCAAAACGCCGACGCTGATCTGCGCACGCACTATTTCGACCATTTTATTCTCGGACGGCTGGATCTGTATCAGGCCCTGCTGCTGATTGCTGCCCACGGCGAGCGGCACCGTAAACAGATCGACGACGTAAAAGCCGCCCCCGGTTACCCAAACGCCTGATGTCCGCCGAATTACCGATTCTGTACCAGTCCGACGACCTTGTCGCCATCAATAAGCCCCACGGTTTGCTGGTACATCGCTCGCCCATCGCCAGCGATGCCAGTGAGTTTGCCGTACAACTACTACGCGATCAACTGGGGCAGCGCGTGTATCCCGTCCACCGGCTCGACCGTAAAACGGGTGGGGTACTGTTATTCGCGCTGACCGAGTCGATGAACGCGCTGATGCAACAGCAGTTTATGGATGGACTGGTCCACAAAACGTATCTGGCGATTGTCCGGGGTTATACCGACGATCAGCAGACGATCGACTACCCGCTTCGGCGCGATGATGGATCAGGGCCGGGTCAGGGAACGTTGCAGGAAGCAGTGACACACCTACGCACCCTACAGCGTACCGAAGTGCCGATTCCGTTTGGCAAGCACGCGACGTCGCGCTATTCGCTGGTCGAGCTGACACCCGAAACCGGGCGAATGCATCAATTACGCAAGCACATGGCGCATATCCTGCACCCGATTATCGGCGACCGGCCCCACGGCTGTAACAAGCAGAATAAGCTATTTTTGGCGCATTTCGACATGAATACGATGCTGCTTCACGCCCAACAACTCCGCTTCACCCCGCCTGGTGCAGGCGAACCGGTTGTGGTTACCGCCCCGCTACAGGATGAGTTCGAGCGAATGGTTGATAGTTTACGATTTTCGGTATACGGCTTACAGTAACCTGCTTCGAAAAATCGTCTGACTACGAACAGAAAGATGTAAACCGTATACCGTAAACCTATTATTTCTTCCCGCTGCGCTTGATCGGGCGGCCGTATTTGAGCCGTTTCTCGGCGGCAATGTCGCGCCGGACGTTGACTTTCTGGTTCTTGGCAATCTTCTCCTGAAACGCCGATCCTGCCGTGTCGGGACGGGGTGTCGTCGTGTCGATGATTTTCATGCGAATCTGTGGCTTTTCGCCGTACAGCAACTCCTCGCTGATGACCAGATTGTCGGGCAGATCGGCGGTAGCAATTGGCTGGTTGATGAGCGTTTCGATCGCCGTTCGCAGCTCGGCGTCGGCGGGGGTGACAAACGAAATAGCGACCCCGCTGCGGTTGGCCCGCCCTGTCCGGCCGACGCGGTGTACGTAGCTTTCGGGTTCGTCGGGTAAGTCGAAATTAACGACGTGGGTGATGTCGTCAATGTCGAGACCCCGCGCCAGCAGGTCGGTCGTAATCAGCACACGGACCTCACCCGACCGGAAGCGCTCGACGGCGTCGAACCGCTTATTCTGCGCCTTGTTGGCGTGGATGAAATCGATCTGATCGGGGAAGCGGGGGGCCAGCTGGTCGTGAACCAGATCGGTCATGGCTTTGCTATCGGTAAAGACCAGCACACGGCTCATGTCGGTATGTCGGCGCAGCAGCAGATCCAGCAGGTTGACTTTCGTGTAGAAGTTAGGTACCTCGTAGACTTCCTGCGTAATGGTAGCCGCCGTCGAGCCACTGGGGGCGGCTTCAATCCGGACGGGATTGGCAAAGTACGTGTCGAGCAGTTTATTGACGTCGTCGGTCAGCGTCGCCGAAAACAGCAGGTTTTGTCGTTTCGGTAACAGATCGAAAATCGTGGTCAGCTGCGCCTGAAAACCCAGCGTCAGCATTTCGTCGACCTCATCGATCACCAGCTTTTTCAGTGCTTTGAGTTTGATCGTCTTGCTGACCAGCAGGTCGACCAGTCGACCGGGTGTGGCAACCAGTACGTCGGCACCCTGCTGCACGTCGGCCTGCTGCGGCCGCAGGTTGACACCACCGTATATCCCAACGACCATGAGGTTCATGTAGGTCGTCAGTTGCTTGATCGTGTCGACAACCTGTACGACCAGTTCACGCGTGGGTACCAAAATCAGGATCTGCGTGGTATGCTCCTTCGAAAACTGGTACTGGCGCAGGCAGGGCAGGAGGTAGGCCAGCGTTTTGCCGGTTCCGGTCTGGGCAATGCCGCAAACGTCGCGCCCCGACATGACGACCGAAAAGACCTGCTCCTGAATGGGTGTCGGTGTCGTGTAACCCAGATCGTTGAGCGCGTTCAGGAGGGGTTTGTTCAGATTCAGGTCGGCAAATGTCATGGTCGTTGTTGATAACGTATATACGGCAAATGTACGGTAGGTGTTGGGGTCAACGCGGTTCAGAGGCCGGAAGGTTCCGGCAGCGCGACGCAACCGAAAGCCGATTTTTGCCGTATATATCAGTACGTTAGTACCCTTCCACCCAGTCTATGCGCTTCATTGCCGTCTTTAACCAGCAGAGTGACTACCACGCCGTGGGGTTTGATGACCTGACCGACGCGGCTGATTTTCTGTTGGGTGGGTATCAAGAACGGCAACTAACTCCCTGCGGTACCTACGACGTGCTAACCGGCGATATTGTCAGCGCTGACGCCGATGAGTCAGACCATGTCGGCGATATGGATGAACTGATTCGCCGGATCGCCCGCACCTATCTGGTCAAGGCGCTGAACCGGGGGCGGGGGTAAAAAAGCACAGCAATCTGCTGCGCCAGACACTAGTCGTTGGCTTCCGGTTTGCCATAGCGCTCTTCACGAATCGCCAGCCAGTCGGCCGCTGTGCCACCCCGGCTGAAATGCTCGTCTTCGTCCTGCATTTCCTGATCCCAGCTAAAATCGGTGGTAAACTTGCCCTGTGGGGTCAGGTCGATTTGCAGCCGGTTGGCCTGTGGCAACCCATCTTCCAGTCGCATGCGGTACAGCGTCTGAACGGCATCGGTAACGTCGGCCGGGAATTCGGTAATCAGCACTTCGGCGTCACCCGACGGGGTCAGGTAAAAGCCGTCGAATTCGATATCCTGTCCATTGTCGAGCATCTGCACGTTCACCCGCGCGATTGTCCAGTCGTCGGTGATATTGGTACTGATGGCGTCGGTCAGAATATTGTATATATCGTCTGGTGTCATAGGGAGTTGGGTTGATGGTTCGTAGTTAGTGGTTTGTAGTTCGTTGCTGCTACCAGGAATAACTACGAACCATCAACCACTAACTACAAACCGTTTACAGCATCACCGGCTGACCGGTGCGGACAGATTCGTCGCAGGCAAAGGCGATGCGCAGGCTATTGACGGCGTCCTGCATGTGGTCGGTCAGGTCGACGTTGTCGCGGATGGCGCGTAGAAAATAGCGCTGCTCGCGGTTGCAAAGTTCCTGATGGTCGGGCTCGTCCTGCATGTCGATCCACTCGTCGGGCCGAGTGAAATGATCCTGCGCGTCGATGTCGGCATAGTGAACCCGCAGCGATTCCGTTTTGGTGTGCGAATCGACATTGTCGGATTTGCCAGTGCCGCCCGCGTTTTTGGCCACGATAGATACACAACCTTTCGGGCCGATTACGTCCTTCACGAAAAAGGCCGTTTCGCTCATCATGGGTCCCCAACCGGCTTCGTACCAGCCGACAGAACCGTCTTCAAACCGAATCTGCAACTGACCGTAGTTGTAGTTGTCAGCCGGAATATCGTCGGTCAGTCGGGCACCGATAGCGTTGACCTGCACTGGTTTCGAACGCGTCATCTGGCACATTACGTCGATGTAATGCACCCCGCAGTCGACAATCGGGCTCAGGCTTTTCATCAGGTTGCGGTGAACGGTCCACATCTGGCCATGGCTTTGCTGATTGAGATTCATCCGCATCACCAGCGGTTTACCCATCTCGCGGGCTACCTCGACAAACTTTTCCCAAGAAGGATGGTGCCGCAGAATATAGCCGACAACCAGCTTGCGATCGGCTTTCTGGGCGGCCGCCATCACGCGTTGGGCACCCTCGACGGTATCGGCCACTGGTTTTTCGATAAAGACGTGGCAACCCTGTTCGAACGCCATGATGGCGAACGATTCGTGGGTGTCGGGGTAAGTCGAGATACAGACGGCGTCGGGCCGGGTTTCGGCGAGGGCCGTCGCGTAATCGTCGAACAGTGGGTAGCCACCGCCCAGTCGTTCGTTCAGGACGACCTTGCTGTTGCCGGTCGAAACGATGCCGCAGATCGTGAAGCCGTCGATGAGTTGATACGCCAGTGCGTGTGATGCGCCCATGTTGCCACAGCCGACAACCAGTACGCGCAGGGAAGAGTCAGGAGAAGTCATAAACCGTTGATTCGAGCAATGACGCCACGGTGGCGTACGTACAGAACAGACGAAACGCGGCAATTTACTCCCCAACCGGCAATGTCTTTCAGAAAACCGGTTTTGTCGAAAGCGAAACGGTTAATTATCCGGTTAACCACTATGCATACTCAACAAAAAAATCAAGGCATGGACAGTATCAATCGACAGCAGCCCGAAGAGAACCACAAAGACCTGACGGGCACCGAAGCAGGCAAGAAAATCAAGGAACTGGCTGAAAAAGCGGACACCTGTTATTTCTGTACCAAAATCACGACCGGCGAACCGCTACGGACGCGCCCGATGGCGATACGCAAGGTCGATGAGTCGGGGAGTTTCTGGTTTTTGAGCGCCAACGACAGCCGCAAGAATGCCGATATTGCCAGCGACAAGCGTGTCCAACTACTGTTTCAGGGGTCCGAAAATTCTGATTTTCTAAGCATCTATGGCGATGCGTCGATCTCGACCGATAAGGCGCTGATCAAAGACCTCTGGAATCCGCTCCTGAAAACGTGGTTTACCGAAGGCGAAGACGATTCGCGCATTACGGTGATCCGAATCGATACGCAGCAGGGATACTATTGGGACAACAAGCACGGCAATACCGTCGCGTTTGCGAAGATGGCTATCGGCGCGGTCCTCGGCAAAACCCTGGACGATTCCATCGAAGGAACGTTAACCGTATAAACCCAGCCGTAACGCAGTGGGGTTGCCAGGCATCATACTCGACGATGCGTGGTAGCCCCACTTATAATTCATGGTTCCTTAAACGAACCGGCGATTGGCGCTGGCTGACCGGCCAAATAACCGCTGATCGACGCTGTACTGGCCAGGACCGGTTAGCAGGAGCGACAGATACACACCGAGGTATAAAAAGCCATGCTCGCCATCGCCCAGTATCTCGCCCCCGTGGGCACCGAACACGATAACCAGTGCCGTGACAATCAGCGGAACAAGGGCCAGACGGGTAAACAGCCCCAGGACCAGCAGGATCGAACAGCCGAATTCGGCAACGATTGCCAGGCTGAGCGACACGGCGGTACCCAGGCCCAGCAAGTTCATAAAATCGTTCTGGTACTCGGCAAAATGAGTCAGCTTAGCATAGCCGTGGGGAATCATCAGCCCACCAAAAATCAGACGCAACAGCAGGGTAGACGCGTTCAGCGCGGAAGCCGTTGAGCGCCAGGGTGCAAACAGGGATGTATTCATCGGAGAAATCTTGTCGTCAGGTAACTGACGCGCACGAAACAGGTTGTTGCCAGTAAGATAGCAACCTGTTTCGTAGAAGTAAAGGCATAGCCAACAAGTAATGCCATTTACTGGTTGGTGATGTCCAGTATAAATCCCCGCTACAGTACTCAGGATAAAACCCAATGATCGATTAGTGGCAGCGCAATCCGCAACGTTGCCCGTTTATTCCGGGACAAAATAGAAGCGACGTAGTTTAGCTGAGACCGGACGGGTGTCGAATCAAAGCAGAAACGGCTTACTAATCAAACTACTTGCATGACAATCAGAGCAATCATAACCGGAGCAACCGGAATGGTCGGGGAGGGGGTACTGCGTGAATGCCTGCTCGACCCTACTGTTGAACAGGTGCTGGTCATTAACCGGAAGCCGGGCGGGGTGACCCACCCGAAGCTGACAGAGATCATTCATGCCGACTTTACGAACCTGTCGGCCATCGAGTCGCGGCTGAGGGGGTATAACGCCTGTTTTTTCTGTCTGGGTATCTCATCCGTCGGTGTCAGCGCGGACGATTACGTGCGGACAACCTACGACCTGACCCTGGCGTTTGCCCGCACCATGGCCCGCCTGAATCCCGACATGACCTTCTGTTACGTGTCGGGGGCCGGCACCGACAGCACTGAACGGGGTAATCTTCGGTGGGCACGGGTCAAAGGCAAAACCGAAAACGACCTGCTGAAATTACCGTTCCGTCGTGCGTACATGTTCAGGCCGGGCTTTCTGGAACCCACGCCCGACCTCAAAAACGTGAAGTCGTATTACCGCTTCGTTAGTTGGCTGCTACCGGTTGTGAAGCTGTTTTACGCCAATGCCGGCTCGACATTGGCCGAACTGGGTCGTGCTATGATTCATGCAGCCGAGCAGGGATACGATAAACCCGTACTCGAAGTCCCCGATATTGTCAAGGCGGGTAAGCTGCCCTGAGTGCTGCGCGGTTAGAACCCGAATAAAGTGCCACTGACGCTCTCCAGGATGGATCTGACCAGTAGTTCACCGTTTATGGATGCTTGTCTTCCCTGAGTAGGTATATATAGCGTACGGTTTGGGCCAGTCGGCCTTGGGCACTATCATTACAGTGCCGACGTCAAATCAACAGCGTGGTAAAATGCACATGAGAGCAGCGCTCACCCTACTCGTATTTCTGTGTATAATTAGTTGCAAGCCGACAGCAACCGAGCCAGACTATGCTTCTATACTAGACGGTCAATATAAAATCAGTAGGTATGAATATCCGGCGCTAGGCTATCCGCCCGGTTATAAGTTTACTTACGATACAACCGTAACATTACGTTTAAAACGTGTCGATAAAAACAATTTAGACGCTCGCTTTACGTATGATGAAACGAAAGATTGGCTTCGATACAACGCTTATAACGGTACGTGGTCAATTAGTCATGTAGACGACTTACGAATCGGTTTAGTCTGTGGCAGTATGGGGTACACATACAGTAATAAACAGATTGATATCGTAGTTAGTGAAAACGGACCTTACGTCAGTCTCAGAAAAATTGGTGAATAAGATAAGTATTGATTTGGCTCCTGTATGGTTTGAATAATCTACCAACTTTATACAAAATCAGCTTGTTTGTCTATACGGCCAATTGAGTTTGCATAAAGTTGGTAGGTTATTCACACCAAATTAGTGTCGTATCATCGGCGAACGTGTGCGATTACAATCCGTACTGGTCTAGCAAATAAGTCAGCGCGGCCATTGAGGCAGCGCCCAGTTCCAGTTCGCGTTGGCTGACCGCTTCGAAGCGATCGACGGGCGTATGGTGATAGTCGAAATAGCGCTGCGAGTCGGGCTTGAAGCCGAACAGGACCGTCCCCGTCTGGGCAAGCGGCCCAATGTCAGCCCCGCCACTGCCGGGACCAATGTCGGTCAGGCCGTACGGTGCCAGCAGGGGTGCCCACCGCATGGCTTTGGCCCGCTCTTCGGGCTTGCCGACGATGCCGAAACCACGGGGCGTAAAGCCGCCTTCGTCTGACTCGATGGCGGCAATAGTCTTTTCGTTGTTCTGCTTTGCCAGATCGGCGTACTTGATCCCCCCGCGCAGGCCATTCTCTTCGTTCATGAACATCACGGCCCGTAACGTTCGCTTCGGCTTGATACCCAGTGCTTTCATAATACGCAGGACTTCGATCGACTGCACACAGCCTGACCCGTCGTCGTGCGCTCCCTCAGCCAGATCCCACGAGTCGAGGTGACCACCGATCACGATGATCTCGTCTGGTTTTTCGCTTCCCCTGATTTCACCGACTACGTTGTAGGACTTCGCGTCGGGCAGCGTCTCGCAATTCTGTCTGAAATAGAATGTCAGCGACGGGTTTTCGGTGAGCGACTTGCTGAGCAGATCGGCCCCGTTGGTGCTGATGGCTGCCGTCGGAATCAGCGGAACGCCGGTGCCATAACGGGTTCCGCCCGTGTGCGGCTGATCGTCGTGCCGGTTACTCATCGACCGGATGATGGCACCCACAGCGCCAAGTTTAGCGGCTTCGGTAGCGCCGTTGGCCCGTTGATCGACTGCCCCGCCGTATGCGTCGAACGTGTTGAGTTTGGTCGGGTCCATTGGCCGGTTGAAGAACACGATTTTGCCCTTAACCTTCGCGGCCCCCAATGCCCGCAATTCAGGAAACGATTTTACTTCGATCACTTGTGCTTCGACACCCTTCGGTGCCGTGGCTACCGACCCGCCGAGTGCGGCTATCGGGACCGTTACTTTCTGTTTTCCGTTGTGGATATACGCTTCTTCTTTGGCACCCCGCACCCAATGCGGTACCATCACTTCCTGCAGGAATACCCGATCGAAGCCTTCTTTTTCCATTATCTGCTTCGTCCAGTCGACCGCTTTTTGCGCACCGTCCGACCCACTCAGCCGTGGCCCGATCTGTTTGGTCAGGTGGCGTAGCCAGTCGTACGATTTGCCGTGACTCAACGCTTCGTCGTAAATGGTTCGGATGGCCACCGAGTCCGGATTCTGCGCCAGCACCGAACCCGTCAGCAGGGAGAGCAGAAAGGTAGTCGTTTTTTTCATGGTTGGGGTTGTATTCGTGAACAGGCAAGATAGGAAAAAGTAATGGGCGTAACAGTGTAGCCTGGACCCGCCCGGCGGCCACCGTGGCGCGGCCCGGTCCACGTCCGGGTAGCCGTCAGTCTAACTTACGTAGCTGGATGCTCTTTTAGCCGCCCGGATGGCTACCAGACCTGGACCGGGCCGCGCCACGGTGGCCGCCGGGCGGGTCTGGGCTACACCTATGAACGCACGACCGAATGCTATACGAAATGCGTTGATTTGGGCGGTAATTGGACTTATACTCGGGGCGGCAATTAGTGGACTGAAAGGCGCTGTTGGAATCGGCATCGGTGCTGCAACAGTAGCGTACCGTATGCCGCCTACCGCTTCTGGTACAGGCGACTGGTCGCACATTCGGTACATACCGTGGTCCAACACGTTTTACCTGGCTGTGCTGTTTTTGGGATTTACGATTGGCCTGTCAGTAGGGAGGGAGCCGTTGCAGGATGCGCTGACGGGCGTTGTCGGCATGGCACTTGTCTACCCGATGAGTTACTGGATACAAACGAAACCGTGGTAACGAAATACAGCTATCCACACCACAAACATACGTCCGGCTACTCACGAGCAGCCGGACGTGTTAATTTTATTCTAGCCACGGATTGTGCCAATATGCCACAACGTATCAGCGCTTAGGTCGACTTCTCCGTCGAGCCACTCCACGTAGTATGCTTTGTTTTCAACAGTATTGAACAATACATGATTTTGCAGGCTTCTGAAGGCTTCGGTCTGCAGATAGGGTTTTATATCGGCTACTTTAGTTTCTCCTGTATCAAACGTTAGTGCGAGTTGATAATCGGATAGTGGAATAACTTGAGATAGTACATGCATATTGATTGTGCTTGCATCAATTACTTCAGGGCATCAATTTTGAAAACCGTATTACCCTCTACCGCTAGCTGCCAATTGGCCATCAGTTCATCGCTATGTATTTCTAGCCAGGCCAGTACCAGTCTTAATTTTCCCGGTGGTAGATTACCTATTTTCCCGGTGGTAGATTACCTGAAAGAATGCTGCCATCAGGAATAGAGAGAACGGCTTTCTGTCCAGAATACTCAACGTGAATGTGTGGGCGTTTGTGCTCTTTATTGTCAAAGTAAACATTCTGACAATGATTCCATAAAACATTGAAATGACGGGCATGATGCGGGGTTATAAATTGCAAAGTACTAACCAATACGGCCAGCTACTTGTGAGTAGCCGGCCGTATTGATTCTTTCTTCGTACGTCTTTTCTCTTTCCTCCGAAAAGAGCCTACATATTGATCGCCCGGTTGTCGGTAGCGGCAAGGCAGGCTTCCTTGAAGGCTTCGGTGTAGGTCGGGTGCGCGTGCGACATGCGGGATACGTCTTCGGCCGACGCCCGGAACTCCATCGCAACAACGGCTTCGGCAATCATGTCGGCCGCGCGGGGTCCGATGATGTGAACACCCAGAATCTCGTCGGTTTCCTTATGCGCCAGTACTTTCGCCAGCCCGTCGATGTCCATGCTGGCGCGGGCACGACCCAGTGCTTTGAAGGGGAACGAGCCGGTCTTGTACGGAATACCCTGCTGCTTGACTTCCTCTTCCGTGTACCCGACGGCGGCTACTTCCGGCCAGGTGTACACGACGTTCGGGATAAGCCGGTAATGAATGTGCGGCTTCTGCCCGACGATGGTTTCGGCGATAAAGGTACCTTCTTCCTCGGCTTTGTGGGCCAGCATGGCACCCCGGATGACGTCGCCCAGCGCGTAGATGTGGGGTACGTTAGTCCGCAGGTTACCGTCGACTTCAATTTTGCCTCGCTCGTCGGCTTTCAGGCCGGCGGCTTCCAGATTCAGTCCGTCGGTGTAGGGGCGACGTCCGACCGATACCAGGCAGTAGTCGCCGTTGAGCGTAATCGACTTGCCGTCGGGCGTATCGACACTGACGACGACTTCATCGCCCGTGTTTTCGACCTTCGTGACTTTGTGTTTGAAGTAAAAATCGGCACCGAGTTTCTTGACGGCCCGCTGCAACTCTTTCCCCATCGTTTTGTCCATCGTCGGGATCATCGAATCGGCGAACTCGATGAACGATACTTTAGCCCCCAGCCGGGCGTATACCGAACCCAGCTCGGCACCGATTACACCCGCGCCAATTACGATCAGGTGCTTTGGGATTTCGGGTAGGTTCAGGGCTTCAGTGGAGGTGATGACCCGCTTTTTGTCGATGGGCATCGACGGAAACGACATGGGCTTCGAGCCGGTGGCGATGACGATATTCTTACCGGTAATCGTTTGTTCCGATCCGTCGTCTTTCTTGATTTTTATCGTGTTGGCATCGACGAACGAGCCGAAGCCGTGAATTTCGTCGATTTTATTCTTCTTCATCAGGAAGGTGATTCCCTTCGTTGTCTGATCGACAACGCCGTTTTTACGGGCAATCATCTGACCCAGATCGACCTGAAGGTCGTTCAGTTTGATGCCGTGTTCGGCAAACGAATGGGCCGCGTTGTAAAAGTGCTCCGATGAGTCGAGCAGGGCCTTCGACGGAATACAGCCGACGTTCAGGCAGGTGCCGCCCAGCGTCGCGTACTTTTCGATAACTGCGGTTTTCAAACCAAGCTGAGCGCAACGGATGGCACCTGTGTAGCCGCCCGGTCCCGAGCCAATAATAATTACGTCGTAGTCCATAGTAGATTAGTGGTGTTCGGTTTACGGTACTCGGTTTACAGTTTTCGGCGAAGAAACCATCGGATAATGGCCGTCAGAAAACCGTAAACTGCAAACCGTAAACCATGCCTATGCATAGCATTACGGGTGCAAATTTGGTTCAGAATTCCATTGCCCAAACCGATTTCGCGAAAATCGTGTTGCTGAGTCGGCGAGACAGTCTGATTCGACCGTCCCGACCACCTCATCTATGCGTCTTCCCGTTCTTTATCTTGCTTTGTCTGTGCTGGGTATCAGCAGCTGTTCCAACCCGGCAAAATCCGATCAGCCCAACGTGTACTTCGACGTGCTGGGGTACGTTAATCAGCAGATTGCGGGCTTGTCGACGCAGAAGCCACTGGTGAAAAAAGACGCTACGATCAACAAAGAACATAGCGAACACATGACCCGCGACATCGACTGGGCCCGTGAGCTGGATTTGTTCACCCAGGCCGATATCAATAAGCCGGCCCTGCGCAGCAGCTACCAAATCACCCGCCCTGATTCGCTGACGTATCAGTACACGCTGAAGCCCACCGAGGAGCGGCTGGCGGTTCGTTCCCTAACCGTGCGGCTCGATGCCAAAACCCACCAACCCCAGCAAATAGAGGCTGTTCTGAAGACTGAAAATGCATTATACGCGTCAGAACGGCGATTGACCCTCAACAGCGGGCCTGTCGGGCAGAACAACTGGCGCGTGACGCAATATAAATTGGCTGGGTATCAGAAACTTTCGTATTTCGATTCCAGTACGTTCCAGATTGAAGGCCGGTTGCAGTAAACCTAGCGACGATGCATGGTAAGGCAATTGTACCGGACGAATCTGACCGTAAAATCATTTTTTTTGGCGGTTAGCCGCCCTGCTTTTTCCTATATTTGTTCACCATCCCGCTGAACGAAAGCCGTTCTGGGACCGTTGTTTCCCCATCAACTTGACTATCAGCCGTTCCGGCAATCTTGTGTTGCAGTAACGGTTCCAGCTATGAGCGACGCGATCAAACACGAGTGCGGCATTGCCCTCATCCGGCTCCGCAAACCGTACCAGTACTACATCGACAAATACGGTACGGCTCTCTACGGTGCCAACAAACTGTACCTGCTGATGGAAAAGCAGGTGAACCGAGGGCAGGATGGGGCCGGTATCGCCAACATCAAAATCGACGTACCAGCCGGCCACCGCTACATCAGCCGCTACCGCTCGGTCGATCAGCGTCCCGTAACGGACATCTTCGAGAAGGTCAACAAGAAATTCCGCAAGGCAACCAAAGGGCACAAAGACAAAACCAGGGATGCCAAATGGCTCCAGGAAAACGTCGCCTTTACGGGTGAGGTCTGGATGGGACACCTGCGCTACGGTACGCACGGTTCCAACGAGATCGAAAACTGCCACCCCATGCTGCGGCAAAGCAACTGGCGCAGCCGGAACCTGGTCGTGGCGGGTAACTTCAACATGACCAACGTCGACAAGCTGTTCGACAAACTGGTGTCGCTGGGGCAGCATCCCAAGGATAAGGTCGACACCGTAACGGTGATGGAGAAGATCGGCCACTTCCTCGACGAAGAGAATCAGCGCGTATTCGATCGCTTCAAAGGTATTTACGAGAACCCCGATTTGTCGGACATCATCGAAGAGAACATCGACATGCAGCGTGTGCTGCACCGCTCGTGCCGCGACTTCGACGGTGGCTATGCGATGGTCGGTATGACGGGCTACGGCGCGTCGTTTGTTGCCCGCGACCCCGCTGGTATTCGCCCGGCCTACTACTATGCCGATGATGAAGTTGTGGTCGTTGCGTCGGAAAAGCCGGCGATCAAAACAGCGTTCAACGCCGATTACAGTCAGATCAAGGAAGTACAACCCGGCCACGCGCTGATTATCGACAAAAACGGTGAGTACAACGAGTTGCAGTTCGTTGAGCCGACCGAAAAGCGTTCGTGCAGCTTCGAACGTATCTACTTCTCCCGCGCGACCGATCCCGATATTTACAACGAGCGGAAAACGCTTGGTAAACTGCTGATCCCGCAGATCCTGAAAGAGGTCGATTACGACCTGGAAAACACGGTGTTCTCGTATATTCCAAACACGGCCGAAACCGCGTTTTTCGGTATGGTCGAAGGGCTGGAAGAGTACCTGTACAAGCAGCGGAAAAAAGCGATCATGGACGGTATTCTGTTCGAGGAAGAACTCGACAAGGTACTCTCGTTCCGGCCGCGTATTGAAAAGCTGGTGTCGAAAGACGTGAAGATGCGGACGTTCATTACCGACGATTCGCAGCGCGACGAAATGGTGTCGCACGTCTACGACACGACGTTTGAGGTTATCCGCAAAGGCATTGATAATGTCGTCGTTGTTGACGACTCAATCGTACGGGGTACGACGCTGGAAAAGAGTATCCTGCGCATGCTCGACCGGCTGGGCCCCAAGAAAATTATCATCGTGTCGTCGGCTCCGCAGATTCGCTTCCCCGATTGCTACGGTATCGATATGTCGAAGTTCAAGGAGTTCGTCGGTTTCCGGGCGGCTCTGGAACTGATCCGGGAGCGGGGCATGGAAAACCTGATCGATGAGGTGTACGCGCAGAGCGTAGCCGCTATCGAGTCGGGCAACGCAACGAAAGTGAACTACGTGAAGGCGCTGTTCGATCCGTTTACGCACGAAGAGCTGTCGCGTAAAGTCGCGCAGATCGTTACGCCAACTGACCTGAAGGCAGAAGTCGCCGTGGTGTATCAGACCGTCGAGAACCTGCACGTTGCCTGCCCAAATCATTCGGGCGACTGGTACTTCACGGGTAACTATCCAACGCCCGGCGGCAACAACGTCGTCAATAAAGCCTTCGTCAATTTCATGGAAGGCCGACTGGTACGGGCGTACTAGTTCGGACCTGACAAGTCATATAGCCGCCGGGCGTTTCTCAGGAAGCGTCCGGCGGTTTTGTTTGTGCCGTGTTTGCGCTGTTAACCCGGCGTCGCCGGGGGGCGAATCATTTCTGGTTTCCCGTATCCGTCAGCTGTACCCCTACCCCTTAGGCCGGTCCGACGTTTTGGGGCGGGGGGGATAACCATCCGCGAATTTCTCCCCCTTCAGGGGGCGGGGCTGTTAAGTTCTCAAATTGGCGCTGATAATAGCCCAATTTCCTTTGGTTAGCCCACCCCCCAGCCCCCTAAAGGGGGAGCATTCCGCAAAGAAACCACTCCCCCTTCAGGGGGCTGGGGGGGGGATGGGCTAGAACTTAACAGCCCTGCCCTTCAGGGGGTGGGGGTATGATCAACTGTAAAAAATTTACCAATGGCATACGCAGCCCAGGTCACATTAAACCATCAAGTTGTGCTTTTGTGCAACAATGTTGCAAATATTTCTCTAACGAGTAGTTGCTTTCTAATCGGTTCGTTATATTTGCAACATTGTTGCATTTATAACGAACCGATGAAACAGCTACCTGTAACGGTATTAAGCGGCTTCCTGGGCGCGGGGAAGACAACCCTGCTCAACCATATCCTGCACAACAAGCAGGGGATGAAAGTCGCCGTGATCGTCAACGACATGAGCGAGGTCAACGTTGACGCGCAGTTGGTGAAGGACCAGAACACCCTGTCGCGCACGGAGGAAAAACTGGTCGAGATGAGCAACGGATGCATCTGCTGTACGCTCCGCGAAGACCTGATGCTGGAAGTGGAAAAGCTGGCTCGCGAAGACCGCTTCGATTATCTGCTGATCGAGTCGTCGGGGATTTCGGAGCCGTTGCCGGTAGCACAGACATTCAGTTTCCAGTCCGATGATTCGGTCGACGAAGCGAACCGTGTCGACCTGTCGCGGTTTTCCCGGCTGGATACGCTGGTGACGGTTGTCGACGCGTTTAACTTCTTCCGTGATTTCAGTTCGGTCGACAACGTTCATCAACGTGACCTGAACCGGGGCGCCGGACCGCTCGGCCCTACCGATACACGCACGATTGTGAATCTGCTGACCGATCAGATCGAATTTGCCAATGTGCTGATTCTAAACAAGACCGACCTGATGAGCCGGGAGCAGGTTGGCGAGCTAAAGGCAATCCTGCACAAGCTGAATCCTAAAGCCCGGCTGATCGAATCCGAGTTTTCGAAGGTTGATCCGGCGCAGATTCTGAATACACACCTCTTCGATTTCGACGAAGCATCGCAGTCGGCGGGCTGGATTCAGGAATTGCAGAATCACCAGAACGGTATTAGCCATACGCCCGAGACGGAAGAATACGGGCTGTCTTCGTTTGTGTTTCGCGATCGTCGCCCGTTCCACCCAGCCCGGTTCTGGACTTACCTGAGCGAGAATTTTCCTGCCGGTATCATTCGCAGCAAAGGACTGTTCTGGCTGGCGTCGCGCCCCAGCGACGCGCTAAATTTTAGTCAGGCTGGTGGTAGTCTGCGGGCTGAATCGGCTGGTGTGTGGTGGGCCTCGATGCCGTTCAGCCAACGGATGCAGTACGGGTCGTTCCTGGACAATCGGACGTCTATCGAATCGCGCTGGCACAAACGCTTCGGCGACCGGCAGAACGAGCTGGTCATTATCGGGCAGGACCTGAATCAGGCGCAGATCACGGCTGAATTACAGGAATGCCTGTGCTCGGAATCTGAATTGGCGCACATGGGAAAGGGGGGGAGCTTCAGAGACCCGTTCCCTGTCTGGGAATAGTAGTTACTTGCAGGGAAACCTGCTGAAAAATAGGTAGATACGAGACCTAAAAGGTTTGGAAGCCTTTTAGGTCTGCTCAACGATAAAGCAATGAACTACGACGTAATTATAATTGGTGGCAGCTATGCCGGGCTCAGTGCCGCGCTGGTGCTGGGGCGGTCGCTGCGACGTGTGCTGGTTATCGACGCGGGGAAGCCCTGCAACCGGCAAACCCCGCATTCACACGGATTTCTGACCCGCGATGGTGAAACGCCCGCGCAACTGGCGGCTATCGCCCGCGAGCAGCTGAGTCAGTACCCAACGGTGACGTTTGTCGCGACGACGGCAACGGGGGCGAATCAATTGACGGACGGTTTTGCCGTTCACACAGCGGGAGGGGAGACATACAGCGCTCGCCGGCTGATACTGGCCACGGGTCTTATCGACGTAATGCCTGATATACCCGGATTTGCCGAATGCTGGGGCCGTTCGGTGCTGCACTGCCCGTACTGTCATGGGTACGAAGTTCACGGACAACCGCTGGGTATCCTGGCCAATGGCGAAATGGCCTACGAAATGGCCCGGCTCCTTCAGCAATGGAGTCGTCAGCTTACGCTGTTCACGAATGGCCCGTCGACGCTGACCGATGTGCAGCAACAGGTACTCGCGCAACTGGCGATCCCGATTGTTGAAACGCCCCTGACCGCGATCGAGCATACCGACGGATTTCTGACAGCTCTGGTTCTGGCCGACGGGCGGAGGGTATCGCCCACAGCTATGTTTGCGCGGGTACCGCTACGGCAATCGTCCGACATTGCCCAGCAACTGGGTTGTCAGCTCGCTGAACACAACTTCGTTCAGGTGACTGAGTTCGGCGCTACCTCAGTGCCGGGTGTTTTTGCGGCAGGTGATACAACGACCATGCTGCGACAGGTTGCCAACGCAGTCGCGGGAGGTGCCAAAGCCGGTGCCATTGTCAACGGCGAACTCATTGCCGACGACCTGCGCTACCTGACGCATCCGGCCGTAGCTGAGCGTTAATTCCAGTTCGCCAGACACTACTATGTCACGCTGAAAACGAACGCATAACCGGTCTGGACAAACCGATAGGAGCCGACGATCTAGTAGCTTTGTTTTTGCAACGTTGTTGCGAATGTGTAGTTTTGCCGGATAACTAGTCCGCGTTAAGCTATGAATACGTATCAACTGGTTGCTTTTGGCCTGGCCCTGAGCAGGCTGAAAGACTGCTCGTCATCCAGCGACAAACATGATCCGTTGCTGGATGAAGCAGCGCGGTATCACAACGAAGCGACTGTGATTCAGGCGACACTGGAGCCACGAGTCGATCAAATTGATTCGCTCAAAACGGTACTGACTGAACAGTCACTGCCTGCCAATGCGGCCCGAATCGCAACGCTCGACAGTATCAAAACGGCGTTTGAAGCCTGGGAGGAAAATCTGGTAGAGGTGCCCGGTATGTCCCACGAACATGACCATACGCACGGAAAACACGAACACCATCACCATACCGATGCGACCCTGAAAGACCTGCCCGCCGACCAGATGCGGGATTTACAGCGCGAGACCCTAAACAGTATTCGTCAGCTACAAGACCGTTTCGACGCCGTTGTAACCCAGACGTCCAGGTCTGGAGGCCAATAGGCTAACAGGTCCGGCCCACTAGCACATCGGCTGTTGCTGTGTTTTCTCAGACCTAGCCCACGCGGTGGCCACGGTAGCCGCCGGGCGGGTCTGGGCTACGTCTTACCTAAAACAAAACTTGATGAAGCACTTATTTACCTTTTTATTTCTTTGCCTTACGATCAGTCTGCGGGCGCAAACGATGTCGGGTACGGTTATCGACGCCGTAACGGGTAGTTTCATTCCCGGCGCGACGGTCCAGCTGACGAATGATAACACGGGTACATCAACTGATTCTACGGGCCATTTTTCACTACCGGGAAAAGGCACGATCCGGGTGTCGGCCGTCGGGTACCGACCGCTGACGATGGCGGGTCGGGCCGTCGCATTTGTTGTCGAGCTGATCCCCACCGCCAACGAACTACAAACCGTGGAAGTCGTGGGGCGGGCCACGCGGGAATACAATAGCGAATACTCCTTCTCGGCAACCAAGATTGCCGCGCTCAACAAAGACGTACCCCAGGCAATCGGGACGGTGACGAAAGAGCTGATAGCCGACCGACAGGCGTTTCAACTGGCCGACGCGGTGAAAGTAATCAGCGGGGTAGTTCCGTCGAGTTACTACAATCAATACGCCATCCGGGGCATCAGTCAGAACGAAGAAGGGCAGATTGTCAACGGGATGCGGACCCGGCAATATTATTTCATGCAGCCGCTGACGACCAACATCGAACGGGTAGAGGTAATCAAAGGACCGGCTACGGCTGCCTTTTCGTCGGTCGATCCGGGGGGGAGCATCAACCTGGTTACCAAGAAGCCACTGGCCACGACCCGGCGTGAGATAGGGCTGAGTGTGGGTAGTTTCAGTACCCTGCGCGGAACGATGGACTTTACGGGGCCACTCAACGCGAGCAAGACGCTGCTGTACCGGGTCAACGGGGCGTATCAGGAAGCCCGTAGCTATCGCGATCTGATCCGTAATAATCAGCTGCTGTTCTCGCCCTCGTTCTCTTATATTCCCAGTGAGCGTACGGCCATCAACGCCGAGTTGATTATCAGCCGGATGGACGGGAATCTCGACCGGGGACAGCCAATCTTCGGTGCCGTTGCGGGCCAGACGGACCTGAACAGTACGCCAATCAGCCTGAACCTGGGTGCCGCCAGCGATTATTTCCGGTCGAACCAGTTGCTGCTGACGGGTACGCTGGCGCACCGCTTTACCGATCGCGTCAGTCTGAACGGGTCGTATATGAAACAGACCTGGCAGGAAGATTTACAGGAACACCGTACTACCGGGGCCTTCGGTGTCGATGTTGCCGGGCAGCCCGTTACGTCACTGGCTGCTATGCAGTTCGTACAGCGTCGGCAGTTCTGGAATGTCGACAATGTGATGGCGTATCTGAACGTTACCGGGCAGACGGGGCCGCTGGGTCATAACCTGGTTGTCGGCTATGATCTGCATCGCTGGCAGAAGCTGAAAGGGGGCGGACAGAATGTGGCGCGTGGTTACCTGCTTAAAGATGGCTCGGTGGCCAACAGCTACACGGTTGCCAATGCCGCTAACTACCAGACGCAGACGGTACCGGGAGGTGTCGTTATCCCCCGGCCCAACGTACCGCACTTCGACCTGACCAATCCGACGTATACAATTCGCAGCGCCGACGATTATACGATCAACGTACGCACGGCTCTGCAACCGGCCCTGACGACGACCAATGCCATCTATGTACAGGAGCAGTTAAAAATAAAGCGGCTGACACTGCTGCTGGGCCTGCGTAACGAGTGGTTCGAAGACATCACTAACTACGGCGCGCCCGGTACGATTACGGTGACCAAAACGGCACTGCTGCCCCGTCTGGGCCTGACCTACACCATTAACCCGTCGGTCAATGCGTACGCTACCTACCTGCGTGGCTATCAGCCCCAGGCGAATACGGTTACGCTATTGCCGGTATCGGCTCCGGCGGGTAGCACGTTCGATCCGCTGGAAAGTGACTTAAAGGAGGTCGGTGTCAAGGCTGATCTGCTGGGCAATCGACTGCACGTTACGTCGGCACTGTACGAGATCAATCAGCGCAACCTGCTGATGAATGCCAACGACCCGACTAATCCTGATCTGCTGGTGACGCGTGGAGCCGAACGTAGCCGGGGTTTTGAGCTGGATCTGGCGGGTTATCTGCTGCCTAACTGGCAGATCAACGCGTCGTACAGTTATATCGATGCGATCATCGTCAACGATCGCGAAGCCAGCCTGATTGGTGCCCGCAAGCAAAACACACCCATTCACAGCGGGAACCTCTGGACGCGCTATAACTTTGCGTCGGGTACGGCACTGGCTGATCTGGGTATTGGCCTTGGGGCGCAGTACAGTGGTAGTAAAATACCTTGGTTCACAAGGGGGTTTGAGGTGCCCGCCTACACCCTGTTCGATCTGGCCGTGTACTACACGCCGTCGCGTAGCAGTGTACAACTGGCGCTGAACATGAACAATGTGCTGAACACGACTTACTGGATCGGGGCGCAAAACTACCTGCGGCTGTTCCCTGGCGCCCCACGCAATACCAACCTGACGTTGACGTATCGATTCTAATGATGCTTGAACTACCCCTAAATCCCCTGAAGGGGACTTCTTTGGCGCGCGAACAAAGTCCCCTTCAGGGGATTTAGGGGTGTTCAAACCAATAAAAACATAGTTCTCAACGAGTCTTTTATGCCCCTATCAACACCCGAACGACTCCTGGCCCGGCATGTCCGGCGGACGGCGTTCGCCAGCCCGGTCGTCTGGTTACCGACGCTGGTTATTGCCGCGCTGCTGATCTATGCGGCCGTACTGGGCTGGCTCAGCTTTCGGCAGCAGATGGCGCAGCGTGTTCATTATCAGGCGGAAGCCCGGCACGACTGGTTAAGCAATCCGGATAAGCACCCACATCGCATGGCGCACTTCGGCAACTTTGCGTTTCGGCCCAAGTCGCCCCTGAGTCTGTTCGATTTTGGGATGGAAAGCTATCTGGGAAACATGATTTTTCTGGAAGCGCATAAGCAAAACCCGGTCAACTTTTCGGAAGCGAGTTTTTCGACGGGGCTGCTGCGGTTCGGCGAGATCAGTCTGGCCATGGTCCTGCAACTGCTGCTTCCGCTGCTGACGTTCTTTCTGGGGTACGGCGTTATTGCTGCCGAGCGCGATTCGGGTACGCTGCGCTTGCTGCTCAGTCAGGGTATCAGCGGGCGGCAGTTACTGACCGGCAAACTACTGGGACTGGTCGAGATCGTGATGCGGCTTTACCTACCCGTTGTTATCCTGACGGCGCTGGGCTGGTTTCTCGTGCAGGACGGCCCGATCCGAACGGACGAAATTATCCGACTGGTATTGCTGGTACTGGCCTACGGCGCTTACCTGATTATCTGCTGTGGGGTAGCGGTGCTGGTATCGGCGCGGAGCGGGTCGGCCCGGACGGCGTTGGTGACGCTCATGGGTATCTGGCTGATGCTGGCGATTGTGCTGCCCCGCGCGGCTCAGGCGGTGGGGGCTTACTTGTACGAAATTCCGTCGAAAGCCCAGTTTTTGGCCAGAATCCAGAACGATGTGCTGAAAGAAGGTGACAGCCACAACCCGAACGATCCGCACTACGCAACGCTGAAGGATTCACTGCTGACGGCATATCATGTCGACTCGGTACAGCAACTGCCTATCAATTACAGCGGGGTGGTGATGGCCGAGGGAGAGAAGATCAGCGCCCACATCTACACAGACCATTTCGGTCTGTTGCAGGACGTATATGCCCGGCAGAATCGCCTGTCGGAACTCGTTGCCGTTGCCGATCCCTTCCTGGCGATCCGGCAGCTATCGATGGCGCTGGCTGGTACCGACTACGCGACCTACGCCGATTTTCAGGAACAGGCCGAGCGTTACCGCTACGACATGGCGCAGCACCTCAACGCTTTACAGATAAACTACATCGCCAACAAAAAGCCGGGGCCCAACGATAAACCCGCTGCCATCGGCCGCGCCAACTGGGAGGCCATGCCTGACTTCACCTACCAGCCGTTGCCGGTTGGTGCTACGCTGGCGCATGCATGGCGGTCGCTGCTGACGCTGGTCGTCTGGCTCATCGGCTTAGGATTCGCGTTCCGTTGGACCGCCCGGACACTGACTGTTGCCTGACTTCTTATGCTTCACCGCATGTCCAGAAATACACGAGCCGTAATGATCGGGATGCCATCAAACGGATGTAGCGTGAGCAAGTCTTTGTCGCCGGAAACGATCAACGTAGCATTGGCTTCTTTGGCCAGTGATAGAAACATATCGTCTTTAGGGTCACGACAAACACGGATAACCTGGTTGACCGTAATTAGCGTGCATTGGTCGATAAACGTTTCTAAACGATCGCTGCGCTGGTCAAGTGGCATGAGTTTGTCAAATTTAGGCCGATGGATAACCCGACGCCATTCCTCGACGATAGCCTGGGAGATGACCGGCTTACCCGTTTGCGCTTTGTGGCAAGCCTTGGCTGGTAGTGAATCCGGCCAGAAAAGCGCACTGATAACGGTGTTGGTATCCAACACATACGCATTACTCATCGGTCGCCTGCCAGTTGTGTTGAATCAGGTAGTCGTTGCCGAACGTGAGTCGCATGTCCTCGTCGCTCATTCGCATCGCATCTTGGAAGTCGTGCAGTGTTCCCGCCGGTACATCGACTCGGTTCAGTTCCTGAATCAACAGCAAAGCCACTTTATCGGTAATGGCCTGCTGTTGAGGACGAGGCAACTGTTGAAAGCGCTGGGCAACCTGCTCCGTGATTGGAATTTGTACCGTCGTCATAGGTCTATTCGGATGAACTAGTGTACTCAAAAATAAGAAACGGTTTTTTACCTGAAAAGAGTTTGCAGCCGTACCGCAATGGGTGCCTCGCAATCAGGTAATGATAGCCCAGAAGAATACGAAACATGATTCGATTAGCTTTCAAGAACTTCATTCGGTCGGGGGGTGTGCGCGTCGGGCTGGCGTTGCTGCTGGTGGCGGGTGTAGTTAGCCTGTTGATCGGGCGACAATTCCTCGACCGACAAACGCAGGCCATCGCCGATGTCCGGGCGTATCAGCAGACCGAGTTTGCCCGGAACATCGCCACGCACAAAGACGAACTGGGGCTGTTGCTCTATTACCTGAAGTTTTCACTGGTCAACCAGGCACTGCCGCTGAGTGGCCTGTCGCTGGGGCAGCGCGACGTAAACCCGTCAATCCAAAATGTTACGATCCGGGCGCTGGAAAGTCAGCGCTACGATGCTGATCTGACCAATCCGGCTAATCTGCTGCTGGGAAATCTGGACTTTAGCTTTGTGCTGATCTACCTGTTTCCGCTCCTGCTGATTGCCTGCTGCTACAACCTGGTGTCCGACGAGCGAGAGCGCGGGACTTGGAAACTGGTCGTCGTGCAGCAGCCTAACGTCATGTCGGTCATCTATCGACTCTACGCCATCCGGGTTGGAGTAATTCTAGCTGTGCTGGCCGTACTGGTTGCCGTAGCGATTCCGCTACTGCGCTTACCAATCGACGTAACCCTGGCCGGTTTCGTGGGCCTGTCGGTGCTGTACATACTGTTCTGGGCGGCTGTCTGCTTCTGGGTAACGTCGCTTCGGAACCGATCGAGCGTCAACGCGCTGTTGCTGGTAAGCGGTTGGCTGGTACTGATCGTGCTGCTGCCGACCTTACTCAATACGTACCTCGTTACACGCTACCCGACGCCGGAAGCCCTGGAAACGACACTAGCGGCCCGGAAAGGCTATCACGAAAAATGGGATACCGACAAGCAGCAGACGATGCAGGCGTTTCTGGCGCACTACCCGCAGTTCCGGTCGATCCCCCCGCCGAAACTGGCTTTCGACTGGCCGTGGTACTACGCCATGCAGCAACTGGGCGACGATGAAGCAAGTAAGGCAGCGAATGCCTTACGGGCGAAAGTAACCCAACGGGAAACCGCCAGCCGCCAACTGGCCCGGTTTATTCCCCCGCTGCATATGCAGTTGCAACTGAATGAACTCGCCCGGTCAGGGCTGGGGAATCAACTCCGGTTTCAGGAAGCGACGGGGCGTTTTCACGAAAACCTGCGCCTGCATTTTTACGACCGACTGTTCCGCGACGTTCCGGTCAAGGCCGAAAACTGGACCCGTTTCGATGTACAGACATTTCACGACGATACGCCCTTCGACGCGCTGACCGGGTTGCTGCCCCTATTGCTGTTCACGCTCGTATTCACCGGACTGGGCTGGCTGAACTTCCGCAAAACGGCCACTATGGCGTAAGAGTAGACGTTTCTGTCATTCCGAGCCTGCGAGGAATCTTCGGTAGAATGGTATTTTTGGCTAGCTACCGAAGATCCCTCCTGGTGTCGGGATGACAGAAAATAACTAGCAAAACTGATATGCTACAAGCGATAAACCTCACCAAGCGATACGCACCCGATGCCCCCCCCGCGCTCGACGGGCTGAATCTGACCGTTGCGCCCGGCGAAATTTTCTGTCTGCTGGGGCAGAACGGGGCCGGTAAAACGACGACGATCAACCTGTTTCTGGGCTTTTTGCAACCCACGTCGGGGCAGGCCCTCGTCAACGGGTTGACCGTCGCCGACCATGGGCAGGAAACAAAGAAATACCTGGCTTACCTCCCCGAAACGGTGCTGTTGTATCCAAACCTGAGCGGACTGGAAAACCTGGATTTCTTTGCCTCGCTGGCTGGCTTTGCGCTGTCGACCGACGAACTACGCAGCCTGTTGCTGCGGGCGGGTTTGCAGGCCGACGCCCACACGCGGTCGCTGGGTGGCTATTCGAAAGGGATGCGCCAGAAAGTGGGCATTGCCATTGCGCTTGCCAAGCAGGCGAAGGTGCTGCTGCTCGACGAACCGACCAGCGGTCTCGATCCCAAAGCCAGCAACGAATTCTCGGAACTCCTGACCCAGCTTAGCGCCGACGGAACCGCCATACTGATGGCTACGCACGATATCTTCCGCTCCAAGGAAGTTGGTACGCATATCGGCATCATGCGGGCGGGCCACCTGGTCGAAACGCTGCCAGCCGCCGACCTGACCGCCAATGAGCTCGAAGCGATCTACCTGCAAACTGTTTGATACGTCGGTGTCACGACAGCGTTGTTTATTGCTTTGGCTCTACCCAAACGGTCTTCGGCTTGGGCTTACTCTCTAAAACAACCAAGAAGGGTGATTCGGTTTGTTCCTTCAGATAGCGTTCGTATTCCTTGTGCGTCATTAAGCTAAACTGGTATAAATAGCCTTGCGGCTGCCGGGCATTTTTGTGCACGTAACTTCCCATAAACGAAGCAATATCACTGGGCTTGTATTTGTTAAGATCGCTGTTTTTGATGTGTTTGCCATCCAGCCAGATACCAAACCGTTTTGGATTCTTCCAGTCCTCAAACTGCGCATTTGTCGGCGTCTTGGCGGCTAGAGGAGGAACAAAAAACACTTTTTTCTTCTCAGCTTCCGACAAATCAGAAAACCGCTTCATGACCTGTTTCCTGGGGAAGTTTCCGTTAGCCTTAGGCCAGGTCATGACCAGTTTATCGCTGTAGCGCTGTTCCAGCGTCATCGAATCGGTCGGCACTTTTGCCTTCGTGACTGTACCGGTTGATTCTTCAGAAACGGACTTCGTTACCTGAGCCACCGATTGGAGTCCAGCGGCCAGTGTGAGTAGCAGAAACAAGGTAGCGGCTGCACCGACGGCAAAACCAGCCCGCAGGGGAGACGTGCATTTGGTCATCATAATCAAGCGTTGTTTAGCGGTTTGAAAGGTGAAAGCACTGGTTAAAAAGACGGGCTTCGTGGGCGTCAGCCTGCTCAGTAGCAATTGCTGGTACCGGACGACATTCTGGTGCTGGGTGTTGACCGATTGGTCGGCCAGAAACTCGTGATTGAGTCGCATCGCCCGGCGTACGAAGAAAAGGGCCGGATTGAACCAATAGAAGCAGCTAATCAGCTCAACGAACAGGATGTCGACCGAGTGCTGTTGCCGGATATGGGTGAGTTCATGCGTGAACAGTTCGGGCTCAATTCCCTGCTTCTCGTAGTCGGTCTGACCGATAAAGAGGTAATGAAGAAAGGTATGCGGACGCGTAGTCGCTGGTAGCAAAACGACTGTAGCCTCGGCATGACGAACGGTTGGGAACTGACGAATTCGGTAAACGATACTGGCTAGATTACGGACGAGCCGGATAAGCAGTACCGCTGTGACCGCCCCGTATACCAGCAGCCACAGATCGGGCGAATGGTCGGTTGGGGGAGCGGCTACCGCGCCGGCGGGTAACATAACACGGGTGGGCTCAAACTGGGCTACAACCGATACCGGTAACGGTGTTGGTGGGACAAAGTTGGATTGAACTGTCACCGGAAACGACAGTAGCGGCCCGACCACCGCGAGCAGCAGACTCGCCAGCAGATACCCCCGCTTAAACCGATGCATGGTTTCGTTTTCCAGCAACAGCTTATAGGCAATGACCAGCACCGATAGCATAAGGATGGACTTCAGACCGTAGAGGATCATGCTTTTCGCTTTTGAATTTCCTGTTCGACAATCGTCTTGAGTGTTTCCAGTTCATCCGCCGACAAGTCCGTTTCGGATGCGAAAAAGGACGCGAACTGCGCCGATGAGTTGTTGAAAAAATTTCGAATCAGCCCACTGACCTGCGTACGGGAATACGCGTCACGAGCAACCAGCGGGTAATACTCCCGTGAATTTCCGTACTCTTTATAGCTGATAGCGCCCTTGTCGATTAGCCGCTTCAGCAGTGTTGCCACCGTGGTCGTCGCGGGTTTGGGATCGTCGTAGGCATCGAGGATGTCTTTCATAAAGGCCTTGCCCGATTCCCATAGGTGATGCATCAATACCTCTTCAGCCGCCGTTAGTTTCATTTTCTATAAAAATAGAAGTTCTTCTACAAATGTAGAAGAAAAAATTACTAGGTCAATTTTTTCTTAACTTTTTTACAAAAACAGCTAAAAGAGTGGCTACAAATAAAAAGAGCCGCATCACCTGAGCAGTGATGCGGCTTTGCCAGCGTGTCGCAGCTATTACTTTTTGCCTGCTTTGTGGTCGGCCATCATTTTTTCGTGGTCTTTCACCATCTGCGCTTCCTCGTCAGCCATGTGTTTGTCTTCCAGCATCATCTGATCGTCTTCGGCTTTCATTTTCTCGTGATCTTTCGCCATCTGCTCGTCCGATACCTCGCCTTTCTCGTGCTTGGCTTCCAGCTCGGCATGTTGCTTCATCATTTCTTCATGGCGGGCAACGATCTGCGCGTGCTCCGCCAGTAACTTCTCGTGATTAGCTTCCAGCGTTTTGTGATCGGCGAAGGCCTCCGGTAGCGAGTCATGCGCAGCCTTCAGCTTCTCATGCTCGGCTTCCATATCGTGATGGGTGGCCTCCATCTTTTCGTGGTTAGCCTCCAGCGTAGCATGCTCGGCGACAAGCCCCCGATGCGCTTCGGAATTTTTGTTATCCGATTTACAGGACGATACAAGCAGGTTGGTAGCCAGCAGCGCAACCGGGATACGTACGAATAGTGTTTTCATGGATCATTTTCGTGATTGGTACAAACAAAGGTAGCGTCTAATATGCAACGTTGTTGCATATTAGACGCTACGGTTAGCCGTATTTATCTACGAAAGCGACGGTAACCGTTAGTTTGGCCGTAGTCCGCGCTTGGTGGCCCGGTAGAGGGCTTCAGCGACGTAGGTGCGGGTGTTCAGCGAGCTGATCAGGTTGTTGTTACGCGTCGGGTAAACACGGTTCGACAAGAACACGTACGACAGGTTATAGTCGGGTTCAACCCAAACGAAGGTACCCGTGAAACCCGAGTGACCGAAACTGTTTTTCGACGCCGACCGGGGGGCGTTGCCCGTATAGGTGAACGACGGTTTTTCGAAGCCAATGCCGCGCCGGTTACCCAGCTCAGGAAACTGATACCGGGTGAACTCGTCCAGTGTTTTCTTCGCGATGTACTGCTTGCCTGCGTAGGTACCTCCACGCCGGTACAGTTCGATCAGTTTCATCAAATCGTTGGCCGTTCCGAACAGACCCGCGTGACCCGATAAGCCGTCGAGCATGGCCGCTCCCTCGTCGTGAACGCGGCCCCAGATCAGCGTTTTCCGGAACAGCGAATCATACTCGGTCGGTACGATGCGATCCCGCGAGTAGAAGCGCATGGGGTTGTACGTCAATGTATAAGCGCCGAGTGGCTGATAGATGTTTTTCTTCAGGTAATCCTCAAACGGTGTTTTCGTCAGGCGTTTTACGATCTGTGGGTAGAGGTAAAACGACAGGTCGGAATAGACGTACTCTTTCTTGGCGTTGAGTGGCGAATCGCGAATCTGTTCGAAAATCGTCTGCGGGTAGTTTTTGAACTCGAACAGACTGTCGGTCACGACGATTGGGTAGCGGTTCGATTTCTCGTCCTGGAACGTCTTCGGCTTCCACGTACCGTCGGGGTTTTTGGTCGACTGCCAGAACGGAATCCAGGCTTTCAGCCGGGCCTGATGTGTCAGTACGTCACGCCAGACGAGGTCAGCTTTGTTCGACTTTTTGTAGCTTGGCAGGTAGTCGGCCATCTTACCGTCGAGGTTGAACTTGCCCGCGTCGACCAGTTGCATGAGGGCGGGGGTAGAGGTGCTGACCTTCGTCACCGACGCCAGATCGAAGAGGTCGTCTACCTTGTCGGGAACGGGGTCGCCACCGAGCGAGGCATCGTAGACGTGCGTGCCGTAAGCCTTCTGGAAAATAACCTTACCATCTTTCGCCATCTCGACCACACAGCCGGGAAACGCCCGCTTCTCCAGCCCGACATTGACCAGTGAATCGACCTGCTGCGTCAGGTAAGCCCCGTCGATACCGACTTCTTCGGGAATGGTGTATTTGATACGGTTCAGCGACGGAATGCTCAACCCATCACCCGCCCGGAACCGCTGATTGACCGTGACGGGCAACCGACCTTCTGCGCCGATGGCCCCGAAGATCAGTTGCGCGGCCAACTCTTCGGTGTGATTGGTCAGCTGATACGGCATCACGATGGCTTGTGCCTGTTCGATGGAACGGCTTGAAACGGTATCGTTCGGCATGGTCAGTTTGTCGAGCGAGTAGACGTTGCCGAAGACCGTAACGACCGCTTTCCCCGTCGCCACCAGTTCACTCACCAGTGCCGCCGTACGCGCCTGCATGCCGTAGCGCGGTGGGCGAATGTTGCTCAGGTGAACGTCCACAAGCAGCAGGTTGTAATTCTTCAGTGAATCGCGCAGGGTGTTCAGCAGCGAGTCGGGCGTTTGCGACGTCATCGTAAACGAATCGACTTTGGTGTAGTTGGCGGCCATTTTCTGGAAGGCCGTGACGGTATTGCTTTCTACGGCTACCGATGCGATACGCAGCGTGTCGAGCCGTTGCAGCGGCAACAGGCTGCGGTCGTTTTTCAGGACGGTCAGGCTTTTCTCTGTCATCTGCCGGTTCAGCAGTTCCGAACTCGCCGGGTTCAGATCGCGTACCAGATTGTCGAGCACGACAGGCTTGTACTTGTCCAGACCGGCCCAGGCTTTGGCGCGCAGTACGTTCCGGCACCGCGCGTCGAGCGACTCCTGCGACAGCCGCCCACTGGCAATACCGAGCCGGATTTGCTGGAGGGCCGCCGGGACGTCGTAGGTGAATTCCAGCACGTCCATACCCGCTTCCAGACCCAGTTCGTCGGCCTGCCCGGATGGGTAATACTTCGTCACGCCTTTCATGTTCATGGCGTCGGAAAAGATCAGTCCTTTGAAGCCCAGCTCGTTTTTCAACAGGTTGGTGACGATGGCGGGCGACAGGGTCGACGGGCGATTGCGGGTCGTGTCGAGGGCGGGAATGTTCAGGTGCGCGATCATCACGCCCGACGCGCCCGCCTGCATCAGTTGCCGGAACGGATAGAGTTCGAGCGAATCGATCTCGGCGCGGCTTTTCGCAATCAGCGGCAGGTCGTAGTGCGAATCGGTATCGGTGTCGCCATGACCGGGAAAATGTTTGATTGTGGTCAGCAGGCCGTTATCCTGCATGCCTTTCATGTACGCCAGGGCTTTGCGGGCAACGGTATACTTGTTTTCACCGAACGACCGAAAGTTGATAACCGGGTTGCCGGGATTGTTGTTGACGTCGACCGAGGGGGCAAAGTTGATGTGTACACCCAGTCGTCGGGCCTGTTTGGCCAGTCCCGCGCCCATGTTGTAGATAAGCGAGTCGTGCCCCTGCATGGCTCCCAGCGTCATCTGATACGGATAACGCACCGTGCTGTCGAGTCGCATGGCAAGGCCCCATTCGGCATCCATCGCGATCAGCAGCGGCACCGTCGACAGCGCCTGTAGCCGGTTGGTCAGTTTCGCCTGCCGCACCGGTCCGCCCTGAAACATGACGACACCACCCAGTTTGTAGGTCCGAACCAGCGTGACCAGCGAATCTTCGTAAGCGGGTGTCCGGTTGGAATAGCCGGCGACCATGATAAGCTGACCGACTCGTTCGTCGGGTGTCAGCGTCGTAAACACCGAGTCAACCCAGCGATCGATGCGCGGATTGGGTTGGAGAAATGCGGGCGTGGTCTGTGCAACGGCGGTCAGCTGGACCAGGGTGAACAGGAAAAGCAGAAAAAAACGGGTACGGGGCATGCGTAAATAGGGCGTTGAGACTTGAACCGGTAAAAATACGAAAATGTAGAGACGCGACCCTTCGCGTCTCGGCAACCGGCTGGCTGGCAACTGACTGGCAACCGGCTGGCTGACGCGTGCTGAGACGCGAAGGGTCACGTCTCTACAAACTGTCCAGGCTTTGCCGCAGGTCATCGATCAGGACTGCCGGTTCTTCCAGACCGACGTACAGGCGGATCAGGTTGTAGTTTTCGTCGGCGGGGGCGCTAGCCGGGTCGTAGCCGATACTGGCCGGAAAAACCAGCGACTCATGACCACCCCACGATACCCCCAGTAAAAACCGTTTCAGTCCATCAGCAAAAGTGTCGACGGTTGCAATCGCATCCGTATCGAGCGCAATCGTAATCAGCCCTCCGCAGCCCGTCATCTGCCGCCGGGCCAGTTCGATCTGCGGGTGACTGTCGGCCAGCGGGAAGTGGATACGACGGACAGCGGGGTGTTGTTCCAGAAACGCGACGACTTGTCGGGCGCTGTCGTCGGAGCGTTGAACCCGTAGCTGAAGCGTACGTAAACCGCGCAGCAGGAGCCAGGCATTTTGTGGGGAGATGATGGCACCGAGGGTCATGTATTCGCCCGAAAAAATACGTTTCATCATCGCCGTCGTGCCGCAGATCACGCCCGCGATCGCGTCGGAGTGTCCCCCGTAGTATTTCGATCCTGAATGCAGCACAATATCGACACCCAAGTCTGCCGGACGCTGAAACAAGGGCGTACAATGACTGTTGTCGATCATCGTCAGGATGCCGCGTTCGCGCGCCAGTTGGGCGACGGCCCGGATGTCCTGCAATTCGAACGTAAACGTATTGGGCGATTCAAGGTAGATCAGCCGGGTTTCGGGGCGGATGGCGGCTTCGAAATTAGCCGTGTCGGTACCGTCGACAAACGTAGTCGTCACACCGAAGCGGGGCAGGTAGTCGCGCATGAGCCGGAGCGTCCAGCTGTACGGTTTCTGTACGCATACGATGTGGTCGCCCTGCCGTACGTTAGCCAGCACAGCGGCCGCAATGGCCGCGCTGCCACTGGCCAGCACCAATGCATCTTCAGTTCCTTCCAGCGCTGCCAGCTTCTTGCGCAGAATGGCCACCGTCGGGTTGTTGCCACGGGTATAAAAATGCCGTTCGTACTCAAACGGAAGGTCGGCCCGCATAGCCGCGACGCTCGGGAAGGTAAAGTTGCTGGTCTGAATAATGGGGGGCGCAATCGCGTTGAAGTACTGGTCGCGCTCTTCACCCAGTTCGTTGAGGATATAGGAAATGTCCATGTGTAGTGGTTTTGGTATATGGTTTTTGAAATGGGGTGGTGAGTAGCCTGGACGGGGGGATGTAGCCTGGACGTCCACGTCCGGGTGCCCGTCAGGGCAAAAAGCTACCGCCTTGAGTAGTTGGCCTAACGGCCACCCGGACGTGGACGTCCAGGCTACTTAACACGCAAATTCTCATCAAAACACACGCTTCAGCAGATAATACAGCGGGAAGCCGCTGGCGAACAGCCCCCAGCCGATTGCAGCCGGACCGGGGTCGGTGATGATGACGTTTGCCGATACGACCAGTAGAAAGCCGATGAACAGTGCCGGTAGAACCGGGTAAAGCCAGACGCGATAGCCCGTGTAGGTATCGGTCGATCGGGCGCGCCGACGAAACACAAACAGGGTCGCAGCCGCGCTGGCGAGGGCAACGGTGTCGATGGACATGACGTAGCTGACGATCTTTTCGAACGTGCCGAGAAAAAAGAGCGACAGCAGCATGACCACCACCAGAAACGTCAGTGCAAACTCCTGCGTCTGTGTCCGTTCGTTGACCCGTTTGAAAATGGGCGGTAGGATACCGTCGTCGGCCATGGCGTAATAAACGCGGGGCAACGACAACAGGCTGGCATTCAGGTAGCCGAGAACAGATACGAAAATGGCGACGGAGAAAAAGGTGTAGCCGATGTCGCCGGTAAGGGTGCGGGCAAGGTCGGCGGCTACAAGTTTGGAATGGGGGAGCTGGCTAAAGCCCAACTGCTTTACGTAGGCGTAGTTCAGCGTAAGGTACAGGGCCATAATCAGCAGCATGCCGCCGATGACCCCGCGTGGTGTGTTACGCTGCGGATTGGTCACGTCGGCACCGAAATTGAGTACCTGCTGATAGCCGCCGTAGGTGTAGAAAACGGCAATCAGACTGACGAAAAAAGCGGTGCTTGCTGTGTAGTCGGGAGTGAGCGTCGGCGCAGGAGCAAAGTCGCGACTGAACGGGGACAAAAACGCGCCCAGGCAGAGAAATCCCATCATCAATACTTTCAGGCCGCTCAGCAGGTTCTGGGTCCGGGCCCCCGACCGGATACCCAGCAGGTTGATGCCGTAGAACAGCAGTACCGTAACGATGACGGTCGCCCGGATACCGGTTGGCCCCTGAAACGAAGCGGGTAGCAGCGGGTTGATGTACTCCGCCCCGATCAGCGCGACGCCGACGTTACCCGCTCCGTAGGTCAGCACGATGACCCAGTTGAGCATGAACGCAAAAACGGGGTGAAAGGCTTCCGAGATCAATTTGTAGAACCCGCCCGCTACCGGTCGGCGGGAGCCGATTTCGGCGAAGGTCAGCGCACCGATCAGGCTGACCAGGCCCCCTGTCAGCCAGGCCCCGAAAAAGATCGTCTGGTTGCCCGCCGACTGCGCGACGATGGCCGGGGTCCGAAAAATACCGATACCAATAACCAGGCTGACGACGATCATCGTCAAATCAAAAGCAGACAGTTTGGGTTGTATCATGCGAAGCAGGCACCGGGTAAGGCTGGGAATCGACCAAGATAGTCACGGCCCGCTACACTACACGGCCTAAGTCGCTGAGCAGCCTTGTTTTCCGGTTAAGTAGGCCGGTTCGCAAGCTGTTCCGTCAGACAGGGCTTGCTGCCAACGACACCGGATTCATCGCTTAGTTAACTTACTTGCACTTACTCTGATGCCTATGCTAACCCGAATCAGTCGTTTGGATACCAGACATCGGCTGGTGATTGCCGTTGTCATTGCGTTTATCACGGCCTTCGTCACGCCGTCGACATTCAGTTGGCCGGTTCGCATCGCCTGTACCTGGGTTGGCTTTTCGCTGTCGACTTTGCTGATGATGTGGGTCACGATCACGGTAGCGCATCCGCGTGATCTGCCCGGTCTGTCGAAGATGGAGGATTCGAGCCGGACACTGATCTCGTTGCTCGTATCGCTGGCGGCTACGCTGAGTTTGTTCGTCGTGCTGATGCTGCTCGATTCGATGACTAAAACCAGCCCGTCGTGGATTTTGTGGTTGGCCGTACTGTCGGTCGCCTGTTCGTGGACATTGGTGCATACCGTGTTTACCCTGCGCTACGCCCACCTGTACTATGGCGACGAGCCGAACCCAAAGGAGCGCCCCGCCGGACTCGATTTCCCGAACGACGACGAGCCTGACTACCTCGACTTCGCTTACTTCTCGTTCGTTATCGGCATGACAAGTCAGGTGTCCGATGTAGCGGTTAGTTCGAAAGCACAGCGCCGGACGGCCCTGCTGCACGGTGTGCTGTCGTTTGTCTTCAACGCCATCATCATCGCCCTGACGATCAGCGGTGTATCGGGGCTGATGAATTGATTATAGAGGAAAGAGGAAAGTGGAAAGACAGAAGAAGAAAGAGGAGTGATGGGGCGGCAAAGCCATGGTACGCTCCACCGTCTTTCTTCTTTTCTCTTTCTTCTCTCTTCTAAACTTACCGCTTCTCTTTCTTCTTAGTTGCCTTCTCGGCCTGTTCGCGTTCGTAGGCTTCGCGTTGCCGCTTGTCGGCCAGCAGATTGCGATACAGGCCATTCAGTACGTATAAATCGTCGACTTCATCGATGAGCAAATGAAGCTGTTCGCGTACCTGATTGATATTCATAGGGGGGGCTGAGTTGGGTAGCTATCCCTGAAATAACTCATCCAAGGTTAAGACAGTTGCAAATCCCTGCTGTCGTAAACCGTTAGCAAGCACTTTATCGCGGGTGAGGAGAGGTTCACCCAGTTGAATCGCCAGCGCGACATAAGCGGTGTCGTTCGGGTCAACTCGCTTACAAAGATCGAATGCCTGGTAATAGCTCTGCGTTGTGATGAGCATGTTGGGCACAACGATAAGCTGCTCGAACAAGGTCAGTGTAAACTGGCTAAATGCCGTAGTATCGAGCTTGGTTCGCTTTAAAATTCGATCCTGATACAGTTGTATCTCTTCCAAAGCGAAGTCTGGTGTATAGATACGGTTGTCCGTAAGAAAGCGTAGATAGTGATCGTAGCCGCTTATCAGGCAGGAAAAAAGCACATTTGCGTCAACTACAAATGAGCGCGTCGACTGGACCATGTAAACGGTATGTAGCCTGGACTATTAATCAGTTAAACGCTTCAGGCGGCAGCTTGTCCTGAACCGTATACTTGTAACGATCCCAGGCTTCCTGCCGGGCTTCTTTCGCTACTTCCTCCCAGTCTACACCTGCTTCCTGCAACGAAGAATTAACCGTTTTGGCCTGTGCGCTCAATTCTTCCCAGATCAGGAGTTTTTCCAATCGGGCGGCAATGGCGCTGGCGTCTCCGTAACGAGCCAGGGTCTCGTCGCTGACGTTAATTTCAATCGTTGTCATAGGCGGCTGCTGTCTTGCTATCAAAGATAACCATTTTCAGGGCTGTTTCAGTGAAAGAAAAGGTAGCCCAGGGCAATACCGGCAATGACGCCCATCAGATCGGCGAACAAACCAAACGGGATGGCGTAGCGTGAATTACGAATACCGACCGAGCCGAAATACAGCGCGACAATGTAAAACGTTGTGTCGGCAGCGCCCTGAAACATACAGGCCAGTCGACCAACGAAGGAATCCGGGCCGAACTGTTTCATGGCGTCGATCATCAGGGCGCGGGAGCCGGAACCGCTCAGCGGACGCATCAGCGCAACGGGGAGGGCGTCGGTAAATTCGGTGTTGATGCCCGTCAGGCTGAATGCGTATTTCAGGCCGTCGATGACGTAGTCCATCGCGCCCGAATTGCGAAACGCACTGATGGCGACCAGCATCCCGACCAGGTAGGGAATGATGCGTACCGACGTCTCAAAGCCACCTTTGGCCCCTTCGATAAACGCGTCGAAAATATTCACCTTCTTCCGCATCGCGCCGAGCAGAAAGGCAACGATGATCGTCATCAGCACGAGGTTGCCCGTCACCTTCGAGATCACTTCGATTTCTTCTTTTGTCTTGGTCGACAGGTACCAGAGCGCCAGCCCGATCAGGCTGGTAATGCCGCCCAGCCAGCCAAGCACTACCCCGTTGATTAGGTTGATCCGCTGTTTGATCGACACGGCGATCATGCTAACGACCGTGGCGACGTAGGTGGCAATCAGGCACGGAATAAAAATGTCGGACGGGTCTTTGGCCCCCAGAATAGCCCGCTGCGCCATGATGCTGAGCGGAATAATGGTCAGGCCCGACGTGTGCAGCACCAGAAACATGATCTGGGCATTGGAGGCCGTATCTTTCTGCGGGTTCAGCTCCTGCAGGCTCTGCATGGCCCGCAGGCCGAAGGGCGTTGCGGCATTGTCGAGACCGAGCATATTGGCCGAAAAATTCATAATCATCTGCCCGTTGGCGGGATGATCGCGCGGTACTTCGGGAAACAGTTTGTGAAAAAACGGGCCGATAATCCGCGCCAGGAAGTTAATGGCACCGGCCTTCTCGCCGATGTTGAGCAGTCCCAGAAAGAAGGTCATCACCCCCGCCAGCGGCAGCGCAATGTCCATAACGGCCACTTTCGACGAGTCGAACAGCCCTTCGACAATGATGCGGAAGATCTCGGTGTCGCCCAGAAAAATCAGCTTGACCAGCGCGACCAGAAACGCAACCAGAAAGAAAAGAACCCAGATGTAGTTAAGTGCCAAGGGGATATAAAGAGTGAAAGAGCGAAAGATTGAAAGAGCGATTACTGCCATCGCGTTCGCTGGATGGGCAATGCTCATTCGACATTTGACGTAAGTTTACGCGATAGCCCGGCACAAATCAACTTCGCCCATAGCCAACCCATGAAACAAGTTAATTTCAGAATGATAGCCGCCGTGCTGGTATCGCTCTTTCACTCTTTCGCTCTTTCGCTTAGCGCAGAAGCGCAGTCTCTCGAAGCGTCGATGGTAAAACAGGGGCTTGTCGACGTGCAGCAGGCCGACCCCTCGATCCTGGTCGATCTGAAATACACGACGACCGATAACTTCGTCCACAAAGACGTGTACGGTGAGCTGACTAGGGCGTATCTGCAACCGATGGCGGCCCTGAAGCTGGCGGCTGCCAGTCGCTATCTACAGGAAAAACACCCCGACCTGCGCCTGCTGGTCTACGATGCCGCCCGACCCCGAACGGCGCAGGTAAAACTCTGGAATGCATTGCCCGACATGCCCGAACGACAACGTCGCCAGTATGTCGCCGATCCACGCGAGGGGTCGATCCACAGCTACGGCTGCGCGGTCGACCTGACGGTGGCTACCCAGGACGGAACTCCACTCGACATGGGTACGTCCTTCGACTATTTCGGTGAGCTGGCCTACCCCTCGCGGGAAGCCAGACTGTTCCAGGCGGGTAAGCTCACCCGGAAGCAGTTGGCCAACCGACAGATCCTGCGAACGGCGATGCTGCGGGCCGGTTTTACGCGTATTGAGTACGAGTGGTGGCATTTTAATGCGCTCTCGCGCAGCCGCGCCAAAGCTACTTGCCGAATCTTGGAATAGCCTGCCGGGGCCTGAATAGTCTTCTTGTAGAATGGATTTGCTGTACGTTTACTAAGAATAATAGGTCAGCGCAGGCATGTATAGATTAAAAACGATTGGTTATTAACATTCAGGAAACAAAAGCGAAACGGGTTTCGGCTATTTTTACTGAAAATCTAACTAATCCATTTTTAATGAAACAATCTATACGTTCGCTCAGCCGATTGTGGCTGTGGGTACTGGCACTGCTTGTTGCGCAACAAACGCAGGCGCAGGTATCGATTACGTCAGGTAATCTAACCTACACGCAGAGCTTCAATAGTCTGGCCTCAACGGGTACCACCAATTCATGGACAGATAACACGACGCTGCCGGGTTGGCTCAGTACGCAAGCGACCTACCGGGCTAGTACCGGGTCTGACAATGCTGGTGCACTTTATAGCTTTGGCAGTACCGGGGCTACTGAACGAGCACTGGGTTCGATAGCTTCCAGCAGTGCCACCCCGCAATATGGTGTCGTCTTTACCAACAATACGGGAGCGGCTATAGCGTCGCTTCAGGTGAGCTACACGGGCGAACAATGGCGAAATGGTGGTAACACAAACACGCAGAAGCTGACGTTCTCGTATGCCACTGGGACTGGTCTGACGATCACGACCGCCGGTACGAACGTGGCCGAACTGGACTTCACCAGCCCGATCGTGGGGGCTACCGCTGCTGCACTGGACGGAAACGCTACGGCTAACCGGACTGCCATCACGGGTACGATAACCTTTGGTACGCCACTGGCCGCTGGTCAGCAGGTACTCCTTAAATGGTCAGATGCCAACGATGTGGGTAGTGACCACGGGCTAGGTATTGATGATCTGAGCGTAACGGCTACGTTACAGAACACGACAATGTTTGTGCAGGCGAATCCGACGGCATTGTCGGGTTTTTCTACACCGCAGGGTACAGCTTCCGACGCCAAAACGTATGCACTGACGGGCAGCGGTCTCAGCGCCGACGTAACGGTAACGGCCCCCGCCGGTTATCAGGTCAGTCAGGACGGTGCTACGTTTCAGGACGCCCTTACCGTGGCACAGTCGAATGGCTCCGTAAACGCGACCATCTCGGTTCGGCTGACGGGTGCGTCGCTGGGGTCACCCGCCGGTACGATTTCGAACGTCAGTGGCTCGCTTTCATCCAACGTCTCCGTTAGTGGTACCGTAACGTCGAATACCCCCTACACCCCCATCGCGACGGTTCGCGCCAATGTCGGGAGTACCTTCACCATCGCCGGTCGCGTAACGGCGACGAATCAACTGGGCTCGCGCCAGATTTACATTCAGGACGATACGGGTGGTATCGTTGTCTACAGCGGTTCGACGGGTACGGACCTGAGTACGCTGGTTCAACTCGGTGACTTGGTGCAGGCGCGGGGCCCGATCACGGTCTTCAACGGATTCACAGAAATCACGTCGGCAGCGGCAACCAATTTCACGGTTGTGTCGGGAGCCGGTACACGCGTACCGACGCCAGTGGCCATCACGCTCGACCAACTTCCCAACTATCAGGGCCAACTGGTCAGCGTTGCCAACGCGTCGATTGCACCAGTAGCATCGACGTTCACGGGTGGAACGAACTACACGATCACCGCGAATGGTCAGTCGGCTACGTTGCGCATCAACGCTAACTCACCACTGGCCGGTGCCGGTCAGCCTGCTAATCCAGTTAGCGTTACCGGCATTGCTGACCGGTTTGTGTCGGGTGCAACGACCGCCGGTACGGACGGATTGCAGCTGCAACCCCGGATTCTGGCCGATATCCCCGGCTCGACGCCCGCGCAGGATCTGACCTGTACGGCGGGTATGAGCAACAGCACGCTCGGTACCGACCAGACGCTCGACATTGCGACCTGGAACATGGAGTTCTTCGGTGCAGATGCCGGCACAATCATTTGCTCTAACGGTAACCTGGATTACAACGACATGGGGCCGACGAACGAAGACTTACAGCAGAGCAATGCCGTTGCGGTATTGACTAAGCTGAAGGCTGACATTGTTGGTGTCGAGGAGGTCAGTGATCTCAATCGGCTGGCGGCAACGGTAGCGTCGCTGCCCGGCAGCTACAGCTATACCTGCTCGGATCGTTTCTCCTACTACTTCCAGGATGAGTGTACGCAAACGCCTACCGGCAACCCACCGACCGTATTCGGTCCGACCAAGTTTGCGCAGAAAGTGTGTGTTATCTACAATAAGGCAACGGTAACGCCTGTGCTGGCCGAAACGAAACCACTGTTGACGGATAAGTACAACTATCCCAGCGCCAATAACTGGTCGTCGGGTCGACTGCCGTTCCTGTTTGTTGGTGACGTAACGATCAATGGTGTTACGCAGCGGGTTCACGTCGTTACCATCCACGCCAAATCAGGTAGTGCTACGGCAGATTACAACCGCCGGAAGCAGGATATTGTCGACCTGAAAGCCAGTCTGGATGCGACGTATCCGAATGCGAAACTGATTATCGTAGGTGATTATAACGACAAGCTGAACGGCTCGATCGCGTCGGGACAGCAATCGTCGTATAAATCGTTTGTCGATGATGCGTCGAACTACAGCGCGCTGACGCTGCCACTGGAAAACAACGGCTGCTCGACCTTCAACTCGTCGGCCAGCTTTATCGACCACATGATCATCTCGAATGATCTGGCACCGGCGGCTATCTCGAATGCGACATACGTGCTGCAACCGTTCAGCATTCCGAACTACGGCAATACGACCTCGGACCATAATCCGGTTGTTACCCGGTTCGACCTGACGAAACTAGTTACACCCGTCACAGCATTGACCGTAACGGCCACGGCTAACCCGACCCAGCTCCTGACTTCGGGGAGCACCACCATCACGGCCAGCGTCTCGGGGGGGAAGGCCCCCTACAACTACAGCTTCACCGGACCCGGCACCATCACTGCCAACGGTAACACCGCTACGGTCGCGGGCCTGCCAGCCGGTGAGCAGACCATCACCGTCACGGTAACCGATGCCACGACGCCTACCCCCCAGACCAGCTTCACCACCGTCAGCCTGACGGTGACTACTGCTGGTAACCCCACGGTGCCCTTCAGCATTACGAGTGTGAGTCTGACCGGCTGCGAGCAGGTGACGGCCAGCGAGCGCCGGGTGACGCTGCTGCCCAACTACGCGGGCCTGACGGGGGAGAGTATCCGCTTCCGGGTGGCCAACGAGATCGACGCCACCACGGCGGCTGGTCCCTACAGCCTGCGCTTGTACACCGACAATCCGGTCATCAGCCTGCGGGCTATTCAGGGCAGCGGTGCTGAGGTGAGCTACAGCTACAACTGGCTGGCGGCCTGCACCAGCACGAGTCCGGCCAACACCGCCCCCGTGGCGGTGGCCAACGCTGACCA
>NZ_PVTE01000015.1 GCF_003002825.1 Spirosoma oryzae | reverse complement strand
GGTAGGTATAGAGGAAAGGGATTTCGATTGTTCGGATAAGGCAGAGTTCACAACTTCAGTAATTCCGATAGCTGATTGTTCTGCCGCATATTTTGGCCAGTGCCAATCATTATTACCTTGATAATAAGGATTTTTTCCTCCTCCGACATTCGGACTCCACCCAGAATACACCATCGCATCAAGTAAGTGCTTCTTTAGAACTTTTTCATCTATTTCAGCCTCATTCACTTCCGAGATGGATATGACTTCTTTCTTAAACTCAGCTACCTGAAGTTTACGACTTATTCCCCATGCAGCCTGTCCCTTTCCCTCCGTTTGGTCGGCCAGCTCCTGAAGAAGATCACTTATCACGCTCTCCTCCAAACCCAGTTGGTAATGGCCGATCACGTCACGGGCAGTAAGCCAGACCAGCGCTGCCGTGGCCACATCATCTTCAGACAATTAGCTCAGTGATTCAAGTATGACTGCCCGAATGTATGTAGTGGATTTATCCTTAGTGGCAGTCACACTATTTTTAAAAGCAGGCCAATTTTTGATAATGATAGTTTCCACCTGTTTTACTACTGGATCGATGTCTCTCACCATCGGGTCGAGTGCAACAAGCGTAAACGGTATTAGTTCTGCCCTTTCCTTCTTCTTCTTAAGGTAAGTAGTGATTTCCCCTACGGCCTTTTTCAGACTTTCAACATTTTCCGAAACATCAGTTCTGATGTGCTGTTCGTTAAGGTAAGCTTGAAGTATTGATTCAGTCATCTTGAAACGGTTTCTTGGTGTAGCTCGATAAATAGATACTTTAGCTATATAATCAAGTTGAGTCTTTACGCTGGTCAGGAAGTTCCCTTAGAATCTCATCGATAAATTGTTGTTCAGTGGGCAGATGCAGCTGATACTTGCTGGCAAAGAGCTGTGTATTATTCTCGGGCAAGGTGTAGCGAACTACGGCGTCGTTCTTGTCGGCGCACAGTAAAATGCCAATCGTGGGATTCTCGTACGATTCCCGAACCGATCGGTCGTAGTAGTTGACATACATCTGAAGCTGTCCTAAGTCCTGATGCGTAATTTTATCCAACTTCAACTCCAGCAGCACAAAACATTGTAACAATCGGTTGTAGAAGACTAAATCAACCTTGAACTCGTCGCCTTCTATGTAAATGCGTTTTTGCCGCGCAACAAAAGAAAATCCGTTTCCCAGTTCTAGAAGGAACTCCTGAATGTGGGTAATGATAGCATTTTCCAGATCATATTCGTAATAACTGGCCTGCGGTTTAAGACCTAGAAATTCCAACACAAGCGGATCCTTGATAAGTTGATGTGGCTCGGTAGGTTTACTCTCCGAGCGAGCGATAGCCAATACGCTTTCTTTGTCCTGACTAAGCAACAACCGCTCGTAGAGCTGGCTGTTGATCTGCCGCTCCAATTGGCGTACAGTCCAGCCGTTCTTCTCCGTTTCAGCACCGTAGAAGGTACGCTGGTCAGTCCCTCCCAGTCGCATCAGTGCTTTGTAGTGGGTCCAGCTCAAATGTGAACTCAGCGCGTTCACATTTGGAAACGTCAGGTAGAGTTGTCGGCTCAATTGCAGATTTCGGCCCGAAAAGTTTTCACCATACTCGGCGACGAGTGTCTCAGACAAGGTTTTAATAAGTGCTTTTCCATAGACGGCCCGTTGGTGACCTTGTTGCTCATCTTCAACGATTGCCTGGCCAATGTGCCAGTACATCAAGGTCAAGGCATGATTGACCGAACGGACGGCACTCTGCCGAGATTGGAGAATGATGTGGCGAATTGAGCTTAATAAACTATCCATCAGGGTTTAGTTAGGTGGTAGGCCAATAGAAACACCCCGATGCCGGAGGTATTTGTAAAGAGTCGTTTTGGAGATGCGGAGTTCACGGGCGATTTGCTCGACGGAGAAGTTCTCGTCTTTGTATAGACTCTCGGCCAAGCGGGCCTTTTGCTCAGCGTTTTTAGTCAATCCCTTAGGTCTGCCTAGTAACCGCCCACGTCGGCGGGCTGAGGCTACGCCGGCCATGGTGCGCTCACGGATCACATCCCGTTCAAATTCAGCCAGGCTGGCAAAAATACGAAAGACAAGCCGTCCCTGTGGCGTCGTGGTATCGATGGGATCATTCAGACTGAGTAGCCCCACCCCTTGATCTTCCAGATCGCTGACCAATTTAATCAGATGTGCCAGTGATCGGCCCAGTCGGTCTAGTTTCCAAATGATGACTGTATCGCCTGTTCTTAGTTGGTCGAGCATCCGCATGAGCTCTGGTCGTTCAGCCTTGCTGCCGCTGGCTTTTTCCTGATAGATGCGTTCGCAGCCAGCTGCTTTCAACGCATCGATTTGCAAATCGAGGATTTGTTCATGCGTAGAAACGCGGGCGTAACCGAACTTCATGGTCTTCTGAATATGAAATGGTCAACGAACAGAGTAAGCTTCCACCCCACTTGAAAACAACAGTGATTGTCCGCTAAACTGATTTTAGCGGATACAAGTGGTCAGAAAAAGCAGAAAACTACATTACTGGCTTAACAAGAAAAGTGGACGGATATTCTAATCATGAGAAGGCCACTTTTCGTCTAGTGCCCCCTCCCCTACCCCGCGTTCAGAAAAGGGTCCAATTGTATTAGTTACACACGAATTCGTTTCAGCACGTCAATGACCTGATTGATCTGCTCTGGCTTCCACACTGAGGGGGTTTCCTGCCGTTTACGCCACTCGGGTTGAGTTATCTCTGCCTGAGCCAGAATAACACCTTTGGCCTTGGCAATCTTAATACGTTGAGTCATCGCCCTCTGTGCTTTCTCAAAGCCAGCGAAAGCCTGTTTATCCTCATCGGACCCCACCCCCTTTATCAGATTGGCGACGTCTTCGTTGGAAAGTTGCCGGTGTCCCATACGCTTGAGGTAAACCGTCGCTGGTGTGCCCGAAATCAGGTCGTCTCCTGCCTTGCTAAACAAATCATCGATCTTGCTGAGCACGGCTGAATAGCGATGCGATGCGGCTAGGATCTGATCATCGGTGAGCGTTGGGGCAGGTTCATCCTTCTTCATGAAGGCAAAGAAAGCGAATTTTAATAGCACGGCAGGTGGGCTAGCTCCGGAGTTTAACATAGAATTTGGTTATTAGATCCAATAAGGCAACGGACGATTCCTCGCAATAAGTAGGCATTCGGTATTGCCCGATAGCGGTCAGGTCAATCAGCTCCCGTATATGCTTCAACGAGTTAACCAATTTAGTTGTATCCAAGGCCTGCGCCGGCAGTAAAGCGTCACGTTGCCAAACCAATCGATTCTCCTCTCGAATAATACTTTGGCTCTCGTGATAAAGTTGCCAGCAGTTTTTGATGACGCCACGCACACCGGTAACTGACTTACCAGCGAACGCGTCTGGTGTTTCACCGACGGCGTGCCGCCTGACCAGCTCTGCCTCGACCGCATTAAATAAAACTTCGTTGTCTATTTGCTTACTCATATATGAGTGGTTCGTTAAGTAGGACTGATAGGATCTGTACGGCAGACGCGTTGCGCTCAAGAAGACTCTTGACCAGTAACATACGCTCGTTAAATTCAATCAGTGCTCGGTTACGCTCAATGTCATCTAACAGTCCGCGAGTCCGTGAATCAAACAACTCAGCTTCACTGATTGAGTGTGTGTTGATTACGCCAGCGGAATCAACTTCGCCTAGTAAGAATTGTACATCTGGGAAGTAGTGAGTAAACGAGTCCCGAATACTCTGCTGTTGGTCGACGTAGCTGGCAATCCAATTACCAAGTTCCACACTAGCCGAGCCGAGTGGACAATCAATCCGGGTAAAGAATGAATAGCAATATTCTTGTGCTGTAGTAGCTGAATCTTCGGACAGAATCAAATCATTGCTTTCGAAGGGTTTTCCTTCTAGGACTCGCTGAACGGTGACGATTACGGCGTTTTCAGCGCTTAACAGCCGGCTAAGTTCGTCCTTCAATAACGTAAAGTAAACAATACTGCTGAGGGCCTTTTGGTGCTCTGTGGGGCTATTTATCAGTGCTTCTCTACGGATCAACTGAGACAGATCTGCAATGCTGGTACGGAGAGTATCTTCAAAGAATTCAAGTGACTTATCCATTATAGTAGTAGGGAGTTCAAGGTTGTTCTTGCAATACCGTTGACGCTTCAGATGAACACTTAAGGTATATGCCAGACAGTAATACGTCATTGTGTTCATCAATAGTGCCAATTGACGATTGCTTATTGATTGGGAATTATATCGTTTACCGTCTTAACTGCTTCAATTTTAGTTTCGCTAGTTCAATTATCATTTTTACATTAAGACTAACTTGCTGGGCCTGCTCGTCGCACGCTCCATCTTACTACACTTGTAATTAACGGTGATCTGTGGTTGATGCCCGTACCAGCTGTAGAATTTACTCTCAGCAATCACCCCCACCCGGTCGTCAGTAACGTTGATGACCAGCTTCCGCTCGGTTGATACGCCCAGCGTGAACAGGTCGCCAACCTGCCAGTGCCGAACCTCGTCGGCAACTGGCTGTGTGATCGGCGTCTCCATTAGGCAGCCTGGCTAAGTGGTTGCAGGTAAACCGCCTTCTTGTCCCACGAGGTAGGTGTAAAGCCGAATCGCTCAATATCCCGAAGTAGGGCCCCGTACTTCTTACGGCCCATCTCGATGCAACCCCGCGCAGCTGTGGCTTCAAAGTAGAAGACCTGGAACGGGGCAGTCTTCTGAACACCAATAATGACGAACCGTTTTGCAAACGGGTTGCCGTCAAGGTAGAACGCTGCCTGCCGGTCGTAGTCGTAGTCTTCACAGCACTTTAGAAACTCGCCGTAGGAGCGCGCACTGGTCGATTTGAGGTCTACTATCGTTTCGTCCCGATCGCACCATATATCAAGCTTTCCTTTGCAGGGCAAGCCTGTTAGTTCGTCCTCCCACGTCTGCACCAGTTCGACCCGTCCGGTTTGGATGGCGTTACGGGCAAAGTCGCATTGCATGACCGAATCACGCATAGCAATGAGCTGAACATCCAGCTTCGGATTGATGCCCGTCGGTGGCTGTTGTTCCAGCGTCAGACTATGAAACAGCGTCCCAAAGACGAGGGCTGCTGTAGATGGTTTGCGGGCAGGCAGGCCCAATAGTTGATCACGAAACTGGCTAAGGTCAGAGTTCGCATAGCGAGGCATTGAACGGTATTCCATGGTTGGAAAGGGAAATAAAAGGTGTAGGTGAGTGCCGAACGGCTCCCCCGAAATGATTTGATGATTTACTGAATAGTGTTTTGAGCCGCTACGAGAATAGGGTTGCCTGCCTTCCCTGCTCGGCGGGCATTGGTGTTGGCGCGGGTGTACCCTCGAAAGTGCCCCGGTGGGCGTACAAACTGAACTGAATCAGTTCGCTTACCCCTGCCGTGTAATCGCCTTTCGTGTAGGCCGGATTCAGATAAGACTTAAGCGGATGGCAGCGCGGGTGGCAGACGTTCGCCCGGTGTACGATGCGTTCTAAATGCTTCCTGAGCGTTTCGGGGTCTGCCACGTTCATGCACTCCAACTGCCGCAGCTGTTTATCGATGTATTCTTTCAGCCGATTGGTGACGGGGTGGCTGTTGGTGATCTTGATGAGGAACATAGCTAATCGATTAGTGGGTTGAAACGGGAAGGGAGTCGCCCCCCTTCCGGCTTTTGTGGTATCAATTAGGATAGATACCCGGCATCAAAACCCGGTCATAAAGCGGGACTACCGTGAATGACGGTGACGTATATACGTTGCCCATCCATTCGACACATTGCTGCGCTTCTTCGAGCGTCATTGTGGGTTCAGCCGTACGGCCCTCCTCGTCGGTGCCAGTAAGCAAAGCGATTCCGTGAACGGGTTGGCCGTAGTTACCAAAACGGAAGGCGAACGGCTGCGGCTCCAGGAACAGAGCTTCGTCGTCGACGGTCAACGAATCGCCGTTGTCCTGACGGGCGCATACGTCGATCATGCGGCACTCAATCAACTCGCGCAGGCTATTCAGTTTGCCGGTGCTTTCGACGTACTCAATGGTCTGAGTGTTAGGGTCAATCTTGATTAATCGCATCTTTTCCTATGTTTTAATTACAATACTAAGGTAGATGCATTTACAGTAAATAGCAAATTAAAATGTACTTATTATGTAAATATAGTTTGAACGGTATCCAGTGAGAACCAAAACAGCCAATCAGGGCGTTGGTGTAATGCGGGCGCAGTGATGCTCCCACAAAAACTATGTTTTAATTACGCAGAAGCCAACCCGGATCGGGCTGGCTTCTCTTGTTACTGGGGGGCTTCGGCTATGACTTTCACATTGTCGGCCGATACGCATTTGATGCCGGCCATGGGTGAATCTGGCTTGACCTTCACTAGACCAGTCTTTGTAAACGCTATAACGCTACCGGTGTAGCTGTTGACAAAGAACCCGTTTTTGTAGACGCTGACCTTTACGCGGCTGCCACTGGTTAACTGCTTCATTTCTCCCGTTCCAATTTCGCAATGGTTTAAAAAATGTCTTTAAATCGTCGCATTGGGTTTTTCGTACCACGGTACGAAAAACCCCTACAAATCAATCAGGTAGCCACATTTTGCCCTTACAGGCCTGCCGGTTAAACTCCTCCCATAACTTCTCGTCTTTGAACCGTAAGTGCAGCGTACCCTTTTTGTAGCAACGGAAGTAGAAGAATGTGCTTTCGTGCTCGCCACTATCACCGATTCGCACCTTACTGATAAAGTCCTTTATGCTGGGCGTCTGGGCGTAGTCCCGCCCTGTCAGGTAGCACATAACCTTTTCAATGTCGGCAAACTCCTGATAACAGCGGTGACTGGTGCTGTAGTAAGTAGACCAACGAATATCGTCCAGGTAGTAAGGTAGAATGATCTTTTTGTTGACCTTCCAATAGTCATTTGTCTTCCAGCCCTCCACATGGCAGCGGTTCTCCTTATGGTACTTGGTGAAGATGTCGAACACGTCAACAACCGCTTTTTCCATAATGCTGCCCCGGTTCATAATCAGTATTTGTACCATGCTGAGAATGTTCTCCCGCGTGAGGTCCATTGCCCCCTGTGACTTCTTGTACTTCTCGAAGTCTTTCATTACGCTGTTGGTCAGAAACTTACCGACGTTGAGCTTGCCTAGAATCATGCTCCAGGCTTCCGACTTGAAGCTGTTCAGAAAGCCGTTGTAAGACGCGCTGAGGTTGGGGCTGTAATTCTCATCAGCTAGTTTGGTAACGCTGTTATGGCTGTAAATGAGCCCTTGCGAATAGAACTCCAATTCCTTCCGGGCTTTGATGTAGCCGACGTAAGCGCTTTTGGTCATTTCGTACTGCCGTAGCAGTGCGCCGGTCAGATCGTTCATGGCCAGTTGATCGCTGATCAGCTCCTCACTGAAATCGAACTTACGTTCGGCGTTGCCGCTGAATGAGAAATCGAACCGGGGGTCTTTCTCGGCCTTGTGAAGCCGCACGAGTGCAACGTCTACGTCCGTTCGGCGGGTAGCCTGGCTAAAGCAGTCGCCCAAGTACTCCACGCTGCCAAAATCGTCGATCACCTTGGCCAAGTACTTCCGCCGACTGGTGTAGGGGTTGCGGATCGTTTCGGCGTTCAACAGACAAACTATATCTCCCTCCTGCATCACCTCCCACGCTTTCAGCAGGTGCTCGTCGCCGTTGCTGAACGGTGGGTTCATCAGGATCAGGTCGAACAGGTAATCACCGGAATAGGTCAGAAAGTCGTTGTGAATGACTTTGTAGTCTTTGCCCTGCAACGTATAGGCTAGGTCGGCATCTTCTTCGATGGCGTACACGTTGCGGCTGGATACGCCACAAATGCCGGTCAGGTAGTCGAGCAGCGCGCCCTCCCCTGCCTGTGGCTCCAAAATCTGTTTGGCTTTCAAACTACGGGCGTCGATGCCGTTCAGCATCTTGGCGATAACAGGGCGGGGCGTTGGGTAGTATTCGGCGTTCATGGCAACAGGGCGGCTAGCGTACTCAAGTTTGGGTACGGGGTAGATGGTCAGAATTGGAAAAGGGGAGAAAGTATCGAGCGCCTTTAGTCCTCGGACAGGATCAGCGTAGTGCGGGCACCGACAAAGCCGTTTCGCAGGTAGTCGGGCAGGTCGGCGATAATGCGCCGGTAGGTAGGCTCCCCTACCCGGCTGCTGATGTAGGTTTCGTTCAGGATGGCGAAGGCATGAACCCGGTTTGTCAGTTCAATATGCCGGGCGGCTGCTTCGGGGCCGGTTACCCGTAGGCGGGGCGCGTTGAACAGATCGGCAAAGGGGTTGGTCCGCATAGGTTCGCCAAATACCCCGTCCTGCGCCCACCGAATCATAAGTTTCTCAATGGCCTTCGGGTCAGCCATGTGTACATCGTCTGCGGCCAGTCGCGCCCGCATCGAGAACAGAGCCGCGTAGTAGGCCTGCGGTTGCGCCCAATTCAGCGCACTATTCAAAAAGTCACGATCCGCGCAGGCCGGTTTGATATTCAGCGCGTACTCGGCGGACCAACTGTTAAGCAGCAGTTTGCCGACAACGGTTTTGATGGGGGGAAATTGAGCGGTCATGTGCTGGGCTGTTTTGAGCGGGGGCGGCTGGCTATCACCTCAGCCGCCCGACTCGTTCTAATGGCTATTGCTCTGTCTGCTCGGCTTGCTCGGCGTAGTGCTGCTCAACCGCGTCGTTTACCTCCTGTTGCGTAGAGCCTTCCGGTAGGGCTTCCGGTTCATCCCCGTTGGCGAACGGATTGTAATAGTTCAGCGCCGTTTTGATAGTGGCTAAGTCCGTTACCGTCTCCTGCCGGAAGATGCGTGTATCCTGCCCGAACTCTTTTAGCTGGGCTGTCCGGTCGGTGTCCTTCGCTAACTTGTACGAAAAGTTGGCGATGTAGTAGATGCCTTTCGGGGTAATCTTGGTGTTCTCCTTCTTCTCCGCTACTACTGTGATTACCACATCAGCAAGCGTCTGGTCGTCGTAATACAGTGGCTCAATCAGGCGGAAAATATTGTCCACTGAATAGCCGTGAAACATCACGACCGACACACAATTCTTTTCATCAACAAAGAACAGTTCGGCCCATAGCTTCGGTCCCATGTTCAGAATGCTATCGTTGAAGATGCGCCACGCAAAGGGTTGAAACGAAAGGGTTGGCCCTAGCTTCTCCGTACCATTGATTGAAAACGTGCCTTCTTTGGCATCGAACCGGTATTGCCGGGGGTGGCCTTCCAGATACTTGAACTTGCTTCCGATCTCGCCGGTAGCCTGGTTAAAGGTCTGGTGCGATTTCAGCGCGGGTACTTCGGGGGTAGTGGTGTTATGGGTGGCGTTGCTCTTTGCCATAGTGGTAATGCGTAAAGGGGTGAAAGGTGGCCGGAACAACCCGTCCGGCCTTCGGGGTAATGAGTCAGGCGACTATCAGGCGGTCGGCTCGGAAACTGCGCCAACCTCCGGCGAGGGTGTCATAGTAGCGCACGACTAGCGCGTTGGTAGGCTTGCCGCTGGCTTTCTCCGGTGCTGGCGCGGCAAGCATATCCCCTACCGCAAAGCGTTCGGTTCCGTCGCCCTTGCGGTAGAAGAAGCTGACGGCCCGCTGTTGCATCTGGCCTTGTAGTTTGCGGGTGGCCCATGCTTTTTTGCTGGCTTCGCCAAAAGGCAGTTTGGCGGCTCTGGCGATCTGCCACGCAAAGGCTACTACGTCGGCGCGGCTGGGGGCGGTGGTTGATACTGTGTTCATGGCTGTAACGGGGCTGACGGTATGAGGTGAAGAAGTTCCCGGATTTGGCCCTCCGGGTAGGCTGATTGGTTAGTCTACGTAGCGTTCCAGCACCTCATCGACCATTTGGTCTATTACCTCTTTGCTCAGGGATTCCAGCGGAATCGTGACGCCAAATAGGGTAACGTGGGTGATAACAACCTCTGGATTGGAACCGGGATAGTCGCGGTCTGCGCGTTCGCCGGGGGTGTAGCTGAACTCGAAATCAAAGGGTACTTCCGTCTCAACCGTCATGTTTGCTATGTTTTAATTACATATCTAAGGTACGGCCTTTTACATTAAATAGCAAATAATAATATACATTTAATGTAAAATAATGACACAAAAAAAGGGGCAAACTCCGCCCCTGTTCTGTCAATGCTTTCTTTCCCCTTTCCAACCTTCACAATTGGCTTATACAGCGTCGTCAGGGTGTTGGACGGCCTTCCGCCTGTCTTCAAAGTCGCGTCGCTCTACGGCGGTAATACGGCATGTCTGCGGGTATTTCTCGCGCAAGCTGGCAATCTGCTTTGTGACCTGTTTGTTGGTCTTCAACAGTAACGGTTCATCAGTCTCAGTGCTGGCTAGATTTATCATTCTGCCATCGGCGGCTAGGTAGTATTCCTGCCCTGCTACGTCCTGTAGATTGATTACAAAGTTCATGTCCGATCCGTCGTTTGTAGATGTATCATCTGCAAAAGTAATAGAGCCGTCGCTGTCTACTTCAACATATCCGCATAGGGATCGCGGGAAAACCATAAAGTCAACAACGAACCGCTCGGTGCCGACATAGGTAAATTCCTTAACCTTTGCGAACGTGCCGCCAAACTCGCCAATATCATCCAGGTCGAACCCCTGGGGTAGCTTGTCGGTCGGTATGAAATAGGCCGAGCAGTACGGGCGTCTGCCATCTTCAAAGAGCAGGCCTGTTACTTCCCCATTCCACCCCTTTCTGTCTATGTGATCGAGAAAGGAATCCAAATCCGTGAATTTGACAGCATTCCTAATCATCTTCGTTTGGGTTTTAGGGAGTTATCATCCCCTGGTTGTGGTACTTTGCCGACCTGCGGCTTATCTTCTGGGTTGAGGGCAATCTTTTCGGGTAATGCGGTGGTAACGCTCTTCTGCTCTTTCCTTTCGTTAAGAACCTGCTGGTGAAACTCAGGCTTCTGCGTTGCCTTAATGACCTTGCCAGCTTCAATTGATAGTTCGACCTGGGGTTTGGTGAATCCAAACGGTTGACGTTCGTTAACCGTATAAGATTTGGTACTACCTTCTGATTCAGCCTGATGTTTAAGGTGATTCATCTGGCGAGACAGCGTATTAGCTGAATTACCGTCATAAAGCGTCTGCCCCGTCTCATCGGTGATCGAATAGCGGTACTTACCTGTTTGCTGGATCTCCCTTGTCAGGTCTTCGTTGTAATCCTTTCCGACCGATTTGCTGATTTTAATGCGCTCGTCAAGTCCGGTAAGCTCCAGCAGCGAACGGGTCACCATCAATAAGGCAGCACACGACTCCGGAATATTGATTGTTGTCTGACCTGCGTTGAAGCCGATGAATATCTGCTGACTCTGTAGCTCCTTCTGCCCTAATGCGTCGCCATCGGTACGGCCGATCTGCGCGCGAACGTTCTGGTTGAAGTACTCGGCCTTACTCAGCAGTTCGTCCCGGATCGGTCGGTACGCTTGATCTTCGGGCAAAACGTAACTGATGCGGTGGGAGTTGCCTACCGTTGGACTCATGGGGAATTTGGCCGCTACCAGTTGCTGCACGAATTGCAGGTCGTAGCGGTGCCCCTTGGTGTCATTGTCAAAAGACAGATTGATCGAATAGTTCTCAGCCTTCGGAAACGACCCGATGTAGCGAGTAACCGTATTGACCTGCTGGTTGGTGAGCTGGCCACCGATTGAGAAGTAAACCGAGTCAAACGCATTGTCTCCCCGTATGGCCCGTAGCTGTTGATGCGACAGGGCATCAATGGCGCTTTCCATAACGACGAAGTGCTGCGCTTTGGTTGGTGCATTGGAGACGAAGACGCTGCTGTAACGATCGCTGCCCGGCGCGTGAAGCTTGAGCTTCTCGTTCCGTAGCTCAAGCCCTGTAACTTCTGGGGACAGCCCATTGTAATACGGGAATGCGACATTGGTAAACTTCAGATAGTTACGCTCCGGGTGTTCTTTTGCCGTCAGGTAGTCATCGGTATGACCAGTAGCTGGGTTGAGGTAAGCCACCTGGGCAACCACCTTATTGGCGAATTCGGGTCGGGCGATTGTTTCCGGCGCGATGTTTCGCTTGGTAAGGTAGTTGTCAGGGGCCAGGGGCCTTAAATCAAAGAGTTCTTTGGCAAACTGCTGTTTGGTACCGGTGTCAGCAAGAGCGGCCGTTACAGCCCTGTTTTTGGCCACCATGTTGGGATCAACCCGCAGGTAGTCATAGAGCACGCTGGTGATGTTCTTGAATTCATTGTCGCCGGGCCGGTTGAACATGACAAACACTGTCGACAACCGGTTACGAATGAAATCAATGATCGTTCCCGAATCCGCAAAGTCGCCCGCACGCTGATAAACCTGCTGTGCGGGGTCCTTTGGGTTCTTTATGATAATCGTATCGTTGTAGGCGCTGTGCTCCAGTACGGGCCTACTCTGGCCTTTATGCCGTTGGAGTTCATACCCGTATTGAACTGCCAACTCGACAATTGATACGTTGGATCGTAGCTCTTGAACCGGTATGAGATTTGGAAACCGCTCCTTCAGTTCATCAAATTTTGTCATGGCGAGTAATAATCGGGGATTAGCGGCTCATCCGTTTCCCAACGGATTGGGCCTGCTGTTCATCTGGTTGCTTTTCGACCGTCTCCTTCTGTGCATTGGTAACTACGCTTTGGCCTGTTCTGATTTCCTGCCCGCGCGTCTGATCGGTTTTCGCCCCCTCGTTGTTGAGGGCTAACTGCTGCTGAAAAGGAGTGTCTGCCTTCAAAGCTACGTTCTGACGGCTAAAGTCACTTAGCTGAATGGACTGTTTGGCCGGTGACAGACTCACCATCGCATTAAACGGCTCGTTCTGGCTGTCCCGCAAGCCCATCAGGTGAATAGCATGGCCACTGACAAGCTGCAATTGCTGATCTCTTGTCAAATCGACGCCCAGCAACTTGGTAGGCAGCTGCTCGGGCTGCACTCGCCACAGTTCGAGCGTCTGCGTCTGCGGATCTATCCGAAGGAAAGTTGGAACCAGTGTGCCATTCTCGGGTAGCAGTACCGGACGTTCAAGCGCACCCTCCTCCCGTAGCTGTTGCTGCTCATTTTTGCTGAGTCGTACGCCACTAACGCTGTCGGGTATGGTTAGCGCCGGCTGAGTCGGTGTGAATCGAAAATCTGGGCCCTGCTCTGTCATGACAATGCGTAGTCGACCGCGCAGTTCGAGTTCTGACCCAACCAGAATGCCTAATGATTCGGTTTGCTGGCCACTGTAAAGCGCCTGTTCGATCTGGGGATGCTTTGCCAGGTTGTCCGGTGCGTAGCCGATCTGAGTAAGCTTTGCCGTGATCTGATCCCGGTAAGGCTCCAGCTGCTGACGCATAACGGCCGCTGCTTCTTCGGGGCTGAGGAAGTTGTCAGACTGGGCATACTGCCATGCCTGTTGACCCTGCAAGGTAGTTGGCGCAATGTTGTCGAGGCCGTCAGCTTGTTGACGAGCGTAATTCGTAGCGGTTTCCATGGCTTACGTGAAAAGTTGAGGTGATAATCAACACTATATCTGATTAAATTTAAGTTTTTAATTTAAAATCCGAATCTTTATAGAGATTTATATTTAGATTTTAAATATGTACTCAAAAGTCGTGCTAACGGTTGTTGTGGGGGTTGGTCTCTTGTCTTCCACCCTGACGTCTGCAATCGCGCAAACGAGGGATACATTGGCCGTCGACTCCGCAACCGTTGAGCTTGACACTGTTGAGTTGGCCCTGATGCATCGGGCTTTGTCCTATGCTCAGATTGAGCAGGTCGTGAAGGCTATTGCATTGACGCCTGACTACCTCCCACTAATCCCCTGCGTGTTGCCGGTGGACCTGCCACTCGAACGATTCCGGGTTACTTCTCCCTTTGGACTACGAAAACATCCGATCTATGGACGGGTACGGCTTCATACTGGTCTGGACGTTAAGGCAACCACAGGTCAGGCCATAAAGGCCACGGCTGCGGGGATCGTAAAGCAAGTGGGATACAATGCCGAATTAGGCGCTTTCGTGCGGCTACAACACGCGTTCGGCTTCGAGACGGTATACGGACACCTGAGCGGCTATTGTGTGCGTGTAGGGCAATCCGTGCGCTGCGGGGAGGGAATCGGTCGGGTTGGTCAGACAGGAGCGGCTACAGGCCCCCATCTGCACTATACCATAAAGAAAAACGGGTCCGTTATAGACCCGTTTCAATTCTGTTTCTTACTGCGCAAAAAGGCTTCCGTATGGCTTGCCGATAGTGTTACAACACCCCGGCTGGTTCAACAACCTCGTCCGGTACCACAGAAGCACTGACGCTTTCCAGCCCAATAGCGCGTAAGTGCTGACTGATTGATCGATAGCTCTCATTCAGCATTCTGCTCATGTCCAGGATTGCGTTGTTGACTTTCAGCAGATCCTCTCCCGGAGTCATCATCATGGGTATGTCCCGATTGTCGGGGACCAAAATCCAGTCCAGGCTATAGCCCTGCCCCCGGTAGTAGAGTAGGATTGTAAGTAGGGCTTCAAAGTTTCCTTTAAGCCCATCTTCCAGCCGTTGTATCGCATTCGTTTTGACGCCACTCCGATCGGCAAGACCCTGAATCGTTAGCGGACGACCAAGCCGATCTCCTAAGTTCTTCCGTAACTGGGCCAGCCGGTCACTTACGATAGTGGCTGTCTTGGTACCGTCTTCGCTCATCATGGTTTACGCTTTTTTGTAGATGAATGGTTTCCCCCAAGCCGTCCGAATTCCTGTTCTACCAAGTCCTTAACTTCCTTCTTGATAAGCGAGTAGTTAGCAGCAACCTGATCGGCGATGGAGCCTTTGTCCTTAGCAAAAATAGAAAATTCAGGGAGTTCCTTAATCTTCTGCTCAGCCTTAAACTCGTCCTCGTCGACAATCACTTTACCATGGAACGCTTTGTACTCGCTTTCCTCCCCATAACCACCCGCTACCACGCCCGCCACAGTCCCGGTGCCCATCCGTGCAACTTTCGCTGCCGGCATCATTGGCTGTAGATCGGTCGAGATGCTGTGCGTCGTATCCTCCGATTGAATATTGATGCTTTGCTTACGCTGAACGTTCTTACCCAGTAGTTCCTCAACCGCTTTGGCTGTTGTGCCCTTCACGGCGCCGGAGATAACCGTGCCGACGGTGTTTCGTATTACTTCCGCTTCCGTCTTGCCATAGTCTTTCTCAAGCTGCGCGAAGTCCTGCATGGCAATCGTTACGGCGATCTTGTTACTGCGTCCGGTGGCTATCAGCGTGTCAAGTCCCTGAAAGTAGATTGTGGGCAACTCATCGATGACGACGGATGAGGGCTTCTGGCCTGGTACGTTGATCTGATTGAGTACCCGCGCGTTGTACAGACTTAGGGCCGCCGAGTACATGTTTTTCTTTTTGCTATTGTTGCCGACGACCAAAATCTTGGGTGCCTTCTCGTTGTTGATATCGAGCGTAAAATCATTGCCACTCATGGCCCAATACACACCGGGGCTTGATAACTTGGCTATACCACTACGGGCCGATCCCATCTGTCCCTCCAGCTGTTCCATCGCCCCCCCTTCGTAAGCAGACACGAACAGCACCATATAGGCTTCCAGGTCTTCCCGCTCCATCAAAATCGGGAAAATCTTCCTGTAGTCCACGGTCATCATTTCGACTAGGTGCGGAAAGGTGCAGTATTGGCCTTTGTCGTAACACCGCAAATACCAGAGAATAGCCGTTGCGTAGTTGATGGCGGAGTCTGCCCATATATCACCCTCCGTGCCTATCCATTTCCGGTTGAGGTTGTACATCATTAACTTGGCCGTCTCGTAGGCATCGTCAATAGTCTGGATGTATACCGGGGCAATCGGATTGCATCGGTGTGACCGGCTCGGATCGTCAAAGTTGATGCAGTAGAAGCGCGTTCCCTCTGGCAGCTTTTTGTAGTGCCGTTTCATTGCGTTTAAGGCCACAAGCGATAGATCCGGAAACTTCCAGTCATAGATATACATTGTGCACCCCTTCTTGATGTGTTGGCGAATGACATAGTAAATAATGCCGAACGTCTTACCGGAACCGGGAATGCCCATCACAAGCAGCGCACGGAAGGGGTTGGTCAGATTGATCCAGCCGAACCGTTTTTTTCGCTTGTAAGTGAATTCTATCGGGATGTTGATCGAGTAATCGTTCTCAATAAGGCGCTCCTGCTGCGGAAAACTTTCGTTCTCCTCGTTGAAGCTATCGCTGCCTATCTGGAAGTCCAATACCCGCTTTGCGCCCTGTACGCCTTTGATAAGGTATAGTAGCCCCACCACAGACAAAGCGATGTAGGCAACACTGAGCGGAGTGATACCGACGGCATCGAGCAGGCGCTGACTGGTTAGCATGGGTAGCGTACCCATGAAGAACAGTAAACCTAGCGCAAGTGCGATAAAGACGCTACGCCAGGTAATCTTGATTGACTTGATTGAATGGCTGCCCAAACTAAACAGCACGAAACAGGCCCCTCCACTGGCCTTCAACAACCAGTGACTATTCGCAAACTTGGGGGGATTGACCAGCTTACCCAACTTCTCGACAACAACTGGATTTGACCAGCCGAAACCCGCAAAGAAGCTTTCCAGTTCGACATAGAAGTGTAGCCCCAACAGGCCCATTCCTGCGAAGAGGAATATTTCGGTATTGTGAATAAGGTTCTTACGTTCGTCTTTCATGGTCAACGATTGCGCTGCCGGGCGCGTTTTAACATGGATTTGAGTTCGTGTTCGTTATCATTCTCCTCGGGCCCTGCCAGAGCGTTAAGAAATTGGCGGATCATGTCTTGGTTGTGCATAGGCGATTGGTTTTGGTCCTGCGATTCGCGTTGTTTCACTGATTGGTCCTGCGCTGGCTTGTCGACCAGCTGTTTACTCTGTTGCTGTTTGTGTTCGATGGATGCTGTCTTCCCTGCGTCGAGGGGCCGGTCGATAGGGTACGTGTAATCGGGTCCGAAGGTGTTTTTGAGCGATCCGGCCGTATAAGCTTTGCCCAGTTCACTGCCGCCGTAGATTGCCTTACTGCGCACGTCGACATAGCTGATGCCGAACAGGTTGCCGTCGGCTCCCCGGTGGGGTAGCGTCTCAATGCCGACTGCAGAAAGCTTTACCTGAAAGTCTGTCCAGTTCGCGCTACCGGTGAGGGCTGTGTACGCTACTTTACGTACACCTTTCACCCGGTCGCCTTTGATCTTCTTCCCCGCGTCTGCGCGCCGTGTTACGGTGGACAGCGTAGGTTGATAAGGAAGGGTGCTGGCAGCAAAGGGGGTACCGACCGTGTTCTTCTGGCTATCAAGCAGCGAGTAAACTAGTCCGGGCGCTTTGCCTGGCTGCGGGACTTCGATAGCCTTCACATTGTATATGCCCAGCAGCTGATTGTACTGGGCCATGCTGCTGAATTGAAAGCCGCGCAATACACCCTGAACGACATCAGAAAGCTCACGCTTCAGATCTCCCTGTCCGTACTGTAGGGGTACGAGTTCGACACGTTCTTTCTTGACGGCCGTCCGTTGAGCAGCCTGTAACCCGAAGTCTTGTTCTATCTGTTGCCGTAGCTTGTTGCTACGCTCCCGTTCATGATTGTCCGGTACCTTTTTGCCTTTGTCGTCGACGCGCACCGAAACGATATGAACGTGCGTGTGGTCGGTGTCGTGGTGCTGGTAAACAACGTAGGGTTGCCGGCCATATCCCATCCCCTGCATGTACTGATCGGCCATTGCCAGCAACTCAGCAGAGGACGGCTTTTCACCTGGTGCCAGTGAAAGGCTTGCGTGAAAGGTAGGTTTGCCAATGCGTTGATTTAGCCCGGCCTGGTCTTCGAGTTTACCCGCAACGACTGCGTAGGTCATCTCCCCCACCGGTTGGACCACACCCTTGAAATTGCGCACGGCTAATCGCTCTGCTTCCCCTTTCTCAACCTTGTTCTCATTGTAGCGGGCCGCCCCTGAAGGGCTGGCTCCGCTACTGATCCGCGCGACCATCGGTAGGGGTAGCGAGGTGTTTTATCAGGGTTGTCAGCTGACTATTTAAGCGCTCAACCTGACCTGATAAGTTAGCCGTTTCGCGTTGTAAATCGCGGTAATCAGTCATACTATTGATGCGTTTGACCGACTGATTTACGTTCACGCCGATACGTAGAACATCGTCCCGAATCTCGGCTAGCTGTGATAATACACTGGATTGATAGGTGGTAATCGCTTCCTTTACCGGCAGTGGTCTGTCCAGAATTACGCACCGAATGAAGTCTGACATATCCTTCGATTGAACCGTTTCTCGCCGTTGCACAAAGGCTTCGTATTCCTCCTGAGTCAATCGTACGTTGATGCGTTTTGTACTTTGTTGATCGGGGGGTAGTTCAGGCCGCCCCCCAGTATTGCGTGTGTTTTCCATTGGGTTGATTGAGTTTAAACTAGCCGACTTCGGAGGCTAGTCATGTGAGCATACCAGGGGTATCGAACAGGTTTTTGTATGACAAAAACACATCTTGCTAACTTCGAACGGCCCCCCTTTCGGTGTGGGGGCTTCGTGTAGAGAGGGCTGTCATTTAGTTGACAAGTCAGCAAAATGATTTAATGACACGCGGGGGCTTCGGTACCCACTGTGCGGCTGTTGACAAGTCAGCAAAATGACAAGTCATTTAGTCATTAAAATGACGAGGTGTGTTTGTCGTTAAGTCAACGAAATGATTTCTTGACTTAACGACTTAATAACAAGTCATTAAGTAACTTTGTCATTAAGTTGACAAAATGACTTAATGACTAATCAATTAATCAATTGATCATTTTTTTTTGAAGTTAACTTGTCAGTTAATTGACAAGTCATTTTCTTTGATCCCGTAATTAAAACATAGCACTTATGGTCACCTCTGAAACGCAGCCCTCAACTGGGGCTCCTGCTGCCGCACTCGGCTCCCCCGCAGTTATTGCTTTCGCGACCCAAAAGGGTGGAATGGGGAAAACAACGCTTTCTGTTATCGTTGCTTCCTGGCTCCACTACAAACGGGGCATAAAGGTTGCTATCCTCGACGTTGACGGTTCGCAGCTGTCGGTATACAATCAGCGGCTTCGGGAAGTCGATCTGATTGAAGCGGATGAGGAAATGAGCGCCCGCTTTGACGAGCAGAACGTAGAGCCTTATCAGATCCTATCGGGAACGCCGGCTAATGTACCCGAACTGCTGAAGTCGCTGGCCGATGATACCCAACTGGTCCTGATCGACATGCCCGGTAGTATTGACGTTGATGGCTATGAGATCGCCATTGGTAAACTGGACTATCTGGTCGTTCCAATGGATACCTCTCAGTACGCCGTAACGACGGGCTTCAGCTACCTGACGTCGATCAATCAGATTGGTCTACTACCGGCCGATCGCTGCCGGGTTATCTGGAATCGCTACAAGCCTTCCCGAGATGCACTGATTGCTGATCAGCTCGAAGAGCGGTTGAATCAATACGGATTCCAGTGTTTGAAAAGCCGTATCCCACAACGTGACTCCTATCAGGACTCGGGTAACACATCGACGCTGTTTCCAATGCCTATCAATTACTTGCGCAATAGTGGACTGAAAGACCTGTTTACCGAAATCGAACAACTACTCTCAATCAACAGCTAGTATGAATCAGACACCAGGTAAGAAGCTTTCAGATATGGCCCGCGAAACCAATGTGGCCAAAGCGTCCAAGTTCAGCAGTAGCATGATCCCACAGCCACCACCACCAAAGCCAAAGGAGGAAGAGAAACCGGCAATGGTATCGGAAGCCGATGAAGAACAGCAACCTGCAGAAACGATAGCCACCCCAGAGCAGACGCCTTTGGCTGTCGTTGACAGCGCCCCTCAGCCAAAAGCAGCCCGCAGCAAACGGGCTAACAACGGGTTTACGATCGATGAACTGATTCAGGCTCAGCCGCCCAAGGACGAGGGTTATCCTAAACAGGTTCGTATCTCGGCTAAACATCACCGCTTGTTGCGGGAAGTCTCCTTCAAGAAGGATGTAACAATTAATCACGTTTTGTATAACCTGCTGGATCAACTCTACGAGGCTAACCAGCGAGACAACCAATCCAATGCTTAGTCGTTTCACCTGGTTAGATCTGTTCGTCGTCGGTGGGATCATAACCGCGCTTTATTACGGCTACATTGCCGTAGTTTATTACCGAGAAGACATTCGTGAATGGCTTAGTAACAAAGGCAAAAAAGCGCCTGCGGACGCGGCCGTGACCACAACGCAATCTGACGACGATGAAGACGAAGCAAACCTCTACTCGGTGCATAGTTATGGCGACAGTGAGCCTGTCGAGCCTGAACCAGCCCCGGTAGTAGCAGCGGCTCCCGTTGTAGCAGAGCAGGCCGACCAAGAACTGAATCTGGCCGGCGCAGTGATCGAGGAGCAGGAACCATTCGCTTTGCCAGTTAACGGCACCATAGTTCGTCCGACAGAGGAACGGCTTGATGATCTTATCGTCGCAGCCGATGGCGTCTCCAAGGATGAGTCCGGAAAGGCCAAAGCCAAAGATGAACAGAACCAACCTGCCGTTCGTATTGCATCCATGATCAACTATCAGGCGGGGCAAGCCGCTTTTGCTGATATCTCCTTTAATCGATAACTCCCAGGCCCATGCTACTCACATCATTTGCTACCAAAGCTTGGATTGTCTGCCTCGTTGCCTTACTCGCACTGGTATTGTTCGTGCGACTGATGTGGTGGCTGGGCCGGGCAAGCGAAAACGGCGTTGCCATGCTCGTCAGACTGGGCATGCATCGAACGGCCAAAGACATGCTGTCGCTGTTGATTGGCTACAACGTCCATACCTACAGTCGGTCGAAATTCGTGCTCTGGAACCAGGTGGCGCCACGATTCGCCCTGCTCTGGAGCGCGGTGATCGTTGCCATCGTATTGGCCGGGGCTGGTCAATGGGGTATGTTGTCGCTGTACGTGACCGTGCTGGTCACAATCTTTCTGTTGAGCCGTCTCGGCCGCCAACAGGTATTTGATCCGTACGTCAAAGAACAATCTGGTCGACAAAGCGGGGTGACCTACATCCGACCATGGAACTACCTGGATGAGTTGTACGCGCAGTAAATAGGGGATTGAGTAGGTTGTAGAAGGCTGGCCGTAACGTCAGCCTTTTTTTGTGCTCAAAGCAAAAGTATAGATTCCTGATATAATACTCATTTTATATTCAATATTTAAGTATTATATCTAAATAGTAATTGTAAATACATTCATTTTATACGATAAACGGTGTGTTCATGTTATACGACTGGGGTATAATGCTTCAATCGTAGACCAAAGTGGTACTTTTTGACACTTGCAGGGGGGCGTGAAAAGTTTTTATCCTGTATTGATGTTTGATTTTTAAATTTTGTATTTACTTTAGATTCAAATTTTGAATATTAGTGCAAGTTTTAACTACCATATTCTATTTAACCATGAAAATCTCTCTCAAAAACATCCCCTTCCGGGCCCTCTTGACCGCGGATCTGATGTTCATGACCATGATGGCCAATTCGCAGGCCGGTGGGGGTAACGGTGCTGCTGCCCTGAGCGCAACGGCGACAACGATCCGGGGGTATGCTACCTCGGCACAAACCATTGTGTTAGCACTCGGTGTGGTGATTGGTCTGATCGGTGGCGTGCGCGTCTACAGCAAGTTCCACAATGGCGATCCTGACACGCAGAAGGCGGTTATGAGCTGGTTTGGCGCAGCTCTGTTTCTGGTCGCTGTGGGGACGATCCTGACTGCATTCTTTGGCTGATGCTCGAAGTCAACAAGGGTATCGGAAACCCCGTTGAGTTTCGCGGTTTGAAGGGTACTTATCTCTATTTGTCCGCAGGCATTGCGATCAGTAGTTTGGTTCTCGCCGTGATTCTCAACGGGGTTTTTGGCCTAAATGTCTACCTGGCTACGGCAATCGTGATTGCTTCGGCCGGTGGCGGCATCTGGTACTGCATGCGGCTATCCGCAAAACACGGCGTATCGGGTCTGCTCAAACTGGAAGCGACCCGTTCTCAGCCCAAGGCCATCATCATTTCGTCCGCCAAACCATTCGCCAAGCTCCGTGAAACTAAACGCCCGCGCTCTTGAATCGGCCCTACCACTACTGGCCGTTGAGAATAACTGCATTGTCAATAAGCTGGCTGACATAACCGTCGGCTTCCGTTTGCACCTGCCCGAAATCTTCACAATGGCAGGGGATGACTATAAGATGCTCCATGGTGCTATCTGCAAAGCACTGAAGTTGTTGCCTGCCGGTACTATCGTTCACAAACAGGATTGGTTTGTCGAAGAGAAATACAAGGCAGACCACGAACATGGCGAAGACAGTTTTCTGACGCAGGCCTTTCAGCGGCACTTTGTCGAACGGCCTTACCTGAACCACTACTGCTATCTGTACGTCTCAAAGCTGCCCAAGTCCCGCCAGAAGCAAAAAAGCAATCGGCATAGTCTGACCCGTCGACGGCTGGTACCGCAGGAGCAAACCTCACCTCGTGAGTTACAACCTTTTTTTGATACAGTCTCTCAGTTCGAACGCATACTGCAGGACGGGGGCATCAGGGCCGTTCGGTTGACCGACGATGAGTTTGTAAGTGAGAAAGGGGATAGGGGGTTAATCCCCAACTACCTCCGCCTACAACCCGACGGATCGAAACGGGTGATGCTTGAGGATTGGGATATTGATGGACGGGTCCGTATTGGTTCGAAAGACGTCATGTGCTTCACGATCTCGGATACGGAAACCATGCCGCAGACGGTCGACATAATGGCCAATTACAGCCCGTTGGCGTCTGACAGCACAAAGTTCGTTGTAGGTAGCGCGTTGCCGGTAGGCCATATGCTGACCTGCAATCATATCTACAATCAGTACATCTGCATTGAAGATGCCCAAGCTACGCTCCGGGAGTTTGAACAGCAGGCACGTAACCTGCACTCGCTTTCGCAATTCTCGGCGGCCAACGCTGTCAATCGGGACTGGACTCAGCGCTATATCAATGAAGCCATCCAGCAACAGCGGACTGTTTGCCGGGCTCACTTCAATGTGATGGTATGGACCGAAAAGCCTGAACAACTCGACTCGCTACGGGCGCGCACTACTTCAGCTATTGCCAACCTGGACTGCTTGCCAAAGCAAAACACAATGGATGCGGCCCGGCTCCTGTGGGCTGGCATGCCGGGGAACGCTGGCGATCTGCCCTCTGATGAGACGTTCTACACGTTCGCTGAGCAGGCGGTGTGCTTCTTCAACATGGAAACGGCCTATAGTTCGTCATTGTCTCCCTTTGGCATCAGACTTTGTGACAGAATGGGTAAACCGGTGTGGGTGGACCTGTCTGACGAGCCAATGGATAAAGGCTTGGTAACCAACCGCAATAAGTTTGTGATCGGCCCTTCGGGTTCGGGTAAGTCGTTCTTCATGAACCACCTGGTACGCCAGTACTACGAGCAGGACACGCACATTGTACTCGTTGACGTTGGCCACTCATACCGGGGCCTCTGCGATCTGGTACAACGAAAGACGCGGGGGAAGGACGGGGTATATCTGACTTACGAAGAAAACAACCCCATTACATTCAATCCCTTCTACGTTGAAGACGGCTTTTACTCGCTGGAAAAGAAGCAATCGATCAACACGCTGCTACTGACGCTGTGGAAGAAAGAGGACGAAAGCTTTACAAAGACTGAGGAAGTAGCACTTGGGGACGCCGTTGAGGAATACATTAAGTTGGTGCGAAAGGGTAAGGTAGACCCTAGTTTCAACGGGTTTTACGATTACTGCAACGACGAGCAAGGATTCCGAAAGTACTTGCTTGAGAAGAAGTTCGAAGCCAAGTACTTCGATCTGGAGCAGTTTCTGATCACCATGCAGCCCTTCTACAAAGGGGGTAAGTACGACTACCTGCTGAACTCCGAGATGAAGATTGACCTGCTCAACAAGCGGTTTGTCGTCTTCGAACTGGACAACATCAAGGATCACCCTGTACTGTTCCCGGTGGTGACGCTGATCATCATGGAAACCTTCGTCAGTAAACTGCGCCGGTTGCAGGGTCAGCGTAAGATGATCGTCATTGAAGAAGCCTGGAAAGCCATTGCTAAAGAGTCGATGGCCGACTACATCAAATACCTCTTCAAGACAGTTCGTAAGCACTTTGGCGAAGCACTGGTAGTCACCCAGGAAATTGACGACATCATTGGCAATACCATTGTTAAGGATGCCATCATCAACAACTCGGACTGTAAGATTCTGCTCGATCAGAGTAAGTATCAGCACCGGTTCGAGGAAGTTCGCCAGCTGCTCGGCCTGTCGGAAAAGCAGAAGCAACTCATCCTGTCGGTCAACCGGGACAACGATCCACGGCGTAAGTACAAGGAAGTATTTATTGCGCTGGGGAGCTACTCGAAGGTATACGCCACAGAGGTGAGTCTGGAAGAATACGGAGCTTATACAACCGAAGAACGGGAGAAGTTTGAAGTCCAAAACCGCACCAAACAGAACGGGGGGGACATTCAGGTTGCAATCATCGACTTTGCTGATGCCCGGCGTAAACCGTCACAGGTAGCATAACAGACAAAGGGTGTCCAGTAAAGTGGATGCCCTTCCCTCTCACTAGCTGATCGTATTCGCGGTCGCCCTAATTCATTTCAATTATGATCTTACTATTTCAACCGGGTTCGGGTGGGGGAACCTATGTCGATTACGACTTTTACCAGAAGTTTGGCTCAATGGAGGAGGCTGTAAAAACGGCCTTCGCTGAGGTCCTGACGGGCATGGGTAACCTGGGTGATGTGTCAGCGTCAATCGCTGCGATCGGCGCGTCACTCTACATTGGTATGCGTCTGCTGGGTCATCTGGCCCGCGCCGAATCAATAGATGTTTTTCCCCTTTTGCGGCCTTTCGCTATCGGCTTTTTGGCCCTCAACTTTACTATCGTTACCGGCTTCCTGGATGCATTGATAAAGCCAGTTGAGAACGTCACCCAAAATATGGTCGACATTCAAACGACGCGCAATCAACAGATCGAGCAAATGCGCCAGCAGAAGATTCAGGAACGGTTAGCCAAGCTGGATAAAGACATGGATCAGGAGCTTGATAACTGGTCCATAGGGCAGTATTCGGCCCTGCTGGTAGAGAAGCTACATCTTTATCTAAATGAGGGCTTCTGGGGCTTTATTCGGAACCTGTTCTACATCCTGTTCCTGGCCGCCCGACTTGTCGTGCTGACGACCCGCGCCTTCTTTCTGGTGGTCCTGACCATTGTGGGACCGCTAACGTTCGCAGCTGCCATCTTCAATGGTTTTCAGGACTCACACCTGATTTGGATGGCCCGCTACGTGCAAATCTCGCTGTGGTTTCCGCTGGCCAACATTCTTGGGGCTATCGTCTCCTACGTACAGGGTAAGGTCATCGCTATTCAATACATGGAAATGACCTCCGCTATACCGGACGAAGCGGCTAGTGGCGAATTCATCTATGTCGTGATCATGGTTGTGGCCACGCTTGCTTATCTGACAATCCCCACTGCTGCCAGCTATATCATTTCCAGTAGTGGGGTGGGCAGCGCATTACAGCGCATGACCAACATGAGTACGACAATGGTCATGGCATCAATGCCGGCGGCTGGTGCGGCAGGTAAGGGAGCCTTAGCTGTTGGTGGGGCTATCGCTGGTGGTGTCGGTAGTGCAGCCACGATGGGCGTAGGAGCAGCCGTAGTTGGCGGTCGGGCGGTTGTTCAGACGGCTCAGAATTACGGCAATTACTACGGCGAAGCGCTCAAGCACGAGTACAACAACTTACGTAACATCTCCAAATCGTCGGATTAGTTATGGCTCAGGAAATCTTCTTCAAATCACTGCGGAATCTGGAAACATACACCCGCAATCTGAAAATTTTTGCTTTTACCGGTGTCGGCTTCATGGCACTGGTCGCGCTTGCGGCATTATGGTTTGCCTATCAAACAAAGGTTGATGCCGAAAGCCGGATCTACGTTGTCGAGCAAGGCAAATCGCTCATTGCGGCTTTGCGTAACGATGTACGGGAGAACCGGCCCGTTGAGGGCAAGGACCACATCCGACGGTTTCACGAACTGTTCTTCACGCTTGATCCCGATTCAAAAGCCATTCAGGAGCACATCGACGAAGCCCTGCCTTACGCCGATGAAAGCGTAGCGCGGCTCTACATGGACACCAAAGAGAAAGGGTATTACAACCAACTCGTCCAGGCTGCGGCTTCGCAGGAGATTCAGGTTGATAGTATTCAGCTCGACATGACGCAGTACCCTTACGCATTCCGGGCCTACTCCCGGCAACAGATCATTCGTCTGACCAATATCACGGTTCGGCGACTGGTGACGGGGGGCTATCTGCGTAACGTCAGCCGGTCGGAAGTGAACCCCCACGGCTTTCTCATCGAGCGGTTCAACGTGCTGGACAATCAGGACATTGAAGAACGGGTACGCCAATGAACAGGATCGCAAAACTACTTAGCCAGGCGGGGGAATACGCAGCTACGCTATCGAATAAAACCCGCCTGCGGATAGTGCTTTCCGGCTTGGTTCTGCTGATGGGTGGCGGTGTATACAAGTTGGTCCGCAGCATTGATAAACTCAACGAACCTACGCCTGCCGCAACGCCTGAGCAGCTACTCAAACCAATGGAAAAGCTGTACTCCCAGACCAGAGCCGAGGTAGACAATTACGTCTACAAACGGCGATTGACAACAGCGCAACTCGACAGTGTATCTCGCCTAATGCATAAATCCAAAAAGCCATGAGTGCAACGACCGCTTCCATCGCTACCAATGACATCGCCTTCTATCGTAAACGTCAGCTGTACATGCGTTTACCGCTAATTGTATGGCCGTTTATCCTGATCCTCTACCCAATCTTAGGCGGTGGGAAAGGAACGCGCCTGCAGGACGAAATGGCCGTCACGGAGTCAACTCAGACAGGATTTAACTCAACGATGCCTGTTGCCGAAAATGGCAGCATAAAAGGCCGGGAAGTTGAAAGAGCCGGCTACGGTCAGGCAGCACCGGGGCAGGTCTTATCAGCCTTCTCTCACACAGTCAGTGATTCGGTTAAAGGTGGGCTGAAGACAATACCGGTCGACAATCCGTCGCCGGTTGCCACTACCCACGCATCAAGTCTCGCTGCGTCAACACCGGTAGTAGCCGCCCAACCTGTTCGGCATGCGCGTACTACGGCCTATGCCGCGCCACGTCGACAGGCAGCGAACACTTATTACTATACTCCTCCGGGGGGTACGGTAAGTGATCAGCAATTGACGAATCAGCTGCGCGACTACCAGGCCAATCGATCCGCTCCGGTAAAAAGTACCTCGGCGGCTATGTCGGCTCCTACTCCGGCTGCCGTAGTAAGCGCCGATGCTGCACCAGCCAGCGTTCAGATCACCGACAACGTAACGGCCTCGCGACTCTCGGAGGAAACCGATAACAGCAGCCCGTTTTACACGGCCCCTACTGAAGGGTCACGGCGTAAGTCCGAACGCGCTGTATTGAGCAGTGGCAACAGCTACGGCAGCAAGAAAACTATCGCTTGGATGATCCCGGTCGTTGTACACGAAGACCAGACCATCAAAGACGGTCAGCAGGTCAAGTTGCGGCTGCTCAAAGAGATCACCGCCGACGGGGTGACGATCCCAGCCAACACGATCCTTTACGCGGTCTGTAAACTCAGCGATGACCGGCTGCGGCTCACGGTCAACAACCTGCAACTGCATGGCCAGCTGATACCCCTCAATCTTGACGTATACGACACGGACGGCTCCCAGGGTGTCAATGTACCGGGACTCTCACAAAGTAGCCAGAACAGCGGCCAATTGCGCTCCTCGGCCATTCAGGGGCTCAACGTTCCCGGTATCGGTGGGCTGGCCACCAGTGTACTCAGTTCGGCCCGTATGAGCGCGGCCAATTCCGCCCGGCAAACCTCCATCCGGCTACGGGCGGGTTACAATCTTTTCCTCAAAGCCTAACAATCAACCCAATGAAACGACTACTCATTCCCATCTGTCTGCTGCTGGCTGGTGCTCCGGCCATGGCTCAACTTGCCTTTGTATTGCCAATGACCAACGCCAGCATTCGCCCCTCGTACGCTATTCAGGTCAGCGCCAACAAGACAACGCACATCATCTTTCCCTACGAGATCCGTTACGCCGATCTGGGCAGTAAAGAGATTGCAGGGGAAGCCGTCGAAAAGGCGGGTAACGTGTTCCGGTTGAAGGCGACGGGGCAGAACATGTTCATGGAAACCAACCTGACCATCGTGACCTCTGACGGCCGTCTGTTCTCCTTCCTGGTCAGCTACAAAGACCAACCTGACGCGGTAACCTATGATCTGACCAAGATACTGCTCGATGGCGACGTCAGTAAGTCGGCCAAGGTCAGCAGCGGCTCGCAGGCTCGGCTCGCCGACAACCTGAATAAGCAGGGGGAACTGGCCATGCATAGCCGTCGCAAGATTCGGCACGTCGGCTATCAGACGCAGGGCATGAACCTGTTTCTGAAGAATATCCTCTACAAAGACGATGTGATGTATATCGTCCTAGGGCTGGATAACAGTTCGAAACTGGACTACCAGATCGATTACCTGCGCACCTACGTCATGCAGCTCAAGAAAGCGGGTGAAAGCTCCGCCACGCAGGATGTACCGGTAGACCCTATCAAAGAATTCGATGCCAGTGAAGTAGTCGTACCCCGGCATGGCGATCTGGTCAAGGTTGTGGCCATTCAACGCCTGACGCTGGAGAAAGATCGTCGACTCGTCGTGCAGGTAGGGGAGGAGGCTGGCGGCCGTCAAATGGTCATCTCCATTGGACCCGAAGAATTGGCTATGGCTCGTCCGCTTTAATGCCAGCAAGGAGTTCGGAAGTTCCGAACCCCTCAACTCACACAAACTATCAATCATGAAAACGACACTTTGTCTACTCTTCGCACTGCTCACGTTTGGAACGGGGGCAGTGACCGCGCAGGTGCATCAGGCCGGACAGTCGGCATTCGAACTATCGGCCGGTGCGCTCGATGGCTTTAAACTACCCAAGCAGGACAATTTTGGCTACTTCAGTGCCCTAGCTTATAGCCGCTATACGTCGCGGGATTCGTACTGGAAAGCCAGCTTTCACCTCAATCAGAAGTTCTACGCCTACGATCAAAAGCAGGTCCCGGTATCGCAGTGGTTGGGTGAAGCGACCTATTTCACCCGCGCGTTGGGGCTCATCAACCGGGGCTGGATGCTCAACATCGGCGGTGGCGTGGCCGGTGGCTACGAGTCGGTCAATCAGGACGGCCGGGTCATTGAAGGCGCACTGATCGGCAACGAGTCCAACTGGGTCGTCGGTCCGACGCTCGCTGTAGAGTGGGAATACCTGCTTACTGGCAAAACGATCCTGACCGCTCGGGTGCAGGAGTATTATCTGTTCCGCTCATCGATCACGCCCACCCGCTTCAATCTGGGGCTGGGTATCAAATTCATTCTACCAACCGATTCCGCCAACTGATCATGAAACGACTCGCTATACTACTATGCCTTGGCATGGCCACGCTGTGGGGTTGCCAAACTGAATCGCTGGCTATCCGGGCTCCGTATCGCATCCGGCTTAATGCGGGTATGCCTGGCCAGCAACTACGGGTACACCAGCCCTACGTTATCCCGCTTGAATTGCTGACCGACTCCTACTACCAGAAGTACGGCTATGAGTTAGTGTACTATCAGGCGGCAGGTCTGGGTAAGCTCAGCGGGGGGAGTGATACGGCCCGCTTCGACGTCCTGCAGAAAGTGCCGGTACCACTGACATTGGGCGGCTCGTCGTGGCAGTTCACGCCAGCGGCAACAGGGGCCTGTCAGGTGGTGCTCGTGGCACAACAGGCGCGGGGGTACACACTATCCGATACAGTACGGATGAACTTTCAGGTGGTACCGTAATCGATCGACGCCAATGAAAGCATTTCCACTACCCACTATTGTCGTTTTCCTGCTGATCGGTGTTTGCATGCGAGCCTTCAGTCTGCCGCAGCGTGTATACAATCGGATTGATTATCCAGTAGGAGTAAAGCTTCGATTGAAACGAATCACCCCGAAACCGCCCATACCTGACACGATCCAGGTCGTCGGCTATGACCGGGATAAGGTCGAGTACCGCATTCTGTCGACTTACGAACCGCTCAATATTCATAGCGGCATTCACTCCAACGATGTACTGCACGGATACTATCTACCACTCAGATAACGACTCAGACTGATGAAAACTCTTTTTATCCCCATTCTCATTGCACTCCTAAGCACGACTACCACCTTCGCGCAGGAGACATATAACTTCAGTGGCACTTCTGACACCGAGCAGGCCGCCAAACTTGAATTAATCCGGATTCTCAACGAACGGATGAATAAGCTAACTACGGCTCAGATGAATTCCCGGGTCATTGTTTCGCGCGGTGTGTCGACCTACTACAAAGTAGACGAAATCATGCGAATGAAGCAGGATATCTACGGCTATCGCAGCAAGTACGTATCAATCGCGGGCAATCTGGAGAAGGCCAATCCCGGCTTTGCGGCTACAGGTGGTAATGGCTTCGCCTACCGATACATGACTCAATACAACCGAGCTGTCGAGACAGCGAACGCAATAGCCAAGCAACTGCAAGTTGTTATCACATCAGGTCAACCGATCGCTCTGCCGCCAATGCCGACGATCAACATCTCTTTATCGTCCAGTTCTTCACCCGCTGGTGACGCCGGGGCGGCAATGCTAGCACTTAATAATCAGTACGGTGTGACCGATGCTGACAGTTACAACGCGCTCGCTCCGGACAAGAGAGCGGAATACGACGAGAAGTTTAAGGACCTAAGTCTGAAAATGTACGGCGAGCTTCAGGCCGATAACGCAAAGAACAATCAAAAGCTACTCGGTATTCTGGGCAACATGATTGGAGCCGCCTTCGGTGCGCCAATGGCGGGAACCCTTATCATGAGCGTTATCAACAGCGCGACCAGTGGGGGAGGGGTGGCCGGACTGATCGGCACTATCAACGACACCTTCCAGGTACCACTTGGCTATTTTGACTCGCTTACGCTTAAATTAACCGACGCTGAGCGCATCAAAATGATCGATGAGTTGCACCTTCGTATTTCGGAGACGTATCAGCAGGTGGCCGCGTTGGGTGCCAGCATGAGTACGGAAACCAGTAAGCGCTATAACGAGTTAAGCCAGCCCCGGAATGAGATGATTATGTACGGGCCAAAGAAATAAATTGGAAAGGGGAAATAAGATGAAACGATACGGTTTGCGCTGGCTATGGGTACTTATCATTGCATTGGTCTACAGCTGCGGTCCTAAAGACCCACAGCCAGCCTTACCGTCGTATCTGATCATACCGGCCGATCTGTCCAGCTACTCCGGTTCTGGGCTGATTACGGTAACAGGAGAAGGCCTTTCCCTGCGGGCAGAGGGACCAGAACACATTGATACACCGACCAGCACCTACTACGGGGTGACGGGTAACGTGCTACAGGACGATATCAATGCTTATTTCACAGTCGGGCAGCCGCGGGCGTACCGCGAAAACAGCAGTGTGCCGGCGCAATACCGGGCCAATGGGTGGCTACAGATATACAACACGATGACGCCGGGCACGTATCGCATGGGTATTCGGGAACAGCCAGGCGCGCGGGGAGAGATAGCCGACCTAATCCTGAACCTACCGGGCCCGCAGCTGTACACCATGCAGAGTGGATCGTTGACGATCTCAGAAGTCACTACCGTCAAGACGCAGGGGACTCAACAGTTGAAGCGGATACAGGGCACCTTTACGGTATCGGCGACGGCCAGCGGACTAGGCACTACGCCTGGGAAGGCAATACCGCTTACGGGCAGTTTCGACATGCTGTTTGTGCAGGATTAGTTACTTACACACAATGCTGATAAATTAGTACAGATAGGATCGCCCAAGACAATAAGCAAGAGCAAACCTGCTGACTAGTATGCCTTTAGCCTTTATTATGTGATTATCCACTGAACAAAGTCTTGATCACCCTCATCTTAATGACTGGTAGTAGGGAAGAGGCTATCCATAATATCTCCCAGCTTCTGATCTTTGCTAAAGCGAACATCTGGGCCTGGTGCAATAATAGTTGCAGGCGTAGAAGATTTGGGTATGACTACAACCCTCTTTGCTTTCGCCGGAGCCTTCATTTGGTCAATACCTATTGATTTGATTAGATAAGCTGTTGGATTCTTTATATTCGTTCGAAGCCCATTATTTAATTCAGAATCGACGCGTAGAAATGTACTAAGTAGTCCTGGATCAGAAGCAATTAAGTCTTTTTGCCAGTCCTTTAGTTTATAATTTCTCATTAATTGCCAAGCAGTAGCTACCGCTTCATTGATTGACATTCCGTTGACCTGACGACGTTCTCGCTCAACACCATCATTTGCTAGTTCTTTTGATGTCTTAATGAAAAAGGTTAATTCAATAACTCTCTTACCTTCTTTTTTTGACACTTCCCAACTCAAATGAATTTGAGCCTTATTTTTCAACTCACGCTGAGCAACCCCCAATGCGTTCACACAGAAGTCATTGTATCGGTATGTATCCGGGCAATTTAACATAATGCGCAATTCACTTACTGCATAGGTGAATCGCTTTTGGCCTCGATTATGGAACATGCTCACAATCTCAAACATACGCTGAGCGTAAACAGACGAGAGCGATAGCATGACATCTATATCGTATTTAGTATATCGCTGTCCTAATTCTGCGAAATGTGGAACAACATCAGCGAACATAGTAAGTACAATGACTTTCCTTCCATCAACTACAGCAGACTTAACGCTTGGGAAAGGGGTAATATAGTGGAATTCGGCTTTGCTATCGTTGCGATACATAAGCCGCTTTTGTTGAAGAGTGTCTGCTGCATCTGCAATAAGATTGTATCTATCTTTTGTTAGTTCTGTGTAAGGTATGTGAAACTTAAGGTTCGTATCCGGTTTAAGTTCACCCTTAAGAACCATATGACCAATCTGGTTGACAACTAAAACAACTATCTTCTTTTCCAACTCGGTGAATTCCTGTCGTGATTCGGTAAAGAGGTTAGACTGATAATTAGTTGGGTGCTTATTGAAAATAGAATGCGTTACCTTGGATAAGTCGATATCAGAATGAGTCATATCACATATTGATTTGTACAATGGTAAATTTAATAATAAATACAAGTTTGTTCTTATCAAGTTCGTAATACTGTTGTATGGTACCGACTAAACCTTGTTTTTACGTGCGTAAAAACAAGGTTTAGTCGGTACCATACAACAGTACAGCCCTGAATAATTATACGTATCCTACCTTTAATGATAAACTATTTATTGTACCGATTAAAACTTGTATTAATACATGTATACCGATCAAATCTTGTAGTATAACCGACTAAACCTTGCTTTTAAGACCGAGCAAATCTTGTTTTACGAGTTATATATTTCCGACTAAACCTTGTTTTTGTACCGACTGAACCTTGTTTTTTTATTCATATTATATTGATAATCAGTCAGTTACAAGCCTCTTAAATCAATCAAACATATTATTGATAAAGGGGATAAAGGATCAAACCTTTTTTGGAAAGGGGAAAGAGGTGTAGTCAAACAAATATTTATTTACTTTTAGGGGAAATAAAGCCATTATATTGCTATCCCACCACACCCAGTAGGGGAGACCAACCACTGCACCGCTTAAACATCGTTTTTCTATGGATGACCAACAACAACCAAAAGCCAAACCCAAGAAACGGCCCGACAACGCACCCATCGATGCACTACGCGTTTTGCTCAAACAACAGGCTATACAACTCACACCCGTAGTTAATCAGGTCAGTGCACTGCCCGTCGACGATAGTCTAGAGTACTACTTTATTCCCATGCAATATATGAAGCAGTACGCCCCTTACCACCGACCGGGTAAGCCCTTCAAAAACTTCAAACTCGTCAATTACAACCAGCCCGCCATCTCCCTTTCCTTCTTCTACAAGCACAAGTATTCCATCCAACGAAATCCCACTCACGATGAGGTGATGCTACACCTGCGTAACCAGCGTAATGAACTACTGAACCGGTCACTCTTTGAGCAACTCAGTGCTACCCAGAACGAAGAACTGCGGCAAGTCGATGGACTCATGCGCGCCTTCCGGGACAATCCTGAGGCCTATCAGGCCTGTTTCTCTAACTATCACCACTACTATCGCTACTGGACTTGCGCCTATCGCTACTTTGAAGATACCACCCTCACCCAGACCAGTAGTCTCACCGAACATTTACTGAAGCACACTGAACGCATCAAGGGCCAGGTTCATGAGCGCATCAATGTAATCTTCATCGATCCCCACTACATCACTCGTCCCGTGCCCAATGACAATAAGTTTGTCGATCGCGAACTCGATACCTTTCCCCTGCAACTGCGACAAGGGATCACCACACTCTATCTACGCAGAAACCCGTTTACCGACCAAGCCATTTGACAATGCTCGCTAACGACTCGTACTTTGGGCGAACAGCTAAACACAGATGAACATGAGAACAGGTAGCGGCATCAAGAACATAGTCAAGTACCGACTCACCAGGACGCCCGATGGTAATCTGCTGGTAAGTTTTTACCACTTGGATGTCTTCGATCAACAGGCCGTCAACTGGCGCATTGCAGAGTAACTAGTGGATGAAAAGATGGGCCCCGAAGTACTTTATGAAGGTAATCTCAACAACAACACGCACTACCAGCCCGCTATCTTCAATCTACTGCGCCGGGTGGAGGTATATGTCAACTGCGTACGCATCGAACGCACCAAATGATGGGGCAGTCCATATAGGTAGGGCCACCATAGTAGGTAGTAAAGATTCATCTACTATAAACCCAACATCCCCCAACAACTCCGCTGATGCCTTAGTACACCCTTCTGAGCGGACAAGCCTGATAGCTAGTTTAGTTCAGTTGACAGGTAGTAGAGGCTGATCTGTCCGAGTCAAATAAGCCAGTAAATCGCGTTGGTAAATCAGGCATTCGGTCTGATAGTCCACACCCCAGCTGTTGGCGGTATCAATAGGCTCGATACGACTACCAATCACATGGGTTAGCGACCCCATGGCTTGGGCTTCATCAGCATAGCCCGCTTCGTCAATCTGATTGATAATCTGGACCATCAAGTTTTTGATCACACCGTAGCGGAACGAGGACTGCATTGTTGGGGTAGCGTGGTTGAGTGTCTATTCAACGGACTAATAAAATGGGTAGTTTCCCGCCTAACGACTGGATACCCCAATATCAATGCAGGATCTCACAGCTATCAGACTATTGAGGAGTTCTACGGAAAGGGAGATAGTTCACGGTCCGCCGGCGGTCGTTTGAACGAAAAGTCAGTCTCTCAGACTTGGTCTGCACGGCAAACCAATTAAGCCAAATTAGGAAATTCTAACGAGTGACTTCACGAATCAGACGGGTTAGGTCCTGTTCAGACGTACTTGTTTTTACACGAATACGGATCAACGTGTGGCCTGCTTTAGCCATAATTTTATCTTTCATCCGGTCCTTGGTCTGCTGCTTTTCGCTGTCGTGGTAAATGCTGTCGATCTCCAGCATCTTAAAAGGCTTGAAGGAATTTTCAGCGTCAAAAACTACACAATCGACCAAGGCTCTGAAAAAGTAACTTCGCTCATCCTGGTCCAGAAAGTGTTCGATTTGCCCAAAATCGACTAGTGCCGATACCGCTACGTTGGGAAAAACAAGGTAAGTACTATAGACCTCCCGAACGGCCCTATAAAAATTATACTCCTGCTTCGATTTAAACAGGCTGATCGTACTGTCGACTAATTCGACTTCATTGTTGACCGTAACCTGAATGGTTCTCTGTTGGGAATGGTCAATGACTTTAGATCTGGTCCGGTCAAAATCGCCGATCAACTCAATACTAACCGGCAAACTTGGGTATAGTCTGGCATACCGTAAAGCAGACTGCGCCTGAGTGGTACGCAGACCAAGAATCAGTTGTTCCGCGAGTTCGGCAAGGTCCTGAGTGGCGAGGGTAAAATGAAAATTGGAACCAGTATGCAGCATATGAAATTGCTCCAGATACATAACATAGTCTGGATCCTGTTTAATGCTGTCTCCTCCGATCAATTCCCGAATAAACTGAGCATTGAGAACGGCTTTAGCAATCTCATCTTCCTGAATTTGACCGTAGACCGTGTTATTCTTAAACAACTCAATCAATGCTTTCCAATTTCGTTGCTGAAGGAGTTGGAATGTATGTTCTCGGTCGAAACGCATCTGATCGTGTAATAAAAAATAAGCATAAATATACCGGCTTTGCTTTGGATTATACACCTGACAGCAAAAAGCCAAAATCAGCCGATGTCCATTGGCTCAGACTCTATCATCAAATCATCTGTTTCCCTGTCTTCAACCTTTCGATAAGACTAAGGCTCAAGTAATTGAGAGGACTACGTATTTGCTTACTTTAGATTTCTAGTAGCATGGTATCCGAATTCTAACCATTCTAGGACATGGTAGCAATTGGCCTGGGCGATGTTGTCCAACTGCGGACTGGAAGTCCGCCGATGATTGTCGTTGAGTACGGTACGCAAGACGTTCTTCACCTCAGCTGGCACCAATCAGATCAGTGGACCGGGGACCCGGATAGTTTCATCTGCATCTGGTGGGAACGTGAGGTGCGTTACCAGGGCTTATTCTCCCGGTACCAGTTAGAAAAGTCATAAGCCCTACCGGTTAAGCCCGTTCTTATTCCCTTTATCAAAGGGGTTGACGACGAAAATGAACGTTTTTAATCGTAATATTACGATACAAATAAAATCACTTACCTTTGTTGCATGGGCGTGACCAAAACCGAAATATTCACTCAAGAGCAGAACCGCGTAGCAGATCTGGCCAAAGCCTTTGCACATCCGGCGCGGGTAGCTATCCTGCAACTGCTGGCTCAGAAGAAAGCCTGCGTTTGTGGTGATTTGGTCGATGAATTGCCGCTGGCGCAGGCTACCGTCTCCCAGCACCTCAAAGAACTTAAACGAATTGGTATCATTCAGGGAGACATTGACCCGCCCCGCGTGTGCTACTGCATCAATGAGCCGGTTTGGGAAGAAGCCCGGCAGGCGTTCGGTGGCGTGTTCGATCTGTTGCTGGCTAAGGCCTGCTGCTAGAGGACGTCTTATTTTTCGATTAAGTCAATCGCAATATCACAATAAACCAATACGATCATGATGGATTCCGTAGAGCCGATGAACTGGCAGGCCTTCAAGAGTACGCTGCTCCATAACCCCGACAAACATCTCCAGTTTCAGTACGCCGAAGGCGAGTTCGTCGATGCGTCCTTTCACATCACTGAGATCAAACAGGCCCCCATCGTGTCGGTCGATTGTGGCGGTAAAATGAACACTTGGACCGAAGTGATTATGCAACTCTGGGAGCCGTCCATTCAGGAGGCTGGCCGATCCATGACCGTGAGCAAAGCCCTGTCGATCATTAATCTAGTGGAAAAGTCATTACCATTGAATCCGCTGGCCACCGTCAAAATTGAGTTTGGTAACTCCCGGTTCGACACCCGCCAAATGTATCCGGGCGACTTCAGTATCGACTCCGATACCTTCACGGTCAATCTCACGCCAGATTTCACCCAGTGTAAAGCCATGACCCGAGGGCAGAGCTGCGGCATAACGCCAGCCGGTGAGGCCTGCTGCGCTCCGGCCGTGGCAACGACACCCGTGCAACCGGTCCTTGAGCTTGTCGAAGTGGATGCGCTGGTCTGTGCCCCCGGTTCAGGCTGTTGCTCGTAACCAACTACGGTATGTAACCGATACCTACTATCGCCTGGCTGACACTAGTAGCGTGCCAGGCGATAGTATTGCCGAACGTCAATCTGCCAACCTGTAAACAAACTCCACGATGACGATACGCACCGTCCGGCCGGAAGACTGGTCTACACTGGCCCTGATTTACCAACAGGGCATCGATACGGGTCAGGCTACATTCGAGACCAAGGCCCCGCTCCCAATCGAGATGGTCGCTAAATACCTGCCTGCTCCGCAACTGGTGGCCGAACAGGATGATAAAATCGCCGGTTATGCCCTATTGTCGGCCGTATCGGGCCGCTGTGTGTATGGGGGCGTGGCCGAAGTAAGCCTCTACGTAGCCGCAACGGAACGTGGACAGGGCCTTGGCGGTCAGCTGCTCGGCCGACTGATTACCGATAGTGAAGCCCTGGGATTCTGGACCTTGCAGGCGGGCATTTTCCCGGAGAACACCGCCAGCGTCGCGCTGCACCACCGACACGGATTTCGAACCGTCGGGTACCGGGAAAAACTAGGGCAACAGCATGGCATCTGGCGGAACGTACTGTTGCTCGAACGGAGAAGCAGCCTTGTAGGTTAACAGTCAGCTTATCGTTTCGCCTTCACATTCGAGAAAACGTACAGGGTTTCCGTGGCAATCTGTTTGCACCGCTCGTCGTATTTTGCCGTTTCTTCGGCTTTACCATCGAACGCTTTTGGGTCGTCGTAAGGCGTGGCTACCCGCGCGGCAGCCCCCCGCACCATCGGGCAGGCGGCATCGGCTTGTGAACAGGTCATGACCGCACAGAAATCGCGCTGGGGATTGGCCGTGTCATCGTACTTCTTGGAAAAAGCCCTGATCGGTTCCTTGTCTGATGCAACGATTACGTCGTAGACGGGATTAGCACCTTCCGACACTTTTTTGATGATGAAGCCCGCCCTCGAACAGGCGGCTACCGCCCGTTCGTTAAAAGCACTCACTTCGGTTCCACCCGAGAAGGTTTTTACGTTCGGGATGCCGTAATAAACCGCAGCCGCAGCCGCCCAGATCTGCCCGAAGTGGCTGCGCCGGGAATTGTGCGTACAGATGTAGGTGAGCTGTATGGGTTCACCAGCGTTCACCTGCTGTTGAATAAATGTCGTGATTCTATCCAGCTGCGCTTTGCGATCAGCCGGGATTTTAAAAAAATCAGGTTTGAGGGCGTTAACATAGGTGACTAGCGCGTCGTTCAAAACGCTTTTCTTGACTGGATCGTCGCCCAAACTAATGGTTGTTGCCATGAGGAGAAGAAAGGTGGTTATGGTAAAAAACTTCATCGGAAAGCGGTGTCGGGGAGCGTGGTCGGGGAGAATTACGACATATCATCGCAAATATACGATTAATTGTCAATTTGGTTGGTATGCTCTTAATTAATCGTATATTTGCGATATACAATTAATCGTATGGCCACCAATAAAAAAGAAGCATTTGACACCGCCGAAGTCACCTTAGCCGACTTCGCCAAAGCCCTCGCCCACCCGGCCCGCGTCGCCATCCTGAAAACGCTGGCGGAGCGAAGCACCTGCGTCTGCGGGGAACTGGTCGACGTATTACCCTTGGCGCAGGCGACGGTATCCCAACACCTCAAAGAACTGAAGAAGGCCGACCTCATTAAAGGTGAAATCGATGGAGCCAAATCCTGCTACTGTATCAACTGGGAGGTGTTTGGTCTGATGATCGGAGAGTTCAATCACCTCTTCGCCGGTCTGCAACGCCCGCCCGAATCATCCGAATGCTGCTAAATCCACTCACTGGTCCGACCATCAAGTACTGATTCCTCTCAATTTTATGCGCCTTGCCTTTATCAGCGACATTCACGCCAACCTGCCCGCGCTGGAAGCGGTACTGGCCGATCTCGACCGACAAAAACCTGACGCTGTCTATTGTCTGGGCGATCTGGTCAGCTACGCCCCCTGGCCTAATGAAGTCGTTCAGCTCATTCGGCAGCACCGAATTCCGACGCTCATGGGCAACCATGATTTTACCCTGAGTCAACTCCGTGAGGGGGAGGCCCTGCCCACCGTTCCGCCCGACCCTAAAATGGGGCGGTCCGTCGTTACGGCGGGTGCGCAGTCACTGGCGTTTACCCATGGCCTGTTAGGTAATCAGGAACGGGGCTTTCTGGGTAGCCTGCCCCGCCATATTCGGCTGGAATTCGATACCGCCGACGGGCGGAGTGATGTGCTGATGGTGCATGGCAGCCCGGGCAGCCTGAACGAATACCTGCTCGAAGACCGGACTGAGGCCGATATCCTGTCCGTAATGGATCAAGCCGGTGCGGATATCCTGCTGTTCGGCCATTCGCATCTGCCCTATCACCGGCAGTTACCGGGCCGTAGCCCCGACAAACCGGCGTACCGGCACGCTATCAATACCGGTTCGGTTGGTAAACCCAAAGATGGTGATCCCCGCGCGGGTTACGTGCTGATCGACTGGATCGGGGGCGAACCACGGGTGACCCTGATTCGGGTAGCCTATGACGTTGAGCGGGCGGCACGTGCTATCGAGGAAAGTCCCCTGCCCGATGAATTCGCTGACCGGCTCCGACGTGCTTACTAATCCTGATAGCCATGATCTCGCTTTCGCCTAAAGAAGTAGATATTGTCGTCATCGGCGGTGGGCAAAGCGGCCTGGCGGTGGGCTATTTCCTGCGCCGGACGGGACGTTCGTTCGTCATTTTAGATGCCGGGTCTGCGCCCGGCGGATCCTGGAATCAGGGCTGGGACTCGCTGCGGCTTTTCTCCCCGGCCGAAGCCTCCTCGCTGCCCGGCTGGCCCATGCCCCGCCCGGCGACTGATATCGGGGAGTTTCCATCCCGGCAACAGGTAGTCGATTACCTGACTCAGTACGAAAGCCGCTACAAACTACCGATCGAACGGCCGGTGCGGGTCAGGCAGGTAACGGTCAGTGGGAACGGCTACGCCATCGAAACGGATCGGGGAAGCTGGCAGGCAAACGCTGTGGTCAATACGACCGGAACGGCCAGTCATCCGGTTGTTCCGCCGTATCCGGGTCAGACCGATTATACCGGCGTACAGCTTCACTCGGGCAGCTACCGGTCGCCGGAGGACCTGGCGGGTCAGCGGGTGTTGATCGTGGGCGGGGGCAATTCGGGCGCGCAGATTCTGGCCGACGTCTCGCGGGTGGCCCAGACCGTCTGGGTGACACTCAACGAACCAACCTTTCTGCCCGACGATGTCGACGGACGGGTCTTGTTCAGTCGGGCCACCGAGCGGTACCAGACGTTACAGACCGGCGAAACACCGAAGCCTACGGGCAACCTGGGCGACATTGTGATGGTGCCCACCGTGCGGGATGCCCGGAGCCGGGACGTGCTGCACGCCGTTCGTCCCTTCGAGCGGATTACCCGGACGGGTGTTCAATGGGCTGATGGCCGGACCGAGGATGTCGATACCATTATCTGGTGTACCGGCTTCCGTCCCGCAACGGACTATTTACGCCCCCTCGGCATTGTGGATACCCAGGGACGCATCGCCACCGACGGTACCAAAGCCACCCAGCTGCCGGGTCTGTGGCTGGTCGGCTATGGGGCCTGGACAGGTTTTGCCTCGGCTACCCTGATCGGCGTTGGCCGGTCGGCCCGCACGACGGCCGACGAAGTCAGCACTTATCTCCATCAACATACGCCTGCTTTTACAACTCACGACTAACTCTCTTATGCTTAGTACGCCAACACTTACCCAACAACCCCGGCTCTCGTTTCTGGACCGGTTTCTGACCCTGTGGATTTTTCTGGCCATGGCCATCGGTGTAGCCATTGGCTACTTTTTTCCGCAGACAGAAGGATTCATCAACCAGTTCAACGTCGGCACCACCAACGTGCCGCTGGCCATCGGACTGATTCTGATGATGTACCCTCCACTGGCCAAAGTTCGCTTCGGGGAGCTGCCCAAAGTGTTCAGTAATCCCAAAATCCTGGGTTTGTCACTGCTTCAGAACTGGGTCATCGGGCCACTGCTGATGTTCGGACTGGCAGTCATTTTCCTGCCCGATAAGCCCGAATACATGACGGGGCTGATTATGATCGGTATTGCCCGCTGCATTGCGATGGTCATCGTCTGGAATGATCTGGCCGGTGGCGATCGGCTGTACGCGGCCGGTCTGGTGGCATTCAACAGCGTGTTTCAGGTGCTGTTCTATTCGGTCTATGCTTACGTGTTTATCACCGTGCTGCCGCCCCTGTTCGGTTTGCAGGGCTATAAGGTCAATATCACCATCGGCGAAGTGGCCCAAAGCGTATTCATTTATCTGGGCTTACCGTTTCTGGCCGGCATCCTGTCGCGCATCGTGCTGACCCGACTCAAATCGGTGGACTGGTACGAAAATACGTTCCTGCCCGCCGTTAGCCCAATGACGCTGGTGGCTCTGCTGTTCACGATCGTGGTCATGTTCAGTCTCAAAGGCAGGTTGATCGTCTCGATTCCCTTCGACGTGCTTCGCATCGCCCTGCCCCTGACGGTGTACTTCGTCATTATGTTTTTCTCGGCCTTTTTTCTGGCCAAGCGGGCCGGTACCAACTACGCTAAATCGACCTCGCTGGCCTTTACCGCAGCGGGTAACAACTTCGAGCTGGGCATTGCCGTGGCCATCGCCGTATTCGGTATCAACTCCGGGGCTGCGTTTGCCGCCGTCGTGGGACCACTCATTGAAGTACCCGTCCTAATTCTAATGGTCAATTTCGCGCTCAAACAACGTAACACCTTCAACCCATCTGCCCAATGAAAATTGCTCTCTTCTCCGACATTCACGCCAACCTGCCCGCTTTAGAAGCAGTACTGACCGACATCGACCAACAGAAACCCGATGCCATCTACTGCCTGGGTGACCTGGTGGGTTATAACATCTGGCCTAACGAGGTCATCAATACCATCCGAAAGCGGGGTATCCCCTGCATTGCGGGTAACTATGATTACGGTATCGGCCGGCACAGCGATGATTGCGGCTGTGCTTACCGAGAGGAGGACGAAAAGGCGATGGGAAAGGTCTCCATCGCTTACACCAATCAGGTGGTTGGTGATGCGGAGCGGGCTTACCTGCGCACTCTGCCCACCCATATTCGGGTCGAGTTTGAGTTGGGCTACGATCCCGATAAACTCTGGCAGCAGCAAAAGCCCTTTACGCTGCTGTTAGTACACGGCAGTCCCCGGCGTGTGAACGAGTACCTGTTTGAAGACCGGGGCGACCGGAGTTTAGGCCGGGTGATGGAGGGGGCCGATGCCGATATTCTCTGTTTCGGCCACACCCACAAACCATTTCACAAGGTGGTCAGTGCCGAAGCACCTGGCGAAGAAACATACTTCCGCCATGCCATCAACATCGGCTCGGTGGGCAAACCCAAAGACGGCGACCCCCGCGCGGTCTATGTGCTGCTAACGATCGATGAAACGGCCCAGCCTGGATTGGCCCGTCCTGGATTGGCCCGGCCTGGTGAGGTAGGCGGGGTACAAGTCGATTTTATCCGGGTTGCCTACGACGTCGAGCGGGCAGCCACAGCCGTTGAGGACAGCGAACTGCCCAATCCCTACGCCGACATGCTTCGGACAGGCCATTGAGCAACTATCAATTTTGATCATGGCTATTCACACGTCGAGCGATATGAAAAGGCTAGCTTGGAACCGGGGATACAAGGCAGGACTGACCAGATGGCGAGTGGGGCTGGCAGGTATGTTTGTGATCGCGACGGGGTACGGACACGCGCAATCGTACAGGATCGATTACACGCGGGAAGGTGCCTGGCGCTACACCCACCAACCCGAAACGGCTTATCTGCAGCACGGGCGAACAATAGACCATCAGTTGACGGGCATCGGCAATCGGCTTAACCAACTGTCCGTTGTCGATCCCCCTGTCTATTCTATCGTTCAGAGTGCACTGCATAACTACCTGTATCAGTTAGAAAAACAAAACCCTGATTACGGCAATACAGCCATTTACAACGCTGTTCTGCTCCGGCTGATGGCCATTGAAAAAACCGTAAACGGTGCGTTGGTTAAAGGCCGTCAACGGGCAATGGCAAACCCGACTGACGGGCCGCTGATCGAGGTTCATCTGGAACAACTGACGCCGGGGCAAACGCTACAACTGCGGCCCTACGCGATTCTGTTTCAACGGGCCAGCTACCGGTCGAAAGTGGTTTACATCGTGTCCAGCCACGAAACCGTCCGGCTGCTCCGGCGCAATGATGCGTACCAGTACGTGCAGTGCGGCACGTACCGGGGCTATCTTGGTACAGGCATGATTATCGGTATAGTGCCCTGACGCAAAACGGATGCACTACATCTGTCTGGCCTTACGAGTTAGAAACTGACGAGTCGACCAGCCGGTCAGAATCGGGAAGTACGGTAGGTTCTTCTTTCTTACAAGTCGTTCCGGTATTTTACTGTCCAATCTCTTTTCGTAAGTTGCCCGCCAATCCCGGACCATACCTATGAACAACCTTGTGGCCAGTTACCGGCTGGAATTGACAACGGTCAATGCGCTGAACCTGCTTATTCATAACTACCGCCGACAGGATATCGAATACCTACGCAAAAATCCTTCATTCGATTACGCGTGGCAGATGTATTGGCACGGTGATCATGAGACATTGACAATTGATAAATTCTGGCCTGTCTGGGCGGAGAAATTTGATTACCAAACCCAGGCCTACCTTTTACATTATGCCATGCAACGCTATGGTGAGGAAGCCTACCGCAACATAGATGGAGCCGCTGACTGGAAAAAGCGATTGGATCAGCTGCTCAACGAACAGCATCCTGATGACTCTGATGCCAATGATTGAATTAACAACCAACTCGTGTCGTGGGTAATATTCTGACTTATACCGTCGGAGAGCCAATGCCTGATCCGGCCCCGGCCCATATGGCTCCCGATGCACCAGTGGTTCGGGCAAATACCGATTTTTTGGACATCCATTTATATTCGGCCCAGTACCAGCAGGACCGTGTTATGTGGCAGACTGACGGGGCTCAATTAGGGTTATTCGTGCAGGATCAAGTCCCTTATCTTCTGGTTCATTTTCCGAATCACCAGGTTACATTCGATTGTCCCTTCAATATTCGTCGGGTATCGGAGAACATTCGCACCATCTGGATTAAGTCAGACCAGTCAACAGTGGGATTAATTCTGGCCAGCTACCCAACCAACTGCTTTTATGGAATGCAGCGGGTCGGGGTGAATTGGGCGACTGAGCTACGGAGAATTGCTCAACTGACAATGGACGCCTATCCGACTGCTGATGCGGTAGAGCGCCAACAGCGCCTTATCGAAGCTCGTTTCTCAACGGCGCAGATGTGGCAGCAACAGTATCAGCGGTGACCCGCCCGAAGGGGATTTCCTGCGGGGAAATCCATGACAGGGGGCTGGCAAATGCCAACAAACCTTTGCCAGAGTAAGATTATGCCACCATGACATTCCGGTTGAGGCTTTCCACGATGCTCACGATGCGACCGGTATCGATGGGAAAAACACTGGAAACACCCTGATCGTGGAGAGTCGTGAAGGGCGGCTCGAATAGCATCGCCCGGTCCACGATACCGTGTCTGACGAAACGGCTGATGATCGTCTGAATAAAGGGGTAGCTGACATATTCAGGGCGGTCGGCCATTGCCGTATATCTGCTACGTAGAGCCCGTAAAATTTCGTTAATGAGTTAGTTATACTGGTTTGACCTCTCACTATGGGCACCACTTTGGCAAGTAGTGTGTAGTACTCGGTATAAGAGTGAGTTTAGATCGCTGGCTGCTGTCTTTCGGGCTCGGATGGTCATAACGTTTTTTCAAGGATTAAGAGCATCAAGAATGACCCGCTCCGGCACGGTCCGCCGTTGCGGTACCGGCTTTTACACGTACATACATGGCAAAGTTGTTTGTTCGTTATAATTGATCGATAAGGGCGTAAATTCTGAATTAAACAGCTCTTTGTTAAGTGATTTATGGTTCTTCATGGCGGATATACGGCAGCGGCCAACTGTGTTAACGACCCAGTCGTACCTTAGACGCTTACCTGAACTAGGAAACAACTGATTAACTTTGCCTTTTTGACTACCTGTTGCACCATTTCCCACCATACCTTTGCGGCTGTGAAATGGTTGACAACCATACTATCTCTGTATCTGCTTGGTCTATCGCTATGGCCCTGTGCGGATGAACACCTGCCAATAGCGGGTCAGGACACCTATGTGTCCTCAATCAAAGGTTCACTTCCCGGATCGGCGCATCAACATGAGGATCAATGTACGCCGTTCTGTACCTGTGCCTGCTGCGCGGCTACGCTGACCGTTCTGCTTAAGTACGGTTATCGTTTAATCCCGCCCACAGATGGGGTGATGATTTCCACTGACCATTTCACCTACTCCCCCACGCATTGGGCTACCCCTGATGCGGCCATCTGGCAACCTCCTCAAATACGGGTCTGAACACCCCTCCGCTTTTATGAGCTGACTGCTGCACCTTTTTTAAAGGCGTGTGCAGTCCGTTTGTGTGCGGCATCTTCTTAACAATCACCTGTTCAGATTCTGTCATGCTGGATCGTATCATCCATTTTTCTATTCAGAATAAACTTATCATCGGGCTGCTCACACTAGCCCTAGTTACTTGGGGCGGTTATTCGCTCACCCGCCTGCCCATCGATGCCTTGCCCGATATTACCAATAACCAGGTACAGGTCATTACTCAAAGTCCGGCCCTGTCGGCCCCCGACGTTGAGCGACTCATCAGCTTTCCCATTGAGCAGACAATGGCCAATTTGCCGGGATTGCTCGAAGTGCGGTCCATCTCCCGCTTCGGTCTGTCGGTCGTCACGGTTGTCTTCGAGGATAATACTGATATTTACTTCGCCCGGCAGCAGGTTAGCGAACGCCTGATCGCGGCCCGATCCCAGATTCCGGCTGGCACGGGCGAGCCCGAATTGGGGCCAGTCTCGACGGGCTTGGGCGAAATCTACCAGTACGTCCTGCAACCCAAACCGGGGTACGAGAAGCAATACCCGGCGATGGAACTCCGCTCGATTCAGGACTGGATTGTGCGTCGTCAGTTGCTGGGCACGAAGGGTGTGGCAGAGGTGAGCAGTTTCGGGGGCTACCTCAAACAGTACGAAGTGGCGGTCGATCCCCAGCGGCTACGCGCGTCGGGCGTGACGATGAACGAGTTATTCTCCGCCTTAGAAACCAACAACCAGAATACCGGGGGGGCTTACATCGACCGACGACCCAATGCCTATTTCATTCGCTCTGAAGGCCTCATCCGCACGCTGGCTGACATCGGCAAGATTGTCGTTCACCGAACGCCGGGGGGGATTCCCGTGCTGGTGCGCGACGTGGCCCAGGTGCAGTTGGGGAGTGCTGTTCGCTACGGGGCAATGGTTCAGAACGGCAAAAGCGAGGTGGTGGGGGGCATCGTGCTCATGCTCAAAGGAGCCAATGCCGCGCAGGTAATCGGGCAGGTCAAACAGCGTATGGCACAGATCACCAAATCCCTGCCCCAGGGGGTCGAATTGCAGGCCTTTCTGGACCGCACCAAATTAGTGAACCGGGCCATCGGTACGGTTGAGAAAAACCTGATCGAAGGGGCCCTTATCGTCATTTTCGTGCTGGTGCTGCTGCTGGGCAACTGGCGGGCCGGGCTGGTGGTGGCTTCAGTCATTCCGCTAGCCATGCTGTTTGCCGTCTCATTAATGAATCTCTTCGGCGTGTCGGGAAATCTGATGAGTCTGGGAGCGATTGATTTCGGATTAATTGTGGACGGGGCCGTCATTATTGTCGAAGCTACCCTGCACCACATCGCGCAGAAAAAGTACCGCCATCACCTTACGCAAACCGAGATGGATGATGAAGTCTTTGAGTCGGCCAGTCGGATTCGTTCGTCAGCCGCCTTTGGCGAGATAATCATTCTGATCGTCTACCTGCCGATTCTGGCTTTAGTGGGCGTCGAGGGCAAGATGTTTCGCCCGATGGCCCAAACAGTGGTCTTCGCCATTATGGGGGCCTTTATCCTGTCGTTAACCTATGTGCCGATGATTTCGGCCTTGCTGCTGAGCCGCAAACCCATCCGGGAGGGTACCCAGACTATCTCCGACCGCATTGTCGGTTTCTTTCACCGCATCTATGACCCGGCCATTCGCTGGACGCTGAACCACCGGGGGATTGTGGTGGGCGGGTCGGTCGGGCTGCTGGTCGTCGCAGGGTTCATCTTCAGTCGCTTGGGGGGCGAGTTTATTCCTCAGTTAGACGAAGGGGATTTTGCCGTCGAAATGCGGGTGATGACCGGTGCCTCGCTGGCCGAATCCATCGAGGCTAACTTGAAGGCCGGTCGAATTCTGAAGGCCAGCTTCCCGGAAGTTATCGAGACGGTGGGCAAGATCGGCTCCAGCGAAATACCCACTGATCCAATGCCTTTGGAAGCCACCGACCTAATGGTGATCCTCAAAGACCGCGCCGACTGGACATCGGCCACCAGTCGGGAAGAACTGGCCGAACTGATGCAGGCGAAACTGCAACAGATTCCGGGCGTGAGTTTCAGTTTTCTCCAACCGATTCAGATGCGCTTCAGCGAATTGATTTCGGGGGTTAAGCAGGACATCGCTATCAAACTCTTCGGCGAGGATCTAGGGATACTGACTGATTACGCGGGCCGGATTGGTCGTATCGTTGGCTCGGTACCAGGAGCCGAAGATTTATATGTCGAACAGGTTTCGGGACTGCCCCAGATTGTGGTCAAGTTTGACCGCGATGCGCTGGCCCGCTTTGGCCTGTCGGTCGATGAGGCCAACCGTTCGTTGCAGGCGGCTTTTGCCGGGGCCACCGCCGGGGTGGTCTACGAAGGGGAACGGCGCTACGATCTGGTCGTCCGCCTACAGGCACAAAGTCGACAGCGGCTCGAAGACGTGCAGAACCTGCTCATCGGTACTCAGGACGACCAGCAAATTCCCCTGAGTCAGGTGGCCGACATTTCATTCCAGAATAGTGTCAACCAGATTCAGCGGGAAGATGCCAAACGGCGTATTACGGTGGCGTTCAACGTTCGGGGCCGGGATGTAGAGACGGTAGTGACGGAGTTGCAGGAGAAAATCAACGGACAGATCAAGTTGCCTCCAGGTTACTACGTTACCTACGGCGGGCAGTTTCAGAACTTGCAGGAAGCTAAAGACCGGCTCAGCATTGCCGTGCCAGTAGCTCTGGGCCTGATCTTCCTCCTCTTATTTTTTACCGTTAGCTCCATCCGGCAGAGCCTGCTGATTTTTTCGGCCATACCGCTATCAGCCATTGGAGGAGTGATGGCTCTGTCGCTCCGGGGCATGCCCTTCAGCATCTCGGCGGGGGTGGGATTCATCGCCCTCTTCGGGGTGGCTGTACTCAATGGCATCGTCCTAATTGGGGAGTTCAATCACCTCAAAACCGAAACTGACCTGGATCTCCGGGACCGCATTCTGCAAGGGACAGCCACGCGACTTCGACCAGTGATGATGACCGCCCTGGTAGCCTCGCTCGGCTTTTTGCCGATGGCGCTGGCCACCTCGGCGGGTGCTGAAGTACAGCGGCCCTTAGCTACGGTGGTTATCGGCGGACTGGTGTCGGCTACCCTGCTGACCCTGCTCGTACTGCCCTGTCTGTATTGGTGGGAACAGAGCACAGGGGAGAAAAATAACCCAAGGGGGGATAAGCCAACTACGGCTGCCCTACCACCAAATCACCCAACCGCCGTCGGAAAACTGACCGGTTGGCTGCTCTTGGTCGCGTTGGGCCTTGTCACCGGTATGACTACATCGGCAACCGCTCAGGTACCGCAACTGATGACCGGCTCCCTGTCCCTCGATGTCGCCCTGAAACAGGCAGCCACCAGTAACGGCACCGCCCGCATCAACGCCTTGAGTATCGCGCAGCAGCAGACGGGTCGCAGGGTCGCCCGTGACGTGGGGGCCACCAGCCTTTCCTGGCTGGCCGGTCAGTACAACAGCATCAATTTTGACAATAACTTTACCGTCTCCCAAAGCCTGCCCAACCCCAAATTAGTCCGGCAACTGGGCCGGCTGGCCGATGCGAACGTGGCCGGTAGTGAACTCCAGGCGCGGGTGAGCCAGAATGAACTGCGGACGCAGGTGAAAGGAGCTTATTATGACTGGCTGTATCTGGCTGAACGACGCCGGTTGCTTCGGGCGCAGGACAGCCTGCTGGTCGCGTTCCGGGCGGCTACCGAACTGCGGTTAAAAATCGGGGAGGGCACGGCCATCGAAGTCGCTACCGCCACTAATCAGGTAGGCGAGTTGCGCAACAGCTTAGCCCAGACCGAAGCGGACCGGCAGATCGTGCTCAGCCGCCTGCAAACGCTGCTCAACACCAATCAATCCATCCGCCCGACCGATAGTCTGCTTACGCGCCGGGCCTTGCCCCTGGTCACGGATTCGGCTACGCTGGCCGCTACGCCGGAACTGGCCCTGCTACGGCAGCAGACGGACATTGCGGCCCGGCAAACCGACGTCGAAAAAGCCCGGCTCTTACCCACCTTTTCGGTCGGCTATTTCAACCAGTCGCTTATCGGCACCTACACGGTGGACAATAAAGAAGTGACATACGGCGGAGGAAAGCGGTTTCAGGGTGTTTCAGCGGGTATCGCTGTACCGCTTTTCACCCGGCCCCAGCGTGCCCGCGTCGAAGCGGCCCGCCTGGGTCAGGATATCAGCCAGGCAACGCTGGCTTTAACCCAACGCAATCGACAGGGCGATCTGCGGGCGATAGGGCAGGAGATCGGCAAACTACAAAGCAGCCTGACCTACTACGAACAAACGGGACTGCCCACCGCCCGGCTGCTGGTCGAGAAAGCCGGGGTCGCCTTTCGGGCCGGAGAAATCGGGTATCTCCAGTACGCGCAGGCCCTCACGCAGGCCTTTCAGACCCGCTCCAGTTACGTCGACGTGCTGGGCAGCTATAATCAAACCGTCATCCGCCTAGAACAGATTCTGGGCTTACCCTGATACATCCATGCAACGAATCATCTTTTTCATTAGCCTGCTGGGTCTGACAATGGCCTGTAAACAATCCACCGAGACCCAAACGAACCCTTCTACCGAAGCCAAACCGGACTCCGATGCGCCGGTCGACGTGGTGGCCCTATCCGACGATCAGGTTCGCATCGGGGCGGTCGAACTGGGTCAGGTGGCCTACCGCAATCTGGGCCAACTGCTCCAGGTCAATGGCCGATTGGCGGTACCGGCGCAGAGTCAGGTCGCTATCACGGCCATCCAGGGCGGCTTTGTACGCAGCCTGCCCCTGCTGCCCGGTCAGCCGGTGCGTAAAGGACAGGTACTGGCCCGCATAGAGAATCCCGATCTGGTTCAGCTTCAGCAGGATTACGCCGAAAACGCCAGCCGCCTGACCTACCTGGAAGCGGAATATGCCCGGCAAAAGGAACTCAGCGAACAGAACGTGAGTGCTCTGAAGGTATTTCAGCAGACATCCGCCGAGCGGAATCAGATTCGCGCCCGCCAAAACGGGCTGGCCCAGCGGCTACGGCTGGTCGGGCTATCCCCTGCTGCTGCCCTGACGGGCCGGTTCAGCGCCTATTATTCGGTGATCGCTCCGGTTTCTGGTGTGGTGACCGACGTCTCGGTCAACGCGGGTCAATACGTGCAGCCCGCCGATCGGATTGCCCAGCTCACCAGTAGTCAGGGATTGTACGCCGAACTGACCGTTTTTGAAAAGGAATTACCCAAAATTCGGGCCGGTCAACGGGTCATCATCCGGCTCAATAACGAAGGGGGTAAAGAGCGGCTGGGGCGCATTACCTACATCAACCGGGCCATTGATGCGGACCGGTCGGTGCGGGTGGTGGCCAGACTCGACCAACCCGATGCCCGGTTATCACCGAACACCTTTCTGAAAGCCAGCCTGGATGTGGGCGACAGCCGGGTGACGGCCCTGCCCGAAGAAGCCATTGTTTCCGCCGAGGGGAAGGATTACATCTTTGTGGTGACCAGACAGACGGTCCCTGAACAGCACGAACCGGTTGGCGATCCCGACGAAGGGGATAATACGGCGGCTACCGGTAAACCAGCTCAACTCGAACGGCACGGTATCGCCTTTAAGCAGGTACCCGTGCGCCGGGGGGGCAGCGAGGGCGGCTATGCCCAGGTTACCCTGCCCGCCAGTTTCGATATTGTCCGCACGCGGGTGGCCATCAAAGGCGCGTTTGGCGTACTGTCACAACTTAAAGGCGGGGGTGAAGAGGAGTGAGTTTGCTGTTAGCGGGGGCACCGATCCGGTCAGCCCGGCCTATTTATCTATTCTGTTCATTTTGTTTATTATGACCACCCTGTTTCAGCAAATTATCACCTATGCCCTTGTGCCCACCATTGCCCTGACGGGCGGGGGCTTGCTGGCTCTGGTTATTCGGTTCGGCGTACAGGCCCGTTCGGCCATCCTCCACTTTGCGGCCGGAGTGGTCTTCTCGGTCGTGGCCGTTGAAATCCTGCCCGATGTAGTCCGGTTGCATAACCCGTGGCTGACGGTAATGGGCTTTAGCGGGGGCATCGCGCTGATGCTGCTGATCCGGCAGTTTACCGAATCGCCCACTGAAGAAACAGCGGACCCGCTGGTTGCCAGTTCAACTCGGGCCGCTGTCCTTCCCGTTGCTTTTCTGCTGGCCATTGGGGTCGACCTGTTCATCGACGGGTTGCTGCTGGGTATCGGCTTTACGGCCGGTGCCAGGGAAGGGGTGCTGCTGGCCTTCGCGCTGGGGGTGGAAGTATTATCGCTGGGCCTGGCCACGGCTACATCACTGACCGACGACGGGGTTGCCCGTTTCCGGATCGTTCGCCTGCTGCTGGGTATGTCAGGCGTATTCTTTACAAGTACGCTGATCGGGGCCACCCTGCTGCACAATTTACCGGAAACAGGTTTAGACATCGTACTCTCCTTTGGTCTGGCCGCGCTGCTGTTTTTAGTGACCGAAGAACTGTTGGTAGAGGCCCACGAGGGGAAAGAAAAGCCCTGGCTGACGGCTATGTTCTTTGTCGGCTTTTTGTTGTTTCTGGTGCTGGGTATCGTTGCCTGATACGCCAATCCATTGGCTGAATGACAGCCATTTTTTGCTAATATGGAAAAAAAAGATAGCTACCGGCCGACCCTGACCGCTTTGCAACGTTCGCTGATTGCACTGGTTTTCGGCGGGCTGATATGGTTTGTAACGGCCGGACGATATAGCTGGCAAATCCGGCTTCTGTTGGCGTGGCTGGCCTACGCGCTGATTGTATTAAGCCTGATCTGGGTCATTATTGGCTGGGCCGATACCCGCCAAACCGCACAGCGGGAGGACGAGAGCCGAACGGCCATCTATCTGTTAACCGTGGTTGGGGCCATGTTTAGTCTGTTTGGCGTCATTGCGCTGTTGGGGTCGATGCACGGGCTGTCCGCTTGGGAAACGACCCGGCACGTCGCCCTGTCGAGCCTGACGGTGGTTTGTTCGTGGACGCTGATGCACAGTGTCTTCATTCTGCACTACGCCCATATCTATTACAATCCCGGTTCGGATGCGGTAGTTGGCGGCTTAGAGTTTCCGGGTAACGAGCCACCCGATTACCTCGATTTCGCTTATTTCTCGTTCGTGATTGGCATGACGTATCAGGTCTCCGATGTGTCGATCAGCACGAAGCGGCTGCGTCGACTAAACCTGCTGCACAGCCTGTTGTCGTTTGTTTTCAATGTGCTCATCATTACGCTTACCATCAACTTTGTAACCAGCATACTCTAAGCAATCCCCATAAACAAGGACGCCGTTCTTACACTTTGTAAGCCAACCTATTATTACCCCCATACTGATGCTCTGGAACTTATTGATAGGCAGCATTTTATTAGGATCGGTTCACGCAGCCATTCCCAACCACTGGTTGCCAGTGGTACTGATTGGTCGCGCTGAGGGCTGGTCGGAGCGGGAAACGCTGGGCGTGGTGGCCCTGAGCGGCTTTTTCCATACGCTGAGTACGGTGGTGCTGGGTATTGTAATCGGAGCCATCGGCATCGAAGTGTCGGAGCGGTTAGAGGCTCAAACCCGGCTGGTTGCCTCGCTGCTGCTGGTGTTTATGGGGCTGATCTACTTCGCCATGCACGATGCCAACGCCGGATCGCCGGACCACCCCCACGAACACGTACCACGCGGACTCACGGGCCGCTCGAAAGCGACCATCATTACGACGCTATCGGTGGCCATGCTGTTTTCGCCTTGTCTGGAAATTGAAACGTTTTTCTTTACGGCTGGTACGCTGGGATGGTCGGCTATTACCACACTGGCGGTGGCTTATACGGTTGTGACCATCGCCTGCATGGTGGGCCTGACAGCAGTATCGTTTCGGGGGCTGGCCCAAGTCAACTGGCATTGGCTCGACCACTACGAGAAGCGTATTACCGGGGGCATATTGATTGCCCTCGGCATTTTTATCTTTTTTATTAAACTCTGAGAACTCAATGGCACACGATCACGACCACGAAGGGCACGATCACGACGAGGAAGATGACGTCGAATTAATCGAAGCGGGAACCACTCCGGCAGCCGATGTCGCACCAGCAAAGAAGGGCCCCGATCAGACCTGGCGTACCTATGCCCCGGCTGCTATCAGTTTGGTGTTGCTGCTGAGTGGTATCGCTCTGGATTATTATGTAGCTAGCAATCCATCCATGAGTTGGTTTAAAGACCCCATCCGACTCATATGGTATGTAGTAGCCTATTTACCCGTTGGCTGGCCGGTACTGAAGCGGGCTTGGAGCAGTATTATCCGGGGCGATGTGTTCACCGAATTTTTTCTGATGGGCGTGGCCACCCTCGGCGCGTTTGCCATCCGCGAATACCCGGAAGGGGTAGCCGTAATGCTGTTTTATACTATTGGCGAGTTGTTTCAGGATGCGGCCGTACTGCGGGCGCGTCGCAGTATCAAGGCCCTGCTCGATGTGCGGCCCGATGAAATAACGGTACTTCAAAACGGTCAGGCTCGAACGGTCAAAGCTGCCACGGTCGCCGTGGGGGATGTTGTCCAAATCAAGGCTGGGGAGAAAGTGGGTCTCGATGGCACGATGCGTTCGGAACGGGGCACCTTCGATACAGCGGCCCTGACGGGTGAGAGTGTACCGCGAACCATTGAGAAAGGAGAAGCGGTGCTGGCTGGCATGATAAACCGACAGTCACTGGTGGAAATGAACGTAACCACACCCTATCAGGATTCTAAGCTCTCGCGCATTCTCAAATTAGTGCAGCAGGCTACAGGACGCAAAGCTCAAACGCAGGAGTTCATTGCCCGATTTGCCAAAATTTATACCCCGGCTATTTGCGGACTGGCCCTGCTAATTACGGTCATACCCTGCTTCTTCGTCGCTGATTACCAGTTTCGGGACTGGCTATACCGGGGACTGGTTTTCCTAGTGATTGGCTGTCCCTGTGCGCTGGTGATCTCTATTCCGCTGGGCTATTTCGGCGGCATCGGGGCTGGGTCGAAACAGGGTATTCTGTTCAAAGGGTCGGTGTTTCTGGATCTGATGACCCAGCTGAAAACGGTGGTCATGGACAAAACGGGTACATTGACGAAAGGGGTGTTCAAGGTGCAGGAAGTCAAGCCGGTGGGTATAGATGCGGTTGAATTAACCCGGCTAACGGCTGCGCTCGAAAATAAATCGACCCACCCGGTAGCCACGGCCATCCTGGAGCATTCGGACAAAAGCTACGAAACTGTGTCAGTCGAGGGTGTGGAGGAAATTCCCGGGCACGGCATGAAAGGACGAGTCGACGGGAAAGAGTTACTGGCCGGAAACGCCAAGTTGCTCCGTAGGTTTGGTGTAACCTTCGACGAAGCCCTGACTCAGATTCCTTATACCATTGTTATGACGGCCATCGACGGACAGTTTGCGGGCTACTTCACGATTGCCGACGAGGTAAAACATGATGCTGCCGACGCGGTAAAACGCCTGAAAGCGGATGGTATCCGAACAGTAATGCTGTCGGGAGATAAAGCAGCGGTGGTTGAGATCGTAGCCAAACAGGTCGGCGTGGACGAATGGCACGGTGATCTGTTACCCGAAGACAAAGTCGCGCAGGTTGAACGGCTAAAAGCTGAGTTGGCTGGTAATCCAAAAGCAAAGCTGGCCTTCGTCGGCGACGGCGTAAACGATGCCCCGGTAGTCGCGCTGGCCGACGTGGGGATGGCGATGGGTGGCCTTGGTTCGGATGCCACCATCGAAACCGCCGATGTCATTATTCAAAACGACGAACCGGCCAAGATTGCCATAGCGGTGGAGATTGGCCGGGCCACACGCCGAATCGTCTGGCAAAATATTACCCTGTCGATGGTGGTAAAAGCGATTGTTCTCATCCTCGGCGCGGGTGGACTTGCTACAATGTGGGAAGCGGTCTTTGCCGATGTGGGCGTAGCGATGCTGGCCATTATAAACGCAGTACGGGTGCAGAATATAAAATTTAAGTAAGCATTTCAAAGAGTATTAAGTAGCGATTTTCTATGGGCGCTATTGCTGGATCAATTCTTATTTTTGTTATCGCCGGTTTCTGTGAAATCGGGGGCGGGTACTTGGTCTGGCTCTGGATTAAGGAAGACAAACCGCTTTTATATGGCCTGGCAGGCGGTATGCTGCTGGCGGTGTACGGTGTCGTGGCCACACTTCAACCCGCCGGGTTTGGGCGGGTCTACGCTACGTACGGCGGTTTTTTTATTGTTATGGCCTTACTTTGGGCATGGAAAGTAGACGGCTTTCGACCCGATCAGTATGATATCGTCGGGGCTATCGTCGCACTCATTGGGGTTTGCATTATTTACTATGCACCGAGAAACTAATCGCATTTCAGTACTTAAAAACGGGGTCATTCTCTAATAGATAGCCCCCGTTGAAGCGTTGTTGAGAAAGAGTAGAATCCTTTTCTACTTATATAACAGCCAACTGATTTGGCGATTGATATATTGGTAGGTTTTCTGCATTGACCGCCTGTTATTGAAAAGACAGATATACCAGCAAATCAACGTCGTGGTCCTGTACACACACACACAAGAATTAATCAGTTAAATAGCAGATGTTTTAGACGGTATTTCGATGGTACTCATAACAGAGTGAGTTTTGCCATTATAATCCATAAATAGGTCGAAAATTTCAATTGAATCCCCGCCATTCGTACTGGCATATTCACTACCACCAAAGCTGGGTGGTAGATACCGGGTATGATCTACTGCCAGTTTTGCTTTCGCCATCATGCGCTATCTATTTTGTTTACTCATCTCTGCAACTGCCCTTTTGGCTCAAGGGCAATCATTCAACAATACCCAGACTATAGCAACTGGTCATCTTCCCGTCGCTGTAACTGATGATACCGGAACTGTTCATCTAGTTTTTGGGCAGGATTCGATCATCTATTACACGACAGCCAGCGAAAAGACAGCTCACGTAAGCCAGCCCCTCGTTGTTGCCACCCTGCCGGGTTTAGTGGCTGGTGCAAAGCGCGGCCCACAACTAGCCCTCACCGATCAGTTTATCGTCATTACAGCTGTCAATCGAGTGGGGGATATATTCGCGTATTCACTCGACCGGAAAACGGGACGGTGGTCTCCAGCGACCAGAATAAACGACGTACCTGAAATAGCCAAAGAAGGTTTTCAGGCGGTGGCAGGGGCCACAGCTGGCGTCTTCCATGCGGCCTGGCTGGATCTGCGTGATGACAGGCAAAATAAACTTGTTGGTGCTACCTCAACGGACGGGGGCCGTACCTGGTCTGTCAATCAAGTTATCTATCGCTCACCAGAAGGCACGGTTTGCGAATGTTGCCGGGTATCAATGGCCGTCAGCGGAGAAGACATTTATGTACAGTTCAGAAATTCACTGGGCGGTTCGCGGGATATGTTCCTTGTTCACTCGGCCGATGGCGGCAAAACGTACACTCCGGCACAAAAGCTTGGCACTGGCACCTGGAAGCTCAACGCCTGCCCAATGGATGGCGGTGCGGTGGTCCTTACTGCAACGGGACAACCACTAACCGTCTGGCGACGGGAAAATACTCTTTTTACCTGTCAGCCAGGTCAACCGGAACAAGCATTTGGGACGGGTCGTAACGTAACCCTGAGTCAAAGTTCGACCGCGTCAGTAGTTGCCTGGGATGAAGGCGGCACGGTTTGGATAAAAGTTAATGATAAAGCTCCTGTTTCATTTGGTGCAGGCCAGATACCCAGCCTGGCTATAAGTGGACGGACGGTATTCTGTGTTTGGGAAGCTCAGGGACAGGTAGTACTAAAACGTGTGGTGCTGTGATCGTTCAAGCCCATTCGAAGTAGTAAACCAACAAGCCCCATCACTTGAATAGAAACGGCACTTGTTGGTAGAAACTTAGGCAATTGTATGGGCACCCTGAGCCATCTTATGGCAGGCTTCTGCACACCGGCGGCAGGCTTCGGCGCACTGCCGACAGTGGTCCATGTGCGCTACGTGTTTTTCGCACTCGGCCGCACAGGCTTCACAGATATGGGCGCAAAGTTTACATACATCAGCCGCGTGAGCGCTTCCGCTGGCCATGAACGAAACGGCGGTATAGCAAATTTTAGCGCAGTCCCGGTCGAGCCGGATACAGTCTACCATCATCTGAACGTCCGTTTCACCAAGACAGGCCTGTGCGCAGGCATCGCAACTAATAGCGCAATCCTGACAGGCTTCAATACAATCCTGATACTGCTGGGGCATTAAGGCAGTTGCCATAAGAGTTTTGGTTTGGTTTACTTTTAGCTCAACTGATAATCAGCAGATAGGTTGAATAGACTTTTTCAGTTTCTATCATTTTAGCCGGCATCCACAAATTTTGTAATCACCCTGCCTAATCCTGTAAAACAACCCTGTTTCAAAGCCTTTACCTTTGCCGATGTAACCGTGTATCCTGATGCGAACATCACTCCATACCAGACTCTTCTGCTGCTGGCTGGCCATATTGGTCTTGCTGAGCAGTACGGGCTTTGGCATGGTGGAACATTGGTGTCAGATGCGTGGCCACACGAAAACCCTGCTGGTAGCTCAGAAAGGGTGCCCTAAACCTTGCCGGGCAGATGAACCAGTGGCCCCTGTTACAGGTGGTCCGGTTCTGAAAAAGCAACCCTGCTGCAAAACAACCTTCACTTACGAACATCTCGATGTGAGTGGCTCTATGGCCGACTATCACCCGCTGTCAACCCCTAGTCCAGCGGCTTTTCTGCCTAATCCGCAATTTCAGTTTCTGCTGGCGGCTCTTCTTCCGCCCGCTTCGGTCCAGTCTATTCTGCCGACTGCCGACACCCCACTTCATCGAACGGGGCGTTTCCGGCTCATCTCCCTCTGTACTTGGCTAATCTGAGTCAATCGTTTCGGCGGTCCAACTGTATGACCGCCACTCGCTAACGGATGGCTTTAAACATCCCAGTTGGCGATACTCCTGTACGCCCAGCCGTTGCGGCTACGTCTTATCGCACGGATTTGTATCAACATTTTTTGGCCTAACCCGTTCGGCCTTTCCACCAGAGACTACGCATCGTTTGGTGGAAGGTCGCCCCTACGTACGTTTTTACCAAACTATATATTTCTATGAACAACCGTATCACCTATGGGCTGTCGCTCCGGCGCACCAGTTCGGTGTGGTCACTGGCCACGGCGTTTCCATTTCTCGCTCTGTGGGGCTGTAACTCGCACGACATGTCGTCTATGCAGCCGACCGTCGGCGCGGCCGAACTGAACATCAACTACCCGGCCGCTTACGTGGTAAATGCAGAAGGCAATAGTCTATCCGTCATTGATTTATCGAGCCAACAGGTAAAAGAAACCATTTCATTTGGCGAGGCGTCGGGGGGACACGGTAGTATGAATACAGTCGATATGGTGATGTGGCCGCACCATATTTACCTCTCACCCGATGGCAGCAGGCTGGGGGTAGGCGTCCCTGGCATGGACCTCAGCGCGGGCCACGCTGGTGGCACATCGGGCATGAAGGGCCGGGTATTGGTAGTGGACCCGAAGACGGGGGCAACCTCTATCAATCAGCAAACACCGGTGATGAATCATAACGCCGTGTTTTCGCCTGACGGTTCTGAAATCTGGACTTCACAGATGGATGAAGCTGGTAAGGTATTAGTGTACAATGCCAGTACGATGGCCTTAAAAAACACCATTATAGTCGGTATGGAACCCGCCGAGGTAACGATGTCGGCTAATGGGCAATATGCGTTTGTGGCCAACGGTATGAGCAATACGGTGTCGGTCATTCGTGTCTCCGACAAGGCTGTTGTGAAGACAATTCCAGTGGGCGATGATCCGGTCGGTGCATGGCCAGGAGCCGATGGACGAATGTACGTGGACAACGAAAAGGGTCAAAGTATCAGCGTCATCGATGTAAACACGCTGGCTGTGGTAGAAACGGTCAAGTTGGGCTTTACACCCGGCTACGCGGCTTATCATCCTACCCGTAATGAACTCTGGGTCAGTCAGGCCGGTACCGGTACCAAGGTAGCCATCTTCGAGCGTATGAACGGAGCATGGATGAAGATGGGCGAGGTACAAACGGGTCTCGATGCTCATGCTGTTACCTTCACCAAAGATGCAGCAACGGCATATGTTACCAACCAGGGCGCGGCAACCGTATCGGTGGTGGACGTTGCAAAACGCACTAAAACCAAGGACATCGCAGTGGGTAATAAACCTAATGGCATTGTACTCAAATACTAAATCCCACTTTGGGTATCCGATTCCGGCATGAACGTATTATTCAAATCTATCGCGTTGCTCACGCTGTTGGCGGGGCCGATAGCGTACCCCGTTCGGGCACAGCTTAGTCTGCCTGAGCCGTCGCCCTCGACGACGATCAAGCAAAAAGTAGGCTTCACGGACCTGACCATCGACTACTCACGCCCGGCAGTTAAAGGACGTACCATCTTCGGCGGGTTGGTGCCTTACGGAAAAATCTGGCGGACTGGTGCTTCGGATGCGACTATCCTGACGCTAACCGATCCGGCTACAGTCGGGGGCAAGCTTTTAGCCGCTGGTCGTTACTCGCTATTCACGATTCCCAACCGGGCTGATTGGACAATTATTCTGAATAAACACGTAGGGGGACACGGGTTGGATGGCTATGACGAGAAGGACGACGTAATGCGGTTCACCGTCAAGGCTGATTCGTCGGTCCGCTTCTATGAGTCATTTACCATTGAAGTGCAGGACTTGGTCAGGAATCAGGCTACCATCTACTTGAATTGGGCTAATACATCGGTTCATTTTCCTGTTGTGAGTAACGCCGACGAACGGATTACGGCTGAAATCATGGACCGCATCAACGTCAGGAAAGAAGACAAGCCTGGACTGTATTACCAGGCAGCTCTGTATTATTTCGATCAGGAAAAGGATACAAAGCAGGCTCTTGGCTGGGCTACAAAGTCTGTCGAATTGAAGCCAGCCTTTAATTACCTGCATCTGCAAGCGAAGTTACTGGCCCGTGCGGGGGACTACAAAGGGGCAATCGCTGCTGCTCAAAAGTCAGCGCAGGCTGCCCAACAGGACAAGTTTACCGAGTATGTAACCCTCAACAATCGGCTCATTGCCGAGTGGGAAAAGAAGCTGTAGGCTATGAAAACTGCCATCCCTCCCCAAAAACCGGCATTGCGTTGCAATGGTTTGAACCGGTTCTTCGACCAGGTTATGGCACTTACCATACGCGAAAAGCGGTTGAGAACGCTACTACTCGAACCGATCCGAAAGCATAAACCCCGGTACATATTGGACGTGGGATGTGGCACCGGTACGCTGGCTTTGCTATTGCACCGTCAGTTTCCGGGAGCCCGTGTATTCGGACTGGATGGCGATGAGACAGCCTTAGTAATTGCCAGACAGAAAAACGCTGTAGCAGGCTGGCCAGTTATCTTGGATCAAGGTCTTTCTACGGCCCTTCCCTATCCTGATGAAGGCCTAGACATTGTGACCTGTATCTTATTGCTCCATCGCTTGTCGGATGCCGATAAGAAGCAGTCCATTGGAGAAATGCGCCGGGTGCTCACGTCAGGCGGTACGCTGATGCTGGCCGATTGGGATAAACCGGCCAGTGAACTCATAGGGTTGCTCTTCTTAGGCCTTCAGCTTTTCGACGGGTTTGACACCCAAAAAGCTAATGTGCATGGACTCATTCCGGCTATACTATACGATAGCGGCTTTAAACAAATTACGCAAACCGGTCACGTAACTACTCTTCTCGGCACACTGGCCATTTATCGCGCAAAATTATGAAGCAAGTACGTGTAGTATGGGTGTTACTGGTGCTATTAACTACGGCACAACTTGGATTGGGACACGGTGGTCACAAGAAAAAGGCCCGGTTAGACTCGACACGACACGATTCGGCTTTGACACAACCAGACTCGATGAATCATGTCGGCACAGTAGCCGATAACCTCAATGAGGCAAAAGTTCAGGTCACGACATCTATGCCTGCCCCATTGAATGACTATCCGACGTACCACCCTATGGTCGTACATATTCCGATTGTTCTGCTCCTGCTGGCTGCACTGCTTCAACTCGTCGCGGTCTTCTGGCCATCGGAACCACTGAACTGGCTAACCTTACTGGTTGCACTCGGTGGAACGATAGGGGCCTACGTAGCCGGTACGTATGTACATCCGCACACGGATGGTCTGAGCAATGCAGCACAGGCGGCTTTGGAAACCCACGAAACCTACGCTGACTATACCGTTTGGTTGGGTTTCGCTGGTACGGTGCTGAAGGGTGTGACGCGTTGGAAATCCTTAAAGTGGCTGGAGGGGATTACGCTCATCGCCCTTGTCGGCGCAGGCATTGCGGTGGGGCTGGCCGGGCATCAGGGGGGCGCATTGACCTACTTGTACGGCATTGGACCACGCGGAGCTTACCTCGAACAACATGAGGAAGGATCTGTCGATGGTGATAGGCACGAACACAAACATCCGAACGACAAACACTAAGGTCAGATGAATCGAGCCTGGCATCTTCGTATTCGCAAAACCCACCGGTATCTGGGGCTGTTTATCGGCATTCAGTTTCTGCTCTGGACGCTGGGCGGGCTGTATTTCAGTTGGTCGAATCTGGATGACATTCATGGCGACCACCTCAAACGCCCGGCTACCACATTTCCGGCTTCGCTGTCGCTGGTTTCACCCTCGGTTTCCCTACGGGCTTTGCAGCAAAAAGGTGTCGATTCTGTCCTGAATATAGCCCTTATCGACGTATTGAACCAACCCCTTTACCAGCTAAACTACCGAATGCAGCACGGTAAAGGCCACGCAATGATCCATGTGCAGCTGGCCGACGCGACGACGGGACAACTCCGCGGTGAACTGACGCAGGCAGAGGCTATGGCGTTAGCCAAACAACGCTTTGCCGGGCCATCCACTGTCGAACAAGTCGAGTATCTGACGAGTACAAATGGCCACCACGAATACCGTGAAAAACCGTTGCCTGCCTACGCGGTGACGTTTAAGCAACCAGCTCATGCGACGGTTTATATAGCGGCTCAACTGGGCACTGTACAAAGCGTTCGCACAGACCCCTGGCGCGTATTCGATTTGTTCTGGATGCTGCACACGATGGATTACGAGGGCCGCGACGACATCAACAATGGGTTGCTCCGGGCTTTTTCAGTGCTGGGACTACTCACCATTTCATCAGGGTTTGCACTCTACTTCGTTTCATCGCCCGGCTTACGCCGACGCGCGAAGTCGGGGGGAAAACCCGTTCGACTAACTTCTTAATTCATGTTCCATTTACTAATTCTCCATAACCAATGAAAACGATTCGATTGACCATGGCCATCCTGGGACTGTCGCTCTTCTCGCTCGTCGCTTCGGCACAGACAACTACCCCGGCACTTATGGCCTATTATAACGTGAAAGATGCTTTAGTGGCTACCGATGGAGCCAAAGCTAAGGCCGGAGCAACGGCTCTGGTAACTGCCTTGGGCAAAGTGGATGTGGCCAAACTGTCGGCCACTGACAAGAACGCGCTGGCTACAGCAAAAACAAAGGCAACTGTTATCGGCAAGAGCACAGACGTGGACGCACAGCGCGAAGCTTTTGAGGGTCTCTCAGCTAGCATGATCGCGTTAGCCAAAGCCACCAAAACCGCTAAGCGGGAGGCCCGCTCCGGCGTACCGGCCCCAACCTACGTGCAATTCTGCCCGATGGCCGCTGAAGGTAAAGGTGCATCATGGTTGAGCGATAAGCGTGAAGTACGCAACCCTTACTACGGCGATAAAATGCTGAAGTGTGGTTCAGTAAAGGAAGAAATTTAATCGGACCGCCGAAGCGGCAGTAAACGCCCCGGAGATAGTTCCATTCTACGGTCGTACCAAAGAATAGGCGCTTTCCAGGGCCACTTATAGACGATGGCCCAACAGGAATTATTTATCAAGAACATGGTGTGCGACCGCTGCATCTGGGTCGTACGAACCGAACTGGAACGGCTCGGCTATTCGGTGGATCAGGTAGAACTGGGCCGGGCAGTTGTCAGTGGAACTCCCGTTGACATCACCCTCATCCGTCCGATGCTGGAAGGGCATGGGTTCGCCCTGTTAACCGATAAAACTACCCGCGCCGTCAATCAGGTCAAAACACTTATTATCGACTTGATTCAGAGTGGCCGGATTGCCGAACTTCGGACAACGCTCTCCGATTATTTATCGGAAAACGTCGGGCTGGATTACGCACACCTTAGCCATTTGTTTTCCTCAACAGAAAACCTGACCATCGAGAAATTCTGGATTATGCAACGGGTGGAACGGGCTAAAGAATTGTTGAGCTACGACGAAATGCCCATCAGCGATATTGCCAAACAGTTGGGCTACAGCAGCGTGGCCTACCTAACTAATCAGTTTAAGCAAATAACGGGGCTTACACCAGCCACCTACCGGGACCAAAACACGGCGGATCGTAACCCATTAGATTGGATCTAGCGCTCAATTTTTTAGCTGATTATCAGCCATTAATCACTGAAACATGAAATTTTTCACTGGTAGGCTTTTTCTTCCCTTCTATATGAGTTTGGCGGTGTTCTAAACGCTAGTTAAAAGGGAGGCTGGTTGATTTAATTGGTAAAATCTTGCAAGCGGGTGCGGGAATTGTATAACGGACCCGCCCCGATTTACAACAACCTTTGCAGGGTAATTTAGACAAACCTGTAAACGGCCATGGCAACGATTAAACTAAAAACCAATATCAAGTGTGGGGGCTGCATTGCCACGGTAACGCCTTTTTTGAACGAATCTGTCGGGGCTGGCAACTGGCAGGTTGATACGCGGAATCCTGATAAAATACTGACGGTGCAGACGGAAGCGGTTACAGCCGACACAGTCAAAGCTGCCGTTCAACAGGCGGGCTATAAAGCCGAGGTGATGGCCGGGTAAACCAGTCGTACCTTTTGCTCAAAAAGCCGCCACGAATACCGGGCGGCTTTTTTTTTGGGTTGCCCCGTTGGAATTACTCATCACAGACGAGACACTAAACAGGGCGGGTCGCCTGGACCGACTTGCCGGCCAATCGGTATGATTGAAGACTTGATAAAATTTTCGCTCCGTAACCGATTCGTCGTCCTGCTCATCGCAGCCGGCCTATTTGCTTGGGGTATATTTTCGGTGAAGACGAGTAAGATTGACGCGATCCCCGATCTGTCGGAGAATCAGGTCATCGTCTTTACTGAGTGGATGGGACGCTCTCCACAGCTCATTGAAGACCAGATTACCTACCCCTTAGTAACGAATCTTCAGGGACTTCCGCAGGTGAAGTACGTGCGGGGCACTTCGATGTTCGGTATGAGTTTCGTGTATGTCATTTTCAACGACGACACAGAGGTGTATTGGGCGAGGGAGCGAGTACTGGAACGGCTTAACTACGCGGCTCGGCTGCTGCCGGGGGGCGTTTCGCCGACGCTTGGTCCAGACGGAACGGGCGTGGGACATATTCTATGGTACACGTTGAACGCGCCAGGCATGGACCTCGGCGAACAGCGGGCCGTACAGGACTGGTACGTAAAATTTGGTTTGCAGAATGTGCCGGGCGTGGCCGAGATTGCGTCGTTCGGTGGCTTTCAGAAGCAGTACCAGGTGACGCTTGACCCTAACAAACTGACTTACTACGGCCTGTCCGTGCCGCAGGTCATTGGGGCTATTAGGGCTAACAACAATGAAGCGGGAGGGCGCAAGTTTGAACTCAGCGGAATTGGTTACATCATTAAAACGACGGGTTATCTACAATCAGTCGAGCAGATCCAGAACATTCCACTGAAGACGATCAGTAGCGTTCCAGTGCGCGTAGCCGACGTAGCGACGGTTCAGATGACGGGCGAAACCCGGCTGGGTATCTTCGATCTGAACGGACAGGGTGAGGCCGTGGGTGGCATTGTGGTGATGCGCTACGGTGAGAACGCCGACGAGGTGATTGGCAATGTCAAGAAGAAAATGGAAGAAGTCGCCAAGGGTCTTCCCAAAGGCGTTACGTTCAACATCGTCTACGACCGCAGCGGGCTGATTCAGGAATCGGTTGCATCGATTCAGCACACACTGATTGAAGAGATGATTGTGGTATCGCTGGTAGTGATTCTATTCCTGTTACACTGGCGGTCAGCTATCAGCATTATCATTCAGATTCCTATTACCATCGCTACAAGCTTCATTCTGCTCAACGCCTTTAATATTTCTTCCAACATCATGTCCCTGACGGGCATCGCACTAGCTATCGGGGTCATCGTCGATAATGGCATCATCATGGCCGAAAATGCGTACAAGAACTTAGCTATTCGGCAGGCTGAGTTAACCAACAGACAGCCATCTGAAGTACCACCGGGGCCAGTCAACGGCGCGGCACCGGCCACGGGTAATAACGGACAAGGAGGACACAACAACGGGCAATCGGACGCCGGATCGCGCCTGGTTAAACCAACTCCGCAAACACGCTGAGATTATGTGGAAGACGATAAAAGGATGGCTGGGCTACGGTCCGGGCCGCGTTCGTTCTAAAGACTATGCAGAAATACCCGAAGACGAGCGGCTGGCGATCATCGAACAGTCGAGTATTCAAGTGTCGCGGGGGGTATTCTATTCGACAATCATCATTATCACCTCGTTTTTGCCGGTGTTTCTGCTGACTGGGCAGGAAGGTAAGCTATTTCATCCGCTGGCCTGGACTAAAACCTTTATCCTGTTGGTCGATGCCGTGCTGGTCGTAACGCTGGCTCCGGTTATGCTGTCGCTGTTCATGAAGGGCCGCTTCAAAGACGACCACGCCAACCCGATTAACCGCTTCCTGGAGCGGGTCTATGAACCCGTAATCCGGTGGGTGATGCGGTGGCGCAAAACGACAATAGGTATCAATCTGCTGGCACTTGCTGTAAGTGTACCGATGCTGATGAGTCTTGGTTCGGAGTTTATGCCGCCGTTGGATGAACAAAGCATTCTGTTTATGCCGGTTACGTTACCCGACGTATCCAACGCCGAAGCCAAACGGATTTTGCAGGTGCAGGACAAGCTTATCAAGTCGGTGCCGGAAGTCGATGAGGTGCTGGGTAAGGCGGGCCGGGCTTCGACCGCCACCGACAACTCACCCATCAGCATGATTGAGACGATTATCATGCTCAAGCCGAAGGATCAGTGGCGAGAAGGCATCACCAAAAAAGACCTGATCAACGAACTGGATGCCAAGCTTCAGATTCCGGGTGTGGTCAACGGCTGGACGCAGCCGATCATTAACCGCATCAATATGCTCTCCACGGGCATCCGTACCGATGTCGGCATCAAGGTACATGGACAGTCGCTCGACAGCATATATGCCGTATCTGAACAGGTCAAGGCGGCTTTAAACGGGGTGCCGGGCGTGAAGGACCTTTACGTTGAACCCGTTACAGGTGGGAAATACTTGACCATCGACGTGAACCGGGAGGCACTGGGTCGCTATGGCCTGAGCGTGGACGACGTAAACGGCGTGGTTGAATCGGCCATTGGTGGCTCCCCCATAGGGCAGACTATCGAAGGGCGACGGCGGTTCTCAATCAACGTGCGGCTGGCGCAGGACTATCGCAACAGCGTCGAGCGCATCCGGCGCATTCCCATCGCTACGGCCGCTTTCGGTACGGTTCCCCTCTCGGCGGTGGCCACGGTAAAGTTCGAGGATGGCCCACCGATGATTACGTCAGACAATGCCCTTCTACGGGGGGCGGTGATGTTCAATGTGCGTGACCGCGATTTGGGCGGAACAGTGCAGGAAGCTATCGCCAAAGTGAACCGGGAATTGACCCTACCCAACGGCTACTTTCTGGAATGGAGCGGACAGTACGAAAACCTCATCCGGGGGCAACGAACGCTGCTGCTGATTGCACCCATTGTGCTGGTGGTCATTTTCCTCTCGCTTTATCTGGCCTTTGGTTCGGCGCGGGAAGCGTTTCTGAGTTTGATTACGATTCCTTTCGCGCTGATCGGCGGGGCGTACATGGTCTATTTCTATGGGGTGAACCTGTCGGTGGCTGTGGCCGTGGGTTTCATCGCCTTGTTCGGTATTGCGGTCGAAACAGGTGTCGTAATGGTAATCTACCTCAACGATGCCATGAAGCAATTGGTCGCCAGGCGGGGCAACTCCCGCGACACCATCAGCCGTGAGGAACTACGCGAATACGTCATCAACGGGGCGGCCAAACGGCTTCGGCCCAAAATCATGACCGTATCGGTGGCTTTGTTCGGCTTAGTGCCGGTGTTGTGGGCGGCTGGCGTGGGTAGCGATGTCATGTTGCCTATCGTGCTGCCCATGATCGGGGGAGTGTTGACATCCTCCACGCACATTCTGTTAGTGACTCCGCTCATCTTCCTGATGACCAAGGAGTACGAATTACGTAAGTTTGGTAAACTCGACGTGTTAGATGCTTCGCATTAATCTCATAACTACTCTTTTCCTGCTGGCGATGTGCAGCTATGGGCAGATACCCGTGCAACCGGAACGCCGGAGCGGGACCTCCCCTATACTGCCCCTAGACAGTGTGTTGGCCCGTATTGACCTGAATAATCCGCTGCTTAAACCCTACGGTAGCCGGGCCGCTGCTGCCCGCGCCTACGCTGAGGGGGCGCGTAGCTGGATGGCCCCAATGGTTGGCGCAGGTACGTTCATGGCTCCCTATCCAGCACAAATGGTTATGGACGAGCGCGATAAAGGTTTTGGTATGATTTCGGTCGAACAGGACATTCCTAATCCGGTAAAGCAACGGGCTACGCAGGTATTCCAGCAGTCGAAAGCGGCTGTCGAGGAAGCTGGCCGGGGGGTGACCCTCAACCGACTCCGCTCGGATGCCAAACAACTCTATTTCGACTGGCTCGTACTGGAAAAACGGCGGGGGGTGCTGGCTGAAAACCGACGCATTCTACAACTGATGAAAAAACTGGCTGACATCCGCTACCCATACCAGCAGGGTAGTCTGGGTAACGTGTACAAGGCAGAGGGTCGGCTCTACGAACTGGATAATATGGTGACGATGACTGAAGCCGACATCGAGCGCAAACGCATTGGCCTGAATACGCTGATGAACCAGCCCCGAACCGAACCCTTCAGCATTGACACAACCCTCCGGCCTGTCGAACCGCAACCGGCCTTACCAACAACAGAAGAAATTGGACAGGTACGGTCGGACATACGGCGGATGGACCGGCAGATTCTAAGTATGCAGGCGGGCATTGAAGCACAAAAGGTGCAGGCCCGGCCCGACTTCCGCATCCGATTCGACCATATGCAGCCATTCGCCGGGGTTAAGAGCATGATGCCCACACAGTTTACACTGATGGGCATGATTTCAATTCCAATTGTTCCCTGGGCCTCCCGGATGTACAAAGCTGAAATTAAGGGAATGCAGCAGGACATTGAAGCTATGCGCTATGAGCGAGAAGGGATGCTCAACGAAACGCAGGGAATGGTGGCACAGATGCTGACCGATATTCGGACGATGCGCACGCAGTTAAACAACTACGAACGACGGGTAATCCCCACGCTTCGTAAGAATTACGATACGCAGGTAATCGCCTATGAGCAAAACAAAGGCGAATTGCCGGTGGTGATTGATGCCTGGGAAACACTGAACATGACGCAGATGGACTACCTGACGCGGCTTGGAGACTACTACCGCATGATTGTCAGCTATGAACGGGAACTGGAGAAATAGAGCCTGGGTATGGGGGGTGGCCGCATCCTTGCTGCTTACTTCTGCCTGCAACAGGAGCAATGAAAACAAGGAAGTAAATGCACCGGCTAACCCGAATACCGGTATCCACGACGGGCATAACCACGCAACTGAAGCGGAAGCCTATACTTGTCCGATGCACCCACAGATCGTGCAGGACAAACCCGGCTCCTGTCCTATTTGTGGTATGGACTTAGTGAAAAAAGCGGGTGTGAGCGGGGATAGCGTAGTGGTTGATGCTGATCTAGAAGCTCTGCTGCAACCAACAAACTCGGTTGTTGTGGCCAACATTGCGACAGTTCATCCTGAACGGCGCGGCGAAGACGTGATGGTTGAAACCGACGGTATCGTTACCTACGACACCCGGCGACTCTACACGATTCCGGCCCGCTTTGAAGGACGGGTGGAAAAGCTGTACGTGCGTTTCAACTACCAGCCCATTCGTAAAGGACAGAAGCTGCTGGAACTCTACAGCCCCGACATCGTTACGGCCCAGCGCGAACTAGTATACCTGCTGGATGCGGATACGGGCAACGCTCCCCTGATTGCCGCAGCCAAGCAAAAGCTTCGGCTGCTTGGCTTAACGGACGGGCAGGTTACTGACCTCGTCCGCACGCGCAAACCCAACTATTCTCTGCCTGTTTTCAGCCCCTACGATGGTTACGTGGTGGAGGAAAATGCGGCTACACCTGCCGCCCCTACGCCCGCTGCGGGTAGCATGGGCGGTGGTGGAGATGCCGGTATGGGCGGTGGCGGAATGAATTCGTCCGGCACTGACGAAATCACTTTCGCTCAGTCGTCTCCTTCAACCGGGGGCGGGGCTATCGGTGGTGCGCTGTTGTTGCGTGAAGGGCAGTACGTACAAACAGGTCAAACCCTGTTTCGAGTGGCAAATGCAAGCCGGTTATGGGCCGAATTTCGGCTATACGCCCGTGATGCTGTTGGCATCAAACCTGGTGATGCATTGGCCATCTCGTTCGACCAGACGGGCGGGCCTTCGCGTTCGGCACGGGTAAGCCTCGTAGTGCCTTTCGTCGAGAATGGCAATCCATTTGTGACCATACGCGCCTATCTACCGGGTGGCAATTCGGTGCGCGTCGGCCAACTGGCACGCGCTCAAATTAAGCGAAAGGCGACAGAAGGGCTTTGGCTACCGGCAACCGCCGTCCTGGATTTAGGTAACGAACAGGTCGTGTTTATTCAGGGTGAGACAAAGAATACCTACCGACCCGTGCGGATCCAGGCGGGTATTCGTTCGGGTAACTCTGTAGCCATTCGGAACGGTTTAACCGAAGAACAGACGGTGGCCCAAAATGCACAGTTTTTAATTGATAGTGAAAGCTTCGTCAACGTAACGCAGGCCGGGCCGCGCCCGGCTACCCCATGACATGACACGACGATGGATATACGGATTGGCGGCACTCATGCTGTTGCTCAATGCCAGCTGCGAATCGGGCGGATCAACCTCATCAAAAGGAACCGATTCTACTGGGCGGCACTCCGCACAAATTGCCGGTGCTGACGACCCTAGTAGTCATAATCACAGCCTAAATGAAGAAGGGAGCGCGACTGAGCTGCACTCCGCCTATACCTGTCCGATGCATCCGCAAATTGTGCAATCGTCGCCGGGTACGTGCCCCATTTGTAGCATGGATTTGGTACCCGTAGCGAAGACGGGCGAGAAGGCGGCAGAGATTGTACTTAGTGCCAGCCAGATGCAACTAGCCAATGTAACAGTACAACCCGTGTCGTCGGGTAGCATTGGAAACAGCACGGTCCTGAATGCCCGGTTAGCCGCCGACCAGCAGCAGACTGATGTCATCAGTAGCCGCGTAGCTGGGCGGATTGAACGACTCTTTGTGAAAGAGACGGGCCAGCCGATCCGAAAAGGGCAGGTACTTTACGAGATATACAGCGAACCGCTGCTTACGCAACAGCAAGAGTATTTGATTGCCCTGCAACAGGAAGCAGAATTAGGGACTACCGAAAAGCGATACAGCCAGTTTCGGCAAGCTGCCGAGCAAAAGCTTCGGCTATACGGCATGACTGCCGACCAGATTGCTGGATTAGTCCGGACGAAAAAGGTGTTGCCTCGCATCCCGTTTGTAGCACCGTCGGGCGGCACCGTGACGGAAATAGTGGTCAGTGAGGGACAGTACGTGGGCGAAGGAGCATTGCTCTACCGGTTGGCTAACCTGAGTCAGCTTTGGGTCGAAGCCGAACTATACGCTGGGGAAGCGAAGTATGTGAAGGTGGGTGACCGGCTTCCTGTGCAGGTGGTTGGGTACGAAGGAGGGCAAGCGCAAACCGCACGAATCGCGTTTATTAATCCAGAATACCGGGCGGGGAGCCAGGTGCTGGTGATGCGGGCGGTGATGCCAAATCCGGGGGGACGCTATCAGCCGGGTCAGCAGGCGCGGGTGCTGCTGCGTCATGGCGTACAGCGGGGGCTCACCCTGCCAGTTGATGCAGTCGTGCGGGCGGGGCAGGGTGCTGTGGTATTCGTGCAGACGGGTCGGCAGTCGGAAAACCGCCCTACCGATGGGACGGCCTTTCAGCCACGCCTGGTACAGACCGGCACCGAGACCGATCAGCGCGTAGCCATCATGAAAGGGCTAAACGGCGACGAGACTATTGCCATGTCAGGAGCGTATCTGCTCTATAGTGAACTAATTCTCAAAAAAGGCGTAAACCCGTTCACACAAAAGCCGGATGACGAGGGGGTGAAGTCGACTCCTAACGGCGAGACAAATCCCACCCCGGTACCGGCAGTCACTAACAAGGCCACGTCAGCTTCCCGAATACCCAACATCCATACGGCACCGGATGGGTTCAAAAAACAGCTGACGGGGGTTTACGAAGCTTCACTAAAACTGACAGAATCGCTCGTCAGCTCCGATGCTAACCGGAGCAAGGTTGCTGCGGGTGGGGTAGAAAAGGCTCTGTCGGGCGTGGACATGATGCTCCTTTCCGGTCAGGCGCATACGGATTGGATGAAGTACCTGAACGCGATGAACGCGGCCTTGAAAGTGATTCGCAGCACGGGCGATCTGGAGCAACAACGCACGGCCTACGCACAGTTTGAGGACGGTTTATACCGTAGCGTTAAAGCGTTTGATATCACGGACAAGCCCATATATCGGCAATACTGCCCGATGGCTTTAAACAGTAATGGTAGCTACTGGCTCAGCGACGAAAAACCCATCCGAAACCCTTACTTCGGTGATCAGATGCTGACTTGCGGGGAAACAAAGGAAGTGCTTAGGTAAGGCTACGCCAAGCCTGAAGTAAGATTCAGCGGTAGTGTCTATTGTAACGTTACGGTGTGGCTTGTAAAATTATTGGATTGTTGTCTTTTCTGGTAACTACCTATTCAAAAGTGCGTCAATAGAAAGCGCACTCTTTGTACAACTTGACCACAACCACTCAGGTACTGGGGAAAGTCAAGACGTGGTGCCTGGATAACCATGGCTGGTTCATTACCAACCCCGATCGGCCCGGTAAGTTTCCACAGTTGACATAGCTTGACCCACCTTATCTACCTTATGAGTCTTACCTTATTCTTCTCTCAATCAACCGGTGGGTATGCTCACTTAGGAAAACATCTGCTTAAACGAGTTCGAGTGCCAGACAAACTCCGGCAATTTCTATTGCCAAAAACCCCATGGCTTTTACATCGCCTGTTTAGAATTCGATTATTGGACAGCAAACAGACAGATTCTCTTTTAGGACCTCACCGGTTGGCTGTTCATCCGGCCAATGTTGTGAGGTTACCAGAAGTAGTCGATTTAGCATTACCTGAGAAGGTTTATTATACGCCTAAACCAGCAGTCACTCTACCGGTTTCCGTCTGGCGTTATGACGCTCATGATTTTAAGTGTAAACAGCTTCCCTACGGTAGTATCCTTATTCAGCAGCAGGCGCTTTGTCTGGATATCAACACGGACGATTTTTACCGAAATTTCCTCCCTCCCGCTACACGAAATACCCGTCATACGACTACCCTGATTGCCCCCTGGAGCCATTATCTGGACGGTGCTATGTGGGGAGGATATTATGACTTTGTTCTTTTAGTGGCAGGAAAACTATGCCGTGTTAAAGAAAGTCTGCCTGAATCCGTTTTTAGCGAGGCCTTGGTGTCATACCCACTTTTCGAGACAGCCTACGAACGGGAATACCTTGCTTTGTTAGGAATCGATGGCGACCGGATCGTCGATAGCCGGAAAACCAGGGTTACCTTTGACAAGTGCATTTTAGCCAACGTGGGCCACTGGTTCTATCCGAACAGTGCGGATATTGCCGCGCTCCGAAAAAACGTGCTGGCCCGGATACCGCCTGCTACCGGCCCCCGAACTCGGGTTTACATCAGCCGTTCGGGCCGTCGCCGGATTCTTAATGAGCCGGAAGTTATCGCCTTACTGCGGCAGTATGATTTTGAGATTATCGACGACAAACCCCGGCCGGTAGCCGAACAGATAGCCATTTATCAACGTGCTGAGTTTATCGTTGGGCCACACGGAGCATCGTTCACCAACATTCTCTGGTGTCAGCCGGGCACCCATCTGTTCGAGTTGTTCTCGCCAACCTACTTTCCGGACTTCTTTCGGTATCTGGCTGAACTACTTGGCCTCCGCTATTCGGCTTACTTCCACGGTCCGGCTGGAACGGGAGGTTGGGCTGAAGGGCTAGAGGATGATATGTACGTGTCGGTTGGCGAGTTGGAGCGGTGCCTGGAGAAACTTTTACTCGCCAAATAAGCTTCGCTTATGGCTTGTAAGCCAGCAGAAATAAGTATTTTTTTTCGACAAGCGTATAAAATCTTCTACTGGGCGGTCACATAAAATGATCGCTCAGTCTGTGTTAATCGGACGGTTCAGAAACTGTAGTCAATGATAGCAGTAAAAAATTGCAGATAACTAGTCTAAACGAATTAGGAATTAGGGTAGGCCAGAAGCGTTTCATACATGCTGATCAAGCTTTTTACAACGATCCCGAAAAACTCAAACTCCGCAGTGATACTTTCAGCATCGAGACGCTTCTTGCAACTTTCGTAATTTTCACCAAAGCTGTCGATAGCCAAATGGCCCTGTAACAATCTAAGGTCATATAGCACGTACAACGGTGTCATAATACCACGTTCATCAGGTAGTTTGAGAACAATATTTATAAACCGCTCAAATACTTTTAGACTACCTAAGCCTTTCAACTCCTTCGGCGGCACCCCCCGTTCGATCAGGAGCCGTTTTAGGTCTTCAATCTGTAGCGACTCGATAAGGTATTTGGTCAAGCTCAGATATGCATTCAAGATTTGTTCCCTATCCTCCAAGATAGGCGGTCGATAATACTCAGCTAAACGTTCTATATCGATCTTGGCAATGTTGAACCCAAATTCTTTCTTGATACGTTCATCAAACTGGTTTTTGAGTGAGAACACCTTCGATTCATTATCCGACTCCTGAAATGCGTCCTGAATAGTGAATGGAATTTGGCTGAAGTAAAATTTGGAAACGATGTCATGGTCGGAAGCCACATTACTGGCCAAGAAGCGTTTCCTATCCCGTTCATTTTCCTCATTAAAGTCCTTCTTCAAATCTCCAAGCCACATGAAAATTAGCCCACCACGGTTTATCCCGAATCCCCAACTAAACAATCGTTCACCTTTTTGATAGATGTTACCTGATGAAAACGAAGTCAATTTCACCGAGTAATCAGGATGGTTGTTGTAGTGTAGCAATACCTCTCTATCAAAGAATGCAGGGGTTAAATAACCTATATCCATATCCCGATATAGACCAGGTATGAAGTAATAATCAAGGGGATCATAATCGAAACCTAAGTTATCGAAACGACCAAACTTGGCCGATACATCGACTTCTGCAAATAGATATTTGAATGAAATTTCTATTGTTGGCCCATCTTCGGTAATCCCGTCAAGAACAGCATCCCGGAAGTGAGTAAGTCGCTGACCGCCAAGAGGGACAACAGATTCTGGCTTAATACTGCAAGCATCGCATTCGTATACGGGCATACGCATAGTATAAGCGCGAGGTTCTTTTCCGAAACGAATTAAACGGTGCCTTATGAATCGATATGTTCCGCATTGCGGGCAGCGTAAAGGATTTTGCTCCATCGAAAAGAGATTGTCACAACTAGGGCAACAAAATCGACACTTATTTCATCTTACGGGGTAAATCTAAAAAAAGGGAGCAAATTCGTCACGTTCATTTTACGAATCTATTTTACTGTTCTGGCACTGAGTATCTCATGCAATTTAAAGATAGTCGATAGGGGGCTATCGTCGCTAAAATCATACTCGCCTTGCAGATTGACATGATGCCAGGTGTGGGTGTTAGTTTGCAGAATGGCTTCCAATAAAACCTTACGTTCCGCCGAATTCGCACAACGTTTGAGCTGTTCACTTAAGTACAAGAGATTCCAGTAATTGATGGCGTTCATGATTAAACGCTTACAGCCCTCAGCAATTAATTGTTCCTGATACGTAGCCCAGCCAAGCTCGCCATTATTGCCCAGATTGACCGCTTTGGCAAACCGATTGGCATGTTCCACGCGGGTTAGAATTCCCTCAACGGTTTCCCTCAACTGGGGTTCGCTGATATAACGCAGAATGTATTCCGTCTTGAACAAACGCCCTAAATCCCGTAATGCCCGGTAAAGTGGATGCTGTCGGTCGTACGAATTAAGCCGCTTAAAAAGCTGTGATGCTTTAGCGTAGCCTAGTTTGATCGTGGCCACCAAACGCAGAATCTCATCCCATTGACTGACAACATGCTCATAATCGATACGCGCATCTGGCCCAATCCGACACCCCTGCTCTTTATAAATTGATACGGCATCAAGGCTGTAAAGCCGCTGTCGATGGATCGAGGCAAAGCGAGGACGAAACTCCACGCCAATCAGGCCGGTAACCCCGAAGATAGGTTCCGAAAAGCCGTGCTGGTCGGTGGCGTGGGCGTCAGGTGTAATCACTTCATTATACGTAATGGCGTCCAGCATGTACGGGGCTTCCCGATCAGCGGCACTAAACGCCGTCGAATAAATTAACTGACCGGCTTCATCCAGATGGGAGTAAATCGTAATGCCCTGACCATTGCCAAAATACTTGTAAGAGGCTGAAGCCCGTAAGAGGGGAATTGATACGTCATATTTCTGACCATCCGAGCCGGTTTGAATAAAGTTTGCCCGGCGCCGAAACTGTTCGGTCAGGGGTAATTCGTTGCTTTTGGTTAGAATCAGATCGTTGGCCTTTAAGACGCTTTCGGGCGAAAAGTAGTGAGTTGCCACGGTTTCCAGACTGTTGATCGGAATGTTTTTGGAAATCATGGCCATTTTGCGAATGCCAATATTCTCCCCATAACCAATCAGGGCGGCTAACAGCAGGCTATTGTCGGGTCGAGACGGTTTGTGAGCGAAACCCTGGTGTTCAAAGGCGGACAGGAAGTCCGTTAACTCATCCACGTCCAATAGCACATCCCGCAACGAGATGACCCGGCTGGTTGGATAGAGATTGGTTTGAGGAGATGGTTGTTCTGATTCTCGCCCCCGGTAACGATGTAAATGCCAATCCCCGGCCTTGTCGAAATAAACCTGGGCGTTGGTGTTGAGGTGCTGGTTGGTCAGCCTAAACTGGGCGTTGAGTCGCTCATTGATCTTGGCTAACGTTGGTTCGGCTTTTACATAGCGAAGTAGATTAGCTTTTTGTAAATACGCCTGACGATGGATCTGCCACTGGCGACGGGGTATCAGGTATTCATCAAAAGCACGATGTTCATAGGAGGACAACACATTTAGACTGCCATCCCGTAAATGATCACGGATCTTCCAAAACAACAGCGCTTTGTAGAGTGATACCCGCAATTTACCGGTTAGGGTGAAGATGCGTTGCCGGTCCGCCATATCCAGAAAGTCGAGAGGAAGGTTATTACTTTGAGTGAGTTCACCTTTAGTGGCTTGAAACAGGCGAAGGGCGGCTACCAGGGCGGGGGGTGAGCTTTGCTCATCGAAAACTAAGGCTTGGACCACTCCTGCCACACGAGTCTGAAGCTTCAGCGACGCTCTTTCCAAAGCGTCATAGAAGTCATCCCGGTCATGAATAGACTGATTGACCGTTTTCAGATCGATCAATCGCTCTTTATCGGTTTGCAAATCGTTACCCGACAGGCGATGACGTTGAAATAAGTCCCGAATCTGGTCAATCTTCTGGGCATCCTCCAGGCCCGGCAAATCAACGATTTCTTCGATCTGAACTAGCGCCTTAATATGGATGTCGCTCCGCCGGGTGACCCGGTGAACCAACTGGGCGTTGGCGTATCGGCTTTCGAACTGCTCATCCTTGAGGGTTTGTTCACATTCATTGAGAATGTTGGTTACCGCCTGTCGCAGGGTGAGCACTAATGCGTCACCCACACTTAAGTACTGATGAATAATAAATGCAATCAGTCGTAAGTACCGTTCGCTGGTGCGTTGAACAGTCTGTTTGGACTGGGTGTCTAATACGTATTGCGCATAATAGCGGATTGCATCATCCGATAAATTTAATCGGACAATCAAGGGAGCCAGCTGAGAAAAGAGTAGTTTTAATTCCCGGAATAGCTCGACCCGCTGTTTAATTTGACCTGGCTGCATCGACTGACTGATTCGTTTGAAGTGAGTCAGTCGATACGGAAATAACTGAGTAGCTGAACCGGCTGGGCTGCTCTGCCGCCCCAACAGCGTATCCAATAATTGGCTGTCGTTTTCCTGGAGGTAGCGGTCAATAATTTGCTCCAGATTCGCTTGAAAGGATTGCAGCGCTTCAATTAGGATAAGCCGCAACGTATTATAGGGGGGTATTTCAATCCGGCGTTCCTGCAAATAACCCGTCAGGGCATCCAACACTAGAGCAGGGCGGGTTTGGAGGTGGGCCAATCGCTGGGCTTCTACCAGTAATTCCTGCTCGTGGGTCCGATCAAAAGCCTGATAGCCTAAATGAGCTAAAATGGTTTCTCGGTGGCGGAAGGCTGTCCGGCTGCGGGTATATTTAGTTAAATCGATTTGGTTGGGATCAAGCTGCGTTCTTGCACAGAGCCAATTGATGATGTCAGGCTCAAATCGATCGGCCACGAAGAAGCGGTTAGTGATTCGGAAGTAGCCAAGTTGTAGCAAAAAGCCGATTTTATTGGTTGAGGATTGGATTTGCCCCATATAGGTCGTAGCCCAGGTTGGCAAATCCAGCAAGATGGTTCGGTGCTGTTGAGTTAATACAGGCGGGGAATCAAATCGAATTCGCTCTTCAGCAGAGATAAAGGCTCGACGTGGCATTCAACAGACGATTGAAAGTAAGCACTGCTCATGGGGAAAATAAATGATTAGGAATAACTGAGCAACGCATAGACCCACTGAGTAGCCAATAGGAATCATTCTATCTGCAACTGCGTACTACGACTGAGTGACATCAAAATAAATGGATATTAAAGGTGGATTTCGCGAACATGGTATTCTACGCTATGTACGACATCCTTTGTATCTGGGGATGATTCTGGCGCTGTTTGGCGTTCTTGTATATCAACCCACCTGGGCCAACCTTATTTTCCTTTTGGCCGCCAGCCTTTACATACGCATTGGAATTTATTTCGAGGAGCGGAAACTCATCGAGGAATTCGGTGAACTCTACAGGCACTATCGCCGACGAGTTCCCATGCTCGTGCCACACTGGTCAAAAACTGGTTAGAACGTACTTCGTTTGATACGTTGACGACAGATGATTCAACATGCTTAATTCTAAATACCTGCCAAGGCTATTGACTCAAGTTTTCTTACTCAGCAACTTGCCGGTTATGTTGACTGTTACACTATCAGCCTATTAATATAAGGACTATTCGATGACATTGACGACCACTTATTTGCAGGAAACGTTTGCTGGTACGTTCGAACTCGCGTTACTGACTGACATGGCGCAGGCAGGACTCTATAAGCGGGTGCCCACGGGTGCTTATTTAATTCGACCCGGCGAATACATTCGGTCCGTACCCATTATTATTCGCGGTTCGGTCAAGATCATGCGACCGGATGAGCTGGGTCGGGAAGCCCTTCTGTATTATCTGGGCGGTTTAGATTCCTGCGCCATGTCGCTTACCGGCTGTCTGGGCCAAAAGAAAAGTGAGATCACGGCCCTGGTCGAAGAAGAAACCGAGCTGATTGCCATCCCCATGGAAAAAGTCGATGAGTGGATGTGCCGCTATTCAACCTGGAAACAGTTTATATTTCATACGTACCAGAAGCGATTTAACGATCTGCTAGGGACAATCGATCAGGTAGCGTTTCATAAACTCGACGAACGGCTACTGGCTTATCTGCGTAAAAAGACCCAAAGCTGCCAGTGTACCGTCATTTCAATCACCCATCAGGAAATCGCCCAGGAACTGGCTACGTCACGGGAAGTGATTTCCCGCTTGCTGAAACAGCTGGAGAAAGCAGCCCATATATAATTGATGCGCCATAAAATTGCCATACTCTAGGAGAATTCAGGGTTCCTGTAACATTTGTCACGGAAGCCTAAAAGAAGGCCCGCTACTTTCGTTAAAAAAGTAGCGTTTATGACCACTCTGCAAGTCGCTGGTTTCTCTTCATCCATTCTGATTGGTATTAGCCTGGGCTTACTAGGGGGTGGTGGCAGTATACTGACTTTGCCCGTTCTGGTATACCTGCTCCACATTAATCCCATCCTGTCAACGGCTTATTCCCTGTTCATTGTCGGCACTACCTCCCTGGTAGGGTCAATTAATTACATGAAACAGGGACTAATTAATTACTCGGCGGCAGTTGCCTTTGCACTCCCTTCCCTGGTTACGGTCATCCTGGCCCGTCAGTTTATGCTGCCTCATATTCCCGCTCGACTTCCGCTTTGGGCCGGATTTGAGCTGACGAAACCAGTCGCGCTGATGGTTCTGTTTGCGCTGATTATGCTGGCCGCAGCCTATTCAATGATTCGGGAGAACAAAGCCGTCTCCGTAACTGAGCGGGAGGATAAGGGAACTAATTTTCCCGTCATTGCCCTGGAGGGCGGGCTGGTTGGCCTGGTGACCGGTATCGTTGGGGCGGGTGGGGGATTCCTGATTATCCCGACGCTGGTGCTCTTTGCCCGGTTGCCCATGAAAACAGCCATTGGTAGTTCGCTGCTGATTATAGCCTTCAATTCACTCGTTGGGTTTACCAGTAGTCCAGCCGCCCAGGTAATCGATTGGGGCTTTCTGAGCGTATTTACCGCACTTTCCGTGGGCGGTATTTTTCTGGGCAGTCAGTTGGCCCGTTATATCGCCGGGCAGCACTTGCGGAAAGCCTTTGGCTGGTTTGTGCTGGGCATGGGTGTATTCATCCTGGCAAAAGAGTTGCTTTTTAGATGATTTTGAGGGCTGTGTGACAAGTATCACAGAACCCCGGAAATCCACTTCCTAGTTTTGATTCACTATTCAGTCCGTATGTCAATCCAATCGTTTTATGAAAATTGAGCAGATTTATACCGGTTGCTTATCGCAGGGAACCTACTATATCGAAAGCAACGGGGAAGCCGCTGTCATTGATCCCTTACGGGAGGTGGCTTCGTATTTGGAGAAAGCTCATAGCGATGGGGCGACGATTAAGTATGTATTTGAGACGCACCTGCACGCTGATTTTGTGTCGGGTCATCTTGACTTAGCCCGCCAGGCAGGCGCACCAATCATCTATGGCCCCAACGCACAGACTGGCTTTGAATCCTATAGTGCCCGCGCCGGAGAAGAGTTTCCACTGGGTGCGCTAACAATTCAAGTACTGCATACACCGGGTCATACGATTGAATCGAGCTGTTATCTGCTCCTGGATGCGGACCGGCTGCCCATCGCGCTTTTTAGTGGCGATACCTTGTTTATTGGCGATGTTGGGCGACCCGACCTGGCGCAGGGATCCGCATTGACCACGCTGGATTTAGCGGGCATGCTCTTCGATTCGCTTAGAACCCAGATTATGCCCTTACCGGACAACGTAGTGATTTATCCGGCTCACGGAGCGGGCTCCGCTTGTGGCAAGAGCATGAGTAAAGAAACCAGCGATACGCTGGGCAATCAGAAACGGGTCAATTATGCGCTCCGAGCCGACATGAGCCGGCTGGAATTTATTCAGGAAGTAACCGACGGACTAGCCAAACCGCCCCCTTATTTTCCTGAAAACGTCCGCATGAACCGGGAAGGCTATGAACAGATTGACCGCGTGTTGAAACGGGGCGCGCAGCCACTTAGCCCACAGGCCTTTGAAGCGGCCGCCAACCAGACGGGTGCGCTCCTGCTGGATACCCGCGACGCGCAACTCTTCGCTACCGGGTTTGTGCCCAACGCCATTAATATTGGCCTGAATGGGCAGTTTGCTCCCTGGGTAGGCGCACTCATCCCAGACGTGAGACAGCCAATTTTGCTCATTACAGAAGCGGGCAAAGCGGCTGAATCGCTGGTTCGATTGGCCCGGGTGGGTTACGATCAGGTTATTGGCTACCTGGATGGCGGACTAAACGCCTGGATCAATGCCGGTCATGAGGTTGACTATATTCCGTCTCTTTCAGCCGATGAAGTGGCCACTCGGTTAGCGCTGGATGAGCTTACCCTCGTGGATGTACGTAAGCCGGGCGAGTTTGCCGCTGAGCACATCGATGGGGCGATTAATCTACCCCTTGATACGTTGAATGACAGGATGGCGGAAATACCAAAAGAAGGGTCGGTCTATGTGCACTGCGCAGGCGGATACCGCTCCATGATGGCCCTGTCGATTCTGAAGGCCCGTGGCTTCGATAACCTGATCGACATTGCCGGTGGGTTTGCCGCTATGCAGCAAACCGGGCGTTTCAACACGACTAATTTCGTTTGTCCCGCTACCCAGCAGTAATTTATCACTATCATGACTGAAAATCATCAACACTGGGAAACCGTTTACCGGACCAAACAACCCGACCAGGTAAGCTGGACGCAGGCTATTCCCCAGACATCGCTGGAATTCATTCGCCGTTGCCAGCTACCCAAAACAGCCCCCATCATCGACATTGGGGGGGGCGATAGTACCCTGGTTGACTGTCTACTCGCTGACGGTTACGAGCAGATTACCGTACTTGACATTTCGGCCCACGCCCTGACCAGAGCGCAACAACGAATCGGCCAGCAGGCAAACCGGGTCAACTGGATCGTGAGTGATGTGCTGACCTTCCGGCCAACGTCGACCTATGCCATTTGGCACGACCGGGCCACGTTTCATTTTCTAACGTCGACGGATCAGATTGCGACCTACCTTCAGACGGCCCGACAGGCCGTTACCGGATTCATCACCATGGGTACCTTTTCGGAGCATGGGCCGAACCGATGCAGTGGACTTGCCGTTAAACAGTACTCAGAACCGGAGCTGGAAGGACAACTAAAGGCGGGCTTTACGAAGCTTCATTGCGTGACGGAAGATCACCAAACCCCGTTTGGTACCACCCAGAATTTTCTGTTTTGTCGCTTTAAACGGAATTTGTCAACTAGCGTGTAGTCAATTTATTACCTTATGGAATTTCTGCATACAATCCGGCAACCCTGGCCCTGGTACGTAGCTGGGCCGCTCATTGGCCTTACCGTTCCCACGCTGCTACTGATCGGCAATAAGTCATTCGGTATCTCGTCGTCGCTTCGGCACATCTGTGCGGCTTGCCTGCCGGCTAACATTTCCTTTTTTCACTATGACTGGAAGAAAGAAGCCTGGAATTTATTTTTTGTGGCGGGTGTGCTACTGGGTGGTTTTGTCGCCACCCGCTTTTTGGCCAACCCTGACTCGATCAGTATAGCCCCGCGAACCGTAGCGGCTTTACAGGATCTGGGGATTCGGGATTTTTCGGGACTGATGCCCGCCGACCTATTCGCCCTGTCGAATCTGTTTACGCTCAAAGGGTTGTTCTTCAGCGTTATTGGCGGGTTGATGGTGGGCTTCGGAACCCGGTGGGCCGGAGGTTGTACATCGGGGCATGCCATCATGGGCCTCTCCAACCTGCAATGGCCATCATTGGTGGCAACGATTTGTTTCATGGTGGGCGGCTTTGTGATGACGCACCTCTTACTGCCGTTTATTTTCGCCTGGGTCAACTAAACCATCCTTCCCCTTGAATCAATCCTTTCCCCTAAAGCCGCGTTCATCGAATGACCTGGGATCTCTCCACGAAGCGCCCGGGGCAAAAACTAAACCCGAAACGGGGCTTGCCAATCTAAAGTACCTGATTGTCGGTCTGCTGTTTGGCGTTGTCTTCGTCAAAGCTGAAATCATTTCCTGGTTCCGGATTCAGGAAATGTTTCGGCTTGATTCGTTTCACATGTACGGGGTTATCGGCAGTGCCGTTGTGGTAGGGCTCCTATCCGTACAATTCATTAAGCGCTTCGGTATCAAAACGATGACTGGCGAGCCGGTTCATATTGCGCCAAAGGTCTTTCACAAAGGCCAGATCTATGGCGGGCTTATTTTTGGCTTGGGCTGGGCTATTACCGGCGCTTGTCCAGGACCCTTATTCGCTCAGATTGGCAGTGGGTATGGCCTTGTGGCGGTTACACTGCTGAGTGCTATAGGAGGTACGTGGCTGTATGGCTACTTTCGGGAGAAACTGCCGCAGTAATAGGGTCGTTTACGTTTCCACACGGCGGATTTCACGATTTATAGTATAACGGCCTGTCCTGGTTCGGTCAGGTAATGAAACTGAATGCCTAATTTCTCAACGTAAGGCCCGTATGTTTCATACCGTTGCTGGAGAAAGAACGATTTGGCATACCCATCATGGACGGGCAGGATCTGTTTGGGTTGCATCTGTTTGACAAAATTGGCTACCACAAGCTCGGTCAGAAACGGAGCCATGACGGGCAGTACCAGCAACTCGATCCCCTTATAATTCAGTAGGATAGGAGAGAACGAGTCTGCGGGATTGAGCACCTGATTGTCAATGACAAAAGCAAACATCTTAGGTAAGTGATCGTCCAAAACGGGCTCATGAGGAACCGATATCGCTTGTAGGGTAAACGGACCGAGTTGAAGGGTTCCTTCCTCAATAACCCGCACAGGTATTGCCTGCGGGTGGAGTTTATCGGCGACTTCCTGCGTCGAAAATACCTGGGTTCAACTCAAGTTGGAGATTTCAGAGGCATAGAGCAATGGTCCCGCTCCGGCGTACAGGCCGTGCGGTGGATTCCGTAGCATTTTGACCGGGTCACGCCAGACCGGGTCACGCCAGACCGGGTCACGCTTGACAGCACCACGGTCAGTTTAACGTGAAATAAATAGCCGCCGTGGCGCGGTCCGTCATTTTTGAAATTGGGCGGCCCCGTGGGGTAGTCAGTTTCGCTGAAATCTTCAAGTTGTCAATTAAATGAGCTAAAAAATGCTTTAGAGTTAGTGAGTCTTTATACTGATTACAATCATTGGGTATAGCCGAGCAGGTGTGCCGCGGCAGACGGTCAGTGTCCAATTAGTTTAAATCCAACCCCTAATTTTTCAATAATAAATAAATTTTTTGAGACGAAACCAGATACCACTGTGGTAAAGCAGCGGGCGACAGCTGACAACAAAACACTTGTAACCATGTAATCCAGGCCTTAATCCGTATCATCCAGCCAATGTGTTATGGCAAATTTAATGTCGCGCAGACAGACTTGCCGATTGGCTTCGCTACCCGCCGGGTAAGCCGTCGTTCTCTGATGCCGAATCGAGGTAATACCGGATCGATTGATCGCCTGCTGGACGGGTTTTTCTATCGCCTTCATCAGCAGAAGCAAACTGGCGGGCTGGTAACTACGCAGCCGTTGACTCAGAGACGCTATAGCCAGGGAACGACCATGCTCTCGTTGGCTCCTGCTGGATGTGTCGAGGGGTTGCTCACTGAGATGATCCAGGTAGCAGCCCAGGGAGGCAAAAAAGTGAAGAAAGGCTTCCGTTGATGCAAAGGGTCCGAACACGTCCTTAAAGGCAGCATAGACAGTTCGGTATAGATTGGTGTTGCCCAAATAAAAATGCTTTTCGGTCGTACCGGGGGCTTCGGCCACAAACAGTACGTTGATTCGGGCTGGTCTGTAGCGTTGATCGAACCGATTCCGATCAAACTCAGGAGTGGTCATTGTTTAAGTATTTATACTAAAAGGTGAGACGCACGTTTACGGAACTCCCAGCAAAAGATAAGTCGCCAGGCCGTAACGCGTTGATTCGGTTTTAAAAAAAAGACAGTTAACTAGATCGATTGGACAAAAATCGTACGTTGTCAACAACCTTAGGCGCACTGACAACGCACGATTTTTCTGGCTACAATCAAGTAGGATAACCTACCGGGTATGCCACTTAGGCGTCTCAAGCGGGAGTCTACGCCCGTCGAAGGGCGTTTTGATAGGACCGTAATTCTTGACCAGATAATCCAGAATCGGCTTTTCTGTCTCGCCCAGGTCCCAGAGTTTCTGGGTGCGCTGCATCCACCGAATCCGCTCGACCCACTTCTCGCGGTCGAAATGGCTTTGCAGAATCAGCTTGCTGCTGTGGCAGACGGTGCATTGGCCTTTCACCAGAATCATGTTCTCGCCCAGGGCTAGCCCTGTTGCTTCATCGACCACCACGCCCTGCGCATTAAGGGCCGTCGCGTCCATCGGGGCCGTTTCGGTGGCTACCACAGCGGCTGCTTTGGCTTTAACGGACTTTTTTGTCGTCGTGGTTCGGCGGACCGGAGCCGCCGTGTGCGCTTTGGCCGGGGCTTTCTTCGCCGGAACCGGCTGCTGGGCTACCCAGGCACAGAGCAACCACACGCACAGACTGGCCAGTAGCCAGCGGAACTTCGCCGTCCGCCGGGTATTCCCGGTTTCTTTAAACTTGTCTTTCTGTTTCATAGTAATTTCCCGTTTGTCCCTCTCGTCCGTTCTCCTTTTCTAAACCACCTTCACCGCAATCCGGTGGCAGGCGTTGTTGAGATAGCCTTCGGGGTTCCACTGCGGCATCACCATCGGCTGCGATACGCCCTTGTCGTCGGTGGCCCGCGCCCACACTTCGTAGTAGCCCTGTATCGGGAAGTTCACCTCGGCGCTCCATTGCTGCCAGGCCAGCCGGTTTTTCGGGGTTTTCAAATCAGCCTTCTGCCAGGTTTCGCCGAAGTCAATCGAGACGTAAAGTTCTTTCACGACACGGTCGCCCGCCCAGGCGTGGCCGCGCAAGGCGAGGGGTTTGCCCATCGGCGTTTCCAGTCCCGTCTGCGGGAAGGTAATTACCGATTTGACCGGCATCGACTCGATAATCTTGAAATCACTATCCGGCGGATCGACACCCGGTACCACCGGATGGATGGGGACGCGGTAGCTTTTGCCCGTCATCTTGGCCCCGTCGTGCACCTTGTTGCGGATGGCAATGGTATGCAGCCACTTGCCCGACACCGACGCGGGCCAGCCGCCAATCACCAGCCGCAGCGGGTAGCCGTGCACCAGCGGAATGTCCTGCCCGTTCATGGCCCAGGCCACCAGTGTTTCGTCCTCGAGGGCTTTGGCTATGGGTACGCCCCGCGAAATAACTGGCTGATTGGGGTCGCCACTCAGGTGCAGGTCCTGCCCGTAGTAGCCGATGTATACCGCCGTGTCGGTGATGCCGACGTCGGCCAGAATATCCTTCAGCCGCACGCCCGTCCACTCGGCGCAGCTCACGCCCCCTTCGGTCCACTGGTTGCCCGCCGTTTTGGGGAAGTACCCCGCCCGGCCGTTACCCCCGCACTCGACCACCAGTTGGTAGGTGTAGGGCTTGAATTTAGCTTTCAGCTCGGCGAGCGTATAGGTTTTGGGTGCTTTGACCGATTCGCCGTTGATGGTCAGTTTCCAGTTTGCCAGGTCGATGCTAGCCGGAATCTGCCCGTTGTTGCGGATAAACATCTTATCGGCGGGCGTTACGTCGTCGTCGAGCAGGTAAGCGGGTGTTTCGACGTTCCAAGGCTTGTCGTTGAGCACCACCATATTTTTGTTTTTGGTGGCCATCGGGTTGGTAGGGTCGTCCAGCCGGAAAACCAGCGGTAGGTAGTGTTTGGGTAGCCGGTCGGCAAAGGCGATGGGGATACCCAGCAGGCTCGTCAGTGTGGCCAGCGAGGAGGTCTTGAGAAAGCCCCGCCGGTTAAAAAGCGACGCGTCGGATTGATTGGTTTTCATACGAACTAGAGTAAAAGGGTGATGCAATTTACGAGAGAAGTTGAACGAGGAAAGACGCAGGAAGAAAGATAATGGCCGGTCGTCAGGTCTTTCATCTCTCCTCTTGCGTCTCTATACTAAAACGTCAGAATCGCCCAGAGGGACGCGGCCGAGATGAGCATCCAGAGCACCACGCCCTGCGCCAGCGGCTGCCAGCCCACCGCCCGGATTACCTTGCCCGACAGCCCCGCTCCGATCAGAAACAGCGTCAGCGTCAGACCAATATGCGCCAGTCTGACCAGCACGTCGGCTACCGGCTGAATGGCGGGTACGTAGGTGTGGACGATCATCGCCAGGATAAACAGGCCGATGAAGTAGGGCATGGTGATGGTGCCCTTGCCGGTTTTGAACAGAGCCGCCGTACCCAGCGCAACGGGGATGATCCACAAAGCTCGCGCCAGCTTGACCGTCGTAGCGACCTGCAAGGCTTCCGGGCCGAATTTGGCTGCTGCGCCCACGACCGAGCTGGTATCGTGAATGGCCAGCGCACACCACAGCCCGAACTGATTCTGGGTCAGGTGCAGCCACTGCCCGATGGCCGGAAAGACCAGCAGAGCCACCGAGTTGAGGATAAAAATGGTACCCAGTGCAACGGAGAGCTGCTTTTCTTCGGCCTTCATCACCGGCGACAGAGCCGCAATAGCACTGCCCCCGCAGATGGCCGTACCGGCGGCAATCAGGTGGGCCGTAACCTTATCGATCTTGAGCCATTTGCCCAGCAGAATCCCGACCGTCAGCGTACCGGCGATGGATGCGACGGTAAACAGTACGCCTTCTTTACCCGCCTGCACCGCGCTGTGGACGTTCATGCCGAAGCCCAGCCCCACCACCGATGCCTGCAAGAACCAGTGGGTTGCTTTATGGTTCAGGTGCAGATATGGATGACCGATGAACTGGGCGATTATCAGCCCCAGCAACAGGGCCAGCGGGGGCGACATGATCGGCGTCAGGCAGAGGATAACGGCCCCGATAAACACCAGTTGGCGGGTAGTAAAGCGGTGGTCGAGCAGGTGTTGCGCCCGTTGTTTCCAGAGGTGCAGTTGGGTAGCGGGGCGTTCGGCGGTTGCGTGGGCAGTGTTCATTACGTGTCCTGATTTGTCCACAACAAAGGTACCGCCCCTATACCACCGGGGCCAATTACGGCTACTGATGCCCAATTACCGGGCGTTATACTGCCGCCGGACAAAGCGCATGAACGTATCGGCTAGCCCCTCACCCATCCCTTGTAACTGGATAGCGTAAAAATCGCGCTCGATCGTCAGATCGGCTACATCGAGTACGCGCAGCGTCCCGCTTTTCAGTTCGTTTGGCACGGCGAAGATCGACACGAAGGCCATGCCCGATGAACTGCTCAGGTACGTTTTGATACCCTCAGTGCTGCCCAGTTGCATCGCCTGTCGCAACTCCGTCGGGCGCAGGCCCGCCCCGCGCAGCGCGTGTTCGACCACCTCCCGGGAGCCCGATCCCGGTTCGCGCAGTACCAGTGGCACCGTCTTCAGCTCGTCCAGCGTGATCTCGTCGCGTCCGGCCAGCGGGTGATCCGCGCGACAGACCAGCACCAGTTCGTCCTTCACGAAGGGGGTGTAGCGAACGTCGCTGTGATGGGTACGGCCTTCCACCAGTCCCAGGTCAATCTCGTCGTGGAGCAGGGCCTGTTCGATCTGCTCGGTGTTGCCACTTAGCAGCGACAGCGTGACGTCCGGGAACTGCTCGCCGAGGCGGGCCAGCACCGCCGGAATGACGTACTGAGCGATGGTGGAACTGGCCCCCAACCGCAGTCGTCCGCCGGGCTTTCCCTTCAATTCGTTGAGGTCAAACTCGATCTGCCGGTACACGCCCATGATGGTTTCAGCATGGCGCAGTAATACGTTGCCCGCCGTAGTCAGGCTGATCTGATTACCCCGCCGGTCGAAGAGGGCCGTGCCCAATTGACTTTCCAGTTCCTGAATGTGCTTGGTGACGGCGGGCTGGGTTACAAACAGCTCGGCGGCCGCTTTGGTAAAGCTCAGCCGCCGGGCCACGGTATAAAAAACGGTTAGGCGAAAGTCGAACATAAATGCGTATGAGTGAACTAATAAATCAGAAAATGCAACCGGACTTACTCATAGCGTGATGACTGGTCAGCTCGTATCAATAAGAATCTGTCGGCTGTCATTTCTTTGCGATCAGAAACAGCCCGGCGGCGCCAATGACATAGACAATCAGTACCACGAATGAGTCCAGCCCCATGCGGGCGATCTGCCGTTTAGGCCGGAACAGCGCACCGTAGAGATAGGGAATCGTGACCAGTATGCCCAGTCCAGTCAGGTAAATATCGCTCTTCTGGGCTGTCGGCAGCACTGGCTTGCCTGTAATCACGGTTGCCAGCACCAACAACACCGGTAGGAATGCATTACCGCCGAAAATATCGCTGACTGCCAGCGTATAGTCCTTTAGTTTAACGGCGGCCAGACCCGTCGATACTTCGGGCAGGGACGTGGCCGCAGCGAGGATGGTCGCTCCGAAAATGACGCCATCCATGCCCAGCGTTTTCGACATCGCATCCCCGCTTTCTTCCAGTGCTACCCCGCCCGCCAGCGTCGCCAAGGCCGCTACGCCGAAAACAAGGAGCATCTTACCCGTGCTGCGTTTATCAGACGTATCATCGTCTTTCTCGGGAACTTTTTCGGGCGGGTTTGTCCGCCAGGGAAGGCCCTTCTGTGCTTTACCAGTAAGCCAGACACCCACCACCCATGTGCCGACGAGCAGCAGACTGTCGGGCGTGAGCCGAGCAAAAATAAGGTCCTTCGGGAGCTGATGCCCTATAACGACCAGCGTCAGCATGGCAATGACCAGGGCTCCCTCCAGCACCAGTGTCAGCGACGATTGCTTCGCGGTGAGCGTATCCTGCTTGCCTATCCCCACCGCATCGAGCAGCACCAGCACGACGGTTTGCAAGGCAATACCGCCCAGGATATTACCCACCGCTAGTTCGATTTTGTCGCTGAGTGCTGCGCTGACGGTAATAGCAATTTCGGGCAGGTTCGTGACGATGGCCAGGATAATAGTACCGCCTAACGCTTCGCCCAGTTTAAAGCGTTTGTCGAGCGAATCGGTGGTGTTGGAAAGGGAAATGCCCGCCCGCCAGACAACGGCAGCGCCCCCGGCAAAGATCAATAATAAAAGTGGTAACGAGAGCGACTGAAACATAGTCAGGCTGGGGAATGAATCGAACCGCCGATGCGGCTGTAATTTTTGTGATAACCTGCCTAGCCTGACTCATTGGTGCGTTTGCGAATCGGTTCCAGTACATGCATGAGGAACTGTTTTTATCGCCTGTATCGTCGGCCTGACAGGGTGCTTGTCGGGACTACATAAATTAATTGATCAGCTATTTCGGTGACTACCATAACATCACGGCAAACGTCGAGATCATCGGCCAATCAGTACCGCCTGGCCACCTGAAAACAAAACAACATACCGATAATCGGCTGGTTTTTCTGGCCGGACCATCGTCTTGATACTCCCCGTCGACTGCCCGGTAAACATGCCTTTCTCGTCCGTTTTGAATTCATTGATCGGGGTATCGCTCCGGTAAGGGGCCTGTGCCGAGCGGGTCAGCGCCAGAGTATATGTTGTGTTTGGTAACAGGTGCGTAAACGTTTGCAGAGCCAAGTCAGTCAGGCCAATGCTGCGGACAACGACACTCCCTTTCGCTAATCCACCGGCAACCGGCGTCATCGCAATCACCTGCGAGTGGCTCTTGTCGCCAAGGGGGACCAAGCCCGTTACCGACGGGCTGGCTAAGGTCGTTGCCTTAGTCGCGTAAAGCAGGGCCTGCGGACACTGACCAATGGGAATGGTTTTCAGAACCGCCATCGTTTGCAGATCAATAGCCTGAACGGCATCGTCATTCTCCAGGCCAACGTACACCTGCCTGCCGTCGCCTGTCGGCCAGACGCCGTGGGGTAATGAGCCCGTTGATACGCTGTCCGTCAGCGCAAAACCCTGATTGATCCGGTACACCTTCAGTTTGTTTTCGCCACCCACCGTCACCAGCATCAGGGGGTCGTTGTTGAGCACCGTGAACGTTACGTGATTGGAAATCGGGCCGGATGGCAGGACTTTTTCAATCTGCCGGGTCCGGGCATTGAGAACCGTTGTTTTTCCCACGTCTTTGTGCGTAAACGCGACCCAGTTCCCATCCGGGCTGGCAAAAATATTGGGCGAAAACGGACTGACAACGGGCAGCGATTTGATCCGCTTTTGGGTAGACCGGTCAATGATGTCGAGCTGGGGGGTGAAACTGGAACAAACGTAAGCCGTCTTCCCATCGGGACTGAAAGCGACCATCCCCGGTCCGTCGGATACCGCAATGCGTCCGATCTCCTTCAATTGCGTAGCGTCGATCACGCTGAGGTAAGCTTCCCCCCGAACCGACACCCAGATTTGGTTACCATCGGGCGTAAAAGTAGCTTCATGGGGTGCCCGACCCACGTAAATTGTTTTCAGAATACGATTATCCTGCGTTGAGATGAGCGTGACCGAGTTGGACCCAATCGATACGACGGTCAGCATTTTTCGGCGGGGGCTGTAGCCCAAGCCATGTACTAGTGCCTGCCCCTTATAGAGCGCGGAGAGAATGTCCGGCTGGGGTTTGCCCAGCGGAATTTCGCCCAGTAGTTTCTGCGTGGCCGGATCAATGACGGATACGGTATTGGATATCTGATTGGCCGCATAAACCCGGTCCTGTGCATATACCGTTTGCGCCTGGACGCGGTACGAAGCCGCGCCGATGAGGGCAAAAAATAAAAAGGTTCTTCCGTTCATTTAACTTGTTTAGCTTGATTTTTCCTGGAATCGATGAATTCATGTAGTTGATCAATCTCGATCTGTTCCGCCGAAATCAGCCGTTCGGCGTATCGCCTGACCGCCGGGTCCTGACCGTATCGGATGACGATCTGTGCCATCACGACCGCAGCCTGGTGGTGAGGGACCATGAGCCGGGCAAATGCCTGATCCGTATCACGTAACAGACCGGCGGGGGGTAGCTGCTTCATCATGGTCATCATAGCCTGTCCCTGTAGCCGGACGTGATCCGGGTCAGAGGTCTGAACGTGAGTCAAATCCCGTAGCCAGCGGTTCATCCATTGCATGTCGATCTGCTGCTCCGCCCGGATACTCTTCGCCATTTGCACTAGCTGGGTGTTCCGACCGTGACTGATTTCATACGTCGCCATGTCGACCGCTCCCTGATGGTGGGGCAGCATCAGAGCCAAAAAATACTGGTCGGCCGATGGGCTGGCTGGCACCGTATCCATGCAGACCATCATGCTGTCCATCATCCGGTTGAACGGGCTGACCATCGCGGTAGCGGCATGCATCGGGTGGTGCTGGGCGTGGGCCGTGGTAACGGTTAGTAGGGTGAACAAGAACACAAATCGATAGACCATATACGTTGAGTTGACAGGCAAAGAGTCGTGAATCTGGACACGAACTGGTTTGTCCGGGGAACATCCCCGGTGCTCCTGCGGCCGATCAGGGTGTACTCAGCACCACCGCAGCGGCCGGGTTTTTGTCGCCCTGCAGAACCAGCATATACCGGCCCGTCAATCGCAGCTTTATCTGGTAATAGGCATAGGTCTCCACCGCCCCCTGATCGTCAGTGGTGAAACTCAGCACGGCCTCCGGGTTAACCGCCACGGTTTTCTGATCGGACAGGTATAGGGTATACGTCGTCGTGGGAGCCAGTTTCTTGAGCATCAGAATTGCTTCATCCACCCCATCGATGGTGCGAAGCGTTACTCCACCCCCCACCCCTGGAACGGGCGGGGTTCCCACCGGGCTCAGGCGCACGTTAAGGGGCGGCCCACTGGCCAGGGGAACCAGATTCGTCAGGCCCGTGGCGGGGGGCGGCACCGCTTTCACCACGTAGATGAGTGCCTGGGGAGCCTGGCCGCTGGCGATTTCCGTTCGCTTCGTGTTCGTTTTGGTGTCGATCACGTCGACGGCATCGCCGTTCTCCAGGCCAACGTACACCTTACTGCCGTCGCCCGATGGCCAGACGCCGTGGGGATTGGGACCCGTCGGTATGGTGGACACCAACTGCCGGTCCCGGCTATAAACCTTCACCGCGTTTTCCCCGCCGACGGTTACGTAGGCAAACGCACCGGCCGCACTGCCGCTGTAACGGGTACCCCCGTCAGGACCGGCAAAGTTCACGTGGTTGGTGCCGGGCCCGGTATCAATCACGCCTTCAATTTCATACGTTCGGGCATTGAGCACACTGACTTTACCAACGTCCTTGTGGGTAAACCAGACCTGATTGCCGTCGAAGGTGGCCGCCAGGTTGGGCGAAAACGGGCTCACCACCGGAACACGTTTGATTACCTGGTAGGTTTTGGTATCGATGACGTCGATTTCTGCGGTAAACGAATGATTCACGAAGGCCACCAGCCCATCGGGCCGAAAGACGACCATGCTGGGCCCGTTCGCTGTAACGACCCGCCTAATTTCCTGCTGGGTGCTCATATCAATGACGGAAACGTAGTTTTCGCCCCGCACGGCCAGCCAGTACTGCTTGCCGTCAGGCGAGAAAAAACCTTCGTGTGGGTTGCGGCCCACGTAGGTTTTCATGCTGACCAGATTGGTCATCAAATCCACAAAGGAAACCGAATTAGTGAGCGTGGACACCACGGCCAGATACCGATTGTCGGGCGAAACGCCCAGCCCATGCACATTTACCTCGTGGTTGTAGAGTGGACTTAGATGATCGGGGCGACCGGTACCGAATTTGATCTGCCCCAGCAGTTTGTCGGTGGAGGGATCAATAACGGAAACGGTATTGGAACTCTGATCGGCGGTGTACACCCGGTCCAGCGACGAAATCATCACCGGATTGGTGTCTCCCGGAAGAGTGGGGTCCAGTTTGTGGTCGCAGCCAGTCAATAAACTAGTGACGAGCAGCAGGATAAAATAGCGCATGGGTTGTTTTCGGGTTGAGGTGAACCTAAAGATAAGCCAAAACGCCCGGTACCGGGCGTTCTAGACTATGAATTCGGCGTTAATCGCTGTCCATTGACAACGGGACTGATCTGCACGACGCGGGTTGCGGTTCCGGTTTTGCCCGTGTTATCCGTTACCCGCGCGGTAATCGTAACCGACGTTTTGCCCGGCGGCAGCAGTAGCGAGCCACCAACGACCCAACCGAAGGTCGTGCGCACGTACCCGGTTGGATCCAGTTCGCTACCCGCAATGTTGAATACGGGGGCCAGGTTGTCGCCAGCCACGATGATGTTGCCAGTGGGTTGCAACAGGGGGACGTCGAAGGTCACCGTCAGCCCGGTCACGTAGCGATTAGGCCCTTTGGAAGACTGGGTAGGGTCAACAATCGTCCCCCGGGTCGCGTCATCGCGTCCATCCCCGTTTTCATTGACGCCAATGCCCGCCCGGCTTACGTCGAGGGCGGATACCTGGACGAAAAACAGCGATGCGTTGGTGGGTGGGGTCGGGGCGGCAGTGGGGCCGGTTGCTACGCTGGAAGGCGTACGGGGCGCCAGTATCGTCACCACCGGTCCAGCCGGATTATCGGCTCCGGTCGTGTTGAGGGTTGGTAGAGGGAGCGGGGTCAAGGCCTGTCCGCTGGTAGCCACACCGGCACCGCTGGCAACGGCAAGGGTAATTTTATCGGTACCCGTTTTGCCCGCCTTATCCTGAACCGATACTGTGATGGTGAACTGGCTGACATCCACCGGCAGCGATTCCAGGACGTGCCACCCGGTCCACATCGTGACGCCTGCACCGGGAGTGTCGTCGGTACCGGCAATGTTGAACAGGTTCGCCAGATTCGTGTTTTTCGGAATGATCCCCCCGTCGGGCTTGATCAGATCCGTGTCGAAGGTAACCGTGAGTCCCGGCATATTGGGATTGGGATTACCCAGCAGGGCCGTGTTACGGATGTTCAGACTTTCGTTGGTAATAACGTTGACCGAGTCGTGGGTAATTACTTCCACGTTGATCTCGAAACCGCTACCGTTGAAACTACCGGCTCCTGGTCGGCCGTCCCCCCGGGCTACGCGGGCGTTGGCTACGGGCGAGACAATGTGAACCGTCGGCGAGAAGTCGATTGGCGGCTCCCGGTGATCCATACAGGCTGTGGCACTCAGCGCCAGCATGCCAATCAGTAGTGATTTGGGTACAATCATTTTTATGCTTTTTTTAGACGTGATGACATTATGGACTGATACGGACAGACCGGTGCAGAGGTTGCGTCGGCAATGGGCTGGTCCTTACAATTTTGGGGGCATGAAGCCGTACTTTTTGTAGATCGCCTGGCCCGTTGGGCTCATCAGGAAGTTCACGAAGTCGGCACCGGCCTGGGCGTGTGGGGCCGTTTTGACGACACCACCCATGTACTCGGCTACCACGTTGTGGTTGTCGGGAATCGGTACAAGGTCAACCGGGTTCTTTAGCATCTGCTGGTAAAACGCTTCGGTGTACCAGACCGGCCCCGCGTCGGACTGATCGTACAGCACCCGCATGGGCGTCTGCCGGTGGTGAATCTGGGTCAGAAAGGTGGTTTTGTCGCTTACTTTCTGCTGCATGATGGCCGACTTCAGCGCGTCGCCCCCGGCCTTGACGTAGGCTTCCTCGATGCGCCCACCGATACCCTCCCAGGCCGGGTTGGGCATACTTACCCGCAGGTCGGCCCGACCCAGATCGTTGAGCGTTTTCACCTGCTTCGGATTCCCTTTTCTGACCATGATCGCCAGTTTATTACGGGCGTAGGTGACGATGCCGTTGAGTTTGTCGCGGTTTTCCTCGACGCGTTTTTTACCGCCCAGGTACACGTCGGGCTGGTGGTCGATCCGCATGTTGCCGATGACGATGGAGCCGCTGTTCATCTGCTTCGCTAAGATACCCGGCGGCAGCGTTTCCACGAAAATACGGGTGTAGGCCGGGTACTGCTTTTTAAAGGCCGTCAGCAGTTCATCGAGCACCATAAACTGATTGCCGCCCATAAAGACGACAAGTTGGGGGTTGACGATGTCGCCGTAGAGGTCGGGTACATTGTCGACGCCGGGTACGGTAAACGACACGCCCCCGGTGGGCGGCTCGTTCCAGGGTGGGTCGTAGCGGTGGGGTTTATCGGCCATCGGCTGGGCCTGGGTTGACAGAGTGCTCATCAGCAGGGCGGTCAGAAGGGGGAGTTTCATAGGAGTTTATAGTTTTTGAATTTCGGTTTTCAGTTGCGGTTCCCCCGCACCGGCGGACCTGCCGGGACTGGCGCATCGATGTTCCCACGAGACGTACGGCATATCGACTCGTCTGACCACCGTAAGCCGTAACCTGAATACCATAGACTTTTTAAGGGTGTATAATCGTCCAGCCGTCCTGCCCCCGGATGATCAGTTCGCCGTTGCCGCTGGGCACGTAGGAAAGGAAGGGAAACAGCTCATCTTTGGTGATTTTGCGTTCGCGCATGGTGTTTTCGCACATCGCCAGAACCACGCCCTGGTCCTGGAGTTTCTTCACCGTTTCTTCGTAGCCACTCTCTTTTTTGAAAGCTGCAACCCCCGCCCCGAACACCACGAGTTCGAGCTGTAGTTTACCCTTTAGGCGCGGGTCGTTGATGGCATTCTGGATGTTGCGGAGCGTACCTTTGATTCGATCCGGCTCTTCATTGTCGAGCTGATAGACGGCCCGGTAGGTCGATTTGGTAGCGTCGGCACCGTGAAAGGTGGCGGGGTTGGTGGTCTGGGCCATTGTGGGTAGCGTTGCGCCGATACAGGCGGTGAGGAGCAGAATTTTCAGAGTCTTCATGCCAGGTTTGTTGTTAAAAAGTTGAGAATTAACGTTGGTTTACCCGCTGGAAACGGGATAACTTTATGCCTTTGTCGCTTTCTTTTTCGCGTCGGCGATAGGCTGGTAGGGGCCGTATTTGTGCTGCTTTTCGCTGAATGAATCGGCGTAAGGCGCGAAGGGAAAATCGACGGGCTTGGCGGCTGGTTTGGGCCAGTCGTGACGCTGATCCCGGTGGGGCCGGGGCATCGAGTTGATGAACGCGGCCACGTCCCAGGCTTCCGCGTCGGTCAGCATTGGACTTTCGTAACTGGCTCCAAACGGCATATTGTTCTTGACGTAGCCCGCAAAGTTCGACAGCCGGAACAGGCCCGCGCCGTCGTTGTAGCTGTGGGGACCCCACAGGGGCGGGTAGGTATACTGGGCGTCGCCCGCGACGGTAATACCTTCCCCCTTGGCACCGTGGCAGCTCTGGCATTTGGTGGTGTACACCAGCTTACCTTTGTCGGGGCTGGCGGCCCGGTCAAGGTAAGCCAGCTTTTCTAGCCCGGCCCCGTTAGGTTTGTCGCCTTTGGGTACACCGGTGCCCAGCCATTTCATGTAGGCTACCATCGCCCGCATTTCGCGGCTGCTGCTGTCGGGCGAGCGTCCGTTGAGGCTGCGCTCGAAACAGTCGCGGATGCGCTTAACGATGGTTTCTTTGGTGCCCGACCGTTCGCGGTATTTGGGGTAGGTCGAGAAAACGGCCGAGTAATTGTTGCCCAGCACCTTCGTACCGGCGTCGAGGTGGCAGTTCTGGCAGTTCATGCCGTTGGACAGGTGCCTAACCGACCCCGCCGGACCGAGGTATTTTGCCGTGTGCGCTACCAGCTCGCGGCCGTAGCTGACTTGCCTGCCCGCTTCGCCTGCGGGCAACTGGCTGTCGCCGGGCGGGTGCCAGTAGGCGGGTTTAGGCTGCGCGGCCGGGGTAGTCGACGTAGCCGTGCTCACCGGCGTGCGGGTGGCCGTCGCCAACGCAACCGGCTGCGTGGCCGAGCCGTTCAGCCACAGCATCAGCGTCAGCAGCAGGCCCACGACTAATAGGGCCGTTAGCCCACCCAGGGCCATCAGCGGCCGAACAAGCCGACGAAAGGGATTGGGGGATGTTGGGTTAGTATTCATCAAAAAGAAATCAGTTAGTGAGCACCCCCGAACCACAGTTTCACGGCGATAAAGACGAGCAGCAGGGCAAAGCCTTTGGTCAGCAGGTTGACCGGAATGGCCGTAGCGATTTTGGCTCCCAGAAAACCACCGATTAGAAAGCCAGCCGCAATCCAGATGGCCGCGTGCAGATCGATGGCCCCCTCGCGGTAATACGCGTAAGCGGCCAGCAGGCCTACGGGGGGAATCAATGTCGCCAGGGCCGTTCCCTGCGCGGTGATCTGTGAGAAGCCGAACAGCAGTACCAGGGCCGGTACGATGATGATGCCGCCTCCGATGCCGATCAGGCCACTCAGCGCCCCGGCCACCAGACCCAGCAGTACTAAGAGCAGGACATGTGTCATGGTGCGGCTTAGTTAACGTAACGGGTGGCATCGAGCTGAAGCATCCGGGTGAGGAGTTCCTGCACCAACCCTAGCCCCACCAGAAACAGCCCCACGTAGCCCAGGCTGGCCGTCAGTCCGTCGGGGCGCATGATGAGCAGGAAGGCAAAGCCCCCGGCGATGAAGACGCACGCGAAGTGAATGACTTCGACCCAGTAGTCTTTGTCTTCGTTGGCGCGGGTACCCAGAAAATAGAAGTTGGCTTCGATGGCCTGCAAAAAGGCGTAGATGATGGCCCACAATCCGATGGTGTTAATCATGGCGCCCATCGGCTGATTCATCACCGCCAGCAGCCAGATACCGAAAATGATGTCGCGACCGCTGGAGAGAATAAACCACAGGTTGTCGGTGTCACCCCGCTGCCGACGGTGCATGCCCAGCGTCAGCGTGCAGATGCCCGCCAGCAATAGCAGGCCACCGAGCAGCCCGGTCCGCAGGGGTGAGGTTTCCGTCGGGTGAATGAGCAGGGCGACGCCCATCAGCGCGTAACAAACGTTGTGCAGGTGCATGAGCCACCAGGGCTGAGCAGGGTGATGTAGGGTTTTCATGGTCATAAGGGCAGGTGCCCCGGTTGATTGAAACAAAGGTCATTGTTTAGAGCTAACCCGGCCAATCACAAATGGTTATGCCCGATTCTGAACTAAGCTCAGTTCACGCTCCGCCGACACCAGCGCCTGCTCATGGGGCAGGTTCGATTCGGGCGTCAGCGCATAGGGTACCGTCTGCGGAATGAAATTGTCGGGCGCCCCGGGTTTGCTGTAGTCGTAGGGCCAGCGGTACACCAGCGGCAGCTCGTCCGGCCAGTTGCCGTGGGGCGGCACGATGGGCGTCGTCCATTCGAGTGTATTCGAGTGCCAGGGGTTTTGCGGGGCGCGCTTTCCCCGGAACATACTCCAGAAAAAGTTGACCAGAAAAATGAACTGCGCGCCGAAGGTGACGAAAGCCGCCAGGCTGATAAAGGCGTTCATATCACTAAAGGCGTGGGTAAAATCGTAGCTGGTGAAGGCGTAATACCGACGCGGAAAGCCCGCAATGCCCAGGTAATGCATGGGAAAAAAGACCAGGTATACTCCCACAAATGTCAGCCAGAAATGCACGTAGCCCCATTTGGCACTCATCATCCGGCCAAACATCTTGGGATACCAATGATAAATACCCGCCATCGTGCCGAAAAACGAAGCCGACCCCATAATCAGGTGGAAGTGGGCGACCACGAAATAGGTGTCGTGCAACTGAATGTCGAGCACTGAATTGCCCAGCACGATGCCCGTTACGCCCCCGGTGAATAGAAACGATACCAGCCCAATAGCGAATAGCATGGCGGGGGTAAAGCGAATGTTGCCCCGCCACAGGGTGGTGATGTAGTTAAAGCCTTTTACCGCTGAGGGCACGGCAATCACCAGCGTCAGAAACATGAAGATCGACCCCAGAAACGGATTCATGCCCGACACGAACATATGATGCGCCCAAACCACGAACGACAGAAAAACAATGGCTCCCATCGAAAGAATCATAGCCCGGTATCCGAAAATGGGTTTTCGGGCGTTGGTAGCGATGACTTCGGAGGCAATCCCCAGGGCGGGTAGAAAGATGATGTAGACTTCGGGGTGTCCCAGAAACCAGAACAGATGTTGGTAGAGAATGGGTGAGCCACCCGTTTCGGGCAGCGCCTGCCCGCCCACGTATATCTCGCTGAGAAAGAAACTAGTGCCCATCGAGTTGTCGAAAAATAGCAGCAGAAATGCCGACAGCAGCACAGGAAAGGCCATCGTAGCGATGATGGCGGTGAACAGAAACGCCCAGACCGTCAGCGGCAGGCGGCTCATTGACATCCCCCGCGTACGATAGTTGATCACCGTGGCGATGTAGTTGATGCCCCCAAGCAGCGTGGAGACGACGAAGAAGGCGAAGGCCAGCAGATATAGCACCATACCCAGCCCCGACCCACCCGATGCCTGAGGTAGCGCGCTCAAGGGTGGGTAAACCGTCCAGCCCCCTTCGGGTGGCCCCGTTTCGACTAAAAACACGGAAAACATGACCGCGCTGGCCGCAAAGAAAAACCAGTAGGAAAGCCTATTGATGAAACCGGACGCCATATCCCGGGCACCAATCTGAAGTGGAATGAGCAGGTTGCTGAACGTGCCGCTCAGCCCCGCCGTCAGCACGAAAAACATCATAATAGCCCCGTGCATCGACACCAGCCCCAGGTAGCCGTCGGGGGTGAGCTGCCCTGACTCGGACGTGTAGCGGCCCAGCAGCGCGTGCAGAATGGGCAGGTGCAGACTGGGAAAGCCCAGTTGAAGCCGGATAAGCATGGATGCTCCCCCGCCAATCACGGCCCAGGCCATGCCCGTCAGTAGAAACTGTTTGGCAATCGTCTTGTGGTCGGTGCTGAAGACGTAGCGGGTCCAGAACGAGTGTGGTTCGTGGCCGGTCGCCGTCGGCGCGGTCACGGGAAGTTGATCCGTTGTCATGAGGGAAATTGGTTAATCGGGTTGGTAGCGGGCTGTATCGGCCAGCAGCCGGTCTAGGCAGCCCAGCAACGGCCGCAGCCGACCGGTGACCCGCTCCGGCCGGTTAGCCCCACTCGCGTGGCAGACGGCGTGAAGCTGCCCGAAAAGCCGGTCGAGCAGCCCCAGCCGGAAATCGGTCGGTGGTAACGACCAGCGGTATGTCCCTGGATCGGCGGGCTGGTGGCCCGGCGTGGGACGGACGAAGAGCAGGTAGGCGCGGGTGTTCTCGTCCATTGTCCAGCCCTGCACCTGGCCGGGTCGCACGTAGCAGAGTTCCCCAGCCTGAAGCAGACAGACCTGCTCATCGACGGTCTGTACGACGGTCCCAGCCACCACCAGCATCAGCAGCTGATAGGGCTGCGGGTAGGCTTCCCGGCGGCTAGGACCTGCCGAGCCGTCGTGTCGGATGAGGTGAACGGCATCGGACGTGGGCTGGTCGTCAGGCGGCAGCAGCCAGCAGCTGAACGGCTGGATTTTCGTGGCTGAAAAAGTCATGGACAAGGAGTTTAATAAGTCAATAATCAACGTTATTTTGATACAACGTTGTTCGTTAGCCGGGGTAAAGGTCCACCAATTTGACTACCTGTGCCAATCACCATTCGTAAGGGGCCATTCAGAAATAGCATGAACATTACTGAGCGGGCGGGCGCACTTTTGCCCCAGAAATAGCGGATAAGTCCATGCCGGATTTAGCCGCCAAAACCACAAATCGCCTATGAAAACTCTGTTAATCGCCCTGCTGATGACGACACCCCTGCTGACCGATGCCCAAACCACGACCGACACGCTGTACGTTTACGGCCCCGGCGGACCACTGGGTCCCATGAATGAATGCGCTACGCTGTTTGGCGAGCAAACCGGCCACCCGGTTAAAGTAATTGCTGGGCCCGAAGCCAACTGGCTCCCGCAGGCGCAGCAGCGGGCCGACCTGTTCTTTGGTGGCTCGGAATATATGCTGACCCAACTGACAGCCGCCCACCCTGACCTCATCGACGCCGGTAGCCGCACGGAACTCTACCGCCGGGCCGCAGCCATCCTGGTCCGTCCGGGCAACCCCAAAGGCATCAAGACCCTGCGCAACCTGACCCGCCCTGGTATTACGCTACTGGACGTCAACGGAGCGGGGCAACTAGGGCTGTGGGAAGATCTTGCCGGGCGGCAGAAGCTGATTGGCGGCATTCAGGCCAACATCGGCCAGTCGTTTGCCAATTCAGCACTGGGCATTGCCGCCTGGAAGCAGGACAGCCGCTACGATGCCTGGATCACCTACTCGTCGTGGCACAACCGGCTGACGGCCGAGACGGACCTAGTGCGGTTGCCCGCTGCGGAAACGGTTTACCGGGGCACGCCCGTTGCCCTGAGCAAAACGACTCGCCAACCCGCTATAGTCCGGCAGTTTGTCGATTTTCTGCGCTCCGAAGCTGGGCATGGAATATTTAAAAAATGGGGCTGGGACTAAGCTGGAGATTTCAGAGGTATTGACCAGTGGATTCCGTAGCATTTTGACCACCAGTGGTGCTCATCAAATTACAGCTAACACTTTGTTGGAAAGGGGATTAAAGTGGTCAGTTTAGAGCGAAACAGGTGGTCAGTCGATTTCGGAATGAGATGATCAGTTTCATCGAAATCTCCATTTAAGGACGAAAAAAAACAGAATCACTTCTTCGTTTACCTGCATTTGCCCAACTAATCAGCATCCATAAATTCGCTACCAACTCGATAAACCTACTAAAAATTGGTTGAAGCACGAAGCCGTTATTTCATCAAAAGCCAGTACCCGTAGCGTTCTGAGCAATGACCGACTGCCCACTGCTAACCTGAATACGGTAGGCGCTCATCGTTATATTGCGGGCGTTTTGCAACACCAGTCCCGTCTGGGCGCTGATTTGCAGGTTTGATAAAGTCAGGTTCTGGAGCAGGCTATTGGTCAACCCTACCAGACTCCCCGCGTTTTTGGCGCCCGTCACACTTAGTTGGTCGATGGTCAGGCCCGACACCGACGGGATGTCACTCGCGTAGCCATTGTTATTATTGAGCGAATAGGCCAGATCGATGATCAACGGATTAGTCACGTTGGTCATGGTAATCTGACTGTACGACAGGTTCTGAATGGCCCCGCCCAATCCTGGTTGCGACTTAATGCGAATACCATTGGTCGTACCGGTGAACGTGCAGTTGATTACCGAGACACTCGATACCCCACTGGAGGTTTCACTCCCTACTGATAAGCCATGCCCGTGCAGAAACCGGCAGTTCCGAATCTGGATATCCTGGCAGGGTTGAACGATCTGCCCATTACTGCGTCCGCCTTTGATAGCAATGTTATCGTCGCCATTGTCAATGGTGCAGTTCTGGATCAGGACGTGGGTGCAGTTGGCCGGGTCGATGCCGTCCGTGTTGGGGGAGTCGGACGGGGCGGTGATGGTCAGGTTCTGAATCGTTACGTTCTGGCACTGACTGGGAACCAGATGAAACGACGGCGAATTAATCAGCGTCAGCCCATCGATGGTTACGTTTCTGGAGCGGGTCAGGTAAATCAGGCGTGGCCGGTTCAGGGTTTTACCACTGTCGATAAACCGTTGCCACCAGACGGCCCCATTACCGTCAATGGTACCTGTCCCGGTTAGACTCACGTCGGTCAGGGAATCGCCATTGATTAGGTTGGGTAGTTTAGGAGTATAGTCGGCCGCGTTGGTACTGGCCAGTAGCGTGGCTCCTGAAGCTAGTTGCAAATTAACGCGGCTGCACAGGCTGATAGGACTGATCAGGTATCTTCCGGCTGGTACAATCAGCGTACCACCCCCGGTCGCTCCGCAGGAGTCAATGGTTTGTTGCAGGGATTTGGCCTGATCAGTTGTGCCGTCGGCTAATAGGTGAAGCGTTACCGACGTGGGAGTAGGATTTGATTGAGCCTGCGGACTACAGGCTAACAGCATCCATAACCAACCACTTAGTATGAACGCTGGGAGCCATTTATATTTTATAGTTCTCATAGAACAGACCAATGAAGCTGATTGATTAATACTTTGCTTTCTATAACGGGTGCACAGACATAGAGTTTTTCCAGTCATAAAGCAGTCGCAATAGAGTCGGCAAAACCAGTAATAGCAGCGGCAGCCCCACGACAAAGCCCCCAATGACGGCTACGGCCAGGGGCTGCTGCATCTGAGCTCCTAGTCCAAAACCAAGGGCCAAGGGCATTAAGGCCAGAATGGCACCAACGGCTGTCATCAGTTTAGGTCTCAATCGCAAAGCAATGGCGTAGTTAACCGATGCCTCCACGTCGCCGGTGCGGGCCAGCGTGTGCTCAAACTGATTGACGGTAAAAATGGCGTTCTCCGCAATGATTCCCACGATCATGATAATACCGGTATAACTACTGACGTTCAAGGGAATATTCGTCAGAAAAAGAGCCGCAATACAACCTGTAATTCCTAGTAGCGACAACACTAACACCAACACTGACAGCCACCAGTCTTTGAATAAGAACATCAGAACGGCCAGCACCAACAGTGAGGCCAGTGTCAGAATCAATAGCAATTCTCTGAAAGATTGTTGTTGTTCCGAATAGGCTCCGCCGTAGCCGATCGTGTAGCCTTGTGGTAAGGGTAATTTCTGAGTAAATTGGGTCTGAATCTCTTTAATGGCGCTACCTAGATCACGTGCATCCAGCCGGGCCGTGAGCACAACAGTCGATTTAAGATCCTCCCGGCGCTGCTCTATTTCACCCGCCAGTACGCTCACGGTACAGAAAAACGATAGGGGGCGTGTGGTGCCATCGGGCAGAAAGATCAACACGTTGCGCATTTTATCCAGATCATTCGCAGTAAAGTTGGAAAACCGAAGTACCATCCGACGCATCTGCTCCCCGTCCTGAAACGAACCCACCTGAATACCCGCCGTTAGCGCGGCCTGTGCCGGTGATGGGACTGGCTGGGCAGCATTAGGTCCCAGGGCCACCCCGCCCGTATAGGCTGTTAACTGCGTTTGAAAATCGGTTAGCCCAATCTTATACTGACTTAATTTTTCCTGATCTGGCTCGAAGACCAGTGATGGCCCCGCTTCCACCAGACCATCGTTCACATCGACGATGCCCGGCACCTTTTCGAGTATTCCCGATGCCTGTTTGGATAAACGCTGAAGCAGTGCATAATTATCGCCAAACAGCTTGATCTCAATTGGCTGGGAGGTGCTCATCAAATCACCCAGCAAGTCGGCAATGCGCTGACCAAAGGAGATAGCTAAAACCGGCTCCACGGCGTGAATGCGCGTGCGCAATTGATCAATGACCTCGACCGTAGTTTTCGTACGGCTCGATTTGAGTTGAATGGAATAGTCACCGAAATTGGGGGGGACGCCCTTAAAGGCCATGCGGATACCCGTTCGGCGTGAATAGGTAGCTACATCGGGATGGGTAGCAATGACTTTTTCCGCTTCCCGCAGTATCCGGTCCGTTTCCTGAATGGACGTACCCGGGGGCGTAAAGTAATCCAGTACGATCGTGCCTTCATCCAGATCGGGCAGAAAGCCCGTTTCCAATCGACTGTAAGACCACCAGGTACCAACACCCAGTAACCCCACAAATACGAGGGAGATTAGCGGTTTGGTGAACAGGTTCGTCAGCCAGCTTAGCTGACGAACGTTGGCGGCCTCGTCAATCGGTTTGGCATTTTTGTTATGCTTAAAGCTAATTAGCAGATGCAGCACCGGCAGCAGAAGCCAGGTTACCAGAAATGAGCAAACCATTGTGATCTGCATCGTATCCGACAGTTCCCGGAAGAAACTACCGGCCAGTCCACTCATCAATCGGAACGGAAAGTGAATGACGATGGTACTGAGCGAAGAGCCAACCATGGCCGGAAAAAGGGTATGAATTGCTTCCTGCACGACGGCAAATTTATTCTTCCTGGGTTCCTCTTCATGTCCCCGGTAAATCTGCTCGATAATAACAATGGCATCATCGATGATCAAACCGATTGAGGCTGCTATGGCCCCCAGCGACATAATGTTAATCGTAATGCCCACTACGAACAGTACCAGCACCGTAAAAGCCAGCGTAATAGGAATGGTCAGTAGCACCACCATTGAGGCCCGCCAGGATCGCAAAAAGACGATCATCACCAGAATAGCCAGAATCAACCCTTCATAGATCGTTTTAATTACGCTGTGAATGCTATCGCCCACGAAAGCCGATTGATTATAGTACGGCTTGACGTGCATGCCTTTGGGCAGAATCCGGTTGATTTCAACGGCTTTAGCCTCAGCGTTTTTGGCGAAATCAATCAAATTGATACCTGGCTGTTTGACCAGATCAATCTGAACTGCCTGATGGCCGTTGGCATTGACTACCAGAAATTCCTGCTGCTGCTCCTGGACTTCGATGCGGGCCACTTCGGACAGATGAACAATCCGGGTGCCGTCATTTTTGACAATCAGTGCCCCTAATGCATCGACATCCAGCACACGGGTATCAGTCAGGGTCAGATAGAGTCGTCGGTAATCGACCATATACCCGTTAGAAAGGACACTGTTGTTGGCATTGATGGCCGTCATCAGCGCCGAAATCGATAGATTGACCGAGGCCATTTTGACTGCATCGGGCAGAATGACAACCTCCTTGGCCTTGCCACCCCGCACCACGACATTGGAAATGCCGGGTACCTGGGAGAAGATAGGCCGGACCAACAGGTTCGCCTTGTCACGCAACGCCACCAGTCCGTGTCGACCTAGCGCGGTCCGATCACTTTCCAACGTGAATCCATAGACCGGAAACAGGGACTGGTTCATGGCTTCGATGGACAGGTTCACCCCGGGTGGCAGAAAATTACGAATCTCGTTGATGCGACTTTCCACCTGCGTCTTCTGGGTGTAGATATTCTGCCCCCACTCAAAAAACACGTCAATGGTGCAACTACCCCGGCTGGTGCTGGTTTTCACGATGGTTACCCCATTGACCTTTTTCACGGCGCTTTCCAGGGGTTTGGTAACCGTAATCATCATCCGGTCGATGGGCTGCTGCCCATTGTCGGCAATGATGGACACGCGCGGAAACAACACTTCGGGAAACAGATTGGTCTGCATCCGAGTGTAGGCGTAGATACCCGCCAGCAGCAGCAACACGCCCGTAAACAGAATGGGGCGGCTAAACACCTCGAAATACGACCGTTTGGGTTGGTCGGGTCGACGAACGGGCTCCGATACGGTTGGTGGTTCGATCATAGCTGCTTAGCGTTTATCTGCACCCGGGCCGTATCAGGCAGGCCATAATTGCCTTCTGTGATGATCCGATCGCCAGTCCCAAAAATGGGGCTTTTCACTTCGACAGTCGTCGTGGTCTTTTCGCCCAACTGCACGGGGATTTTAACGGCGATACTGTCGTTAATTAGTCTCATGACCCAAAAATGCTGGAGCATTTCATCACTGAGTATGGCGGCTTTAGGCAACAGTTGAGCCTGCGCATTGGCCTGGCTCGTCACATCGACCTGCACGGTGAGGTTTTCGGGCAAGGGTACCGAACTTGTCATACGGGCCAGCACGCTCTGGGTCTGGGCCAGTGCATTGACTGTCGTCAAAGGCGTCTGGAAGATAGCGGTCAGAGCGCGCCCATCGGGCAGTCGAACCCGGCATCTACGTCCTGGTTTGGCCAATGCCTGGTACTCATAGGGAACGTTGACCTGAACAGCTAGCGCATTATCCTCGGCAATAGTACAAAGCTGAGTACCTTCCAGGACATAATCGCCGGTCTGTTGCTTATCGAAAGTACTGATCAGACCACCCGAGGCCGCCTTGACGATGATTCGCCCTAATAGTGCTGAGTCGCCCCCAACGGATAAATTACCCAAGGCCCGACGCTCTTTGGTTTCGAGCTGATAGAGCGGTTGACCCGCTTTCACCCGCTGCCCCAAACTAATATAGACCTTGGTTATAAAGGCGGCTACGGGTGCCGTTACGGCGTTCCGGCGCAGGTAGAGGGTAGTACCAAACAGGGTCAGACTGTTGCTGATACCGCCCCGCTCTATTGATTGTACCGTCACCGGCGTGCGGGGAGAAATCTGATCCTGAGTTGTCGTGGAATTAGTCTGTTCGGAGGAGCTACAGGAAGTCAGCGCCACGAGCAGGGTAAGCCAGAGGCTACCAGTTATAATAATTGAACGCATTGATGAGGAGTTGTCGGTTGGATTCGAGGAGTAGGGCATCCCGGCGGACGGCTACCATATTTTTGACGACCGTGATGTAGTTGATGATGGGAAGTTGCCCCTGCAACAGCTCCCGGCGATAGGAAGCCAATACCGATTGGTACCCCGCGATTTGCTGCTGGTAGACGAGCAGGCGACTCTCCAGCCCCCGAAGCTCTCCCCGTATCCGCTCCCGACGCACGCCATTTTGATTGATCGCGAACCGGCGGTAGTTGCCATAGCTTTGCTGGAGAATGGCCGTTCGCTGGGCGTTCAGGCGTTTTTGGTGACCATCGTAGAGTGTCCAGATGAGCGACACACCCGCGCTAAATCCGAATCGGCGAGGCAAATCAGGTAAGTAGGACGTATTAAGCCCACCGTTAGCGATAAAATTCCATTGTGGCTTATAGCGCAACTCAAAAATGGTTTGCTGAGCCCCTAGCGCTAAACTGTCCAGCGCATACCGCCGGGTAAAGCCGGATTCAACCGGCCCGATGTCAGCATTCATCATCAACTGCAGGGGAGCCAGTTCAACGACCGTCGTATCGGTAAGACCACTCAGGGCATTGAGTTCCAGCACATCGCGCCGATAAGCGGTCTGATAGCCGACCCGTAGATTCCGTTGTGTTTCCGTTTCGATGTCTACCAGCGTCATATCCGATTGCTTGAGTAGCGACGATTCAACGAATTTTCGTACGATGCCCCGCTGCTCAGCCATCAGTTGCAGTAAACTATCGGTGTATTGCACCTGTAGGCGGTCCTGCAAACAAAGAATATACTGGTCGGTAACGGCCCGTTCGACATCGTGCTGGCCAAGCCGAATTACTGTCTGCCCAATCTGGGAAGCCAGGACAAACGGTTCGGCGTAGGCTTTGGCGCGAAAAAGATTGGAAAGGGGTTGGTTCACGCTAATCAGGCCCTGATAGAGCCCCCCGTTTGAGACGGCCAGATCATACCCAATATACTGGTCAGCCCCGCGCGAGTTTAGCTCCGGCCTGACGCCCCCGTTGTCGGTAGAGACAATGGGGGCGAACTGGGCCGCTCCGGTCAACTGGACTAAAGGCTTTGTGTACAGGGCTTGAAGCCGCTGGGCTTCGAGAGCATTGGCCTGTAGCTGATTCCGGTTGTCGAGCAGGAGCGGGGAGGTCTGCCGGGCGGACTCGACATAGTACGTTATGCCCCGTTGCGCCACCTGCGCCCGTACGACTCCCATGCCCAACTGCAGGGATAGCGCCAGTAACGTCGTTAGCTTGGAAAACCAGGGATGTCTGTCCATGATCAATCTTTCTCTTCTTCGATATATGTACCCGCCTTATCAAAAACGACCTCCATGCCCGTGATCCGAATCTCATAGTGCATGCTCCCGTTCGCTTTCGTCACGGTTTCAGCCGCCTGCATCCGTTCATTCGGGTAATGCTGCTTTATGTACGTTGAGATGACTGGCGGCAGGCTGGTAATGGGTATTCCTACTTCGGTTTCGGCTACTTGGCCCTTCACGTCGAATTTGATAGCCCGGTGGTTCTGGTTGAGGGTAAAAATGGCTTCGTAGTACGGGGCCGCTCGTTCCCACTGGAGATGCTGTACCGCTGGATGAAGTTTTCTAAGTGCCTGTTGAACCGGTATAGGTACCTGTTTTGCCGGAATTAATTGGGCCTGTATTGTACCCGTTAGTGTACCAAGCAAGAGTACTAAAGGAGTTAAATGCCTCATAAAGTTTTGATCTGGTTTACGAAAACAGCGTGAAGACTTGGCAAACCTAGTGGTGAATTCTATCGGAAATCTGATAACAGCGGAGTCCAGGTAGCATTGGTAAGGCATCGTATTCTCCCATCAGGATTGCATCAGATTTGGGTTGTAGGTTTACCGCCATAACCAACAGCAAGGATCGAATCATGAAAACGTATGTCATTGTCAGCGCCCTGCTTTTGGGCGCGACATTCACTGATGGATCAGCCCAGTCATCGAGTACCAACCGGGTGCCGCGGACCGTAAAAACGGCGTTTACGAATACGTACGCTACAGCCAGGCAGGTAAAGTGGGATCGGGAAGGAAAAGATTGGGAAGTGTCATTCACGTTGAACGGCGAAAAAAAATCGGCGCTTTTCAACCCAGACGGTCAGCAAACCGAACTTGAAACGGAAATTTCGGTAGCGAAGCTTCCCCAATCCGTGCGAAGCTATATGGATGGTCAGAAAAAACCCATTGTCGAAGCGGCCGAAATTACCGATGCGATGGGGAAACGTTATTATGAGGCTGAATCGGGGGGTAAGGATTACCTGTTTACCGCCGAGGGCAAACCGGTGAAAAAGATCGGCCAGTAGATTTCATGAAAGCCTGATGGTCGTTGCCGCGACTATCAGGCTTTAAAACCATAGAGGACACCCGATGATGAAACAGCTTATTTTTTTAGTCATCCTGACGACGTTTCCGCTTTCTGTCACCCAGGCTCAGTCCGATACAACCCGTGCGTCTGCGGCCGCAACCCGCGCGGTTTTTCAACCCTCGGCCTACATCGTACCCGTTGGCTTGATGACGGCGGGGCTGATCACGCAGGGAGCTATCAGCCGCCATGTTCAATCAGAGGTAGTTGGACGGTATCCCGGCTTTTCGTCGCATGTGGATGATGTCGGTCAGTTTGTGCCCACACTGGCCGTGTTGGGTCTGGGTGCTTTGGGGATAAAGGGAAAGCACGCTTTTGGGGATCAGGTGGTTCTTACTATTTTGTCGCACGGGGTCGCACAGGCGATTACGCAGGGACTAAAGTACACTGTTGCCTACCCCCGGCCCGATGGCGTAGGTAACGAGTCATTCCCATCGGGCCATACGTCATTTGCCTTCACGGGTGCCGCCCTGCTGGCTCAAGAATACGGCGAACGTAGTGGTTGGTACAGCGTTGCAGGCTACGGTATGGCCACGACAGTGGGCGCGTTGCGGGTAATGAAAAACCGGCACTGGCTGGCCGACGTTCTTTTTAGTGCGGGGGTGGGTATCGGCTCAACCGAGCTGGTCTATCAACTTTATCCATGGCTCCGCCGGGTCGTCTTTCACAAAAAGAACATGGCCTTAGTGCCCATTTACACAGGTTCCAGCACGGGGGTATGCATGATGGCGGTTTTTTAGGCAGATTCTCTTCCGCTTTCACCTGTTTATTTGATGCGGCATTGATCAATTATTGATGCGTTACTGACGTTTAGAATCATCACCGTATCCGAGAGAAGATCGCCCGGACGGTTTAGCGGTTAATGATGCCACTACTTTTACGGAATGACAAAATCGGCGAGCGGACCGGTTGGCTATAGCTTCTCGACAACACTGTATGCACTGAGGTGTTGCCACAGAGTTTGCAGACTACATACCTGCACGTGCTCCTGTAACCGAAAATCGTCAGCCGACGGCGTGACGACCAACAACGGAATATCGCCTAAATCCCGGCTGGCAATGTAGTTTCCCCGGCTCAGGGTAGGCGCATTCGTGTATTTTATCTCAATGCCTACGACGGGCTTGGTACCCTGCACCAGCAGTATATCCAACTCTGAGCCGTCGGCCGTCCGGTAAAAATAGGGCTGGATATCATAGCCAATTGTCGCCATGACTTGCTGAACAACATAGCCCTCCCAGGAACTACCCACGTATAGACTGCCACTCAGCACCTCCAGTGAGCCAATGGCTGCCAAGGCGTGAAACATACCACTATCCCGCAGATAAAGCTTGGGTGATTTGACCAGACGTTTGCCAATGTTGACAAAATATGGGGGTAATCGGCGAATGAGAAACGCCTGTTCCAGAAAGTCCAGGTAGTGCTGAATGGTGGGCACACTCAGTCCCAGGGATCGGGCCAGTTCGGAAACATTCAACTGATTTCCATGAACACTTACCAGCATCGATAGCAGCGTACGTACCCGGGCGGGTGACGCCCCTAAGCCAAGAGCTGGTAAATCCCGTTCGACATAGGTTTGAATAAAATCATTCATTCGTCGGATGGCAGATCGATCACTATTGGCTAATAGCATATCTGGATAACCGCCCCGCAGCCAGTGGGTTTGATAGGGGAGTTGCTCCTTTACCTCAGGCCAGCTTAATGGCTGCAGTTCCAGGTAAGCAATTCGACCGGCCAGAGACTCCGAACTCTGCTGAAGCAGTTGCGGAGAAGCAGAGCCCAATAGTAAAAAACGGCCCGCGACCCGGTGACGATCAATCAGCGAACGTAGTAGGGGAAATAACTGGGGCATCCGCTGGACTTCATCAATGATAACGAGTTGCCGCTGACGGTCGGACAGATACAATTCCGCATCCTGCAAACGGGCCAGATCCTGACTCGATTCTAAGTCCAGATAAAGCGGCTGCGTTTCAAACTGAGCCGCCAGCGAATTGACCAGGGTTGTCTTGCCTACCTGTCGGGGACCAACCAGGGCCACGGCTGGTCGATCCGCCAGTAGTTCTACTAATTCAGGTGCAATAAGTCGATTAATCATAACCCCGCAAATTTAAAATTAAATTTTAAATTTGCGGGGTTAGTTGTTGAAAAATATGGATGAAAGAACTAGCTTTGAGGTTAAAGAATCAGCACCAGCGTGCCCCCAATGATGAGGCTAGCACCCAGCGCTGTTTTCCAGGTTAAGTCCTCACCCAGAAAAAGCACTGATAGTAAAATCGCAATGGCGACGCTGAGCTTATCGACCGGAGCTACCTGCGACACTTTGCCAAGTTGCAGGGCTTTGAAATAACAGATCCAGGATAGACCCGTGGCAATACCGGATAATACCAGAAACAACCAGTTTTGACGAGTCAGCGTAGGCAACCCATCCAGACCGCCCCGCCAAAAGACCAGCCCCCAAGCCACCACCAGAATCACAAGGGTACGAATGGCTGTCGCCAGGTCAGTATTGACGTTTCTGATACCGACTTTCGCTAGCACCGCCGTCAGCGCGGCAAATAGGGCTGACAGCAAAGCATATGTCCACCACATCGACTTAGCTATTTTTGGTCCATGCGAACCAGTATCCGCTTCATCTGGGCAATTTCCCGCTCCTGCGCCGTGATAATCGATTGGGCCAATTCTTTCACTTCAGGGTCTTTCAACTCCGCCCGTTTGCTGACCAGGATGGCAATCGAATGATGGGGAATCATCGACTGCATAAACCGCTGATCGTTGATTAATACCTGATTCCGAATGCAGAACAAAGCTGTGGCAAATACCAGCACGCTACCGCCGATAATGAGCTGATTCATGCGTCGATCCGTGTACATGGCCCGCATAAAGCCGAGCATAATAAGGGCCATGGCCGAGATCATCAGGAAGGTCACATAAAGCCGGTTTGTGCTTAAATAAAAATGGTCAGCCTGTTCCAGATTGGCGTAGGTCAGGGCATTCATGACGACGAACGAGACACCTAGCATGAGAAAAAAGCGGCCGTAATGACCGGACTGCATGGGGGCTTTAGCGGTTGCTGGCATGTTCATAAGGTTGTCAGTTTAAACAGATGAATTGAATTAAATCGGTCCTCGTTTGAATTAGATTATAGAGTCAGCGGCACTGTGACTTGGCTGTAGCCCCAGCTCAAATCGGTGTATGGATTGGTCTGCGTTGAACTGGTAGCGAAGAGGAAGCCCGTATCGGTCGGCAATCTGTTTGACAATCGCCAGGCCTAGCCCCGTCGCATCGGGGAGGGCGGGATTCTTAACGAAACGGTCAAAGAGCTGGCTGGCCGGAAAGGGCAGCGGATCCCCCGTGTTCTCAATGCAAAGCATTGTGCGGGACACCGTACAGGTCAGCATGCCCCCTGGCTGGTTATGCCGGATCGCATTTTTCAACAGATTCCCCACCAGTACGTCCGCCAACTGCGGATTCATCGAAAGGGTGGTATCCTGGGCCGTCAAATGACGGAACGTCAGTTGTTTGTGGACAATAAAATCCGCGTACCAGTCGAGTAATCGAGCGGTCAACGCCCCTATATCGACGGGACACACCTCGGCATACTGCATATTTTCAATTTTAGTGAGCAGCAATAGCGCCCGGTTAATATGGGACAGTCGATTGACGGCACTGGCAGCTTTCTGCACGTGATCCAGCGCGTCATCGGGCAAGTCATCCGTTTGCGAAAGCACTTCCAGTTCAGCCGACATGATGGCCAGGGGCGTCTGCATTTCGTGAGAGGCATTTTCAGTGAATTGTTTCTGGGAAGTGTACACCTGCTGGTTGCGGGTCAATAGAGTGGTCAGGGACTGATGCAACTCCCGAAATTCATCGATCTCAGTAGTCGACCAGCTGGGCGCCTGGTCACTTTCGAGCCGGAAGTTGCGTATCCGCCGTAAGGCATCCGTGAAAGGTTGCCAAAGTGACCGGGTAATCCGCCGGTTAATCAGTCCCAGTCCTAGTAAGAGTAGCAGGAGTAGGCCCGTTTGCAAACCGGTAATGGTTAGCATAAAATCCTCCTCTTCAACCAGCGACTGACGAATAAAGAGTTGATAAACTTCTTCCCCGGCTTTCAGGCAGGTGACTAATTCCCGATGGGGTTCGAGTTCCTGGAGTAAGGGTAAATAGTAGTCCTTATCATGAAAGTAGTCTGAACCAGGACAACTGGCTACCCGTAACAACCGGATGTTGGGGTCCGTTGAGGGTAGATACTGTAGAGTAGAAGCCGGCCGTTTAACTACCAACTGTTGAATCTCCTGCTTGCGGGCCAATAAGGCTTCATCGACATCGACAATCACCAACCACTGAATGATTCCGTAAAAAACGGGGACGCTCAGGGCCAGCACGCCCAGAGCCAGTCCCGCGTAGTACCGGTAGGTCAGGGCTAATAGTTTCATGTATCCAGCGTAAATAAGTAGCCTGCCCCGTAACGGGTCTTGATGTAATCCGGGCAACCAGCGGCCAGCAATTTCTTTCGTAAGTTCTTGACGTGCTGGTAGATAAAATCGTGTGAGTCGGCTAATTCCATCGAATCACCCCAGACGTGCTCGGCGATAGCCGCCTTCGATAATAGCCGGTTTTTATTACTGATCAAGTATAGTAATAGATCATACTGCTTACCCGTCATTTCAACGGGTTGCCCCTGAATCTGCACCTGCTGGGGTTGGGGATCAATCGTCAGCGCACCGAAGGTAATGATCTGACTGCCCGCAAATAAGCGTCGTCGCAGCACAGATTTCAGCCGGGAGTTCAACTCCGATAGGTGAAAGGGCTTAGTCAGGTAATCGTCAGCCCCCAGGTCCAGCCCCGTAATGCGGTCATCGAGCGCGTCCTTCGCCGATATAATGATGATGCCCGTCTGAGGCTGGAGCTGTTTGACCTCCCGGATAATGTCCAGTCCATTACCCCCCGGCAGCGTAATGTCAACCAGCAGACAATCATACTCGTAGTCGTTAGCCCGCCGGGAGCCCTGCAAAAAGGTATCGGCCGTGGTGACCCGGTACCCTTCCCGCTCCAAGTAGGTTCGAATGGTTTGTTGCAATACCGGTTCATCTTCAATCAGCAGCAGTTTCATCGCCTTATTTTTTCAAACTAGTCTAAAGGTAAGGCCCAATTCTGATGCAATCCTAAATCGGCCGTTTGACTAGATAAACACGTGATATTGCCAGGTCAGTTAGCCACGGCGACTAATGGGGGCAATCTGGTTGCCCATTTTCGCAATACCATCGGGTATACATTTCAAAACCAGTTATCTTTGTTTAACGGCCTTTCCGAAAGATAGCAATACATCTTCATAGAATCTGTCCGGTTGCCGGGTATACAACCTGAATGAAGCCAGAAGAGTGGAAAGCGGTAATCGCGGAAGGAATTGGTACGGCCTTGCTGATTTTCGGAGGCATATCGTTTATCATTATTGACTTCGGACCTGGAAGTATTGTAGCCAGTTACGTGCCTGACGCGATGGTGCGTCGGTTTGTTACCGGCTTTTTGTTTGGCAGCGTTGGGTGCCTGATCACGTTGTCGCCCCTGGGACGTATCAGCGGGGCGCATCTGAATCCAGCAGTCACTATCGCTTTTTTTGGACGAGGTTTACTGCCATGGCGGGCGTTGTTTGGCTATATTATTGCTCAACTAGCAGGCGCTACGCTCGGTGCGGAAGCGCTGGCGGTATGGGGATCGATGGGTGATAGTCTACGCGAAGGAATAACCGTACCGGGACATAACGTGGGGACGGCATTTGCGGGTGAAGCATTCGTTACGTTTTGTCTGATCTGCGTGATATTATTGTTCACCAGCCATGACCGACTGAAAGCCTATACCCCTTTCATGATACCACCATTGTTTTCGGTGCTGGTCGGTTTGGAAGCGCCCCTGTCCGGGTGCAGCGCCAACCCAGCCCGTAGTTTTGGCCCCGCCGTTTGGAGCGGTATCTGGACTGACCACTGGCTTTACTGGCTGGCCCCCGTAACGGGTACATTTGGCGCTCTGCTTGTATTTGCTCTTCCTGTGCTGCAATGGCTGCGAACGGATATTGCCAAATTGTATCATTTCCGGCATGACGAAACGGGATTTTTGCGGGGGCAGGAGCAACCAGCCAGTATTTAACGTAATAGGTAGTGCATAACTGACGAATTCGAAAGTTTCGCACAAAACCGAGTAATCGCATTTTTTTGCGAAGCTTTTTAGCCTTTTTGCCGTTCAGTAGAATTGGAATAACTATTAAAACATAAGCAGTTGATCGGTAAGGATTTGCGGTTAAAGTTGTTACCTCCTACGCCCGTTTCAGTGTAGGAGGTAACGGTAAAAGCAGGGCGATCTCTTCGCCTGCTGCCAAGGTCTGACCAAGGATTCATCAGGTCTGAATCGTTCCAATGAGCAGGATCAACTGGCCTATTTCCTGATCATTGTCTGCTGGGTGCTCATCGGTTGTAAACGCGCCGTACCCTGGCATCTGATCCGAACGGCTGTCCTGTAGATCGACCCAAAGCGACGAGCTTAACGCATTGAGTCGTTGAGACCAGGCAAGCCGACGAGCCGAAAGACCATATTTGTGCACAAGCTGACCAATCAGGTCTCGAATGGCCTGAATCTGCTGGTTAAGCAACTTTTGCTGATCGGCCGAAAGGGCTGGTTCCAACTGATACGTTAGCCCGTTGGCTCCATTCGTTAAATCAGCCTGCAGCTCATTCAGCCGTAGTTCAATCACGTGCAATACGGTCCCAGGCGACGCTGGTGGTTTGGGAATAAGTGAGTCGTTGTCATCTTGTTAACGAGTTTTGAATTCAATCACTGCCCAAACGCATCCCGGCCCGCAAAGCGAGCAGCCGCCCCCAGCCGATGCTCGATGCGCAAAAACTGGTTAAACTTCTCGGTCCGTTCCCCCCTGCAACCCGACCCGGTTTTAATGGCTCCTGCGCTGGTCGCTACCGCCAGATCGGCAATAAATGTGTCGACGGTCTCTCCGCTCCGGTGCGAGATGAAGATTCGGTACTGATTTTGCTGCGCCAGCCTGACCGTATCGAGTGTCTGGGTCACTGTGCCAATCTGGTTGGGCTTGATGAGCACCGCATTGCCTATTTTCTGGTCGATTCCCTGCTGAACCAGTGCCGGGTTGGTACAGAATATATCGTCACCCACCAGCTCAACCCGGTGGCCAAGCGTAGCAGTCAGAGCTTTCCAGCCCTCCCAGTCGTGCTCACCCAGGCCATCTTCCAGCGAAACGATGGGATATTGACGCGTCCAGTCCTCCCAGAGCCGGATCATGGCCTCCGTAGATAAGATTTGACCCGTGCTTTTACTCAATTGGTAATGACCATTCTGCCAGAGTTCACTGGCCGCCGGGTCGAGGCATAAACTGACCTGTTCACCCGGTTTGTACCCGGCCCGGGTGATGGCCTCTAAGATCAGGTCAACGGCCTCTTCGTTGGCTTTTAGGTCGGGAGCAAACCCACCTTCATCGCCCACGCCGGTGCTCAGGCCGCGTTGCTTGAGCAGCGCTTTGAGGGTGTGGAAAACCGTTTCACCCATTTGAATGGCCTCCGCAAATGACCCGGCTTGATGAGGGGCAATCATGAATTCCTGAAAATCAACGTTGTTGTCAGCATGGCGCCCGCCATTGATGACGTTCATGCAGGGTACAGGCAACCAGACAGCTTCGGTAAAGGGCCCTTGTAAGTAACGATAGAGCGGCAGTTGCTGTGCTTGAGCCTGAGCACGGGCGAAGGCCATCGAAACGGCCAGGATCGCATTGGCACCCAATCGGGCCTTGTTCGGCGTACCATCCAGTTCAATCAGTTGATGATCCAGTTGCGACTGATCCATAAAATCGCGCTGAATTAAACTGTTCCGAATCTGGGTCTGAATGTTGGCAACGGCCTGCCGAACGCCCTTGCCGCCGTAGCGAAGCGGGTCGTTATCGCGCAGTTCCACCGCTTCGTTTTCGCCGGTTGAGGCTCCTGAAGGAACGATGGCCTGGCCCCAGCTCCCATCTTCCAGGATGACTTGAGCTTCTACGGTTGGATTACCCCGGGAGTCCAATACTTCGAGGGCACTGATGTCTTGAATTTTCATGATGAATTGTTTAGATAATAAATACTAGAGATTAAAACGCTTAGTCCTGCAGATGGGTCGGTACGACCAGCACCGGGACCTTACTGTGCCGCAGGACGTAATCGGTCATACTACCCTGCAACAGGTGAAGTAGTCCACTCCGGTCATGAGTGCCGATCACCAGCAAATCGGCACCTGCATCCTCAACCGCAGCCAGGATCGTTTCCTCGGGTTTGCCCTCGGGCATCAGCGTCTGAACGGTCAGGCCCGAACCCGCGCTTTGTTTCAAGTTATCCAGGAGCGTTTGCCCGGCCGCCCGTTCGCGCTGACGAGCCTGGTCGGGAAACTCACCACCGTCGATGTTACCCATTTCCAGTACGGGGTCAATAACGTAGATCAACGTTACGTCGGCCCCGCAGGAACGGGCCAAATCAAAGCCAGCCTGCGTCGATTTTAGGGAGTACGGACTGGCATCAACCGCCATGAGTATGTTTTGAAAAGCCATTGTCGTATGAATTAAGAGTAGTCAGTGATTAATGAGGGAGTAGGTGTGTCGCGAAAAGACCAGTGTTCAGCAGCTTTATACACCATCGTTTTGTGTTGCAACAGCGCATACTGTTGCTGGCAGAAAGCTTCCAGGGCGTCCTTGTGGTCAATCAGCTCCACGTAAATATTCAAGCGGGGGTTACCCTGTTCGGGATGATCGTCCTGTAAAGCGCCCCGGTTGGTATAGCCATACTGCGAATGATGAATCGTCGCATGGAGAATTCCGGCCGCTTTAGCCCGGTGAATCAGCTCCCGGGCGAGCGGCTTGCCCAGCAGTCGTCCCAGCAAACCCGGTGCGGGTAACTTGTCGGTGGGTGTCAGGTAAATCCGTAATTTTCCCAGTTCCGATTTATGTAAGGTTGGCATTGCTTTGGTTGATTAGTCGATCCGATTTCCGGTAAAGGCCCTCCGGCGTAACGTTTGAATGCGGCTCAAGGGAGCCTGGTGGACAATATCTCGGCCCGTTGATTTAGTCACGCCCAGCCGTTGGGCGGAATAGATGCTGGTATGGCCACTGAAGAAGTAGGCCACAAAGCAGGCAATCGCAAAAAAGATCAAATTGTCGGAGCCAAACAGCTCCAGGCCCATCAGCGTCGAGGCAAGCGGAGTATTAGAAGCCCCAGCGAAGATGGCGATGAAGCCCAGGGCTGCGAATAAATCGACGGGCGCATTAAACCAACCAGCCAGCAGATTGCCTAGGCAGGCGCCGATGAAAAAGAGCGGGGTTACCTCGCCCCCTTTAAAGCCGCTGCTGAGGGTGATGGCCGTAAACAACAGTTTCCAGAACCAACTCCAGGGAGTTATCCCACCTGAATGAAACGCATTGAGAATGGAAATGCCGTTAGGCTGCTGACTAACCACCCCCAATCCTAGATAGTCGCGGGTGCCTACCAGCCACACTAAACCAATTAATAAGACACCCCCAATAATAGGTCTGAGATACGTTGACGGCAAATACGTCTTATAGAGACGTTGCAGTCCGTGCGTCAGTTCCGAGAAGACCAGCGCTGCCAGGCCAAATAAAGCGCCAGCCAGGGCCACTTTAGTTAGTAGCCAGCCATTCGGCACCGAAAAGGTCGGGATGGCCGTATGCGAAAAGGCAACCTGATAATGGATGTGGTGAATGCCCCAGGCCGCGCAGGTAATGTCGCCAAGAATACTGGCCATCAGACAGGGAATCAGGGCCTGATACCGCAGCTTGCCAATGGTCAGCACCTCCAGGGCAAAGACAGCCCCAGCCAGGGGAGTGCCGAATATGGCGCCAAAACCAGCGGCAATCCCACTCATCAGTAGGATGCGCAAATCGGCTTCCGAGAGCCTGAGCTGTCGGCCCAGCACCCCAGCGATACTACCCCCCATCTGAACGGCGGTGCCTTCCCGACCGGCTGAGCCGCCAAAAAGGTGGGTCAACAGCGACGTTAGCAGCACCAGGGGAGCCATACGCCCGGGTACGCCCCCGCCCGGTTGATGAATTTCATCGATGAGTAGGTTGTTCCCCCGTTCCGCATTTTTACCGCCCTTCTGATAGAGCCATAGAATCAGAACGCCAATCAATGGCAGCCCGTAGAGTAGCCAACCATGTTGCCAGCGAAGCTGGGTAACTTCGTCGAGCGCCCACAAAAAGAAAGCGCTGGTCGTACCGCTAAGCAGGGCCACCGGCAAAATCAGCAGAAACCATTTTCCTAAAAATCGCAGGAGGCTGAGGTGATCCTGAACGTAGTGAAGGGTTGTTTTCATTATTGATTCATGAGTTTTTGTCGAACCAGGCAATAGCCAAGCGACTCAAGCCGTCAGAATGGGGTGAGATAGAATTAGGGGGATACAAGAAGGCCTGTCCGAAGCGGGGAACCGCGCGGAAAACTGAACAGCCGTGACGATGAGGGCCAGCCACAGGCAGACACATCAGCCGGCATAGAAAATGAATAGATTGGGGTGATGAAAAAGCTGAGCATACAAACGTCCTGTTTCGGGGAAACGAATACAGGAGTTATCAGCTTTTTGAGGGCGGTTCCAGGCGAACTCCATCACCTTTGATAGGTCTATTACAATGGATGCGCCGAAATAGTTTCTTAATGATTAAATACTGAACGACAAGTAAGTATTGGAGGTGGTCCGTTTCGTCCGGATTCTATTTAAGTCAACGTCTAAAAAAGTAGTTCGTTCCCTTTCGTACTAAACCCGCTATCATTGTACAAAATCATAGATATCCTTATCTGGTATGCACAATGGGTGACTATCGTTAAACGGTTTCTTTATCTGTTTCGCTGATTTTGTCAACAGATGCATCTGCTTGCTGACGATCTGCCAACGTTTGACTGTAAAAGGATTCTAGTTCAGATAGTCGGTCAAGTATAGCTATCGGTACTAAAGCGGCTACCCTCTTTTGTCCTTTTGTCAGCACGAAAGACTTATTTGCATAATAGGTCTGGTTAATGTATTCACCAACCTGCCGACGAAATTCGTTCATGGCTACATTTTCCATTGTGCATAGTTATGTTAATGCAAAAGTGCATAAAAAGTTTTTAAGCCCTTTATGTAATCAGCGATTAATTACATTAAAATAAATTTATAGAAAAGTATTAAAAACTGATAACATATAATATTATTATACTTGTTATTTATTCAATTACAGTCATTTGTAAAATAAACTTAAATTCATTTTAGTATTGATAAGTAAATGTTATCGATAGTAAAGTACAAAATGAATGTTTAGCTGCTTTAATGTTTGTGTATCTTATGCGTAATTCGTAGGTTTGTTAACATTGACTGTAATATATGGATAAGCAAACTGTGTCCTTTTTGCCTATTACGCAAAACGATCCATTTTCGTTGGTCCCTTTGCCTCAGTTGAGTGGGGACCAGCAGAAGTATTTGCTGAAAGGGTTACAGGGAGCGGCTAATACCGAGCGAGCGTACCGAGCTGACCTAAATCATTATACTACCTGGTGCCAGCAGCAGGGGGTGGACGCTTTGCCCGCTACGTCGGCTGTGTTGGGAGAGTATGTATCAGCCCTGGGTCCGAAGCGCAAGTGGGCAACTATCGCGCGTCGACTTTCGGCCGTGCGCAAATGGCATGAATTGCTTGACCTACCCAGCCCGGTCGATGATCGCTGGTTAAAGGCGACACTGAAAGGTATCCAGCGGGAACATGGTACCCATGCTGAGCAGGCACCTGCGTTTGGCGCTAATCAGTTGAAAGGTATTCTGCGTAAACTTGTCACCGATAGTAAGGGGGTACCCCGGTTTGGACCACTGCGTGATAAAGTCGTTTTGCTGCTGGGTTTTACGGGGGCCTTTCGCCGGTCGGAGCTGGTGGCGCTCAATGTCGAGCAACTTCATTTTGGTGAGGACGGTGTGGTTATTACATACTACGGAAGTAAAACCAATCAAATGGGACAGCGAGAAGAAAAGGCCCTTTTTTATAGTCCCGATGCTCAGATTTGTCCCGTGCGTACATTACAGAAATGGGTAGCTCTGCTGGAACGAACCAATGGCCCCTTGTTGGTAAGAATACGAAAGGGCAACGAACTAACCGAGGAGCGATTAACAGATCAGTCGATTGGAGCCATTGTTAAAAAGCATATGGGTGACCGATTCTCAGCGCATTCGATGCGGGCCTCATTTGTGACAACGGCCAAGCTCAACGGGGCTGATGATTCAGAAATCATGCAACAGACCAAGCACAAAACCAGCGCCATGATCCGAAGGTATACCCGATTAGATTCGATCAAGCAGCATAACGCGGCTAAGAAGTTAGGCTGGTAAAGCGAATTCCGAAAGCCATTACCAATGCTAAATGTTAAACGGCTTGTAATCCGTAAATCAACCGTCTAAATTGCCAACTAATGTAATTTTTTCAACTCTGCACCTTTTTTTCTAATGGAAGCTGTCATTTCAAATAACGAATTTATAACCAACATTGCTGGGAGAGTACGCAATCTGAATCTACCCCTAAAAAAAGCTTTGTGGCCATTATTTGAAGTTGTCAGCAATTCAATACATGCTATTGAAGAGCTAGGCCCTTCTAAAAAAGGAAGAATAAATATAACACTTGATCGGGAAGGTCATGACGAAGCCTTAGTTTCTCTCGGTGATGTAAATCAGTATTTTATTAAATCGTTTATTATTACGGATAATGGCATTGGCTTTAATGAACGAAATTATAAATCGTTCCTCACGGCAGAATCAGATTATAAAGAAGATAAAGGATCAAAAGGTATTGGGAGATTTGTCTGTTTAAAAGCATTTAAAAAAATAGAATATAGTAGCACCTATCAGAATAATTTAGGCGAAACTGAAATTAGAAATTTCACATTAAAAGCTTATGGTAAGGGCTTTGATGAAGAGCCCATTGTAAAATCAGAGGCTAGGAAAGAGTCAGGTACTAAAGTCATACTTAATTCATTTTATGATGAATATAAGAACCACTGCCCGAAGTCAATTGATGAAATAGCAGAACTTATAATAGAGCATTTCTTTATCTATTTTATTGAAGGTAAATGCCCGATCATTACGATCATTGATACAAATGGAAATCAGGTTACGTTACAGGAAAAGTTTGGTATAGATTTATTACCTAACTTAATTAAACGAACCTTTAAAATTAAAAATACTGAGTTTACTCTTAATTTATTGTTAGTGGATAAAACCGAAGGTGGTCACCGGGTACATTATTGTGGAAACTCTAGGGATGTTGTCAATGAACCTATCAGCAAATATATTCCTGATTTAAAAAGTAATGTCTATTTAGTAGAAAGTGATCAAAAGAACCTCAAGGTTTACATTACCTCCACATACTTGGACAATAACGTCGGGAATGAGCGAACACGGTTTAATTTTCCAGACAATGAGGAAGATGCTCCCTATGATTATATTGTCACGTTTGAGGATATAAAAAAACAAATAGAACACGAACTGGAAGAAGAACTAAAAATTCCGTTAGCAGCGCTTAGAGAGCAAAAGATGGCATCTGTTAAAAAACATGTCGAACAATATGCTCCTCAATTCAAATACGTGTTAAAGTATAAAGAGGATGAAGTGAAAAAATTACCAGCTACTCTGACGGGAGAAAAACTTGATGTCGAACTATTTAAGATACAACAGAAACTGGAACTTGATACGAAGATTCTAGGTAATGAAGTGCTAAATGGCCATGACTATAAGAACGTTGAGGAGTATCAGAAAGCTTACGATCAGTATCTGGAACAATCCAATGATATTGGCAAATCGAATCTAGTTAAGTATGTCATACATAGACGAGCAATTATTGATTTATTAAATAAATATTTAGGTGAGGAAGGAGATAAATTTCAGAGCGAAAAAACAATTCATGAAATTTTCTTTCCTATAAAGAAAGAGTCTGATGATGTAAAATATGAACAACAAAACTTATGGCTCATCGATGAACGGCTTGCCTATCACTATTACTTGGCATCCGATAAACCAATGGCTGACATGCCTGTTCTAGAAAATATTAAAACGACTGATCGACCGGACTTATTTATTTTTAATAGCAGCTTTGCCTTTGTCAATGAAGAGGCCCCTTTTAACTCGTTTATTATAGTGGAGTTCAAGAAACCTGAGCGGAATGATTATTCGGACAGGGATGAGAAAAAGAATCCTGTTGATCAGGTGATAGATTATATTGGTAAGTTAAGAAGTGGTTCGGCGTTAGATAGAAGAGGTAAATTTATTCAGGTTTCTGATAAGGACAAAATACCTTTTTATGCCTATGTTATTTGTGATTTCAATCCTAAACTTATTAATATTCTAACTACCAGAGACTATATAATCACGCCAGATGGGATGGGTTATTTTTACTATCACAAACAATTTAATGCCTATATAGAGGTGATTTCTTATCAAAAGCTAGTTAAAGATGCAAGAAATAGAAATCGAATACTTTTTGAAAGGCTAGGAATATCCGTTTGAAGTAGGAAAGTTCTGTAGAAGAGTACGCCATACACAGCCAGTACGGCATCCTTAACGCCTGTTGTAAACTTGAGAATTATTTATACAAATCATCTCTGATAATGTCTGTTTCTGGCAGTAAAAGTGCACTAATTGACGTCTTAAATTAATGGTACGAAGTACATATTTTTAGTAATTTACTCGCTTCTAATGAAACATTCCGTACGAATGTAGGTACCCCCCAATAATGGTTAATTTTAGTTATTTCAGGAATAAAAGAGTTGGTTTATATCAGTTAGCCAGGCCACTTCTCTAAGCCAGCTGCAATCCGTAAGGCTCGTTGGATGTCTTCCCAGTAGTACCCACTGTCGTAACCCGTAGACAGGCGATCACAGATACTTAGAAAATCTGTGGCGTCCTCCACGCGCTGTTTTTGAATCACCGATTGATCGGGCTGAGTGGGCAATTGATCGGGCATGGCTTCCATGCTGCAAAATAAGCCTTAATCAGCTAAAAATGTAAGTAAAAAATTGGCCAAATCGGCCCGCTACACTTGTCATAGTACCGTGTTAAAGCGCTCCAGCAGAATAAAAGTTTGTTCGGTAATGCCCATACTTCCCATACTATACCCATCAACTGTATTTACTAATTCAATGTGTAGTTGAAGTGACGAATTTGCTCCCTTTTTTTAGATTTACCCCTTACGCTTTAGCAATTGCGCATTTAGAGCTACGATCACTGTGCTGGCACTCATCAGCACAGCACCGATGGCGGGGCTAAGGACAAAATTGGGATAGAGTACACCGGCTGCCAGCGGAATGGCGACGATGTTGTAGCCCGTTGCCCAAAATAAGTTCTGGATCATCTTTTGGTACGTAGCTCTACCGAACTCGACTAAATTGGTAATGTCGGTGGGGCGGCTATTGACCAAAATGATGTCAGCGGTTTCGGCGGCAACGTCGGTACCGGAACCTACGGCAATGCCCACGTTGGCCTGCGCCAAGGCTGGTGCGTCGTTGACTCCGTCGCCGGTCATGGCTACGAACTGCCGACCCGTCGGACCGCTCTGGGCCTGCAAGTCTTTCACGATAGTTACTTTCTGGTCGGGCAACACTTCAGCAAAAACCCCATCCAACCCTAATTCCTTTGCAACAGCGTCGGCCACTTTCTGATTATCGCCTGTGGCCATATATACCTTAATGCCTGATTGCTGCAACCGCTGAACAGCCTCTTTGGAGTCTTCACGAATCTTGTCGGCTAGCGCAACGTAACCCGCCATCTGGTCATCAAACAGCACGAATACAACCGTTTCAGCTCCACTACCGAAGGCATCCTCTGGCTGTTCGATACCATTTTCTTTCAGATAGCCCGGACTGACGACCAATACCCGCCGACCGGACACCGTTGCTGATACGCCTTTGCCCGTAATGGATTGAAAATCGCTGATAGCGGGCAGGTCGAGGTCGCGTTTTTTGGCTTCCCGGACGATGCCCTGCGCGATAGGGTGCTGTGAAGGTTGTTCCAGAGCGGCTACCGCGCTTAAAAATGTTGCTTCGTCCATATCGGGAACCAGCACCCTGATTCTGTTCACCCCAAATTCACCTTCTGTTAACGTACCTGTCTTGTCAAAAACCATCGCTGTGATTTTGCGAGCCTCTTCGAAGGCAGTGCGGTTACGAATCAGTAGTCCCTTCTGCGCAGAAATGGCTGTAGAAATTGCCACCACCAGTGGAATGGCGACACCGAGCGCGTGCGGACAGGCCGTGACCATGACCGTAACCATACGTTCCACCGCAAAAGACACTTCCTTTCCCGCGATCAACCAGGCAAAAAGGGTCAGCAGACCGACCGACAAAGAAACCAGCGTAAGCCAGCCAGCGGCCCGATCCGCCAATGTCTGTGTTTGAGACTTGCCGTTCTGGGCCTCCTCCACCATGCGAACGACCTTATTAAGGTAGCTGTCTTCACCCTTGTGCGTAACGCGAACCCGAAGTGCGCCTTCCCCGTTGACCGCCCCGGCAATCACGCTGTCACGTGGTCCTTTTTGTATCGGTACACTTTCGCCCGTCAGCATACTTTCATTGATTGCGCTATCTCCCTCCACGACCTCACCGTCAGTCGGAACCCGTTCGCCTGGCCGGATCAGCACGATATCGTCGATATTCAGAGTATCTACCTTTACGTCGGTGATTTTTTCCCCGGATACTTTGTGGGCGTCGGCGGGCAACATCTGAATGATCAGTTCCAGCGACCGTGAAGCGCCGGCTACAGATTTCATCTCCAGGTAATGACCCAGCAGCATAATGTCGATTAACGAAGCCAGTTCCCAAAAGAAATCCATTCCACGCAGCCAGCCGAACGAAACAGACACACTGTAGGCGTAAGCGGCTGTGATAGCCACGGCAACCAGGGTCATCATGCCCGGTTGACGGGTTCGCAGTTCGCCAATCATACCAGTCAGAAACGGCCAGCCGCCATAGATATAGATTACCGATGCAAGCACAACAACGAGGGGTTCACGATATGGAACTTCCAACTGATAACCAACCAACTCCTGAAACATCATCGAGAACGCCACCACCGGTACCGACAGGATTAAACATATCCAGAATCGGCGCAAAAAGTCAGCAATCATCGCGCCGTGATCGTGGTCACCGTGTCCGGCTCCATGCTTCATCTGGCTGTGATCCATATCGGCATGGTTCATATGTCCGTGATCCATACCGGTACCGCCCTGGTGTTTCAGGTTATCATCCGGTCCGCTGTGTCCGTCGTGACCAATGTGTTGCAGGGCCTGTTGCTCAGCAGGCGGTTCGTCAGTCGACGCGGTTTGATGCGCTACGTGGTGATGCATAAAAGGTATAGGCGGCTCAGTGGCAGGATGATCAGCATGCGAGGAGGCTGACTCATCCTGGGCTTCCATGACATGAAATGATCCGACTGTAGAAACCAGCCGCTGTATATCTGTCAGGGAGGGACGATGCTCAACCGTTAGTGCAGCCTGGGGCGGATCAATCGTTACCTCGGCATTTAATATGCCCTCCTGCCCGACCAAAACATTTCGAATAGCTTCGGCCTGTTCCTTGGTTGTTAGGCCGTGCACCATAAACCGGTGTTGATATTTCATAGGGCTGATTCGGTTAGAAGCAAAGGGTGAATCGAGACGGTCGATAAGCTCTGCTACCTCGTGTAACACGCACAAAAGTTAAAAGGCGCACACCACAAAAATTCTGCAAGAACAATCCCGAATTCTGCAAGCCCTTTTCTGACCCAGAATAATAGCTTTGTTTGTTGTATTATAAATCAAAGCCGTATTTATTGTAAAAAGTCGTTTGTAATAGCGGTGAGCCCACGATGTTAATTTGATAAAATCACTAATAAAGCCAGGAACAACGATGATGCAAACGGACAGTCACACGATAGTATCCTTGCGTGTAAAAGGCATGGTTTGCGATCGATGTATCGCGGTAGCAAACCACGAATTAGTACAAGCGGGCTTCGATGTTCTCAGTATTCAACTAGGGCAGCTTACGTTACGTGGTCCTCTATCAGCCGAGGATGTAGAAAAAATAAGATCCATATTCATTGAACAGGGATTTAGCCTGATCAACGACATTAAGCAAACAGTTCATCAACGGGTTAAAATTCTCGTAGATGCCTATTTTACCCAGGATGATCTCAGTGAAAATAAGTCTCGTTTATCTACACAGCTTCAGGAGTCGCTTGAGTCAGATTACGATACAATCAGCGGTCAGTTCACCAAAGCGGAGGGTATTACCTTAGAAAAATATATCATTCTCCGGCGCATCAACAAGGTTAAGGAGCGCTTAGTCTACTCGGACCTGACGCTTACCGAGATTGCCCACCGAACGGGTTACAGCAGCGTTCAACACCTCTCCAATCAATTTCGACAGCAGACTGGGCTGACCCCTTCGTATTTCCGCCAAGTACGTCGGGAGAAACAGGCGCTGCAACATGAGTCAGAGGAATCAGCCGTGCCGACTGGTATTGACCAATAGCGGCTGACCGTCGACGTACCACGTAGAGCGAGTTGTCCAAAATCTCACAAGCCATCGGGGTAATTGTGTAACGGAGGGGGTGGCAGGTATGTCGACCTTTGTCATGTAAATTGACAATACGATGACGACGACCGAACCCATAAAATCCCCGGCCCCGGCAAGGCTGACCCGCCAAACGTTTCCAGTACTGGAAATGACCTGCGCGGCCTGCGCCGTTAGCGTCGAGTCGATGCTCAATAACACGCCAGGTGTGCTTAAAGCCGCCGTGAATTACGCCAACCAGTCGGCTACGGTTGAGTATGACGCCAAAGCCATTACCCCGGCTGGAATGCAGCAGGTGCTGCAATCAATTGGTTACGATTTAATAGCCGATGTTGAAGATCCGCAGCAGGTACAGCAGGAAGCGCAGCAGCGGTACTACGAATCGCTGAAGAAGCGAACAGTGTTGGCGGGTATTCTATCCGTTCCAGTGGTCATGTTGGGTATGTTTTTCATGGACCGGAACGCCGGACCGGCCCCCTACGTCAACTGGATTATGATGGCTCTGTCTACACCGGTGGTGTTCTGGCTGGGCCGGTCCTACTTTGTAAATGCCGGGAAACAGGCCCGGCACGGTAAGGCCAATATGGATACACTGGTGGCACTGTCAACGGGCATTGCTTTCCTTTTCAGTACGTTCAACACGCTCTACCCAGATTTCTGGCATAGCCGGGGTCTGCACCCCCACGTTTACTATGAAGCGGCTGCGGTCGTGATCGCCTTCATTTCGCTGGGCAAGCTGCTCGAAGAACGGGCCAAATCAAATACATCCTCAGCTATTAAGAAGCTGATGGGCCTGCAACCGAAAACGGTACGTATTGTCGAGGACGGTGCCGAACGCGAATTGCCCATTGCTCAGGTACGTGTCGGTCAGGTTATCGTCGTGCGGCCGGGTGAAAAAGTCCCGGTGGATGGTATCGTTGAAACCGGCGAATCGTTCGTGGATGAGAGCATGATTTCGGGGGAAGCCATTCCAGTAGCGAAACAAACCGGCGACTCAATTTTTGCGGGGACAATCAATCAAAAAGGTTCGTTCCGCTTCAAGGCACAAAAGGTAGGCGCAGAAACCGTGCTGGCGCAAATTATCCGCATGGTGCAGGAAGCACAGGGCAGTAAGGCTCCGGTTCAGAAATTAGTGGATAAGATTGCCGGTATCTTTGTGCCGGTTGTCATTGGTATCGCCCTACTGACGTTTGCGGCCTGGATGTTATTCGGGGGAGAAAATGCGTTTACGCACGCCCTGCTAACTTCCGTGACGGTGCTGGTCATCGCTTGTCCCTGTGCGCTGGGCCTGGCCACCCCCACAGCCATTATGGTCGGGGTAGGGAAAGGAGCCGATAACAACATTCTCATCAAGGATGCGGAAAGTCTGGAGCTTGGCTACAAAGTCAATGCCGTCGTACTGGACAAAACCGGCACCATAACTGAAGGTAAACCGACTGTAACGGACATGTCCTGGCAGGTGGGCGACGATGAGGTAGCCCGGTTAATGCCGGTGTTATACGCGCTGGAGGCTCAATCCGAACATCCGCTGGCTGATGCGGTAGTAGAGCGACTACGGACTGATGGCATGAACGGAACGACCATCGACGGATTCGATAGCCTGACGGGTCGGGGCGTATCGGGCCTCTACGAAAACGCCACGTATATTGTGGGCAACAGTCGTCTGCTAGCTGAACGCGGAATCTCCCTTGACTCGAGTGTTGGGCAACAGGCGGCACAGTGGCAGAACGAAGCGAAAACGGTCGTGTACTTTGCCGATCAGACGCGCGTGCTGGCGGTTCTGGCTATTGCCGACCCAGTGAAGCAAACCTCCCGCGAAGCCATTCATACCCTGGGAAAGCGGGGCATTGCCGTGTACATGATGACCGGCGACAATGCGCAGACGGCCGGAGCCGTTGCCAGGGCCGTTGGTCTAAACGATTTTCGGGCCGAGGTCTCACCCGCTGATAAAGCTGCATTCGTCGAAGAGTTACAGGTACAGGGTAAAGTGGTGGCTATGATCGGCGACGGTATCAATGACTCGCAGGCCCTGGCGCAGGCCGACGTAAGCATCGCAATGGGCCGAGGTTCCGACATTGCCATGGACGTAGCCAAGATGACACTCATCACTTCCGATTTGAACAGTGTACCCAAAGCCCTGCAACTCTCGAAAAAGACCGTACAGGCTATTCGTCAGAATCTATTCTGGGCATTTATCTACAACCTGATCGGCATTCCCATTGCTGCCGGATTGCTGTATCCCATCAATGGCTTTCTGCTCAATCCGATGATTGCCGGGGCAGCAATGGCCCTTAGCTCAGTGTCGGTAGTCAGTAACAGTCTGCGGTTGAGGGCTGCTAAACTCTAACGAATGAGGTTCGTTACGAACAAATAGGCATCACAAAAACTGACGAGTATGGAAACGTTGAATCGGTTCGACGCTCCGATTCAAGACGAGTATTAAATGAAGCAGCTGCGTGGCGGCTGTCACGTTAGTCTTGAATCGCATTGGACCGTCGCTACGGCAGGTTGACGGCTGGGATATGGACGGTAACGGCCCCGATAAGCCCCTGCCCCTTCAGACAACAGCCAACCGAATTGCCTAATAAATCCAAAAAGCGGTAACCACGCAGGTTATCGAGCCGAACCCAGTGCTCAGCCGTAATGGCCAAAAGTTTTATAAACAGGTTGCTCCAATCTTACAAGCCGCTTTGCCATCCGGCAGGGCGGCTTGCTAGTTATACATAATAGTCAATAAGATAACCTATGGAAACACACCAATACCTTACTGATCGGGCTCAGTTGGGACATCAAGGCCATCCGCTGGCCAACCAAAACCAGTACGGCAAATTGGCCGTCATGGCTGTCTTATCGTTCATCTCGATGTACGTTCTGATGTACTCGATGGTCGACCGTTTTGACAATGTTATTTCTAACGTCAATCAGTTTTATATGGCCGGCCTGATGACAATGCCGATGCTCATCATCGAGGTGATGCTGATGTCGTCCATGTACACAAATAAACAGCGAAATGCTCTGATTATCACGGTTAGCACCCTTGGACTGGGGGGCTTTTTCTGGCTCATTCGTCTTCAAATAGCTGTGGGCGATAAGGAGTTTACCAAGTCGATGATTCCGCACCATGCCGCAGCGATTCTGATGGCTAAAAAGGCTAAACTGAGCGATCCTGAGTTACAAAAATTACAACAGGACATTATATCAGCGCAGGAGAAAGAGATTAGGCAGATGAAGAATAAACTAGCTGAACTGAATAAGTAATGAAACACTATTTTTTCGCACTCTTGGGTGTAACAATGCTGTTCACATACAGCTATGGACAGCATCAGCAACACACGATACCCGATGCCAACTCGTCGACTCAGCAATCTTATAATCCTGATAAGTCGAATTTCTCCACCGTCAAAACAAGTTTACCCGTATCGCGGCCCCAGGCGCTGGCTAATGTGAAGCCAACGGGAAAACGGGTAACGTATGATTTGGTCATTGATGAACAGACGGTCAACCTGACAGGTAAGTCTATAAAAGGGATGACCATAAACGGTGGGATTCCCGGTCCCACCATGCGATTTACGGAAGGGGATATTGCCATCATCCGGGTACAAAACAAACTAAAAACGGAAACTTCGCTGCACTGGCATGGCATCCTGCTCCCCAATAAACAGGACGGCGTATCCTATCTAAACACGCCCCCAATTCAGGCGGGCGACACCTATACGTTTGAATATCCGCTGGTGCAATCGGGTACGTACTGGTTTCACTCTCACACTCGCTATCAGGAGCAGGTTGGCGTATATGGGTCGATCGTAATCCAGCCCCAGCGTCCGGTCTACAAAGTCGACCACGATCTGGTGCTGCTGCTGTCGGACTGGACTACCGAGAATCCGGCTTACATTCTTAAAAATCTGAAACGGCGCAACGAATGGTACTCGATCCGAAGAGGAAACGTTCAGTCGCTAAATCGAATCATTCAGCATAAGGCAGTGGGCGCGTACCTACGGCAGTCGATGATGAAAATGGCCCCGATGGACATTTCGGATGTATATTATGAACGCTTTTTAATCAACGGCAGAGACACTGTCCGCTACCCGGAAATTAAGGCTGGCCAAACGGTACGGTTGCGGGTCATCAACGCCAGCGCATCCACCTACTTCCACGTAAACTACGCAGGTGGACCGATGAAGCTGATTGCTGCCGACGGGTTGGACGTTCAGCCAGTGGACGTTGACCGTCGGCTGATTGCCATTGCCGAAACGTATGACTTCCTGATTACTGTGCCTAAAGGCGGAGCTTTCGAGGTTCGTGCGTCCGCACAGGATGGTTCGGGTTATGCAACTGCCCTGTTGGGAACTGGCCCGGCGAAGTACGCGCCGACCATTCCCCGCCCCGATCTCTATAAGCTTACCGCAAACATGAGCCGGATGGGCGGCATGGGTATGGGCACAATGAACATGGGCCACACCGACACGACGGCCCAGGCTAACATGAGCATGAACGGCCCCATGATACACGATATGCCCGGGATGAATCAGAATGCCAACCAGCAGGCTGTAAATCTGACAAAACAGGCCTCGAAAAAAAAGGACATGGGTGGGATGGACCATAGTCAGATGCAGATGGGGCAGTCCAGTCCAACCCAAGCCACACCTACCAAGCCGAAAAAGCAGGACGGCATGGCCGAAACGTCGGACCGCGGAATGGATCACAGCCAGATGGATATGGGTAGAAAGCCGACAGATGGGAAGCCCGCTCCGGCAAAAAAAGCTGCTAGACCCACAAAACCGGCTGGATCGATGGATGGTATGAACCATAGCGGTATGAACATGGGTGGCATGAACACAACCAAAGATGGTAAGATGGCTATGACGGGCATGGATCACGGGCAAATGGATCACTCATCCATGCCCGGTATGGATCACAGTAAAATGGCCATGAAAATGGATTCGATGCCCAACAAGAAAACAGACAGCAATAAGCCGGATGATATGGCGGGAATGGATCACACCAACATGAACATGGATGCCAAGTCTGGCGATATGGCTGGGATGAAGGGAATGAGCATGATGGACGAGTTAAATACCATTGACTACGGCATCCTCAAATCACCCGAACCAATTGTCTTTCCCGCTAATCACCCCATCCGCGAGATACCGCTGACCCTGACCGGCAATATGTTCCGCTATATCTGGGGATTTAATGGGCAACCACTTTCGCGCGCCGACATGATTCAAATTCGCCGGGGCGAAATTGTGCGGATGCAGTTGATGAACAACACGATGATGATGCACCCCATTCACCTGCACGGCCATTATTTCCGGGTACTAAATGGACAAGGGCAATATTCTCCCCTGAAGCATACCATAAACGTATCGCCCATGCAAAGCGTTACCATCGAGTTTATGGCCGACGACGACAAAGACTGGTTTTTTCACTGCCATCTGTTGTACCATATGCTGAGTGGCATGGCCCGCGTGGTGAGTTACGGCGATAAGCCCGATTCATCCATTGCCAGCATTCAAAAATTGCACCTGCGCGACATGCGCGACAACCAGCCGTTCACATGGGGTTATCTGCAACTAGGCTACCCACTCAATTACTTTGCCCTAAACGTATCCAATAACAAAAATGCGATTGTTGCGGGGGGCGATCACAACTGGCGCACCAACCAGTTCGAGTTCGATCTGGACTACGAACGATATTTTGGCGACTGGTTTCGGGTCTTTGCCGGCATTGATGGCGGGAATGAGGAGTTTCTACGCCGGGTACGTCCTGAAGATGGCGTACTACCTGCCGAAGGTCGTCGAATTATCCGTCCTGTAGCTGGTATTCGGTACATGTTGCCGTTTCTGATCCAATCAGAAGTTAAACTAGATACACGGGGCAACGTCCGGTTTCAACTCAGTGGCCAGCAGATGCTGTTTCCCAGGCTTGATTTTCAGTATCAGACGCAATGGCTAGTTGGTGGCTACCTGCGGGCGCACGTGGAACTGCAATACACCGTTACTAAAAATCTGTTTCTTCATACAGATTACGACACCCGATATAAGACGTTCGCCGGTGGCTTAGGCTACAACTTTTGACGCGTTTAGAGGTGATTTCACCCGCAAAAAAAGACCGCTATCTCTGAGATAGCGGTCTTTTTTTGCGGGTGTATAAGGGTTAGCTTTTCAGGTTGCTCTCCAGCCTTTTCAGTTCAGCCATTTCTTTAGTCTGCATCCCGATAACGTTGTTGGCTATCGACTTCATTTTTTCCGTTTTCCCTTCTTTCAGGAAAGCACGGGCCATGTCTACGCCCTGCTGATGATGCTGCGCCATCATACTGGCAAAATCATGATCTACATTGCCGTTCATCGAATGGCTGCCACCGTGCATAATTTCCATGCCCTTTTGCCCCAGTTTTGACGAGGCCGACTGCGGCTTGTGGCTGCTCATGAACTGGTCGAGTTCCTTGATCTCTTTCTGGTTGCTGGCTTTAATTTTACCAGCCAGTGCCTTTACCTGCGCGTTCCTGCCCTGCTTGATCTCCATATCCGCCATTTCTACCGCCGACCGATGGTGCTCTTTCAGCATCATGGCAAAATCGTGGTCGGGATCACCGGTCATTTTCATGCTCATCATCTTGTTCATGCCCGACTGCATAGATTTCATCATGGCATTACTGGTGTTTTGGGCCAATATGGGTTTGGCGAGCAGTAACATTGCACTTAGCCCAGCTACTACAAAAAGGGGTGCTTTCATTGAATTTGTCTGGTTAGAGATACACGATTGTTTCGCGGTGGACCGATCAGTTAGTATGGCTTGTTTGTTATAAGCCAGTCTTGAAACTGACTAATTTCGGTTTTTTGCTCGTCGATAATCTTTTGAGCCATCTGTCGCATGGTGTTGACTGTGCCGTATTTCAATTCATTCTGTGCCATATCGAGAGCACTTTGGTGGTGATCAATCATCAGCGCGGCAAAGTCTACATCGGACCGGCCTGTCAGAATACGGGTATCCTGTGCTTTCATCATTTTATCCATATCCTGCATCGCCATCATGTCGAAGGCCTGGCCGGCCGATGATGCCGTCGGCGTGTGGCTACTTATGAATTGGGCAAATTGAGCCTTCTCCGTAGTCTGGGAGGTAATGATATTTTGCGCCATCGTTTTCATGGTCTGATCGTTACCTGCCTTCAATTCCTGATTAGCCATATCAATGGCTCCCTGGTGGTGCATCTGCATCATCATCGCAAAGTCATGATCAGCATCTCCCGTCATTTTCATGGCGTTCATCTGTGTCATGTTGGCGTGCATAATTTGCTGATACACATTATCATCATGTGCCTGCGGAGTAATACCGTCATTGTTTTTGGTACAGGCAGTCATAGTCCCCGCCATCAGAAGAGCGAAGCCCACCTTCATTAATGCGTTACTTTTCATTTCGTTGAGTAATAGAATTGTGTCCTTCTATAACGGTGGCTGCTAAGCAGAGTTTTTACAAGATTACCCGCGTAGACTTATAGAATTCGCAGGTCATTATCATGTGACGACGATTGGATCGGTAGTAGTTTCTTGCTTATCTCCTTTAAATAGATCAATTTAATTGCCCTGTCAATTGCTTCATTTCGTACTATGTCCACTGACTCCTTCACCCACCTGATTAACGATTACAAACAAAACCCAAATCTGCTCTATCAAAGCTGGTTTTTACACAATGAGGACAGGCTGAAAGCCTTCCGATCCATTAGACGTGGCGTAATTCAGGTTGTCAGCGATATAAAAGACGGTTCCTTTCCCAACGATTTTAAAGGGAGTTCACTCGAATTTGTCTTATCCTGCATTACCGAGCAGAAACAAGTTTTCGAGGGTGCATCTCACCCATTTTACTGGAAACCCAAGTTGCGCATTCCAGACATTTACGAGAACCAGGACCATAAGCGTTATTTTGGGCAGTTCCTGGAATGTTGCCTGAAAGCCACGAAGCCCGAAACGATCATTAGCGAGATCAACAAACTCGACGCACACAAAATTAAGGGGCTGGGACCCGCCGTGGCCAGCATCGTGTACTTCCTGCATCCCACCTGGATACCTCCGTTCAATACGGCCATTATCAACGGTTATAATCGCCTGTACAACGAACGGCGAAAACTTGGCTCCTGGTCAGAGTATCTGGCGATCCGGGAAAAAATGTTACTAGCCAATAGCGAATATCGCTCCTTTCTATCCAACGATCTTGGCGCATTGGCGGGCCTTCTTTTTGAAGTAGGTTCTGGAAATTTGTTGACGCCCGGGCTTGCTGAACAACCAGCTGTTGATCGGGATAAACTTCAGAAACAGATCGAAAAACGGCACAAAGGTGTAGTCAACGAGCAGCAGGAAGAGCACACACACAGTGAGATGCAATATCACCTGCTGACCATTGGCCGGGCTTTAGGATATGATGTGGCTGCGGCCCGAAATGATATGTCCCGGCATTACAACGGTCATGCTTTTTCGTTCCTGAGTCTACCGAATTTACCTGCCCTACCCGTCTCTCCGGAAACAAGTCAAACGATTGGCCTGATTGATATTGTCTGGCTGGAAAAAGGTACTGGTCGCATTATCTGCGCGTTTGAGGTTGAAAAAAGTACGTCTATATACTCCGGTATTCTACGATTGACGGATTTAGTCTGCTCGTTACCCGACCACGCTACCTCGTTGTATTTAGTAGTCCCTGACAGCCGCCGGAAAGAAGTCGAATTGCAACTCACCCGTCCGTCAATCATGCAGACGAACACACCGATTCGCTATATGCTCATGTCAGAGCTTCGGGCCCATTGTGAGGCTCTATGTAAATTTGGGGATAGCCACCGGGTGCTGGAAAAGATCGCCTACTCAGTATAATTGTAAATCACCGGGACTTCAACGCTGGTTTTAGCTGAGTTTATTACTTCTTAATCTCAATCAGCAATATACGGTTTCAGGAAGAGTTGGGTAGTTTTGCCGTTTCGTATAAAATCCGTCATTTGAATCGCAATAAGTTTACAACAATTTGATTATCAACTGAATTGATCCAGAAAGTCGGGTTTGCAAGATAAAAACAAGAATGGTTGGTAGACCTGTTTTCTGACCCTATTTCTTAAGTTATTTTGAGTATTTGAATCGATAATTATCTGTAGTTCGGAAAGTATTGACTTTGTGGGCCTTAGCTTTTTGAGGTCGATGAGTCATCAAATCAGTTAAGTGACGGATTTTGTACGAAACAGCAAATGCACCCAATATCACCCTGTCGATGTGGTGAAAGCGATTGTTCTCATTCTTGGCGCGGGTGGACTTGCTACAATGTGGGAAGCGGTCTTTGCCGATGTGGGCGTAGCGATGCTGGCCATTATAAACGCAGTACGGGTGCAGAATCTGAAGTTTCGTTAATGTACTAATTCTATTTCCCCGTTAGAAAACGATGGCAGAAACTACGAAAGCAATCCTGATTTTTATTCTTGCCGGTCTGTGTGAAATTGGTGGGGGCTATTTGGTATGGATTTGGTTGAAAGCGGATAAATCAATCTGCTATGGTATGCTCGGGGTTTTGCTACTGGCCCTCTATGGTGTTGTGGCCACGTTACAGCCAGCAGGTTTTGGCCGTGTGTATGCTACATACGGCGCTTTTTTATCGTCATGTCATTGACATGGGCGTGGCGGGTAGATGATTTCCGGCCCGACAAATACGATATTATCGGGGCTGTCATCGCCCTTCTTGGTGTCTGTATTATTTATTTCACGCCGCGCCCACACTAGGGCGCGTTGACAATTAGTGTAGCAAGATCATGGCCGACGCTACATAAACAAAGCCAGCAAAACTACTGGCGGTCTTTTCATAACGAGTTGCTACCCGACGATACGCTTTGAGCTTGTTGAAAAACCGCTCCACTTTGTTGCGATCACGGTATAAATTCTTGTCAATAACGCGCTGCTCAAGCCGGTTCAATTTAGCTGGAATAACGACCTCTATCTGGTGTTCGTCAAGCCAATCAATCAACTTATCCGCATCGTATCCCCGGTCAGCTAGCAGTGCAGCTGGCTCATAACCAACCACTAACTCCTTCGCCTGAGTAATATCGGCCCGTTGCCCCACAGTTAAGATGATCCGCAATGGATTACCTAATGCGTCCACAGCCGCGTGAATTTTGGTCGTCCAACCGCCTACTGACTGGCCTAAGCACTCGCTGGCGGGGTCGCTTTTTTTTGACCCGCTGAATGCTGGTGTGCCCGTACTACTGTCGAGTCAATCATAAGCCAATCCAGGTCCGGTTCCTGCAACTCATCGAAGATTCTTTTCCAAATGCCACCGATTGCCCAGCGCCGAAACCGTCGATAAGCGGAGTTCCAGTTTCCAAACCGTTCGGGCAGATCGCGCCAGGGAGCCCCACTTCGTCCAATCCAAAGTACCGCATTGATAAACAGCCGATTGTCGGTTGCTGTCTGTCCTACATGGCCTGCTTGTCCGGGCAGCAAATGCTTAATCTTTTGCCATTGCTGATCGGTAATTTCGTAGCGTCGCATGGCGCAAAGTTGCTTAGTAGTTTCAGATTTACCTAATTGTCAACGCGCCCTAAGCCGCTATAGTAGGTTGTTCTGATAATTGTTAGATCGTGGATACATTCATAACGGTCTTTTCTTCCAAATGGACCGTTTTTCAGTACCAAAATTTTTGGTAATTGTAGCGTTGTATAGTTATGTAACTAAGCATTTATCATTCTCGAGTCAGCAGCACTTGCTGGTTTGTCAGTGCATTTAGAATGGACTTGCAAGCTGGATCAGGATTGCTGTAGAGCAAAAGGCCACTGCAAAATGTTGTCCCGTCGCAGTGGTAGACAGCCACGTTAGGACCGGCGAAGCATCGGCCACATGAACTAATCAGGTACACTGTCTCTCGTTAATAAGTAGCTTGGGTAATCGACAGATCCGGAATTGAATTTGTCACAATCGAGGCCAGCCATGGTAAATCGGTCAGCGGGTTGCTTACACCGCAACCAGTCGGACTTGGCTCGGAACGATGACAGCCCACGATGGATAAAATCAACAAGAATACTGATAGTGGTTTCATTGAGGGCAAATAGCGGTTGAATAAAGGAAGTATACTTCTTTCACGCCAAATACAGCAGTAAGCGTTCTTTGCGCGTCGCGAAACTCACTACTAAACGTTACGCGTTTACCCAAGACATGATAGTCTTCAGGTAAATCACAGACATAAATAGTACCTGACAGTACGTTTGAAACAGTAAATGATGTAGGAGTTAGGTAGTGACCAAATGTCCCTGAAACATCATAGTTACCTTGAGTTTGATCAGTCGGTGGCTGATTGGGAGCACATAAACGGGTGCTGATTCAGATGAAGAGGTTGACAGATGAGTCCCCGCATAGAATCCATACAGAGCTTACTAATAAGGCCGCCGCTCGCTTTCAGTTAAAGCTTACCACTTTTCTTTCCATAGATGACAACATATTTGTTTCCTGTATTTAAGAATTTGCTTAAATAAGCAAATAATCTAACTTTGTTCCGAAATGGAAAATCCGACAAAATGTGTACGCGTCTTTGCCGATAAAGGACAGATTTGCGATTGTGTTGAGAAAATAAAGGATGCTGAACCGGTTTTCGACAGATTGGCTCAAGTGCTGAACTTGGCAGGCAATGCCAACAGGCTGAAGATTATTTACCTGTTGCGGCAAGAAAGCAATTTGTGCGTCTGCGATTTAAGTGATATTCTAAGCATGACCATTCCTGCTGTTTCCCAACATTTACGTAAGCTCAAGGACGCGCAGTTGATCCAGGCCCGCAAAGTAGGCCAGACTGTTTTTTATTCATTACGAACAGAATCAACCGGCATATTACATTCGATGTTGGAACACCTCGAAACTGTGCAAACTGCCCCTTTTCTGGCTGCTTGAATTGGGACCATAATGATCATGAAACTATGAAACTTGCAGGATTGACCGGGCTACTGACCGCTTTTGTTTCTTCTCTCTGCTGCACCGTCCCTTTACTCACATTGCTGGTGGGTGCCACCGGCTCGGCTGGTGGGTGGGCTTGGCTGGAACCTTTGCGGCATTACAGTATTGCGCTGACAGTGGGCGCGTTGGGGTGGGCTTGGTATGAACACTTAAAACCCCGAAAAACGATAGAATGTGATTGCGAAACGAAGAAAACTGCCTTTTGGCAAACGAAGTCAATTTTAGGTGTCGTGACAGCAATGGCATTGTTACTACTGGCTTTCCCTTCCTACTCAAATTGGCTGTACCAGGACAAGAAACAAGCGACCATGCAGCCTGCTCAGATGGGCACGCAGCAAGTAGTTTATGTGACCATTAAAGGAATGTCTTGTGAAAGTTGCGAACATCACATCAAGCAGGAAATTACCAAGATCAAAGGCGTATCGACAGTTAATGTATCGTACCAAAAAGGGGCTGCTACTGTGAAATACGATAGCAAAAAAATCTCTCTCGCCGACATCAAAAAAGCGGTGGACTCCACCGGCTACAAAGTCACCAGTACAAAAATGCTCTAATGAATGACCGTCACACTCGGATCAGTGATTACATGCCCAAATTGTGGTCACCAAGCAGCGGAGACCATGCCGACCGATGCTTGCATTTATTTTTATGAATGCACCTCCTGCCAAACCCTTTTAAAACCGCTGGCGGGAGATTGTTGTGTATTTTGTTCCTATGGGTCGGCGAAGTGCCCACCGATCCAGGAGCAAGGGAGATGTTGCGCTTAAACAACCATACAGATTCTAATTTCATGAACATTATGCCTTCATAATCCGGATAGAAAGATTTTGATGGAGTGAATGATTCATACGTTTAGGCCCCGATAGGGGCTTCTTTGTTCTCCGTATGCTACTGTAATACGTCTACTATGAGGAGAATAAGCCGCTTCATCTCAAGTAGGAGCGGTATCAGACAGTTTCAGATTGAGTACGTCTATGCAGCCGCATCACCTGCGTAGCTTGAAACTGGCACCCGCGCGCCGTACGGAAGCCGGCCAGGTTAAGCTGCTCGGCAATCTGCACGTAGTTCTTTCCCGACGAAAGCATCATGCTGATCATCGCTTTGGCCCGCCGGTTATTTTCATTGTTAGCCGCTCGCTTCCGGTAGGTATGCGCCCCTTTTAGCCGGGCTTCGTTGGTCAGGTTATTTGGACTGCCCAGCTGCGCACCCTGTGCTTTCTTGGCCGCCAGGGCGGCCTTGGTTCGACTACTGATCAACTCCCGCTCGTGCTGGGCCAGCGTGGCGAAAATACCCACCGTCAGGGTATTGGCATCGGGCATATCGACGCACTGGAAGTTAACACCTGAATCGCGCAGAGCGAAGATGAAGCTGGCGTTCCGGCTCAGCCGATCGAGCTTAGCGATCACCAGCACAGCCCCGTCTTTTTTGCTGCGCTCGATGGCCAGTTGCAGTTGCTCCCGCTGGTCGCGCTTGCCCGACTCGACTTCGGTAAATTCTGCCACGATGGGGCCCTTTACGAAGCCGGCCACGGCCATCCGCTGCGCTTCTAGGCCCAGACCCGATTCACCCTGCTTCTTGGTTGACACCCGGTAGTAGGCTACGTAGCGATGTTGCTCACCGGCGGCCGGCACTGTTTTCTTTGCCATGCTTAATTATAGTGAAACCGGCGCACCTCGCTGAGTTGGCTGGTCAGTTGATCGATCACTTCCTGCTGTTGCTGCAACTTGGTCTCGTAGCGGGACAGCAGATTCTGCGAACGCTCGCCATCAAGTCGAGCCGACTCCTCGAACTGATTGAATTCGTTGACCAGCTCCTGGTGGGCCCGTCGGTACCGGCGCGCTTGTTTGCGCTCGGTTTGAAACGCAGCCAGTAACAGGCCAATGGCTCCGGCCGCAATCTTTCCCAGTATCTCTTCCGTCGTCATAGCAAGTTGACATCTTCGTCGACGGCCACAACGCGAAACTGGTACCGGGGATGAAAGCAAGCCAGTGTTGATTGCCGGGTCTGGGCTTCGGCCTGACTCAACCGTTCGTTACTGTCAATCCGGATCGGACCCATTCTGGTCTCGACCGTTTTGACTAACTCCCATTTCGCCAGCAGGACCTGAACCTGATCGTGTATCATGACTGCCCGAATCTATACCGGAAAAATAGGGATTTGGGTTTAGTTTACATAGCATAAACGACCGTTTAAGCTATGTAAACTAAACCCAACCCATAAGACCCGACCCGATCATGACGGGAATAAAATTTAAATGCCCCGCTACCTTTGGCTCGGGCTTGCTTGTTCTCGGACAGGAGCCAATTTGACCGGTGTATACACGACAAGTTTGCTGCCATGGATCCAGAGAATGATACCCTAACACCTAGCTCGGCGGATGACCTCGATGAGCCCTACATCCATGCCGTGTCGACGGAAGAATTTGTGGAGGAGATTGAGCGGGAAAGCCGAAGCGAGAACGAAGACCGACCAGCTTCTCATACAGACCCTGGCGGAGAGTGTTGACCCAAGGCTGGAGTTGAGAAGACGAAGCACAAAAAAGCCCTGTTCAAACAGGGCTCAGTGATGGTACTCAGCATCGGAGGCCTGCCTGGGCTTTCGATCTCCTTCTAACGTTCACATTTTACGACATGATACTAGCCTGGGCGTTTTATGAACGAGCGTTTGTAAGAGGAGATAAATTGTTTAGAATTCGATAGTATATAATAAATTGTTAAAATAATTATATTTACAGTATATATGTTCAACTTAAATCCACATTTTAAATGAAAATTTATTTACCTGCCATAAACGTTTCTATCAAAATTGAAGACCAACTGATAAGCCATCTAATAAAACCTGCATATGAAGAAGAATTTAGTTTCACAGAAGTCACTTCAAAAAATGGTAAAAAGAAAGGATATAGTGGTATTAATAAAAATGGTGAAAAATTGTATGTGCATATAAATGGATCGTTTACAACAGACAACTACGACCAAATTATCAAAGTAAAAAGAGATAAAGATTTAGATATTATTGAATTATTTTCTAGGAATAACTGCCATAATTTAGAATGGCTCAAACATCCTAAGATTCCATCCATAACCCCTGCGAAATATTTTACTCCACAAAAAGCGGATGAAGTACAAAAAAGTTGGTTAAATACATTTGAAGCAATCTTAGAAAGTGATACTATAAAGGGTTTAAGAAAACCTCAAATTGGAGCTATTTATTCAACTTTATCTCACTGGACTATATCAAAAGATCCAGCAACAATTGTTATGCCTACTGGTACTGGTAAGACAGAGACAATGTTATCCTTGTTGACAGCGTTACCGTGTAAAAAGTTACTAATTATTGTTCCTTTTGATGCTCTAAGAGAACAGACTTTTAGTAAATTTTCTTGTTTCGGCATATTACAAAACTTTAATGTAATTAAAAGTGGCGCTGTTTTCCCAATTGTAGCTTTACTGAGGCATAGGCCAAAATCACTTAATGAAGTAGATCAAATATTTGAGAAAGCCAATGTTATAATTTCCACTATGCCTATTATGGCTGAATCTAAGCCTGAAATAATGGCTAGAGTTAATTCATTTTGTGAAGAAATATTTATAGACGAAGCACACCACGTAGCAGCTCCTACTTGGGCGGAAGTTAAGAGTTATTTTCCTAACAAACGGATTTTGCAGTTTACGGCTACACCGTTTAGAAATGATAAAAAGCCTTTGTCAGGAAAGTTAATATATAATTATCCTTTAAGCCAAGCTCAGTCAGAGGGTTATTTTAAAACAATAAATTTCGTACCTATTCAAGAATGGCATCCCGATAGATCAGATGAAGCCATAGCAAAAAAAGCAATTGCTCAGTTAAGAGAAGATATTGCAAACGGCTTTGAACATGTTCTGATGGCTAGAACCATTAAGAAAGAACGAGCAGAACAAGTATTTAATCTCTATAAGAATGAGACAGATTTAAACCCTGTAATTATTTATAGTAAAATAGATAATGAGGCTAGCATTTTGAAAAATATTAAAGCATTAAAGCATAAAATTATCGTATGTGTTAATATGTTAGGCGAAGGGTTCGATTTGCCACAGCTAAAAATAGCAGCTATTCACGATCATCATAGAACATTAGGAATTACCTTACAATTTTCTGGCCGCTTTACCAGAAGCGTAAGAAATTCAGATAAGATTGGAGATGCTCATTTTTTTGCAAATATAGCTGACCCTAAAGTAAGTGAAAATCTTGAAGAGTTATATAACGAGGATTCAAATTGGAACGAGCTTTTAAGAATAAAAAGTGAAGATACTATTTCAGGTGTAGCAAGTCTTGATGAAATGATTAGAGGGTTTAGTAAAAAGCCTCAAAAAGTTTCGGTAACACAAATTTTTCCAAGATGCAGCGCAGTAGTATATAAGATAAAGGAGAATGAAAAAGATGAAGATGATTATGTTGATGAGAATAAAGATGTAGAAGTAAATTGGACACCTACTAACTTTACGAAGTATTTTAGAAATAAAGAGAATATCTATTTTGATGATATTAACATTACTGAAAATGTAGTATATGCAATTGTTCAGAGGCAAGAAAAAATTGTCTGGGGCAATATTAAAGAATTAGAGTCAATAGAATATGATCTCTACATAGCATATTGGAATCCTAAATTAAAACTTCTTTTTATTAATAGTACTAATAATAGCTCTCTCCATGAAGAACTAGCAAAATTATTAATAGGCGATAAAGCTATTCTTATTCGTGGTGAAGATGTATTTCGTTGTTTTCATAATGTAAGACGTGTTGTTCTGTTTAACGTTGGATTATTATACTCAAATAAAGGTCCTAAAAGGTATGTGATGTACACAGGGCCTGATGTAAAAGAGGGTCTAACGCCTGCACATTTGACTTCTCACATTAAATCAAATGTTTTTGGATTAGGGATTGAGCATGGAGATAAGGTAACAATCGGGTGCTCTTATAAGGGCAGGATTTGGTCGAGAATGGCATACACCATAGCTCAATATAAAATATGGTGCGACTATCAAGGTAAAAAACTAACTGATGATTCTATATCTACCGATGATTTTCTAAAGGGAGTTTTACTTCCAGAAGAAATCAAATATAGACCAAACTTTTGCCCAATCACTATTGAATGGCCTGATTTAATTTACTCTGATGTTGAGCATCATTTTGATATAGTTTTCAATGGTGATTCAATTCCGCTTTATGCCGTGGACATAGAATTGATAAATATTTCAGATACTGGACCAATCTTCTTTGAAATTACATCTTCAAGATATAAAGCTTCCTATAAAATTAATGTTAGTGATAAAGGTCTAGAGTTTATATCACTTAATTCAAAAATGTACGCTGAAATTCGATTAGGTAGTAAACGCTTCAGTTTATTAGAGTGGTTTAAAGATAACACACCGATAGTACGATTTGAAGATACTTCGTATTTTGAAGATAATTACTATATTCGGCCTCAAAGTGTAGAAAGATATATATATGATATAGAAGCAATAAATGATTGGATTTGGCCTGCCACTGTTGATATAAAAACTGAATCTCAAGGTTTTGATCCTATTGACTATTCTTCGGTTCAGTTTCACGTGATTGAAACCATAAAAAACACTTATAATTATAAGATAATTTTCAATGACGATGACAAAGGTGAGGCGGCTGATATAGTTGCATTTAGGTTGGACGGAAACTCAGTAATTGTTGAGCTTTATCATTGTAAATACTCCTCAGAATCCTTCGCTGGAATTCGTATTGGTGAATTTTACGAGGTATGTGGTCAAGCACAAAAGTGTATTAGGTATAAACATAATATTCTAAGACTGGTTGAGCACTTAGAATATAGAGAAGCCCAAAGAAAAAGAGAGCATAATCAAACTCGATTTATCATTGGCAATATAAAAGATCTAGTAGAAATCAAAAGGAGAACTTTGAAGGAAAAGAAAGTGAAGTTTAATGTGTTTATTGTTCAACCAGGCTTATCAAAATCTAAACTTTTAAATGACTCTAATAATAAACTTGTTGAGCTTTTTGGTGTTACAGAATTTTATCTTCGGGAAACAGGTGATATACCACTACAAATCATAGCTAATAAATAATATTTACTAACACTGTGGTGAGTACTTATTAGCTGTATTGCCATCCACTGAGACTTTCGCTATGCTATTTTTTAAAAACGAAATGGAAAACTCATATAATAGGGCAAGTTCGATATATGCCAATTTGATGCACGCTCCAGTTCTAATTAAAGACACAGAGCTAGTTTAGATATATGTAATTTGCTTAGGTGAGACAATTGTTTCGCAATAATGTTTGAATCTTTTGACAGCTTATCACCTAGGTGAAATGACCATATGGTTGGCTTTCTTAAAGCCCTTGTTATGTCACATACTCGTTATATAGCTGCCTTCTATCACGGCTTGGTTTGATAACTTGTGCTATTCCCTGCTAGGTGATCAGATTTCGACTAGAGCCTATCCCGCTTGTTTGAACTCAATTGGTGTCATGAAGCCGAGTGCCTAATGAGGCCGTTCTGTGTTATAAACCTTTAGCCAATTTTCAACTACTTCCCGCACCTGATCTAAATTACGAAACAGATAGGCATCTAAGACCGCTCCGGCGGCCCGGTTCCCAGCGTAAACTCCCGTTGAACCGTTCAATAAAAGCGTTCTTGGTAGGCTTACCCGGTTGAATCCAGTGTAAACTGATGCCTCTCGCTTCACACCACTCTGTCAGTGCAGTACTAATAAATTTAGGCGGCCGCCGCGCGGGCCGTTATCACAGTGTAAGCAACTGGGTTTGCCATAGCTTTCAATCAACTGCTCAAGAAAACGAATAACTCGTTTGGCGGCCAGTGAATAATCTATATATACGCCCAATGCCTCTCGCCGGGTGGCCGGTGCCATTATAATCATCCAAGACATTGAGTGTCCGAAATCTCCGGCCATCTCGCAAAGCGTCAGACAGCGCGGCTGCCGCATGAAATCTAATGACCAGACCTGGTTCACTGCGATTGCCTTTGGTAAGGGTTGCCGCACCCGATCAGGTAATAGTTTACGTCTACGCCTGGGCAAATTCAATCCCAATTGGCGATAAATGCGCCAAAGCCGTTTGTGATTGCAGGGATGACCTTGTCGGCGCAAGCGATGACGAATCTTCCGCGCGGCGGCCGCCAAAAGCCCCATCCTGGATGACGACGAGCAACTGTTTGAAGGGCCTGTTCAACTTCAGTATCCGGCTGGCGTTTGGATTGATATGTAAGCATTCGACGACTTAATCCTGCCAAGCGGCAAGCGCGCTGCTGACTGTACGCTTTCGCGTTGACAATCCAATGAGCTAACTGACGACGTTGAGCAGGCCCTACCGCAGCGGCGGACCGCCATTTTTTTTTGAGTGCCTCTTTTACGACTTCGTGATCTAGGCTCAGTTCAGCGTACATCTTCTTCAGCCGTCGGTTTTAGTCTTCGAGATCTTTGAGCCGTTTTAATTCGTAAGCTTCCATTCCGCTATACTTCTGTCGCTCCGGCGCCCCGGTTCCAATTGTAGAAGGTCGCTTCACTAATAACATTCTCCCGAGCAATCTGCACAACGGTCTGACCACTTTGCTGTTGTTTAAGGATAGCCACGATTTGGGCCTCGCTGAATCGACGGTCCGCCGCTGCAGTTTGCTTTCATTTTTCTTCCCTTTACTGAAAAGTTAAGAGGAAGACTCTACTGTTCAACCGATCACTTTTGGGGGGAAGCTTACATTTCAGCTACAGTAACTCTTTTACATCTTTATTATCTCCATATTCTTCGGCAACTGCTCTGACTAAACTATCCGTAGTTATATTACCTCCTCCACCTAACTTTAAAGTTCGAATAGCTTCAACCCACTGCCCCTTACCAGACTGGCCTAGATTGACTAAAGATAAATTTCTACCTGCCGCTATCCAGATTTGATTATCTCGCAATCCTCCTGGATAAAGCTTACACATGACTTCAACTAGCTTTTGCTCTCGGGTGCGTTGGGTAGCGGTATCTGAAAATTCCAGTTGCTCAAGAAGTCCAAACAAGAAGGCGGCAACGGTGGTAGATGCGTATGGTTGGGAGCCTTTACTATCCATTTGACCTTTATCGTCTACAAGATCGGAAATTCCGCGAAGCAGCAGGGTTTTAACCATGGGTCTCATGCGGCAGACTTCTAGAAAGCCGAGACCCTCCATTTCGATGGCGAGGGCATGGCTGGCGTTTTGTTTGAGAAATTGATGAAGGTCTGAGTCAATGGAAGCATCTACCTTTTCACCAGAAGCAATGGTGCCGGTGTAAGTGCTTATGACGGGAGCAAATTCTGGGTTCAGGAGCTTCCCAGTTATTTGTTTCCAGGCTTCGCTTTTTGCATACTGACCGGCCAACCTTTCCAACGAATAAGTGGAAGCCCCAAATTGTGGCCGGGGTTTAAAGATGTTTCCTTCGGCCTTTCCGCGCTCGTAACCGTAAACGTCCCGACCGATGACAATGTCTCCGACTTTTACATCCTTCAATCCACCAGCCACACCTGCAAAAAAGACGTATTCGGGATTAAAGTGGGCGATGGCGCGTTCGGTTTCGATGGCCGCATTCACGTTTGTTTGATCGGTACGGGCAACAATTACTTCAAGGGCTTCACCATTGCAGCGGTAGGAGCCTTTTGTGTAATCCGTGCCGGTTATAGGATGTGCTACCGGCATAAAGGTTTCTAAATGCTGCTCAATAGCGAGACGCTCCACTTCCAGCGCAGTTAGGATAAGTATGATTTTATTCATATTGATTGCACAAGTTGTGATAACGTAAAATCTCCGTAAAATTCTTTATGCATCTCTTTCAGTAATTTTTTTATCGATGGCGAACCACCATTCCGAATATGATTAATAGCGAACGACCAGCTTTGCTTCCCTGAGACACTATGATAATGGAGTTCTTCCAATTTCCCACCTGCGTTCGTCCACAACCCATTTTGAGTCGGTCCCAATGGATATAGCTCTACTGCTCTAGAAAGAAATACCTCCCACCATTCATCATGCGTAATTGCATCAGACTTCAATCCACTAACGGCAAGACTCAGACGTTGCAAAAAACCGAGTAAGTGGCTACTTTGAAATAGAGCGGGGACCAAGTCATTTCTTTTTGATCGTTCATTATACAGCGATTCGACTACAGTTTTCCATTTGTATTTAGAAATAAGCCGACCAAATTCCTCTGCTTCTGCTGGAGAAAAGTGATGATTTTGTATCAACTGCTGTGCGTGATTTTCTCTCATACCGGGCAGTACATCGAATAGCCGTAGTTTCTTGGTGAGCGGAATTGCTGTGCTGCTGATAATAACCTGTTGCATTTTTTGCGATTGCAGTCCCATTTTCAACTCAGATTCGAGCTCGTTATAGCTTAACTTGCTAGTGTCGAGCTCGTCAATTAGCTCGATAAGTGTTGCGGTAATGAACCCGGAACGTGCTTTCTCGGGAAGCTCAGACCAGATGGACGCCCGCTGTGTATAATCTTTTAGGCTGCTATACTTTCCAATGCTTATGGCATATAGCAGAGATTCGTTGAACGCATTTCCAGCCAGAAGGTGATCGAGAATTTTGAACAGGGTTTGTTTTGGGTTGGGAATGCCCGACCAAACTTCACCGCCTTGTTCAATGGCTGCTTTCCAGCACTGCTGCCAACCTTCGCTGATAAGATCGATTCCTTTCAGCAATTTGCTGTTTTCCGCAATTAATTTTCCAGCAATGCGGTGTAAGCGGGCATTGGTGTGACTGGCTGCTACAGGTACAAAAGAGCTTCCGCTCATGCTGTTGGACAAGGCTTCTAAAGCCACGGTATGGCCTTCATCTGTGTCTATACGCAACTGTGCTTCGATTGCCTTCTGAGCAGAATAAAACTGCGCTGCCACTTTCGCATGTAGCACAAGCCAATCCTTTTGTTCGGCCATTTGCAGTATGGATTCGGCTACTGATGTTTCTAGCTTTGGAATTTTTTGAGTCAGCTCGTTTTCAGCATCATCTGGCAACCAGGAAGCATGTTCGGCAATCAACGCAGGTTCATTTTTTATCCATTGCCACAAAATGGGAGCATCGCCCGATTGTCGCTTTTTTAGCCGGTCGCTTGAATAACTCAACACAGTGCTGGCCCACCAGTTTTTCGTTTTATCCTTCAATGCTTGTAAAAGCACAACACCACCTTTGGTCGCTTGGCTACCTTGAAATAGATGGTTGGTAAGCCAGCTACGCACCGCACTTGAAGCGGAAGGTATTGCATCTGGAAATCCTTTCCAGCTCTGGTAAATAAGAGCCGTGAACATATTTACCGGAGCATTGGGAATAGCTTGAAGAATTGCAGTCAACAACCTGTTTTTACCTTTGATGCCAACCTTTTCACTGGGACTAATCTGGGAGATAAAGTGTGCCAATACCAACAACTGGTTTAGCTCCGGATTCTTGTCTATCTGGTGGTAAGTCCTGCCATAATCCTCAAGCTGGTTGAGCTTTCTAATAGATTCCATTTTCGGGGCAAAGTCGTCAACCAAAACTTGAAAAGGTGCGGCTTCCTTTGTATTCCCCATCAGCCAGTGTGCGGCTGCGGATTGCAGGGTTTCATTTTCTCCTAAATCGACAACTCGAAGAGAATGCCGTCCCCATAGGGTTTTAGCGGCTTCGGGAATGTAGAGTATGTTGAGGTATTCATTTTTGGCATAAGAAGGATTAAACGCAGCTCCGATTTTCAGCGTTTGTTTTATCTCTGACGGTAACTGGGGCCAGATACGTACTATCCATTGCCAGTAGCCTTCCTCCCCCACCCAAGCGAATGACTGGTTTTGCAGCAAGGCATTTGTAGCAGCTACTTCCCTTCCGTTAACTTCTCCAGTTGTTGCCACAGCCTCCTGCGAGTGGTACTCCAGTAAGTGCATTTCTGCTTCTTTCTTAATGCTTTGCAGATGATATTGAAATAACTCACCGAGATCATGCACTCGGTGCAAGTCCTTTTTTGGAATGAACAGAGCGTGCGAAAACACCCGCCCGGAACGCAGTCCTGGACTTTTGTCGGGAAATGTTTTAATCAACAGAAAATGATCTTCGACAAAGAAACCTCGTACCACCGGGCCAGACAAAACCCCGCCTTCAGGTCGATCGGCCAGATCGGTATAACCGCTTACCCGTCTAAACAATTCGGTTCTTTTATCGGAAGCGGCTAGTAGATCATGCCCAGAAGTTTTACCCGGCACTTCTCCATATTTGGCTTGGTGAATAACTATCATAGGCTTAGGACTTTCTCAATCAGGCGAGTCAGGTCTTTCTCCCTAGGATTGTCGTCTAAAACCAGATAACCAAAATTTTGAGGCATCTCGTCCAAGTATTTGTCGCGGGCCTCGTCAGTTTGTAATGGAAATTCTTGAGCGGATACTCCAACTACCATGAAGGCACCTGACAGCCAGTTGGCCGCAATGAAATGGGCGAACAGCGGCATCTTTTGCTGCAAGATTTCCTCCGGTTTCAAATTGGTGCTCAGTTCGTCCCAACAGGTTAATGCAATGAGCAATCTGGGGGTATCGATAGGACTTTTCATGCCTGTGCCACGTGCGTGCAGCAGCACTTGCAATAACTCGATGAACCGGGACTGATCAGATGTGCTGGAGGATAGAGCTTTCGTTTCTTTTTGGTCTTTTATAGCGTACCCTTTCTTGCTCAAGTCGAAGCGGTGTTCAATTTCAGACGGACGAATAAAAAGAATCCACCGATCGTTGGTTTTAGCCCGATCAATCCAGGTTTCATCGTATTCCATCAAGGCTACGAGGTCACGTACCTGCTCCCCGCCATAATCTTTGCAATGCAATACGAATTTTTGCCCTTCGTATATAACTGGGATTTTAACCTCCAAGTTATCAGTAGAAGAAGTAGGTTCTGTTTCTAATCCGTCAGCCAAACGATAGAAGGCGCTTTTAATGCCATCGATGTTTTCAGGTGAGAAATCCTGTTGCAACTTTCCTTTTTTACCAATCAGGCGACCATATAGTTGGGCCGCAAAGGTGGTCTTCCCCGAACCCGGCGGTCCAATGATTAATATCTCGTTATTTGTTGCCATAGCTGCCTCGGTATAAAAAGAAAAAGTCATCTGTTTGAATGACTGCGGGGGCAATGTGCAGGGGGCGCGGGTTGGCCAGTTGATCGAGTACTGTTTTAGTCACGCCTACATTGTTGATGTGACAAAGCTGATCGGAGTCTGACTTCGAATAATTACTGATCTCCAGTGATACAGCTCCAGGAAAGTTTTCAGACAAACTCCGTTTGATAACCTCTACAATATTTTCACGCATCTGCTGGGCTAAGTCAGCTTTTGACCATATGATCACCACTGGTCTGCTTCGCAGTCCGCTTTTTACTTGTTCGGCTAACTGAATTATGTCACTCCCCGCCCTACCCCGCTGCCTGATGATAGCCTCACAGTCTACAAATAATAGGAACGCATGGGCGTTTTCATATATCCAGCGAGCATTCTCAGCAGCTGGGTCGTTTACGTTGTCCGCCCATTTGGAAAATACTTCGCCCGATGAGTCAGCAAATAAAATGTCATGTAAAAAACCATCATGGCGCAGCGCGAAGTGATACAAGCTATAAAAATCTTTATCGGAAGGTGTAGCATCGGGGTTTCGCACTGTGCCGTCTTCCTGCACCTGCAACGTTTTGGCCTGCAATTCCCACCCGTCTAGTGTATAACTCCCGGCAAAATCCCAGTTTTCGATGCGCTTGCCGTTGAACAACAGTGAGTATAGCATCGCTAGGTAGGTGGTTTTTCCCGCCCCGGACGATCCTACCAAACCGATAATTTTAGGCGTACCTCGGTGCGTCAGAAGGTCTAGCTGTTCGGGTCGCAACCATTCTCCCGTCCACGGAATTGCCGTAGCCGCTCCCAACTTTTTAGCCGTTTTGGCAGGTGCTTCTACGATTCCTGCATTTGCAAAATACTGACATTGCTCGTGCAGTGGGCCAGCTAGTACAAGACAGAAATCGTTAGGTGCATAGCAACCTTCTTTGTTGCATCTTCGCTTTGCCATGTCCTGCTTTATTTAGTAGTTGCCAGTTTATGCGCTTGCAACCCATGAAACAACCACACCGCCAGACCGGACAAAGTCAACTTGGCTGTTTTGTCGATACCTGTTTCAGTATAAAGTTCGGTGGCTTCGCCCGACTGCACGACATTGGCCCATGCACTAAGCAATGGTTTGCGTGCATTTCCTCCCGCGGCATATTTGCTCAACGCTCGTTGAATGTCATTGTGCAGGTTGCTGCCATCTGTTAACCAATCGGTGAGCAGGCGTTCACTCTCTGCTTTCTCACTGTGCACGTCTTTTAACGTTTCCCGAAGCAGGTAATCCACACTTTCCGGGTAAATAGCCTCCACCTGTTCAGTAAGATCAAGCGCCATGGCAACGGCCGCGTTCAATGGATCTAAGCTTCGGTAGCTGGTATTGAGTGAACGGGAATACAGCGATTGCTTCCACCAAAGGAGCTCACTACGTTTATTGTTGGCAGTGATACTGCTAGCTAATGAAGTATTTAAGTTTTCGAAAAACGGTTGAAGTTGAGCGAAGTAAGTATCAAGATACTTTTGAATGGAGGTAGGTATAGAGGAAAGGGATTTCGATTGTTCGGATAAGGCAGAGTTCACAACTTCAGTAATTCCGATAGCTGATTGTTCTGCCGCATATTTTG
>NZ_PVTE01000014.1 GCF_003002825.1 Spirosoma oryzae | reverse complement strand
CAGTCAGTGGTTGCCACTGAGAGGTCATGTTTTTGTTGCTTGGTCGCTACAAAGTTGACCTGACTACCAGCTTTTTAGATTCCCCAACACACTCTTAGCAATAGCTGTCTTTCCTATTCCACTTATTCCGTGAAGTAAAACAATATTTGAACGTTGAAATTTTGCATTTATTTCTTCAATGAGTGAAGTTCTTTCAATGAAATCGTTTCCTGTATTTGAAGAAAATAAGTTTAAATCTTGTGGTAATTCTATCTTACTGTCTTTTACTGCTTTAAATTCGTTTTCAAGAAATTTATGTATACTTCCTATTTGCTTAATATTTATAAATCCGTTAATTATAGCGCCCAATCCTTTATTGTCTATAACATTGGTCTTGAAGTCGAAACTGATTTTTCCATCAAGTATTTTTTGGATTTTCTCTACTGTACTTTTATAGATCGAATCTTGCTTGTCTGTGAGTATATATATAATTAACTGGTTATAAGTATTGTATAGTTTATTTTCCATAAACTTTTCTAGTGTATAGATAAACTTATCTGTACCACTAGTAGCTGTAACTTGGATTACAACTCCGTTGTGTGCATCAACTAGATCAACTGCGGGAAAATTATTTTGGAGAATATTGTTAGCGTTTTCTAGCTTATATCCGTATATCAAGTTAAGGAGTCCAACGGCCCTATTCTCTGCTAACTTGTTTATATCATATTTACCTGCTGCATTTTGTTGCTTAATATGACCGGTAAATTCAACTAAATAGTTATCTATCTCTGATAGCATTAATTGCCTTCTATCCATTTTGATTATTTATAAATCAATGATAACTCTTACTACTTCGGGGTTACACTGCTACCTAAAAAAAACCCGAAATTGAGTCAATTTCGGGTTTTTGGTTTTTTTGTGGAGACGGAGAGATTCGAACTCTCGTCCAGTCAAGGAAACCGACGTGCTTTCTACATGCTTAGGTCTACTTGGGATTGTCGGGAATCAGCCCGGTGCAGACCAGACCTAGCATCTTCCGTAGGTATTTTTGTCTCGCTCGTTGTCAACACCATTATCCGAGCCAGCGCTGCTTGTCGACGCCCCCTGATCCAGCCGGCAGCACGTAGGCTGGGGAGACGATGGCTATTGCTTAATCCTCCGGATTAGGCAGCCATGGCGTAGTTATACTCGCCAGTTATTGTTTTGACGATTTGTTCGGGTCGGGAAATTCCGTCAACTCCCGGCATGCTTACCCGCGACCTCTGCAAGCTGTCAATTCCGGTCGTCCCCAGAAACGACACCTGTCGGTGCGTGTAGAAGAGAAACGGCGACCTTGGGCGAAAAGTTCAACCCAGGGCCCGTAAACGTGCAAAAATCACTACGCCACGCTGAGTTAGGACAACTACTCCTGCATAACTTTCTATAAAAATAAGTCAATAAATTATAAACAAAGTTGTATATACGTCGTTATAGTCAAATCAACAAACAACGTACGCCTTAACCGACGCCCATGACGATCACACCCTTTGAAATAAGACTCTATGAACAGCTGACGCCGTTCTTCGCAAAACACGGCTACTCGTTCATTTCCGACCGGAAGCAGTACCGGCGTCGGGTCGATACGGGCTTCCAGAACGTACTACTGTCGACGACGTTTTACAAGGACGAAGTCATGCTGGAGGTGAATTTCGGTTGTCGGAACGAGCAGGTCGAACAGATTGCCCAGCAGTTTCTCAACAACGCGATCGAATACCGCGCTGATGCCAACACGGTCATTCTGTCGATCGGCAAGTTCAGTGGGTTTCACTATTTCCGCTACAAAATCCATTCGTCCGACGAGTTGACGCTGGTCTGCGAACAGATCGAGTCGTTCTTTAGTCAGGCCGGGTTCGATTTTCTGAGGTCCGCCTGTTCGCTCGCGTCCCTCGATCGGTTATTGAACGAGCAGCCGAATCAGCCCTGCCTGTATGTTTACAATCAGACGCACCGCTGCTACAAAGGACTGATTGCGGCCCGGCTGAACAACAACCCGCGCTTCGATGGGTTGGTCGACAGCTACCGGCACCTGCTGGACCGGCAGACGAAAAATCCGTACGAGCAACAGCATTTCGAACGACTAGTCGCCTACCTGCGGCACTACTCTGCCAACTGAGAACCTGCTCAATTGGGTGATTACACTACTCATTGCTTTGTTGTCCCAGCCCTGTCGTCGTCGTCAGGGCCATTAAGCGCTGGCACACTGACCCCCCAGCCCCCTGAAGGGGGAGCATTTCGCAAATGAAGTTCCCCCCCTTTAGGGGGCTGGGCTGTTAAGTTCTTGATTGATACTACCAGAAGCCAAGTTTACTTCGGTCGAACCACCCCCCAGCCCCCTGAAGGCGAATCTTGTAGGGGTTTCACGTCCTGTACTTAACTGGCTTTATGGACAGGCTTTTTTACCCCTAAATCCCCTGAAGGGGACTTTTTCTAAGTGCGAGTAAAGTCCCCTTCAGGGGATTTAGGGGTAAAAAAGCTCCTTTGCGAAGTGCTCGGTTTTGAAAGCTCAAAACCCCTACAAGGTTAGCCCTGAAGGGGGAGTAGTTTCTTCGCGGAACGCTCCCCCTTTAGGGGGCTGGGGGGTAAACAGGCCAGAACTTAACAACCCTGCCCTTTAGGGGGCGGGAGGAAACGGACTAAAACTTAACCGCCCTTTGCGCTCATATGCCGACAAACTGAGCGATAACGGCCGGGAAGCCGGGTGTAACGGGTAGGCTGGGCTGGTTGTATGTCTGCCGGTTGCCGATCAGGCTGGTTCCCTCGTAGTTTTTCAACTGATGCGTCATCTGGTCGAACCGTTGAAACGATGCGTCGGGGCGGGCGGCCTGCAACTGCTGGGCGTCGACGGGCGCGAGCTGCGTATCGTTCCCCGCCTGCACAATCAACACGGGGCCGCCAAACGCTTTCAGTTCATCGACTGGCTCAAGTTGCATCCAGGCCCGGTAAGCCGCCTGAAACCGGGGGGCAAACTGTGCCTTCAGCTGAACACTCTGCGGGTGTACTGTTTGTCCCGCGCGTAGCGAGTCGAGCAGACCGAGCAACTCCTGACGTACGTCGGCGGGGCCGTTGGCTGGCATTAGTTGCTCTTTCAGTAAGTCAGCCAGGTTACGACCGGCCCCGGCTACGGAGACAAACTTGCTGGCATCGGTCAGTCGGGCGGCCCGCATGCCTACCAGGGAGCCTTCATCGTGCCCCATTACCACCACTTGTTTGAATCGGCGGTCGGCCTGCAACAGGCGGATAAAACCCACCGCGTCGCTGATGTAATCGTCGGGGAGGGGCGACTGGGGGAGTTTGGTCAGGGCATCGGCGCGGTTGGTGCCCGATAACCGTTTGTCGTAGCGCGCCACGGCCAGGCCTTGCATCACCAGACTGTCGGCCAGTAATTTGTAGGCGTTGCCCGTGAGTCCGTAGCTGCTGTTACCGTCGCGGTCGATAGGCCCGGTACCGCCGACGATCAGCACAACAGCCCGGTTTTTGGGCGACCCGGCGGGAATGGTCAGCGTGCCCGTTAGTGTCAGGTCGACGTTGGCGGGTTGTGTAATCCTGTACTGAATCGGTTCACTGGTTTGGGCATTGGCCCGACAGAGCACGAAGCTAACGAAGGTCAGAATCAGGGTGAAACGAAACATGGTCGACGGTAGTGGATGAGTTGCGAAGTAAACGTGGCCGACTAGGTGGCGCAATAAATTTGGCGCAAAAATAAGACCAGCCACCAATGTTGACGCGTCCGTTTCGTAGACGGTAGTCAGCATTGGCGGCTGGTCAGACGGCCACTGGGACAGTAGTCGTGATTAGTTACAGCCGCAGGCCGACGGTGATGGTGCCGTTACGCCCGTCCGACGGCCATACGCCGGGGCCGGGGTACATGGTCGGGCGCTTCGTGAAATACTGCGTGTTGGTCGCATTGCTCAGGCTTCCCCGAACCGTCAGGTGCCGACCGATCGACCAGGTCGCGTTGATGTCGAGCAGGCCATAGCCCGGCACCGGACCCCGTGCCCCGTTGGCGGTGGGCGTCGGCGTGTTCAGCGCGTCGGAGAAGCTACTGCTGACGTAGCTGTACTGGGTCGTCAGGCTGACGGTGCGGTAGCGAATGGTCAAGCCGTTGCGCGTTGTCCAGGTCGGGGCCGACTCGACTTTGTTCCCCACGACACTCGCGTTTTCCGATCCGTTGGCCACGCGACCGTTGATGTAGCGGGCGTCGAGGTAAGCCGTCGACGTAAAGGCGCTCAGCCGAACCCGGCCGGTTCGTAACAGGTCGGCTTCGAGCAGGGCTTCGACACCCCGGCTGCGGCTGTCGCCGATGTTGGTGCGCAGGGCGTAGGCCGTCCCGTCGGCGTCGGCTCCGACGATCATGCCCAGCCGATTCCGGTACAGCAGCTCATACACACTGACGTTCGCGTGCAGCCCCGACCAGTAGCCGTTAATGCCGGCTTCGAGGTTGTAGCCGTGCGCGTCGAGCAGGTTGTTGGCTACTCGTTCGTAAGTCGACGACGGTACGATGTCCTTGAACACCACGGGTCGGTACGCCTGCGACCAGCCACCGTACACATGCACCGTGGGCGACAGTCGATATTGCCCGGTGATACCCAGCAGGGCGAAGCGGTGGGCAATGTCGCGGGGCAGGTTGGCGGGGTCGTAATAAGCAATGGTACCGCGCATATCGGTCTGCCCGTTTTCGACGCGGATACCCGGTGATACGGTGAAGCGGGGTGTCAGGTGAAACTGACTTTCGGCAAAACCGGCGATGTTGCGGGTGTAGTAGTGCAGGTCGCGCACGAAGGGACGAACCAGTGTCATGTCGTAGTCGGTGCCGGTCGTACCCACGCCCAGCTGTTGCCGGTGCAGGTCGTTGTTCATACCCTGCACGCCCACGGCCATCGTTGCCGGAATGCCCAGCACCGTGTACTGATGCAGCAGCCGCACTTCAGCCGTGTAGCTGTTGAACTGATCCTGATCGACCTGCCGGTTGCGGTACTGTCCCGTCTGCCGGTTGACGGTATCGAGCACCGTGGCGAAGGCATCGATCAGCACACTGTTGCGCGTGCCCAGCACGGCCGAAACAGTAGCCGACAGTTTGGTCCGGTCCGACAGTTGCCAGTTCAGCCGCAGCGACGGCACGTAGATGTCGGGGCTGAAGTAGTTGCGCGCCCGCGTCGACTGCCGTGGGTCCTGCGCAAACTGCGCGTCGGTCAGTGGACCGGGTACCTGCGCCCGGTACGTCGACCGTCCCAGTTCGGCCGTCAGCTTGAGTCGGGGTGTCGCCTGGTAATCGAGGCTGACAAACTGGGCTTCCGAATCGCTGCGGTTGTTCTGCCGGTAGCCGTTCTGCCCGCGTCGGTAGTAGTAAGCGTAGTACGTCAGCTTGCCCATGCGCCCACCGATCGCATTGTAGGTGCTCAGCAGGCCAAATGAACCGGCTGCGTTGATACTTTCGAAGCCAAACCGTCGGGTGGTATCGGCCCGCTTGGTCGTGTAGTTGATCATGCCGCCAAACTGAGCGCCGTATTGCAGTGAGGCTGTACCGCGTACCAGTTCAATCCGTTCGATGCTTTCCATCGGCGGGGAGTAGTGGCTGGCGGGATAGCCGTACATATCGGAGTTGGTGATAACGCCATTCTGCCGGATGTTCAGCTCCCACGACCGGTGCGAATCCAGGCCGCGCGTGGAAATATTCAGTTGATTGCCCGTGCCGTCCATGTCGTAGACGAACAGACCGGGAATACGGGCCAGCACCTGCCGGGCTGATTTCTGCGCGATGTTCGCGTCGAGGTTGGTCACGGCGATGATCTCGCTACGCTTCCCGGCCAGCAGGTAGGTGCCTTTCACGTCGGGCAGCGATTCGGTAATGGGCATGCGCCGACCTTCGACCGATACGGCGTCGAGGGTTTGCGTACGCAAGGTGTCGGGAGTGGCTTTTCGATTGGCTGGCGACTGGGCATATGCCGTCAGCGACAGTGCCAGACCGGCACTGAGGAAGAAGTATTTCATGAATAAACATTCGTTTTGAGAAGGGAAAACAGACCCTCACGGTTAGCCTAGCTGTACAGAGTAGCCTGGACCTCCAGGTCCGGGTGGCCGTCAGGCCAACTCTCGCAGGCGGTAGCCTTTTTGGTCGCTCCGCGCCCACCCGGACCTGGTGGTCCAGGCTACATCACCAGGCTAATCGTGAGGTCAACTTACAAAACGAATGATTCTGGCGGGGGGGAATGGACGATGAGCGCCGTTGTTGCGTAGCACATAACGGGCTCCGGGATGCGGATTGCCACCAGCCGACCCAGACCCGGCGCTGGGATTGTCAGCCGGGTGCTGGGGGAGTACTCTTTCAGGAGTAGTTTCAGCAGCGAATTCGCTTTGTGCGCGCCGTTGTCGGACGCCGTGCTGATGTGTTTGTCCAGAAACGTCAGCAGATCGGCGGGCCAGAACGACTTACGACTGGCTTCAAGGCCGGCGATGAACAGCGTGTCGTTGCGGATGTCCAGACTGACAACGCCGTACTCACGACCCCGGTAGCGAAAGCCATCTTCGGTTGTACGGGCCAGCGTGCGGCCGTCGGTCGGCGTTTTCAGCACAATCTGAAATTCCAGCAAACTATCCGTCGACCGGTAGACTGTCAGCCGTTCGGACAGATCGTGTTCCGCCTGCCACCAGTCGACCACGCCGACGATGCACTGCGCCAGCGAATGGCACAGCAGCAGGGCAAACAGGCAGATGGCAATAAACCGGACGGACATTTTTTGACAAACAGCACGTCAAATCTACGAAATTAGCCGGAAAGTTACCCGGCGGCTACACGTTTAGTTGCTGCACCAGTTGCAGACGAACCGGCCCGATCAGCCCGGATTCAAGCAGGGGTGAGTCGCGGGTGTAATGCTTCCAGGTCGCAAACGTAATCCGGCCACCGGGGGGCTTTGGTTGCCCGTTTCTGTACCAGTCGGGCAGGGCTTCGATGGCACCACCGCTCAGGCTGGCAAAGCCGCTTCCCCCCGCGCCGGGCGTGTAGCGGGCTTCGTCGGGAAGCTGTTCGTCGCCGATCAGTCGATTCGGCCACAGATTCGTCACCCGCACGAGCAACTCGTTTGCGCCGGGCCGCAGGGCGTCGGTGATGTCGATGCGGTAGGGGCGACTCCAGAGCGTGCCCAGTTCATGGCCGTTGACGATCACTTCGGCGATCACCTCGCACTGCCCCAGGTCCAGCAGATACCGTTGTCCGCTGGTGTTCGCTACAGGTTGGGGAGTAAATGTGTGCTGGTAGGTGGCCGTCCCCGAAAAATGCCGGACACCGTTGTCGGCGTGCAGGTGTAGCGAGATGAGTCTGGGCAACGTAAGCTGAGCCGGTGCGCCCAGATCGGGCGGGAACGTCACCTGCCACGGTCCCGTCAGCGGAAGGGTTGGGGGCAGGGCAGCGGCTCGCAACGTAACCGCCTTCCCCGACGTGTCGACGGTGGTGTACGTACCGTTCTGACCAAGCAATAAGGCTGGTTTGCTATGCCCGGATGGAGCGATAAGCAAGTCAGTGGGTTGAGCCGGACGGGCTTGGGTCGCTAGCTGACTAACCTGCGCGTCGGTCAGCGCCGAGGGCGTGAGCAGGGGTATGGTCATGTCGCCGTTGTAGAACGACGCACCCTCGCGCAGGTAAGCCGGTCCAACGCCGGGATGCACGGCTTTACCCGCTTCCTTGCCGGTCTGTACCAGCCGGCCGTTGACATAGACTGCCGGAATACCCGCACGGTACACGACGGCCACGTGACTCCAGCCCGACAGAGCCGCCGGAGCCGCCAGCGTCAGCACGGGTTTGCCTGCGCCACGCTGCCAGATCGCCACGCCGTTTCGCCCGATGGTCAGCCCCGCCGTTTCGTGCCCGTCGCCGTACAGATCCCGACCTGACGGGGGATAGATCGCGTAATAGTCGGTCCAGGGGTCGGCAATATGGTCCATGAAGTTGCGGGTGCCCAGCATGATGTTCAGTTCAGGCTTGGCCCACAGGCTGATCGTAAAGTTGTTGACAACGGCTGGAAACAGGGTGCGGGGCTTTGCCGGAAACGGCGTCGTGCTGAGTATCGCCTGCCCGTTGTGGCGAACGGATGTAAGCGCCCGCCCGGCGGGTTGCCGAAAGACGATGAAAGCCGACCCCGCCGGATCGAGCCGCAGCGCGACGCGGGTGGTGTCCCCGGCGGTTTCGTAGACGGGGAGGGGGGACGTTTGCCCGGTGAGCGGGTTCCAGTGTTCGGGTTGCTGGTTGCGCACACGGAACGTGCAGACCAGGTCTTCGCTCGTCCGGCGCTGATTGGCCAAAAAATACACATCCGCATCGCCCACGCGCCGGTGTAGCCACGTAATCGGTGCGTCGCCCGATCGCGACGAAATCTGTATGTCTGGTGGAGTCGTCAGTTGCGCCAGTAGCGTAGCGAGCGGCATCGCCCGGACAACACGGCCATTGCCTACGGTGCGGTCGTTCGGTGCGCTGTCAGTGCTCCAGAGTTCGGCAACGAGGCTGGTAAATTCGGCTTCGTCGGCGGGCGGGCGGTTCAGGCCCGGCGTCCGGCGGGGTGGTTGCCCAACCAGACAAAGCCCCTGCCGGACCAGGTCGCGCAGCTTGCGGACCAGCGGTAGCGTCATTGCGTCGGGGTTTTGCAATACCAATAGTCGGTAGCTCATACCGTCGGGCAGCGTGAGCCGGTTTGCCCGGACGGTCGCTCTGGTCAGCAGCGTTTCGCCGTTGATAAGATCGTAGTCGTAGCCATCGGGTGGAGCTGGTGTTAGTTCGTCGGGGCTGACGCGCGTGTAAATGCCCGGATCATCACCCGCAAAGTAAGCCAGGTCCGCGACGAACAAGCCTTGTTGCAGTAGGTACTGGCAGCGGGCAATGTAGTCGAGCCACGCCCGACCCACCGGCCACCAGGTGTTGGTCCGGTCGAAGTGGATACCCCACGGCCCCATTGTCATGCCCGGCCGGGCGGTGGGGTGGGGCTGGTGCGCGTAGCGGTGGAAGACGATTCGGTTCAGGCCCTGCGCAAACATCTTGTCGCCGAGGGCTTTCATGCCGAACGGGTATTCCTGCCAGCGGGCCGATTCGGGTTCGCCCGTAAACGCTTCCGCCCCGACAATCGACTGCCCGTTGGTATGGGCGATGGAAGCCGCCAGTTTGGTGGTCCGGCGCATGGTCCAGTTGTTCTGAAAAATGGACGACAGCCCGTTCCAGAATTCACCCATGTTCGCACCGACCCGACTGCCGATCTGCATCTCCTCCATCGGTCCACGGTCGTACGGTTCGGCGTAAGCCACCATCCCGTGTTGCTGGCAGAACGTGCGAAACTGACCATAGTAGGCATCAGCCATGAGGTCGGCCTGCGCCCGGCGAAAATCCCAGAGGAACCGCTCCGTCGTATCGACGCTGTCGACGATGCGGCCCGTCAGGGCAGGCAGGTAGGTTGTCAGATCGTACCCGGCCCGCTGCCGGAATTCGTCGGCGAAGCGGGCGGTCCAGTTCTGCATCCCGACTTCGTAGCTGTCGATCAGCAGGCCCACCGTACCAGTCTTTGTCAACGGCCCCAGCGTAGGCAGCAACTGCTCCATCATCTTGTCCAGGTGAAACGCAATGGCGTCGGCGCTGTACTTGTCGCATTCCAGGCCGATACCGGTGTCCGACGCCGACCGGTTGAGCGTTCCGATGGGGGTGAAGCCAATCCGCAGCACGGTCCAGTTGCCCGCCGGTGCATTCCAACGGAGCGTGCCTTGCTTATCGACCCGGCCGGTCAGGTCAATGAGTTGATCGGGGCGGATCGTGTCCGTGACTGGTACGGCTTCGGCGGGTGGGGGTGGGGTGTTGTTGAACCGGTCGTTGGTTTTTTTACGCCAGTCGGTCAGGCGGGGGACGCTCGAAAAGCGGATTTGCGTGAGCTGCCGGGCGGCTGCCGATACCAGCCGGAAATACCGGTAACCCGTCGACGTAAATTCAAGCAGCTGCGGTTCGGGCTCCGGGGCGGTAGCAAATGCTCCCTTTGCGACGGGCTGGAACGTAACCCCGTCGACGGAGGCTTCCAGCGTGAACGGCGTACCGCCCCGGCCGAACGCCATGCTGCCTCCCGCTGCTGGTTCCGGGGCCGGTGCGCCGGCAATGGGCTGACTGATAAACGACAGCGACCGGGCGTTGTACGGTTGCTTGAAGACGATCAGGACAGAACTGGTACCCCCTTCACCCGGCTGCATCGACAGGCCGGTTGCCAGTTGATCGGGTGTTCCGTCGGCTGTACCCGTTTTGATTTTCTCGACCAGCGTAGTCAACGGTTCTTCGCCGGGTAGGGCCGGAAAGGCCAGCACCCGGATGTCCTGGTAATAAGCCAATCGTGTCAGCGGCTGGGGCAACGACGCTGTTACGACCTGAGCGCCGGTAAGGCTGGTTTCACTCCAGACCACCTGCTGCATGGCGCGGTCGGGTGTGATCCACGGCCCGCCACTCGACGACCAGCCGGGGCAGTTGTGCATCGTAAATTCCAGCCCCAGCCGCTGAGCTTCCCGAATGGTATGTTTTTTCAGCTCAAGCCACTCGGGGCTTAGGTACACCAGCGGTCCTTTGGGAATGCCCGTACCGGCGTCGAAATTCTGAAACCCGCCCAGACCGATGGCTTTCATCGCTTCCAGATCGCGGGTGATACCGTCTTTCGTCACGTTGCCGTTCATCCAGTGCCACCACGTATGGGCACGGGCCGACATGGGCGGTTGGGCAAAGGCGGTGGCTAATTCATCCGCAGAAGCAGTAGTCTGACTGGCCTGAAGAATGCCGGTAGGGGTGACCAGGGCTACCAGTCCGGTGGCCGCACTCTGTTTCAGAAACGTACGTCGTTGCATAGGGTAGAAGGCAATAGCGCAAGTAGAAGTAGAATTACTTACGCACCTACCTACAGTTGCCTATTGCTGACCCCTCTTTGTGAACCAGTGTCAAGGCTTATGCAAAAAAAATCGGCTGCGAGTCGGTGATAGTGACAGATGGACACGTGAAGGCAACTAAGCTCGCTACCGAGCATGCGATTTGTCTTGGTCGCTAGCAATCGCTACTCGTATTAGGAGTTAATTTACTGGCGTTACGTAGTTCGTGAAAGCGCCTGCTGTCCGGGATGATTTCAATAGGATTCGTAAAAATAAGTAGTACTAATTTTGCCGTTTGTATTTGTGGATTTTACGAGTAAATTATTTCTGTCATACGAATAAACTTCGTCGTTTACGAGTAGATTATTTTTGCTGAGATTGGCAATATAATCGTACGAGAAAAGGGGTACGCCTGTCAACTGATAAAACGGATTGATTTTGTTGTCGTAACGTAGTGCTCGGGTATAGGTGCTTGATTTGTAACCATTTGATCGCACTGGGTTAGCCGTTATGGCCATACTGGTAATGTTATCATTCTCGTAGGTAAATACGTAGTCTTCATAGCGATACGGGTCGAACTGGGAGCCATAGTTGAATTTCCAGGAAAGCGAAGCCGGTTTTTTGCCTTCATTGTAGGCGAGCTTATACTCCTCTTTTAAAAATCGATAACCCGTTGACTGAATGGTGTACACATTTATCGCAGTGATATTCCCCGGCTTGTCATATTCGTATGTAATTATCGTGCCTGGAGACGCATCCGGATAACTAGGGAACGTATCCTTGTCACGAAGTGATTTTACTTCGACTAATTGATTCAGGTCGTTGTAGCGAAAGGTCGATATATAGCTCGAAAGATGAACTGAGACAAAAGTATTCGTGGCGCTTATTAGTTTGCCTGCATCGTCATACTGATATGTGAATGTAGTGGTATCAAACCGGGCTGGGTCCAGATCAAGAAAATCGTATATGCGTTGCGTCTTTATAAGTCGAAACCGATTGGGTTGTGGTGGCGGGGAGTCCTGGCAGGCCCAAATGCCTATGACGAGGACAATTGATAGAGACAGGGATCGTAGCATCAGTTGCGTAGCGTTTAGTTTGTCAGTCATCGATCGGCGTTATGACCAATCAGAACGTCTATCGTTGCGCTAACGAAAAGGTAATTGATACTGCGCGAACACGCGTTCACTATGTATTCCAACGCTTCCCGTCTGATTCAGGTCTAGCCAGAAAAAACACACCGATGAAGACGAGCAACTGGTTTTCGATTCTATTGGTTGGGCTGGTAGGCTGCTCGACCCATACGCCTGATCCCCTGGTCGGCGAGGATGCAACGGCGACCCTGAACGGGCAGGCCTGGAGTGGTTTTTCGACTGCCTGGAAAAATACGAGCGATTCCTGTAGCCTGAATACCGTCAATCTGATGATTCAGAATAAGCTGGCTTATCCCAAAGCGCGCTTACTGGCACCGGCTTCTTGTGCTGGCTATTGCGGGGATCAGGTACTTACTTTCACCAGGCTGCCGCCGGCGGTTGGCGTATACACGCTGTCGATGAGTCAGCCCTGCGCCGTAAATCCCAGGCAAGCAGGGGTGAGCTTTGTGACCTTGATTGGGGGCGACGTACTCCGGGATCAGTATCAACCCGATGTAACACAGACGAGTACGATCAGGATCACCCGGTACGACGCACAAGGGGGCGATATCGAAGGCACTTTCGTGGTTACGCTGGTGCGCGACAATCGTCGGCAAGCTACGTCCGACGCGGCTGAAACCGTTTACTTCCAGAATGGCTCGTTCAAAACGAAAGTGCCCTGACTACTTATCTACGCTTTAGTGTACCTTTTCCCATAGTCTCGACCTGTCGTCAATGCCCCCCAATGCCAGCCCCGAGCACGACAAAACCAATCAGGGCAGCTCCGATAGCGATAGTCGAATAGGCTTTATTGAGTTCGCGTTGGGAGAAAGGTTGAAATGCTGACTGTACTTGCAGCAACCCGTAGGCCAGTAGGGCGACGCTCATCGTTGTTCCGACAACAATGCCTCCGAAGTCTTCGCGGCTTACCCATTTGTCGGCATTGGCCGAATGAATCACGATTCGAGTTGGCAAGTGCGGCCAAAGTGAGCCGAAGGCCAGCAGGGGCGTACTTAGGATAAACCAGCGTATAGATTGGCTCATGGTGGTAGGTCAATGAATCGTGCTGATCGCCCACGTAGGTAATCGGTAGACGCGAAAAAAAAACTTGCGGTCAGCCCGCAACGTATGGGTGTAATCAGTATCTATTGGTTAACGTATCTGTTCAACTTAATCCGTTTTCTGTATGCAGTTAGTCGCGTTTCGTGCTCTTCTCGTTTTGGTTACCGCATCCCTGCTGGTGGGCGCATGCAGCAAGGAACCCGCACTCAGTCCGCCCGATCCGCAGGACCTGGTGCTGGTAAAAAAAGTGACGGCTTCATACCTGGAAGCCGATGCAACGATGGTGCGTCCGGACCAGCCTATTTTCTACCAGGATGTCGCCTACTACTCCCAGGTACGGGGGCAGACGGTATACCGGTATGATGCCCAGCGTCGCCTGACGTACGTTGAAAACCGAAACCCAGACCGTCCCGACTATACCTACGAATGGGGCGATGTTTCGCTTGATTACGCAGACAATCAACTCATTTACACCAATCGACGTGTGTCACCCCTGTCGCCCGTCACCTACAAGCTAAATAGTCAGGGCTATACGACCACTTACAACACCTACGACCAGGATGGCTACATGACCTTCCGGCAGGATGGGCCCAATGCTACGGTGAAGCAAACAATCGTTGATGGCAATATCACGCAGCGGATCGAGCAGAATACCGTTGGTCGCAAGACGACGACCTACGCGTATGACCTGACGAAGATCGGCCTGCCCGACCCGGAAAAGGCGTTATGGGGACGACCCAGCCGAAACCTGATCGTGAACAAGACGGAGGTCGACGAGTCGTTTAGTGGCGTAGCGTCTGGCTGGCCCGACCGGCGTGTAACCACGTACAGCTACACCTTCGACGCGCTTGGCCGACCCGATAGCCAGACCGCGTTGACCGAGTCAAGTTTGTCGTCCAGTGCAATGCGTGTAGGACGCGAACTGCGCATCAGTGCATTTTCGTATCAATAAGAGCAGGTCGGGCGATACAGTGCCGCTGTTCCGGAAGTTGCCCGAGCCAGGTCATGCCTGGTAGAGTCTCCCGGAGCAGCGGCAACTGCAATTAGGCTGGTTTGGGAACGGGGACGATCAGTGTCCATTTGCGCTGATTCCAGAAGCGGTGCCAGACGCCGTCTTCATCCGCTTTGTAGAAGCCTGACATCCGCTCGGGTTTGCCCGGCTCGATCATCGTCCAGCAGTCCTGTTTCAGGAGTTTCGTCAGCTTGTGTATCGTACCCGCCTGTACATCGTGCGTCGTGCCCGGCAGGCGCTGTACCGTCGTTAAGGTGAACCGACCGTCATCCGTTGGCTGTGCGACGATTTCGACGTAACCGCCCGACAGGATGGTGCTCCGGAAGGGCCAGGGGTGGTCGTGAAACAAGGTGTCGTTGGCGGCCGTAAAATGATGAAGAACCCGGCCACCGCCCAGGTGGTATTTGGTAAAGTGCTGGTTCATTCGCTCGATACGGATGATGCTTTCCGGGGTAGTGTATGATTGCATAAAGTTTGTTTAGAGCAGGCTTTTGACCTGTAGCCGACGCGTAGTAGCCAGGACACGGAGATGCCCAACCGGTTACCCGCTGTTTTTACTACAAAATAATAGCGTCGGTAGTGCCGAATAAACCCACTAAGGCTTCGTCGACTCATTCGGTTGACGCAGATACACAGGTCGGCCGGTGATGCACCGGAAAATTGCAGGAATTCGCGATGAAGCACTTTTGATTCGCCGGCTCATGCAGGGCATTTGCTTTGTCGATCATACGGGCGTCGGCGACCGTAACGACTGGATGGAGCGTCACCTCCCGGAAGCGCCCCCCGCCGTCCGGGGTTTCGATCATCGTGCCCGTGGCCCGATCCACATAGTCCGTTACGATAACGCCCGCTTCGGCGCACAGGTGCAGATACCAGAGCATATGGCAGGTCGACAGGGAAGCTACGAGTAACTCTTCGGGATTATGGCGCGTGTGGTCGCCCCGAAACGAAGGGTCGGCCGAGCCGGCAATGTCGGGCTTGTTCGTCACCGAAATCGTGTGGCTTCGCTCGTAGCCTTTGTACGAGCAGGTGCCCTGTCCGGTGTTTCCCGTCCAGGTCGTGGTGACGGCATACTGATGTTCGTTGGCCATACTGGGTAGTGTCGTTACGATGCGAAAAGAAGTTACGTTTTTTCGCCACCCTCAGGCCCATAAAACAGCACCCAGGTGGCAAAATCGTCGGTAAATGGGCCGAAGCGGTGTTCGACGCCCGCCGGTACAAACAGCAGGTCGCCCGGTTTGACGGTCATCTGACGACCGGCCAGCGCAAACGTACCGGTGCCGCTGGTGATGACATACACTTCGTCGCGGGTGTGTGGTTGTTGCTTGTCGACCTGATCGGGTTTGTAGTATTCGACAACCAGGCTACCGTGTGTAAACAGGCTGATAAATTCGGCCGAGTGGGCTTGTAGGGTCCGGAGCCCGGCTTCAGGGGTGAGTGGTTGGTTCATTGGGTCGACTGACGAAATAAAGATCGAGACCGGGTGCCCAGAAGTCAGGTTGTGTGTACTGAAGCTGAAACCCGAATTTTTCGAAGAAACGATAAGCGACCTGCGAGGTACGACACTCGATCAGCTGAATGCCAGCGTGTTGGGCAATGAGCGACAGGTTATGGCGTAACAGTGCGCCACCGATACCTGATCCTGCGTGGTCGGGATCGCTCAATATCCAGCCGATGCGGGCGGTCGTCGTGTCGGTAATCAGGCAATGGCCGCAGCCGCCCACCACCTGCCCGGCCAGTTCGGCAATAAAATAGGGGTCGGTGTTGGTACGTAAGAAATCACTGAAATCGGCGGCTTCCTCCGGGGCGAAGGCGTGTGGTACGCTCTTGTGAAAGACAGTGAGCAACGGTTCGTAGTCGGTGGGTTGACAGGGGCGAATGGTCATTGGGAATGGCTGCGGTTCAATCAGTCGGTGGGCACGGATCGGCCTGACTGTTGCCAAAATAGGCACGAATCGGCAACGGAGCCACCAGCGACCCCGTTGCTGTCCTGAGTGCATTCGCTGAATACCGGTGCTAGGCGCTTAGATAAGCCGGTAGCGACGCTGTGTTATAGTCGGCGGGAATGGGCGGTAGCTGCACGGTCTTCAGCGGAATTACCCCCGCCCAGGTTGGCAGATCGCGGTCGGCCGCATCGTCGTTGGCGTTGCCGGTACGCACCTTGGCAGACGCTTCGGCCAGTGAAAACGCGAGCACGGTCGTTTTACGCAACTCGCTGTCTGTCGTCGGGCGAAGGTCGTCCCAGCGGTTAGGTACCATGTGGTCGGTGATCAGGGCCAGCGCCTGCATTTTCTCGGCCTCGTCAGTCACCTTCTCGGCCTGCGCAAACACCACCACCGATCGGTAGTTGACGGAATGTGAAAATGCCGATTTGGCCAGAATCAGTCCGTCGGCCAGCATGACCGTAATACAAACCGGCGCGCCGTGTTCGATGGCCCGGATAAAATGACTGCCTACCGAGCCGTGGATGTACAGCTTGTCGTTGTGGCGGGCGTGGGCGGTGGGCAGGGCAAACGGCTGCCCATCGATTACGGTACTGACGGTACAGAAGAGGGCTTCGTCCAGAATGGGATGGATCGTGTCGGCGTCGTAGTGAGCGCGTTTGGCCAGACGGCTGGGGGTCGTGCGAGCGGTTTGCATAGCGATGAATGGTTAAATCAGGACAAACCTCGATCTTTACCGGACTAGTCAGATCGTCCGCTTTTTGAAAACATACTGGTCCGGTTGTGCTACCCTACAAATCCCTGATTCACCTCGACAAGGCCCGGTCGGTGCCCGTATTCATCCAACTCGGCGATCAGTTGCTCCAGCTGATTCGGACCGGAACGCTACCGGCGGGGCAGCGGCTGCCGGGTACGCGACAACTGGCTACCCTGCTCGGCATCCATCGCCAGACCGTCGTGGCTGCCTACGACGAAGGGCTGGCACAGGGCTGGCTCGACAGTCGTCCGGGTAGTGGTACCTACGTGGCTGCGCATGTTCAGGAGGCTCGACCCCAGTCGCTGCCAGCCAGTGCGTCGGCAGAGAACGCCCTACCCGCAGCGCAGCCCGTCGGCAATCGGCAGACACCCGGCTATGCCTTTGCGACGGGGCCGCACCTGATACGACCCGTGATGACGTCGCTGACCGGACTTCGGCTCGACGATGGGTTTCCCGATATCCGGCTGGCACCGATGGATGAACTGAGCCGGTCGTACCGGTCGTATTTCCGCTGGGGTGATCCGCAACGGCACTTTGGGTATGGCGATACCAAAGGCCATCCGTTGCTGCGCGAACAGCTGACACAGCATCTCAACGAAACGCGTGGTCTGCAAATTACGCCCGACAACGTGCTGATTACGCGCGGCAGCATCATGGGGCTGCACCTGACAGCACAGGTGCTGCTACGGGCTGGCGATGTGTTCGTGATGGGCGAAAGTAGCTGGGCGGGGGCCGCTATGAATGCCCGGCAGGCGGGGGCTACCGTATACACCGTTCCTGTCGATGAGCAGGGGCTGGACGTTGACGCACTGGCCCGGCTATGCGCGGAACAGCCGGTGCGGATGGTGTACGTAACGCCCCATCACCACTACCCAACAACGGTTACGTTGCGGGCCGACCGGCGGATTCGGCTGCTGCAACTGGCCGAACGCTGGGGTTTTGCCATTGTGGAGGATGATTACGACTATGATTTTCACTACCTGAGTCGGCCCATCTTACCGCTGGCTAGCGCCGACCGGCAGGGGATGGTCGTTTACGTCGGATCGCTGACCAAGTCAATTGCCCCAGCCTTTCGGATCGGCTATGTCGTGGCTCCGACCGACCTGATCGATGAACTGGCCCGGCTCCGGCGCATCATCGACCGGCAGGGCGACCCCATGCTTGAATTTGCCATTGGGCAACTGCTGAAAAACGGCGACTTGAAGCGGCATTTCCGGAAAGCGTTACGAACGTACCACGCCCGGCGCGATCATGTCTGCGCGCTGCTAACCGATCAACTGGCCGACGAGGTCCGGTTTACCAAACCCGATGGGGGCCTGGCCGTGTGGGCTACGTTCCGGTCCGACATAGATCCGGTAGCGGTGGTCGAACGGGCGCACAAACACGGCCTGTCGCTGGCCGATGGGCTGAGTCATGACCTACCCGGTCGGCGGTTCAACAGCACCCGGCTGGGCTTTGCGTCGAGTACGGAGGCTGAACTGGACGCGTGCGTCGCCATCCTGCGAAAAGCGGTTCAGGCGGGCAGGTAGACGTAAAACGTAGCGCCCTCGCCCGGTCTGCTTTCGGCCGTGATGCCCCCACCATGATTTTCGACCACGCGCTGACAGATGGCCAGGCCGACGCCCGTACCCGGAAAGTCGTTCTTGCTGTGCAGGCGCTGGAAGACCTGAAAAATCCGGTCGAGGTATTTCTCGTCGAAGCCGATGCCCGCATCCTGAATGCAGATCTGATGAAAGAAGTGGGCGTCGCTGGTCGGCTTTACGTGGTCGGGTAATTCACGACGGGGTTTCACCATGCTGTGGATGGCAACCCGCGCCGACTGCCCCGCTGGGGTAAACTTGAGGGCATTCGACAGCAGGTTCTGGAACAACTGCCGCAACTGCATCTCGTCGCCATTGACGACGGGTAACGGCGTGACGTCGAGTTGCGCGTGGTGCTGGCTGACCGCCCAATCGAGCGTACTCAACACGTCTTTCACCACGCTATCTAGCGAAACGGACTGCAACGTTTGTTGTCGGATCGACAGACGGGAGAACGCCAGCAGGTCTTTGATAAGCGTCGACATGCGGGCGCTGGCATCGGTGATTCGCTCGATGTAGTGTCGGCCGGTGTCAGTGAGCTGATCGCTGATTTGCTGTTCCAGCAGCGAACAGAATGCCTGAATTTTGCGCAGCGGTTCCTGCAAATCGTGACTGGCTACGTAGGCAAACTGCTGAAGACTGTCGTTGGATCGCTCCAGATCCTGATTCGCCAGTTCCAGTTCCTGGGTTCGAGACCGTACCCGCTCCTCCAGTTCCTGCGACAAGGCCCGGTATTGTTCTTCGCGTTGCCGCAATGCGGCTTCGACCCGTGCCCGCTCGATCGCTTCCCAGGTTCGTTCCGCCGTTTCGTCCAGCAACGTCAGTTCATCCGGCGACCAGGCATGTGCGTCTTGGTGATGCACGAACATGACCGCCAGCAGGCGTCCGTCTTTCAGTAACGGCTTGTTCAGAGCGGCCCCTACCTGCAACGACCGATAAGCCTTTCGCTCAGTCTCACTGAGCGAAGTTGCCTGAGCGACATCAGGCTGAACGGCGGTACGGCCAGCCAGCAGATCGGCGGCCAGGGGTTGCCCAAAATCGGTGTATCGGAAGTAACCGGTTATCTGGGCTACTCCGTTTACATAATTGTTGGCCGCTATGAAGGCTATCCCGTCGCCCTGATCTTCGGCATACCCTACCCGGTTGGCCCCGACATAGTCGCCGAGCAGGCAGGCGGCCCGGTACTGCATCTGTGCCGGGTCGAGCAGTGGCCTTAGCTGATCGCTGAGCGTTAATAGAAAGGTCTGGCGTGCTTCGTTGGCGGCTAGCAGACGGCGGGCTGTTACCTGCTCGCTGATATCGACGGCCGTGTTGATGATGCCATAGATCTGGCCGTTATCATCGTACAGAGGATTATAGGAGAAGCTAAACCAGAATTCCTCCAGCTTTCCATCGACCACGATAGCCGCTTTACCTTCGGGATTGTGGTACGCTTCGCCGGTGTCGTATACGTGCTGTAGCAGTTCCAGAAAAGGCTGACCAATCAGTTCGGGCATTGCGCCGTGCAGCGATTTCCCCAACACAGCGTCGTCTTTACCCCAGATGGTTAGCATGGGTTCGTTGATCGCCTGAACAACCATGTCGCGCCCCATAAAAACAACCGTTGCCGTAGGGGAGTCGTAAACCAGGTTGCGAAAGCGCTGTTCACTGCGTTGCGTTTGTTGTCGGGCCAAAACCAGTTGTGTGATGTCCTGCGCAATGCCCGAGAAGCGATAGGGGATGCCCATCTCATCGAAAAACGCCTGCCCCCGGCAGTGGAGCCAGCGCAGTTGCCCATCTTCCGCACCAATCGTTCGAAACTGACAGTCGTAGTGTCCGGCGGACTGGGGGGTGAGTGCCCACTGAACAGCTTTGTCAAGGGTTGCTACGTCGTCGGCATGAACGTAGCGGAGCACCTGCTCATACGGTACGATGTCGTTCTGATAAAATCCGTACAGTTGCTTGCAATGGTCATCCCACCAGACCTGCTGATTTTTTATATCCAGATCCCAGGTGCCGATCGCGGCCGCCTGAAGGGCAACATGCATGCGAGCCAGTTGGTCAGGGCGTCCATCGTTGAGGAGCGTCTGTTCACCAGTCATACGTGAATTAGCAAAAGTAGGAACGGTTAAGTTACGGTATTCCCGGTATTCAACTTTCAATCGGTATACTGTTTCTATCGTATGACCCGCTTGTGCGCGTTTCAGATAAGCGTACCAGTTACGTCAGTTACGTTTGATTACCTAAAAACGACTAACCAGTAAAAAAAAACGCCGAACATAGGGCGATCGGCGTGGGTCGTACAAGTTACAGGATGGTGTTTACTGATCAAGTCAGGGGGGCAGATGCCGATCACTGACCGGCATTATCAACAGTCCGGTCGGGGCATAAACTCCTGCGCTGTCGTGCCGACTAAGCCAGCACTCGTACGCGTTGCAGGGCGTAATTTCTGCGTATATAAACGACTATAAAATGAGTGTGGCGTGTCGTCATAAAGGGGGTTGGTTGACTATGCCAAAGCTACGAGTAGGTAAACTATCGATCAAATTGATTTAATTTATAGATTGATAAATAATAGTAATATGAAAATTCGAAGATGCATTATTGTGTATACTAGTCTTCTGTAAATGAGGAATTTGTGGTTCTTTACCTCAAGTTCGATACGGCAGCTAATCGGCCGTTGTACCCGCTGGGGGAGGATATTATAGACAAAATTAAAAACCTTTATTTCCGACAGCGGTTAGGTAATGCAATCAACAAGTACGATTCAAACGAATTCGACAATGGATAAACTACAGAAGTTTGAGTTGATGAACAAAATCGTTCGTGAACTCGAAGATTTGCAGAATAGTCAGAATGCACTGATCGAAAAGATCGGTAAAATTGAGGTAGATAACATGAATGGGTTGAACGACTCGTTTCTGGAAAAAAACCTCGGCGAGATGCACGGCAAAGTAGCTGACAACGTAGACGCCGTTACAAACATATTTACGTACTTCGAGCAGAAGCGCGACGAATACGGCGATAAAAACCGGTCGGCTATCGAAGCACTGGAAGCACAGGCTGCTGCTGAAGCCGCAAACGAATAGTTTTATCAGAAGGAGTATTTTGCAAAACGCCGGACGGTATGTCCGGCGTTTTTGTGTTTATGGTCGACCCTGATACAGCAGTTTACTGGCCCGAAACGGTGTATCAGCTGCCTGGAGTAGTTTACTGCGCAGCCGGGTGTTATAGTGCGGTCGATCGGCAAGGAAACGACGAACCAATTGTGCGACATCGGGTGTCTGATAGCCCGACAGGGTCGACCGGAGCCAGGACTCCGGGAAAAAGATGTCGCCCGTCCGCTGAATCTCGTCCAGCAAATCCAGACTTTTCGGCAGATACGCTACCGACGTTGCCGTCCGCAGCGGGTGGTGTAGGTAGCCTAATGCCGCCGTTACCCAGGCTTCGTGTTCGCGGTTTTTCTCGTCGGCTAGTGAGGCAAAAAAACGGTTGCGTTCGGCAACGTCGCCCGACAGGACGGGCATCATGAACTGAAGCCGCTTTTGCCGGTCGGGGTTTTTGATACGAGCCAGCTGGCGCGTCAGAATGTCGGGGGCCGGGTAGTCGCGGACGGCCAGCGAGAGGGCCAGCGATGTGTAGTCGTCTTCGGTGAGTGTAACGCCGGTGGGGGCCTGCTGCTTGTCCCAGATCTGGTAGAGCCGCTGCTGTGCATCTGTCGACAGGGCCACACTCTGGTACAGCCGAAACAGCACCTTCTTTAGTCCCGGACTGGATGGTCCCGGGCTGGATTGTCCCGGACTGGATTGTCCCGGATTTATAGCCTGTTCCATCGCCTGCCAGCTTGCCTGTTCTACCTGCCCGGCCAGCGCCAGGCGGTCGGTGGGGCGGGTGAAATTCCAGACAATGTCCGATAGCTGACCCGTCAGCAAGCGCAGGTTCAGTTCGTCCGTTTCCGTCGCCAGCAGCGAGCGGTAGACGGTAGCCAGTCGGGCCGGGCGCACGGCCTGCCCCGCCAGCATGTTCTCGTACAGGTTGATATACGACGCAGCCCGGCTGACGGGATCGCTCAGTATGGGGAGTCGGTCCAGCATCGTCGTGTCGACTGAAAAGCGACCGTACCCGCGTCCGTCGCTGTTCAGGGCAACAAACAACGGTATGTCTTTACCAGTTGCTTCGGGTACGTTTACCTGCGCCGACGTGAGACTGACGGGCAGTGCCTCGATGCGATCAGGGTACACAAACGCCAGTTCGAACGACTGCGGCCAGACGCGCTTTGAGCCATCTTCTCCTACTTGCTTTACCGTTAGCGTACCGACGCGCCCGGCCTGTTGCGTAAGCTGAGACGACACCACCGGCCGGCCCGTCTGTTCGACCCACACTTTGTTCCAGGTAACCAGATCGGCGGGCGTCCGTTTGTCGAGAATCGTAATCAGGTCGTTCCAGGTGGCGTTGCCGAAGGCGTAGGTCCGAACGTATTCCCGCAGGCCGTCGCGCAGGTTGTCGGCACCGATGAGGGCTTCCAGCTGTCGCATCATAATCGGGGCTTTGTGGTAGATGATACCCCCGTACAGCGATCCGGCTTCCTGTAAATTTGCCAGCGGCTGACCAATCGGGTTGGCCCCCTCGGTGCGATCGACGGCGTAGGCAGCCGGCAGGTGATCGATGACGAATTTCAGGTCGTTGTTTACCTCCGGCATCGTGATCGCCGTGACTTTGTCGGCCATAAAATTGGCGAACACTTCCTTGAGCCACACATCGTTGAACCAGCGCATCGTCACCAGGTCGCCAAACCACATGTGCGCCGTTTCGTGGGCGATTACCGACGCCCGCGCCAGTTTCTGATCGCGCGTGGCTCCATTGTCGAGAAACAGCGCCGACGCTTTGTAGTCGATAGCACCGACATGCTCCATGCCGCCGTACTGAAAATCAGGAATGGCGGCAAAGTCGAACTTGGCGAAGGGGTAGGGGCGCTGGGTATAGTCTTCCAGAAAACGGAGCGCCCCCGCATGCAGCGAAAACAGCGAATCCTGACTGAGTTTTAGCTTGACCGGGTCGGTTTCGCGGTGAAGCAGCGTCATCGGCCGCTTGTCTGCGTTCTCCGTCACCACCGTAAATTTACCCGCGACAAACGAAAACAGGTAGGTCGGAATCACGTCGGACGGGGCAAAGCGGATCGTCTTGCGGGTACCCGCCGAGGTCGATGCCTGCGCCTGCGCGTTACCGATAGCGACCCAGTTTTCCGGGATCGTCAGCGTGAGGGCAAACGTGGCTTTCAGATCGGGTTGATCGAAGCAGGGAAATACGGTGCGAGCCCGATCCGGGACGAGCAGCGTGTACAGGTATTCGTCGTTACGATTGAGTGACAGATTCCCCGCCGTAAATTGAATCGTAAGCTGATTGCGTCCGGCCTTCAGCCGCGCCGGTTCGATTCGGATGTGTTCGTTCGCGAAGACAATCGCTGTGGTGTCGCCGTTGACCGTCAACTGGTGCAGGTGATCGCGCGACTCTTTGAAATCGATCAACAGCGGGTCGGTTGTGGGCTTCCAGTCGAACGAAATGGTTTCCGTGGCCGGGATGGGTTCGTTTTTCTGCGCCGGAATGTCGAACGATAGCTGGTAGGCGGGGGCGCTGATCGTTTGCCGCCGGGTCTGAGCCAGCGTCTGCGAAACGCCCGGTTCGACGGTATAGGACTGGACTGGCATGGAACGATGGCTGCAACTGGCCAGGAGGGCTAGTACACTAAACGAAATGGCAGAACGGTGCATATAAGCAGACTTGCTGGTAGAAGTTAGAAGAAAGAGAAAAGACGGCAGAAGAAAGAATGGCTCTTCGGTGTCTTTTCTCTTTCTTCTAACCTCTTTCTTCTTTTATTCAAACAGGCAAGTTAAGCTATTCCGGCTTACTTTTGCCCCCCAATGCGTTCCCTGCTTGTCTATCTGCTCCTGTTTGCGGTACTGCTGCCCGGCATCAGTCCGTGGGGAACCATTGCCTACTATAACCTCAACCGCGATTACATTGCGCGGGTACTTTGCGAAAACCGGGACCGCCCCGAACTGCACTGCGACGGCCAATGCTACTTGGCCAAAAAGCTGAAAGCCCAGCAGGACCGGCAGGACAAGGATACGAGTGAGCGCGTCCGGAATACGCCGGTAGTACAGCTGTTCTGCGAGGCAGGAACTAGCTTTTCGTTTGCACCCCTGACCGTGCTCACTGACGCAACGGGTCTCTTTACATACAAACGCTCAGTCGCTACCTATCTGGTCGACGAGTTGCTGCGCCCACCCCGCCGTTAATTACGCGCTCTCTTTCACGTCTTTCTTCCAGTGAACATCGACTCCAGAGGTCGGTCGTACCGGCGTGATCCATGCCGTACGGCTGCGTTGGATTGACTAGTCATTTCTTCTTGAACCTGACCTTTCGTGGCTGGTTCGTACTACCTTTTTACCATACAATCCATGTTTGTTAGACAGTTTTTACTACTGCTCTGCTTTGTTTCAATCAATCTTGTATCCATTGCGCAAGTGACGATTCGGGGGATCGTGACCGATGAAAAATCACCCAACGCCCCGTTGCCCGGTGCTACCGTTACCGTATCGGGGGCGACGGTGGGAACGACCACCGACAGTAGCGGGCGTTTCGAACTGCGCACCACCAGGTCAGTGTCGGCCGTGCAGGTTAGCTATGTCGGTTACCAGTCGCGTACGATATCGGTTGCTGACCCGACAACCGTGCTGACCATCGTACTGACACCCGACAACAGCCGGAGTCTGGACGAAGTACGGGTCAGCTCGCGCTACTTTCGGACGTATACGAGCAACAGCATTTCGAGTGCGCTGCGGCTAAAAACGACTCCGATCAACCTCTCGCAGAGTATCCAGACGATTACGCCCGAGATCATTGCCGATCAGGGAAGCTTTAACATGACCGAGAGCGTCAGCCGGAATGTGAGTGGCGTCATCCGGCAGGAAATATCGAATAACCTGGGTCCCTTCATGTTCATGCGTGGGGGGCTGATCTCCAGCCTGCGCAACGGTGTCGATCTGACGCCCATCTTTCGGGGGCCGTCGCCCGACGACGCGGCCATTATCGATCGGGTAGAATTTGTGAAGGGGCCGTCGCTGTTTATGAATAACATCGGCGATCCGGCGGGTAGCTTCAACATCCTGACCAAACAGCCGACGGGGGCACAGCGGTACGCCGTTACGGCCATGCTGGGTAGTTTCGACTTCTACCGGCTGGCGGTCGATTTGGACGGTAAGTTCGATAAGAAAGGCAAACTGCTGTACCGGCTCAATACGATGGGCATGACGACGAACTCATTCGTCAAGTTCGATTACAACCGGCGATTTCTGATCGCGCCCGTACTCAAATACCGGATCAGCGATCGTACCTATGTGTCGGCGGAGTACCAGTATCAGGCCAATAAATACGCGATGTACAGCCCCATCGTCATGACTCCGGCCGGATTCGGTACGTTACCCGTCGATTTCTCCATCAACGAACCCAGTGTTGGACCCATTCACGCGCAGGATCACAGCGGCTTCCTGACGGTTGCGCATCAGTTTAACGCAAACTGGCAACTGACCGTGCGGGGTTCATTCCTGCGGAACAATGCGGAGGGAATCTACCTGTGGGTAACGGGCGTCAACGCAGCTAACCCGAATGTGTTGTTGCGAAACCCGAAATACGACCTGAACCGAACGGAAGTTTATTCGCAGCAGGCATTCGTCAACGGAACTTTCACGACTGGACTGGTACAGCATCAGTTGCTGATGGGCGTCGACGTCAATCAGAAGCGATTCCTGGCCGATAGCTATGTGTCGTACAATACCTACAAAGATGCCAATGGTACGACGCAGCTAACGTACTATCCGCTCGACGTAACCAATCCAGACTACGGCGCGGAGATTCCGGGCTACCACACGCCGGGCGGTGTGGCGAACGGCAACACGAATCAGCGGGTGGCGTACGAGTCGGTTTATGCACTCGACGAGCTGAGTCTGTTTCGGAATAAATTGCGGCTGACGGTGGCGGGCCGCTTCACCACCGCCCGGACAGGCAATGACGTGTCGGGCGTACATACGGAATCGAGCGATCACGTCGTGACACCCCGCGTAGGGATCAGCTACAGCCTGCGCCCCGACCTGACGGTGTACGCGCTCTACGACCGGACGTTCGTACCACAGGCGGGGGTTACCGCTGGCGGAGACGCTATCCGGCCGTTGCAGGGCGTAAACCGGGAGATCGGTATCAAGAAAAACTGGTTCAACGGCCGCTGGAACTCGACGTTGTCGCTGTACCGTATCAACCGGTCGAACATCATCGCGACAGATCCCAACAATGCGCAGTACCGGATTCAGGTTGGTCAGACGATGTCGCAGGGTGTCGATGTCGATGTGGTGGGGCAGGTAGCGCGGGGGCTGAATGTGGTGGTCAACTACGCTTACTGCGACTCGAAGGTCGAGCAGGACGTTAACCCGCTGCTGATCGGTACGCCGACGCCCATGTATGTAAAGCATGTGCAGAATACCTGGCTCAACTACGCGCTGCCCATCGGTGCCGGCCTGACGGTATCGATGGGGTATCAGTATCAGGCTGGGCGGGGAGAGCGTTTTGCAACGGCGACGCAGCACACGACGCCCGATTATTTCCGGCTCGACGGGGGGCTGGGCTGGCAGCATCATGCGGTGCGGGTAAACCTGATCGTCAATAACCTGCTCAACCGGCAACTCATCGCCACGCCCTGGTACCGCAACGGTCTTTATTACTGGGTACCCCAGCCACCCATCAACGGCCGCCTGACCGTAAGTTACGTGTTCTAGCGAGCGTTTGTTAAGTTCTGATCTACCCGGCGGCAGCCGGCCGTCCCAGCCCCGAAGCGTCGGCCCGTCCTAAAGGGGGAGCCTTCCGTGAAGAACTACTTCCCCTTTAGGGCTAACCTCGTAGGGGTTTTGCCTAAGTGGGCCACGATGCTATTAGCAGGCCTTTTTTACCCCTAAATCCCCTGAAGGGCAGGGGTGTTAAGTTCTGTTCCGCCCTACCCCCCAGCCCCCTAAAGGGGGAGCATTCCACAAATGAAGTTCACCCCCTTTAGGCCGGGCCGACGTTTCGGGGCTGGGGGGTAGATGGACCGAAGGTAATTTGGCTACCGTCAGCGTTAATTTAAGAACTTAACAGCCTTGCCCTGAAGGGGACTTTCTCCGAGTACGAGCAAAGTCCCCTTCAGGGGATTTAGGGGTAAAAAAACTTACCTAGTAAGCCAGTTAACGAACGTCAATTGGAACCACTACAAGGCTAACCTTCTGGGTGCTAGGGGGGAGGTCAGCCGGCGGATAGAATAGCCGATTTACTTGCGGTGATACACCGGCCGGGTGAAGGGTGGTTGAAGCAGCAGGTGAAACGAGTTCTCATCGCCGAGCAGTACCGCCCGGCGCAGGTCGTTCTCGGCCTGGGGTAACTGCCGCACCTGAATCCGGGCCAGCGCGCGCCAGCGATACGCATCCGGCTTTTCGTCGCGAAAGTGCCAAACAGCCTTGTCGAACTCGCGGAAGGCTTCCGAAAAATTCTCCAGCTGATAGTAGGCAATACCCCGGTCGAGGTAACAGTCAGCCAGCGTATTATCGCGGCTGAGGGCCTGCGTCAGGTCGAAAATGGCGGAGTGATGGTTTTCCTGCGCGAGCTGGCACTTACCCCGATAGGCATAGGCAAGGGCCGATTTGGGATTCTGCCGGACGGCCTCGTCGAAGTAGGTGTGGGCGTTCAGGTAGTCGCGCTGTACCACCAGGTCGATGCCTTTCTGAAAGCGCTTCCGGTCTTTATCGGCGGGCGTGTCGTGATCGACCACGTAGTACCGAATGATCAGATACATCACGAACAGAAAACCAATCAACGCCACTTCCATAACCGATCTGTTTCGTTTGGCTTGAATGCGAATTTACAATAATGAGGGGTGCCGGCGCAAGCCGCAGCGACGAATTAGTTACTGCTCAGTTCGGTCCGAACGGCTTTCGGCAACGACTTGACAACCAGTTCGTAGGAGTGGTCGATCCAGTCGTGCAGGTCACTGCTGCGGAGCGTGCCGCCGAGGGTGACGGTGTTCCAGTGCCGCTTGTTCATGTGAAAACCCGGTACCACCGCAGCGTGTTCTTCCCGCAACTGAACAGCCCGTTCGGGGTCGCATTTCAGGTTTACTGTCGTCGGTCGGCTGTCGATGTCGAGCAGGGCGAAAATCTTCCCGCCGACTTTAAACACCAGTGTCGACTCATCGAACGGAAAGGATTCGGTTGCGCCCGGCTTGCTGATGCAGTAGGAGCGCAGGGTTTCGGTGTTCATCGAGCGCAGTGCCGAACCGTATAGACAATGACGGCGAAGAGAAACATGAGAATCGAGATGCGGTTGATGCCGTGCATCATGCGCAGGTTGACGCTGGTTGGCTTGCTTGGATCGGGCTTGCGGAATACGTTGATGAAGTACCGAAACACCGGGCCAATGCGAAAATAATCGATCAGTCTGTTCACAATATGAGTCGTTAAGGTTGCAGAAGCCAACGACAACGGGGCCACTGCCTTCCTGTACATCAACAGAAAATGGACGAATACAGGTCCCTAATTCGGCGTTAAATCCGATTGTTTTATCATTCTTTTCGTGGCTGAAAACGCCGGACTGCCGGTACTTACCCGACTGTCGTCAGTTCGGGTTCGATCCAGCGGTCGTCCTCCCGAATCAGTTCGATCAGTTCGTCGACAGCCCGGTCGGCGGGGACGGACTTCTTGATGACCTCCTGCCCCCGATACAGTGCGATCTTGTCGCGACCGATACCGACGTAGCCGTAATCGGCGTCGGCCATTTCACCCGGCCCGTTGACGATGCAGCCCATGATGCCAATCTTGACGCCTTTCAGGTGATCGGTGCGTTGCCGGATCGTAGCTGTCGTTTCCTGCAGGTCAAACAGCGTCCGGCCGCAGGACGGGCAGGAGATGTATTCGGTCTTCGTGATGCGGGTGCGGGCAGCCTGTAAAATGCCGAAGGCCAGTTCGTTAAGTCGTTTCTTGTCGGCATCCGTAGTCGTGGCTGTCGATAGCATGATGCCGTCGCCCAGACCGTCGATCAACAGACCACCGGCGTCGGTCGCAGCAAATAACGGCAGGTCGGCTTCAGGAACGTTGGCATAGCTGCGCCAGATCACCACGGGCGTATTGATACCCTGATTCATCAGTTCGACAACCAGCCGGCGGAGTTCGGCCATGGCGTGGGCATTGTCGGTCGATAACACAAGTGCAACCGTCTGATCGGTACGGAGTTGATCTAGCAGGTCGTCCGACAGATCATCCCACGTACACCGGACAAAATTCAGCCGGTCGTGCAGAGGTTCGCCCGACGTTTTTGCCGTCAGGTACTCGTTGGCCAGCAGCATCGGCAGCGTGTTGGCCAGATCGTCGACGTTCTGCCAGACGATGTAATCCAGCACTTCCTTCAGGCCATTCGGCAGCATAAATGATGCTGGCGTCAGACCCGTGTAGACATAATCGGCACCCAGGTCGTTCATCCGCCACTTATCGGGGACGGGCAGGTAGAAATGGCCGATAGGGTGCAGGTCGTTGTGGCTCGTAATGGGCGTCTGACTGTAGTCGGCAATGACGCGGGGCACGTTCGACCCGCCCAGATTGGCAACCTCCTGCGTCGCCCGGCGGGTGTACTGGTAAGGATTGATCGGATACTGGTCAACCGCCGGTATGGGCTGACTCTCGCTCCGCCGGTTCGTGTACCGATCGATGAGGGCCTGCGCCACCGGCGCTTCCCGCTCGGGTTCTTCCGTCAGCGACACCCGAACCGTATCGCCAATGCCATCTTCCAGCAGCGTACCGATACCAAGCGCCGATTTGATGCGCCCGTCTTCCGCTTCGCCGGCTTCCGTTACACCCAGGTGCAGCGGATACGGTTTCAAACCTTCCTGATCCAGCCGTTGTACCAGCAGACGGTAAGCCTGTACCATCACCTGCGGGTTGCTCGACTTCATCGACAGCACGATGTTGAAATAGTTTTCGGCTTCGCAGATGCGCAAGAATTCCAGCGCCGACTCGACCATCCCCATCGGCGTATCGCCGTAGCGACTCAGAATCCGGTCGGAAAGAGAGCCGTGGTTGGTACCGATACGCATGGCCGTTCCGTATTCCTTGCAGATGCGTACCAGGGGCAGAAATTTGGCCCGGATGCGCTCCAGCTCGGCGGCATAGGCGGCATCGGTATAGTCGATAAATTCGAATCGTTTCCGGTCGGCGTAGTTACCGGGATTGATTCGTACTTTTTCGACGATGCGTGCGGCCAGTTCGGCGGCATTGGGCGTAAAGTGAATATCGGCCACGAGTGGCGTTGTGTACCCACGCGCGCGCAGTCCGTTTCGAATGTTTTCCAGGTTCTGCGCTTCCTTCACACTGGGTGCCGTAATCCGGATGTATTCGCAGCCCGCTTCGATCATCCGAATCGACTGCTCGATCGACCCGGCCGTATCCATGGTATCGACAGTCGTCATCGACTGTACCCGGATGGGGTAATCGGAGCCCATAGGCACGTCGCCGATAACGACGGTGCTGGTTTTCCGACGAACATACTCGGTCAGCGAGGGCGTATATAAAACAGAAGTACCGACGGTCGCCGTCGGGCTGGGCAAAGCGATGGATGAATCAGACATACGTCGGTCGGGCAGAGCCGGATTAGTACGACAAAGGTACGAAAAGCCTACAGATGAACGGGGCCGGTCACGCACAGGAAAAAACGGAGTTCCCGATACGAAGGTTCGTTAGTAGACAAGGCCGTGACGCACAAACAATTCGTGAACGGACTAGTTAATTCTACTTAGGTGCCCGGCTGGAATGCCGGGCGTATGTAAACGAACAAGTTAGCATGAAGACGAAAGCAATCGCCATAGTGGCTGTCGTACTGGGTCTGAGTATCAGCGCTTATGCGCAGGATTCGACGGCTATTAAAAAAGAAATGCGCAAGCAGGAAAAAGCGGAGCGCAAGGCAAAACTGAAAGAGGACCTGAAAGAAACGGGAAGTGCCATCGGCGAAACGGCCAAGGAAGCCGGCCGGGGCGCAAAACGGAAAGCCAAAGTAGCGGCCGAAGCCGTTGCTACGGGCGTCGATAAAACCGGTGAAGTCATCGACAAAGGGGTCAACAAAGCAGGCTATGCCATTCAGGGTGAAGCCGATAAACTGAAAGCGAAACGGGATTCGTCGCGCGCCGAGAAAGCCCGTCGCGATTCGCTGTAAGGGGTTTATTGACAGGATTACATGATTTGCAGGATTTTTCTACTGTGTTTAGACGGGCTGTATTGTTGTCTTAAGTATCTGGCACCATGTAGCAATCGCCGAACTTGATCGACGAATCACAAATAAGAAAATCCTGCAAATCCTGTAATCCTGTCAAATAAAAAAGGGACGCTCGATGGCGTCCCTCTGTGTTTAATCAAGTCAGTTTCGGATCGAGGAAGGCGTATTTGCCGCGCCAGTGTTTCCAGCGTTTGTGCGACCATAGCCAGTCGGAAGGTTTGGCCCGGATGGTGGTTTCCAGTAGATCGCGGTAGCGGTCGATGATTGCGCCGGGGGGCAGGTCGGTGTGGGGTGGTCCGGCCAGGGGCTTGAAGGTCAGTTCGTAATAGCCCCGCTTCACCCGCCGGAGATCGGCATACACCACGGGCAGGTTCCGGCTTCGTGCCAACCGTTCCGAGCCGGGGTAGAAGGGCGTGTCGCGGTGCATGAAGTCCGTCCAGTACGCGTACTCCGGAATATCGGGTACCTGATCGGCGACCATGCCAATCAACCGTGGGTTGTTCTTTTCGCTGACCATTCGGCGGGGCAGTGTCTTCATCGACACGGGCACCGCACCAAACCGGCTGCGTATCAGCAGCATCATCTGCTCCGAAAACGAGCTGCTCAGCGTCTTGTACACACTATCGACCCGGAAACCATGCAGCACCATGGCTGGGGCCGTCCACTCCCAGTTGGCCGTATGCGACGTCATCACGATAACCGTTTTGCCCTGATTTATCCAGTCGAACAACAAGTCCGTGTTGAAGCACACCACGCGCTTCAGCAGTTCGTCGGCCTGCAAGCCCGGCAGTTTGATCGTTTCAACGAATAAGTCCGTCAGGTTCAGGTAGAAATCTTTCGTAATACGCTGAATCTCGTTCGCCGACTTTTCGGGAAAGGATTGCCGCAGATTCTCCTCCACGACTGACCGGCGGTAGCGGATCACCCGGTGGAGTAGTACCGACAGAAACGTCGACAGGCCGTAGAGAAAGGAGAGGGGCAGCCGGGCCAGCAGGCGGAAAAAGAGCATCGATAATGGGTACAGTCCGGCAGTGCGAAGGTGTCAGTAAAATGCACCATGACCGGAGATTAAAAATTAAGTAAGTACGATGGCCGTATCGTTTTTTTGCTTTATTTGTAAACAGATACCGTCATTTCTATTGGAAAAGTACCAATTGCCACATCAATCGTCTGAACTGCTTATCGAGTTGCAATACCTGCCCTGTCTGGATTACCTGACGGGGATAGCGCAGTTCGGGCGGGTCAGTATTGAAGCGGAGGAACATTACCAGAAGCAAAGTTATCGAAATCGGTGCTACGTTCGAACGGCGAATAAAATCGAAGCCCTTACCGTGCCGGTGGAGCGCGGCACGCATCACCAGCCCATCCGCGATTTGCGCATCGATGGAAATCAGCGGTGGCAGCAGCAACACTGGCGTACGCTGACGGCCGCGTATGGCCGATCGCCCTTTTTCGAGTATTACGCGCCTTACCTGGCACCGGTATACGAACGTAACTGGCCGTTTCTGTTCGATTTGAACTGGGAGTTGCTGACAATTTGTCTGAAATTATTCCAGATAAAGACCCCGGTCGTACTGACAGATTGGTACCAAACCGAAGCCGGACCCGGTCAGTTTGATGCCCGTTCGCGGCTAATTCCGCAAAACAGGGGACATACGCAGCTGTTTGGCCGCCCCGTACCCTACGAGCAGAACTTTGGTCCTGATTTTGTACCGAATCTGAGTGGCGTCGATCTCTTGTTTTGTCAGGGGCCGGCCGCCCGGGAGTACCTGGTAAGCCGGGAATCAGCCGCTGTCATTGCTACGTAGTGACCGGCATTTGTGGCTAGCAGACAGCGGATAAAGCCACGTGAAAGGCATCAGCCGAATGTGAACAAATCCTGGAAACTCTACGTTAAATTACTATTACCGCTTACCTTAGGAGACCCTACAATCGAATGGAAGCAAAATTCTCAAATCGCGTCAAGGAAGTCATCTCGCTGAGTCGGGAAGAGGCCTTGCGCTTAGGCCACGATTATATCGGCACGGAACACCTCCTGCTGGGTATGATTCGTGAAGGCGAAGGTGTCGCTGTGGGATTGCTCAAAAAACTTGGCATCTCGCTCGACGAACTCCGGGTAACCATTGAACAGGCTACGAAAGGAACGGCAACCAATAACGTCAAGAACTTAGCGAACATACCGCTGACCCGTCAGTCGGAGAAAACGCTGAAGATCACGTATCTGGAAGCCAAGATATTCAAAAGTCCACTGATCGGTACGGAACACCTCCTGCTGTCAATTCTGCGCGACGAAGATCACGTTGCTACGCAGATTCTGAATAAGTTTAATGTTAACTACGAAATCATCAAGGAGATGCTGGAATACCAATCTTCGGGAAGCCGTCCGGTAATGGGCCCCGAAACCGATGATGATGACAACGAGCGCAGCATGTTTAGCGGTGGCAGCGGCAGCAGCGGTTCAGGCAAAGACCCGAAGGGAACGGAGAAGTCGCGTACCCCCGTACTCGACAACTTCGGTCGCGACCTGACCAAGCTGGCGGAAGTCGGTAAACTTGACCCAATCGTTGGTCGTGAAAAAGAAATTGAGCGCGTTGCCCAGATCCTGAGCCGCCGTAAAAAGAACAACCCGATTCTGATTGGTGAACCGGGCGTCGGTAAAACGGCTATCGCCGAAGGGCTGGCGCTGCGGATCGTGCAGAAGAAAGTATCGCGGGTACTGTTCGGTAAGCGTGTCGTTACCCTCGACCTCGCGTCGCTGGTGGCCGGTACCAAATACCGGGGTCAGTTCGAAGAGCGCATGAAAGCCGTGATGAACGAGCTGGAAAAATCGCCCGAAGTGATTCTGTTCATCGACGAATTGCACACGATCGTGGGGGCCGGTGGTGCATCGGGCTCGCTTGATGCGTCGAACATGTTCAAGCCTGCACTAGCCCGTGGCGACATTCAATGCATTGGCGCGACGACGCTTGACGAGTACCGTCAGTACATCGAGAAAGATGGCGCGTTAGCCCGTCGTTTCCAGATGGTAATGGTCGATGCTACGTCGATCGACGAGACTATCGAGATCCTGAATAACATCAAGGATAAGTACGAAGAACACCACCACGTCAACTATACGGCGGAGGCTATCGAGGCTGCGGTGAAACTGTCGGAGCGTTACATCTCTGACCGGTTCCTGCCCGACAAAGCAATCGACGTAATGGACGAAGTGGGTGCCCGCGTACACATCTCGAACATCACGGTGCCTGAGGATATTCTCAAACTGGAAGAGCAGATCGAGAATATCAAGAAAGAGAAAAACCAGGTTGTCAAGAGCCAGAAGTACGAAGAGGCTGCACAACTCCGCGATAAGGAGAAGCGCCTGATTGATCAGCTCGAACGCGCGAAACAAGCGTGGGAAGAAGACACCAAGAAGCGTCGCTACACGGTCAACGAAGATAACGTCGCCGAAGTGATCGCGATGATGACGGGCATTCCCGTAACGAGCGTGTCGAACGACGAAGGGCGTAAGCTGGTGAGCATGGGCGAAGAGCTGAAAGGCCGGGTTATCGGTCAGCAGGCTGCCATCGACAAACTGGTGAAAGCCATCCAGCGGACACGCGTCGGCTTGAAAGATCCGAAGAAACCAATCGGCTCATTCATCTTCCTCGGACCAACGGGCGTCGGTAAGACGGAACTGGCGAAAGTGCTGGCGACGTACCTGTTCGACAAAGACGATGCGCTGGTTCGGATCGATATGTCGGAGTACATGGAGAAATTCAGCGTCAGCCGGCTGGTTGGTGCCCCTCCGGGCTATGTCGGTTACGAAGAAGGCGGTCAGCTGACAGAGAAGATCCGCCGGAAGCCGTACTCGGTCGTGCTGCTCGACGAGATCGAGAAGGCTCACCCGGACGTGTTCAACATCCTGTTGCAGGTGCTTGATGACGGTATCCTGACCGACGGTCTGGGTCGCCGGGTCGACTTCCGCAACACGATCATCATCATGACCTCAAACATCGGGGTGCGTGACCTGAAAGACTTCGGTGCAGGCATTGGTTTCTCGACCAAAAAGTCGGCTGAAGCGCAGGACGAGATGATGAAGAACACGATTCAGAGCGCGCTGCGGAAAGCATTCTCGCCGGAGTTCCTCAACCGTCTGGACGATGTGATTGTGTTCAACTCGCTGCAACGCGAAGACATTCACAAGATCATCGACCTGATGCTGGGCAAACTGCTGGGCCGCATCACGAGTCTGGGATATACAGTCGAACTGACGGAGAAAGCGAAAGACTTCCTGTCGGACAAGGGCTACGACCAGCAGTATGGGGCACGTCCGTTGAGCCGGGCCATCCAGCGGTACCTGGAAGATCCAATCGCTGAAGAGATCCTCAAAGGTGAACTGAAAGAAGGCGACGTAATCGAAGCGGACTACCCAGGTGAAGGTGAAAGCCTGGTTATCAAGGTACGGAAGCAGGAAACAGTCGCTGAATAATACAGCACAGCATAGTGAAGAGCCGGGCAGCAATGTCCGGCTTTTTTTGTGGCTTGCCGCGACCGCATCGGTTCGGTCGCGGCATTAATATTATTTTAATATTCACAAACCGATAACACTAGATTAACAGTAGGATAACATGGCTTTTGTCTCTTTGCAGTTGCATTGATTCGTAATTCAGCCAATGAAAAACAAGTACAGTCTCTTTTTTATCTTTTTGCTGTCATTCAGCCTGTTAGGCTACAGGGTACAGGCGCAAACAACACAGGCATCGATTTCGGGGGTTATTACCGAAGGGCAAAATTCTCCGCTGCCGGGAGCGACCATCCGCGTGCGGAACGAGTCAACGGGTTTCTCGACCGGAACCGTAACCAACGTGAAAGGGGAATACCGATTCAAGGAAATTCCGCTGGGTGGCCCGTATACCATAATGGTGACAGCCGTTGGGCTGGGCGAACAGCGCCGGACAGGGTACATGGTCAATCAGGGCGATGACATCAAGGTCGACCTGACCATGCAGGAAACCGGTCAGGATCTGGCGGTGGTGCAGGTGGTGGCGTCGGGCCTGAAAAACAAAACCGACATTCTCGGTGCGGCCACGGCGATCAACGCCAAAACGCTGGTGTCGCTGCCTGTCAATGGGCGGAACTTTACGCAGCTAATCAACCTGTCGCCCCTGACGAATAACAGCGGTAGCCTGTCGGGGCAACTGGGTTCGTCGACGAACTACACCATCGACGGGATGAACGCGAAGAACCCGACATCGGCCGGTTCGACAACGAGCCGTAGCGGTGCACCCTATTCGATTTCGATTGAAGCGGTTCGGGAATTTAAAGTTATCACCAACCAATATGACGTTGTGTATGGCCGGGCCGGTGGTGGTCTGGTAAGTGCGGTAACGAAAGCTGGTACCAACAAACTGACGGGTAGCGTATTCAACTACACGCGTGCCAACTGGCTGTCGAGTCAGTACGACATTCGGGGTAATCAGCGGAATGTACCGTTCTCGACCAATCAGTATGGATTCTCGCTGGGCGGACCGATCATCAAGGATAAGCTGCACTACTTCGTCGTCTGGGATCATCAGCAGGATTCGCGCCCGCTGATTGTCGCCGACATCCAGACACCCCTCGACGAGCGCCGTTTCAACGTAACGAACAATACGCTCAACCGTTTTGTCGACATCGCGCGCAGCAAATACGGTATGGCCAACACGCAGCAGTTCGGTACTTTTCCCAAAAAACGGGGTACCGACGCTGCCTTCGCCCGGATCGACTGGCAGATCAACGCCAACAACCTGCTGACGATTCGCGACAACTACACCAACGACCGGAACAAGCTGGGTCTGGCCGATAACACGTCGATCAACGCGTTCGAATCGTACGGTAACGACTACAACGTCGACAACAGTTTGCTGGCAACACTCCGCACGACCTTCACACCGAAGATCACGAATGAGCTGAAACTGCAACACCTGTACACGTACCAGAAAAGTAGCCCCGGCGATCAGCTGCCCGCTGCCAACATCCCCCGTAACATCGTTGAAAACGTCGTGTCGACCATCGAAGGGGCAACGCTATCAACGAACATTCAGATGGGTGGTCACCGGTTTGCGCAGGAAGGCTTCACGAACAACGTGCTGCAATTGGTCGATAATTTCTACGTCAATACCGACCGGGTTCAGTACACGTTCGGGGTCGATCTGATGTATACCCACGCTAAGTCGCTCTATGGTAGCGAAGTAAACGGTCGCTTTCATTATATCAACGACGCGACCGGATCGGCCCTCGATAACTTCAACAACCTGAAGCCGTACCGCTTCTACCGGGAGGTGCCGCTCGTGGCCGATCCGACGGTATATGGCAACATTTTTAATGCCGGTGCGTACGGACAGTTAAGTACAAGCCTGATGCCGGGTCTGGAGATGACGGCCGGTCTGCGACTGGATTACGCCATCTATCCGAAAGCCCAGTTCAACCAACTGGTGTTCGACGAACTGAAACTGCGTACCGACAATCAGATCAAAACGTTTATCCCGCAGCCGCGTATCCAGTTCAACTGGGACGTCAACAACCAACACCGCGACTTCGTCCGGTTTGGTGCCGGGGTATTCGCGTCGGACATTAATAACTACATGCTCATCAACAACCTGACCTTCGACGGCAAACATTTCGCGACTGTCGACGTGCGGGGTGCCAACGTACCGACGCCTGATTTTGCCGCGTACCGGAGCAACTACGCCAGCATTCCGACGCTGGCGCAGTTTCAGGTGCCTACCATCAACATGACCGGTCCGAATGCCAAAGTGCCGACGCTGTACAAAGCCAACGTGTCGTACTCGCGCTTCCTGACCGACCGCTTGAAAGTTGGTATCGCGGGTTATATGTCGCTGGGTCGTAACAACTACATGTACGTCGACCGGAACATGGTGGCCGATCCATTCTTCCGACTAGCCAACGAAGACAACCGGGGTGTGTACGTGCCCGCGTCAACGATCACGTCGAGCGGGGTTACCGACTGGCAGCAGGGGCGTATCAGCAATAAGCTGGGCCGGGTGCTGGAGCTGAACAGCGAAGGCCGTGTCAATCAGTTTGCGGCTGTAGTCGACGCTACCTGGCAGTACTTCCGTGATGGCGAAATCACGGCAAGCTATACCTGGAACAGCACGCGCGATAACGTGACCTACAACGGCAACGTGGCCAATACGGCAACGCTGGTACTGCCCGTAAAAGACGATCCGCGTAACCTGAGCAACATGACATATTCCGACAACCACTTCCGTAACAAAGTGGTGTTCTACGGTACGCTGCCTTCGTTCTATGGTATCACGCTGGGCGTTCGCTACACGGGTATCGGTGGTACGCGCTACTCGCTGCTGTCGGGTGGTAACACCAACGGCGACTTCGTATCGTCGTCGAATGACCTGGCATTTATTTTCGATCGCAACAACACCGAGGTGCCTGTCAACGTCCGCACGGGGCTGCAAACGCTGCTCGACAATCCGGATGCGAGCCAAAGCCTGAAAAACTACATCGAGTCTTACTCGGGCCGGATTGCGCAGCGGAACGGCGGTATCAACGGATTCTTCGGGGTAATCGACATTCGGGCGCTGAAACGGTTCCGTATCTATAAGAACCACGCGATCGAAGTATCGGCCGATGTGTTCAACTTCGCCAACCTGTTGAACCGGAACCGGGGTACCAACCGGTCGTTGAGTTCGCAGGCACTGTACGCGCTGGGCGTAGCGGCTAGTGGTGGTAATAACGCTATCCCTGGTTTTTCGCAGGACACACAACGCTTCAATTACCGGGTAAATAACTCGGGCGCTGTCATACCGTCGGGTGATCCGTTCCAGATTCAATTGGGTGCCCGGTATAGTTTCTAATTATTTGTTTAATGGTCAAGGTCTGGTGTTCAAGGTTTGCTGCTGCTGATCCTGAACATCAGACTTTACAATTGAGTCTTGATTAGGTTTATGATGAACAAATTAATTCTTTGCCTGCTTGTGCTTGGCGCACAACCGCTGCTTGCGCAGACGAAACTCAACCGACAGGGACACCGGGGTACGCGTGGACTGATGCCGGAGAATACGATTCAGGCCATGAAAAAGGCGCTGGACATCGGCGTCGAAACGCTGGAACTGGACGTTGTTATCTCAAAAGACAAGCAGGTTGTCGTGTCGCATGACCCCTACATGACGGCCGAGATCACTAACAAACCCGACGGGACGCCTGTAACGGCAGCGGAGCAGAAAGACATCAAACTGTACCAGCTGACCTACGATCAGATTAAGAAGTATGACGTTGGTAGCCGCAAGCATCCGCAGTTTCCGGAACAGCAGAACTTCCGGGCGTACAAGCCACTGCTGACGGAGTTGATCGATTCGGTTGAGGCTTATGTGAAGGCGAAAAAGCTACCGAAGCCCAGCTACAATATCGAAATCAAGATGAGTCCATTGCCGGATAGCGTGTACAATCCCGGTCCGGCGGAGTTTGTTCAACTGGTGATGCCGATCTGTCAGAAGAAGCTGCCGGTTGGTCGCTATAACATTCAATCGTTCGATGCCCGACCGCTGCAACTCATTCACAAACAATATCCGAAGGTGACGCTGGCGTACCTGACGGCCAATCAAAAAACGGTGGCGGACAACCTGACGACGCTGGGCTTTACACCAGCTATCTACAGTCCTTACTACAAAACGGTTACCGACGAAACGGTGAAGTTCTGCCACGAAAAAGGCATGAAGATCATCCCGTGGACGGTCAATACGAAGCCGGAAATCGAAACGCTCGTCAAGCTGGGTGTCGACGGTATCATTACCGACTATCCAAATTTGTTTTAACCGGCATTTACGTTCCGCAGCCTACACCAAACGTCCGGCAGTCCTCGACTGTCGGACGTTTTTGTTGCCCGATACCACTTTGGAGAATAAGCAACTGAATTCACAACCGGCAGGAGTGACAGGCAGTTACTATGGTCAGATGCTGTCTGACTTAACCGCAGTAAAGCAGTCGGCAGCGATTCAACGCAATTACTCTTATCACGTTATGATGTATTCTTTTCGCAAGCAGGCGGCTATCGCTGGTCTGCTGTTCGCGTCGGCGCTGACCGCATCGGCGCAAAACGCCAAACTTGAACCTGTCTTCAAAGACGATACCTACCAACTGACGGGCGTAGCTGTGTCGAAAACGGGGCGGATGTTTGTCAACTACCCGTACTGGACCGACACGTATAAGTACGCGTTGGTAGAGGTAATGAAAGATGGTTCGAAGAAACCGTATCCCGATGAAGGCTGGAATAGCTGGAAGATAGGTGGTGCCGCATCCGGACAGGACCTTGCCAACAAATGGGTATGCGTGCAGTCGGAGTACGTCGACGATAAGGATCGGTTGTGGGTAATCGATCCGGCCAGTCCGAAGCAGGCGGGTGTTTACCGGGATGCTCACAAGCTGGTTTGCTTCGATCTGGCGACTAATAAAGTCATTAAAAACTACTCGTTCAAAGGCATCGTCGGGCCACTGAGTTACCTCAATGACATACGGGTCGATACGAAGCGCGAAATCGTGTACATCACCGAATCGCAGCAGGGCGGTATTGCCATTGTCGACATCAAAAGTGGCAAAATCCGCATGGCGTTACAGGGCGACCCGTCGGTAAAAGCTGATCCAAATTTCAAGTTTGTCATCGACGGCCGGCTGCTGCGCGACGACAAAGGCCCCGTTGTCTTCAATTCCGACGGCCTGGCCCTGACCCCCGACGGCGACATGCTGTATTACAAACCCCTGTCGGACGATAAGCTGTACCGGATCGAAACGAAGTACCTGCTCGACGAGAAAATCGGCGATAAAGACCTGGCGGCTAAAGTCGATACGCTGGGCCGATACACGACTACCGATGGTATGGCGATGGACAGCAAAAGCCGGCTCTATCTGGGCGACATCCTGAATTACACGATGCTCCGGCTGGACGCAGGTGCCGGTACGAAAGCCCCGCTTAAACGTGAGACGCTGGTAACCGATAAAACCCTCTTGCAGTGGCCCGACAGCTACGCGATTTACAACGGCTATCTGTACATCACGACCTCACAGATCGACCACATGGCGAAGAACAACGGCGGCAAATCAACCCGCACCCGCCCGTACGAAGTGTTCCGCATGAAAATCGACTGATATGTAGAGACGCAATCCTTTGCGTCTCAGCACGCGTCAGCAATAACCACACGATGGTAACCATCCGGTGTCTGAGACGCGAAGGCCGGGTCGCCGGTGCGATCGCGTCTCTACAACGCAAACGGGCCAGTGTCTCAAAACACTGGCCCGTTTGCGTTGATCGGATTGGTTACGCGCTGGCTTTCACGCCATTGGCAAACAGTTCGATCATGCCTTTGTTGAAGGCTGGAATGTCGTCGGGGTTACGACTCGTGACGAGGTTACCGTCGTTCACAACCTGCTGATCGACCCAGTTGGCACCGGCGTTTTTCAGATCGGTTTTGATCGATGGGAACGAGGTCAGCGTACGACCGTCGACCACGTCGGCTTCGATCAGCATAATAGGCGCGTGACAGATAGCCGCTACGGGCTTTTGCTCGCTGAAAAAATGCTTCACAAATGAAATGGCTTTGTCGCTCTGCCGCAGATTGTCGGGGTTGATCACGCCACCGGGCAATAGTAGCGCGTCGTACTGCGCTGGGTCGGCAGCGTCGAGGGCCAGGTCTACGTCGTAAGTTTCGCCCCAGTCGTCCATGTCCCAGGCTTTGACATCGCCACCTTTCAGGCCGATGATATGGGCTGTTGCACCCGCGTCCTGTAGCGCCTGCCGGGGCTTGGTCATTTCCACTTCTTCGAAGCCTTCCGATAGCAGGATGGCTACCTTTTTGCCGCTCAAATTTTTCTCGGTGTTCATAACAGTTGATGGTTTGTTTTGACTCATGTAGTCCATCAAATAACTACCGGGCGGATTGATGGTTTATTAAAAGTAGTGACAGGCAATCGCCGGGAAAGACCGGTCCCGCGTTGGTTTATCGTTACTTTTGTCCAACAAGCCTATTGGATTTATGCTGGAAATTGGTCGAATCAATAAACTTATTGCCCTGCGTCAGACCAGCGTTGGGTTCTTTCTGGGTCATCCCGACGATGAGCGCGACGACGTGTTGCTGCCCAATAAATACGTACCTGCCGACCTGCGGGTAGAAGACGAAATCGACGTATTTATTTATACCGACTCGGAAGATCGGCCCATTGCGACGACGCTGACGCCCCACATCATGCGCGACGAATTTGCGCCCTTGCCGGTTGTCGCTGTGTCGAACGTTGGCGCGTTTCTGAACTGGGGGCTGGAAAAAGACTTGCTCGTGCCGTTTCGCGAACAAAGCAAACCCATGCGCGAAGGCGAGTGGTACGTAGTATTCCTGTACCTCGACGAAGACACGGGCCGACTGGTTGCGTCGAGCAAAGTCAGCCGCTTTCTTGACCCGGACGCGTCTGATCTCGTCGCGAACGACCCCGTCGATTTGCTGGCGTATGAAATCACCGATCTGGGTGTCAACGTGATTATCAACGATCGCTATCAGGGGCTACTGTATCACAACGAGTTGTTCCGCTCCGTGCAGGTAGGCGACCGGATGCCCGGCTTCGTCAAGCGCGTTCGCGACGACAACCGGGTCGACGTGAGTTTGCAACAGATGGGTTTTGAAAATGTCGAACCCAGCGCACAGCGGATTCTCGAAGTGCTGCAACAGCAGAAAGGCTTCCTGCCGCTGAACGACAGCAGCCCGCCGGAAGCGATTCACAAGGCGCTGGAGATGAGTAAAAAAACGTTTAAGAAGGCTATCGGTACGCTGTACAAGGATCGTCGGATCGAGATACGGGACGACGGTATCGCGTTGCTCTAAATCAAGGGTTAGTTTTAGCTTTTCACGCACACATGCCTACACCCGATGCCATACTGATTGGCTATACCCTACTCATCGTTACTGTTTCGTTTGTCAACCTTATTCCGCTCGATTACTGGTGGATTCGCATCTGGGATTTCCCCCATTTGCAACTAACCGTACTGGCGGCTCTGGGGCTGGTAGCCTGGGGCTGGTTTGGTAACCAGTATTTCAACGACTGGCTGGTCATGGTACCGATCGGGCTGTTAGCGACGCTGTGTTACCAGGCCTGGCTGATCTATCCGTTTACACCAATTCACAAGCGACAGGTTATCCGGCGGACGAATCCCGGACCATCCGACCGCGATAATACTGTTCGGCTGCTGATCTCGAATGTCTTCATGGACAATACCGAGTTTGGCAAAGTGCGGGAGCTGGTCGATCAGTACAAGCCCGACGTTGCCATGTTCCTGGAGACGAATCAGCGGTGGCAGGACGAACTCAAGTCGATCGAAGCGGACTACCCGTACCAGATACTCCACCCGCTGGAAAATACCTACGGGCTACTGTTGTATTCGAAGCTGCCGATGAAACACCACGAGTTGCGGCATCTGATTCAGGACGATATTCCCTCGGTATACGTGCAATTCGAACTACCGTCGGGCATACCGGTGCATTTTTACGGGGTCCATCCCATGCCACCCAGCCCGACTGAGCACTACCGCTCGACGGAGCGGGACGCTGAACTAGTACTGGTCGGTCGGGAAGCGCGCAAACAATCGGAACCCGTGATCGTGGCCGGTGACCTGAACGACGTGGCCTGGTCGCACACGACGCGTCTGTTTCAGCGCATCAGCGGACTGCTCGATCCGCGCATCGGTCGGGGACTGTTCAACACCTTCCACGCCAGCTACCCGCCCCTGCGGTGGCCCCTCGACCATGTGTTTGTTTCGTGCCACTTTCAATTGCAGGACATCGAACGACTCCCCAACGTTGGCTCCGACCACTTCCCGATGTTTATCGAACTGACCTACGTTCCCGACGCCGAGCGGCCGGTGATTGAAAAACCACAACCCGAAGGCAACGACCTCGACGAGGCTCAGGAAACGGTCGAAGAAGCGAAGTAAGATGTTCTGCATACGGTGTGGCTACGTAGCCTGGACCTCCAGGTCCGGGTGGGCGCGGAGCGCCCAATATGGCTGCCGCCGAAATCGATTGGCCTGCCGGCCACCCGGACGTGGACGTCCAGGCTACACACCCTTTATCCGCTCGACGATTTTGTTGATGTCGCTGCTGACCTGCTGAACGAAGCTGAGGTGTTCGCTGAGCTGCATGTCGTCGGAGGGGGGCGGGGCCTGCGCGATTTCCGTCACTGGTGCGTCGCTGCTGCCGCTGCGCGGTTCTCCCAGTCGATACAGGCTATCGGTCAGGCTAACGATAGCCCGCCGAACGGGGCGCTGCACAGGGGGCGGGTATGTCTTCGAGGGCTCGTTCAACAGGTCTGATGTTAGCGTGGCTACGTTGGCCGACAGGATGTGGTTGAGCACCACAAACTCGTAAATCAGCTTCTCGTTGCGCTGCTTCCGTTTCGGCTCCGACAGCATGCGGTCGAGCGCGGCCGAGAGGTTGGCCGACGAGACATATACCTCTTTCCGGGCCAGTTTATAATCGACCAGACTGGGCGTTCGGCTCGTCAGGCAGTCGAGTAGCACCTGCACATAGCGCAGATTGGCCCGGAGCGTGTCGCGCATGGGTTGCTGCAACTGATCGGATTCCCAGCGGGGAAAAAGTACGTACCCTGCTACCAGCGACAGCAGCCCACCCATGAGCGTGTCGAGGAAGCGCTCTTCCACCACGCCCAGGTAGTTGACACCCAAAAAGTTGAACAGAATCAGGATGTACGGTGTCAGGAAGAAGACCATGACAATGTAGTTGACCCTCTGGGCGCTGTAGGCCCCGATCATAAACAGAATCATGAAGCCAATCTGCACCGATCGGTTGTCGACAAACGTCAGAATCAGCGCCCCCACGATGCCCCCGGCCAGTGTACCGCCAATGCGTTCGAAGTTGCGCTGCCGGGTCAGGCTAAAGGCTGGTTTAAGAATCACCGAGATCGTCAACAACACCCAGTAGCTGTGGTGCCCATAGTCCAGCAGCCGGGTCAGTACGAAACCCGCCAGCAGGGCCAGCGACAGACGCAGCGCGTGGCGAAACACCGACGAGGTGAAGGTCAGGTTGTTGCGGATTGACTTAAAATCGATTTCCTGGTGCGAGACGAACCGGCCGAATTCCAGGTCATCGTTTTCTTTCGCCAGTACCGATGCCGGCGCTTTCATATTGCCACGAATGGTACTGATTCGCTGCCCCAGGTTCCGCAGGTTGATCAGGATTTTCTTCAGAACCAGCGTACTGCCTTCCCGGTCGCCCAGTTCGTCAATGGCCTGTTTGAGTGTTTCGAGCTGGGGTGTCAGGTCGAAATCTGGCCGGTCTGGTACAGCGACGGGCGATTGAACGGCCAGGCCAATGTGATCGAGTTCGTTGGCCAGCTGCCGAATCTGCCCCGCGATCATGGGCAATACCTGCGTGTGGCTAAAGCGATTGCGCAGGGCTTCGTAATCGTAATACATCGCCACCATCTGCTCGTACAGATCGACAATATCGACAAAGGTCAGCACCAGTAGGCGACCGGTCCGGGTCGTCTCCGCTACGAATCGGCGGCTTTTGAACAACACCTCCCGGACGGCGTCCTGCTTCTCGCTAACGGCAACCTGCTGACTGACAAGGTGTCGATAGTCCGTGTCAAGCTGCGTGCTCAAGGTGTAGAACTCCGCTTTAACCAGCAGGAACTTGGCGACTTCGTGAATACACTGTCCCAGTGTTTGTTGCGCCAGCCGATAGGGTTGCAGGCGCGACGCCAGTAGACTGATGCTGGTATACCAAAGGCCCCCCGCCAGAATAAGCCCGCTTTCCTTGACAACGCCGACCGCATCGAGCGGCCGTTCCATCATCAGAATCATAATCAGGATCGCCCCCGATCCGACCGACGTTGCGCGGGTGCCGTAGACGGCCAGCATGGAAAAGACGAAGCTGACAACCAGAATCTCAGCGGCCAGCGTGTAATCGTTCAGGCGGGCGAAACCGGTGAGCAGCGTGACCAGCACGGTCGACAGAACGGTGGCCAGCATCCCGTTTCGACGGTGCATGACCGGCCCCGGTGCATCACTGAGACTAACGCTCAGCGCGCCCAGCGACATGGCCATACCAGTTGTCAGGTGGTCGAACTGCGCCAGCACCAGTGATGGTAACAGAATGGCAAGCGTAGTGCGCAGCCCATCCGAGAAGTACTGACTGGATAAAAAATAGCCGACCTGACGGGTGGGTTTGTTCATAGCAGGGTGGGTGGGCGTGGTTCGTCGGGAATTGCTGAACCGGGCCCTTACTGATCCAGTTCCTGAATCCGGGCCAGGTGGCGACCGCCTTCAAACGGAGTGTCGAGCCAGATTCGTACCAGCTTCAGCGCCGTATCCTGATCCATCATCCGCTCGCCCAGCGAAATAACGTTGGCATCATTGTGCTGCCGCCCGAGCCGGGCCGATTCCTCATTCCAGCACAAGGCCGCCCGAACGCCTTTCACGCGGTTGGCTGTCATGGCTTCACCATTACCTGATCCCCCTAGTACAACCCCCCGTTCGACTTCGCCAGCCGCGACGGCTTCGGCTACGGGCCGGATAAACAGCGGATAATCAACGGATGGCGTTTCGGCGTAGGTACCCTTGTCGACAACGGTATGGCCGAGGTCGGTCAGCATAGCTTTTATAGCTTCCTTGTAACGAAAACCTGCGTGGTCGGAGCCGATGGCGATAGTCATGGAATGTAGGGTAGTGCGTTCAAACTACAAAACAAACACCGGGCTGGGTGTGAGTGTTTGTCGGAAAGGGCGGTAACTTGCGCCGACCTTGAGTTAGACAGACAACCTGCTAATCTATGATTCCTGCAACCAATCAGCGGCCCGGACCTACCGTCCTCTTTATTTTTGGCGGTAGCGGAGACCTGAATCTCCGTAAACTGACCCCCGCTCTCTATAATCTGTTCATCGAAAAATACCTGCCCGAGCAATTCGCTGTCGTCGGGCTGGGCCGCAGCGATTACTCCGACGATAGCTTTCGGGAGCGGCTGCTCGATGGGGTAAAAAAGTTCTCCCGTCGCAAAGATGGTCCCTGGAATGAGTTTGCGCCCTGCCTGTCGTACATGCAGATGGACGCCAGCGACGCGACTACCTACCACCTGCTATCCGACTTCGTCGATAAGAAAGAACAGGAGTGGGGCGAACGGCCAAGTGTATTGTTCTACCTGGCGGTAGCCCCCCAACTCGTGCCGGGTATCGCCGAAAATCTGGGTAAGCTCGACCTCTGCACCGACAAGGCGCACGTACGAATTGTGGTCGAAAAACCGTTCGGACACGACCTGAAAACGGCGCAGGAACTGAACGCACTGCTGGGTGGCCTGTTCGCTGAAGAGCAGATTTACCGCATCGACCACTACCTCGGCAAAGAAACGGTGCAGAACATTCTGGCCCTGCGCTTTGCCAACTCGCTCTTCGAACCCATCTGGAACCGGCAGTATATCGAGTCGGTACAGATCACGGCGGCCGAAACCGTCGGTCTGGAAGGGCGTGGTGGCTATTACGAAGAATCGGGTGCCCTGCGCGACATGATCCAGAACCACCTTCTACAGGTAATGTGCATGGTGGCTACGGAAGCGCCCATCTCGTTCGACGCCAACGAAGTGCGGAACAAGACCGTAGAAGTGCTGAACGCGATTCGCCCCATCGATCCGTCGAATGCGGTGCGCGGTCAGTACGGGCCCGGCGAAGTCGACGGGAAGCCGATTCCGGGTTACCGCGAGGAGAAAGGGGTTGATCCTGAATCGGCGACGGAAACGTTTGCCGCCGTGAAGCTGTACGTCAACAACTGGCGTTGGGAAAACGTACCGTTCTACCTGCGGACGGGCAAGGTACTTCCCGAGAAAGCGACGGTAATTGCCATTCAGTTCAAACCCGCTCCGCATTACGCCTTCCCCGAGGAAGCGTCGAAAGAGTGGCGGGCTAACCGGCTGATTATCGGTATTCAGCCGAACATGGACATCCGGTTGCAGTTCCAGGCCAAGCGTCCGGGGCAGACACTCGCCATCGACCCCGTTGAAATGGTGTTCAGCTACAAAACGGCGTATGAAGGGCAGGAGCCGGAAGCCTATGAAACGCTGCTGCTCGACGCCATGACCGGCGATGCCACACTGTTCATGCGGGCCGATCAGGTCGAAGCCGCCTGGAAGGTGGTCACGCCAATCATTGAAAACTGGGACAACACCAAACCCGCCGACTTCCCGAACTACACACCCGGTACCTGGGGACCGGAAGCGGCCATGAAACTGATCGAAAACGACGGTTTCCACTGGACGACGAAATAAGCTGAAGACCCGCTATTTGTAGAGACGCGATCCTTCGCGTCTCTTTTTTTTGCGCCAGCCGTGATTTGATTGGGTTTGTTTCATGGGTAAAGCCATCCGGCGGTGAGACGCGAAGGGTCGCGTCTCTACAAGCGTCAGCCCAGACCCAATAGGTTTTCGCAGCGGTGTTATCTGATGCTGTGAGGGCACCGGGCCGCACCACGGTGGCGACCACCGCGTGGCTGTCGTGGCGGTGCGATCGCCTTTCTACATAGTATCCGCAAAAACACCCAGCGGGAAACTATGAGAAAGGTCGTTATTTTTGTTAAACTATAACGACCTTTTGCATGACTGGCTTGTTACTTCGAAATCGACTCCTGCTTATCGCCGTTGCGCTACTGCTGACGACGGTATCGTCTGCTCAGACACTGACACTGATCGTATTGGGGGAGGTAACGAAGCCACTGGCGTTGCAACCAGTTGATTTTAAGGCCATGTTGCATACGGAAATTACCGCTGCCGACCGGGACGGCAAGGAGCACCGATACGCGGGTGTACCCTTGATTACATTGCTGAATCAGGCGGGGGCTAGTATGGGTGCCGCGCTGAAAGGGAAGAACCTGACCAAGTACGTCGTTGTGAAAGCCGCCGATGGTTACGAAGTCGTATTTGCTCTCGCCGAACTCGATCCTGACTTTTCAACCCGTACGATTTTGTTGGCCGACAGCGTCGATGGCGCTCCGCTAGCTGATGGGGTGGGGCCATACCGGGTGGTGGTGCCCGGCGAAAAGAAGCCTGCCCGCTGGATTCGTCAGGTGACGGCAATCGAGGTGAAGCTGGCAAAGTAACTTCTGACGGGGAAAGCAGGCGTACGCGTGGCTGGTGTCGATGCATGCGGTAAATTTTGTTAGTTTGCCCCCTTACTTTTCCGAGGTAGCATGGCGCGCTGCCAGTACGCTTCGGTCTCTTTGTATGAATCGACGTTCGTTTATCGGGCAACTGTCTGCGGTGAGCGGCACCGTCCTGACAACCGCCCTGCCTGCCTTTCCAGCGATTGATGCTGTATCCCAAGCCCTGACCACCGGATACACGGCAGATGTAGTTATCGCCGGTGGTGGTGTAGGTGGCTGCGCGGCTGCCCTGAGTGCCCTGCGTGCCGGAAAAACGGTGGTGATGACTGAAGAAACCGATTGGATCGGTGGGCAGCTCACCCAACAGGGCGTTCCACCGGATGAACACTTGTGGATCGAAACCCACGGGGCTACCCGCCTGTACCGACAGTATCGAAACGCCGTTCGCGACTACTACCGGCAGCATTACCCGCTGACAGAAGCGGCTCGTGCGCAGGTGTACCTGAATCCGGGCGACGGAGCCGTGTCGCGACTGAGTCACGAGCCACGGGTGTCGCTGGCCGTGTTGCATCAACTGCTAGCACCGTACCTGAGCGCGGGAAAGCTGACGCTGTTGCTCGACCACAGGGTCACCGGAGCCGACGTGCAGGGTGATCGGGTGCGGGCGCTGAACGCGACGCATCGACAGACCGGGCGCGTCCTGACGCTCACGGCCCCTTACTTTGTCGATGCTACCGAGCTTGGCGACCTGCTGCCGATGACCAACACTGAGTTTGTGACGGGCGCTGAATCGCGTGCGGACACCCGCGAACTCCACGCACCCGAACAGGCCGATCCGAACAATGTGCAGGCGTTCACGATGTGCTTCGCCATGGATTACGTCCCCGGCGAAAACCACGTTATCGACAAGCCGCGTGAATACGATTTCTGGCGCAGCTACACGCCCGCCCTGAAACCGGCCTGGTCGGGAAAACTGCTGTCGCTGGCGTATGCGAATCCGAAAACACTGACTCCGAAAACGCTGGGCTTTCAGCCGGAAGGCGCTAAAACGGGCGATGTGCTTAACCTCTGGAATTACCGGCGTATCATTAGCCGGGCGAACTTCGAGCCGGGATTTTATCGGGGCGACATCAGTAATGTCAACTGGCCGCAAAACGATTACGCGCTGGGGAATCTGATCGGTGCGTCGGCGAACGAATTTGCCCGGCACGTCGACCGGGCGAAGCAGTTGAGTCTGTCGCTGCTGTACTGGCTGCAGACCGACGTGCCACGGCCTGATGGTGGCCAGGGCTGGCCCGGTCTGCGACTCCGTCCCGACGTGATGGGTACCGCCGATGGGCTGGCCAAATACCCCTACATCCGGGAAGCCCGGCGTATCAAACCGGTCTTCCGCGTGCTGGAAGAACACGTCGGTGCCGACAATCGGGCACTGATCACAGGCCAGAAAACCGGGAACACGGCCGCGCCCTTCGCCGATAGTGTCGGTATCGGCTATTACCACATCGACCTGCACCCCAGTACCGGCGGTAACAATTACATCGACTTCGGTTCATTGCCGTTTCAGATACCATTAGGCGCTTTGCTGCCGCAACGAATGGAGAATCTGTTGCCCGCCTGTAAGAATATCGGTACGACGCACATCACGAACGGCTGTTATCGGCTGCACCCCGTCGAGTGGAGTATCGGTGAGGCTGTTGGGGCATTGATTTCGTTTTCACTTGACCGAAACGTGCCACCCCGTGCCGTCCGCGAAAAACAAACTCTGCTGACCGACTTCCAGCAACAGCTTCGTGCGCAGGGAATCGATACGCAGTGGCCGGTCTGACGTAGACTTCCGGATCAGCCAGCCCGGATGATAGTTGGAACCATCGATGGAAATGTTGGACCGTATTTATGGAAAGCGGGCGTGCGGGTGCCCGGTCTGTATATTGCCATAGTCTGCCGTACCCCCAAACCGTGTACAGCAATCCTGCATTCATGACCCAACTTACGTTTCCTACGGTAGCTGACCGTATAGCTGCGGCTGAAACCCGCGTGTTCAAAGCCGTCTTTCCGAGCACGACCAATCACTACGATACGCTGTTTGGTGGCACGGCGCTTCAATTAATGGACGAAGTCGCATTCATAGCAGCAACGCGCTTTTCGCGCAAACGCATGGTAACCGTTTCGTCGGACAAGATCAATTTCACCAAGTCGATTCCGGCCGGAACGATCATCGAACTGATCGGGCGGGTCGAACACGTCGGTAACACCAGTATCCGGGTAGCCGTCGAAATTTACGTGGAAGAGATGTATTCGATGGAGCGTCATTCGGCCATTCACGGCACGTTTACCTTCGTTGCGCTGGACGAACAAAAGAAACCCATCCGTATTCTGGAGCCTGCTGAACTTGCCCAGGTATAAACTACCTCCGGAGCCAGGATTTTAAAAATCGATGCTTCGGCAGGCGAATCTACCGGGCCGTTTCGGTGTTTACTACCCGATGAAACGGCCCGTGTTCTTGCTATTTAGTTACCTGCTCGCCAGTCTGACGATTGGTTGTTCGACCGGGCAGGCTCCCGACAATAAACCCGCGCCATTGCCGGTGCTGAAGCCCGGAGAAGCCGTCGCCACGTTTGCCGGTGGTTGCTTCTGGGCGACGGAAGAAGCGTTCGACCGGTTGAAAGGCGTCCGCGAAGTTATATCGGGCTATGCCGGTAGTGACTACCCTAACCCAACCTACGCCGATGTCAGCACCGATCAGACCGATCATGCCGAGTCGGTGCAGGTGTACTACGACCCGAAGCAGATCAGCTATGCGCAGCTGCTCACTGCCTTCTTCGCTGCCCACGACCCGACCACGCTCAACAAGCAGGGGCCGGATGTGGGCAAACACTACCGCTCGATGGCGTTCTACCGTACTGAAACCGAGCATCAGCAGCTGATCGGCGTAATTCAAAAAATGGACACGTCCGGTCAGTTTCAAAATCCAATCGTGACCGAAATTGTCCCATTTAAAACGTTTTACCCGGCAGAGGAATACCACCAGAATTACATCAGGCAACATCCGTGGCAGGTCTACATTCAGACCGTCTCCCTGCCTAAAATTCACCACATGGAAAAAGTCATGGCCGGGCAGTTGAAAGAAGATGATTGATGCGCTAACTATTGTGACTGGAAGGTGTAAGAGTAGATCAACTCATGGGCGGAGAATTGTTGCCAAATCATACGTACCAGATGTGCCACCCCAGAGCTTTAGTAAGTAAGGGAGGTAGTAAAGCGAATCTGTTCATCGAAGCAATACATAGATCAGTCAGTGAAAGCGCGAACGTATTATGAATAAGCCTATTCTTTCCCCGACCGCTTTCTGGGACGTAGATATGCAGTCGCTGGACTACGAAAACAACGCCCGGTTCATTATTGAGAAAGTGATGAATTACGGGTTATGGGCTGATATTCAGGAAGTGATGTGCTTCTACGGCCATGACCGCGTAAAGCAGGAAGTTATACAGACCGCTTTTCTGAAGAAAAAAACCTTGTCATTTTGCTGCGCCATTTTTGATCTGACGCCCGACCAGTTTCGATGCTATACCCGGCAACAGTTGCACCCGACACCCTGGAATTACTAAGACAGCTGATGCAGTTGCCAGCTTTAGACTCCTTCGCGCTGGCAGGCGGAACCAATCTGGCGCTACGCTACGGACACCGCCTGTCCATTGACCTTGATCTGTTTACGGATCAGTCTTTTTCAACAAGCGACGTCATAGATGAACTGGTTCGACTGTTTCCGGAAACGATCGTTACGGACGAGTCAAAGAACTCCGTTAGCTTGTTTATCCGGGGTGTTAAAGTCGACTTGCTGGCGCATCGCTACCCGCTGCTACAGCCTTTTGAGAATATGGAGCAAATTCGTTTCTGGTCTGTCGACGATGTGATTGCGATGAAGTTAAGCGCTGTTAGTGGACGGGGTGCTAAAAAAGATTTCTGGGACATTGCCGAGCTGCTAAATCAGTATACGCTGCCGCAGATGCTCCACTTTTTTACCCGAAAATACCCAAACAGTGATCCCGGGTACGTCATCCGCTCGTTAACTTATTTTGACGATGCCGAGCAACAGGTCGATCCCGTTGAGGTCAACACGATCACGTGGCCGGAGGTAAAACAACGAATTACACAGGCGGTCCGGCGACTGTTGTAAATGAGTCGATTGCTGATGAAACACAAATTTTCCAGTCGACGGGTAGCCATCCGCCCGATGGATTCAGCTATTTTTATCAACGCGAATCCAGCTAATCACCCGGAGCAACCGTCCTCTAAGAAATCAGAGCGTCAACTGTTGATTCCCATCAAAGAGCGTACTGGTGTCCACTGATAAATACAGTCAGCGCGTTTACCTCACGTTGATACGTCATCTACGCAAAAACTCGCATATGAAAGGCATAAACTATCTCATCAACGACGTGGGCGAACGCACGGCGGTAGTAATTGACCTGAAAACATACGGTACTGAACTTGAAGACTTTCTGGACGGTCTGGAAGCGCAAGCGCGTAAGGATGAGTCGAAGGAAGATTTCGACACGGTTGTGAACCGGCTGTTGAGCGAGAAGGGTTGTCATGCATAGATACACGATTGTTATCACGAAATCAGCAGGGAAAGAACTGGCTAAACTACCGGTTCAGACGCCCGCCGTCGCGGATTACCTAGACACTAACGTAACCAGATAGACATGACTACCGCCCAGATCATCTACGAGCAGTACAAAGTGTTGCCTAAGCGCATTCGTCAAGAACTTAAAGCACTCATTAACAGCGAGGACGAAGCTGGAACGACCTTTTCGCTACTAGAAGACATTGAGCAAGGGCTGAACGAAGTAAAGTTGATCCGGCAGGGGAAACTACCCCGTCGTACGTTTGCCGACCTCAAACGGGAGGGGAATAATGCCGAATAGCGTACTGCTCACCCCTCGTTTTGAAAGACGGTATAAACGATTCAGCAAAAAATTCGCTTCGCTAGAGGGTGAATTAGATGAACTTATTGCCGATCTGACAAAGTCTCCAACGATAGGCCAGTCGCTTGGGTCGGGGCTTTATAAAATTCGCCTGGCGGTGAAAAGTAAGGGCAAAGGAAAAAGTGGTGGTTTTCGGATTGTAAGTTATCTGGTTACGGAAAATGAAGACAACACAGACATTTTCCTGATCACCATGTACGACAAATCGGAAGATAGCAGCATCGATAAAGATACCCTGCTGGCTATGATAGCCGATTTGTCAGAATAGTTATACATCTTATGCAGTTTTCTCACCTCCATACGCATACCCAATATTCGCTGCTCGACGGGCAGGCCGACATCAAGAAGCTGATCAAGAAGGCAAAAGGTGACAATATGCCCGCCGTCGCGATTACCGACCACGGCAATATGTTCGGGGTGTTCGAGTTCGTCGCCGAAGCCAGTAAACAGGGGATCAAACCCATTGTCGGCTGCGAGTTCTATGTCGTCGACGACCACACGCGCAAGCAGTTTACCAAGGAGCAGAAGGACATTCGCTACCACCAGCTGTTGCTGGCGAAAAACCCGCAGGGCTACAAAAACCTGGCGAAACTGTGTTCGCTGGGCTACATGGAAGGGCTGTACGGCAAGTACCCCCGCGTCACGAAGGAGCTGATTGACAAATACAAGGAGGGCCTGATTGCGACGACCTGCTGCATCGGGGCTATCGTGCCGAAAACGATCCTGAAAAAAGGTGAGGAAGCGGGGGAAGCCGAGTTCAAATGGTGGCTCGACCGCTTCGGCGAAGACTATTACGTCGAACTGCAACGGCACGAGATTCCGGATCAGATCAAGGCCAACGAGGTGCTGGTCAAATTCGCCCGGAAATACAACGTCAAAATCATTGCGTCGAACGATTCGCACTATGTCGATCGCGACGACTGGGTCGCGCACGACATTCTGCTGTGCGTCAACACGGGCGAAAAGCAGAGCACACCGTCGATGAAGGAATTCAACGACGACGAAGCGATGCCTAAAAACACGCGGTTCGCGTTCTTCTCCGATCAGTTCTATTTCAAGAACACGCAGGAGATGACGACGCTGTTTGCCGATATGCCCGAAGCGATCGACAATACCAACGAGATCGTCGGCAAGGTCGAGACGCTGAAACTGAAGCGCGACATCCTGCTGCCCAACTTCCCGATTCCGGGTGAGTTCCAACTGCATGCCGACGACGTTGCCAACCAATGGGAGTTTCTGAAGCACCTGACCTACGAAGGGGCTCGGAAACGTTACGGCGAAATCGAAAGTCACGTACAGGAACGGCTTGACTTCGAGTTGTTTACCATCAAGACGATGGGTTTCGCCGGGTACTTCCTGATCGTGGCCGACTTCATTCAGGCCGGGCGTGATCTGGGTGTGATGGTAGGCCCCGGCCGGGGTTCGGCGGCTGGGTCGGCGGTAGCGTATTGCATCGGGATTACGAATATCGACCCTATCAAGTACGACCTGCTGTTTGAGCGATTCCTCAACCCCGACCGGAAGTCGATGCCCGATATCGATACGGACTTTGACGATGAAGGCCGGCAGAAGGTAATCGATTACGTCGTGCAGAAGTACGGCAAGCAACAGGTGGCGGCTATCGTGACCTACGGTACGATGGCGGCCAAATCGGCGATCAAAGACGTGTCGCGGGTGATGGACCTGCCCCTGTCCGATGCCAACGCCCTTGCCAAGCTGGTGCCGGACAAGCCGACCTACAACATGACGCTGCGCCGGATTTTCGAAGATCCGATCGACGGCCCCGGCGGACTGGCGAACGTAATTCAGCCGGAAGAAGTGGAAAATGTTCGGCGGATGCGGGCGCTCGAACTGGGCGACCAAAGCGTAGGCCGGACGATGAAACTCATCGATACCGAGAAGGTGCAGAACGTGCTGCAACAGGCGCGTCGGCTGGAGGGTACGGTGCGAAACACGGGCGTTCACGCGGCCGGTATCATCATCGCGCCCGACGACCTGTCGAATATCGTTCCCGTCTCGACCTCGAAAGATACGAACCTCATTATCACCCAGTATGAGGGCAAGGTGATCGAGGACGCCGGGGTTATCAAGATGGACTTTCTGGGGCTGCGCAACCTCACCATCATCAAGGAGTGTCTGCGGCTCATCAAGCAAAACCACGGTGGCCTGATTATCAACGGCGTCGAAACCGACATTGACGACATTCCGCTCGACGACCCGAAAGCCTACGAACTGTTTCAGCGCGGGGAAACGAACGCTATTTTCCAGTTCGAATCCGACGGGATGAAGAAGTACATGAAGGACCTCAAGCCTGACCGCTTCGAGGATCTGATTGCGATGAACGCCCTCTACCGTCCGGGTCCGATTCAGTACATCCCGACCTTCATCAACCGGAAACACGGCCGCGAGGAAGTCAAATACGACCTGCCCGAGATGGAGGAGTATCTGGCTGACACCTACGGCATTACGGTTTACCAGGAGCAGCTGATGCTGCTGTCGCAGAAGCTCGGCAACTTCACCAAAGGCGACGCCGACGTACTGCGGAAAGCGATGGGTAAGAAGGACCGCGCGACGCTCGACAAGATGAAGGGCAAGTTCATGGATGGTTGCGCGGCCAACAAGCTGAACGCAAAGATCTGCGAGAAGATCTGGACCGACTGGGAAGCCTTCGCGTCGTACGCGTTCAACAAGTCGCACTCGACCTGCTACGCGTTTGTGGCCTACCAGACGGCTTATCTCAAGACGTACTACAAGTCGGAATACATGGCGGCCGTTTTGACGAGCTGCCTGGGTAACATCGAAAAAATCACCTTCTTCCTTGAAGAGTGTAAGAACATCGGCATTCCCGTACTCGGCCCCGACGTCAACGAATCGGAGCGGGTATTTGGCGTGAATAAAAAGGGCGAAATCCGCTTTGGGCTGGCCGGTATCAAAGGTGCGGGCGACGCGGCCGTGGAAGCCATCATCGACGAGCGAACCGCCGGAGGGGAATACAAGGACGTATTCGACTTCATCATCCGGGTCAACCTGCGGACGGTGAACAAGAAAACGCTTGAATCGCTGGCCTATGCCGGTGCCTTCGACGCGCTGGAACCCGATTACCACCGGGCACAGTATTTTGACGTACCACCGACTGAAACCAGCCCGTTTCTGGAAAAAATCATCCGGTATGGCAACAACTACCACGCGGAGAAAGCGGCCGCGCAGCAGTCGCTGTTCGGTGCCATGATGGGGGGCGAGCCCATGCTGGCGCGTCCCAAACCACCCACGGTGCCGGCTTGGAATCAGATCGAGAAACTCAAATTCGAGAAAGAAGTCGTCGGCTTTTACATCACCGGTCATCCGCTCGATGAGTTCCGGCTGGAGATGGACGGTTTCTGCAACTGTACGCTCGACAAACTCTACGAGACTAAAACTGCCGAAATAAAAGTCGCCGGTATTGTGTCGTCGATGCAGGTGCGGATCACCAAGACCGGTAATCCGTTCTGTATCTTCAAGCTGGAAGATTACAACACATCTGTCGAACTGGCGCTGTTCGGCGACGACTACGTGCGGCTGGGGCAGTATGTCGACGTGGGTCGTTTCCTGCACATCACGGGCAAGACGCAGAATAAGTGGAACTCCGATCAGCTGGAATTTAAACCCGCGTCGATTCGGCTGCTCAACGAGATGCGCGAGAAGATGTGCAAGGAGCTGCGCGTGTCGCTCACCCTCGACGTGCTGAATGCGCAGTTGATCAGCCAGATCAACGACCTGATGAATGCCCATCCCGGCACCTGTAACCTGTCGCTGAATGTGGTCGACCCCGAAGAGCGGCTGGAGATCAGTCTGCAATCGCGCACGCTCAAAGTTTCGCCCGCCAACACCCTGCTCAACGCCCTCGACAGCCTGGCCGGGGTCAGTTACAAGGTGGCGTAGGAGTTTGATTTAGCTAAAAAGAGTGTTTAGCCACGCGGTAAATCGTTGACACAGGTGGGTATTGTGATCAAGCATTCTTGCTCTGATGGCAATACCCATCGGCTTTCCGGGCTCATCTTGCCAAGAAAGCCAAGTGTGAATTAAGGCCTTGGAGCGATGAACTGGTTTGAATAAACTACCTTGTCCTTTGGCTCTTGCATTATCGACTTCTGTCAGTGCTTGTTTGGCAATTGATAATGTCAAATCTCCGGGAGGAATCATTGTCGAAACAAAATCTTCCAGCATTCCAGGATACTGGACATTATCCGGCATAAGCCAGATTCCTATTTTGGGTTTCCGCCCAAACCCTGCTATGATTGTTCCATCCGGCGCGGGATCGTCAGAAACAGTATAACCTTCTCGTCTTAATAAGTCACGTATGCTTTGCCATCTTGCGGTGAGCGCCTGTTCGGGACTTTCTGTGTCGGCGTCAGCATCAATGACTATTCCTATTACCTCTAATTTTGTTTTTAGGAGGGATGCGAGCTTCAAGTTTACATTACTAACGCTTTCACAATCTACTATGTCAAAGTTATCCGCTAACTGACATGAATTTCGGACGTTGGCAACGACGTGTAAATCCTCTTTTCCCTCAACCAGTAGCTTTTTGAGCCAGTTCCTGCGGTTAATCTGTGTGTTCATCGAGGGTCAACATGGACGCGGGTTGTAGTTTGAACTTCTTCTGAATCGTATAAAGTCGCTTCAATATCACCGTCATAGTTATCGAGACGAATCATATAGCCAAAATCTTTCTTATATTGCTCATTGGCTAAAACGTTTGCAAAAGCATTTATGCAATCGTAGCTGTGAGTGGTGACAAATACTTGAATATTAAGGCGTTCCGCAACGGTGAAAACTACTTTCCAAAGTTGTTCTTGTACAGAATAATGTAGTCCGTTTTCGAATTCATCTAGTAAGAAATAACCATTTTCGCAATTGACCATCGCCAATATAATGGTTAATATGCGATTGATACCATCTCCCATTGAGCTTAAGAATATCGGAAAGTTGTGCCTTCTCAATTTTACCAAAGCTCTTCTTTCTTCCCTTTTGGAGCCCGACACAAAATTTATTAGATCAAGATCTGGTTCAATAATTTTGAGGGCGTCGATAGTTAAATCCTGCTTATGTGTTAGGGTGATTTTATCCCAAAGAAGTCCGTTTACATCGCGGCTTATTTCGTTCGTACGAACGAATTGTATGTTAGGATTTAAATTTAGAATACTAAAACTTCTGCCTAAGCGACGGTCAAGGCTGACTATGCGGGATACATCGGGTAAAGCTACTTCTAATCCTAACTTAGCATTGGCATCAAAATCAGAAATCAGTTTTCTACTTATACGATCCCCCTGCTCGTCGATTTCATCAAGATAGTTTACCAATCTCATTAGAACTACATCTGCATCCCTATATGATTCAGTTAATGTCTGTTGAATTCTAATTCCATCTTCTGGAAGAAAACCAGCTTTCCAATCCGAAAACAGACTTGAGATAGCCTGATAGTTCATTTCTAAGTACCCAGTCGCGTCCGTTAAGTTGCTATAACCAATTTCTCCCCTTGCTTCTAGGATTCGATATAGCCATTGTGGATTTGCTTCATGTACTAATATACTTGCTGCTTCCAGAATAGAAGTTTTACCCGTGTTGTTCTTTCCCAGAAGCAAGTTCACGCGCCCTAACTTTTCAATGGTCAGGTGCTTAAGATTACGATAATTATGAATTTCTAATGAGCGTAGCATTTTACACAAGGGATGCTGTTGATTCCAAAACTACGGCTTTTTGCTTACTCTTTGCTTTGCATGGTTCACACCCCGGCACCTGTAACTTGTCCTTGAACGTGGTTGATCCTGATGAGCGGCTGGAAATCAGCCTGCAATCGTGTACGCTCAAAGTCTCGCCCGCCAACACCCTGCTCAACGCCCTCGACAGCCTGGCCGGGGTCAGTTACAAGGTGGCGTAAGATACTCATACTTCACTGGTTGGGCGACGGATGGTGATCTGCTCAAGGTCGAGTTCAAACTCTTTTCGGCGGAGTAGTTCATCACTGTAAGCGTTTTGGCTGCGGAGCCGGGCCAGCTCCTGCCGGCGGACGCGGATCATCTCGATTTTCATTTCCTGATACCGGCGTAACGTACTGGCTGTTGGCGTATCGCTGTCAGGGGTGCTTTCAACCAAATAGCCGCCCGTATGAGTCAGTCGCTCGTATTTCCGGCGTTGATGGACAAACGGAACTAGCGTAACCGACTCGTGGCGATAGTGCCCCAGAATGTGTGCCAGTGCCGTTTTGGCCAGCCGTGTGTTTAATTCTACCTCGGCGTCGCGGCTGGTATCAGGTTCGGCAGGCGCGATGTTGAGCCAGTTGATCAGCCACGGCAACGGTAGTCCCTGCACAACCAGTGTGACGATAATGACGGTGAAGGCAATGAACATAATCAGTGTTCGAAACGGGAAGGGCGACTGATCGGGGAGGAGCATCGGTATCGTCAGGGCCGAAGCCAGCGTGACAATGCCGCGCATACCGCACCAGCCCAGCAGCACAACGACCCGCCAGCCCGGATAAGGGCTCTGGTCACGTAGTCGGCGACTCAATAGCCGGGGTAGGCAGGTTGCCGGAAACATCCATAGCATCCTGACGACGATCACGGCCAGACTAATCAACAGACCAAAGCCGATCGCTACAGGAAGCGAAATGCCCGCCCGCGAAAGGTGTGAGACAAGTAACGGCAGTTGCAGACCAATCAGGATAAAGACCAGCCCGTTGAGCAGAAACATTAGCGTTTCCCAAACCCCAAGCATTTGTAGCCGCGATGCTGATGTCAGAATCCGCTGGGAATGGTACGACAATACAAAACCGCCACTTACAACCGCCAGTACGCCCGACGCGCCAACGTGTTCAGCCGCCAGGTACATCAGATAAGGCGTCATCAGCGAAACAAGCGTGTCGATGCTTGGCGTTGTCGGCATCAGCCGGTGCATCAGACTCACCAGACTCGCTACGGCCAGTCCAATCAGAATACCGAAGACACTAGTTACCACAATGGCCTGCCCGAAATCCAGCGCCGAGAATGTACCCGACAGGATAGCGGTTACCGTAAAGCGAAATAGCATCAGACTGGCCGCATCGTTTACCAGACTTTCACCCTCCAGAACTGTGACGATGCGTGGGGGTAGTTTCAGCTTCTGGAAGATCGCTGTAGCGGCCAGTGCATCGGGTGGCGCAACCAGACTACCCAGCATAAAACCAAGTGCCAGCGGGAAGTTGGGAATCAGCAGGTGGGCTAATACGCCGACAAAAGCTGTCGTGGTAAACACCAGCCCGAAACCGTGCAGTAAGATCGGGCGTCGGTTGGCCCAGCATTCATGCCAGCAGGTGTTCCAGGCCGCCCGGTAGAGCAGGGGCGGTAACAGGACGATAAACAGCAGTTCATGCCGTAATCGTATGACGGGTAAACCCGGCAGCAGACTGATGCACAGCCCGGCAATAACCAGTAGAATCGGTGCAGAAATGCCGATTCGGGTGCTGAGCATAATCAGCACGATAATCAATAGCGACAGGCTAAGCGCGAGAATGAGATACCCTTCCAGCATGACAGCAGCACAGTAAGTGGTTGTTTGCTGATGGGTACGTATTGAAGTCGGCTGACGTGGTAAGCCGGATGGTTATTTGACATTTTTTAACAATTGCCTTGACGTGCTGTGGCTCGTCAAAGAGCAACTAGTGGCAAGGTGTTTTAGCAAGTCGGTAGCGGTAGGTGCCGCCGGGTTGTTTCAGTGTCCATTTGCCTTGGTGCTCAATGCGTTCGCCCTCGCCCCACGAAATGGAGTCGCCCGAGAGCGTCAGGATCAGCGCGTAGGTTTCGGTCATACCTTCGCCCGATCGTTGCCAGTCGGCCGTAATGGTGTTGCCGGATCGGGTGCCGGTAAATGACCCGCGCGCCCGGTCTTTTTCGTACGGATTGATGTCGATCTGCCCCGATGCGCGGTCACCCGCCAGGACCAGTCGAAGCGTCGTTGTGTCGCGGCTCAGTATCTCCCGGAAGCAGAGCGAGTCAGCAGATACCGGCGATTGGCTGACCGTCAGGGAGTCGGTCGCGGTTTTCTCCGTGCGGGCCGTTTGTGTTGAGCCGCAGCCCAGGCTGTACAGCAGCAGGGTGGTAAAGGTGCCTACGGCCAGGAGCCACTGGCGATAACCGGGACGTGTGGTCATAATGGATGCGTTGATTCTTAGATAAACGTAGTGCAGAGCGGGTTGTTGCCGGAAAGTTTAACAGCAACTTAACACCGGTTCAACGACCATTTAATTCGACGATGTGTCATTCGTGGCCATAACGCACTACACACTGTCAACTATGAAACGTAACCTGCTGTACCTGCTTACTCTCAGCGTTTTGTCATCCTGTACGATCATCCGGCAAGGGGAGGTCGGTGTCAAACGGCGGCTGGGTAAGCTCGATCCCAACGTGAAGGGCTCCGGTGTTCATGGGTATAATCCGCTGACGACGACGATTTTGCGGGTACCCATTCGCACCATCAATCTACCGTTGGCTGTCGAAAACCTGCCGTCAAAAGAAGGCCTGAACATCAGCGCGGAAATGGCTGTGCTGTACCGGATTGTCCCGGAGAAAGCCCCACAGGTACTCGCTACGATTGGCGAACGCTACGAAAACGTGGTGGTCGTCAGTGTATTCCGGTCAGCCGCAGCCGACGTGTGCGCCCGATTTTTTGCGAAGGATATGTATACCGGGCAACGGGAAGAAATCGAGCGGGAGATTGCCGATGAGATGCACAAGGTACTCGAACCACGGGGTATCGTCGTGGAAAGTGTGCTGATGAAAAGTATCGAGTTGCCGAAGGGGCTGGCGCAGTCGATCGAGCAGAAACTCGAAGCCGAGCAGCAGGCACAGCAGATGGACTTCGTGTTGCAGAAAGAACGCAAGGAGGCCGACCGAAAAGTGATCGAAGCCAAAGGCATTGCCGACGCGCAGAAAATTATTTCCGAGGGGCTGACCAAGCAGATTATCGAGTTCAAAAGCATCGAAGCCTTTCGTCAGCTAGCGACGTCGCCGAATACGAAAGTAATCGTGACCGACGGCAAAACACCAATGCTGATCTCATCAGCCGATGATAAATAAGGCGTGTTCGATACTAGTTTGCTCAATCAAATCCGGCAGTCCGTCATTGATTCCGGGCATCCGACCCGGACGGGGCAACAATTGCGGTTAGCCGGAAGTTTGAGAAGAGGAGCGAACTCTGAGTCGCTCGTATACTGTCTATTCCGACTCCTTTTCTATGTCAACCAATCGCCGGACGGTCATTTCCCGCACCGTTGCTTTCGTTTCCCTATCTGTACTGGCTATGCTGGGGTATCTGACGGCCTGCAAGCCCAACAATGATAACACCCCTACGCTGTCGACGATCAATGATCTGCTTGTCAACGGTAACGGTAGTGCCGGCAACCGGTTCACGCTGCTCAATCTGGCCATCCAGCGGGCCAACCTGGGGGCTACCCTGAGTCAGGCCGGAACATATACGCTGTTTGCCCCCACCGACGATGCGTTCAAATCCGCCGGTTATGCCGATGCCAATGCGATCAACAATCTGTCAGTAGCACAGTTACAGGCTATACTTCAATATCACCTGCTGGGCACCCGGCTCGATGCTACGTCGATTCCGACGGCATTCAACACACCACAGACAACGGCCGCCGGCAGTTCGCTGTATATCTCAAGAGGGACGTTGACGACGACGTCGTCGGCGACAGGTACGTCGACAACCGGCACTTCCACGACGGCCACGTCGACGTCGGCAACCTCGACCACGGCATCGGTATTTTCCGTCAATGGCGCACGGATTCTGTCGACGGGGACGGCTGCCAGCAACGGCGTTATTTACCCGATCAACCGGGTGCTGCTGCCGCCAGCTTTCGGCGACATTGCGGCTACCCTCCAGGCTATTCCGACGCTGTACCCCAGCCTATCGTTTTCGTTTCTGAGCGCGGCCGTTTCCCGCGCCGGTATCACGTCGGTGCTGACCTCGACCACAGCCCCCATCACGGTATTTGCGCCGACCAACGCAGCCTTCACAGCTGCCGTACCTGCCATACAATCGGTGGGGGACATCAACGCGATGCCGGTCGATTCGCTGCGCAAGATTCTGACGTACCACGTTGTACCGAGCCGGGTATACACACCACTGGTTACCGCCGGGTCGAGCCTGACGACGGCGCAGGGCGGTACGATTACCGTCGGTGCGAGTACAACTGCCCTGACCGTAACGGGTCGTCGGAACGGCGGCACGGCCTCGACCATTACCCTGCCCGACGTTACTGCCTCCAACGGAGTTATTCACGTCATCGACCGCTTGCTGCTGCCTTAGCAAGAATAGACTATTGTTTATCAAAACGGCCATTTCTGCGCAGAAATGGCCGTTTTTCATGTAGCTAGCTTACGAAAAACCGGAATCAAAACCGGGGCTGTCGTGTTATATAAAAAGGCACTGATCTGTCGTCAGGGCTGGTATCTTTGCGGGCGGTAGACCATCGATGTATCGACGCGTTACCGCCTTATTTTTCGTGTACTGTCTGCTTTTTTTCGCATGGCCAAACCCCAGAAGAAACTGTTTCTGCTCGACGCCCTCGCGTTGATCTACCGCGCTCATTTCGCCTTCAGCAAGTCGCCCCGGATTTCATCGCGTGGGGTCAACACCTCCGCCATTTTTGGCTTCATGAATGCCATGATCGAGGTGCTGACGAAGGAGAAACCAACGCATATCGGCGTCGCGTTCGACTCGTCGAAAAAGACGTTCCGGCACGAGCAATTCCCGGAGTACAAAGCCACGCGGCAGAAACAGCCCGAAGACATCAGCGTCGCGACACCCTACATCAAGCAGGTGATCGAGGCCATGCACATTCCGATTCTGATTCTGGATGGCTACGAGGCCGACGATATCATCGGAACCATCGCCAAGAAAGCGGCTCAGGCTGACTTCGAGGTATACATGATGACGCCTGACAAAGACTACGGGCAACTGGTTGAGGAACACGTACACATCTACAAACCAGCGTTCATGGGCAAGCCCGCCGAGAAGCAGGGGGTGAAGGAAGTGCTCGAACGCTGGCAGATCGAACGCATCGAACAGGTAACCGATATGCTGGGTCTTGTCGGCGATTCGGTCGATAACATTCCCGGTATCCCCGGCGTGGGCGAAAAGACCGCCCAGAAGCTCATTGCCGACTTTGGCTCGGTTGAAAACCTGATTGCCAACGCCGATCAGCTGAAAGGCAAGCTGCGCGAAAACGTGACCAATTTTGCGCAACAGGGGCTGCTCTCGAAGCAACTGGCAACTATTCATCTCGATGTGCCGCTTGCCTTCGATGAGGATAAACTGCGCCATACCGAATACGATAAACCCCGTCTGTCGGCCCTGCTCGATGAACTGGAATTCAAGCAGATGAAGGGCCGGTTGCTGGGTAGTAACTACGACGAGCAGCCACTGCCCACCGCGTTTCAGAATAAGCCGACGCAGGGGCAGATGAGTCTGTTCGACTCGCCGGGCGACGAAAATCCGGCCTTTCTGCCGTTTCCGAATATGGGGCGGTCCGGCGATCCGGCGGTCAACCCGTCCGGTGCCAGCGATCTGCCGTTCGATTTTGGCTCGATTGGAAGCGAAACCTCCGGCACAGATACGTCCGGTGCTGTTTCCGAACCCTCTGCACCAAAGAAGCGGACGAAGAAAACGCCGGTACAGATGCCTGTGGCCTCCGGGTCGGATGCCACACCTGATGCGGTGACCGACACGGTTACGACGGATGACACGCAGGGGAACGAAGTGACGGAAGCCCCCGCCTATCTGGACGTTTACCCCGATTATGAAATCGATGAGGTACAGCCCGAACGGCGAAAAACGATTCTGACCACCGTTCACGACTACCGGCTGGTCGATACCAACGAGTTGCGCGACAGCTTGGTCCATTTTCTGAATCAGCAGGAAAGTTTCTGCTTCGATTCGGAAACGACGGCCATCGATCCCGTCGAAGCGGATCTGGTAGGCCTATCGTTTGCCTATCGGACCGGCGAAGCATTCTACGTTCCCGTGCCGCCCGATCGGGCCGAAGCACAGGCGATTGTCGACCAGTTCAAGCCCGTTTTTGCTAATCCGGCCATTGAAAAGATCGGGCAGAACCTGAAATACGACCTGTTGATGCTGAAAAAGTACGGCGTGGAAGTGCAGGGTAAGCTGTTCGACACCATGATTGCCCACTACCTGATTGAGCCCGAAATGCGGCACAACATGGATATGATGGCGATGACGTACCTGAACTACAGTCCGGTCGAGATCGAATCGCTGATTGGCAAGAAAGGAAAAGGGCAGCTCACCATGCGCGACGTCGACATTCAGAAAGTGGTCGACTATGCCGGGGAAGACGCGGACATCACCCTTCAACTGAAACACACCTTCTCCCCCCAGCTCGAAAAAGACAACCTGCACAAGCTGTTCGATCAGGTCGAGATGCCGCTGGTACAGGTGCTGACTGACCTGGAACTGGAAGGCATCACGGTAGACACCAATGCGCTGGCCGAACTCTCCGCGACGCTGGAAACCGACATGCGGCAGGTGCAGCAGGAGATTTACGCCATCGCCGGCGAGACGTTCAACATTGGCTCGCCCAAGCAGCTCGGCGAAGTGCTGTTCGATAAACTCAAACTCGACAAGAACGCCAAAAAAACCCGGACCGGTCAGTACGCAACGGGCGAAGAAGTGCTGTCGAAACTCGAGGGCGACAATGAGATCGTGCAGAAAATTCTGGACTACCGCGAACTGATCAAGCTCAAGAATACCTACGTCGACGCGTTGCCCTTGCTCATCAGCAAACGCGACGGCCGGATTCATACGTCGTTCAATCAGGCCGTGGCCAGTACCGGGCGGCTGTCGTCGGCTAACCCGAACCTACAGAATATCCCGATTCGGACGCCACGGGGCCGGGAGATTCGCAAAGCGTTCGTCCCGCGTGGCCCCGAGTTTCAGATCATGTCGGCCGACTATTCGCAGATCGAATTGCGGATTATGGCCGCTTTCAGTGGCGATCAAACCATGCTCGAAGCGTTCAACAACGGCGTCGATATTCACACACAGACGGCCAGTAAGGTCTTCCACGTGGGGCTCGACGAGGTAACGGGTGACATGCGCCGGAAAGCCAAAACCATCAACTTCGGCATCATCTACGGGATCTCATCGTTCGGGCTGGCGCAGCGGCTCAAGATTCCGCGCAAAGAAGCGGCTCAGATCATCGAGGAATACTTCGCAGGCTTCCCGGCAGTGAAAGACTACATCGACCAGTGCATCGAAAAGGCGCGGGGCTTTGGTTATGCCGAAACGATCCTAGGCCGTCGTCGCTACCTCCGCGACATCAACTCGCGCAATCAGACCGACCGGATGTTTGCCGAGCGCAACGCCGTAAACGCCCCGATTCAGGGCAGCGCGGCCGATATGCTGAAGATCGCCATGATTCAGATTCACGAATTCATGCAAAAAGAGCAACTGAAGTCGAAAATGATCCTGACCGTACACGATGAACTTGTTTTCGACGCCCACCGCGACGAAATCGACTACCTGCGCGAACGTGTCGACCACATCATGAAGCACGCCATTCCGATGGCTGTCAAGATGGAAACGGGTATTGGCGTTGGCGAAAACTGGCTCGTCGCTCACTAGGACGTTCAGTGACAAGACTACCACACCTGTTTTAAGTCAGGGATTTCGCAGTGGCTGACCGAATGTACCCCCCGCCCCCTGAAGGGGGAGAAGTCCGCGCGTAGATTTCTCCCCCTTTAGGGGGCGGGGGGTAAAGGCAGAGAAGATATACATTGTAGTCACGCAAAAAAATCGCTGCTACTAGGTACACACCGGGTTGCAGCGATTTTTTGTTGCGTGTCGGTTTACGATCACCTGACTTTTTCTGCGACTGCGTGTACTTGGACGATCGGCTGGATTGACCATGAGGATGTTGAGCGCCGTTTCTGCTTTCGTAGGCTAAACCACCCTGGTGACATACACCGCTGGTCAACCTAAGCCTGTATTTGAATGAAAGCCCCTTTCCTGCTCTGCCTGCTCACTCCGGCGCTGGCCTTTGCCCAGCCCGCAACGATGCAGCAACAATTCCGGACGCCCCCGAACGCAGCAAAGCCCCGTGTGTGGTGGCACTGGATGAACGGCAATATCACGAAAGAAGGAATCAAGAAAGACCTCGACTGGATGAGTCGGGTTGGTATCGGTGGGTTTCAGAATTTCGACGCCAGCCTGTTTACGCCGGTCGTGGTGCCCAAAAAACTGGTGTTTATGACACCGGACTGGAAGGACGCGTTTCACTACGCCACCGACGTTGCCCGGACGAATCAACTCGAAATGGCCATTGCCGGGTCACCGGGCTGGAGCGTGACGGGTGGGCCGTGGGTGCCTGCATCGGATGCCATGAAAAAGTACGTCTGGAGCGAGATGCAGGTGACGGGTGGACAACCGTTTACCGGGAAACTGCCTACGCCCCCGGCGACAACGGGTAGTTTTCAGCAGGTGCCGATTGCTGTGCAGGGGATGACCGGAGGTACCACCCAAGCCCTGCCAACCTACTACCAGGATGCCGCCCTGATCGCTTATCGACTGCCTGCCGACGACCAGCCGTTTACGCAGCTGAATCCCAGGGTGTCGTCGAGCGGGGGGACCTTCGACCTGAAGGCCTTGACCGATGGTGACGTTCACAAGGCGACCTACCTGCCACCGACTGCCGTTGGCGAATCGATGTGGATTCAGTACGAATTCGACAAGCCACAAACGTTCCGGGCCTTTTCGATTGCCGGTGCGAACCACACGGCGCTGGAACAATTTAACGGCGGCCCCGAGAACCGGGCACTGAGCGTCAGCGACGATGGTGTAACATTCCGACCCGTCGCGACGATTCCCGGTAGTATCGTGCCGCAGAATACCCGGCGTATCCCGCCCACGACCGCCCGGTTCTTCCGGTTCACGTTTGTCACCCTGAAGCCCGAAGTCAATAGGTTTGCGGCTATGGCCGGGCAAACGGAAGCGCCGAAGCCGGAGGGTGTCAACGTTGCCGAACTGATGCTGTATAGCACCGACCGAATCGATCTGTTCGAAGACAAGGCGGGCTTTACGCCCTGGGTCGAAACGGGGCCGGGTATGGAGTCGGCGGTAGCGGGCGCTATTCCGCTGGCCGACATAGTCGACCTGACCAGGTATATGAAAGCCGATGGGTCACTGAACTGGACACCGCCCGCCGGTACGTGGCAGCTGGTGCGGTTGGGCTATTCGCTGACGGGGCGGCAGAATCACCCGGCTTCGCCCGAAGCGACGGGGCTAGAGGTCGATAAGCTCGACAAAGACGCTGTCCGGCGGTACATCAACACCTACCTCGACATGTACAGCGACGCTACCGGCGGGAAGCTGGGCACCGCAGGGCTGCAATACATGATTCTCGACAGCTACGAAGCCGGGCATATGACTTGGACGAAAGCCCTGCCCGACGAGTTTCGTAAACGCCGGGGCTACAGCCTGATTCCTTGGATTCCGGTGCTGACGGGGCGGGTGGTGAAAAGCTATACGGCCAGCGAAGGGTTTCTGTGGGACTTCCGCAAAACCATCGGCGAACTGATTGCCGAAAACCACTACGATCAGATTGGCGACGTACTGCATCAGCGCGGTATGAAACGGTACACCGAATCGCACGAGAACAAGCGAATTTTCCTGGCCGACGGGATGGACGTCAAGCGGAACGCCGATATTCCGATGTCGGCCATGTGGACGCCGGGTAGTCTGGCCGGTGGGGGCGAGGAGGAAATTCGTAGCAAAGCGGACATTCGCGAGTCGGCGTCGGTGGCGCACATCTACGGGCAGAATCTGGTAGCCGCCGAGTCGATGACGTCTATCGGTAACGCGTTCAGCTACGATCCGCAGCGCCTGAAGCGGACCGCCGATATGGAACTGGCGTCGGGGCTGAATCGCTTCGTTATTCACACGTCGGTACACCAGCCGCTCGACGATAAGAAACCCGGATTTTCGCTGGGGCCTTTCGGACAATACTTTACCCGGCAGGAGACCTGGGCGGAGCAGGCCAAACCGTGGATGACCTACCTTGGTCGCAGTTGTTACCTGTTGCAGCAGGGTAAACCCGTTGTCGACGTGCTGTACTACTACGGAGAGAATAAAAACATTACCTCGCTGTTCACGACCAAACTTGCCGATGTGTCGCCCGGCTACGAGTACGATTTCGTCAATGCCACAGCTTTGCTCAATGTCGTTCGGGCCGAAAAAGGCAAACTGGTCGTACCCAGCGGGCTGACGTACCAATTGCTGGTGCTGGATGAAAGCGCCCGGCAGATGACCCTGCCCGTGCTCCGAAAAATCGGGGAGCTGATAAAGGCGGGCGTGCCTGTGGCGGGCGTAAAGCCGGAACAGTCGCCCAGCCTGAGCGATGATCCGGCGACCTTCCGCACGCTGGTCGACCAGCTGTGGCGAAGTCCGAACGTCACGGTGGGAAAGCCGGTCGCCGAGGTGCTGAAGGCGCTCCGCGTACCGGAAGATGTACTCGTTCGCCAAGAGAAAGCGCCCGTGTTGTTTGTGCATCGGCAGACGGCTACCGAATCGATTTACTGGCTCAACAGTCGGAGCGACGAACCCAACGACGCGGAGGTCAGCTTCCGTATCGCGGGGCGAGTGCCAATGCTGTGGCATCCGCAGACGGGCAAGATCGAATCCGTCTCATACCGAATCGTCGACGGGCGAACCGTTATCCCGCTGCATTTCGACTCCTGGGACGCCTACTTTGTTGTTTTCGGTGAGCCAACCACGACCACGTCGTTCACGAGACCGGCGCGTACCGAAACAAGGGTCGCGTCGCTGACGACTCCCTGGCGCGTTCAATTCCCAACGGCATCGGGTAATCCGCGTTTGCTTACGTTCGACAAGCTGACGTCCTGGACCGACCATGCTGACGCGGCTGTCAGCTACTTCTCGGGGACGGCTACCTACCAGACCTCATTTGCCGTGCCAGACGTAGTCAAGAATGGGCAGTACGTGCTTGACCTGGGCGAGGTGAAAAATCTGGCGGAGGTGATCGTCAACGGAAAGAACGTGGGGATCGCCTGGAAAAAGCCGTTCCGACTCGATATATCGGAGGCCGTGAAAGCGGGGGATAATCAGCTCGAAATCCGGGTGACAAACCTGTGGCCCAACCGGCTTATCGGCGACGCACAGCCCGGAGCCGTGAAAACTACCTTTACGACCATGCCGTTTTATCAGGCAACGTCCCCACTTCTGCCATCGGGCCTCCTGGGGCCGGTACAGGTAGTAGTCAGCACCACGAACTAGCGATGGAAACACTGAGTCAGCAACAGATCGATCAGTTTATCGACACCAGGTACGTCAGCATCGAGTAGGCGTTTTCGGGTGAAACCGCCGATCGATGCCGCGCGCAACTGTGGCAGGTAATTGACCTGAAACCGGACAAGCCCGCGACCTGGACGCAGCCGGTGATCCGCGTGGGAGAAAAGCCAACGTTTATGGCCAGGCCGCCCCTGTTTGCCAAACGAGCCTTTACCCTCGACCAGCCGGCAGCGGCCTGCAGTCCGGTGGAGCGCGCGATTGTGCGCGCCATTTCTTCGTAGATGGTTATCCGGATCGTAGAATTTAGCTACCGTTTAATAAATCAATTGGCTATTCCTGAGGATGTTACAACGGTTAGTCAGTGGGTAGGGTCGTGGGGGTGTACTCTATTCCTGATCGACTGCTATGAAACGAATCCTCTACGTACTGGCGTGTATTCCCTTGCTGTGGACAGCCGTTGCCTGTACAGACAACTGCACCGAGACGCGCGTATTCCGGCAGTACACACCTGTTACCATGACAACCACGCAGGTGCGGCAGGGCGTGGGTATCTCCATCGCGCAGCCGCTGGTTAAGCCGGGTAAGATTTATACGAAAGATGGCTACCTGTTTATCAATGAGCTGAAAGAAGGGATTCACGTCATCGATAACCGCGACCCGTCGTCGCCCAAAACGCTGGCGTTTATCAACATACCCGGCAATGGCGACATCGCCGTTCGCGATCAGTATCTGTATGCCGATAGCTACATGGACCTGGTCACGTTCGACATCAGCGACATCGCCAACATCCATGAAGTAGCCCGCGTTGAAAATGTGTTTATGCAGGGGCAGTTCGACGGTGGCTGGTGGTCGTATCAGCCGGCCAACAACAACATGGTCATCAGCGATCAGCGTGTCGAGTACCGGACGCAGACGGTTCCGACGAACTGTGAAGCGACACCCGCACAACCCACTAGCTGGTGGACCGTCAACACGATGTTTGCGAGTAGTGTATCCAGCGATACCAAAGCCGGATCGGCGGGCGGTAGCAGCGGCACCGGTGGCTCGATGGCCCGTTTTGCCCTGTACGACAAGTTTCTTTATGCCGTCAGCTCGTCGGACATGAAACTCTTCAACGTGCAGCAGCCAGCCAAACCCACGTTCAGCAATACCGTGTCGATGAGCGGAGGTATTGAAACGATCTTTCCTTACAAAGACAAGCTGTTTATCGGTTCGCAGACGGGAATGCTGATCTACGACAACAGCAATCCGGCGCAACCCAAACCACTGTCGACGTTTAGTCACGCCCGTGTGTGCGATCCGGTCGTTGTCAATGGCAACACGGCATACGTGACCCTGCGGTCGGGGAGCACCTGCGCCGGCTTCACCAATCAGCTCGACGTGGTCGATGTCAGTAATCTGCTGAGTCCAAAGCTGGTGAAAAGCTATCCGATGCGCAATCCGCACGGGCTGGGGGTCGATTTTCCGAACCTGTTTATCTGCGAAGGCGATTACGGCCTGAAATCGTTCAACGCCAGCGATCCGCTGCAAATCGACAGGAATCTACAACAGTACATCGAAGACGTACAGGCGTACGACGTTATCCCAATGGGTACGGTGTCGGGACAGAAAATTCTGCTGATGATCGGGCGGGATGGTTTCTACCAGTTCGACTACAGCAATCCGGCCCGGCTACGGCTGCTCAGCAAAATTCCCGTCAACCGGCCTACGCTCACCTAGTATGGCACTCATTCGTACGATTGGCTGTCTGCTGGCTATGCTGGCGGGCAGCGTACCGGCGCTGTGGGCGCAGCTGCCGGTTGTGGAGCGATTGGAGCAGGCACACCCCTTTGTCAACTATACCGAGCTGGGCGGGCTGTTCGGGCGGGTTGCGTACCCGTCGGGCTTCGGATCGCCGACGGAGCAGGTCGAAAACAAAGTAAGCCTGACCATACAAACCTTCAACGGCGTACAGCTGCGGCCCCGGCTGGCGGTGGGTGGCGTCGTCGGTGTCGACTGGTATGCCAACGCATTGCTGTTGCCGGTTGGTGCCGGATTGCGCTACGACCTGACGCGGGTGGAACAAAACGGTGTCAATCTCTTCGTCTCGGCCGACGTTGGGTACGGCCTCACCTGGCTCAACAGAGCGTCGACGGGCAACGAACTGACGAAGGGTGGGCTGATGCTCAACCCCGGTCTTGGCCTGCGATTTGGTAAACCCGGTAAAGGAGCTTTTCTGCTGTCGCTCAGCTACAAACGGCAGACGGTCGACGCCAATAAACCGTTAGGCTGGAACGATATCCGGCGCGACGAACACCGCGTCTACAACCGGCTGGCCGTGCGACTGGGCCTTAGCTTTTAGTCGTTGTTGCACTGATTCGCTAAGAAATACGAACATTCGCAGGTAGTGAAACGAATTTCATTGTTTTGCATTTATCCAAGAATAACCGCCCCGTGCGGGACGATCAGTGGTACAAATAGTAGACTGATTGTAGGAGACTTGCAAACGTATGAAAAAGAACCTGCTGCCACTAACGATGGGTGGCTTCGGCATCGGCATGACGGAGTTCGTAATGATGGGTATCCTGCCTGACCTGGCCCGGACCCTAGACATCTCGATTCCCGTGGCTGGTCACCTGATTTCGGCCTACGCCTTGGGTGTGGTACTGGGCGCGCCCTTGCTGGTGGCCATTGCCGGCAATTATCCGCCGAAAAAAATTCTGCTGGGTCTGATGGCGATGTTCACGGTCTTCAACCTGCTGTCGTCGTTTGCGCCGAGTTATGAGATCATGCTCATTACCCGGTTGCTGTCGGGTTTGCCGCATGGCGCATTCTTCGGTGTCGGCGCGGTGGTTGCGAGTCGGCTGGCTGCCAAAGGCAAAGAAGCGCAATCGATTTCGATGATGTTTGCCGGCCTGACCGTCGCCAACATTGTCGGGGTGCCGCTTGGTACGTATATCGGTCATGAGCTAAGCTGGCGACTGACGTTCGTCGTCATCGGCGTTGTCGGACTGATCACACTGGCTGGGATCTACAAACTACTACCCGACATGCCGGTCGTTGGTCAGACCAACCTGCGCAAAGACCTGAAGCTGTTTACCTACGCGGAACCCTGGCTTATCTTGGGCATCACGGCGATCGGTACGGGTGGTCTGTTTGCCTGGTTCAGCTACATTGCCCCGCTGCTGACCGAGGTAGCCCACTTCCGGGCCGATCAGATTACCTGGATTCTGGTACTGGCCGGTATCGGTATGGCCGTGGGTAATTTGCTGTCGGGGATGGTTGCCGACCGGGTGTCGCCCATCAAAGCGACCATGCTCTTTCTGGGGCTGATGGCGGTCAGCCTGATTGTGGTTTACTACGTGTCGCCGTTCAAACTGCCGATTCTGGCGATGACGTTTGTGACGGGAGCTATCTCGTTCTCGTTGGGCGCACCCATTCAGATTCTGATGATTCGCGCATCGAACGGGTCCGAAATGCTGGCATCGTCGGTGACGCAGGCCGGTTTTAACATCGGGAACGCACTGGGTGCTTTTCTCGGCGGACTACCGATTGCTGCCGGACTTGGGTACGCATCACCGCAGTGGGTAGGCGCGGGCCTGGCCACCGCCGGTCTGCTACTGGGTGTGGTACTGTACATCCGTCAGCAAAACGTATCGTCGCCGACGGTCGACGTCGATATGCCGGAGGAAGTGCTGGCGTAACAAGCGAATTAACGAAATGCATCCGCCCCGCGAGAACCGTATTCCGGTCATCTCGCGGGGCGGATGCATGTTGAACAAACCCGACTTCGTTGCTATTAGTCGCTGTGTTCTTCAATGCGCTCGTGAATCTGCCGTAGCCGCAGCGAAATCAGGATTTACTTCGTCCGGAACCGGTACCAACAAGATGGCAATAGCCCGACATCAATGCCTGTGCACAAACGGAGTCAGTTTAAACCGTTAGTACGGTTTCACTAGTGTCGGATACTGACAAACCGGTAGCTTCGGTCTGTTAACCTAAACACACACTCCCATGCCGTTTTTGCTGATTCTCTTTTTTCTTGCTGCCCTGCTTGTCTTCCTGTCTGTCGTAATCGTACAGCAGGGTACCGTTGCCGTCGTCACGATTTTTGGCAAGTACGCCCGGATCATGATGCCCGGCCTGAATTTCAAAATCCCGTTTATCGAATTCATCTACCGGCGCGTGTCCATTCAGAACCAGTCGGTTGAACTGGCTTTTCAGGCGATCACGGCCGACCAGGCCAACGTCAACTTCAAGGCGATGCTGGTGTACTCGGTACTCAACCAGGAAGAAGAAACGATTAAGAACGTCGCCTTCAAATTCATCGACCAGGCTTCGTTCATGCAGGCCCTGATCCGTACCATCGAGGGGTCGATTCGGAGCTTCGTCGCTACCAAACGGCAGGCGGAAATTCTGGGCTTGCGGGGTGAAATCATCGAACACGTAAAAGCCCAGATCGACACCCTGCTCGAAAGCTGGGGCTATCACCTGATCGACCTGCAACTCAACGACATTGCGTTCGACGAAATCATCATGCGGTCGATGGCGCAGGTTGTCGCTTCATCGAACCTGAAAGCAGCCGCCGAAAATGAAGGGCAGGCCCTGCTTATCACCAAGACCAAAGCCGCCGAAGCAGAGGGGAACGCGATCCAGATTTCGGCCGAAGCCGAGAAAAATGCGTCGCAGCTGCGCGGACAGGGCGTAGCGTTATTTCGGGAGGAAGTGGCCAAGGGTATGGCCGAATCGGCGAAAGTCATGACCGAAGCCAAGCTCGACGCATCGCTGATTCTGTTCTCCATCTGGACGGAAGCCATCAAGCATTTTGCGGAAAACGGCAAAGGCAACGTCATCTTCCTCGACGGGTCGACAGAGGGAATGGACAAGACGATGAAGCAATTGCTGGCGGTGGAAAAGATGGGTGGTATTACCACGGAAAAACCGGCTCAGTAAACAAATTTCCGGTTGGGGGCGGGAATGTTGGCCGTTTCGTTAGTTCTTTCAGAAAGACCACTTCCTACGCATGAACACGTTACTCTTCCCGACCGATTTCACGACCACTACTGAAGCACCGCTGGCCTGGGCCCGTCTGTTTGCCCGCAAAACCGGCGCTACCATCACCTTATTGCACGTGTACCAGCCTATCGTTCCGGATACGACCTTACCCAGCGTTGCCGATCCGGGGGCTGGTATCGCGGTGAGTACGCCGGCATCGCTGGAGCTGGAAACCATCAGCCGTCAAAACCTGGAAGCGCTGGCCATGTCACTCCAAAGCGAGGGATTCTCGGTTGACGCTGATTGGCGAGTCGGGTCGGTCGAAGATGAAATCATTGACGCGGCCAAACAGTACAGGGCTGACCTGATCGTGATGGGCCGGTCGGATCTCAGCACGTTTTTCGATCGGTTATCGGGGACGTCCGTAAGCGATGTCGTCGATAACGTACGTTGCCCGGTGCTGGTTGTGCCAACACCCGATGAAAGTGGTAAGGCGACGTATCCGGCGGAAATAAAGTCAATCGCTTATGCCATGCAGCCGCAAACGCAGCAGAGTGACGTAGCCAGACAGACCGATTCGCTGGTCAACGCCTTCGATGCAACGCTGATGATTCTGACCGAAGAGCAGATGAAGCATACGCTGGCTGATTTGATTGTGATGGAGCTGTACCCGCAAACCGGTTTTCTGGATAAACTCTTTCACCCAAACTACGCTGCCGCGCTGATTACCAAGTCTGACGTGCCGGTGCTGGTTTATCATCAGCCGGATTGATAGATGGTCATACATTAAAAAGAGAGTAAAAAGGCAGGGTGATTGGGTTACCTATTCGCGGATGGCGTATCAACCCGTGAAACCGTAAAATTCACAATCACTATGAAATCTGTAGTTAAATCTACGCTCTTCTTCGCCGTAATGTTGTCAATGGCCGTTGGTTGCCAGTCTAAGAAAACCGAGTCGTCGGAAGCGGCTACCACCGACACGGCTACCGTCGTTGAAAGCGAAACCGTTGTTAGCGGTGATTCTGCCATGATGATGACGGACACAACGAAAGTTGTTATGCCCGACTCGACCAAGAAATAATAAATCGTTGCTTACACGGGTTGATCCCCGGTTCTGTTACTGACAGAGCCGGGGATTTTTTGTAAACGTTGGTCGCATCGAGGAACTGATAAAAGTAGGTAGAACCAACAGTAGGTAGCGAGAATCCAGGTATCGGTTTTATGCGTATAGACAGCGTCTCGATCCATGGTATTTCACTCACTCGTTATGAATCCTGCTGGTATACTGGTCTCCGCTATCTGCTGCTGGGTAGTTACAATTACTTATCTTGATGAAGCCGTACGCACCCGCGAGGGAAAGCTGTGCAAGGTAAAGTGTACGGCTGCGGCTTTATTGTATGCCTCAGTAGGAACGATCATGCTGTGGCTCGTCAGTACAACATAATCCGGCTGCCGGGTATCAGCAGGTTCGATTGGCCTGCGTATGGGAAGTTGACCGGAAACCGGTATGTTTAAGTTGTGAATCGACGCATACACCCCGACGATCTTGGCCAATCGCCCTACAAAGAGGTAATCCAAACGCTGACTTACCAATGGGTACAGGCTACCCTGCCCGCCGACGAACTGGTTTATGCCGATTACGTGCGGTCGGTCAGTACGCTGCTGCTGACCACGCAAAGCCCCGAGCGAACGACGACCATTGTGCAGGCCGTTCTTCAGCAGGCCATCGATCTCCGTAAAACAGCCGCCTGGGTAGATGAAGAGCTTAAATTCGAGGGTATGCTGGAGGGCGCTGATCGGGCCGATTTTCTCCTGTTCGAACTACATCAGGCTGGTTCCCCCGATGATGCCCAGCTCGACCGCTATAATGAACGGATCAAGCGATTCGCCACCAGGAGCGAATGACCTTGTCATCTAAGACACCGGGTTCACAGGGCATAGTGTAGCCCTGCCTGCGCATCCATATTCCTATCTAGCTGTTGGATACAGTAGTTTCTGCTGCTTTTAGCGTTTACGGTCAGAGGCAATATGTACAATAAACGTATTGCTTCTGATCGTGCATCCTAAAATCAATAACACCTATGAAAAACCTGATTATCGGTCTGGCACTGACGACCTGTGCTGTGCTGCCTGGCATGGCGCAGTCGGGCGCAGGGGCGCAGCCGCAGGCCAAAGTGGCCAACGGTACACTGGCTGGAACAGCCGAAGCGAGTGGCGTTCGGTCATTCAAGGGCATTCCGTTTGCCGCCCCACCCGTGGGTGATCTGCGCTGGAAAGAGCCCCAACCGGCGGCTAACTGGCAGGGCGTTCGGCAGGCAACCGCCTTCGGGCCACGCGCGATGCAGCGCCCCATTTTTGGCGACATGGGCTTCCGCTCGAATGGCGTTAGTGAAGACTGTCTGTACCTGAACGTCTGGACGCCCGCCAAATCGGCGAAGGAAAAACTGCCTGTGCTGGTTTATTACTATGGCGGTGGGTTTATGGCGGGCGATGGTTCCGAACCCCGTTACGACGGTGAAAGCATGGCCAAACAGGGAATCGTGGCCGTAACGGTCAACTACCGGCTCAATGTATTCGGTTTTATGGCGCACCCCGAACTGACCGCTGAGTCGTCGCACAAGGCGTCGGGTAACTACGGCTTGCTCGATCAGTACGCGGCCCTGAAATGGGTGCGCGACAACGTTGCTGCGTTTGGCGGTGATCCCAAGCGTATCACGATCGCTGGTGAGTCGGCCGGATCGGTGTCTGTAAGTGCGCTGATGGCGTCGCCCTTGTCGAAGGATATGCTGGCCGGGGCCATTGGTGAAAGTGGCTCGTTGCTGGGTACCTTGTCGCCGGTGTCGCTGGCCGACGGTGAGAAACAAGGAGTAGCGTTTGCCGAGCAGATGGGCGCTAAATCGCTGGCAGAACTGCGGGCTATCCCGGCGGAGAAGATACTGGCCGCGACGGCTCAGCCAAATACCCCCCGCTTCTCCGTCGTGGTCGATGGTTACTTTTTCCCGAAGTCGCCCCTGGCCATTTTCGAATCCGGGCAGCAGGCGCACGTGCCGCTGCTGGTCGGCTGGAACTCCGAGGAAATGAACTACCGCGCCATGCTTGGCAAGGAAGCGCCCACGGTCGATAATTATACAAGCGCGGTAAAAAGGATGTATCCGGAACAGGCCGATGCTATTTTGAAGCAGTACGCTGTTCAGTCGGACAGCGACGTTGAAACCGTAGCAACAAGTCTGGCCGGTGATCGCTTTATCGGGTTCAGCACCTGGAAATGGTCGGACTTGCAAAGTCAGACGGGCGGCAAGCCGGTCTATCGGTACATGTACACGCGGGCACGGCCGGCAATGACCGAAAAAATGGGCGATGCCACGCCGGGTTTAGCGGGTGGCGTGGTGAAAAGCAACGACCCTAACGCGATAAAAATGCCAGCCGCGAAAGGTGCTGTTCACTCGGCCGAGATCGAATATGCCATGGGCAATCTGGCGACAAACAGTGTATACGCCTGGACGCCCGACGACTACAACGTATCAAAAACGATGCAGCGGTACTTCGCCGGTTTCATCAAAACGGGTAATCCAAATAGCAAAGGGCTACCAAATTGGCCCGCTGTCGTACCCGGAAAACCAGCGAGTGTTATGTATATTGACGTGAATACGCGGGCTGAAACAGAAAAAAATCGGGACCGTTATCTACTACTTGACCGCTTTATGTTGAAGCAGTAATAAGCAGGTAAGTGTATTTCTTAACGTGCGAATCACCGGTCAATTTATAGGCCGGTGATTTTATTTTTTACGTCGTGCAGGAGTTCATTTCGATTGGTTCAGGCTTGTCTTACCTGATTGATAAACAATTGCGTAGCGTAGTTATTTGCCACGATCTTGGGCAATAAGCAGGTTGATGAAGACTGGAAGATAGCGACCGTGCTCGATTGATCGCAGTAGGTTCATCGAGTAATTTTGTGAAATAGTTCGCCGGGGAATTGACGCGAGAAAAGAGAAAAAACTAAAAGGTACGGGTAACTTTATCGTAAAATTGTGAGTTGCTACTAAACAGGAAAAAAAGCTTGCTTTAGGATTTCTATAAAGCGGTTTGTTACCTTTGTCCTGTCAAGAAAATTCACTGTCACATGAAAGCAAAAAATATTCGATTCTACAAACCCGAAGACAATAACGCCGAGAAAGAAACGAAACCGGCTGCCGAGAAAAAAGTGGTGAGCACCGGCTATATTTCAGGCGCGGGCAAACTGGTGTTTCCGATGAAATCGGTGGACCAAATCGGATTGAAGCCGGAAGAAGGCCAGTTTATGATCGGTACGCAGGAAGGCAAGCGTAAAATTAAAGCCCTTTATCTAGTTCCAGCGGGTGCGGATAATGAGGAAAGCTTTGTCATGGAGAAAGCTGCGAAGAGTTACACGATTTCGCTCGGCGCTATTCTACAGAAAGGAAAACTCGACTACGCCAGCACTAAATATACGTTTACGATAAAGCCGTTTTCATACAGCGAAGGTGTAACCGGTTATGAACTTCTGCTGAACGACACGACCGAAAAAGCACCGTACACCGGTAAGCCACGGGGCCGTAAACCAAAGAACGTAGAAGCCTAGAACATACAACTAAAAAAAGCCGCAGCTCATCACGAGTTGCGGCTTTTTTTATGCCTAGGTATACAAAAAGTGCTGACGTTGGTCGGGCGTAACGATTGAGAATTTCTGGCGTCAATTACTCCGCGTTCCTGCTCGTTACTGTGATTCGAGTTGTATCAGAAGAACGGACTTGGTATCCGATCCTGCGTACGTGTTGATTATCAGATGACAATCTTTCTGTTCGTTGCGTGTACACTGGGTAACGCCAGTTAGTCCGTATCGCGATTGCGATGTTTGGCTTTATACTAACCTGTTTCGTCGGCGAATGATCGTGTTTTCAGGACCGTGTAAATTATGATGAATAGCGAAAAATAGTACGGGAAACTGTTTATTTTTAAACGCGAATGAGTCAAAGGCTGTTTTTAGTATAGTTCAGTCACGCCGTAAAAGAATGGGCCTGTCGTAGCCCGTATTTCTCGTTTATCGATTCTGCATGACCCGAAACCAACTCGATGATCTGATTGCGCGGGGCGAAGGTACCCGGCTCGAATTTAAACGGACGATCTCAACGTCGCACCGGATTGCGCGTACACTGGCGGCTTTCGCCAACACCGCCGGTGGGACGCTATTGATTGGTGTTGCCGACGACGGACGTGTTGTCGGGGTACCGTCGGAACTGCGCGAAATGCGCCGGATCGAAGAAGCAACCGACCGGCTTGTCGACCCTCCGTTAGCGGTGAGCTACGAAGTGCAGAAACCCGATGGGCGCGTGATCCTGATCATTACGGTTGCCGAGAGCGAAGAAAAACCGCATTACGCCATCGACGAGCATAGTCGGCGTACGATCTACGTGCGGGCAAAAGATAAGTCGGTACCAACCAGCAAACTTATTCTGGGCAGTGAAAATGCCGATGCACACCTGCTCAAATCACCCACCGTGCGAACGCTGGTACAATACCTGCGCCGGAACGAGTCGATCACTGACGACAAACTCGCCAAGCTCATCAATATATCGGCGTACCGGGCGGGTAAACTCCTACGCCAACTCGCTGAGCAGGGGTTGCTACTGCTGATCGATAAGCAGCGGCCGACGCGCTACACGCTGAAATTAGGCGAGTGAGTGAACCGGGTTCGCCCAAAAACGGCGACCTTTGCGGCATGATTACCGATCAGACCCTCAGCAAAGAAACCATCAGTCAATTTTTTATGGATTTGCAGAACCGCATCTGTCAGTCGCTCGAAGCGGCCGATGGTGTGGGTCGATTCCGCACCGATGCCTGGGAACGACCGGGCGGGGGCGGTGGTCGCTCGCGAACGATCGCGGGAGGAGCTGTCATCGAGAAAGGGGGCGTTGGCTATTCGGCGGTACATGGCGAAGCAACGGAAGCCACGCTGCGGTCACTCAACCTGACCGAACCAGCGGAGTTCTACGCAACGGGGGTGTCGATTGTGCTGCACCCACACAGTCCGCGCGTGCCGATCATCCACATGAACGTGCGCTACTTCGAGATGAGCAGCGGACACAGCTGGTTTGGGGGCGGTATCGACCTGACTCCTCACTATGTCGATGATGCTGATGCACGGTGGTTTCATCAGTACCTCAAGACGGTCTGCGATCGGCACGATGCTGCGTACCACCCGCGCTTTAAAACCTGGGCCGACGAGTACTTCTACATCCCGCACCGGCAGGAAACACGGGGTGTCGGCGGTATTTTCTTCGATTACCTGAAACCTGCCAGTCCCGCCCATAAAGCCGATCTGTTTGCGTTTGTGCAAGACGTCGGTAACGCCTTCGCGCCCATCTACACGCACTTCATGGTCAACAACCGCGATCTGCCGTTCGGCGAGCGCGAGAAGCAGTGGCAACTGCTACGTCGGGGCCGGTATGTGGAATTTAACCTAGTCTGGGACCGGGGGACCAAGTTCGGTCTGGAAACGAATGGCCGTACGGAGTCGATTCTGATGAGTATGCCCCCGCAGGCCAACTGGATCTACGATTTCCACGCGGAACCCGCATCGCCCGAAGCCGATACACTCTCGAAACTGGTTAAGGGTATCGACTGGGTGTAGAAAGACGTTTGTGGGTACTGACAAGTTTTTTGACAGGATTCACAGGATGAACAGGATTTAGCGCCGGAACTTGCTGATTTCTCATGTCTCCAAGGTCTGTAGCGATCTCCCAGGTCTGTGAAGACACAGACCCCTTGCGGTAGCTGTTGCATGCAGGTCTGTGTCTTCACAGACCTAGGTGAAGATCCGGACTGGTTTTAGGCAGTTCCGACTGGCGGAATGCTAGTCCCTGGCCGATTTCAGCTCCGACAGGGTGCTGAAATCCCAGCGTTGGGCGGGATTGTAGTGAAGTGTACCAGCGACGATTGTGAGTGGGCTGTCGATGTTGTTGTGGTAGAGTTGCCCGGTACCCAGTCCTTGTGGGGCGAGGTTACGGAATTGGGCCGTATACTGCGCAATGGCATTCAACCCGATGTTCGACTCTAGCGCCGAAGTAATCCACCAGTCGATGTTGAGCCGGCCGGCCAGTTCGATCCATTCGTCGCAGTGGCGCATGCCACCCAGCAACGTTGGCTTCAGGATAATATACTGGGGCTGAATCTTCCGCAGCAGCCGGAACTTGTGCATGTACTCCATTTGGCCGATCAGCTCTTCGTCGAGTGCAATCGGTACGGGGGTACTGCGGCAGAGATCGGCCATCAGGTCCGGTTGCCCTGCCCGGACGGGCTGCTCGATGGAATGCAGCTGATACGTTGCCAGCCGTTCCAGCTTGCGCATCGCTTCGTCGGGCGAAAACGCGCCGTTGGCGTCGACCCGCAACGTAATCTGTTCCGCCGTATACTGACTGCGAATCATGGCCAGGAGGTCGCATTCCTGCTCGAAGTCGATAGCGCCAATCTTCAGCTTGATGGTTGTATAACCGGCTGCGAGTTTCTCATCAATCTGCTGCCGCATAAACGATTCACTGCCCATCCAGATCAGGCCGTTGATCGGCAGATTGCGGGTGCCGTTGGTGAAATCGGATGGAAACAGTATCCGCTGACCGCCCGCCAGAAAATCGTGCATGGCCGTTTCAAAGCCAAACAGAATACTGGGAAACGTTGGCTCGATCAGCTGATTCAGAATGATGGGAATATTCCAGCTGAACAGTTGCAGATCGAGGTCGGTAAACTGCTGACAGTAGTCCTGCAACTGCGATTCAAAATCGGGTCGATCGTCGTAACTCAGGCCCACCAGCGGTCCGCATTCGCCGTACCCAATAACCGTTGGATCGGTGGTATCATACAACCGAACGATGTACGACGTTTTTTCAGTCAGCGTCCCGCGCGACGTACCCGCTTCGAAGCGAAAATGCAACGTATGTTTCAGGTAGTCGGCCTTTAGACTCATCAGACAGGTGAAGGGAGGAGGAGATTCTGCAACCCTAAAAGTACTACTTTTGACTGCTCAGCAAGAGCAATGTTACGAAATTATTAGGTCGACAGGCAGTGAGTGGTAACATACTGGTTCCCCTGGGGTATCTGTACGGAAGCGTCATGCGGGTGCGTAATGCATTCTATGACAATGGATTATTTAAAAAAGAACGGCCTGCGCTTCGCGTAATCAGCGTGGGAAACCTTACCGTAGGTGGGACGGGAAAGACACCCCTGGTTGAGTTTTTGATTAAACGGTACCTTCCGCAAGACACTGGTCAATTGCCAGAAACCGCCACGTTGAGTCGGGGCTATGGCCGAAAAACCAGCGGCTTTCGTGTGGCTGCCAATACGGATACCGCCCAAACGCTGGGGGACGAACCCTTACAGATTTACCGGAAATTCGGGCACCTGATTCGGGTGTGCGTGGGTGAGCGACGTGCCGACGCGCTTCGGCAGATGCAGCAACTGTTCCCGCAGCTACGACAGGTTTTGCTCGACGATGCCTACCAGCACCGGGCCGTCGACCCGCACCTGAATCTGCTGCTGTCGGACTTTAACCGGCCGTTCTATACCGACTATCCGTTTCCGGCGGGGCGGCTGCGCGAAAGCCGGTCGGGCGCGAATCGGGCCGATGCGGTCATCATCACAAAATGCCCCGATGCCCTCTCCGCCGACGAACAGGAGCGGATTAAGCAGGCTGTGCGTCGCTATAGCCGGGCGGATGTACCGGTGCTATTTGCGGGTCTGCACTACGGACAGCCGGTTGCGTTTGCAACGCATCGGTCGGACGATACGCGCCAAAACGTCGTGCTTGTGTCCGGATTGGCTAACGCCGATCCGCTGGATGCGTACGTACGGCAGTCCTTCACTATGCACAAGCATCACCGCTTTGCCGATCACTATGCCTACCAGCGTGCTGATCTGGATCGCCTGTTGGCTGCGCTACCGGCTGGGACATCGTTGCTGACGACGGAAAAAGACTGGGTCAAGCTCGACGCGCTCCTGACCCCGGACGAACGGGCGACGTTACCGCTCTATTACCTGCCGATAGCGGTCCGTTTTTTGCCCGATTCTGCCCGGCAGTTCGATCAGTTGCTGGCTGCGTTCGACGCTAACTCTTAAAAAAAACTAACACGCGCACCGGTCTTCTAGGAACAGCCGCTTTTGCCGTACTTTTGAGTCAATGAATAGATGCATACCTTTTTTGGTGCTGTTGTTAAGTCTGGTCGGAACGGCCTGGGGGCAGCAGGTTCCGGGCGGATTCGGTAATACGGGCTTCGGAGCAACCCAGCCCATGTCGACCACCAATACATCGCCATCCGGAATCGACGACTCAACGAAAGTAATCTACGGCCCCACCACGACGCGCTATATACTGGAAGACGACGTACTGAACAATCGGCGTACACTGTATCCCGTCGATACGACGATGGACGAGGTGCACCGGTTTTTGTACGTGCAGCGGAGCCATAATCTGTACCAGGATCTGGGCGCACTGGGTACACCCATGCACCCGGTGTTTGTCAACGTTCCCGATCAGTTGGGGGCGCAGACGGGCTACACGGTGTTCGATGCCTACGCGTATCAGCCCCTGAGTGTGAAATACTACAACACCAAGTCGCCGTTTACGGATATGTACGTAGCGCTGGGGGGGCGGAATCAGAACATCCTTCGCTTCGATTTTGCCCAGAACATCACCCCGCGCTGGAACGTGGGCTTTGCCGTGCAGCGCTTCACATCGCAGAAACAATACGGCGTAGCTGGTACCAACGATCCCAACAAGTTACTGGCGCAGAACTGGAGCGGGGTGATTCATACGAATTACCGCTCAAAGAATGAGAAGTATACGCTGCTGGCGAATTTCATCAACATGAATCACTCGCTCGATGAGCAGGGTGGGGTGCTATCGGGTACGTCGGTGACGGGGGAAACGATCATTTATAACTATACCGGCAACTCCCGTTTGACGGGAAACTCGGTTGGTAATGGTTATTTCACGAGTCCTAACAGCAGCGAAATTCGTAACGACTACCATATCTACCAGCAGTTTGCGCCAGCCGAAGGCATTCAGCTCTTTCACCGACTCGACTACAAACGGCACAAGAATTTTTATCAGGATACGACGCTGGCTGTCAACGCGGGCTTTTATAAGGAAATTCTGGGTACCGCAGCGAATCTGGGCGATACATCGAAAATAGTGCTCGACGCGCGCTTCCGGTTACTCGAAAATCAGGTCGGTCTCAAAGGTATCTTCGAGCGGAACGGATCGGCGTTCAACTACCGGGCGTACTTGCGCAACCGAATCTATGGGCAGTACACGCAGTATGCCACCGGATACGCGCAATCCAACGAATACGAAACCCGTCGCTTTGAAACCTTTCTGGGGGGCTGGCTGGGCTACTACTTCCCCGACAGTCTGTCGCAGATCACTGCCGAAGCGGAATACCAGGTCGGAGGTGGCTACCGACTCCAGGGGCAGCTGACGAGTCGACTGCTGACGGCGGGGTATTCGTCGATCTTCGTACAACCAACGCTGTTGCAGGAGCGATTTCAGAGCAATATTATCAACTGGCGACGGGAAGGGTTCAACCTGCGGGGCTACAACCATGCGTTCGGCAAGCTGAACCTACGCTACCGCAAGCTGCAAATCGAACCGGGAGTCAATTATTACCTGCTGACCAATTACGTTTATTTCGATCAGCAGGCCATTGCCCAGCAGGCATCCGGCTCGTTTTCGGTGCTGCAAACAGGGCTGGGCTACCGGCTTGCGGCTGGTAAATTTCTGGCATCGGGACAAGCGTACTACACCTTGCAGTCGACCCGTAGTTACCTGCAAACGCCCCCCTTTTTCATGAACGCCCGCTTCCAGTATGAAGTGCTGTATGCCAAGGCGCTGTACATTCAGGTGGGGGTCGATCTGCATTACAAGTCGCCTTACTACGCCAACGCCTACATGCCCATTACCCAGCAGTTTTACCTGCAAAACAGTCAGCAGGTAGAAGGCTACATCCTTGCCGATCTGTACGCCAACCTGCGGGTCAATCGGACGCGTCTGTTTGTTAAGCTGACCCACGCTAATCAGGGCGTCCTACAACCCGGTTATTTCGTCGCGCCCAACTACCTGCAAATGCGTCGTGGCTTTGCCTTCGGTGTCGACTGGTACCTCTTCGATTAACGGTTTTCTGTTTACGGTTTACAGAAATTGGCCCGTTAGCGTATCGGCCATGAAAAGGTATCCAGTACGGAATAGTCGCCATGTAACGTGCCACCGTAATCCGAATACGGAAAACCGTAAACCATCATACCGTAAACCGACGCTTGAACCCCCTCGGGCTGTCGCCGGTTGCGCGCCGGAAGACGCGGTTGAAGTACGACAGGCTCTCGAAACCACTGCTGAAACAGGCTTCCGTGACGCTGCGTTGCTGACGCAGCAACAGCTTGGCCTGCTGCACGCGGTACTGATTGACGTATTCTGTAAAGGTCATGCGGGTCATCTGACGCATGTATCGGCAGAAGGCTTCGGGTGTCAGATTCGTCAGATCGGCGAGTTCGGCACTATCGAGTTTACGCTGGTAATGCTGTGCAACATAGTCGTGTACCCGTTGAATGCGATCCATCTGCCGTTGGCTATAGGGCGACTCAACGGGGTGGGGATGAAGCAGGGTCGCATCCGGAGCGGTGGCCAACTGATTGAAGATCGATAACAACTCGACAAACTGCGCAAACTGAGGCAGGCCGGGCAGGCGCAGCATCCGTTCACCAATCACAGCTTTCGTCGCTTCGCCAAACGCAATTGCCTGTCGCGACTGCTCGAAAAGCCGGCCAATGGCGGTCAACTCGGGCGTTTGTGTCAGACCCGTACCGAGAAAGGAAGGGCCTACCTGCACCACTACCTTGCGGTAATCGGTCCGGACGCCATAGTCGAAATTGAGATGCGGGATATACGGTCCGATCAGGACCAGGTCGCTACCCGTGAACCGGGACAGGTGGTCGCCAACCTGCCGGGTGCCGTCCGCCCGGTCGATGTACACCAGTTCGTATTCGGGGTGAAAGTGCCAGTAATAGAAGTCGTTCAGGTGGGGCGTCACCAGAATACGGAACGAACTATCGGCGTCCGGCCTGACCTCCTCTCGAACGAGTGTATCGCCCCCCTTTTTGACCATGATTGCCTTATTTTATGGGTCAAGCTATCGAAAAGATCAATAGCGTTCAACTATTGGCTAGTTACGTTGTACAATAGACGAGTGCGTTCGCTGAATTTTGTGGTATTAATTCACAAAATACTACTACGATGATCCCTGAACCACAGCAGACGATGGCCCCGACGATGGTACCCAACAACGCACATAAAGATATTCCCGGCAACCCGTCGACGGCCAAGAGTAGTCACCTCAAACTGAACGATCGTTCCAACGGAATGCCATTGCGCGTGCTGTCGGAGGCCGACTGGCAGTTCTGGGTGGAAAATGGCTATATCGTCATTTCCAACGCGGTGCCGCGCGAACAGGCGCAGCAACTGGCCGATCTGCTGTGGGAGTTTGAAGAGAAAGAGCCCAACGATCCATCGACCTGGTATGCGCCACCCCGCGCCGAAATGCAGATGAAAGAGCTGGTCGGTAGTGGGATGGTCGAACTGTACAACCACCCGTACGAATGGGCCAACCGGCAGACACAACGGGTGTACGACGCGTTCGTCGACATCTGGGGAACGGAGAAGCTGTGGGTCACCATCGACCGGGCGAATCTGAACCTGCCGCTCCGTCCACAGGACACGTTCAAAGGCTTTATTCACTGGGACTACGACCCCGAAACGCGTCCGCAGAACGTGCAGGGCGTGCTGGCACTGGCCGATCAGACCGATGAAAACATGGGTGGCTTTCAGTGCATTCCCGAACTGTACCGCACCTACGATACCTGGAAGCTGACGCAACCCGCCGACCGCAACCGGTTCCGCCCTGACATTTCGGACTTTGAGGACAAGCTGGTCAAAGTGAAAATGAACGCGGGTGATCTGTTGATCTTCAACAGTACGCTTCCCCACGGTATCCGGCCCAATCGATCGACCGGAAAGGTCCGGCTGGCGCAATACGTTTCGATGATGCCGGCTGAAGAAACAAACGAGGAGTTACGGCAATGGCGGATTCGGTCGTGGCGTGACCGGATCGCGCCCGAAGGCTACGCGTTTCCCGGCGATCCGCGTGGCTGGGAGCAGTCGCGCTACGCAACCGCCGAACTGTCCCCACTAGGCCGTCGGCTGCTGGGCCTGGACAGCTGGTAGCTGTGTAGCCTAGCCGGTGTGTAGCCTGGACCTCCAGGTCCGGGTGGACGCAAAGCGGCCTAAAAAGCTGCCGCCTGAATCAATTGGCCTGACGGCCACCCGGACGTGGGCGTTCAGGCTACATAACTACCAGGCTACCTAATTGTCAGGTATACATACTTTGATCAAAATAGGGTCGTTTTGGGTAAATAATGAGTATGTCGAGGGTAAATTTGGCTTGTACTCATAGAAGTCAGAGGTCGGTGCGCCCGTAATTGGCCGCCGACCTTTATTTTAGTCGTGCTGTTTCGACAGCCTGCTGTCTATTTCTAATCTCAACTAGTTGTATGGATCCCTTTCAGATCAAAAAAGCCCCGGTAGAATACGATGTAGCCATCGTTGGTTCGGGAGCCGGTGGGGGTATGGCCGCCTACTCGCTTGCCAAATCAGGGGCAAAAGTCGTGCTGCTCGAAGCCGGTGGTTATTTCGACCCTGCCGACCCAAAGTACATTACCCAATTAAAATGGCCGTGGGAATCGCCCCGGCGCGGTGCCAGTACGACCCGCCCGTTCGGTGATTTCGATGCCGCCTGGGGTGGCTGGGACATTGAAGGTGAACCGTACACGACCGCCAAAGGCACTGAGTTTCACTGGTTCCGGTCGCGGATGCTGGGTGGTCGTACGAACCACTGGGGCCGTATTTCGCTCCGCTTTGCTCCCGATGATTTCCGGCGTAAAACCATGACCGGTATCGGCGAAGACTGGCCAATCGGTTACGACGACCTCAAACCATTCTACGACCGCGTCGATAAGTTGATCGGGGTGTTCGGGTCGGTAGAAAACATGCCGTCGGAGCCCGATGGCTTTTTCCTGCCCCCACCCAAGCCGCGTCTGCACGAGCTGATGATTCGCAAAGGTGCCCGTAGTATCGGTATTCCCGTTATCCCGTCCCGGCTATCGATTCTGACCAAGCCCATCAACGACGAGCGTGGCCAGTGTTTTTACTGTAGTCAGTGTGGGCGGGCGTGTCAGGCCTATGCCGATTTCTCGTCGTCGTCGGTACTGGTGAAGCCAGCCATGAAAACGGGTAACGTTACGCTTATCAATGGAGCCATGGTCCGCGAAGTGCTGACCGATCCGGCGTCGGGCCTGTGTACGGGCGTGAGTTACGTCGATACGCAGACGTTGCAGGAGGTGACGATCAAGGCGAAAACGGTGGTGCTGGCGGCTAGTGCGGGTGAAACGGCGCGGCTGCTGCTCAACTCGAAATCGGGTCGGTTCCCCAACGGATTGGCCAATAGTAGTGGCGTGGTCGGTAAGTACATCAACGACTCCACCGGTGCCAGCCGGTCGGCCTTTATCCCGGCGCTGATGGACCGGAAGCGGTACAACGAAGACGGTGTCGGTGGTATGCACGTCTTCACGCCCTGGTGGCTCGACAACAAGAAACTGGATTTCCCGCGTGGGTACCACATCGAATACTGGGGTGGCATGGGTATGCCGGCCTACGGTTTCGGCTGGGGTATCGAAGCGATGAACGGCATGCTGGCCGCCCGTGATGGCTCGAAAAAGCCGGGTGGTGGCTACGGTGCCAGCCTGAAAGACGACTACCGCCGGTTCTACGGTGCCTACATCGGTATGGCCGGTCGGGGTGAGCCGGTACCGCTCGAAAGTAACTACTGCGAAATCGATCCCAACGTGGTCGACAAATACGGTATCCCGGTGCTGCGCTTCAACTACAAATGGTCGGACTACGAGATCAAGCAGGCGAAGCACATGCAGGATACGTTCGAAGAGATTATCCACGCGGCCGGTGGTATTGCCCTGGGCAACAAGCCCGGTGCCGAGACGAACTACGGACTGGAAGCACCCGGCAAAATCATTCACGAGGTCGGTACGGCGCGTATGGGGAAAGACCCGAAAAACTCGGTGCTGAACGGCTACCAGCAGGCGCACGACGTGAAAAACCTGTTCATCGTCGACGCGGCTCCGTTCCCCTCGCAGGGCGATAAAAACGTTACCTGGACGATTCTGGCCAGTTCGATGCGCACGTCGGAGTACATCGCGGATTTGGCAAAGAAGAAAGTTTAATTACAGTTTGTAGTTTGTTGTTCGTAGTTTGTGGTTAGTGCGTAAATGGCAACAATTCAACGATTTGAAGACCTGAAAGTCTGGCAGCAGGCGCGCGCTGTTGCCAAACACATTTACGTTCTCACAAAGACGACAAGTCTTTCCAGCGACTATGAACTACGAAATCAGATAAGTAGGTCCAGTGGTTCAGTGATGGATAATATTGCTGAAGGATTTGGGCGCGGAAGCCGAACCGAATTTATTCAGTTCTTAGGCTATTCGCTAGGATCAAATGATGAAATGAAGTCACAGCTATACCGTAGCCTTGACCGTAATCATCTTGACCAACACCAATTTGATGAGCTGTATCAACAGGTGGATGTAGTTACGAAAATGATAGTTGCATTTATACATTATCTGAAGCGAACAGAACACAGAGGTTTGAAATACAATACGACTGTTGGTGTCGAAGAGCCAAACTTGGTAAACTACGAACCACAAACTACAAACCACGAACAGTAAAAATATGAAACGCAGAGACCTGCTCAAAGGCATACCCGTGACAGCATTTGGCTTTGCTGTCAACCCCACGGAAGCGGCCGTTCCCGCACCCCCCGACGTTAAGCCCCTCAAGATACCCGGCGGGCGGCAGAAATTTGAAGCCGTGCGTGATGCGGCCCTGAACGCCGAGAAATTCTTTACCCCCCACGAACTACAAACCGTCACTGTGCTGTCGGACATTATCATTCCGGCCGATGCGAAGTCGGGTAGTGCGTCGCAGGCGGGTGTACCGGCCTTCATCGAGTTTATGATGAAAGACCAGCCCCGCAACCAGACACCCATGCGGGGCGGCATCCGGTGGCTCGACAACACCTGCACCAAGCGCTACGGGAAACCGTTTGTGCAGTGCACCAAAACGCAGCAGATCGACATGGTCGAGCAGATCGCCTACCCGGCCATCGCAAAGCCGGACATGACGCAGGGAGCCACGTTCTTTAGCATGATGCGCAACCTGACGGCCAGCGGCTTCTTCAGTAGCCAGATGGGTATCAAAGACATCGGCTACGTAGGTAACACACCCAACCAGTGGGACGGCGTTCCCGACGAGGTGTTGAAGCAATACGGCCTTGCCTACGAAGAGCGCGAGCTGAACATGGGCAAGTAAATTGGTTTTGAACTGTGATTCGTTTGATTCTGCTGATAGACTATGATTAGTTAAATCAACGGAATCAGTAAATCAGACAAATCACAGTTCAGGACCAAAAAAGCGCCCCCGTTACCGCACTGGTAGCGGGGGCGCTTTTTTAGTGAACGGACGGGAAGTGCCGGTTACTAAACGGGACAAAAGGCTGGCAATTCTGCTCCCTTTTTGCTATATTTGGCATAAATCAATCGAACCGTCGTAGCGACGGTGGGCTGACCAGGGAAACAAGGTCAGCGTTGTATCACATCAAGTAGCTGAACTCTTGACATTTTCCGAATTCAATCTCCACGACGACCTGTTGGCTGGCGTGGACGCCATGAACTACCTGAAGGCAACGCCCATTCAGGAAATGGCCATCCCCCGTATTCTGGAGGGAAAAGACCTGATCGCCAGTGCCCAGACCGGAACCGGCAAAACAGCCGCCTACCTCATTCCGTTGCTCGACAAGATTTCGCATGCCGACCACGACCACACCAGTACGCTGATTCTGGTGCCGACGCGTGAACTGGCCAAGCAGATCGACGAGCAGGTAGAAGGATTTGGCTACTTCGTACAGGCCAACAGCATTGCTATCTACGGCGGTGGTAAAGGCGATGACTGGGACAAGCAGCGGAAGGCGCTCGAAACGGGTGCCGACATCATCATCGCGACCCCCGGCCGGCTGATCGCACACATGCAGCTCGGCTACGTCAAGTTCGATAAGATCGACTACCTCGTCCTGGACGAAGCCGACAAGATGCTCGACATGGGCTTCTCCGATGACATTCTCAACATTGTCGACAAGATCCCGGCTAAACGGCAGACCCTGCTGTTTTCGGCGACCATGCCGAACAAGATTCGCACGTTCGCCAGCCGCATCCTGACCGAGCCTGAGGAAATCCGGTTGGCCGTGTCGAAGCCGGCGGCTGGTATCGATCAGCAGTTCTACCTGGCCTACGACAACCAGAAGCTGCCGTTGCTGGCGCATCTGATCAAGACCAGTCCCAAGCCCGTGAATAGCATGGTGCTGTTTACGTCGCGTAAGTCGGAAGTGAACAGTATCGTTCGAACGCTGAGCAAGCTGGGCTACGAAGCACGGGGCATCAGTTCCGATCTTGAACAGGATGCCCGTGAAGTTGTGCTGCGCGATTTTAAAAACAAGGCGTTCCCTATTCTGGTCGCGACCGATGTGCTCTCACGCGGTATCGATATCGACAACCTGACGCACGTGGTGAACTACGATACGCCCCGCGATGCCGAAGATTACGTACACCGTATCGGCCGGACGGCGCGGGCAGCGACTACCGGTACCGCCATCACGTTTATCAGCGATCAGGATCAGAACCGCATTGTCGCGATCGAGAAACTAATCGAGCGCGACCTCGACAAGCAGTCCATCACCGAAGAGCTGGGCATGGGTAAATCGCCCGTGTACGACCCGAAACGGTTTAGCGGCCTGCGTGGTAAAGGTGGCTCAGGCCGGGGTAACGGTGGGCGACCCGACAACCGGAGCCGCAGCAACGACCGTAGTCGGCCACCGCGCGAAAACCAACCGGCACCGGCTGAATCGGTACCGGTGGCAGAAGGTGTGGAAGGCGAAGCACCATCGGAAAAAAAGCGGCCATCGCGTAACGACCGTCGGCGACGGCGGAAGGGAAATAGTACCGCGCCTACGGCAGAACAGGCACCGATAGCGGCCGAGAATGGCGCTGTTGATGCGGGTAGTGTACAGTCTGCGGGAGCAGAGGGTGCAACGGCCGACAAACCGAAGCGTCGGAAGAAACGCCGGCGGCCAAGCGGAGAAAAGCGGACCAATGGCGAAACGGCTGCAGCGCCTGTACCAACGCCGGGAGTGGAGTAGTTGTACGGGCTCAGGGACGCTTTGCTAGCGAAATTGGCCGGTTTTTCGTTGATTTACACCATTAGAAAGGCAGCCTTGGGGGCTGCCTTTCAGTGTATAACGACTATGATGTATAAACGAATCGTCACAACTATCGCGCTGTTTGCCCTGACGTATGCCGCGTCTGCGCAACCGAGCCGGGAGCCGTACCGGGAACAGTTTCACTTCTCTCCCAAAGCGCACTGGATGAACGACCCCAATGGAATGGTCTACTACCAGGGTACGTATCACCTGTTTTTCCAGTACTACCCAAACGGTACGACCTGGGGACCGATGCATTGGGGGCACACGACGAGTAAAGACATGGTACACTGGCAGGAACAGCCCATTGCGCTTTATCCCGACAGTCTGGGCCTGATTTTCTCCGGTAGCGTAGTCGTCGATACCGACAATACCAGTGGATTCGGCAAGAACGGACAGGTGCCGCTCGTCGCCATTTTTACGCAGCACAACCAGACGCTGGAAAAGGCAAAATCCGACAAGTTTCAGTACCAGAGTATTGCGTACAGTCTCGATGCCGGTAAAACCTGGACGAAGTACGCAGGCAATCCGGTGCTGCCCAATCCCGGCATTGTCGACTTTCGCGATCCTAAAGTGCGGTGGTTTGCACCGACGAAACGCTGGATTATGACGCTGGCGACGAAGGACCGGATTACGTTTTATTCGTCATCTAACCTGAAAAACTGGACAAAGGAGAGCGAGTTCGGCGAGACGCTGGGCGCGCACGGTGGCGTTTGGGAATGCCCGGACCTGTTCCCACTGAACCATAACGGCAAGACCGTCTGGACGCTGCTGAGCAGTATCAACCCCGGTGGGCCCAACGGTGGCTCGGCCACGCAGTACTTTCTGGGTGATTTCGACGGGCATACGTTCAAACCCCTGACGACTAAAACGCGCTGGATGGATTATGGTCCCGACAACTACGCCGGTGTAACGTTTGCCAATACCGGGAACCGAACCATCCTGATGGGCTGGATGAGCAACTGGGATTACGCCAATGCGGTACCGACAGAGGGCTGGCGCAGTACGATGACGGTGCCCCGTGAGCTAGGCTTGCAAATGGCTGATAACGAGTTGTATCTGACGTCGGTGCCGGTGAAGGAGCTGAGTAGCCTGAACGGCAAAACGGCGACGCTAACGAATCTGAAGCTGACCGATAAACCGCAGGACCTGACGGCTCGGCTGGGTGGGAAAGCGACAACCTACACGTTGACCATGACTGCGCCCGCTCCGGCCGACGTCGAACTGATCCTGTCGAACAGTGCGGGCAATGAACTGCTGATCGGGTACGACAAAGCCAGTAACGTGTACTACATCGACCGCCGAAAATCAGGTAACGTTTCCTTCGAGAAAAGCTTTGCCCGACGCAGCACTGCGCCCCGTTTGTCGACGAGCAAGACACTGTCGCTGAGCCTGCTGGTCGACGTGGCTTCGGTTGAGCTGATCGCTGATGACGGCCTTGGCGTGATGACCGGTATTTTCTTTCCGGAGGAGGTTATGACGAAGCTGTCGATCCGTTCGTCGTCAGCGCTGGTCATTCCCAAACTAAGTTGTACACAGCTCAGGCCGGCATTGCCGTAAGCGATAGTCAATTAAAAATAATCTTCGTCTTCGCCAGCCGGACGTGGGCTAAACAGGCAGGAGAGGAATAGATAAAAAGTAGTTGATTTGACGCTGTGATAAACAGGCCGGGCCGTTTTTCTACCGTAGGCCGACGTTGGCGTTCGGATAAGTGACCGTTTTAGCGATATCGACATCATGGGCGGGGCTGGTTAGGTAATTATACGATCAAAGTACGGCCGTTGGTCCGGATGCGATGTTAAAGAGACATTAACTATCCTGAACGGGATATGGACCTTACCTCATAAATGGGTGGCTATCCCCGCGCTGGTCACTGAGTAATTATAGCAAAGGCTACTACCGATCCGGTAGTAGCCTTTGCTGCCTGGTGCCCTACGACTGTCAATTGGCAACCACGATCAACGGAGCGACCTGCTCGGGGCTGTTTTCCGGGTCAGCCTTGCGCTCGGCCGCTTTGCGGGCCGTCTTTTTGATTTTGACGTCGTACAGATCCGTTCGCCGGTCTTTCAGTACCTGAACCGAACCGTGTTCGTGCAGTTCTTTCAACAGACTCAGGTCGACGTCGGCAATCAGCACCATTTCCGTGTTGGGCGTAGCTTCGGCCTTGACCGCATTCGTCGGAAACTGAAAGTCCGACGGGGTAAACACCGCCGACTGCGCGAAATTAATGTCCATGTTGTGCACTTTCGGCAGGTTGCCAACGCAGCCCGCAATCGCAACATAACACTCATTCTCGATGGCGCGGGCCTGCGCGCAGTGACGCACGCGGGAATAGCCGTTCTGCGTATCGGTGAGGAAGGGAACAAACAGAATCTGAATACCCTGCTGTGCCAGAATCCGACCCAGTTCCGGAAACTCGACGTCGTAACAGATGACCATGCCGACTTTGCCACAGTCCGTATCGAAGGCGCGAATCTCATTGCCGCCGACCATGCCGTAGTGTTTCACTTCGTTGGGGGTGATGTGAATCTTCCGGTATTCTTCGTACGAACCGTCGCGCCGGTAGAGGTAAGCCACGTTGTATAATTTACCGTCATCGAGCAGCGGCATCGACCCGCCCACGATGTTCACATTGTATGAAATAGCCAGTTCACACAGCCGATCGCGAACCGGTACTGTATAGTCGGCCAGCCGGCGAATGGCAACCGGTTCGGGCAGGTCGTTGAATTCTGCCATCAACGGGGTGTTGAAGAATTCCGGCAGCACCATAAAGTCGGCCCGGTAGTCGCTGACCGCGTTGGCAAAAAACTCGACCTGATCCATAAACGCGTCGAGATTTTTGAACAGCCGCATCTGCCATTGAATAACGCCCAGCCGGATAATCGAGTCGGTATGCGGCTTCTTGTCTTTTTCGTCGACGTAATAGATGTTGATCCATTCCAGCAGCGTCGCGTATTCCTTCGACTCCGTGTCGCCGGGCAGATAACCGCGTAGCACCTTCCGGACGTGGAAGTCGTTCGAGAGTTGAAAGGTAAGCGTCGGGTCGTAAATCTCCTTTTGCTTCACCTTGGCGATGTACTCGCGAGGACTCAGATCGTCGGAGTACTTGTTGTAGTTCGGGATTCGTCCACCGGCAACGATACCTTTCAGGTTCAGCTGTTCGCAGAGTTCTTTGCGGGCATCGTACAGCCGCCGTCCCAGCCGCAGGTCGCGGTAGTCGGGGTGCACAAACACCTCGATGCCGTACATGTAATCCCCTTCGTCGTTGTGGGTTTTGAAGGTGTAGCCCCCCGTGATTTCGCTGTAGGTATGGGTGTCGCCGAAGTCGCTGTACCGCACCCGGATCGCCAGCGCACAGGCGACCACCCGACCATCGACTTCTACGCAGAATTGACCTTCCGGGAATATGTTGAGCAACTTATTGATTTTGCTTTTTTCCCAGTAGTCACCGCCGATGACGCTATACACTTCGACCATCGCTTCTTTGAGGTCCTGATAGTCGTCTTTCTGTAAAGTCCTTACCTGTATGTGCATGATTGTTACAAACTGTCTATAAACGAGCCGGTTGATTTGTTGGGTAGCTGCCTTACGGTAATTGGCCTGATTAGTTGGTCAGGCTTTGTGCCTTGCTCGTATAACAACGGGCTGGTTTTGATCCGTTCCAGCAAGCACCCGAAACTGCCAGATCGTCAGAAACTAATTAAGGCAGTTGCAGAGCGGTAAGTAACTGACTGTACGTGGTTTGTGAGTCTGTATGAACAAGTCTGTTGGTGCAGCTTACGCCGAAAATGTAACGCACGGGTAGCCGATCGACGAGAAAAAGACAGATGCGCTCACCGAAGCGCACAGTTATTGCATATGGAAGTAGGTCGCTAGATAAGCTATGTATGTCTCCCGAATTATCGCAAGCCGCGCTGGCCCTCGGTCTCGAATTTGTAGCTGATATCAGTTATAATCCACGCACAAACCAGTACCGTATCGACCTGGTAGAACCCTACCGTTCTGAGTTACCCAAAACGCAGAATTTTCTAACTGTCGATGTTCAGGAGTTTACGGTCGACAAGCTGCTGACGTTGTTTGAGCAAAAGGTGGTAGCGGTTTACGGCGACAAATACGAAGCCGCAAAACAAGTGCTTGTCCGGGCGAAAGAAAGCGTACATACAGCGCCTGATCCGAGCGAGACTCCATTCGATAAGTAACACCAGTTCGCCGGCCTGGTCGTGCGATATTGCCTACATTTGGGTCGGATCAACTGCTCGTCAGAGTAGTACCGGGCCGTTAAATTCACAGATGTCATGAGGTATTCAACCGTTGTCGTACTCGTTTTAGTGGCTGCTGCGGGTTGTTTTGCCGGCTACTGCTACGCCTTATTCGACTGGATACAGGATGTCAGAGGGGGCGTTTATCAGCACGAACGATTTGAAGGGTTTTGCGAAACCTCGGCTTTGGTGGGTTACCACGCGTACGGGCTACATTTTCTCCGTACCAGAAAAGCGTAGTGGTTAACTGGCCACGGCGTCGTATACAACAAAGCCCCGGCTCTTAGAGTCAGGGCTTTGTGCTTTTCTGTATTTGCGTTGTCAGATGACAGGTCGATCGTCTCGTACCAGCTTCGTACCTGTATCAGGCCGGGCGAAGGCGGTGGCCCAACTCGGTTAGCATGTCGTCGGTGAAGTCGAGGTGCGTCACGAACCGGACCAGGTGTTTGCCGAACGACACGGCCTTGATGCCTTTGTCGCCCAGCGAACTGACGTAGTCAGTGGCCAGTATCGTGTTGGGAAGCTGGAAGATGACGATGTTGGTATCGATCGGCAGAATGGCCTCGACCTCCGGCAGATGTTCCAGCATCGTTCCGATCTGGCGGGCGCGGGCATGGTCGAGTTTGAGTCGTTCGATATGGTGATCGAGGGCGTAAATACCGGCGGCCGCCAGAAAACCAGCCTGTCGCCAGCCTCCACCCATTAACTTCCGGTACCGGCGGGCCTGTTGAATCACAGCGGCTGTACCGAGCAGCATCGACCCCACCGGGCATCCTAATCCTTTCGACAGGCAAATGCTGATCGAATCGAACAACTGACCATAGGCATGGGTAGGATCGCCCGTTTCGATCAATGCGTTGAATAGGCGGGCTCCATCGAGGTGAAGAATCAGCCCGTGTTCGTCGCAGACCTGCCGGATTGCGGCAATCTCCGGAATGGTGTAGTAGCACCCTCCGCCTTTGTTGACCGTATTTTCCAGGACGACCAGCCGCGACAGGGGTTTGTGCGGGTCGGCAGGGGAGTAGATATGTTCCCGGATCAGGGCGGGCGTCAGTTTACCACGTTCCCCCTGTGGCAGGCTCGCTGAAGCCAGCGCATTGACCGAAATACCGCCCCCTTCATACTGATACACGTGCGACAGATAGTCGCAAATGACGTCGTCGCCGGGGCGACAGTGGGTCCGAATAGCCAACTGATTCGTCATCGTCCCACTGGCGCAAAACAGGGCCGCTTCCATGCCGAACAGGGCGGCAACTTTTGCTTCCAGTGCGTTGACCGTTGGGTCGTCGCCCAATACATCATCGCCCAGAGGAGCGGTAAACATAGCCTCGCGCATGGCGGGCGTAGGTTGAGTAACAGTGTCGCTGCGCAGATCGATAATCATAGAGTAAAGGTCGCTCAGAATGTACTAGACAACAAGCAAAAAGCCGGTTTACTGTCAGCTACTGGCCTTTTGTCAAACGGCTGTGTTGCATCGGCTACGTATTTCTGTAGTTTTACCGGCTAACTATCCACCGTATACTACTATGCAGAGCCCCGAATCATATACTAAAGCTATGACGGTTGAGGACTATTTAATCCGGGAAGAAAAAAGCGAAATTCGTCACGAGTTTTACAACGGTCAGGTGTATGCAATGGCTGGCGGCACCGTCAACCACAACCGGCTGATTCGGCGCGTGTCTAATATGTTAGAAGGGCAACCGTCACTAAACCGCTGTGGCATCTTCTCCGAGAATATAAAGGTTGATGTGATGCAGGGCGTTTACATGCCGTACCCGGATGTCGTAGTAACCTGTCATCCATTCGATCTGCGGGGCGACAACACCGTCGTGCGGCAACCCCGGCTTTTGATCGAAGTACTGTCGAAGTCGACCGCTTCGCACGATCGGGGGTTTAAGTGGCTGCGCTACCGGCGGATGCCATCGTTATGGTATTACATGCTGATTGATCAGTATACCATGACGGTCGAACTGTTCAGTCGTATCGAAGAGACGGACGAATGGATAAATACCATCTATGAGCATCCAAACGATATACTGGTGTTGCCTCGCCTGAATTGTGAACTGCCGATCAACGACATATACGCCGATATCGAATTGATTCCAGACGTCGAAGATGATGTAAATTAAGATCAACACAGAGGCACAAAGAATAGTAGTGAGTCGAAACCTTTGTGTTCTTTGTGCCGCCTCTGTGTTTAAAACCATTCTTTCGTGCAGTACAACCTATCTCAGATTACCGAACAGATCAGCGCCATTGCCATGGACGCTGGTGCCTTTTTGTTGCAGGAACGAAGCCACTTTCAGTCCGATGCCATCGAGTACAAAGGACTGAATAACCTGGTGTCGTACGTCGACAAGGAAACCGAAAAACAACTGGTGGAACGGCTAAGCCAACTGCTGCCGGAAGCGGGCTTCATCACCGAAGAGGGCACCACCGGTCAGGAGGCCGACCCGACGGCGCTGAACTGGATTATCGACCCGCTCGACGGAACGGCTAATTTCATCCACGGCCTGCCTGTCTTCTCCGTCAGTATCGGTCTCGCGCAGGGCAACACCCCCATTGCGGGCGTTATCTACGACCCGAACCGCGACGAATGTTTCGCGGGCTGGCAGGGTGGGGGTGCCTGGCTGACGCACAAGGGAACGCGCACCCGCATGCAGGTATCGTCGGCGGCAACGCTGGGCGAAAGCCTGATTGCCACGGGTTTTCCGTACTACCAGTTCGATCAGATGCAGCCATACCTGCACATTCTGGAATCGCTGATGCAGCAGACGCACGGCCTGCGCCGGATGGGTTCGGCGGCTATCGATCTGGCCTACGTAGCCTGCGGCCGGTTCGAAGCGTTTTATGAATACAACCTGAACTCGTGGGACATGGCTGCCGGGGTACTGCTCGTGCGCGAAGCGGGTGGCGTCGTCACTGACTTTGCTGGCGGTAACGAATTTCTATTCCGGGGCGACGTGCTGGCCGGTGGGCCGGTTCACACCGAGCTGATGGCCGTCGTGCAGCAATACTGGACTTAACTATACAGTTTACGGTTTACAGTTTTCGGTAGTTCAACAGCTCGACAACTGACGCGTCTGCCTGGCCGGGCACTGTAAACCGTGAACCAAAAACTGTAAACCGACTATGAAATTCACCACCGATCCCGACCCGCTGCGTTATCCAATCGGGCAGTATGATATGGCTACCGAGCCCGACGCCGAACAGGTACAGCAAAACATTGTTGCCATCGCGGCTTTACCGTTGAAACTGGCTGACCTGGTACAAAACTGGTCCGACGAGCAGCTTGACACGCCATATCGCCCCGGCGGCTGGACTGTTCGGCAATTGATTCACCACATCGCTGATAGCCATATCAACGCCTATCAACGGACCAAGCTAACGCTGACAGAAGCGAATCCGACAATCAAACCGTACGACGAAGCGCTTTGGGCCGAGCTACCCGACTCGTCGTTGCCCATTGCGCCGTCGCTTCACCTGCTGACGGCCTTGCATCAGCGCTGGGTGACGATGCTGCACAAGCTGTCGGGGGATGAATTACAGCGGACGTACTACCATCCCGGTATGCAGCAGTCGTTTACGCTGGCAGCGATGACGGGGCTGTATAACTGGCATGGCGAACATCACTTCCAGCACGCTTACCAACTGGCGCTACGGAACGGCTGGCTGTAAAACGCTGTTGAACGGGCATGCAGGAACTTATCATTGGACTCGTTTTTGTTGCCGCCCTGATCTACATGGGACGCCGATTGTACAGCAGCTTTTTTGTCAAGAAGGCAGGCTGCGGAAAAGGATGCGGCTGCGCGATAGATAGCCGCGCACAAGCGGTAAGGATACTGGAAAAAGGCAACCAAAACCGGGTATCCTAACATTTCACGGCCGGGTCCTGTTTACACGGATAGTAAACGCGTGACCGATGAGTCGTTTTTATACATATTGCGTTCTCTTTCTTTTTGCACTCGCTGGTTGTCAGCGTGTTAAGCCTGACTTGCCCGTAGCGCAGGCGTATGAGCCTGCCATCCCTGACCCCATTTCCTACCTGGCCGGTCAGATTACCTTTCCGGTTGCTGAACTGGAACGGAAAATCAACAGCGCACTCGACCCGGTTCTGGTCAAGGAAGATGCCTTCGAAGGAAAGAAGGGCGAGGCATGGCGACTGCGCGTCGAACGGACTGGCCCCGTTAAGATTCATTACGATGCGCAACAGGTTTTCTTTTCGGCTCCACTGCGGGTACTCTACAGCAATCCTATTGCGCTGACAAAGAAACGGAGAAGCCGTACGCTCTGTGCACTGGCCGTTAATTTCGCGTCGCCCCTGGCCGTGGGGGAAAACTGGCGGCTTACCACCCGCTCGCACCTCAAAGACTACCGCTGGATACAGAAGCCGACGGTGCAAATGCTGGGTATCAAGATCAACGTAACGAAGCTCGCCGATAAGATTCTTCAGAAGCGCCGGGCTGATATTGAAGCGGCTATCGACAAGGCCGTTCGCAACGAACTTCAGCTGAACAAAGAAGTGCAGCGGATATGGGCGGATATGCAGAAGCCGCTGCGCATCAGCAAGAAACCGGCGGAACTGTGGCTGGTACCAAAACCATTCAGCGTTGCGACGGCACCGGTGCGGGGCAACGCCAGGGCCATCGTCGTTCCAATCCGCATTGCGTTTCGCGTCGATACCAAAGTCGGGGCGGAGCCGGCATTGACTGAACTGGAACCCCTGCCCCGGTTGATGCGCCGGGACTCGCTGGCTGGCGAATCGAGCCTGCACGTGCTGGCTTTTGTATCCTATACAGACATTAACCGGGTGCTTTCGGAAACTATTAAAAACGATAAAATCAGCCTGTCGGGTAAAACGCTGACAATAAAAGACGCTGTCATGTCGGGCGGGGGTAAGTCGCTGATTCTAAAGACTAATGTAGGTGGTGTTGTGAACGGAACACTCTACTTCCGGGGAAAGCCACAGTATGATACCTTGACAAATACACTGACGGTTCAGAACCTGAACTTCGACGTACAGACGCGTGAAACGCTGATGAAAACAGCCGACTGGCTATTGCACGACTCATTGCGCGATACGTTGCAGGCGGTTACCGTCGTACCGCTGGGCAGCGAAATCGCGCAACTGCCCGACAAGATCCACACCGCCTTTGAAAAAGGTGGGCCCGGTAAAAATACCGATCTGGATATCAAGGCATTCCGGCTCGTTCCACAACGAATGGTCGTCCGCCCGAACGGTATTCAGGTACTAATCAGCGTCAAGTCGAAAGTCGACATTACCATCCGGCACATTTAACCGGCTAAGCCGCCGGTACAGCATCGGGCTTCCATTGCCACAAATACCGGCTGGCTGTGCTGCGATAGGGACGCCACGCGTCGGCAATCTGATGAAGCACCTTATAAAGCGCACGACCAGTCAGGCCGGTGGTTTGATCGGGATAAGCCCGCATCATGCGCTGGCGAATAACCAGATCGTCGATGGGAAACACGTCAGGCCGGTCGAGTACGAACAGGAGCAGCATTTCCACCGTCCACCGCCCGACCCCCCGAATTGGCAGCAGGTACTGCACGATTTCCTCATCCGTCAGCGTATCGATATACGCCCGATCAAGTGAGTGTGCACTGACGAACGTGGCCACACTACGCAGGTAGTCTATTTTCTGTCCTGATAATCCGGCCCCGCGCATCTCTTCGGTTGTCAACTTCAGCAGTTGTGCCGCGTGCGGATAGTGATCGGCAAACAGCGCCCGGAACCGGCGAAAAATAGCGTCGGCGGCTTTAACGGAGATCTGTTGCGACACGATACTTTCGAGCAGCGCCAGATAGAGGTCGTTTGCCCATTCCGTAAAAGCGGGCTGGGGGGCTGGTGTTTGCTCAATAATCGCGGCCAGAACCGGGTCCTGACTAAGGTGGCGAATGACTTCAGGTGGCATGTGAAAACGGTGTTGGTACGAGTGGCTTCACGAACGACTTATACGAAAAACGGCGTTTTCGACAGTTAGTTACCGTTCGATAGTCATCGTCCGTACTTTTTCGTCCGCAACGCTGTACACATGGGTGAGTGTGTCGTCGCTCAGTAATTGACCGGCTACGTCGTGGATGATCTGATGGACCCGAATAGCGATTTGACCGTCGGGTCTTGTGTCAAACGAAATGGGTTCGACTTTGGGGCTGATTTGCTGCCACTGGCGGACCCAGTACGCGCGGACATCATCATGCCCGGTGACGTAACCACCTTCCCAACCGTTGGGCCAGGCTACGGCGGGATGCAGATGAGCCAGAATAGCATCGATACAACGGTCGTTGAAATCCTGATAAAGCTGACCTAGCATTGGCCGATAATTCATGAGTCGAAACGAGTTTAGTAATGCCCCAAAACTAAGCCCGTCTGCCACGACCGAACGTCGGTGGAAATTGAGATTTTGACAGATCTCCTTGAGAAGACGATTTGTTGATTCAATAGACCCTCGTGTTGGCCTCCATAGTAATTAGCGCGACGCAATCAACGAAGCAACTCGTCCGTAAAATGCTCCTTCCGTTTGGGTTGCGCGAACTTGTTCGCATTGTAGTTCTTCGAGTTGCCGCGAGGAATCGACAAGCTTGTCCAATCGGAGTCGAGAGCCATTTTGCCAATGAAGACAATCTGGCCAACATGATACGGGTAGTGAGCCAACTGCCGGTTGATCGCTTCCACGACCGAATGCCCCATATTGCGGATAAAAATCTCCTTTTGCAGGTCTTCTCCTTGCAGACTATCCAGCGTCGATAGCAGGCAATCCCAGCCTGCATGCCATCGATCCATCAATTCTGCCCTAGTCCGACTGTCATCCTCAAACTCACTATCCCGATTTCGCCAGTCTTTCTCACCATCTGTCGTCAGAAAGTCAGTCCACCGCGAGAGCATGTTTCCCCATAGATGCTTTACGATGAGCGAAATGCTATTGCTTTCTGCGTTGTACTGCCAAAACAGCGCTTCGTCAGGTAATTGATTAATCGTTTGCTCGCCCAACAATTTATAATAGGCGAATTGCTTTTTTGCGCTGTTTAGGTAATCGATGCTTAGTGGTGAAGCTGATGAGTGAGCCATGATTATCTATTTGGGTTATTTCGACCAAATCGATGCGATTTGTTTGGCAGGATAACAGCACTCGGTATAAGGCTTGAAATGGCCTTAGTTGCATGCGTGGTTAAATAGACTTGGGTTTCTGAGAAACTATCTCTATCCAGTAAATACCATCTGCGCCTTTTGACGTTCTATAATGTACGTTTGCGCGCGTGATAGTCGATCCGTTCTTTTCGGCCCAAGCCTTGTCTTCCAGTGGTCCATTTGGCTCCCAACCGTATGTGATCTTGGTAATAGTAATCTTACCATCATGCTTGTTCGTCAAAACATCCGCTTTCTCAAGATCTTTTAACGAATTAGCGATACGAACACCCGTTGGGGATACCAGCGACAAGTTGTCTTCGGCAGTCAACTTATCACCAGAATGACATCCGCCCAACAGACTACCTCCCAAAAGAACCGCAACTATCAATGATTGTCTCTTCATGGCTATATAACAATACGTTAGATGACTAAAGAGTTAACTTCTGTCGGCGAATAGTGGTATACAAACGAGCTTATATCAACTATTCGGTCGAGCAAAACTCAAAACGGTCTGATAGCGTATCCGATACAGTTTAAAACAGGCTCATCTGGCCTTTTTTCTGGTCGGGGAGGGCACCTTCGTGTTCGAGTAGCCAGCGTTTGCGCCAGAGCCCGCCGGCGTAACCTGTCAGCGATCCGTCGGAGCCGATAATGCGGTGGCAGGGTACGACGACCCAAAGCGGATTCTTACCATTGGCGGCCGCTACCGCCCGAATCGCCTTTTCGTCGCCGAGTCGGCGGCTCAAGGTCAGGTACGATTCCGTCGTGCTGAAGGGAACATCGCGCAGAGCCTGCCAAACGCGCTGCTGAAACGGCGTACCGGTCGGATTGATCGGGAAGTCGAAGGTCTGTCGGGTGCCGGCAAAATACGCCGTTAGTTGTTCGGCCGCTTGCCGGAGTGGGAGTGGGGCTTCCGTGGTCGTTTGTTCCGGGACGGGTTCGTCAGTGCAGGTGATTGCCGAGACACCCGTTTCATCGCCTGTAATGCGGACCGGACCAAGTGGCGAGAGAATTGATAAAATAGCCATGACAGTCGTAAATTGACTGGTAAGATACGGTTCCGGCCGTAGATAAACACGGGTTTGTCGTTGAAAAGAGTACGCTAGCGGCAAACAAACAGCGTATCGGTAACGGATGAACTTCAGTACGTATCTCCTCCCTGCCTGTCGCCCTCAATGCGTATACGGTCAAAAGGGAAGGGCGCGAAATACGCGGTTATCGCAAAAGAAAAACCCGATTTATACTATACATTTACGCTGGTCACGGCCACGTTTTACGCTGATTACGATTTCGTTGTCAGCAGCTATTCACCCACAAAAATACGTTGAGAAACGTACAAATACCTTGACTGATTCTACTATACAAATTGATGAGACACGAACGGTATACGATTGGACGAATGCGGAAGCGCCCCATTCCTGCAATTACGTAACGCCGAAGGTAATGGAGTGTATCGGTGCACTCAAACCCAGTCGTATTCTGGACATGGGTGCGGGAAACGGCATCCTGTGCGCTGATCTGAACCGGGCTGGGTACGATGTTGTCGGAACGGATTATGACGAAGTTGGCATCGCGATTGCCCGCCAAGCCTACCCCCAGTTACCGTTCTATACGTTTGGTGTACAGGATGATCCCGCGTTACTGCTGAAAACCGAAGCCAAGTTTGACCTGGTCGTGTCGACGGAAGTGGTGGAGCATCTGTACAACCCGCATCAGTTGTTTACCTACGCGTCAGGCGTATTGAAGGAGGGCGGATACTTACTCGTGACGACGCCCTATCACGGCTACTGGAAAAACCTGATGCTGGCTGTGTTTGACAAATGGGACGAACACCACGCGCCACTCTGGTACGGCGGACACGTTAAGTTCTTCAGTAAACAATCGCTTCGACAGCTGTTTGCCGATACGGGCTTCGACCCGATTGAGTTTCATGGCGTTGGGCGTCTCCCCTATTTATGGAAAAGTATGGTTGTGCTGGGTCGTAAGCGGAGCCAGTAAAACCTGATCAAGATACGTCTTTCGTGGAGTCGTCCGGGCGGGCTTCGTCATCGCTGCCGCAGCGTCTGCCCCAGCGTTGCCGCATTCGTTCGCGCTGCTCGGGGCTAAGTTGCTGCCAGCGTTCCGCCATTCGGTTTTTCCATTGGTCCCGGTTAAACCCGCCGAAGCCGGGTTTATTCCAGGGGCCACGGAAACCGCCGAACAGGAGTCGTGACAGTAGCAGCAGGGCCAGCGCCTGCCAGAATGTGATGGCCGATACGCCCTGGATGATGAGCGGCAGGGTGGCATTCCACAGGCGCATCACGACGTACCCCATCAGTCCGATAAAAACGACGGCAAATACAACAGATCCAACGATTTTGCCAATTCGAGAGCGTTTCATGCGCGCAGTGACAGGTGCGTTACGTAATAAAAATGGAGTGAACAGTCAATCGGTCAGGTCGTCATACAAATCCTGCAACCGTTCGCGCAGGTGCAGCACCGCATACCGTTTTCGCGATAGTAACGTATTGACCGGAACACCCAGTTCAGCCGACATCGCGTTGAACGATTGACCATCCATTTCGTGCCGCCAGAACACGTCTCGCTGCTCGGCAGGTAACTCGCCGAGGGCGGCCGTCAGCGCATCCAGAAATGCTTCGCGAAACAACTCTGTTTCGGGCGAATCATCGTCGCCGATGAAATCCATGAGCATCGGTACGTCATCGTCAGAAAAAGTATCGTTCGCGCGTGGTGCGTTGAGCGAAAAAGCCTTGGGTCTGCGGTACCAGTCGGCAATTTTGTTACGGGCCACCGCAAAAAGCCACGCGGCTGCCCGTCCGATGGGGCGCGTCAGTCGGTACGCTTCTGTCAATTCATAGAAAACGTCCTGGAGTACGTCTTCGGCGGCTTCGGCATCGGGCAGGCGACGACGGATAAAGTCGAGCAGGCGACCGCGTTCGCGCCGGACCGTTTCCTGAATCTGGTCGTTCTGCGCCTGCCAGCCACCTGCGTCTGGGTCATCCATTGGCGGCATCAACTGGGTATATGTCAGCGGGATTGCATTCACGGGTAATCAAAGTCGTCAAAAGAGCGGCTCATACGGACATAGTCGGTTTCGCAACAAAAATATTGTAGCGAACCGACCACTAGTTTCGAGATTATGTTGCTAGACGGTCCAGATCACGGTTTGCCGGGGAAAGGGTCGTACAGGCGGTTATCGGCGAAAAAGCGGGTGGGTATACGGCCTTGTGATTGGTTATTGTACTTTTGCGGTTACGTATGAGCACTACACAAAACGCGCCCGCCGAAACGCCGGCGGCATCCTTGCAGGATATAATTGCCCACGCTAAGGAATACGGCTTCGTATTTCCGTCTTCCGAAATCTACGATGGGCTACAGGCCGTGTACGACTACGGTCAGAACGGGGTTGAACTGAAGAACAACCTGAAAACGCTGTGGTGGAAAGCCATGACGCAACTCCACGACAACGTGGTCGGTATCGATGCGTCGATTTTCATGCACCCGCTGACCTGGAAAGCGTCGGGCCACGTCGATTCATTCAACGATCCGATGATCGATAACCGCGATTCCAAAAAGCGGTATCGCGCCGATCAGTTGCTTGAGTTAAAAGCCGAAGAGTACGCCAACGCGGGCGACGAAGCGCGCAGCAGTGCGCTACTACAGGAAATGGGCCGTTTGCTGGGCGAAAACGATCTGGACGGCGTTCGCAACCTGATTATCGCCGAAGGGATCAAAGATCCGGTTTCGGGTACCGATAACTGGACCGAGGTACGGCAGTTCAACCTGATGTTTTCGACGCAGGTAGGGTCGCTGGCCGAAGACGCCAGTCTGATCTACCTCCGGCCCGAAACGGCGCAGGGTATCTTTGTCAACTTCCTGAACGTGCAGAAAACCGGGCGGATGAAAGTGCCGTTCGGTATTGCGCAGATCGGGAAAGCGTTCCGGAATGAGATCGTAGCCCGTCAGTTCACGTTCCGCATGCGCGAATTCGAACAGATGGAGATGCAGTTTTTCGTACGGCCCGGCACGGAAATGAGCTGGTACGAGCAGTGGCGGGACACGCGGATGAAATTCCACCAGGCAATTGGCCTGCCCGCTGAAAAGCTAAAATTTCATATCCACGAAAAGCTGGCGCACTACGCCAACGCTGCCGTCGATATCGAATACAAATTTCCATTTGGCTTCCGCGAAATGGAAGGTATTCACTCGCGGACGGACTTCGACCTGAAAGCGCACCAGGAGCTGAGCCGGAAAAAGCAGCAATACTTCGACAATGAAGTTGATCCGGCAACGGGTAAGCCTTACGGCAACTACGTTCCGTACGTCGTGGAAACGTCGGTCGGTGCTGACCGGCTGTTCCTGGCAACGTTCTGTAATGCCTTTACCCGCGAGACTGTCGGCGAAGGCGACGAGAAGAAGGAGCGTACCTACCTGAAGCTGCACCCGGCACTGGCACCGGTCAAAGCCGCTGTATTCCCGCTAGTACGGAAGGACGGTCTGCCCGAGAAAGCCGAACAGATCGTGAAGAGCCTGCGGTCGGAATTCCGGGTGATCTATGAAGAGCGGGATGCCATCGGCAAACGCTACACCCGGCAGGACCTGATCGGTACGCCGTTCTGTATTGCCGTCGATTACCAAACGCTGGAAGACGATACCGTAACCATCCGGTACCGCGACACCACCGAGCAAATCCGCATTCCCATCAGCGAACTCAAAGCACGCATCGGGCAGGAAGTGTCGATGGAGCGCGTACTGGAGAAGATGTAACTTTCGGTATTCAGTTTTCGGTATACGGTTTTCAGCCTGTCTCGTATGGGACCGTATACCGAAAACTGAATACGCTGCACCAAAAAGGCGGGGGGCAAATCGATTCGATTTGCCCCCCGCCTTTTTGGTGTCTGTTGGACTAGTTGAGGTGCGGCATGATGGATACCAACTGCCGGCGGACCGTACTCCAGCGCCGGCGCGATACGGGGAGGTGGTCGCCTGTCGACAGGTGTACGACGCCACCCGTCTCGGTGCGCTCCAGCCGCTCGATGTACCGACGGTTGACCACACAGTTGCGGTGAAGGCGGATAAACCAGTCGGACGGTAATTTAGGGGTGTAGTACTTGAGGGTACGGGGCATCAGCATCCGCTTCCCATCCATCCAGTTAAGCCAGCTGTAGTTCGCTACGGCCTGCATGTAAACCAGGTCAGCGACGGGGAACGACTGACGTCCTGATTCTCGCAAGTACAGTTTAAGAGGGGGCCAATCGGCGGGCATCGTACGCGATGCAGGTGTGATAGACGAAAAGTAGGTCATGTGGTTGATAGGGGCTGATGGTGCTTCCAGGAAAGCTGTATGCAAGTTTAAGCAGCTGTTAATCAACCGACGTACAGTTATGTAACACGCCCTATCAATTTTAGAACATCGGTAAAATAGGCCGTCGGTATGTGTACGAACGGTTAAAAATGGGGTACGAATGGGGCTCGCTTATCGATACGGTTATCTATATACGAACCATATTCGGGCATCAGCAAACGGGCAATTGGAATCAACTGTCGGAGCGGTGCTGCTCGACAAATTCGGAGGGCGTGACGCCGTAATGCTCCTTGAAAACTTTGGAGAAATAGGCCGGGTTGTCGAAACCGACGGCGTACGCTACGGACGACACGGACGTATGCCCCAGCAGCATTTCGCCCGCCCGGTTCAGGCGTACGGCGCGGATTAGTTCGTTGGGGGAGAGTCCCGCCAGCGTCTTCAACTTCCGGTTCAGGTGCATCCGGCTCAGCTGAACCGCTTCGGCCAGATCGCCAACGCCGAACTTGGGATTATCCAGTTGGGTGCGGATGGCATCGTACACCCTGTTCATAAACTCATCGGCGGGCTCCGGGCTGGTAGCGGGCAAGTGCCCTTCGCCCAGCAACTGACTCCGTAAATGCAAACGGGTCCGACGCTGCTGCTCCAGCCGATTCCGTACCCGCCACCGCAACTCGTCGACCTGAAAAGGTTTCGTCAGGTAATCGTCAGCGCCTGCCGAGAGACCCTTCAGTCGACTTTCGGCGGCTGATTTGGCCGTCAGCAGTAGAATGGGAATGTGGCTGGTCGCCGGATTTTGCTTGAGCTGACGGCACAGTTCGTACCCGTCCAGTTCGGGCATCAGTACGTCACTGATAATCAGATCCGGCCCGTAACGAAGCGCCATATCGATACCTTCGCGTCCATTGCGCGCCCGCTGCACCGACCAGTCGTCACTGAGGATACTGACAACGAATTCGGCAATATCATTGCTATCTTCCACCAGCAGAATTTGCGTCTGTCCGGGTGGCGTGTCTGATTCGGTCGACGCGTCCGCTGCATTGGCCGACGGGGTATCGTTTGCGGGAGCAGCAGGTCGTGCCGTGACAAGAACCGGGGCAAGCGGCAGATCGACGGTAAACGTTGTTCCCTGACCGGGCTGGCTTTCGACCCGAATCGTGCCGTTCATTAATTCGACAAGTTCGCTGACGTACGACAGGCCGATGCCGGAACTGCCCACGGGTCGATCGCGGGTAGGATCGGCCTGGTAGAAGCGTTCGAAAATGTGCGAAAGATCGCCGGGCGAGATGCCTGTTCCCGTATCACGGACCGTAAGCCGCACATGATCGACGAGCGACTCCCCCTGTGTTCCGGCCTTCGTAACGAGTAAGGACTGCTGACTTAAGGCTACGTCAATCTGCCCGTTAGCCGACGTGAATTTGAGCGCGTTGATCAGCAGATTGTTGATGATTTTTTCCAGCTTATCGGCATCGAACTGGTAGCTGTTGTGTGTCAGTTGCGTCTGAAACTGAAGCCGGACCGACTGGCGCTGCGCTTCCTCCACGAAAACGGCCACGATCTGCTCCACAAAATCGACCAGATTGGCCTGCGTAAGTGTCAGGCGAAGGTTACCCGCTTCCATGCGGGCCATGTCGAGCAGTTCGTTGATAAGCCGCAACAGCTGGGTTGCGTTACGGTGTACCAGCGTCAGGCGATTCCGTTGTTGCGGGTCGCTGATTTCGGCCAGCGTAAGTTCCAGCGGAGGTAGAATCAGCGTCAACGGCGTACGGAACTCGTGGGTGATGTTCGCAAAAAAGCGCGACCGCCACTGATCCAGTTGCTGTAATTGCCGCGACTCCTGTTCTTTGAGCGCCACCTGACTACGCAGTTGAACCCGCCGAACCCGTACGCGAACGAAAATGGTTACCAACAGGATCAGCAGCAGTGCATAGAGCGTGTAAGCCCACCAGCTGGCCCAGGGAGCTGGTTGAATCGTAAGCCGAATCTGTCGGGTTTCCGGGCTCCACACGCCCGACGTATTCGACGCATTAACGACGAACGTGTACGTGGCCGGCGATAGGTTGGTGTAGGTAGCCGTGCTTTGACTACCGCTGTAAACCCAGTCGTTATCGAGTCCGATAAGTTTGTACCGAAACTGATTCTGTCCACTCTGATTGTATTGAAGCGCGGCAAAGTCGAACGCCAGGAAGTTCTGCCGGTGTGTCAGCTGAAGCGCCGTCAACTGCTCGATCGACGCGGCAACGGGCGAGTCGGGGCTGAGCGGATTAACGGCTTTGTTATTGATGCGCAAGCTTGTCAGTGCTACCGATGGGGCGTAGGGATCATCCTGAATCTGGTTCGGTCGAAAACTTACGTAGCCGCCTATGCCACCGAAAACCAGTCGCCCATCCGGTAAGGCAATGGCCTGGTGCCGGATGAACTCATCGCTGGGCAGGCCGTCGTCACTGGTGTACGTGCGAACGTCGAAGGAGCGGGTGTCGAATCGACAAAGGCCCCGGTTCGTACTGAGCCACAGATGCCCCGCCCGGTCGGGTTGAATCCCGTAAACAACATTGTCGGGCAGACCCTGCTCTACAGTGAACGTGCGAATTTGCCCGGTTCGCTTGTCGAGTCGGCACAGACCCCGGCCGTAGGTGCCAATCCAGAGATAATCATATTGATCGGAGTCCTGCTGTAAGCTGAGTAAATAGCGGATGGGCAGCGCATCAGAACGCTGGGGATCTTCCCGCCAGTGAATGATTCGCTTGGCCGTACGATCAACACGAATAAGCCCGTTGCCCTGGGTCGCCAGGTAGACGTGATCGCCGTCGACACTCATGTCGTTGACGGCGACGGCGGGATAGGTGTCGGGTAGCAACGGCCACGCCAGAAACCGGTCGCGGACGCGATCGTACTGCACAAGCCGACGACCACTGGCATCGGTCAGGGCCCACATATTCTTGGCGGCATCGATCGTCAGGGCACGACTGTACAGATTCCCGTTGGTCAGCCAGTCGCCGGGTATGCCCTTTGTCGTGAGTGGTGTGAACCGTTGGGTCGTCAGGTTGTACCGATACAAGGGGAGTTGTGGTCCACCCAGCCAGCAACTACCGGCCTGATCGAAACGGTATCGGATGCCGGTCGGACTTTGTGTCGATATGGCCGGCGGAATCACCGATGCGGGAACAAGCAACTGCTGCGTCAGCCAATCGACCGCAAACGATTGAGACGGTATGGCTGTAAATGGCAATGGGTTGAGACTGACTTTGACAATGCCGTTGCCCGCCGTGCCGATCCAAAGCGTATTCGACTGGTCGATCAGCATGCAATCTGGCGTGGGTGGAACCTGCCGGATATTGACCGGAAGGGGTGTGAGGCCGTTTTTATCGGTGAATGTGTTCAGGTCGACGTATTCCTTACCCCCCGGTCCCTGCGCAAACAGGGGTACGCGCGCCTGACCGGGTAGTTCGAGGATCAGCCGGGTGGTAGCCAGTCGCGGGTTGAAAAAGTAAAGGTGGCCTGCCGTACCGACAACCAGTTCGCCATTGCTCCGTTGCCGCAGGAAACGAACAGGTTGCTGGGGTAAACCCGTGGCCGCGCCAAACTGTCGTACCTGACGAGTCGCTGGATTGTACTGGTACAGCCCCGTGCGGCCACCCAGCCAGACGAGTCCTGTCCGGTCGGTAAAGATTGAGTGAATCAGCGGTGGCTCCGTGCCTACACCGGGTAGCGCCTGCCGGTCGGTAAGCTGCCCGGTACTATTCAGGTGCGCCAATACGCCCGCCCGGGTAACGACCCATACGCCCCTGGTGGTATCGACGGCCATTCCCGCCAGGGGCGACGCTGCCGTCAGTTGCCGAAACGCTTTCGTGTTCGACACCCGCGTGGCCTGCTCCGATACAGGGTTGAAGCGGTCTATGTGATTGTCTTCAGTTTGCAGCCAGAGCCAGCCGGCCCGATCGGTCTGTATGTCGACAATACTGCTGTAGGAAAGCGAGCGGTCGTTCAGCGGCTCGTAGGTAAATACCTTGTACCGCGATCCGTCGTAGCGGCAGAGGCCATTGCGGGTGGCAAACCACATAAACCCCCGTCGACTTTGTACGATGGCGCTGACGAAGCCCTGTGGCAGACCGGTTCGCACCGACAGGTACTCCGGTGTGGGCGATGCCGGAAAGCCTGTCTGTATGGACAAGCTGGCAATCACCCCTAAAAACCAGTACCTCAGCCAATGCATACAGTGTACTAAACGTCAAGTCGATCCGGAACACAGGTGCTGATATGCCCTTTAAAAACGCAGTAGATGCGCAACTTCGCATCTAGTAACCACCCTGTGCTTATTTTTTATCGCAGTATTCAGGGAAAAGTGAGTAAGCAATTCGTTTACGGTTCATGCACATTTTACTAACTACGCAGGTTCGCCAACCGGTCGATCAGGTATGGGCCGGCTTCAACCGGACACTTTTTGATCGATTAAGTCCGCCATTTCCACCCGTCGACGTCGTTCGGTTCGATGGCTGTCTGACGGGCGATGTGGTCCAACTCCGGCTTAACTTTCTGGTGTTCAGGCAGGAATGGACGAGTCACATTGTCGATCAGCAGACTACCGCTGACGAAATTTATTTTGTCGATCAAGGAACAAAGTTACCGTTCTTTTTGGCTTACTGGCATCATCGACACCGGCTTCTGCGCGATTCCTCGGGGGGGACCCGCATTGTCGATGACATAACCTTCCGTACGCCTTACCGCCTGACCGATTACCTGCTCTATCCGGTCATGTGGCTGCAATTTGCCTATCGGAAACCCATTTATCGCCGAATTTTTGGTTCGCCGGTCAAGTAAAGATGGCCTGGCCTGTTTGATGGATGTTGTTGCGTGTATATGTACGCAACGAGTACCAATGGGATAGTGGTGGGTCAAGTTTGGGGGACGGGCTTTCGTAACTGCCCGGATTGCGTTATTTTTGTTCAGACCGCATACCCCACTGCATGAAATTACCGAACCTTACTACACGCATTTTTCTGGGCATGGTGCTCGGTATCCTGATTGGTTATCTCTTTCCCGTAACCGATTCAGGCTTCTCCGGTACCGACCTGAACATCCTCTCCAAAATCTTCCTCCGGCTGATAAAAATGATTATCGGGCCGCTGGTTTTTGCCACATTGGTGGTCGGTATCGCCAAACTCGGCGACTTCGGTACCGTCGGGCGCGTTGGCCTGAAAACACTGGCGTACTTCTATTTTGCCACGATACTGTCGCTGGTGGTCGGTCTGCTGGTCGTCAACATCATGAAGCCGGGCGAAGTCATGAGCCTGCCATTGCCCCCGAAAGGCACGGATACGGGTGTCGAAGTACAGAAACTGACGTTTGACAACTTCATCACGCACATCGTACCGACCAGTTTTATCGATGCGATGGCGAACAACGAGATTTTGCAGATCGTCATTTTCAGCATATTCTTCGGTATTGCCGTCGGCTCTATCGGCGACTACGGGAAGATACTGATCAAAGGTCTCGACGCCCTGTCGCACGCGATGTTCAAGGTGACGAGTTACGTAATGTCGTTTGCTCCCTTCGGTGTTTTGGGCGCTATTGCCGCCGTTGTGGCGCAGCAGGGACTGGGTATCCTGACCGGCTACGCCTACCTGATTCTTTGCTTTTTCGGTGGCCTGTTATTTTTCATCTTCGTCGTATTGTCGGTAATCTGCCTTGTCGTACGAATACCGTATGTGGCCCTGCTACGGGAGGTGCGGTCAGCTATCGTTCTGTCGTTCAGTACGGCTAGTTCGGAAGCGTCGTTCCCGCAAACCATCGAAGCGCTGCGTCGATTTGGCTGTTCGGAGCGTATCATTTCGTTTGTGCTGCCACTGGGTTACTCGTTCAACCTCGACGGGTCGATGCTGTACATGACCTTTGCGACGGCATTCATTGCACAGGCGTACCACGTGCCCCTGTCGATCGAACAGCAGATTACGATGATGCTGACGCTGATGATTACCTCGAAAGGTATTGCCGGTGTTCCCCGCGCGTCGCTGGTCGTCATTGCCGGTACGATGTCGCTCTTCAACCTGCCCATCGAAGGACTGGCGCTGCTACTAGGTATCGATCAGGTACTTGACATGGGTCGTAGCGCAACGAGCGTAGCGGGTAATGCCGTGGCTACCTGCGTTGTCGCCAAGTGGGAAGGGGAATTTCGGACCGAACCCGTCAAGACGGAAGAACTAACTGCCTGATTGTACTGATAGAAGTCATAACAGAAACGCCCGACTGATGAGGTCGGGCGTTTTCGTTATGACTTCTTTTTCTTCTTTCGATCGTCGACCATCTGCTTGATGGTGGGCGACACGGCTTTCTCACGCTCCAGTCGCTTGTTCTTGACAAACTGAAACCCCAGCAGACAGCCGAGGCAGAGCATCAGCAACCAATAACTTTCGGCGAAGCTTGTGCGCTGGTACTCGGCGATCCAGAGAATCAGAAAGCCTGCGCCACCCGCCAGCAATAGCACTTCACCTAATTTTAATTTCATTACGGTCGTCAGTTTTCGATATACGGCTTACGGATTGTTCGCTCACGGCGGCTGATCTGGCTGATTCGGAAGTCGGTACGCCAGCTACCGAAGACTGGCTACCCTAAACCGACTAGATGGCTTCCTTACCGCGCATTTTGGTGAACTCACGATACCGGCGAACCATCGAGATCGCGAAACCGAGCAGTACGACGAGCGTACCAATCCAGAGGATGTTGATCAGCGGTTTCTCATACGCCTTCATCACGATGTAATCGCGCTGGGTCCGGTTGACGGCAAAGGTGAACTTACCCGTTTGCGGATCGATCTGACTAAGCTGAATCCGTACCCCGATTTCGTCATTCATCTCGGCGGGGTGCGCTACCATCCGATCTTTGATAACAAAGGCCGGCGACAGGATGTGTTCGCCGTTTTTACTCAAGACCCGAACCTTTGCCCGAACAGCCGCGTCGTTGGCCCCAATCTGAATACCAGCCACATCGTTCGTACGGGCTACGTCGTCCAGAATCGCGACGTAATCGTTCAGGAAAAATGTGTCTTTGATGGCAACCGAGTACGTCTCTGTTTTCTCCCACTTTTCTTCCGCGTTCGGGTCCGGTACCGACGAGACGAAGGTATACATGTCGCGGTCGGTCTTGTGGCGAATGTCAGGCGATGCCAGCAGACCCATCCGCTCGTTTACCTGCGCCCGTGGGTAGAGTGTGAAAATTTTGCCGTTCGGCTCGCGGTATTCGACGGCATAGTAGGTGTTCTCCGGATACAGCGCCAGCGTATCGCCTTTCTTGTGGTATACCTTACCATCCTGTGCGATGTCGGTCAGGGCGATGCCGTGGAAATTAAACTGCTTGTCGCCTTCGATCAGTTCGATGTCTTTGCGGGGAATATAACCCGGTACGTCACGCGCTTCGATCTGTTTTCCCCGGTAGGTAAGCTGATAGGGGCCCATCTGTTCCGGCTGATTCAGCCACAGCAGCTTGTTTTCCTTATTTTCCTTGTTATCGTTCTTGGTAAACTCATCCTGCTTGGAGATCATCAGGCCGCTCGTATTGAGCGAAATGACCTTCGTGAAACCCGACGAATACAGGATACCGATGAGCATCAGCGCCATACCCATGTGTGCAATGGCCCCACCCGACAGCCGGTAGTTACCCCGAATGACGTCAAGCAGAATCGACCCGTTGGCGGTCAGGGCAAAGATCGACGCAACGACCAGTACCATGTAAACCGGGTTCTTGATCGACCCAAAGGCGATGATGCCCGCGCTGATCAGCAGGGTCAGAATCAGGGGTGTCATCAGCGCATCCCATTTCCGGCCTTCAATCCGACGCCACCACATAAACTGCCCGATACCGGTCAGGACGGCGATGACGACGAAGAACCAGATTTGAAACTTGGTATAGTGAGCAATCTGATCGGCAGGCAAGGCGAGGTTTGAGATCTTGCCAAACGATTCCAGCACTTTGTTGTAGACCGGGATCGAGGTCGTAGCGATGACTTGAAACGCTGCCAGACAAAGCACCAGTGCGCCCATGAACAGCCAGAATTCTTTCGTGTAGACCGAGGCTTCTTCCGCATCGGTCGGAATGTGCTTCCATTTCCAGAACGCCAGGCCAATAGAAACCACGACGAACGCCATCAGGTACAACAGCAGTTGACCCGACAGGCCCAGATCGGTGAACGAGTGAACCGAAGCATTCCCCAGAATGCCGCTGCGGGTCAGGAAGGTGGAATAGAGAACGAGCAGGAACGAGGTAATCGTCAGAATAATGGCCGACTTCAGGCCCGTCGAGCTACGCTTAGCAATCAGCATGGTGTGCAGCGCGGCAACCATAACCAGCCACGGTACATAGACGGCGTTTTCGACGGGGTCCCAGTTCCAGTAACCGCCGAAGTTCAGCGTTTCGTAAGCCCAGTAGCCGCCCATCATAATCCCGGCACCCAGGATCAGGGAGCCAAGCAAGGTCCAGGGCAGCGCCGGCCGAATCCAGTTATAGGGTTGATTCCGCCACAAGCCCGCAATGCAGAAAGCAAACGGCACCAGCGCCAGGGCAAAACCGAGGAACAGGGTAGGCGGGTGAATGACCATCCAGTAGTTCTGAAGCAGCGGATTCAGGCCGTTCCCGTCTTTCGGTACGAAGGTGGGATCGGCGGTGAAAATGGGCGCGTCGGGCATCGCTTCGGTCAGCAACAGGAATGGCGACGAACCGATTTTGAACGTATCACCGAAGACAACACCCAGAATCATCGACGCCAGAAACGCCTGTACCAGCGCGAAGATGGTCATCATGGGGGCTTCCCAGACCTTTCCCGCCGTACGAATCAGGATAAAACCGACCAGCGCGTCCCAGAACAACCACAGCATGAACGAGCCTTCCTGCCCTTCCCAGAAACACGAAATAACGTACTGCACCGGCAGCGCCCGCGACGAGTGGCTCCAGGCGTAGTGGTACTCGAAATAATGGTTGTAGATAATCCAGTACAGACAGGCTCCTACGCCGGTCACCGCCAGACCGTGTAGGTAAAACGCCCAGCGGGCCAGCGTCCGCCAGTCGTCACGGGCTGTCTCAACGGGGGGCGTTGCCTTGGTCACGCGCCGTTTGGCTGATTTGCCGCCGAAGCTGCTTTCGCCCGCGTAGGCCAGTTGCGGTTCCTCCACCTCAACGGCTTCTGCCACCGCCCCCGACCGCTTACCGATCGCTGACAGGAAGTAAGCCACCGTAGCGACCAGTGCCGTTACAAACGACAGAATAACGAGAAAGTGGCCGAGTTGCCCGACTGTTGTATGTATCATAGTCAATGACTGAATGATAGAATGATTGAGTGTTGAATGGCTGCCTTACACTGGGTATTCAGCCATTCTATCACTCAATCATTCTATCATTGAATTAGAGTTGTGCGGTTTTAGCTTCGTGCTCGGTTGTTTCCAGCTTGCCGTCCTGGTATTTCGACGGACATTTAAGCAGGATTTTCTGACACTGGAAGTGGTCGCCCTGCATGGCACCGATTACAACGATTTGTTCCGAGCGGTCGAAGTCCTGCGGCTTAGGGCTATTGTAGATGACCTTTTCGGCGCGATTGGCATTGTCGACCAGCGTAAACTCGAAATGGTTAGGGTCGATGGCCGGGTTGTACAGCATGTCGGTAATCCGGCCCTGCGCATCTTTCTGCACCTTGCCGACTACGTGCACCTGCTTGGCGTCGCCGTCTTCAGCCAGCTCGTTGGCCTGCGTGAAGTTAAGGTATACACTGGCGTCGCCCGCTGTCGATACGATGATACCGATGGCTAATGCAATAACGACGATGCCGATGATATGGGTGATTTTCATAAAATAGTCGGGTAATACAGTACGGAGTATTGCGGAATATAACGTTAACGAAGCCGGACGTCCTGCTCCTGTGGGCTGTTGGTATGTATATCTTTCTCCAGCTTACCGAGCCGCATGTCGAGCCGCACCAGGTAGACGATGATGCCGATAAAAACGGCCGCGATAACCGCTACGACAACCCATATTTTACCATCGGCCCGGAGCCGGTCGGCCATTTCGACGCCGTCGGCAACGGGCTGCTGGGCCAGCAGCGTTTGGCTGTGAAGTAATAGTGAAGCGAGGATGCCGGCGAAGAATAGCGAAGCGCGCATAAGAAAGAGAGGGTACTAGCTTGTCAACGAAAAAAAGGATTGAAACATTCCGAAATTACTCATCAAGCGTGGCTTGCAACCGACGCATCCGGACGCGTAGTTCGGTAATCCAGACACCCAGCAGCGTAAAGCCGATAAAGGCCGGATATAATACCATTTTCATCCGACTATCCAGGTCGTATTTGCCGAAGGCTGGATTACCACCATTGCCCGGATGCAGAGAATCAGTCAGTCGGGGTAAGATAAAAATCAGGGGGACAAACACGGCGAAGGCAAGTATATTGTACACCGCCGAGATACGGGCACGCCGTTGCTCATCATCGAACGAGCCACGCAGAATAATGTATGCAATGTACATCAACATAGCCACAGCTGCTCCATTGAGTTTCGGGTCATTGGGCCACGGCTCGCCCCACGTAAAATTGGCCCAAAGTGAACCAGTAGCGCAGCCCAATAGACCGAACATAATGCCTGTATTTGCGAATTCAACCGCAACTATATCATCACCAATACGATTCGAACGCAGGTACCGAATCGAATATATGGCCGAAGTCAGTAGAAGAGTAGTCATACCAAACCAGAGCGGTACGTGGAAATACACATTCCGAATGCTCTCGTTTAGAATTGGTTGACGAGGTACTACGCCTAATAACCCTTTAAGAATTACGTAACTTAGAATCAAGACTGAAAGAACTTTCCACCAGTTTTTTTTCATAATGTAACGAGGGCTTACACCCACTTGTATACTAAAATAGTGCGGGTTTCTACCGCAACGACGGACCGTCCGCGTTACATTAACTCCGCCATAAAAACGGAAAGAGTAACCATGACAACGTTAAAGTAATGGCATCAAGGGCGAGAACGGTTCCCATCTCATCCCAGCTTACGCTTCGGTCGAGACCGTCGAGTGCGTTTTTTGAAATTTTTAGCAGCATCAGCAGCAGCGGCAAAATGATCGGGAAACTTAGAACGGCCATCAACGTTGCCGGATTCTCAGCCTTACTGGCAATGCCTGCTACCAGAGTCAGAGAGGCCGCAAAACCGATGGCACCCAGAATGAGTGTTAGTAAGTATAACGGTATGTCGTGAACCGGATTGCCTAAAACAAAAGCATACACACTGAAGCCCAGTAGCGCTAGCACCAGCATTAGCGCCGTGTTGTAGCCAATCTTCGCGAGAATGATCTGTTGCGGACTTGCCAGTGTGTAATAGTACAGCTGACGTCCGGCCCGTTCCTGCACGAAGCTTTTGGCTATGGCGTTGATGGCCGTAAACAACAGAATGATCCAGAACAGCGTATTCCAGACAATGGGCGTCAGCTGCCCGGGCCGGGCGTTGAAGCTGAGGTAGCAGACAAAAACAGCCCCTACGATGTAGAGCAACATGCCGTTGAGGGCATAGCGTTGCCGCCATTCGAGCAGAAATTCCTTCCGCATCAACGCGCCCCACTGTCGTACCGATTCTGCCATGCTGCAAATTTACGGCGCGATAATGAGGGGTAAAAGAAATAGTTTTGCGGGCTGAACACCTATGAACCTTACGACACTACTTACCCTCTGTTCCTTCGCCTTTCTCGCCGGTTTTGTCGACGCAATCATCGGGGGCGGGGGACTTATCCAAACGCCAGCTACCTTGTTCACCCTGCCGCAATACCCCATTCCGACCCTGATCGGGACGACCAAGATACCGTCGTTGTCGGGTAGTCTGATGGGCGCGTTTCAGTACAGCCGGCGTGTGGCGGTTGTGGGGCGCTTCATCGGGCCGATGATGGGACTAGCCTTCGGTGCGTCGTGGCTGGGGTCGCTGGTGCTGACGAAGGTGCCGAACGGCTTCATGAAACCACTGGCGCTGGTGATCCTGATTGGCGTATTTGTATATACCCTAACCAAAAAAGATTTTGGACAGCTGCCGCAGCGCGCGATAACGGCCCGGCAGCAACAAATCAGGATGGCCATTATGGGCGTCGTTGTGGGGTTTTACGACGGCTTTTTCGGACCGGGAACGGGTAGCTTTCTGGTGCTGGGGTTTATCGCCCTGATCGGGTTCGACTTTTTGCGGGCGAGTGCCCATGCCAAGCTGGTCAACGCGTCGACTAATCTGGCGAGTGTACTTTTTTTTGTGAAGGAAGGTACAATCCTGTACGCCGTTGCGCTGCCGATGGCTGTTGCCAACCTGACCGGTGCGTTTCTGGGCGTACGACTGGCTATTTTAAAAGGCAATCAGTTCATCCGCGTCTTCTTTCTGTTCGTCATTGCCGCCACCATCCTGCGCTTCGCGTGGGACTTGTGGGGGCGGGTTTAAAGTTTGGTGTTCAACGTTTAAGGTGGGGAGGGTCGCATGCAAACGCAACTATACACGACCTTAAACGTTGAACATCAGACCTTAAACTTACTTCAAGATCGGCTCCAGCGCGGCCCGGTTCTCTTTGAGCCACTCGTGGATGTCGCTGACGATTTCACGGATGCCGAGTTTGGGTTCCCAGCCGGTTAGTTGTGTCACTTTCGTGTTGTCGGTGACGTACAGGCGGATGTCGGCTGCGCGGTTTTCGGTAACCTCCTTAATCGGGATGGTTTTACCCGTCACTTCCTGGCAAACCTTGGTCAGCTCCTGTAGCGATGCACTGCTTTGCGTGCCACCGCCAGCGTTCAGAATCTCACCATTAACCGTATCGAGATTATGCAACTGCCAGTCGATCAGCCGGTACAGGTCGGCGATGTGCAGCATGTCGCGGGTTTGCTTGCCGGTGCCGCCGTAACCGATATACGCCAGTTGCTGTTCGAAGAAGTGCTTGGCGATCCAAAGAACCATCACGCCCTGATCGACCTTGCCCATCTGCCACGGCCCTGTAATGACCCCGCAGCGATTGATGACCGTCTTCAGGCCATAGAATTCGTTGTATTCCTGAATCAGCAGCTCCGACGCCAGCTTGGTCGTGCCGTAGAGCGACCGGGCTCCCGTCAGCGGGAAATCTTCGGCAATGCCTTTTGACGAAACACCGGGAACGGGCTGGTCGTCGGTCAGAACGAAGCGCGTTTCGGCTTCGGTGAAATTGAGCGTTTCGATCGTTTTGATCGGGTACACCCGGCTTGTCGACAGAAAGATAAAGCTAGCCTTGTGCTTGAGCGCGTAGTTCAGGCAGTTTACCGTACCGAACAGATTGGTGTTGATGAGGTAGTCGGGCGTACCGTCCAGACCTGCCAGTACCGATGGTTCGGCCGAGGCTTCGATTACAGTATCGACGGCGGGCAGCGCATCGAAATCCTCTTTGCTGCGAATGTCGCCGTGCAAAAACTCGATACCGGCCGCTTTCAGGCGCGGCAGACTCAGTTCCGAGCCGCGTCGCTTGAGGTTGTCGAGCGCGAAAATCTGGTAGTCCGGATAATTCTGCTTGAGGGAAATGGCCAATGACGAGCCAACGAAGCCGGCTCCGCCGGTGATGAGAATCTTCATAGTTATACTGATTGAATGATCGGGTGACTGACGGGTTGATTTGCCGAAGGGATCATTCTTTTACGCGTTCGCTCTTTGTTTCTGAGGCAATCCGTTTGAGTCGAACGTTTTCCACCGGCCGGATAACCAGCGGGACTTTTTCTACTTTGACTGAGCTGCTATCCAGCCCAAACCAGCGGTCTTCGGGTGTTGTAAAGCTCTTGATGTTGAAATAAATATTCATGATCAACCGCTCACGGGCTGGCAGCTCATTCTCGAACGAAAGGAATTTTTCGAGCACGACGAAGCGGAAGTCGCCGATAACGTTCTGACCCCGCAGAGACTCGTATCGACTGGTGATATCCACTTCTTTATTTTTTACCATGTCCTCGATGACTTTACGGAAGAACAGGTTGATACGCTGCTCAACCCGGAATCCGAGCCGGAACGTGACCTTATACGCGTCATCGGGAGCCAGCGTGTTGACCTTATACTCCATGGTATACGGGTCGTCAGTCGTGTCGACGTGGACGAACCAATAGATGTCGGCTCGTTTGGGGCGCTTCTGAAAGATGGAGTAAATAATCTTGGACTCGATCTCCGACTGCCGAGCCGCGTTGCTCATAAAAACCAGGTGCGTGGCGTATTTCGGAATACTGATGTCGCGACTCAGTTCCTTGATCGTCTGTAGATAATGATCGATACGGACGTACTCAGTCAGGCGGAGTTTAATCTGGAAGGCTTGTAGCCAGATGTACATCACACCAGCGATCGAAGCACCGATCAGTACCGATACGAAACCACCATGCGGGAATTTGATTAGGTTGGCGATCAGGAACGAACCCTCGATCGCCAGATACACAAACAAAAACAGCACGACGCCCCACGCCTGGTACTTGTGCGTGTACAGATAGTACGACATCAGCAGGGTCGTCATCAGCATCGTCAGCGTAATGGCCAGACCGTAAGCGGCTTCCATATTCGACGATTCCCGGAAATACAGGACTACACCCACGCAGCCTGCCCAGAGCAGCAGGTTGACGCTTGGCACGTAAAGCTGTCCTTTCTGAGAGGATGGATAACGGAGCCGTACTTTAGGCCAGAAATTAAGCCGTATCGCTTCGCTGATGAGCGTAAATGAACCACTTATCAGGGCCTGACTGGCAATAACTGCGGCTGCTGTTGCGATAACAATGCCAATCGTCAGGAACCAGGGCGGCATGATCTGATAAAAGGGAATCCGATCTTTCAGGATCTGTCCCTGAACACTCAGTAGCCAGGCTCCCTGCCCGAAGTAGTTTAGAATCAGACAGGTCTTGACGAATACCCAGCTGACGCGGATGTTTTTACGTCCGCAGTGCCCCATGTCGGAATACAGGGCTTCGGCACCCGTCGTACAGAGAAACACGGAGCCCAACAGCCAGAATCCGCCGGGGTATTCGGCCAGCAGCCAGTACGCGTAATAGGGGTTCAGGGCCGTCAGGATGCCGGGGGCCTGCGCGACCTGAACCAGCCCCAATGCGCCGAGCATGATAAACCAGACGAGCATGATTGGGCCGAACGCTGTACCAACGACACTTGTGCCAAACGCCTGAATCAGGAACAGTATCGTCAGAATAACCAGGACGATGGGTACCGTTTCGATATTCGGATAAATCAGTGTCAGCCCTTCGACAGCCGATGATACCGAGACCGGGGGGGTAATAATACCGTCGGCTAGTAGTGCTGATCCACCGATGATGGCGGGGAGCGTAAGCCAGCGGGCATGCCGTCGAACCAGGGCGTAAAGCGCAAAGATGCCGCCCTCACCCCGGTTATCGGCCCGTAGAATCAGGATGACGTACTTCACGGTTGTCTGGAGCGTGAGCGTCCAGAAGATACAGGAGAGAGCCCCCCGGACTACGTCGGCCCGGATTTCATTTTCTGCTCCAATGATAGCACGAAGTGTGTAGAGGGGCGACGTACCGATGTCGCCGTAGATGATACCCATAGCCACCAGCAAGCCGGCCGCAGTAACGGTATCTAAATGTTTCTTTTCTTCCATGAAGTCAGGACGTAGTCGTTTCGCAAGCCCGGTGGCGATGGTGAGACCTCGCAAAGATAAACGTTGTTATGTGTGATTAGCGCACCACAGGCGGAAAGATAGCGTTGCTGACTATGCGTTCGGGATGTATACTTACTGACTGGATCTGGACGCACTTAGTTGCGCCCGATTGAATCCAACTGATCAATCTATGCGTATATGTAACGTAGTTACCCTATCAATTTTAGCTGTTGATAGCTTAGCTTAATTAGGTGTGTTTAAGCAGACAGCCCGCTCAATGAGCGGGCTGTCTCTGTTTTATATCGGTTTACGGTATTCTGTATACGGTTTGCGGTGGTTACCGCCGGATAATTCCGTAAACCGCATACAGAATACCGTAAACTCACTTACGACACCGTGCCGCCGTTCCAGACGGGTTGGTCGGGTTGTAGCAGGGCTAATTTACCATCCCGGTCTTCGGCCATCAGAATCATACCCTGCGATTCCTGCCCCATCATCTTACGTGGTGCCAGATTCGCCAGGAATGTAACCTGCTTGCCGACGATTTCTTCAGGACTGAAATGCTTGGCGATACCACTCAGTATCTGCCGCGTACCCATCCCATCATCGACTTTTAGCTTGAGCAGCTTATCGCTCTTCGGAACACGCTCCGCTTCGGTGATCGTGCCGATGCGAATATCCATTTTGGCAAAGTCGTCGTATTGAATTTGCTCGCGCAGGGCGGGGACTGTCTTTGTTTCCAGTTCGTTCATCCGTTTGGCGTCCAGCAGTTTCTTCATCTGCTGGTCGATTTCATCGTCTTCAATTTTGGCAAAAAGCAACTCACCTTTGCCCAGTTCATGCCCTTCGGCCAGCAAGTCGGCCCGGCCGGCGTTTGTCCAGTCGAACGAATCTGTAATCGCCAGCTGCGCCCGTAGTTTTTCCGCTGTAAAGGGGAGGAACGGTTCACAGACGATGCTGAGCGATGCCGAGATTTGCAGCGCCAGATTCAGAATGGTATTGGCGCGTGCCGGATCGGTTTTTACCGCTTTCCACGGTTCGGTTTCTGCCAGGTACTTATTCCCGAGCCGCGCCAGATCCATCAACTGCATCAGGGCCTCCCGGAATCGATACTGCTCGATCGACCGCCCGATTCGGTCAGGAAACTGCGCCAGTTCGTCCAGTACCTGTTGGTCGTAGTCGGTCAGGTTCGTGGCGGCCGGTACCTTGTTGTCGCAGAATTTTTGCGTCAGTACGACCGCCCGGTTGACGAAGTTGCCAAAAATGCCGACCAGCTCGGCGTTATTCCGGGTCTGGAAATCTTTCCACGTAAACTCCGAGTCTTTGGTTTCTGGCGCATTGGCCGCCAGCACATAGCGAAGCACGTCCTGCTTGCCGGGCATCTCGTCGAGATACTCGTGCAGCCAGACCGCCCAATTGCGCGACGTGCTGATTTTGTCGCCTTCGAGATTCATGAACTCGTTGGCGGGAACGTTATCGGCCAGGATGTACGATCCATCCGCCATCAGCATCGCCGGGAAAATGATGCAGTGGAAAACGATGTTGTCTTTGCCGATAAAGTGAACGAGCTGCGTGTTTTGATCGCGCCAGTATAATTCCCAGTCGCGACCTTGTTGTTCGGCCCATTCTTTGGTCATGGAGATATAACCGATTGGCGCGTCGAACCACACGTACAGCACTTTGCCGTCGGTATCGGGCAGTGGTACCTTGACACCCCAGTCGAGGTCGCGGGTCATGGCGCGGGGACGTAACCCTTCTTTCAGCCACGACTGACAGGCACCGGCTACGTTGGTTTTCCACTCCGGATGGCTGTTGACATACGTCTCGATCTGCGGTTGCATCCGGTCGAGGGGTAGGAACCAGTTTTTGGTGGCCCGCAGCACGGGACGCGAACCCGACAGCGTCGAGTGGGGTTCGATCAGTTCGTTTGGGCTGAGGGCCGTGCCGCATCGCTCACATTGATCGCCATACGCGTTGGGGTTACCGCAAACGGGGCAGGTGCCAACAATATACCGGTCGGCCAGAAACTGATCGGCTACTTCGTCGTAGTACTGCTCGGTGACTTCCTCAATAAAATCGCCCTGCTCGTACAGCTTCGTAAAAAACGCCTGCGAGGTGTCGTGGTGAACCGCGTTGGTGGTGCGGGAGTAAATGTCGAACGAGATGCCGAAGTCGCTGAACGCCTGCTTGATCTGCGTATAATATTTATCGACTACCGCCTGCGGACTGATGCCTTCTTTTTTGGCTTTAATCGTTATGGGAACTCCATGCTCGTCGGTACCGCTGATAAACGCAACATCTTTCCCCGTGGAGCGCAGGTAGCGTACGTAAATGTCGGCGGGGAGGTAGCACCCGGCCAGGTGACCGATGTGAATGGGCCCGTTGGCATAAATAAGGGCTGCCGTAACGGTGTATCGCTGAGGATTTTCTAAAGGCATGAGTTGTTTTCGATTCCTGGCTTCTGCCTGCGCGGTCGTTTTTATCAATCGACCGAAAAACGTAGTTCGAAAACCATATTCGCCGGCAAAATTAGCAATTCAGCGTCATTTGGCGTTATGTTTACGCAAAGAGACCGCTGGTTGCGCATAAATCACCCTCCTGAATCCAGCCCTACGCAGCCATCGGCCAACTGTGTCACTGTCCACTTGGTATACAGGGTAACTGTTTGTATCCAGCCGTTTAATCAAGAGATTCTGCCATCGCACGAGTTATTTCATAAACTCGCCTACGTCTATTGTAGCCTTATTTCGATTTTTATTGTACTTATCCTAAACTAATTAGCTTAACAACTACATATGAATTGCAGTACAACGAGCAGGTCCCGTATTTCAGCCTACCATGCCTTGCCACCCCGTGTTGTGCCGATTGGATAACTAGTCAACAAGTGTCCACCACTTTCCTGTAAATAATGCCTTCTGCTTTACCTAAACACGTTTTTGTCACCGGAGCAACGGGCTTGATTGGCTCCCACATCGTTCGTCGTTATCTAAGTGACGGTTATCAGGTGTCGGCTCTCAAGCGCCCGGCTTCCGGCTATGGATTACTCGCAGATATCGCCGATCGGGTTCGCTGGTACGACGGCGACGTACTCGACATTCCATCGCTTGAAGCGGCCATCCAACCTGGCACCGATGTCATTCACGCGGCTGGGCTGGTGTCGTTTCTGGGTCGGGATAACCGGCGTATGGAACGGATTAATGTCGAGGGAACGGCCAACGTGGTAAATGTTTGCCTTAAAGTCGGTGTTCGAAAATTTGGCTACGTGAGCGCGGTCAAAGCGCTGGGGAGACCCAGTCATCGACAGGCATCGGACCCCGAGAGCCGGTTCGAACCAATTCTAATCGATGAAGACCAGAAGTGGGAGGAGTCACCCCGAAACTCGCCCTACGCCAAAACAAAGTACTGGGCCGAACTTGAGGTATGGCGGGGCGTTGCCGAGGGGCTAACGGCCGTCATTATCAACCCCGCTACCACACTGGGCGTTGGAAACTGGGAAAACAGCAGTTTACAGATCGTACGGTACATCGCGAAGGAGAAGAAATTTTATCCCGGTGGGCTGGTCAATCTGGTTGATGTGCTCGACGTGGCTGAGGCAATGGTTCGCCTGATGGAAAGCGATAGTGCCGGCCGGCGATTCATCCTGTGTGGGGGCACCATTCCGTACCAGTCGTTGTTTGATCAATTAGCGAAAGCCATGCATAAACGTGCGCCGGAGGTGCGTGCGGCACGGTGGGTTACGCGTTTGATCTGGCCGCTGGAAGCAGTCAGGGCGTGGTTTCTGCGGACAAAACCGTTAATCACCAAGGAAACGGCCCGGGACTCCAACCTGCTGTATATCTGTGACGGACGACGGATAAAAAAAGCCCTTGGCTTTCAATACCGGCCGCTGGAACAGACCATTCAGCGCGTGGGAGAAGGCTTCCAGAACGGAGAAAAGCGACAGTAACTTTTTGCTGATACTGATTTGGATTTCCGCTAAACGGAGGTATATTGACTAGCCACAGGATAAACCGCGTCGATGATGCGGCCCCTATCCGCTCACCATTTTTAGAGGCACACGTATGGAGCAAGAGTTTGAAGAACGGGAAGGAGATATAAAGGAATCGATACGGCGTTTTGAGCAGATGCTGGATCGGCAGGAGAGTCAGTTCTTCGACCTCGACGTTTATGAGCAAATGGTTGAACATTACCTCAATCAGGGCGATCTGGACAAGGCATTCAAAGCAACCGAAGCTGGTCTTGAAAGCTTTCCGTACGCGTTGGAACTGATGCTCGACAAGGCGCAGATACTGGCCAATTTTCAGCGATTCGACGAATCACTGGGTTTACTGGAGCAGGCTGCTCTGTTCAACCCCGGCGACCTCGACGTATCGTTTATGGAAGGGTCTGTGCTGAACATGGCCGGGCGTTATGAGGAAGCAATCAGCGTGCTGGAAGACCTGCTGGGTCGGGCCGAAGACAAAGACGACATTCTGTTTCAACTGGGCCAAAGCTACCAGAACTGGGGTAAATACGACGAAGCGATCAAGCAGTACAAACGGTCGATTGCGCTGAATATCAACAATGAAAATGCGCTTTACGAACTGGCGTTCTGTCTGGATATTACGGGCGAACTGGAGAACAGTCTGAGCTACTATCAGCAGCTGATCGACAAAGACCCGTATTCGTACAATGCGTGGTATAATATCGGTATTGCCTACAGCAAGCTAGCCCGCTACGCCGAAGCCGCCGAAGCGTACGACTACGCAATTATCATCAAGGAGGATTTTTCGTCGGCGCATTTCAATCTGGGGAACACGTACATGAACCTCAGTCTGTTTGAAAAAGCCGAACAGTGCTACCGCAACACGCTCAAGTACGAGGAAGCGACGGCCGATACGTACTGTCATCTGGGCGCAAGTCTGGAAAAGCAGGACCGGATACCGGAAGCGATTGCGGAGTACCGGGAAGCGATCCGGCTTGATGCCCTGTGGGACGAAGCCTGGCATGGTATCGGCGTTTGTCTGAGCGAATCCGGCAAATGGTACGAAGCACTGCCATTCTTACAGAAGGCGATCAAGATTAACGACAACAACGGAGAGTACTATCTGGCGCTTGCCGAAACTGAGTATAAGGTTGGTAATGTGCTATCGAGCATCGAAGCGTTTGAAAAAGCAGCAGAGGTCGATGGGCAGAACCCAGATGTGTACCTGACCTGGTCGTTGGTGCCGTTTGATCAGGGTGATTTCCTGAAAGCAAACGACATCATTCAGATGGGTATCGACGACATGCCTGCTGAAGCGGATCTGTATTATCGATCGGCCGTGTACCTGATTCATGCCGGCCACTACCGCGAAGCCTTGATTCGCCTGGAAGCGGGTCTGTCACTTGATTACGACGCGCATGTGCTGCTTTTTGAGTTCTTCCCCGAGCTGGAAAAGCAGAAGGCACTGTACAAAATCATCCAGCAGTATAAGAAGTAGTTAGTTTACGGTATTTGGTTACTCTTACCGTAAACTGAATACCGTAAACCGTCCTGATTTGGGCATAAAAAAACCACCGCGAACGGTGGTTTTTTTATGCCCAAATCAGGACTAGTTGCTTTGATTCAGCAGGTCTTTGCGGGATATGTTTTCGGGGGGTGCCTGATTGTATTGCGCCCGCCACTCTTTGCTCTTGTAATCCCCCCGCTTGACGGAGCGGATAAAGTTAGCCCAGGCGAAGGGGTTTGTGAACGCAAACGTTGGCGTAAAACTCCGGTTTGCAATCGACTCCCGACCCAGGAACTGCTGATTCACAAAATTCTGGAAGTTGCCCACGGCTCCCATCGGCATCGTAGCCGCCATGCGCATGATGGCCGCCGGATCGGTGTTTTTAGCCAGGTTAGCCCGCTCTTTCTCGTCGGGCAGCTTCAGATTGACGAAGGCTTCCTTAAACAATTCCTCGGTCGCGTACGGGTAAACCTTGACCTCAGCCAGCGTGGTTACATCCTCCTGCAACGCTACCACCGCCGAATACGTAAGGTCAGCAAGGCGTTGTGGAATGATATGGAACTGCGATTTAAAGCCGACATAACTAAACACGATACTGTCGCCGGGCAACACGGGTAGGGCAAAGTAGCCATTGGGTGCCGTCAGAATACCTTTTCCCGCCCGTGGAATGTACACATACGCGCCCGGCAGCGGCTCGTTATTCTTACCGCTCGTCAGGAAGCCCGTAAACGTAACCTGACGATCCTGCCCCTGCGCGCGAACGGTCGAAAGCGATCCTGCCGTGAGTAGCAGTAACGCCGTGAGCGCCATAAAAACTATCGTGTGCCTCATGCTGACCGAATCAGAACGGATTCTCTACCGATTTCGACAAAATAACGAACGCCGTTCCACACTTTCGAATCCTGTCAAATCATTTAAGATTTGTTAAGAATCAGGCAACTGACGTTTATTCAATCGTCAAAGATAGTCTTTTTTGGCTTCATCAAGGTCAGTTTCCGTAAGTTCTCCCATTTGTCCGAGCGTCGTCAGAACCTCGATCGTGTGGGCGCGGTCGGGGTCGCTGGTTTTGTCGAAAACCATATCGCCGTAGACGGCCTGCTCGACGGCGTCGCGGAGCTGGTTGACGTTAGTTTCCGCAAACGATTCATTCATATTGAGGTGGAGCGGAGGCTGACTGCCGTCGGCGGTTGTTGTCTGTGTCGTGTTCATCAGCGTTTGTATAGGTGTTTGTTAGTGGCTTAACCACAAAAAGGCCCGTTGGTTAGTGCAACGGGCCTTTTTGTTTAACGAAAAATAAACAAGTAGAAAGAAGCTATGGAAACAGTTTCAAAAAGGTGATAATGAAGGGGGCTGCCAGTAGCAAACCGTCGAAGCGATCGAGGAAACCGCCGTGACCGGGAATGCTCGACCCCGAGTCTTTAATGGCAATGCTGCGCTTGAACAGCGATTCGACCAGGTCGCCGTACGTACCGGTTACGACGATAATCGCACCCACGCAATACCACTGCCAGGGGCGCAGCTCGTTGTCGAACAAGGCCAGCGCGAAAGCGACCAGACCGGCGGCAACAGCACCACCGACGGAGCCTTCCCACGACTTTTTGGGTGATACCCGCTCAAACAGCTTGCGTCGGCCGAAGTACGTTCCGGCGAAGTAAGCACCGATATCACTGGACCAGAGCAGCAGTAGGCAACCGATGATCGTGACGGGATGAAAGGCGTTGTCGCGCAGAGCGAGAATAATCAGCAGGGCAAACGGCATCGCGACGTAGATGATCCCCAGAAAGGTAAAGCCGATGTTGGTGAACGGCTTCATGTCGCGCTTTTTGTAAAGCTTGATCAGAAAGATCATCGACGACGCCGGGCAGATCAGGAAATAGCTGCCGGTGCTGATCTGGTTGGTCTCAACGAAATAAGCCAGTACACAGATCATGGTGCCGACGACCGTGCCGTAGGCCGTTAGCGGTTCGAACCCGTCGAGACCGAGCAACCGGTAAAACTCCCGCTGTGTCAGGGCGCTGATAAAACAAAAGAGCAGCGCCAGTGTCCAGGCATCATACCAGATCATGAACAGGATGAGAGGAGCGCCGGCGACGGCTGCAATAACCCGCTGTTGCAGGTTAGTCATGTTAGCTAAAGCTTGCTTCATTCTCCAGAATAATCTTGGCTACAATGGCGTCTTTAGCCAATACGTGAACTTCACTGTTTCCCAGTCCGGCAACGGGATAACTACTACTTTGCCGGTTGACGACTACTGCCGTGATGTTGTGTTCGTGCAACAGTGCTTTGGCTAATTCGGCCCGGTGGGACAGGGGCGTGACGAGTATGGATTCCCAGATTTCGTTCATTCGTTTATTGGATAAATGATTGGATCGTAGCCAGACCAGCCAGACCAGCCGGACGATCTGACGCCGTCGATTGTCAGGCGGATTGGGGCTGGTTGCGTTGGCGGAAGTAGTACAGCAGCCCGGCCGTAAACAAGCCTGAAATCAGGGCACCCAGTACCGGTACCGACTCCGTATTTTCGACGTTGATGCTGGTCATCTTCTGTTGATGCAAGTAGACCATCAGTACGGTAAAGCCGTTGTTGGTGAAGTGGGCCAGAATGGGTACCCAGATATTCCCCGACCAGAGGTACAGATAGCCGAACAGAGCGCCCAGCAACATACGCGGAAAGAAGCCGAGAAACTGTACGTGGACGGCACTGAACAGGGCGGCTGCCAGCCAGACGGCTGCGTGGCGGTTACCGGTCCAGTAGTGTAGCATGCGCTGCAATACGCCCCGGAACAGTACCTCTTCACCAATTCCCGGAATGACGGCGATAACCAGTATGGCTACAACCAGCTGCGCGGGGGACTCGAACGTCGTGAGGAAGCGCGTGACTGATTCCAGACTTTTTTCCTTGGCCCGAACCCAGTTTTCGATAGGAGCCAGCGTCTGCGGTAAATGAATGTTCTGGTTCCACTCGATAATCAACCCGTCGAACGGCATAAACAGAATGACGATCAGTCCGACGATCGACAGGGCGGCTACCCGTTCCAGCGGCCGGTTGTTGAACTGCGGCCACGTGCGTTGTTCAATCCAGTACCAGTAGGCGAGAGCGGGTAGCAGAAACGAGCCCAGGTGGTTGACCGCCTGCAAACTCATCAGCTCGAACCAGCCGCCCGGCAGTGAAGCCGGATCGCTGGCCAGTAGCCGCAGATGCTGCTGTACATCGCCGAAGGAAAGGCCGCCAAACAGCATAAAACCCAGTAACATCAGGAGCGTACTGAGTACACCGCCCATCAAAATAAAGCCTAACAGCATCAGCAACCCGCCAAAGGTGGGCGGTCGTGAAGTTGGTAGTACGCGGGTATAGTCGGCGTTCATAAATCGCGTAAATTTACAGACTCGTTTGTATAATCCGAAAAAGGGAACCGAACGGCCCTTCGAATTGTGCTAAAAGGAAGGTATTGGCCTGCAAGGTCGGAAAAGGACTCGGTTTATGCGCCGGGTAGCGATAATTTACGAACATATGGTACGTATTGGTGATATAGAACTACCAGATTTCCCGTTGCTGCTGGCACCCATGGAAGACGTCAGCGATCCGCCGTTCCGGGCGGTATGCAAGGCCAACGGGGCTGATCTGATGTATACAGAGTTTATCTCGTCGGAGGGGTTGATTCGGGACGCGGCCAAGAGCGTGCAGAAACTCGATATTTTCGAATACGAACGGCCTATCGGCATTCAGCTATTCGGGTCGGACGTGGAGACAATGGGCGAATGTGCCCGTATTGCCAGCCGCGCCAACCCCGACCTGATCGACATCAACTACGGCTGCCCGGTGAAAAATGTGGCCTGCCGGGGTGCGGGAGCGGCTTTATTACAGGACATCCCGAAGATGGTGCGCATGACCGACGCGGTTGTCAAGTCGACGCACTTGCCCGTTACGGTAAAAACCCGGCTGGGCTGGGATGAGAACACCAAAAACGTCGGCGACGTGGCCGAACGGTTGCAAGATATTGGCATCAAAGCGTTGACCGTACACGGTCGGACGCGGGTGCAGATGTACAAGGGTGAAGCCGACTGGACGCTCATTGGCCGCATCAAAGAAAATCCGCGTATTACGATTCCAATCTTTGGAAACGGCGATATCGACTCACCCGAGAAGGCGCTGGAGTACAAAAACCGCTACGGCGTCGATGGGGTGATGATTGGTCGCGCCAGTATTGGTTACCCCTGGGTTTTCGACGAGATCAAGCATTTTGTGAAAACGGGCGAACACCGGCCGGCTCCGACCATCGCCGATCGCGTGGCCGTTTGTCGGCAGCACCTGGATTTTTCGATTCGCTGGAAAGGGGAGATTGTCGGATTGTTTGAGATGCGTCGGCATTACGCCAACTACTTCAAGGGGCTTCCCGATTTCAAGCCGTACCGGATGCAACTCGTCACGACCGACTCGTATGCGGGTGTCAGCGCCGTGCTGGACGAGGTTGCCGAGCGGTACATGGGTGAACTGACAGCGACCGTCCAGTAAGTAAAGCAGAAGCGACACGGCTGGCGTTTGGAATAAGTATAGCCGCTTGGTATCTATGCTTTTCTGATCGCTGCCGACAAACACAACCCCTGCATGTTAACCGCTTCCGTCAACAACACTGAACCCGTTACCGTCGATTTCACCGCCACCGGGCCAACGCTCAACAATGCGCCGTTCCGCTGGGACATGGTTCGGCTCTCGGATCGTACGTTTCATATTCTCCACGAGAACCGGTCGTACAATGCCGAGTTGCTGGAGCTGGATCGCGCGACAAAAACCGTCAGTCTGAACATCAACGGCCATGTACACACCGTTCAGGTGAAAGACCGCTTCGACCAGCTACTGGAGCAACTGGGAATGAGCAATGCGGCAAGCGCAAAAGTTGGTGATCTGAAAGCGCCTATGCCCGGCCTGATCGTTGGTATCAGCGTACAGCCCGGCGACACGGTTGCGAAAGGCGATAGCCTGCTGATTCTGGAAGCTATGAAGATGGAGAACAACCTCAAAGCCAGTGCCGGCGGAACCGTCAAAACAATCCGGATAGCCAAGGGCGATCGGGTAGAGAAGGGCCAGGTACTCATCGAATTTGTATAAACCGGCAGCTTGTCGCGCCGGACAGGGCATATTCGTGTACGCCTGTACGCCAATCGGTGGGGAACCGTAGACGCGTTTGGTTCCGCCCTTCGGCCTTTTTGTTCTATCTTTGCCCCCGCAAAAAGGAACCCCATGACATCACAGACGAACTACAAACGGATTCTGCTCAAGCTGAGCGGGGAGGCACTGGCTGGCCCATCTGGTTATAACATCGACCCTGCCATACTGGAGCAGTACAGCAAGGAGATCAAAGAAGTCGTCGACATGGGGGTGCAGGTCGCCATCGTCATCGGCGGAGGAAACATCTTCCGGGGTGTATCGGGCGAGCGGTCGGGTATCGATCGGGTACAGGGCGATTACATGGGCATGCTGGCAACGGTAATCAATGCCATGGCCATTCAGAGTTCGCTGGAAAAGCACGGTATGTACACCCGGGTGATGTCGGCTATCAAAATGGAGCAGGTCTGCGAACCCTACGTCCGCCGGCGGGCGGTGCGCCACCTCGAAAAGGGGCGCGTCGTTATCTTCGGTGCGGGTACGGGTAGTCCGTACTTCACGACCGATTCGACGGCCAGTCTGCGGGCTATCGAAATCGAAGCCGACGTCGTGCTGAAAGGGACCAAAGTGAACGGCGTTTACACGGCTGATCCCATGAAAGATCCGACGGCAACCCGTTACACGACCATTTCCTTCGACGATGTGTACGAGAAAAAACTCAACGTCATGGACCTGACCGCGTTTACGCTTTGTCAGGAAAACGATTTGCCGATTATTGTTTTCAATATGAACGAAACGGGCAGTCTGCTTCGTATCGTGAAAGGCGACACCGACACCGGTACCCTCATCAGCTCAAAAGTATAGAGCGATCAGGGCGCATCGGCCTGTGCCAGTGTGCTGCCACCAAACCGATAAGCTACCAACGCTATCCTTTTGAAACGTTTCAACTCATAGTAAAATGGAAGAAATAGAGTTATATCTGGACGATGCCAGAGACACGATGGAGAAGGCGATCAAGCACCTGAACATCGAGTTGACAAAAATCCGGGCTGGTAAAGCCAATGCCGGTATGCTGGACGGTATTCAGGTCGAGTACTACGGTATGCTGTCGCCCCTGAATACGATTGCCGCCATCAATACACCCGACGCCCGCACCATTTCGATCAAGCCGTTTGAAAAAAAGATGATCGGCGAAATTGAAAAATCCATCCGGAACTCAAACCTGGGGCTGGCACCTAATAACGATGGTGAAGTCATCCGGCTGAGCATCCCGATGCTGACCGAAGAACGTCGGCGCGATCTGGTGAAGCGGGTAAAGCAGGAAGTCGAAGTGGCCAAGGTGAACGTTCGGAACATCCGTAAAGACACCAACGACGGTATCCGCAAGCTGACGAAAGAAGGCGTTTCGGAAGATGCCGTGAAAGTAGGCGAGGAGCGCGTTCAGAAGTTGACCGATGCCTTTATCGCCCGCATCGACGAAACCTTCGTTGCTAAAGAAAAAGATATTCTGTCGGTATAAAGTCCCTCCGATAGTCGCACGAAACGGCCAGCCCTGCGTCATACAGGGCTGGCCGTTTGCTTATCCCGTACCGGCGGTCGGTCGCTGCTATTGGTGGCTACAATCCGCAGCGACCGACCGCCGTTTTTAGGAAAGCCCTATCTTTGGGTCGTACTGTCTTTTCTCCATGAACCAACCGTCTTTTTTTCAACGCTACCTGCCCCACATCCTCGCGATACTGGGCTTGCTGGTGCTGTCGACCATTTATTTTTCGCCGGTACTATCGGGTAAAACCTTATCCCTGATGGACGTGCAGCAGGCATCGGCCTCGACGCAGGAAATCCGCGAGATTGCTAAACAAACCGGTATCAAGCCCCTCTGGACCGATGCGCTCTTCAGTGGTATGCCGGCTTATATGATCGACTTCGATTACCCGCATATCTACATCTACAAAGCCATTACGGCGGTGCAGAATCTGCTGCCGCCGTTTGCCAGTATCGTGTTCATCATGATGGTAAGTGCCTACGTGCTGTTGGTCGTGTTGGGCTGCAACCCGTGGCTATCGGCGATGGGTGCGGCAGCGTACGGGCTGGGTACGTTCTCGATCATCAGTCTGGAAGCGGGCCACGTATCGAAACTGCTGGCGCTGGGTTACGGTGCGGGCGTGATCGCCGGGGTGATTCTTTGCCTGCGGGGGCGGTACTGGGTCGGAGCGGCCGTTACGGGTCTGTTTCTGAGCATGGAATTCGGGGCCAACCACATTCAGATCACGTATTACCTCTTTCTGACAATTGGCCTGCTGGTGCTGATCGAAGGGATCGCGCTGGTACGGGCTGGCAAAGGAAAGCAACTGGGTGTTGGTCTGGCCGTGCTGGCGGTGGTCGGCGTGCTGGGTGCAGGCAGCTTCGGTAAGCGACTGCTGGTGCTGAATCAGTTCACGAAAGAAACGATCCGGGGCCGCTCGGAACTGACGGCTAAAACCACGAATCCCGATGGGAAGTCGTCAACCAATGAGTCGAAGGGCGGGCTGGACAAGGACTATGCGTTCAGCTACAGTTATGGTAAGGCCGAAACGCTGACCCTGCTGATTCCCAACCTCTACGGCGGTTCGTCGGGTGGGGGACTGACCACGAGTTCGGAGTTTTACAAAGCCATGGTTAGCCGGGGTGTCGATGCGGGCATGGCCAAACAATATGCCGAGCAGGGGGCACCGGCTTACTGGGGGGATCAGCCGATGGTGGGCGGACCGGCTTATGCTGGCGCGGCTCTGGTGTTCCTGTTCGTGCTAAGCATGTTCGTGCTGCGTGGCCCGACGCGGTGGTGGTTGCTGAGTGCAGCCGGGCTGATGATCGTGCTGGCGTGGGGAAAAAACCTGCTCTGGTTTAACGAACTGTTGTTCGACTACCTGCCGTACCTGAACAAGTTCCGGGCCATGACGATGGCGCTGTGTCTGGCGCAGCTGTTTATGGCCGTCGGTGCGGCACTGGGTGTTCAGGCCATTATCGATCAGAAGCTGACGATGGCGCAACTCAAACAACCGCTGACGATCAGTCTGGCCCTGACGGCTGGTCTGTCGCTACTGTTGGCCGTGCTGGGCGGAACCTTCTTCTCCTTCCAGACACCGACCGACCTCGACCAACTGAGCGGTAGTTTCGGCGACGCGGCCCGTGATGTGTTGAACGCCATCATTAGTGACCGGAAAAGCCTCCTGCGAGCCGATGCCTTCCGGTCGGCTATCCTGATTTTGCTGGCGGCCGGGCTGGTCTGGGCGTTCGTCAACAACAAACTCAAGGCGGGGCTATTTTACCCATTACTGCTGGCGGTGGTTGTCTTCGACTTGTTTTCGGTCGATAAACGCTTCCTGAACAGCAACGATTTCATCAGCAAGACGCAGGCAACGGAAGCGTTTGCGCCTACGGCTGCCGATGAGCAGATCATGCAGGACAAATCGCTGGGCTATCGTGTATTCGATCAGTCGCCGAGCTTTATGAGCAGCAACCGGGCGTCGTATTTTCACCGGTCGATTGGGGGCTACAACGCGGCTAAACTGCGCCGGTATCAGGAGCTGATTACCTACGCTTTCCAGACGAACACGCTGAATATTCTGAACATGCTGAATGTGAAATACGTCATTCAGCAGCCACAACAGGCCGATCCCAACAATCCGCAGCAACCCGCCGGACCAACGGCGCTGACCAATCCGGAAGCGTTGGGGGCCGGCTGGTTTGTCAGCAGGCTCATCCCGGCTGCCGACGCTGACGCGGAAATTGCGGCTATGAAAACGCTGAATACGCGCGATTCGGCCCTGGTGAGTCAGGCCGATATGAGCAAGCTGGCTGGTCTGCCGAGTCAGCTGGACCATACCGGCAGCAGCGTACAACTGACGAGCTACCGAGGTGATAAACTGACGTACACGGTGAATGCAGCCCGCGAAGGTGTCGTTGTCTTTTCCGAAGTCTACTATCGGGGGAATGAAGACTGGCAGGCGTTTGTCGATGGTAAGCCCATGCCGCACTTCCGGGCTAACTACGTATTGCGGGCGATGCGGATGCCGGCGGGTAAGCATACCGTCGAGTTCCGGTTCGACCCACCGCTGGCCCATACCGGCGACACCATCGACCTGATCTGCAACGTACTCCTGATCGGTCTGATCGGTTTTGTCGTCGTCAAATCAACCCGCAATCAAGCAAGTGGTAGCGAACCGGTAGCACCTGCTGATCCACTACGACCCGTCGTATCGGAGTCGGTACTGGACGAGCGGAAGAAAAAGCGATAGGTCATACCCGTGCTATACCAGTCAGCCCCGGCAGAAACATATTCTGCCGGGGCTGACTGCTTTTATACTGTGGGTTGACAGTGACCAGGCCTGATTGCCAGTTGCGGTTTCGTGCCGACATGCAGGGCCACATCACCTGCCGATTAGCACGCAGGAGCGTCGCTGAACGTACTATTTCTGCGCGCTTAAGAAGGCGACGATATCGCGGAGTTCGTCTTTGTCCAGCGACCCACCGTAGGCCGGCATATTCCCGCCACCGTTGACGATCTGTACCGTAAGCTGATTGGCTGTCCAGTTTCGGCCAATGTCACTAAGGTTCGGGCCTCTAAGGCCACCTTCGCCATGAACCATATGGCAATATTGACAGCCTTTTTTGTAGAACAGCATGGCCCCGCGTTTGAGCTGTGGGTTCTGGTAACTGACAAGGGTAGCGACTGATTTGGTGTCGAAGCGGGGCGACCACGGTTCGATCTCGCCAATGACCAGCAGCGCCCCGACAAAAATGACTACGCAGATGACCCCGAAGACGGCCCACGGCCGGCGAATCGGGCTGCGTTCGCCCCGGTTCGACAGGAACGGTAACGCGAACAAGGCCAGTACCAGCAGCACCGGTCCGAAAAAGATCAGGTAGGACTCGGTTTTGGGGGGCACCAGGGCAAAGAGCGCGAAGATAGGCAGCATGTACCAGTCGGGTTCGGGCGAGGTGTCGACAATCGACGGGTCGGGTGGCTGCGTCAGCGCGGGTGGTCCAACGACGACGGCCAGGCCAACGATGGTCAGAATAACCAGTGACCCAAAGAGGGCATCGCGCCAGGCTGCGTTTGGCCAGAAAGGTACCCCTTCCCGTTTGAGCATGGTCTCGTACCATGCCCGGTAGGTTTTCGGATCGACAGGTCGGCCTGCTTTGGGTGGTTCAGAAATACCGTTGCGGATGACCAGAAAGAGATGCAGGCCAACAAGGGCGAAGATGAGCGCCGGGAACAGAAAGACGTGGTAAGCAAAAAAGCGACTCAGCGACTGCCCACCGATGGTATCGCCCCCCAGCAGCAGCCGGGCCAGCGTTGTGCCGATCAATGGGATACGACCAAGGTTCTGGGCCGCCACTACCGACGACCACACGCCGTTAGCGTCCCAGCGCAGGAGCTGCCCCGTAAAGCCCATAATGATCGTCAGAAACAGTAGCAGCACGCCGGTCAGCCAGTTCATCTCGCGGGGATATTTGTAGGCCGCCATGATGTATACCCGAATCATGTGTACGCCCACGAACAGTACCATACCCGACGCGCCGAAGAAATGGATGCCACGCAGCACCCGACCGAAGACCGCCTGATCGGTGATAAACTGCAACGACTGGTAAGCCGCATCGGACGATGGCTGATAGAGCAGCGCCAGCCCTACGCCCGTTACTACCTGTAGTATGAAACAGAACAGCGTTGCGCTGCCGAACACATACGCCCATTTCGCCCCCGGTGGTACCAGGTGATTGAGGATTGGCCTGATGGCGGCCATAAGCCCCGTCCGGTCTTCAAGCCAGTCACCCATTTTACGGAGTATCGTCTTCATACTACTGACCATCGCTGAAGTTAGTAATCGGAATGGGCGCTGTACCGATCTGTACGTGACCCTGTGCGACACGAATCGCGTAGCGCGGTAACGGCTTGGGGGGCGGACCGGCCGCCACGGACCCATCGCGGTAGTACACGCCACCGTGACAGGGACACATAAAGAGATCGGCCTCTGCTTCCCAGCGTACCGGGCACCCCAGGTGCGTACAGTTGACCGAAAAGGCAATGAAGTCCTCGTCGGATTCGCGCCGTACCCAGGCCGCCGTACGGGCCGTTTCGCCAGCCCAGGCCCTTGGATCAGCGTTTTCGAACTTGACGAGCGTTGTACTACCCACCCGAAACTGATCGGTCGTACCGACAGTCCGCCACACTTCGGGTTTATCTTCCAGCAGCGGTGCAATTAGTGCGCCGACTACCGGCACGGCCACCGCAGCTGCCGCCAGTCCGCCCAGACCCAGACTTACTTTCAGCATAAAATCCCGGCGGCTGTCATCGCTGGCTTGATTATCGGCGGTCGGCTGCTGTTGATCGGTTGTTTCCGCGTTTTCCTGATTCATGTCGTAAGTCGGTTATCCAGCCCGTCAGGGCAATAGTCAGTATCACTAAACCTGCACCGGCAATGACCCATCCGGCTTTTACGCTCCAGCCCAGAAATGCCAGTCCCATCGCAAAATAGAACGGCCAGTAGGTTGGGCGGGGTAGCTTCCGGGGCCGGGCTGCTTCCCAGTTTTCCCGATTCTGAATTCGTTCGTACTGCTCTTTATTCATGATGATCATCGAAGGTGTAGGTGCTGAATCGATCGACAGACCTGACAGGTTTCGAAAACCTGTCAGGTCTGTATCATCTTTAGTGTACCGGCGCGATCTGACCAGCCTCATCGTCGTCGGTTATCCAGTGGATGAACAGACTGATGGCACCAGTTAGGTAAATCAGACAGCCAGGTACCCACATCAGCAGGCCAGCCATCTGCTGATCGACGGCGGGTTCTGCCGGCCAGCCGGCCGGGAGCACACTCAGCATGGCATAGTACGACTGGCCGGGAACGTAGGGGTAGTAGCTACCAGCAGGCGCAAACGTAATGAGCATGCCCAGCAGTGAACACCCGATACAGGCCGTAAACAGGTACAATACCCCCGTTAATGGGAACATACGCTGACTGGGGCGGGGGCCTAGTAACGGCCACGCGAAACAAACGCCTGCCATGACCAGACTGATCGGGTGGACCAGATGAATCAGATTGGCTGCCCAGTCGGTCGAGGGGCCAGCCAGCGTACAAAGAGGAATGATCCCTGTATCGCCATGCGCCAGGCTGGCCCGGTAAGTGCCCGGAATATGCCAGAACCACATCGTTCCCAGACCCATCAGCCAGCCGATCCACGGGGCTGTGCTAAAAAAAGCCGACAGTCGATCGATGTGCGTTGCGCTCCAGCCCGTCGGCCGACGCGGTAATCCCAGCACCAGGAGCGGAGCGACCACCAGCAGGAGTAGCATATGGCCGATCATGTGCGCGCTCATCGAGCAGGTCAGGGCCAGCGTATGCAGCGGGGAAAACTGCACCAGCGCCAGCAGAACCAGTCCGGCTCCATACAGCCCCGCGCCCCGTTGCCGACGCCAGCCAGCCATACTGCCATATAGTAAACCCAGTGCCAGCAGGATCGCCAGACTGGCCAGGTCGAAGGTCCAATAGTGCATGACGGGCATCATAAGGTGGAGTCGGCTAAGACGTGAGGTAATACATAAACGACCATAAACACCACCGCCCAGACCGCGTCGACGAAGTGCCAGTAAATACCCACCGATGGTAGCAGGACCGAATCCGGATCGTCGAGGTCGCCCAGAAAGGCCAGGTATATTACGATCGACAGAATGATCAGGCCGATCAGGACGTGCAGCCCGTGAAAACCGGTTAACGTGAAGAAGCTGGTCGTGAACGTACCCTGGCTGATCGTCAGCTGTTCCCGGAAAAGGGTACGGTATTCCAGCCCCTGCCCAAACAGAAATACGATGCCCAGCACCACGGTTCCGATCAGCCACAAGCGCAACTGCTTCGTCTGCCCGCGCCGAAAGCTGACTTCGGCGCGCCAGAACGTGAAACTACTGCTCAGCAACAGCACGGTAAACAGACCAGTCGAGGTCAGGTCGAGCCGGCTGACCAGGCGCGGATTCAGCGTCGGTACGTAGCTGAAATACACGAACGCCATCAGCAGGGCCAGAAAAAAAATGGTTTCTGACCCGACAATCAGCTTAATCAATGTCTTTTGTGCCATACTTTTCTTCGTCGGGTTTTTTGTAGTCGCCGATCTCCGGATGGTTCAGGTCATGTACCGGCCGAAAACTGTAGACTGGTGGCAGCGTGGTAAAATTTTTCAGGGGTGGGGGCGAGCTTGTCAGCCATTCGAAGGTATAGCCGTCCCACGGATTATCGCCCGCCCGTTTACCCCGTTTCAGGGCGTCGTAGAGCAAATACAGAAAGACCAGCATCGACAGGCCCATCAGAAAAGCACCCAGCGACGAAGTTAGGTTGAGGGCACTGTAGCCTGCCAGGGCGGGATAGGTGTAGACCCGGCGCGGCATCCCGATGATGCCGAGAATATGCTGCACGAAAAAGGTCAGGTTAAAGCCGATTACGAAGAGCCAGAAGAACCAGTTGCCCAGTCGCTCACTGTACATCCGGCCACTCATTTTCGGAAACCAGTAGAAAAGACCCGCAAACAGGCCGAACAAACTTCCCCCCAGGAAAACGTAGTGCAGATGGGCGACGACGTAGTAGGTGTCGGTCAGCTGCCAGTCGATGGGTACGATGGCGAACGAAATGCCACTCAGCCCACCAATCGTAAACTCGACCAGAAAGGCGGTGGCGAACAGCATGCCCGTTGTAAAGCGAATTGACCCGCCGTACATCGTACCCAGCCAGTTGAACACCTTAACACCCGTGGGAATACCGATAAGCATGCTGCTGACGGCAAAAAAGCTGTTGACGGTATGGCCCATACCCGTTGCGAACATGTGGTGGACCCATACGCCGAACGCCAGCAGTGAAATGGCGATGCCCGACCCGACGACAAACGGATAGCCGAAAATGGGTTTGCGCGAATACACCTGAAATACTTCCGATAGTACACCGAATGGCGGTAGCACAACGATGTATACTTCGGGGTGACCAAACAGCCAGAATAAATGCTGCCACAGCAGTGCTGACCCGCCCGCATCCGTATTGAAAAAATGCCCGTCCAACTGCCGGTCGATGAGTAGCATGGCCAGCGCTGCGTTGAGCGACGGAAACGCGGCCAGAATCAGGAAGCTGTCGATAAACACCATCCAGACAAACACCGGCATGTACTTATACTGCATACTGGGTGTTCGCAGGGTTATGATTGTGACCGCCAGATTGCCCGCCGTAGCGACCGTGCCGATACCCGACAGCAACAGGCCGATGCAGTAGTAATCGATGCCGGGTGAAGCGGAGTACTGCGTCTGATTGAGGGGTGCATAACTGAACCAGCCCGCGTCAGGCGCTCCACCAGCCAGAAAGCTGAAATAAAGAAGCAAGCCGCCGAACAACGAGATCCAGAAGGAGAAGGCGTTTAGCCGTGGGAACGCCATTTCATTCGCGCCAATCTGTAGCGGGACCAGGTACACGGCCAGGCCCAGAATAGCGGGTGTCAGTACGAAGAAAATCATCGTCGTGCCGTGCATCGTAAACAGCTGATTATAGGCGTCGGGCGCGAGAAAATGATTGTTCGGCACCAACAGTTGGACGCGCATCAGCAGGGCCAGCAGGCCGCCTACAAACAGATAGAACAGGGCCATCAGCAGATACATGATGCCGATTTGCTTGTGATCGACCGATGAAATCCACATCAGTAACCCCTGATCGGAATTGACTGTCGCGCCCGGCAGCGATTTCTCTGGCTCGGGAAGTTCTACGTCCGTTATCATTTCAGCGAGGATAAATAATCGACCAGTACGTTGATGCTGTCTTTCGGGTAAATGAAGCGGGGCATCAGCGCACCGGGCTTAACGTGTTGCGGATCGGTAAGCCACTGCCGCAGGTTGTCGGGGTTGTTTTCCATTAGTCCGGCCAGCATCGTCCGGCGGCTGGCAAAGTGAGTCAGGTCGGGACCGACGGCTCCCGTGGCGGCCGTGCCCCGGATACGGTGGCAACTGCCGCAGGGCTGCCGACTGAAGAAGGCCGCTCCGGCCTGCGCCGAAGCACTCAGCACCGGATTTGCCACCTGTGCCTTCCGGGCCACCCAGTCTCGAAACTCGGGTTCTGGCTGGGCTACGACCTTGATGCGCATCCAGGCATGCTGAGCCCCGCAGAATTCACTACAGGCACCCTCGTACACACCCGGCTTCGTAATCGTTACCCATAGGTGATTGGTACGGCCGGGGATGGCGTCCATCTTGGCCCCTAGTGCCGGTACCCACCAGTCGTGAATGACATCAGCCGCATTGATATGAAGCAATAGCCGACGCCCGACGGGAAGGTGAATTTCGTTGGCAACAATGGCTTTCGTGCCGGGGTAGCTGGCTTCCCACCAATAACGGTGCCCCGTAATGACGACATCAGGCTGGGTCCCGCTGTCGGGTGGTAATACATCGGCCATCGTGTCGAGCGTCAGGTACATAAAGACGATGACGAGTAGTGTCGGTACGCCAATCATGAACCCTTCAACGACCTTGTTTCCGGTAAACTGCTCCGGCTCCGCATCACCAGGTCTGGCCCTGAAGCGCACGACTATGTAGATCAGCAGACCGATGACGATGGTCAGCACGAGCAGGGCTGCAATGGTGAAATAGGCGGTTAATGAAGCGATGCGGTCGGCCTGTGCAGCAGCGGGTCTTAGCAGCGACGGCAGCATCGAGAGTGTTTCCATATAGCTTCTAGGTGCGGATAGGTACTCGTCAACTGAGTTCTGGTCACCCATTCACAAGTAGCAAACTGGATTGATCGGACATAGTCCTTCACCTTAACAAAACTTTAATAGAACAGACGTACTGCCGCTGGTTATTTACCATCGATACATGACCAATCTGTATCCAGGGACGTTGGTCGTACCGTTCGCTCAGCGTCGATACGACCAATAAATGTACAAAATATCATATATAACCTATCAAACAATCACGAATTATGAAAGCAATGGTTCTCGCAGCAGCTCTACTGCTGGCTGTCGGCTTCACGCAAGCGCAGAATGTGTCGATCAATGCCGAAACGATGCCAGATATCGACTTTTCCAAGTACAAAACCTACGCCTGGGCTTCGCAGGTAGACAGCAAGCTTGATCCGGGTTTGTACTTCCTGAACGACCTCGAACTGAAACAGCGCGTGCGGGGTGCCGTGGGCTATGCCATGGACGGACGCGGGTATACATTTACACGCCAGTCGCCCGACCTCGTCGTCAATTTTCGTGTGTTCGACAAACCGGCCAGTATTCAGACGTACAGCGAATACGGCTCCGATTACTTCACGCCCAATGAAGTCGCGTCATTGCAGGACCCCAAGAAAGTAACCCTCGATGCTGGCTCGTTAATCATCAATATGATTGACCGGAAAACCGGACAGACGGTATGGTTTGGTACGGCTTCGGGACTGACGAATACAAATGGCTTCGACCGTAGCGAAAACAAAATACGGCAGGCTGTTAACTTGATTTTCAATCAGTTCAATTACCGGGGCGATAAATATTAGTGCAACTGCCGTTCTATTTCGATTCTGACCGCTGCCGGTGACTCATTCGCTGTCGGCGGCTTTTTTTAACCATAGAACCTAGGGCAGAAGTCTTCTGTGTGTAACGGTATGCCCGGACTGACTCTTCAGCGTGGGGCCAGGCTACAAAACGAACTACGGCTCCTTGTCTTTATCCGATGCGCCGAGTTCGCGGCCAAGGCGGGCGCGTATCCCTCTTGATTTGGCTACGGCCAATACCTGCGATGTGTACAAACTCTGGTGGCCCGACAGCAGAAAGCTGATGACGCACGACACGGCGGCATACGGCGCTACGGCCGCGCCAAACAACTCGATGGCCAGGATGCTCGTCGCAATTGGCGTGTTTGTCGTGCCGGCCAGCAGGCTGACGAAACCGATGGCGGCAAAGGTCGCCCGGTCGGCCCCAACGAGGTCGCCGAAGAAGCTGCCCGCCGTTGCACCGATAAAGAGAATAGGCGTGATGACGCTGCCGCTGCGACTGATACTGAGCGTGATGATGGTGAAGAGTGCCTTGAGCAGAAACGCATAGCCGACGACAGGAGCACCACGCACGCACGACTCCATCAGGTTCAGGCCCAGTCCCAGGTAGTCGCGGGAAAAGAGCAGGGTCAGCACCACCAGCACAGCTCCGCCCAGTAGGCCCTTGAGCGGTCGCCAGATGGGGATGCTCGTGACGGCGCGGGTACTGGTACGGATTGCCCAGATCATACCGTATGCGCACAAACCGAAGAACATACCACCCGCCATCAGCTTGAGGAAAAAGCCCTGCCCGAAGGCGGGAACAAAGGTCAGCGGGTAATAAAAGAACGTCACGCCCAATGCCGACGATACCTGATAGGCCGTAATCGACGCGACAAAAGCAGGAAGCAGTACGTCGTACAGAATGACACCGACGGCCAGAATCTCGATGCCGAACAAGGCTCCCGCCAGTGGCGCGCCGAACACACAGGCGAAACCCGCGCAGAACCCGCACAAGACCATCTTCCGCCGGTCGATGTCGTCGACACGAAACAGATTGGCGAATACCGAACCGATACCCGCGCCGATTTGTGCGCAGGGGCTTTCTTTACCCGCCGAACCACCCGTTGCCAGAATCAGTATGACGTTGATTACTTTGGTCGGGATAAAACTTCCCTCGATTTTACCGTAATTTTTGTTGATCGCAGCAATCAGCGCGTCGGTGCCAAGGTGGCGTTTCAGCACGAACTGACTCAACAGATTGGCCGTAAAAAAGCTGGCGGGAAGCAGCAGGAAGATGTACTCGTAACGGTTGCCCTGCTCGATAACGAAATGAATGAATCGGATAAAGGCCGAAGCACTAAGCCCGGCTACGCAACCGATAAGTGTTGACAGCAGCAGCCATTTCAGGACCGATAGAAAGAGAATCAGCTCGTCGTTGGCGCGCATGAAGGATAGCTAATGAAGGCGGACAGTGGCCGGTTGGCGGGGATCGTTCACGGGCAGGTAGATACTAAACGTTGCTCCCTGACCGGGCTGGCTGCTGGCGCGAATAGCGCCCCCGTGATTCGCGACGACTTTTTCGCAGATGGCCAGCCCAATGCCCGTTCCCTGGTACTGCTGCTTGGTATGCAACCGTTGAAAAGCCTGAAAGATGCGGTCGAGGTATTTTTCGTCGAAGCCAATACCGTTGTCCCGCACGTCGATGCAATAGAACTGCCCCTCCCGGCTGACCGGAACGGTATTGCCGGGTAATTGCTCGGCCGAAACGATCGCACAGACAAGGCGGATATGGGGCACCACGCCGGGACGCCGGAACTTGATGGCGTTACTGAGCAGATTCTGGAACAACTGCCGCAGTTGCAGTTCGTCGCCCTGTACGGTAGGTAACGTATCGGATTCGATTACTGTCCCACTTTCCTGGATAGCTACCGAGAGATCGTCTTCGATACTAGCAATCAGCGCACCAAGCGCCACCTGCTGATCCCAGTGCTGGTGATTGCTGGTAGAGATACGGGAGAAGCTGAGTAGTTCGCGGATCAGGGTCGACATGCGCCAGGCGGCCAGCTGCATCCGTTGCAGGTAGTCGACGCCGGTGCCCAACTGTTCCTGATATTGGTTCAGCAACAGGTCGCCAAACTGCTGAATCTTGCGCAGCGGTTCCTGTAAATCGTGGCTGGCGATGTAGGCAAACTGCTCCAGGTTTTCGTTGGACCGACGCAGCACCTCGTTCATGGCATCGAGTTCCTGGGTACGTTGCTGCACACGTTCTTCCAGTTGCGCGGCCAACTGTCGGTAGCGGTCCTCACTTTCCTGTAGATGCCACCGATTCATCACACTTTCCTCGACGTCGATAGCCACGTTTAGAATCGCATACACTTCTCCGGTTGCATCGACCAGCGGCTTGTAGGTGAAATTAAAGTGCGACGTGACCAGTTTTTCGTCGACCTGAAGCGTTGCTGGTGCCTCCCTGGCGTGATAAGCGATGCCGGTCGTGTACACATCATCGAGTTGTTTCAGAAAGGGTTGTCCTTGTAACTCGGGTAGCGCGGTCGCTAATGGTTGGCCGATAACGGAAGCGGATTTCCCCCAAATGAACAGCATAGCCTCGTTCGCCAGTTCGATTGTCATGTCCCGGCCTTTGTAAACGGCAATGGCCATGGGCGACTCATCGATCAGGCCCTGTAGACGCTGTTCGCTGGCCTTCAACGCCTGACTGGCCAATACCTGCTGGGTGATGTCGGTGATAATCGACAGGACCGATGTCGTAGTATTGTGGCAGTCGCGAACGGGGGAGTAGACCAGATCAAAGAAAGGCCCCGCTCCGGGATCATCCGGTTGGACCGTCGACGGGAAGTGGGTGCCGTAATACGGAATGCCGCTGGTGAAGACTGCCTTTACGATAGGCTGTATGTCCTGCAACTCGTCGCTGGTTACGATGTCGGCCAGCGGGCTACCGATAATAGCTGCCGATTTATTCCATAAGGCAAGCATGCGCTCGTTGGCCAGTTCAAGCACCATGTCGGGCATTCGGTAGAGAGCGATGGCTACCGGTGCCTGTCGAATAACGGCACGTAGTCGCTGTTCACTCTGCTCGGCAGCCTGCTGCGCCAGTACCTGCTGCGTAATGTCGACCGTGGTAACGAGCACGTAGGCAACCTGCTGGTGGGTGTCGACGATGGGCTTCAGCACTTTTTTCAGGTAGATACTGCCAGTACCTGTGCTGCTTGGCTGCTCGTAGGTCGGCAGCGTACGGGGCTGTCGGTCGCGAATGACGGCCACTAGTGTCTGCTGAAACGATGCATTGCCGATCGGGTCGATGGGGGCATTACTGAAGCCGTCGGTCAGGGATTTGCCCACCAGTTGCGCGCGTTGGTAGCCAAGCAACTGCTCCGCCTGGTCACTAACGACCAGTATCGTGTATTGGGGCGAATCGGCACGAAGAACAAGTGAAAAATCGAATTGCTCTAGAAACGGAATCAACGTTTGTTCCGAGAAAAGACTTTTCATGGACGGTGAGATGATTAACCGTGTGGATGCTGTTGGTTGCTGCGTTAAAAATTGGGCAAAAGAGGGTGGTCTTGCTGTACGTTGCTTACGGGTAGGGCTATCCTCAAAAGTATGGATTTATCGCCAGCCGTTGGTCCCCGCCGGATAATTAGCGGAGTACGTGCAGGTCAGACACCCGGCCCGATACAGCGTAATCTCTTATTGATGAGTACGATTAAACGAGGAAAAGGTTCAGAACAATTCGCACAAGGGTGATGCCCCGACCTCCCAAATGCCGCCTGTAATGCGTCCAACTGTTGGGGCTGGACACCTTCAGGGCCAAGTCGTTTCTGCTGTAACTGCCTCCGCTACTGGCCCAGACTGACCAGCGGCTCCCTGATCGACGGGGCTATCCGGCTGCCATCGTCCCCCTGGTCCACGCTCAAAAGTTCTCATTCTGAGTAGGGGGTCGACCCAGGATGTGCGCCAGTAGAACCGGTCAACTCCGCTTAGTAAGAACGCATGCCATGTTGGTCACGCCTTTTTATTTGAGTTGCTTTATCTGAGTGGTAGATTAAAACTTTATTAAAAAAATATCAATTCGTAGCTGATTGCCTGTGAGCCAGCCCAAAAAGCAGTTGTAACCGCATGTAACCGCCTGGTTTCAGTTTAAACGATCATATGCTGAGTGCCGATACGATCGGGCAGGGTGCTTTGATAAGCCGCAGGTCAGCCGCGAGTGAGTGGCATGTGCATAAAAAAGCCCGTCACGAAGCCGTAACGGGCACTCTCAATTGGGTGAAAACTAGTCTTTTAAATACTTGGCAGAGAGGAAGGGATTCGAACCCTCGATACGGTTGCCCGTATACACACTTTCCAGGCGTGCTCCTTCAACCACTCGGACACCTCTCTGTGTAGTCAGTAAATCGAAATGAAATTACTTACCCTGGCTGATGCCCCAAAGGTAGGTACGGCGCGGCAGGGATGCAAGGTGCCGCATGCGTGATTTGGCGCGGAGTTGGTGTGATAGTTGTTAGTCTACTAAATCAGGGGATATAAAATCGGTAGTCATTGTAGAACCGTATATGTTGTCTAACAACAAATTATATTGATGAAACGAATCAATCTGACCAGTCAGTCCGATGCGATAAGTTACCTGTCGAGCAATAGCAATTACACGACGATCTATTGCACGGACGAAACCAACTGGTTGCTGGCAAAGACGCTGAAAGCATGTCTGGTCGAATTGCCCGCCTTTATTCGGTTGCACCGGCAATACGCTGTCAATCCGCGCTACATCGTCAAAGTCCGGCTGGTAGCCCCCAAAACGGCCGAAGTTCTTGTCGGCACTACCTGGCTACCCGTTAGTCGCCGGCTGTTCCGGGAGGTCGACCAAAAGATGGGCTTAACCCAACCGGGACCCGGCCGGGGCCGCTGGCATTACGTGGACATCAAGCACGATCAGCCCGTCCGGGGCGACCGATTCTAGAATCCGATATCAATTACGAGCGGCTGTATCAGTGGCAGGCCGGTATTCACATTGTAAATGGTACGAATACCGGCTTCCAGTGGCGTTCTGATGCGCAACACGTTAAACACCAGCGATAGGTCGAGCCCTACCGTCTGATACTGGTAATTCGTACCCTGAGCGAAATCGTAGAACACGTTGGCCTTCACCCGCTGTACGTAAGCCAGCCGACCCAGCGACCAGTGTGTGTCGGCCAGGGGTAATCGGTAGTCGGCGCTGGTGGTGTACAGTTGCGTCGTGCTAACGTACGCCTGCCCGCGCGGGTAGGCCACGGCTGGGCTAAATAGGTAGCTGTCGCCAGCCCCCTGTTGCTGATAACCACCCCGCAGGCGCAGTGAATGGTGCTTCCCAAGTCCCGGCACATACAACAAACCCTGTGCTGCCAGCTGACCAGCCTGTAATCGGCCACCGAAAGGTGTATGGCGATAACTGATCGACAGGGCCTGCCCCCAGCGAGGGGCTACGTCCCGCTTGCTTTGCCGGATGACCTGCGAAAAACTGAACCCATATGTCAGGGCGCTGAGCGATCCCGCAAAACCAACTTCGGTTGCATACCGAACAGGCAGGTCATAGCCTGTCACCTGCTGGTAATTGTAATACGTCGACAGACTCATCGACCGGACGTACTTCGAATTGGTCAGCCGCCAGGGCAGTCGGACGCCAGCCGTTAGTTGATTGTATTGCCAGCGGTCTGACCGTAGGGAGTCGTTGGGTGCCGTGCGGTCGATATAAATCGACGTGTTGCGATGGCCTCGCTGAAAACTCAGGTCGAAGATGGGGTAAGCGCCCTGATAACTCAGGTTCGCAAAGAAATTACCCACGCGCTCGGCCTGATTGTAAGCGTAGCCGACGCCAAACTGCGTGGTACTGAGCAGGTCCTGCGAATTCAGGCCGACGGTCAGGCTTTGACCGGTACTGCCCAGAACGGCACCCCACGAATAAGGATTGAGGGCATGCCCCAGCCGGCTGAATCGCTTCGCCCGATACGTAACCGACGGCACCGAGTCGCGCAGGACAGCCCGTCCGGCAGCGGCACCAGGGTCCTGCTGCGGGAGCTTGCCGAAGAAGCGCACGGGTGGTGTACTGCCGCCGTTAGCGGGTACAGCCGAAACGACTGTCCATGACGTAGGGGCAAACGGCATGGTCTGAATGCGCGATCCGGTGGCGGCAAAATCGTCGAAAGCCAGCGTCCGGCCCGATGGTGAGACGGCTGCATGGTAAGCCGCCAGTGGGCGCGACGTTACCTGCGCCACCTGCCCCGATCGCGTATCGACCGCATAAATGTTGTCGATGCCGGACCGGGGTGAGTTGAACAGCACATAGTCGCCGGCAGGCTGTGGATTGCTGCTGTTATCGCCGGAACGGGGGAGCAGATCCGTTGTTTCGCCGGTCTGCGTGTCGATGCGCTGAATCGTTTTCTGCCCATTTTTCAACCAGACAACCACGATGGTTCGACCGTCCGCCTGCCAGCGTGGGTGCTGGTAGAAGGCGTCGTCTGGATTCGCCAGTGTTTTCAGAACTGCCCCGGTTTTGGCGTCTAATACCAGCAGTCGGGTATGGTAGTCTGTCGTGTTGTCGACAACGAGCAGCCGGCTATTGTCGGGCGAAAGGGCCACGGCGGTATACCGGGTTCGATGAGTCAGTCGCGTCAGCTTGCCAGTCTTGATGTTTAGCAACCGAATGGTCGAATATAGGCGTTGCCCCCAGCGCGGGTCGTAGCCAAACTCGATCCAGCTAACCATCGTCGGCGTGGCCGACAGCATACCGGGATCATTGGTGAATCCCTGCACATGAATCGTCCGTTCTGGTTTGTTTTCGCTTAACAAAACCAGCCGGGGTGTGTCGCCCAGCCCGCTCTTGACGCAGATCAGCGTGGAGTCGTTCAGAAACTGCGGGTGCTGGTAGTTTGTAAAAACGGGGCGGCTTGTCTGTTGCTTTTCCGCCGAAACGGGCAGGTTGGTGGCGGGTGTCAGCGTCAGACCCGCCCGCTGTTTTTCCCAGCTGTCAGTCGCGTCGGACATCGATTGCTGGTACAGGGCTTCTACGCTCAGACCGGGCTGCGTGGCGATTGTTGTGACGTCGCGGATGCTGCGCGAAAAGGCAAAGGGCCACGGGAAGCGCCGGTAGTTTCGGTTCAGAACCCGATCCCACACGTCGGGGCCGTAGGTGCGCTTGAGGTAGGTCGTCATGAAATAACCCAGCACGTAATGGTTCGGCACGTTGTCGCGGAACGAGCCGCAGACGGCTTTCTGGTAATCGAAGTCCAGTCCGGCGAGTCGATTGGCTCGCATGCCGAGGTCAAAATTCGGAATGCGCCCCCGGCCGCTGGTGCTGAGCAGGGTTTCGGTACCCACGGCATCGCCTTCGGCAAACCAGTCGGGAACAGTCAGCAGGGGGATGTACAGCCCCGTATTCCCCAGCAGCGAATACAGTACCTTGCCGTAGTGTTGCAGGGCTTTGTCGTACTGTACGACATGACGAAACTCGTGAACTGCCAGCAGGTCGAGCCAGTTGAGCGTGCCCAGTAGGGTAGGGTCTTGTGGGGGTACGGCAAAAAACTCCGACCGACGTGGGTAGAGCGTCACAAAACCGTTACTGCTTGTGTTCTGATTCTGTAGCAGTACCGAGATGCGCCGGGGCCGTTTCCCGAGCGACGCGCTGACTGGTTCGTAGAGTTGTTCGAGCCGCCCGGCGGTCCGTTGCGCGGTACTGTCGAAGCCCGTCGGGTAGAGTACCCGGAAGTGGGGTGTATTGAGCTGATACCAGCGCAGACTGGCCGGGTTCTGATCGAGTACAGGCAACGACTGGGCCACGCCCAACCGGCCGACGATCAGCCAGAAAAAGACAAGTAGATACGTTCTCATAGACAGGAACACAAAAGTATCTGTCGGCACCTTCCAACCCGAAAAAAGCTGCGTTCTTTTGAGAATACGTACCGCAGCCGGTTTGGGTTACGACAGCGCAACGACTTAGTCTGTACTAGCGCCACCACTCGGCCGAGACCATACCCCACACCTGCGGGCATTGACCGGCGCGGTTGAGCCGGGTTTCCGATACCAGCGATTGCCAGCTGGCTAGCCGACGTGTTTCGATGTTGGCTGTCAGGCGGAAAAACCAGATCATCACCTGAATCAACGCACGTTGCCAGCGACGATCGGTGCGAACAAAATCGGTAATCAGCAGGATGCCGCCGGGGCGTAAAGCACGGAGCAGGGCTGGTAGCATTCGCTCACGGATGGTTGATTCCGTGAATACGTCGAGTACGAAGGGGAGGATGATTACGTCGAACTGATCGGTCGGGGTTAAGGCCTGTTCGGAGCCATGCTGGAATGTAACCTGCCCCGTCAGTTGCTCCCGGATCATCCGCTGACTGGCCCGCGCCAGCATCTGCCGGGAGGCTTCCAGAAACAGCAGCCGGCCCGGTTGTCTGGCGAGTAGCGGACCCAGCAGGGCACCCGTTCCCCCACCAAGCACCAACACCGATGCCCCCGCCTGAATCTGGGACAGCCATACGGTTTGAGCCCGCTCCAGGCGACGCCCAAACACAAGTCGGCTCAGCGCATCATAAACGGGGGTAACGGTATCGAAATGGGGTGGATTCATTCGCAGGATTGTCACAACCCGCATCCTGTATCCGAACAACAGGATGCGGGTTGCGACAACGAAATGAGGGGACTGCTAAACCGTTTGTGATTGGTTGCCCGCTATCGTGAGTGGCTGACCGTTAACTTGTAACGTGATCGGTTGGGTCGAAAAGTTCTGCACGGTCACGTCGGCCTGCGTTGCGGTGACGGCCAGCAGATTACCCCGGAAGCGAATCTTGAACGACAGCGCCTGCCAGTTTTCGGGACAGTACGGTGCCAGTTGCAGTTGTCCGTCGTGGCTGATGCGCATACCACCGAAGCCTTTCACTACCGCCAGCCACGTCCCAGCCATGCTCGTGATATGGCAACCGTCTTCGGTGTCGTTGTTGTAATCGTCGAGGTCGAGCCGGGCGGTACGCAGATACATTTCGTAGGCCTTCTCTTTCATCCCCAGTTTCGACGCCTGAATCGAGTGGACGCAGGGGGATAGCGACGACTCGTGCACGGTCATCGGCTCGTAGAAGTCGAAATTGCGTTTGAGCGTGTCCGTATCGAACTCGTCTTCGAAGAAATACAGACCCTGCAACACGTCGGCCTGTTTGATGAAGCACGACCGTAGAATCCGATCCCACGACCAGTGCTGATTCAGCGGACGCTGCCCTTTCGGGATGTCCGACACCGGCATCAGATCCTTATCGAGGAAGTCGCTTTGCTGTAGGAAGACCTGCCGCTCCGGATCGAACGGGTAGTGCATGTGGTCGATAATGTGCCGGGCAGTCGCCGTTTCTTTCTCCTCGCGGAAATGAATCCGGTCGATCAGCTCAGCGTAACGATCGGGCGCGATGGCCTTGACTTTCTCCACCGCTTCGAGCGTATAGCGCAACGTCCAGGCCGCGATGTAGTTGGTGTACCAGTTGTTGTTGACGTTGTTTTCGTACTCGTTCGGCCCCGTCACACCTAGCATCACGTACTGGTTTTTCGCCTTCGACCAGTTGACCCGCTGACTCCAGAACCGGCTGATCGCAATCAGGACTTCCAGCCCGTAGTCGGCCAGATACTGTTCGTCGCCTGTGTAGCGGACATAGTCGTAGATGGCGTAGGCAATAGCACCGTTGCGGTGGATTTCCTCGAACGTGATCTCCCACTCGTTATGGCATTCTTCCCCGTTCATCGTCACCATCGGGTACAGCGCGGCCCCGGCCCGGAAGCCTAATTTCTGCGCGTTCTCGATGGCTTTGCCTAGCTGTTTGTGGCGGTAGATCAGCAGGTTGCGGGCTACTTTCTGATCGGCCGTCGACAGGTAGAAGGGCAGGCAATACGCTTCCGTATCCCAGTAGGTACTACCGCCGTATTTCTCGCCGGTGAATCCTTTCGGACCAATGTTGAGCCGCTCGTCTTCGCCGGTGTAGGTCTGGTTGAGCTGGAAAATGTTGAACCGAATACCCTGCTGGGCGGCTACGTCGCCGTCGATGGTGATGTCGTTCGTCTTCCACTTGTCGGCCCAGGCCTGTTGCTGCTCGACCAGCATCCGATCGAACCCCTTGCGGCTGATCGTCTGAATGGCCGTGTGGGCTTCGCGCATCAGCGAATCGCTCGGCATGTTGAGCGACGACAGGTTGACGGCGTACTTGTAAACGACCGTTTCCTGCCCCCGCCGGCAATCGAGCGAGATGCGGTTGGCAACGTATTTCTCGTATTTGATCGGCTGCGACTGGTAGTCGATCCGTACACCGTCCTGCTCGATCTCCACGCACATCCCCGTCACGACATGGAAGCCGGTCTTCCGTGTCCGCAGCTGAATGTACGCTTCGCCGTAGGCCGTTTCCTTACGCACTTCGTCCCAGAACGTTTCGTCATAGTTCGCGTCGCGGTTGCGGATGCCGCCGTCGACGTAGGGCGTGACGGTAATCTTCGCGTCGAAGTTGAGTGGCGTGATGGCGTAGCGGATGGCACCGGCTTCGTCGTCGACGATCGAGCAGAAGCGTTTCGCATTGACCCGTACTTCCTTACCACTTTTCAGCACGGCCACAAACTCGCGTTCGAGGTAGCCTTCCTGCATGTTGAGCACGCGCCGGAAATCACGGACTTCACACTGCGCCAGATCGAGGGCTTCGTACTCAATGTCGACGTCGATACCGATCCAGTTGGCAGCGTTGAGCACCTTGGCGAAGTATTCGGGGTAGCCGTTTTTCCACCAGCCGACGCGCGTTTTGTCGGGGTAGTACACCCCGGCTACGTAGTTGCCCTGTAACGTTTTCCCGCTGAACTTCTCCTCGAACGAACCACGGCCTCCCAGTCGGCCGTTGCCCAGCGACATGACGCTTTCGGTAATTTCGTTGTAATCGCGATGGAACCCGTCTTCAACAATGCGCCAGGGGTCCTGAGTCAGGTAATGCTTCATCAATAGGTTATGGTCAGTTTAGCGTAGTGATCTAATTCGTTTTGGGTACAGATGGCCACTGAAGTGACCGGCAATCTACTGATTTAGCCGGCTGTAGACAAACCGCCAAAGCTGCGTGTACGACAAGATACCCGCTGCTCACAATAGGCTGACGTTTATCGGTTTGATGACAGTCAGTATTGTTAATGCTGATAAATCAGCGAGTGGGGCCGTGTAAACTGTTGAGCGAAAATTCAGCTCATCTTCTCTAGTGCAGACAGTGGCTGAATGATACATTTCGCTACAACGCCCGTGCTCACTGCGTTGCTATCGGGTAACAATGGGTTTCGGCTGAGCTTAATACGAGCCGAATTATGCCGTGACGGTTTCGAAAGAGATCGGAATGTTTCTGTGATCGGCGGGGCGAAAGTTGAGTTTTTCAAAGCCGATTACTTCACCCTGCGCATTCTTCATCAGAACGAGTTCGTCACCGGTTTCCTCGCTTGTTATCTCGTCCTGCCTATTCCCAAACCAGACAGTCAGCGTATTACCTTCGATGTCGTGAAAAACCGTTATCTTGTCCATAGTATGTCGCCTTCTTTGATGGCGTCTGTTGGATACGCAGTTATCAAAAAGCTTTCTTCGCTGTCCTGATGCTTGACAACGACGCAGGTCCAACGCTTTGTGCCTGTTGTTCTATAAAACAAATAAACTCGCTCATCGGATTTACTTCGGCGAATCTCATCCGGGTCTTCAAGCGTCAATTTAATCAATTCTTCCTGACCAGCCAGTACTGGATGTTTCTGCGTAACGATAAGCTGCCAGCGGTTTTCGGAAAGCGATACAACAAAGTCAAGCGGTGTTTCAACGGCAAACAAAATAGGATTCGTATTCATGGTAAACAGGACCTTATTTGCCGCATCGCCACTATATTTTCGGGCAGAACCTGCCCGGATACCAGATGGGATGAGCCCTGTCGACTATCCATCTGATATCCGAATAGTTTCGTTGCCTAACGGCTACTCAATGACACAAAATCAGCGCTGATTCCATTAATCAGGTTCATTCGATTTACAGCGCGCCTGCCTTGATGTCCTCGACAACGGCCGGGTCGAGCAGGGTAGTGGTGTCACCGAGGTTGCTGGTATCACCTTCGGCGATTTTTCGCAGAATCCGGCGCATAATTTTGCCAGACCGGGTTTTGGGTAAGCCTGAGACGAACTGAATCTTGTCGGGTTTGGCGATGGGGCCAATGACGCGGCTGACGGTGGCGTTGATGTCCCGTTTGGTCAGGTCAGCGTCCTTGTCGTCCAACTCGTGTTCGGTAATGACATAAGCGTAAATGCCTTGTCCTTTGATATCGTGGGGGTAGCCAACCACCGCGCTTTCGACCACACCCGTGTGCATGTTGATCGCGTTTTCGACTTCGGCCGTTCCGATGCGGTGGCCCGATACGTTCAGCACGTCATCGACCCGGCCAGTGATGCGGTAGTATCCGTCTTCGTCGCGCAGACAGCCGTCGCCGGTAAAGTACAGACCGGGATAGGTCGCAAAATAAGTCTGTCGGCAGCGTTCGTGGTCGCCGTAGGTCGTGCGTAGAATGCCCGGCCAGGGAAATTTCATGCATAGGTTGCCGCTAACGCCGTTTCCTTCGATTTCTTTACCGTTTTCATCAACCAGAATGGGTTGTACGCCCGGCAGGGGCAGCGTCGCGAAGGTCGGCTTGGTTTTGGTGATGCCGGCCAGCGGTGAAATCAGAATCCCGCCCGTTTCGGTCTGCCACCACGTATCGACGATTGGGCAGCGGTTCTTGCCTATGTTATCGTCGTACCAGTGCCAGGCTTCTGCGTTGATCGGCTCGCCCACCGAACCCAGCACCTGTAGGCTACTCAGGTCGTGCTTTGCCACGACATCCGTCCCGAAGCCCATCAGTGAGCGAATCGCGGTTGGAGCCGTGTAGAGAATATTGACGTTGTGCTTGTCGGTAATGTCCCAGAAGCGCCCGGCATCGGGGTAAGTGGGCACCCCTTCGAAGATCAGTGATGTCGCACCACAGGCCAGCGGGCCGTAGACGATGTAGCTGTGGCCCGTAATCCAGCCGATGTCGGCGGTGCAGAAATGCACCTGGTTGTTTTCGTACTGAAATACGTTCTGAAACGTGTAAGCCGCGTAAACCATGTAGCCGCCACAGGTGTGCACCACGCCTTTCGGCTTACCCGTACTGCCAGAGGTGTAGAGGATAAACAGCATGTCTTCGGCATCCATCTCCTCGGCGGGACAGTCGGCCGTGACCTGCTTCAGCTCCTGTTCCCACCAAACGTCGCGACCCTTTATCATCGACACTGGTGTGCGGGTACGGGTCATGACGATCACCCGCTTCACACTCGGGCAGGCGATCAGGGCATCGTCAACCGTATTTTTCAGCGGTACTTCTTTATTACCGCGATACGAGCCGTCGGCGGTTACGACCACTTTACACTGGGCGTCGTTGATGCGGTCGGCAATGCTCTGGGCCGAGAAGCCGCCAAACACAACCGAGTGAACCGCCCCGATGCGGGCGCAGGCCAGTACGGCAATGGCCAGTTCGGGTACCATCGGCATATAGATACAGACGCGGTCGCCCTTGACAACGCCGTTGCGTTTCAGCACGTTGGCAAACCGGCAGACCTGATCGTGCAGCATTCGGTACGTGAGCGTCGTGCCCGCTTCGTTCGGGTCGTTTGGTTCCCAGATTATGGCCGGTTGATCGCCCCGCTCGGCCAGATGCCGGTCGAGGCAGTTCTCGGTGATGTTGAGCTTGCCGCCAACGAACCACTTGATACTGGGCTCTTCAAAGTTCCATTGCAGGGTTTTCGTCCAGGGTTTGCGCCATTGGAAATGCTGAGCCACTTCCGCCCAGAAGGCTTCGGGGTCTTCGACGCTTTTCTGATACGCAGCCTGGTATTCTTCAAACGAACGGATACGCATGGGTCTATGATGTTACTAGGGTTTTTTTGTATTCACCCGGTAAAGGTAGAAATCCCGGCGCACTTCCGGGACCATTTTGCCGACAATCCTCCTCAGTCGCCGTCGAACCGGGTAGTATGACTAAACAGCGCGTAGAGAAGCGTTCATGGGGTTATGCACCGCGACAAACGGCGTTAGTACCGAAGCAGGCTACTAAGAACCAGCCGGTTGGCAGGCTATACAGTGATCGCATCGCATCGACCGGAAGGGCCGGTACAACTATCAGAAAAGCAGACAGATTGGCCTATACCTAAACGCAGTCGGGTTGTCAGGACGATAAATTAATAGTTTCCTAATGATGAATGCCGACGAATACCGTACTGTACGATGGTGCAGACCATGAATCAGTCGTCGTATTCGCCCTGTAAGGCGTATAGGCCAAAGCGAACCAGGCCACCCACAATGATCGGCATCAGTACAAAAACAATGATGATACCGAACACCAGATCGTCGGTTTTGTCGGAAATCAGTTTGGGAATGCCCAGTGAAAACAAACCGAAATAACCCGTAAGAGCGGCCAGGGCCAGCCACACAATGCCTAAGTAGCGTTTAAGTGCATTCATATCCGTGCGGGGAAGAAGCTAGTCAATACGAATAGAGGAGTGAACGTAAATAACCTAGTCCGTTACCTGTGCGCGGTTGCTGAGGTAGACTACGCCAATCACCAGGCTTACGGCGGCAACGATGATCGGGTACCACAGCCCTTCCAGATACGGGGCGGCATAAGGCAGCGCTGCCCCCGCTTTTTCGGCGACTGCGTTGGCTTCTTTAGCTTTCGTAGCCAGGTAGGTGGCTACGGCCGGGAGTAACCCACCGAACACCCCGTTGCCGATATGATACGGTAGCGACATCGACGTATACCGAATCTTGACCGGAAACATTTCGACCAGAAAAGCCGCAATCGGTCCGTAGACGAGCGTGACGAACAGAACCTGAATAAAAACCAGCCAGATCAGTGTCCAGCGGTCCGACGTGTTAAGCAGTACCGATCTTTTTACGTCCGATTTACCCGTGTCATTCGTGGAAGCCGACGAAGCCGCTCGTTTCGTCGTCTCCATCAGCCGGGTACCGTCGGTATATAGGTGCGTTACCGTCGTTGTCTTGAGCAGCCCACCTTTCGGGTCGGGTGTCGTCGTTGTCTTGATCGACAGGCCGGCCGGAATCTCCTGTCGGTTTGCCAGATTCGTCGTCTGATACATCGTCTCGTAGATCGTCCGGTACGACAGAATGGCCACCAGCATCCCCGTCAGCATGATGCCTTTCCGGCCGATTTTATCGGACAGCCAGCCAAAGACGACGAAGAAGGGCGTCCCCATAAGCAGCGCGACAGACATCAGTTCATCGGTCTGCATAGCGTCGACGTTACAGACGGTCTTGATGAAATTCATGGCGTAGAATTGACCGGTATACCACACCACGCCCTGTCCCATCGTCGCACCGAACAGGGCCAGCAGGACAAACTTGAAGTTGTATTTGTTACCGAAACTTTCCTTCAACGGATTGGTCGACGTTTTTCCGGCCGCCTTAGCCTTGGCGAATAGGGGTGATTCATGCATGTTTCGCCGGATAACGTACGAAATCGCCACCATCAGAATCGAAACCAGAAACGGTACCCGCCAGCCCCAGTCGTCGAAAGCGTCCGTCGACATTGACGTGCGTGTCAGTAGAATGACCAGCAGCGAGACGAACAGACCCACCGTGGCTGTTGTCTGAATCCACGACGTCCAGTAGCCGCGTTGTCCGACGGGCGCGTGTTCGGCTACGTAAGTAGCGGCCCCGCCATATTCACCGCCCAGCGCCAGTCCCTGCAACAGCCGCAGCACCAGCACCAGCGTCGGTGCCCAGAACCCGATTGTTTCGTAAGCCGGGATTAGGCCAATGGCAAACGTAGCCCCGCCCATCAGCAGCAGCGTTACCATGAAGGTGTACTTCCGGCCAATCAGATCGCCCAGCCGACCGAAAAACAGCGCCCCAAACGGACGTACCACGAAACCAGCTGCAAACGTCGCCAGTGTCGACAGGAAAGCCGCCGTCGGATTCCCCTCCGGAAAAAACTTGGTGGCCAGTACGGTCGCCAGCGATCCGAAGATGTAAAAGTCGTACCACTCGATGAGCGTGCCGACGGAAGAAGCCCCGATCACGCCGATCAGGCTGCGGGTATCGGTGACGGGCTTGGGCGATGCTGAGATCATAAACGGTCCTCAGTTGGGAAAAGGTCAGAACAAGGTTGTGTGTAAACTGGCAGGTATGTGCGGCCTGATAATCAGTTTTTCCGTTAATTCTACTGATGGTGTCGCTGGTCGTAGCCTTGTCAATGCCAAATTTTTCCGCTGCCGGGAGCGAATCGTTTCCTAAACGGCGAAGCCCCGATCGGTCTCAGCATAGGTACACTGAGACCGATCGGGGCTTTTTATAGATCGTATATATAGCGTCGTTACGGGGCCAGCCGGTCCAGTTGCCAGTTGGCCGAATCGGTGTCGGCACGCCGGTAACGGACCCGGTCGTGCAGGCGGCTGGGGCGGCCCTGCCAGAATTCGATCAGGTCGGGAACAACACAGAAACCGCCCCAGTGTGGTGGGCGGGGTACCGGCTGATCGGCAAACTGGGCTTCATACAAGCGTTGCCGTTCGGTCAGTGTCTCGCGCGCGTCGATGGGCTGACTTTGGGGCGATACCCAGGCACCGATCTGACTACCGCGCGGCCGACTGGCGAAATACACGTCGGATTCGGCATCGCTGACCTTTTCCACGCGCCCTTCGATCCGAATCTGCTGTTCCAGATCAGGGTAAAAAAACGTCAGGCAGGCAAATGGATTGGCCAGCAGATCGCGACTTTTCCGACTTTCGTAATTGGTGTAAAAAACAAAACCAGCGTTCGATACGTCTTTGAGCAATACGATTCGACCATCCGGACGACCATTTGCACCGACCGTACAAAGGTGCATGGCATTGGGCTCGGAAACACCGGCTTGCAGGGCTGCGTCGAACCAGCGCCGGAACTGCGCAATCGGGTCGGGAAGGACATCGGCCAGGTCGAGTCCCTGCCGGGTGTATTCTTTTCGTAAATCGCTAATAGACGCAGTCATAGAGAAAGAAGAGTAGGCGGCTTTTCCGATTTGGCAAAAAGGGGAAAATTCGCATAAATATGTACTTTTGCAAAAGTAATCGGTACGTTTTTTAACATGGCAAACCAGGAACAGGAAATCAACCAGCCGTCGGAGAACGCAACGCCCGCACCCGATACGCTGGCCGTTCATACCTCCGACGAGACGAACGCTACGTCGCTGCCCGCAGCAAGCAGTGATGCAGCTGAAACGCCCTCGGCATCAACAGCCCCCGTCGAAGCCCCGGCAGCGCCCGTGGCTGCTGACGCTGCTGCGGATCAACCCGCCGATGAATCGGTGTCGACACCAGAAGCGACGAGCGATGCCGCTGCAAGCGCCGAAACGCCCGCAACGACCGAACTGAGTCCGGCGGAAGCAATCGCTGTGGCCGCCCCAGCAGAGCTGCCCAGCGTGGAATCGCCCGGTGTGGATGCACCCAGCGTGGAATCGCCCGGTGTGGATGCACCCAGCGTGGAATCGCCCAGCGCTGAAACAGCGGAGGTAGCGGCAAGCGGTGTCGCTGACGCGGTACCGGCGGATGAAATCAGCACGGAGTACGCGAACGTAGCCGAAACGGAAGAAGCGGACGAAGCACACGCCGAGCCAGCCGCTGACTACAGCCAGTTCTCGCGGCAGGACTTTGTTCAGTTGCTGGAAACACAGTTGGCCCTTGTCAGCAAGCCGGAGGTAACACCCGGCGATTTCAAGAAGGCGGACCTGGTGCTGAAAGAAAGCAAACCCCCGTTCGATCAGATGAAGCGGGCCGAGCGCGAAGCTGCGTTGCAGGCGTACGTTGCTGAAACCGGTTCGGAAGATGGCTTTGCCTTCAAACAGGACGACGTTGTGCAGCAGTACGAAGAGCTCTACAAGCAGATCAAGAGCTTGAAGAACACGTACTTCCAGAACCTCGACAAAGCTAAAGACGGAAACTTCGCGGCTAAAACCGACCTGCTGACGCGCCTGCGCGAACTGGTCGAAACCGACGAGTCGAACGCGGGCGACCCCAAGACGAGCTGGAACGAGTTCAAGAAAATTCAGGACGAGTGGAAAGCGGCTGGAAACATGAATTCCCCGCACAACGCTACGCTCTGGGCGACGTACCACGCGCTGGTCGACCGCTACTATAGCAACCGGAACATCTACTTCGAACTGAAAGACCTTGACCGGAAACGGAACGTAGGCCTGAAGACCGACGTGATCGAGAAGGTAGAAGCGATGGTGAAAGCTTCCGAAGAAAACGCTGTCACCCGGCAGGTGATCGACGAAGCCAACGCCCTGTTCGAAGAATACAAACACATCGGTCCGGCTCCAAAAGCTGAGCAGGAAGTACTGTGGGGTCGGATGAAAGCCGCCCTCGACGTGCTGTACGACAAACGCCGTGGTCAGACCAACGAGCAGCGGAAAGAGTCGGCACAACTGTACGAAGAGAAATCGGCCATCTACGAAGAGCTGGTTCCGATGACCTCGTTCACGTCGAGCAGCATCAACGACTGGAACGACAGAACGAAAGCCGTTATGGCGTTGCAGGATCGCTGGAATGCCATCAAAGGGCCTATGCCGCGTGAAGAAGGCAAGGAACTGAGCAAGAAATTCTGGGCTGCGCTGAAAACGTTCTTCCACAACAAGGGCGAATTCTTCAAGCAACTGGAAAGCAAGCGGGAAGAAAATCTGCGTCAGAAAACCGAATTGTGCGAGCGAGTCGAATCCATTCTGGCATCGGGTGAAGAATCACCGGAGATGACCCAGATGGTAATCGACCTGCAACGGCAGTGGAAGAATATCGGACAGGTACCAGAGAAGCAGAAGAACTCCATCTTCGACCGGTTCAAAGCTGCCTGTGACGCGTTCTTCAACAAGAAGCGCTCGAAAAACCAGGATACTGACCGCGAGTTCGAAGCGAATCTGGCGAAAAAGATCGCCCTGATCGAACGCATTGAAGCAGCCGCCACCGAAAATGCCGATCTGTCGCAGCTCAACGAGTTCAAGAAAGAGTGGAACGAGATTGGGTTTGTACCGAAGAAAGACATGCAGACGACGCAGAAGCGGTACATCAATGCCGTCAATGCGTTGGTAGGCGCGACAGGCAAGATTCCGGCGAAAGACAAAGAGCGGATCATGCAGCAGAGCGAAGCGGAAATGGGCCGGGGCGGTGCACGTTCGGGTGGTTCGCGCGGTGGTCGTGATAGGGATCGTGGTGACTACGGTCGCAACGAGTACAGCCGTGGCGATTACGGTGCTTCGACCGGCAACAAGCGGGAGAGTGACATCCGCCGTCGTATGACCGGCATCGAGAACGACATCGCTACATATCGGAACAATATCGAATTTTTTGCCCGTTCGAAAAACGCCGATAAGCTCCGCGCTGACATCGATCAGAAGATTGCAGAGGCTGAAAAACAGCTTGATAGCCTGCGGCAGGAGCTGAGAGCGGCTCAGGAATAGCAATTATGGCGTAGACCTGCCTGGGTCTACGCCATAAAAAAAGTGAAAAGTGGTTTGGAGGCAATGGTAAAAAAGCCTAAGTTTGCACCACAAATCACGACAGTTGCCAGTGTCGGATAGCGGTCGATTCCGCCTGATTTGTAATCAGGATGCGCAAGCGCGTCGGGGGTTCGAATCCCTCCACTGGCTCTCTCTGAATCAAGCACTTACGTTAGTTCGTAAGTGCTTTTTTGTTATTCCAAGTAACGCGTGTGCAATGCGATGTACAATGCGTTCAGATAAAGTGAGAGCGGTCAGATGGTTTGATCAATGTATCAGTGAATCTAGTTGTAATTAGAACCTGGTCCGTACCGTACGTCGCACTACTTTCGGCAGCAAGCATCTGCCACTGCAACCATATAGAATAAAAATAGCCCCACTACGACTAGAGTGTGTGGACAATCATAGTAAACTTAGCGAATAGTATGACCTTTGTGGTATGAAACGCTACGAGCTGTCTGATCAACAATGGACCCGAATT